>NZ_JALZ01000004.1 GCF_000521785.1 Roseivivax halodurans JCM 10272
TCCCTACTCCATGTGACCTCGTTGGCCCGAATTTCCAGCGTCTGTTCATCGACGCCGATGTGAATCTTGCGCCGCAGGCGGCGTTTAGCGCCACCATGCTTGCGGGCGTGCCATTCGCCTTCGCCTTCCGCCTTGATGCCGGTGCTGTCGATCAGCAGGTTCAGCGGCCCCTCGGAGCCGCGGTAGGGAACGGTCACCGCCAAGGCCTTCTGGCGCCGGCTCAGCGTGCTGAAATCCGGCACCGCCCAGTCGAGGCCGACCAGGCGCAGGAGGCTTTCAACGAAACCGGTCGTCTGCCAAAGCGCCATGCCAAAGGGAACCTTCATCATCAGGCACGTCTGGATCGCGGCGTCGCTATATCGCCGCTGCCGGCCTCGCTTGCCGGTCGCCGACGGCACCCAGACCATGTCCGGATCGAACCAGATCGTCAGGGAGCCACGCTGCTTCAGCGCTTCGTTATAGGCCGGCCAGTTCTTGGTATTGTAGTTCGGCGGGAGAGGTCTGCTCATGGCGCCCCAGCTACCACTCTGAATTCACGAGATGAATCCTACATCCGACTTTGCGCAACAAAGCCTGCGGGCTACACAACCGTAGACTTGCCGGCTCATTGACCGCGCGGGTGTTCGAGAAATAGCTTACCTGCAACTATTTGGAAAGCGATTCCGATGGCGACATCAATTGGTTGAGCATGCAGATTTGGGCTTTTGCTGGCACAATTGATGTTCTTCAAACGTTAAACGTGGCCGCAATTTCGTAACTGGCGGGATCCTTGCTCCGATAGGTCGAGAGTCAATACGTAGATATTTAATGGATCGACGTTGTGCCCTTCTTGGTACAAATTCAAATTTCCCTATCAAATATGACGCCACGGAAAATCAGAAACATGCATCTTGCATTGCCTCGAGGCGGGTCGCATGGTTGCTCCGGGGTAGGGTTCTTGAAATGGCATTAGTTGACGATTCAGTCCAGGGTATTGGAGTGGAGCCGGATGGAAGGCCCTTGTATGCCTATTGCGTCGGCGAGAAACTCTATCACGAGCTTAGAGACACTGTCGGACACAATCTAAAGCTTGGCCGTTTCAAAACTGCGGCTGCACCTTTTGTTCTTTGGGCGGCCGAAAGATATCGGAAAGAGTATGACGGCGGCGGACTGTCGTGGGAATTCCTGACGGAGCCGCTGGGCATTGCCCTCACCCAGCAGCAGCTGCGTGAAATCACGGGCGTGGGCATGGCGCGCATGGGACGCTCCGTTCGCCGGCTGGACAGCGGCGTGCAGTATCTGCGCGCCATCGCCGCGGAGGGCGGGATCCCGGTCAGGCTCCTGAGCGACCAGCGGGGCGGCTATCGCGCCGCGCTGGTCGGATTGGTGGCCGATCTTTCCCGCATCGGACTGGGGTGCCCGCGGGATGTTGCACTGACTTTCGCGGCCCAGCGGACGCGCCGCCTTCCCGTCGGCTACCGCACGGGCGAATATCACGCGCTCTTCGTGGATTTCGCTTTCGAGGTTCTCGAATTGAGGGAGCTCGCGCCGGAAGGCATGTCGGCGCAGGAGGTCGAGCCGTTTCTTGACCGGGGCAAGCCGGGCTGGAGGGACGCCCTTTCTTTGCGGCTCGATGGTGACGCCGCACGAAGCCTGTTATCGGACGCAGTCCTCGTCTCCGCTCGTCATGGATTGGTTACAGACCCGATGACCCGGGTGCTGCGACGCTGCGAAGACGGTAATTGGTCAGCATGGATCGAAGTCGAGGAGGCTGCAGAAATTGCGCCGCAACTGGTTCAGGGCGTCGAACCGGATCGACGACGGTTGCGTCTGGCTCCGGTCGGCGCGCTTGCATCAGCCGTGCCGGACCTGCTCTTCGCTCTGGATCGAGAGACGCCCGACAGGCCCTGGGACAGCCGCCGGATCAGCGGGCGCCGAACGGCGCGCTTTCATTTCCCGCTGAATACTGGGGCCGAACTGATGGCCATGGCCGATGGAGCATTCCTCGGCCGGGTGAGGCTCGCCGGTGGCGAGGCGATCGAGATCGATGCCGGGCCGACGTTCTGGAGGCTGGCGGAAATGGGTGAAGCCGGGGCCGAGGCGCTGTCTTATGCTGGAAACGGGGCCCTCCGGACACATGACCCGCATGTCTGGATGCTGGCCGAAGGAGGCAAGGTTCCCGATTGCACCGGCTCTCTTGTTGCCGAACCTGACGGATCGGTGCCTGGAGGGACGATCTGGCGACTGTCTGGGAACGGGCGTGTCCTTGTCGCCGGCGGCAATGCCCAGATCGAAACAGGAGCTGAAGAAGATACCCGCGAAGAGATCCACGCAAGCGGCCCATTGGAATATCGCTTGCTCGATACGCGCGGCACGCCGGTGCATCGCGGAGTGCCGGCGATCCTTCATCGGCATCCCGGACGTGGTTTCCGACAATTGCTCGGAGCGGAACTGCGCCATCAGATAGCGGGGAGCACGATATGGCATGGCGGATCCCCCTCGGATACAATGATGGGCCGCGTTTCCTTCGCCGTCCGCGAGGGCGCCGGGGTTGGTGCCCGGGTCACGGTGAACTTGGTCCCTCCCAAGTTCTCGGCCGGGGAGGTGACGTATGGGGACGATCCATGCAGGCGGATCCGTTTTGATGGCGTGCCGCAAGGATGGTTGTTGCGGGTAGCATCCGGAAAACCGCAGCAACCCGACGCCGATGGCGTTGTCGAGGTGCGGCTTGACGCTCCCATAGGCAGCCAGGCGCGATTGCCACTGACGTTGGCCGGTCCCAATGGGGCGCCGCCCATGTCCTGGGTCCTGAATCTGCCGCGCCCTCGGGGCGAGTTCCAGACAGTCGCGGGCGAGACACTGGCGTCAAACCAAGACATCTCGATGCAGACCCTGAAGGACTGGCGGATCGTCCCGGCGGAAGATAGGCGGACAGAGTTGCGGATCCGTCTGCACAGTGCCTCGGCTGGAGGTGCGCCGATCGTCGGCAGGCGGGTAACGGTCGAGCAGCCACTGTCGGCTTTTCGGTCACTCTTGGAAGAGATGCTCGTGACAGGCGGTGCCGATGCCGAGCTCCGGCTTAGGGTGATCACGGGCGCAGACCAATCGCCGCGACTCATAGTGCGTCACGCGCTGGGGGAAACACGGCTTCTGGGCGAGGACGTGTTGGTGCTCAATGACCAGACGCCGGTGCACGAACCCGCGCTCGCGATCACTGCCGTAGATCTGAACGACCCGGCCCGCGTGGTGGAGACTGGAGCCCGGGGCCTTTCGCACCTGGGAAGAGGGCGCTGGTTCCTGTTGCCGCGGAGAGGCAGCGCGCCTATGCGCCCCCCACGCCCCTACGTACGTCCTGAGCCTGCCGGGACTACAGGACAGGATGCGCCCAGACGGGCTGACCGTATTGCGCACTACGCCCGCCGCTTTTCAGAAACCAACATCGAAAATGACCTCGCTCGCCTGGCTGCCTTGTCCGAGATGCTTCTTGCAAACGGCGTCTCGCCATCCGCACTGGACGAGGTGCACGCACTGGCAAAAGTGCCCTCGGCTGCCGTACGACTGCTGTTTCGTGTCGCGCCGTCCGACCTTGAGGACGCACTATCTCTGGATTTGCACGGTGGCCCGGGATGGTCTTTCATCGGTCCTGTGGATTGGGCGAAAGGCTTCGCGGATGAGGCGGCGGCTGTGCACGCGACTTTGGCAGCGCTGCCTGCTCTTGCCGATAGGGCAGACGAGCATGCCCGCGACGCTGTGACCGCGCGTGCGGCGGACATCCTGCGGTTGCGTCCGGCACTGGAGGGACATGTCGCCCTCGCGCTTCAGCAATTGGATCCGATGGCAATCGCCGCCCTTGCACAGCGCCTTGGCGGCCTGTCGCGCGGGCTACAGAATCCTGAGGGCACGCTGCTGGAAACCGCGCGAGCCATCATTAGCCGCCAAGCCGAGAATCCGCATTCATTGCACACCTTGGCCGCGCGAAGACGTCCCTCCGGCTTCGATGTCTTTCACCCCGACTTGCGCGGCTTGATCGAGGCACCGCTTGTCGTGGCCGAGATTGCCTTCGGCCTGCGACCGCCGCCGACCACCAGAGAACGTGTAGAGCTGCTGCTTGCGGTACAGGCAGACCAGGCCGCCTACGAGACTGCGCAACCGGCAGCAATCGCCTGGCTGGCGCAGCAGAGAACCTGAGAGGGCGAACCATGAAAGACCAGAGCGCATTGCCGAGTTCTGGATACAACGCGATTCTGGCGCGCGTGAACGACCGCGCGGCTGACGCTGTCATCGGTAAGGGACGCGTGCAGTCGCGCAGCTTACGCGCCAATTTGTCTGCGCGGTTGCACGGGCAGGCCGGCGGACCTGACGCTTTCGTGGCTGACCCGGTCTTCGAGGCGGCGCGCGTTTGGGAACGGGCAGACGTATGCCTCGACGACTTGGCCGGAGGGATGCTCGACGAAGATCTTGTCGCGGCATTGGACCGCGGGACCCTGCTGGACGGCACACCGAATGACCGACGCTGGCCACGGCGCGGCGACGATGTCGCGCCATACCTGCACCAGCTCCGCGCTTGGGAGGCGGCCGAGGCTGGGCGCAGTTTCATGGTCACCAGCGGGACCGGGTCAGGCAAGACCGAGTGCTTCATGATCCCGATGCTGAACGACCTTCTACGCAGCCACAAACCCGGCGAAACGGGCGTGCGGGGCATCGTGCTCTATCCGCTGAACGCTCTGATCGACAGTCAGAAAGAGCGCCTGGGTGCGTGGATGGACCCGCTGGCAAACCGGCTGTCTTATGCGCTCTACAACCGCCACATGCCGGATACTCTGCCGGGACCCAAGAGACGCGGCGCTCAGGTGATGGAACGTCGGGCGATGCGCCAGGCGACACCCTCGCTCATGGTGACCAATGTTACCATGCTGGAATACATGCTGATGCGTGCACAGGATCGGCCGATCCTTGACAAGTCGCAGGGCACGCTGCGGTGGATCGTGCTTGACGAGGCGCACAGTTACGTCGGTGCACAGGCGGCGGAGATGGCTCTTCTGCTGCGCCGCGTGCGCGATGCATTCGGGGTGGCTCCGGAAGATGTCCGCCTTGCTGCGACGTCCGCAACGATCGGCGAAGGCGACGAGAACCGGGAGACCTTGCGACAGTTCCTGGCCGATCTGGCGGGCCTGAGCCCCGCTCAGGTCGAGGTGATAGAAGGTCAGGAACGAGCGCCTCATCTGCCGCCAGAAGGCCCGGACGAAACGCTGGAGCCGGATACGATGCCGTCTGCGCCCGATGTACTGTGGCGCAAGCTGGCTCCGAACCCTCGATTGCGAAAGGTGCGCACCGCGATGCGTGATCGCGGTATCGGCCTTCGTGCGGCGGCAGCGTTGATGGGGCGCGAAAGCGATACGGAAGGCGCGCTGCGCCTTCTTGAAGCGGCGGCGCAGGCGATTGATCCGGACACAGGCGTCGCGCTTGCCCCATGGCGGCTGCATGTGTTCCATCGGGCGCAAGGCGGGCTCTGGGCCTGTGTCGATCCCGAGTGTTCCAAGCGCGACGAGGCCCTGCTTCAGGAGGACCGAGACTGGCCCTTCGGTAGGATCCACTTCGCCGAAAGGGATAGGTGCGACTGCGGAGCACCGGTGTTGGAGATCGCAGCTTGCGATGAATGCGGCACCCCATGGCTGCGCGCAGAGGTCGTCAATGAGGGCCCACATCGTATATTGCGACCAGCTCACGGAGCGGGGATCGATGACGACTACATCTTGGATGTGGAACCCGAGGACGACGATGACGGTGAACCTGCCGCATCGCTTCTATCCGAAAACGTGATCGTCGGACCCGGAAACGGGACTGAGGGGGAATTTCTTCGCTTTTCCGACGCGCACCTGTTCGAACATCCAAAGGAGGGAGACCGCGTTCTGTCGCTCACCATCCTCGCGGAACAAGATCGCAGGTGTTGCGAGCGTGCCGGGCACAAGGGCGTTACCGTGCGTCCCCAACGTTTCGGTGCGCCGTTCCTGATGGGCAACGCGATGCCGCTGCTCATCGAGGCAGCTAAGCCCAGTAGCCATGACCATCCGGTTCCGTTCGGGGGGCGGCGGCTTCTGTCTTTCACAGACTCCCGCCAGGGCACCGCGCGTTTCTCTGCGAAGCTCCAGCAGGATGCGGAGCGCACGCTGACACGGGCAATCATGTACCACTCGGTCCAGAACCGGGAGGGCGATCCGGAAAAAGCCGCCCAGATCCGGGCCACTATTGAAGCTCTCCGCCCGGCGGCCGCATCCAATCCTTTGCTCGCAGCGAGCTTGGCGGAACAAGAGGCCGCATTGCACGCTGCCGAAGGCGCCCCGAGGCCCGTGCCGTGGTCGGATATGGTGCAGCGCGTCGCACAGAATGAAGAGTTCCGCAACTTCGCGCGGCCAGTCTGGCACAATCGGCCGGAGAAGGGCGACGATGCATTGGGAACCCATCCCACGGCCTTGGCCGAGCTGTTTCTCTACCGCGAGCTTTTCCGCCGTCCCCGTCTTCAGAACAACGTCGAGACGATGGGCCTGGCCCGGCTTCTGTTCCCCGAGCTTGTCGCGCAGGCGCGCTTGTCGGTTCCCGATCCTCTGCGCGAGGCGGGCCAAAATCAAACCGTCTGGGCCGATCTTCTGCATGCGGCTGTGGACCTTGTGTTCAGAACCAACCTGGCGATCCGACTGCCGGAAGACCCTGCGGACGTGCGGCACTGGATCTCGCCGCACAGCGCTCTGTCCGCGGTCGTGGAACCTGGTCTCTCCAAGGACGACGTGCCTGGTGTTGGTAACCCCCGTTTCTTTCCAACAGCGCAATCCGATCGCTCCAACCTCGTCCGTCTCGTCTATCGTCTGATCGGTGGCAGCATGGACAGCGCCACGGACGTAGAGCGCGCCGCCGCTACACTTGCGGCGATCTGGGACCGGCTGCGCAAGGCGGGAGTCATCGTCAATGCCGCCTCCGGCGTCTGGCGTGTCGAGTTCAAAAGGGCCGCCATCGCACCGGTCGAAACGGCATTCGAGTGCTCGGTCACCCGGCGGCTCCTGCCCTTCGCGCCGGGAGGGCTGTCGCTGAACGCCATTGCCGCAAGCGAAGTCACCCGCGCCGTCGCTATGCCGACGCTACCCTTGGCCGTGCCGGTTGGCACATCGGCGGCCCAACGGGATACGCTGCGGGCCTGGCTTGCGCACGACCCGATCGTCGCCGGGCTCCGCCTCGAGGGGCACTGGACGGATTTGCACGACCGGACTGCCGAGTTCACGCCTTTCTTGCGCGCCCAGGAGCATTCCGCACAGATCGACCGGCAGAGCCTGAAGACCTATGAGGACGCTTTCCGTGAGGGTAGGATCAACGTGCTGAACTGTTCCACAACCATGGAAATGGGCGTGGACATTCCTGACGTTGGTCTTGTGGTAAACACCAACGTCCCGCCTTCTCCTGCCAACTACCGGCAACGTATCGGTCGTGCCGGTCGACGGGGTGAGCCATGGGCCATGGCGTTCACCTTCTGCAAGGACTTGCCGCTCGACAATATGATCTTCCGCGAGCCGGAGAGATTGCTCGGCGCGCAGGTCGCGGCGCCGCAGGTCCGGCTCGACTCCGCGATCCTTGTGCAGCGCCATGTGAATGCGGCGCTGTTGGGGCTCTTCCTGCGCGAGGGTGGCGGGATGAGCATTCGGACTAACATGGCCTCGTTCATGGGCGCGACGGAGGCGATGGACGCGCCCTTCCTGCCCGACAGTGTGGCCGATGATTTCCTCTTTGCACTCAAGGGCGATTGGGGCGCTCAGGACGGTGTCTCCCAGGCGCTGGCCAGGCTGGTCAGGGGGACCTGTCTTGCAGGCCATACTGGGCTGGTGTCGCGCGCCGAGGGCGACTTTGGCGCCATGCGAAATCGCTGGCGCGACGAATACGAACAACTCGTCGAGGCGCAGTCGGTCTATGCTGATACTGACCCGGCGCATTGGCTCTACCGCAAGCGCGCGAAGCGCTTGCGGGAGGAGTTCATGATGACCGAACTTGCCCGACGCGGGTTCACGCCTTCCTATGGCTTCCCGGTGGATGTGGTTTCCTTTGACCATGCCGGGAAAGGGCGGGGCGAGCCCGGGCCTTCGCGCCCGCTGGACATGGCAATCCGGGAGTATTCGCCAGGATGTGAAGTGGTGATTGACGGGCTGGTACATCGGTCCGATGGCGTGCTGCCGACCTGGGGCAACCGTAACGATCCCGGCTCGGTCGAGGATCTCCGGACACTGTTCACCTGCCGGTCGTGTAATCTGTTCGGCACCACGCGGCACGAGGCAGCCGATTGCCCGCGCTGCGGTAAACCACTCGTCCGAACAGAGATTTTGCGCCCTGCGGGCTTCCTCGGGACCCGCCGTCCACACAGCGCTTATGAGAAACTGGCCTATGTGCCGCCCGACCCGCCCCGTGTGTCGGCCGAGCCGGAGAACTGGGTGTCGCTTCCCGATCCCGAGGTCGGCCGCCAACGCACTGCGCGTGAAGGGCGGGTCCTGGTCACCGCTTCGGGCGATCACGGTGACGGCTACGCGGTCTGCATCGCCTGCGGTCGCGCAGAGGCAGAGATCGGAGAACACGACTCGCCGCTGCCCGCCGGGATGGTCCGACACCGGCCCCTTCAAAAGCTGCGCGACAACCCACGCCACGACGGGCTTTGCCCGGCGAACGACGACGCCTCTCGCAAGATCCGGCGGCATGTGAAACTCGGAACCGAGATGGTGACCGACGTGTTCGAGCTTCAGCTCGATTCGCTGCCAAGCACTGAAGCAGGCAAAGGTAAGGCCTCAGCCATCGGCGCCGCGCTGCGGGAGGCGCTTGGCGCACGGCTCGGCGTGGATGCCGAAACCATGGGCCTCGCCGTCGCGCCCAGCCTGCGGCCCGACGAGGCCCGGCGGAGCGCAGTATTCCTTTATGACAAGGCTTCGGGGGGATCTGGATTTGCCTCCGCTGCGGATCGTGACCTGCCAAGCCTCCTGCGCGAAGCCGCGTCGCGCCTTAGCTGCCCGGCCAATTGCGCCACGGGATGCCCGGAATGCGTGTTGCGGCGCGATCTGCAATTTGGCACGGCAATGGATCGACCCGGCGCGCTGGAGATGCTGAAGAAGGAGATCTTACCGCGCCTTGAACTTCCGGAGGCATTGCAGCTTTTCGGCCCATCAACGCAGGCAGTCACGCGCCCGCTCGCCGATTGGATTGGTCGGCAATTGGCACACGGCGCTATTGAGCGCCTGGCGCTCTTCCTTACCGACCCGCCTTCCGGCTGGGACGTGGCCGAATGGCCCGGAACGCGCATTGCCGAAGATGCCGGCCGTACCGGTGTCCCGGTCACAATCGTGATGCGGTCGTCTGATGTCCACCGCCTGGAGATGTCGCAGAAGCTGGACCTGGTTCGCCTCGTCACCCGTGCACGCGCAACCTTGCACCTGGCAGACGATCTGCCCGCGGCAGGCGATGCGCCAATCCTCGCTGAGACCCGTCTCGATGGGCAGGAGATTGCCATTGCTGCACCAGATCAGGATGCCGGCCATGTGAACCGTCACTGGGGGGACGTCTCGCGGACGCTGGCTGTGCGTGGCCCTCGTGTGCCGTTGGCGGTCAGCGCGGCGCTTTCGTTGGACAAGGTCACGGCTTATGGCGAGGGCAACTCCGCCCAAAAGGACGTGACCACCGAACTGGATGGTCCGGTCGGGCAGTTCGGCCAGCGGTTCTGGGGCATCGCGAAGGGTCTGCGCCCTCAGGTTTTCACCGGCTCGGCCCGTCTCGTGCAGGTTACTTACAATGATCGATACTTGCGCAGTCCGTTCACTGCGCGCCTCCTCTTCGAGGCATGGCGCACGCTTCCATTGAAGAACGCGGATACGCGGCTGGACATCGTGACAGAGGCGCTTGGGTCGCCCGAACGACCAGGGTTCCTACTCTGGCACAATTGGGAAACGGATATGCTCCGTGGGGAGGTTCTGTCGGCGCTCCTCCCTGGCGCTTCGGTAATACTCGGAACAAAGTCCGACTGCGCCCATGCGCGTTTCTTCCGTTTCCGCTTCGAAGATGGATCGGAGACTTCCCTGTTTCTGGACCAAGGGTTCGGAGCTTGGCGCGAAGCCTCGCGCCGGACTTCACGGTTCGCTCATGATGTCACCCCCGATGCGCAGGCCCGCGCGCTTAGAGACTTGCGGTTCGATGTGGCTTTGCAGGACGGCGGACGTTTCCCTTCCCCCGTCTGGCTACGCTGGTAGTGTGCGATTCAGAACAGGAGTCCTTTGATGTCTCAGAGATTTTTCGACGCCCCAATCCTGAATTCGCCCTACCGCGTTCCGGAACGGAATTGGGAATTGGACAAGGATGGTCGTCCGACCGACCGCATTATCGAGCGGCGCAGAAAGTCAGATCTGATTTCGGCAATGCCGGGGGCGAAGGCAAAGGTCAGCAAACAGGCGAGCCTGACTTTCGATGACCTGTCGACGGAGGACGTTGATTACAACCCGACACCCTACATCAATGAGTTGCGGGAGGCCGTCGACACGTGGCGCAACCTGCCCAACCCCGCGCAATGGAGGGTCTCTCCCGTCACCCAAAGGCTCCTGCAGCATTGGCGGGCGATTCAGGCGGACGAGACCGTTCCAATCCGGCCCTTTTTCTGTCAGCTTGAAGCGGTAGAGGTCGCGATCTGGCTATCCGAGGTGGCGCCGAAGGACGGCAAGCGTGGTAGGCGGTTCCTCGAATGGCTGAAGGCGTCGAATGCGGCGGCCAATCCGGACTTGTTCCGCATCGCGCTCAAGCTCGCAACCGGGGCAGGCAAGACCACGGTCATGGCCATGCTGATGGCCTGGCAAGTCCTCAATGCCGCGCGCTCGCCGTCATCCAAGAGCTTCGGGAAGGGTTTCCTGATTGTCGCGCCTGGCATAACTATCCGTGATCGCCTGCGTGTTCTCAAGCCTTCGGAGCCGGACAATTACTACGGCCGGCTGAATCTTGTTCCGTCCGATCTGATGACAGACATGCAGACTGCGAAGATCGTCATCACGAATTATCATGCGTTCAAGCTCCGGGAGAAGGTGACCCTTGCCAAAGGCACACGGGCCGCACTTTCCGGCCATGGCGACGGTCCGCAGACGCTTGAAACCGAAGGTCAGTTGCTCGCCCGCGTGATGCCTGAATTGATGTCCTCGGGCCCGATTACAGTGATCAATGACGAGGCGCATCACTGCTATCGAGAACGTCCTGACGCGGATCAGGAGAAGTTGACCGGAGATGCGAAGAAAGAGGCCGAAGAAAATAGCGAAGCGGCGAGGCTCTGGATCTCCGGCCTCGAGGCGGCCAAGCGCCATCTGGGTATACGGACCGTCTATGATCTGTCCGCGACACCCTTTTTCCTGTCCGGTTCAGGTTGGGTGGAGGGCACACTTTTTCCTTGGGTGGCCAGCGACTTCTCTCTCATGGACGCAATTGAATGCGGGATCGTGAAGCTGCCTCGTGTCCCCGTCGCGGATAACGTCGCAGGCCAGCCAGAACCGCTCTATCGCAACCTTTGGAAGGCCATCGGGAAAAAGATGCCGAAGAAGGCGCGCGGCGAAAAGAAGCCTGACCCTCAAAAGCTGCCGCTGGAACTACAGACCGCCATCGATGCGCTCTACGGCCATTACGAGAAAACGTATCGCGAATGGGAAATAGCGAAGGTCGGCATACCTCCGGTTTTCATCGTGGTCTGCAACAACACCACCAATTCCGAACTCGTGCGCGATTACATCGCCGGGTTCGAGCGCGAGGACGAGAACGGCGTCATCGACACCGTTCAGGGTCGCTGTTCGCTCTTTCGTAACTACGCCGACGACGGCGAGCGCCTCGACCGGCCGCGAACTATCCTGATCGACAGTGCCGCCATCGAATCCGGCGGCGAGGTCGACAAAGGCTTCCGTGAGGCCCATGCCGCCGAGATCGAGGCCTTCCGCCGCGAGAAGGCCGCGCGCAATGAGGGAGACCAGATCGACGAATCCGAAATCCTCCGCGAGGTGATGAACACGGTCGGCAAGAAAGGGAAACTCGGTGAACAGGTGCGTTGCGTTGTCTCCGTCTCCATGTTGACCGAAGGCTGGGATGCCAACAACGTCACCCACATTCTCGGCCTGCGGGCTTTCGGCACGCGTCTCATCTGCGAACAGGTCGTCGGTCGCGCCCTACGACGGCTGTCCTACGATGTTAACGAAGAAGGGCTCTTCACTACCGAATATGCCGACATCATGGGCATCGACGGGCTAAACTTCTCAGATGGCCCCCGTGTTGCGCCTCCTACGCCGCCACGTGAAGTCGTCCAGGTCCGCGCCATCTCGCCAGAGCGCGACCACCTCGAAATCGTCTTTCCGCGTGTCGAGGGCTACCGAACGGACCTGCCCAACGACACGCTCGCAGTTGATTTCTCTAAGGTCGAACCCTATGAACTGACCCCGGCCAAGGCCGGAGCAACTAAGGTCACCATGCAGGGTATCGTTGGCGAGCCAGCACACATCACCCTCGAGCACCTCGGCCAAATGCGACCTTCGGAGATCGCGACCAAGATCGCCTCTCACCTCGTCATGCACAAGCTCCGCGACGCGGGCGAGGCGCCAAAGACCCATCTTTTTCCCCGCGCCAAGCGGATTGTGCGCCAGTGGCTCGACAGTGATCGCCTGATCCTCACGGGCGGCACACAAAAGGCGCAGCTCACCTATAAGCAGATCGCCGACGAGGCCTGCGATACGATCCTTCACGCCCTCACTGTCGGCCGCGACGGTGACACCGTCATCCGCGCCGTGCTGGAGCCCTACAGCCCCGTAGGATCGACCATGGACGTGTCCTTCAATACCTCCAAGGCCACGCGGTTCTGGCCACGTCCTGATCGGTCGCACATCAACTGGATCGTCACCGACAGTGACTGGGAGGCGAAGCTCGCCAAGGTGATCGAGGACCACCCGATGACCCGGGCCTACGCCAAGAACCATAACCTCGGCTTTGAAATTCCCTACCTCGTCGAGGGTGAACCCAAACACTATCGCCCCGATTTCCTGGTCGCGCTGAACACGCCCGAACCCACCACCCTGATCATCGAAGCCAAGGGCTTCCGCGATGCCAAGGACCGGCTGAAGGCAGAAACCACGCGGCATCAGTGGGTGCCAGGCGTAAACACTCTCGGCCGCTATGGCCGCTGGGCCTATGCTGAGCTCCTTGACCCATATAGCTATGCCGAGGATCTCGACCGCCTTATCAGACAGACCGTCGGAGAACCTGCATGACGGCCATCAAGTTTGGCCGGCTTGAGGATCTTCCCCTGCGCGAAGCCTGGACGCATGAGGCTCTCCAGTTCACTCCCTGGCTGGCCGAAAACATCGAACACTTGTCTGAAGCCATCGGCGTCCAACTCGAGCTGACCGGCACCGAGGTCGCGGTCGAGACCTTCTCGGCCGACATCCTGGCACGCGACGAGGAAGACAATGTCGTTCTGATCGAAAACCAGTTGGAGACTACCGACCACACCCACCTGGGCCAGATCATGACCTACCTCGCGGGCCTTGAGGCGCAGACCGTTATCTGGATCGCACCGGCTTTTCGCGAGCCTCACCTGTCCGCTATCCGCTGGCTCAACGAACACACGGCGGACGGCTTTTCCTTCTTCGCCGTCAAAGCGCGCGTCGTCAGGATCGGTGACAGCCCTCTTGCCCCTGTTTTCGAGGTTGTCGAGAAACCCAACGATTGGGAACGCAGCCTCACGCGCAGAGCGCGCCAGTCCAGCGCCCCGTCCGAGGTCGGCGAAAAGCGGCGCGCCTTCTGGCAGGCCTACCTGGACCGCGTGCCCGGCGCCGCCGAATGGGGGCTGCGTCCGCTGCGCCTGTCCTCGGCCTGGGTGCCCATCGAGGGACTGGGCGAAGAAGCCTACCTGTCCCTCTGGGTCGGCAGCGAGGACTGCGGCGCGTTTATGCGGGGTGCGCGCGGATCGGACGGGCAGAGCGTGATCGAGAAGCTACAGCCCGCCGCCGACAGGCTGGCCGCCACACTGGGTGCAACGTTCGAAGGCTCGAACGGCCACTTCCTTTGGAAACGCGCCGGGATGAGCTACAGCGACCCCGCGGGCTGGCCGGACCTGATCGACTGGATGGAGCACACCCGGAAATCATACGAACAAGCGATCGCCGAGATCGTAACGAGGCGAGCACAATGACCGACAAGAAGACCCAGATCGACCCCATCACCCACGACGACCAGCGCGTGAACATCCCGACGCCGGAACTCGCGCCCATGATGGACCCGGACGATGCCAGGCCCATCAAGGTCGCCTACGAACAGCGCAACCCGGATCTCGACCCGCAGCTGATCTGGCGCGGCAAGGACATCGACCAGACCGAGATCACCGTCGACGCGCCGCCGATCTATCTGCAGGAACAGGTCCACCCCAAGGCGATCATCGAGGATCTGCGGGCAGGGGGCAAACGCAACGGCGAGGGCGGCGGCGCGGACCTCTTCGACCATTTCGGCATCACGGATGACGACCGCGAGGCGGAGATCGAGTTCTACCGCCACCACCGCAAATGGTCGAACCGGATGATCCTGGGCGACGGGTTGCAGGTCATGGCGAGCCTGGCCGAGCGCGAGGGGCTGAAGGGGCAGGTGCAGGCGATCTATATCGACCCGCCCTATGGCATCAAGTTCAACTCCAACTTCCAGTGGTCCACCACCTCGCGGGATGTGAAGGACGGCAACCTCCAACATTTGACCCGCGAGCCCGAGCAGGTGAAGGCCTTTCGCGACACCTGGCGCGACGGCATCCAATCCTACCTGCAATACCTGAGGGACCGCCTGGTCGTGGCGCGGGAGCTGCTGACCGAGAGCGGCTCCTGCTTCATCCAGATCGGGGATGAGAACGTCCACCGAGCAAGAGCGCTAATGGATGAAGTTTTTGGCGAGGAAAACTTCATAAGCCAAATAACCTTCCGAAAAGGAATGACACTCGCATCCTCGCATATATCTAACAACTCTGATTTCATCATTTGGTTTGCTAAGAACCGTGACGCTACGAAGATCCGCAAGGCGTTTCAACTTCGAGACTGGCAAACAGATGGATCTTATAGCAATTCGGATCCTAATTTGGCCAATCCTGCGATGTTCAAAGGCGACAGCGTCAAGGATGGGACTGCCGAGACGGTTTTTTCAACACAGCCTTTTCATGCTGCGGGCGTCAACTCCTCTTGCATGTTCCCAATAGACTTCTTCGGAAACCGCCTTACTCATCCGCGCCAAGGCTGGAAATCCAATGAGATCGGGATGACTCGTGCCAAGCTTGCCGGGCGTCTGATCGAAAGCGGCAACTCGGTCCGTTACAAAGTATATTTCCGCGACTATCCAGTTCAAGCAATCTCCAACAACTGGTTCAACCTTGGCGGCGAACCATCCAAAACGTACGTCGTTCAAACCGCTACCAAAGTCGTTGAACGCTGCCTCCTCATGACGACCGATCCCGGCGACCTCGTGCTCGATCCCACCTGCGGCTCCGGCACCACGGCTTACGTAGCCGAGCAATGGGGGCGGCGCTGGATCACCATCGACACGTCCCGCGTCGCCCTCGCGCTCGCCCGCGCGAGGATCATGGGCGCGAAATACCCCTGGTATCTGCTCAAAGATTCCGAGGCCGGGCAGAAGAAGGAGGCCGAGGTCACCCGCTCCGCCCCCTCGACCGCCGACACCTGGAACGACATCCGCCACGGCTTCGTCTACCAGCGCGTGCCCCATATCACGCTGAAAAGCATCGCCAACAACACCGAGATCGACACGATCTGGGACCAGATGCAGCCTGCCGTCGAGGAAGCTCTCCACGACATCAACTACAATATGGACACTTTCCCATGTCGCCATCCGGTCGAAACCGGTGGCCGCAAGGGCAGCTTCGTTGATTTCAAGAAGCGGCCGGAGGTGACCCTTCCCTCTGGCGAAGAGATCGACGGCGGTGACTTCATGGAATGGGAGGTTCCCCGCAAGGCAGAAACACCGATGGAAGGGGAGGTTCTGAAACTCTGGAATACCGCACGCCGGGCCAGGGACAAGCAGGACCCGCAGTTCGACGAGTGGCTCGAAGCTTTGAACGACGCCATCGAGGACCCGAGTTATGGGCATCTGGGCCGAAAGCGCTCGCATCATGGCTTCACCGAAGACTCGCTTGACGAGGTAATCAGTGATGAAGGCGTGCCGATGCTGCCTTGGCCTCGGGCGGCTGCCGAGGCGCATGCGCGCTTCTGGGAGGCGCGCATCGCCCGCCAGAAGGAAATCGACGCCAGCATCGCCGCCAAGGCCGATCACGAATACCTCTACGACAAGCCCTACGAGGACAAAAAGCGCGTCCGCGTCGCCGGCCCTTTCACTGTCGAAAGCCTCTCGCCCCACCGTACCCAGGCGGTCAACGAACAGGGCGAGCTGATCGACGAGCATGACGCCGCCAGTGGCCGCCGCGGGGCAGGGGAGCAGGAGGCCGAGAACTACCGCACCGCGATCCTCGAGAACCTCGCCAAGGCCGGGGTCCAGCAGGCGGGTCGTGAGGACCGCATCGACTTCACCTCGCTCTCCGCCTGGCCCGGCGAATGGCTCGCCGCCGAGGGCCGCTACATGGAGGGCGAGACCGAGCGCCGCGCCGGCATCCTGATCGGCCCCGAATACGGCACGCTCCAGCGCGCCGACCTCGTGGCCGCAGCGCGCGAGGCAGCCGATGCCGGCTTCGACCTGGTGATCGCCTGCGCCTTCAATTTCGACGCCCACACCGCCGAGTTCCAGAAGTTGGGCAAGATCTCCGTCCTGCAGGCCCGCATGAACGCCGACCTCCACATGGCGGGCGACCTAAAGGCCGGCGGCGGCAACCTCTTTGTGGTATTCGGCGAGCCCGACATCAAGATCGTCGAAGAAGGCGACCGGCTGCGCGTGCGCCTCCTGGGCGTTGACATTTTCCGCCCCGCCACGGGCGAAGTGTCGTCCTCGGACCCCGACGAGATCGCCTGCTGGTTCATCGACACCGATTACGACGAGCAGAGCTTCTTCGTCCGCCACGCCTATTTCCCGGGGGCCGAGATTCCCTACAAGCAGCTCAAGACGACGCTGAAGGCCGAGATCGACGAAGAGGCCTGGGAGAGCCTGAAGCGAACCGAGTCGCGTGCGTTTGCCCGACCGAGGTCCGGGCGGATCGCGGTGAAGGTGATCAACCACCTCGGGGACGAAGTGATGAAGGTGATCGGGGTATGAGTGTGGAATACGTCTTGGAGCGGCAGCTGGCCGTAGCCCATGGCTATCCGTCGACAGGCGGCAGTCGACCGAAATTCGTCGTGAAAGCGGGTTCGACCGCCATGAAGGACGGTTCGCCCAATGTGAAACGGAAGACCTGGCTGACGGACGAATTGGTCCGCAAGGGTATTCTGGCGCCCGATCCTCGGAATCCAAGTCTTTGGGTGTTCCAGCAGGACCACGAATTCTCGAGCGCATCGGCTGCCGGCGATGTCATCAACGACGGCAATCTCAGTGCTCCCCAATACTGGAAAAACACGACCACAGGGAAATCCTTGAAGGAGGATCTCGCGTCCAACCCATGACCTTCCGTATTGCTGACACCTTTTCCGACGCGCTTACCAAGCTTTCCGGTCAGGAACAGAAGGCCGCGAAGACCGCGGCCTTCGACGCGCAGATGAATCCTGGCAACCCGGGCCTGCAGATGCATCGGGTCGACCGGGCCAAGGACCCGCATTTCTGGACCGCGCGAGTGAACCGCGACGTCAGGCTTGTCCTGCACAAGAAAGACGGCGCAACGTTGCTCGCCTGGGTCGGCCACCATGATGACGCCTACCGCTGGGCCGAGCGGCGCCGGATCGACGTGCATCCGAGAACGGGGGCGGCGCAGATCGTCGAAATGCGCGAGACCGTCGAAGACGTTATCATCCAGCGCTACGTCGAGGAGGCCGTGAAGAAACCTCGTCTCTTCGCCGACGAGGACGATGACACGCTGCTGTCTTGGGGCGTACCAGAGGATTGGCTGGAAACGGTGCGCGATGCGACTGAAGATACAGTGCTGGACATCGCCGGCCACCTTCCCGCCGAGGCCGGCGAGGCATTGTTGCAGGCGGCCACGGGCGAACGGCCCGCGCCTGCGCCCCACGCTGAAGATCCCTACGAGCATCCTGATGCCGTGCGGCGCTTCCGGCTCACGACCACGGAGGCCGATCTGGCCGCCGCGCTTGAGGCGCCGTGGGAGAGATGGGCTGTCTGGCTGCACCCGGCGCAGAAAGAATTCGTGGACCGGGACTTCAACGGCCCAGCCCGAGTGATCGGCTCGGCCGGGACCGGCAAGACGGTCGTCGCCTTGCACAGGGCGGCTCGGCTGGCCCGCGAAGATGCCGGGGCGCGCATCTTGCTCACCACATTCAACCGGCGACTCGCCGATGGGCTTGCGGTCAAGCTGCCCATGCTGCTGCCGGACACGGCAGTTCGAGACCGTGTCACGACCCGCGCGTTAGGGGAGCTGGCACACGATCTTTACGTCGAAGCCTTTGGCCCGGTCGAGGAAGCGACCCCCGATGATGTCGCCGAGGCATTGGCCGATGCCGCCGCTGCGGCGGATGTGGGTGTGGACCCTGGCTTCCTGCAGGACGAATGGCGTCTCGTTATGGATGCCTGGGCTGTGACCGATCGCGATGCATACCGAGACCTGCCGCGCCTGGGCCGGCTCACGCGCATGGCGGCGTCGCGCCGGGATGCGTTGTGGGACGTCTTCGCCGATGCCCGCGCCGCGCTGGAGACACAGGGCACGCGAACCCGCGCCCAGATGCTCCACGCTCTCGCGGCACATTATCGTGCAGGCGCGCGGCGGCCGTTTACCCATGCGGTGGTGGACGAGGCACAAGATATTTCTGTGCCGGAACTGCATTTCCTGTCGGCCATTGCCGGAGACCTGCCGAACGGTCTGTTCTTCGCCGGTGACATCGGCCAGCGGATCTTTCGTGCGCCATTCCCGTGGAAGGCTGCCGGAGTGGACGTGCGGGGACGATCGCGCAGCCTAAAGGTCAACTATCGGACGTCGCAACAGATCCGAATCCAGTCTGACCGCCTGCTGCCCCCAAGCTTGACTGAGGCGGACGGCAACGAGGATCGGCGCACCGGTGTCGTCTCGCTTTTCGACGGCCCGGAACCGGACGTCGCCGAATTCCCGGATGCTGATGCAGAGATCAAGGCCATCGCCGGTTGGCTTGCCGACTTGGCTGATGAGGGTTTAACAGAGCGGGAGGTTGCACTCTTGGTTCGCAGCGAGGACGAGCTTCCACGTGCCAAGGCCGTCCGGGACACCTTCCGGTCGCTTACTGGCCGCGACGAAGGACCGGAAGTTCGCGTCATGCACGATGCGAAGGGCTCCGAATATCGCGCCGTGGCAGTGATGGCATGTGACGAAGATGTAATCCCCAAGGAGGATCGCCTCCTCGAAGCAAGAGACGAGGCGATGATCGAGGAAATCATGGCGACGGAACGCCATCTTCTATATGTCGCCACCACTCGGGCCAGAGAGCGTTTGTGGGTTTCCGGTGCAGGTCGCGTCTCGGAATTCCTTGAAGACCTTGTCTGATTGCCATTGACCAGTCTGGCGGATGGTTTTTCTGACAGGCCGGCCCGCTTGATTTGCCGATGGTGTCCGATAGTAGAAGAATTGGCTTCGCCTACTCATTCACGGGCAGATGAGGAGCATGCTGAGCAAGCGTATCCTTCATGAACGCGAACATTTCCTCCCTGAAGTCCTGACGCTGTTCGAGCTCTGTTATGCGTGTCAACAGGGCCGAATTCCGTTCCTGCGTCTCATGAAGTTGGTCTTGCATCGCTCGCGCCGCTTCTTCGAGCGCGGCCACCTCTTCTGCCTGTTGATCGAGTTTCATCAGTAGGTCGCGGATTTGCGCACGCTGGTTCGCCAGATCCATGTCCTTCTGCGCGACCTTCTGTTCGTTGATACGACGGAGTTCATCATGCTCGCGGCCCAGATGCAGCAAGACCGCAGACTCCACGGTTCGGCTGATCTCTCGGACTGCGTTTCGGCTTGTTTCAGGCAAGGCAACGATCAGACGCGCGGATTGCTGACGTGCCCGCTCATCGAGAAGCCGCTGGACCTCCTTGTCGAGGCTCTGGACGTTGATCCCAGGCGGCACGTCGAGGTGGACGCACATCGCTTTCTTCACAGCCTCGCCGGTCGGGGTATCACCGTTTTCCTCGACGATCCCGATGCCTTCGAGAACCTGCGCCTCGGTATACTTCGGAGGGCGGCCAGTTTTCTTCTCGGTCATTCTCGTTCCTTGTTGAGTTTCGCAAAGTCTTTGCGAAACGGGGTTTGCCAAAGGTGCCGCTGTGGGCTGAAAAGGATGTTGGTCCTTTTGGCGCTACGAAAAAGAAAAACTCAGGCGGATATCAGGCGCGGCAGGTCGCGTGCATGTCCGGCCATAGCCGGTGTGCCTGGTTCAGCGCATCTTTTGGTGTCGATAGCACGACTGCCGGGATTGCATGGCCGCCGCCTTGCTTTCGGAGCGCAAGCAGAGTCAGCGGCCACCCATTCCGTTTGGAAACACGATCGCAGAGTGCGACGAGGTGCTCGGTAGGTCGGCCACGGCGAAATCTCTTCGCTATCTCGTCTGTTCTGAAATCGCGGGGAAGGTCAGCGGCCAGTCCGCCGGCCGAAAGGCGCGTGCCGCGCACAGACCGCCCCCCCAACGCCCGCAGGGCCGCTTCCATCCGAACGTAGCCTGCGGGATCCGGCTCAAGCTCGAGGCCGCGAGCGAGCTGCTCGAAGGCGACAAGCCGGGAGATCGGAAAGCCTGGCAGGGGCAGGTTGCTGAGGATCACGACGCGTTTGCGGCGCTTCGGGGCAACGAGGCGCAGCCGGGCGATCGCTTGCAGGGTTCCGCATTCGCGTGTCTGGGCGATGACGGAGTGGGCCCTGGTATCCGGGTGTGTGTGACATTTCGTCGGAGATTCTGAGCCGTCGTTCATCAGGTGGAAGGAGTTCTGTGCCGGAAGCGGGCCCTTCTCATGTGAGATGATGGGGAGCGGATCCTGCCCGAAAATCGCACGTGCCGACCCTTCCATGTCGGAAACATCGGGCTGAAGGCGGCCTATCACGACGATCGTCGCGAAATCCTCGAAATCGTTGACACCTTGCGTTCGCGGCCCGAACCATCGAGGCACTGCACCGACGAGCGGTTGTTTCAGCCCGGCGTCATCCTTCGGAGTGATACCGGAGGCGTCTTTATGGAGCGCCCCGAGAACCGCTTTCGTGGCGACAACGAGCACGCCTGCTCCGGCGGCCCGGCCGACTTCACGTTTGAGGACGTCCAGCACGGCAGCGCGCCGCCCGGCGCCTTTTTCTTCGTCGAGCATCCACGTGTTGGAGAGTGTAAGGTCCTTGATTTGGACTATGTCCGCATCCGGGGGAGACTCGATGGCGATCAACTCCGCACCCGGTACAACCCGTTCTGTGATCTCCCGGTCTACGTCGGCATCGAGCAGCAGCATTGGCGCGTCGCGGGGGACATCCTCGGTGGTGAATATCTCGATCGACTGCCTTGATGCGCCATCGACGGTGGTCTCCGCCAGCCGCAGAATGTTGCAGCGACCGATGTCCTTTTCTGACAACAGCGAAAAGATGCGCTGCCGGCGCCGGGAGGCCAGGAAAGCCCTGCTATCGAAAGTGGTCACCCGGAATTTCTTCGCCGCCATATCCTGTGACGGGCTGAGCTCCAGATGTTTCCGCGACTTGCGCTCCATGTCGGCGAGACGGCTGATGCTGTCGGTTGTGAGGCCATCTCGCCGCACACGTTCGTAGAGCGGCAGATCTCGTTGGAGGCCGTCGACCACGAGGCCCTTGGCCCTGGACAGGGCATTGAGAAGCTCCTCGTCGACACGTGCCGGCGGAGCGCGCATAAAATCCTCGACGGAAATTTGGGATATTCGTGTCAGGGTCGGCCAGACCTTTTCATCCACGACCCGCAGCACGACCGGGTAATCGTCGTCGATCGGGGGGTGTACCGTCAGATATGCGTGCGAAAGGAAGACGACATGCGGTCCGGCGACGTCTTTTTGCGCGAGATACGGACACTCCGATGCGCAGGACGACTGGACGAAATTTCCGTCGGCATCCGCTCCGCGACATAGCGCTTGCGTCACGGAGGGGACGAAACCGGCAATTTTCTTGGCCAGATCCGAGTTCTCGCACATCTGCCGCGATCTGTCCTCCGGCCGAAGGGCTTCACGGCCGCGGATCACGCGGCTCGGAATATCCGGCGCCAGTCGAAGGAACTCGCTGTGCGCCCTCTCCGCGAGATCGAGCGTCGGAACGTAGAAGAGCACGTGACCGCGCGCGAGCAGCACCTCCCCATCGCGTGCGATCGCGCGAAGCGTGGTCGCCGTCTTGCCGAGACCGGCCGTCACCTTGAGAGCGAGCACAGCGCAATCTTTCTCGGACGTTTCCGGAGCCGACGTGGCCGCTTCAACGAACCCGCCGATAATTCCGGAGAGCTTGGCGCGCGCGTCTGCGGGGGTGTGCCAGTTTGGGACAGTCCCTATCGGCTCCAGGGTCTTTTCGTGTTTCATCTGCTGGCTCCTTTCGGAGGAATTGGGCGCCCGCGTTGTCGCGCAGAAACGCGCCTGATCACAGCTGCGTGAGGATTGGCGCGACAGCAATGGTGTCGCTGCCCAATTGATCCTTCTAATTCGGGCATGACACCATTGAGGCTGTCTCCGTGTGTTTCAGAACCACGAACGCGGGGACTAATTCCTTTTCAGGAACAACCTGAGGAGGAAAACATGCTTTCAGTTGAAGAAGTTGCCAACCATTTCGGCCTGCGACCGGACACGGTCCGGCGCAAGATCCGGGCGGGAGAGATCGAAGCGACCCGCATCGGTCGCGTCTATCGCATGGCTTGGCCGGATGTCTGGGCTTGCGAGGAGGGACCGATGCCGAAGCGTGCGCTGATCCGGCGCTACCAAGACAATTTGCTTGGCAAGAAGGTCATAGCCGGAGCGCTCCGCGTCAGCGTCCGCACCGTCGAACGGTGGATCGATCAGGGATTGCCGACGCGTACCGTGTTTGGGGCCGTCCGGTGCAATCCGCATGATGTGACGGACTGGCTGAAGTTGCGCGGGGTCGATCTGCCCGAGGGCTGGTGGAAATGACGCGGCCATCCGCCGCACAAATGCGACAGGCGTTCTCCCGACACGAACAGGAGGATCCTGTCCATCGCACAGGCGTCCCCGAACATAAATCGGCGTCATGTTCGGGGACGATACTGCGAAACGCGGGAAAATCGCGACAGATTGTGCGATCCGACCCGCCGGGCGCGATCTCCTTGAAGGACCGATGAGGGTCCGTCGCCCGCGCCCCGCGAGCCGCCTTTCCGAGTGAAGGCGGCCCGCGGGCCCCGAACCTGGAGATCGAGAAGATGAAGCATGACAGAACATTGACCACCGCCGCAGGCCCAATTTTCCCGGATTTTCTGCAATGGGCAAAGGAAGCCGGCGAAAGCCGCGACACCATTCTCGAGATCGAGAAGGTCGCCACGCGGCTCGACCTGACCGATGAGGAGCTGGATCTCATCCCGGCGGACCTCAGTTACTTCGAAAAGGTCGTTGCGGCGTCGCCCTATGGCGCGGTTTCGCGGTCGAAGAACCTCGAGGCGGCCCGCAATCGTGGGAATTCGCGCGTCCGCGCTGCTCTGGGCCGGTTTCTCGCCGCGTGCGGGCAACAGCCCTCGGACGCTGGTGCCCGCGCGAGTCATGACCGCGCGATCGACTTCATCGCCGCGAATGAGGGTTTCGTCGAGGGAGGGGCTCACTTCACCACAGGCACGCACAGGCCGTTCCTGCTCGTGCGGGCCCGCGCCCGACTGGCTCTGCCGGACCTGGACCAGGCGGAGTTCGACCGGCTCTGGCACGACGCGACCCCGGATGGGCGAAAATCCCTGAGAAAGTTCGCGCGGCGGGTCGAGGAACTTCGTCGCGGGCACAACTTATGGCCAGAGCTTGCCGACCTGCTGCCGCGCGAAGACTTCGAGGTGCCGGCCGTCTCCGACCGGGCGCGCCGATTACCGTGGGACTCGTTGCCCGCGGAGTTCCGTGCGGATGCCGAGGAGGTGTTCCGCCAGACCCTGCGCCAGCCATCCGACATGAAAGAATGGGCCAGGGAGCAGATGCGGTTTGGCCGTTCGGCCGTCGAGATCGATGCGGAGATTGCCGCGCGCGTCGGTGACAAGAAGAAAAAGCTGCCCAAGAACATCGAGACCGCGCTGGCTGGCTACCGGCAGGCCACGACTTGGCTCCTGCGCGAGAGCCATGCGCCGGAGACCGGGTTTGCGGGCCTCGGGACATTGCGCGACGCGTTCACCACCGACGCGCTGGAAGCGGCCTGCGCCGCGCAGATTGCGCGGAGCGCGGCGTCTCCCACGCTGAAGGATGCGGACGAAAGCTCGACGCTGTGGTCTCGGTTCACGAACCTGACGACGATCGCGCGGCACGGCCTGCGCGACCCGGAGATCCTCGCACGGATCCGCCTCGTGCGGATGTTCCATGCGGACTACGTATTGTCGCCGATCGAAATGACCGCAGACGCGGAGGCGATCTGCAACCGCCTCCGAAAGTCCCCGCATCTCGCAGCGGCCTTCGTAAACGCCCCCGCCCGGCTCGGCGACATCTCGGCCAAGGAACTCGCGACGGCATCGACCGACTTTGCAAAGGATCGTGCGCTCCGGCTGTCGGCTTGCGCCGCTGCCTACACGATCCAGGTCAGCCGGGCGCTGCGGCCGGCCAACCTGTTCATGACCCGTCGCCGGGCGACACCGAGCTGCCCGCGCAACCTCACATGGATCGCGGACCGGGAGCACGCCGAGCTCCGGTTTTCCGGAGGCGAGGTTAAGAACGGGGAAACTCTGGTCGTCAACGTGCTCGGAGACGACGCCAAGGTGCTCTGGCAGTGGGACAAAGTCGACCGGCCCAAGCTGATGAAGCTCCGCGGCCTCCACGAGTCGCCCTATCTGTTTCCGGGCACAGCCGCACCCCGATTGCGGAAATCTTCGCTGAACCTGCCCGGTGGTTGCATGTCCGTCGCATCGATCCTGGAGTTGTGGGATCTCGGCGACCGCCAGCTCGGGCTCGGGCTGACGCCGCACCAGTGTCGGCACGCGCTTGCCACGCTGTTGCTCGCTGTCAAACCCGGTGCGTTCGGAACCGTCGCTTCGGTTCTCGCGAACACGGAACAAGTCGCGAAACGGCATTACGGGAAGGACAGCGGTGAAGCGGCGGCCGTGGCCGTGCGCGCCGCTCTGCTTGAGCGGCACCCGGATATTTTTGCGCGCATGCAACGGAGAACATGACATGAAGAGCAGGCCAGACGAGATACTGAAAGATGTGCCGGCCGCGATCCGCCGTGCCATGCTGGAAGACGCGCTGCAAATCGAACCGGGCGCGGCGCAGGTGATGGGTCGTTTCTGGTCGGTGGTCCGGGCAGGCAAGGGCAGTCTCGCCATGCCGCCCACCGAGGCATACCGGGACGCGGCCGCTTCGGAATCGACATTTCGGTGTCTGCTGCGCGCGCTCGCGCAATACGCGCCGCATGTGTCGACTGCCTTGGCCAAGGTCGTCAGCGCGGAATGGTATGCCCGGCGACCGAAGCCGGCCGTGAAGGTCGCGCCGACTGTTGAGACGGCCATCGGTGCGGCCTGGCCCGAGACGTGGCGGCGGATGAAGCCGGAGCTCGACGACGTACGTATCAAGGCCAGCACCAGGCAGCGCTACATCGCCAGCATCGATCGATGCGCCACGATCGTCGCGGAAGGTCTCGCGTCCGAGGCGCATGGCTTCGTCGCTGCGTGCGAACTGTCTGAAGCGTTTGTGTTTCACCCCGACCCGGAACGGCGCGTGAAGCCGGTCACGGCCGCGAACTACCTCGAGGGCCTGATTGCCTTGGGCGCGAAAGGTGGAGTTGCAAACGAGAGCCTGACCGCCATGCGGGTCATCTCGCGCGACCTCAAGGACCAGGCCGAACTGGCGGAGAAGAACAAGTACGAACGGCTGTCGCGACTCATGGAACGCGGAGGCTATGCTCATGTCGCCGACAGGATCCGCGAACTCAGGGAACGCGCTCATGCCCTGCCGGCACATAGCGCAGCGCGCCGCCGCTGCATGCAGAAGGCGGTCGTCTGCGCGGTCATCATGAACAAGCCGCCGCGCAAGGGCGATCTCGTATCCTGGAGCTTCGGCCATCAGATCGTCCGTGAGGTCGACGGAACCTGGCGCGCCGAATGGGAGCAGGAGAAGACCCGGGCCGAGGCGGAAACGGGCGCGATCTGGCCCGAGATCTGCGAAATCCTCGACGAGTGGATCCTCGACGGGCGACCCGATCGCCTCGTTCATATCCGCTACCAGGAGCTTGTCGACAACAACTGGTTGTCGCTTGATCAAAGTCAGCCCTACCGGAATCTTCCGACCGAACTGACCAAGGCCGCGATTGGCGTCCCCTCACACGATCTGAGGACCCTTGCCGCGGACTACATGCGTCGTCACGACCCGGCACACGCCGCCGATGTCATTGCGACCCATCTCGGGCATGGCACGCGAAGAGCCGGCAAGGCTTATCGTGCCGAGTGCAAAGGGGCGGCGGGGGAGGCGATCTGGCAAGGGGCGCGAAAGACCCTTGCGGCGCAGTCGGAAAAATCAATCGGCAAGCGCAAGACCCGGAACCGCGCGACGCATTTGTAGTTTCGCCATGGTGTCTACCTGGCAGCAAGCGCGGAAGAATTGGAAGAAGGGATCGGCCCCGATCAATCGCGGCCCCCAACTTCAAATTGCGCGCACGTGTCAACTCCGAAGAATAAAGGGTCGGCTTTCCGGAGCGTAAGCCCGCGGTTGGGCATGTAGCCTGCGCATTGGCACGTGTACTACTCCGAGTAGCTGACGCGCGGCAAGCCGCATGAGCCGAAGACCAGTTTTTGGGTGTCTCGTGGGCTTGATGTCAGGTTCTCGTATCGCGGCGCTGGCGGAGCCTGAAACCCTCGCCTCTCATCTCAAGGATGGACTTGATGGGTCAGACTTTCGAGGATTGCAGTGACGACGACCGCGTCGACGATGAGGAGCTTCGGCATGGCGAAGTGCGTCAGCTTCTCATCCGGTTTCCCGCTCGTGTGCGCCTTGGCCAAGTCGGCCACCAGCGTCATGTCCGGGACAAAGCGCACGGCATAGCCCGCCACGATCATTGCTTGACCGCACGCCAACGGGGCGGTGGCGTGCATCCCTGTAGTGAATGGGAAAGAAAATAGCGGCACCTCCGCTTCCGCGACACGCTCTTTCTGACGAGAGCGCGTCCCGGAAACGGAAGTGCCTCACCAAGTGTCAAAACCGGCCGGCGAGACCCTCCCGCTGCTACCCGAGAGCCGGCCATAACACCCCCAGGAGAAAGGAGATGATCCGGGGTCTTGACCGCCAAGACCGGCGGCGAAAGTGGAGATACAAAGTGCTCATTACTCCGATCAAATCCGAAACCCGCGGCTGCAACGTCGGCCTCGTGGCAGCCAAGCGCATCGTTCAGGACAAGGGTCCGGATTTCATGACCGCCGCTGAAATCCTCGGCGGCCCGGCCGCGCTTCGCAGATGCGCCCGCGTTTTTTCCGATATCAAGACGGCAGGAACGCTGTCCCGGCGAATGAAGCGGGAACTCGTCTGGCTGCATCGTCTTCTCACGCTCGACCTCGGCGGTGATCCCGTTTCCATGGATGCGGCGTGTTTCGCAGCCATCGAGCCTGACGATCCGCGAGTTCATGGCATATGCCGCGCGGCCGACTTTCTGGATGACCTGCTCGTAGAGATCGCGGCAGATAATCCTGCATGCGACATCATTCCACCCTGGATCTCCCCATGCGCAGCATGACCGCCGGCCGGCCCGAGACGGGCCGGCAGCTTGAAGACGAGGCGCTCCTGCTTCGTCGCCTGCCGGAGAAAGACATGCAGACATACAACGAGATGCCGCTCGAAGAGCTCTTCGCGCGTGCCCTCGCTTCCGCACGTAACCTTGCCAGGGACTTTCCATGCAACGACGTGTCCGTAGACGCGCATGAAGCGAGTTCTATGCGCAGAACGCTCGAGGGCCTGTCGCACCACGCCGGCCTGACGGCGTCGGACGACGTTGATGCGGACTTGCTCATGTCCGTTCTCGCACGTGAGCTCGATCGCGAGACAACTGGCTGGAGCCGGATTTTCGACGGGTGGATCGATCCGGATATCGGTCAAATCGGGACAATCAAGAGTGTCCGCGTTCTGACAGAGCGCGGGCAGATGCTCGAGCGGCACGCGCGCGGGATCCAGGAATTCGCACATGTCCGATCCCTGTGCCGTGCCCGCCGTGACGCGGAAAAGCTCCTTCTCCGCGCCTGATCGCGCCAAGCCGAGATATACCGTCGGGCCGTCTTCCGGGCCGACGGAAAGCCGGTCAAGACTACAGGACGTTCAAATGACACGTTTGCTTTTCGACCGCGGCCAGATCGAGAAGGATCTGCAGACAATTTGGGCCTGGTGCGCTCACCGCTTTCCGCAGGAATTACCATTCGAAGCGAGTGGCATCGCGTTTCATCGCAGCGATGGCAAGATCGTTCTCGAACCGCTCTTTCGTGGGCCACGACACGGCCCTGATCGCACCGCCATGATTGATGAAGCGGATCGGCTCGCGGAAGCGCTTGGCTATCATCCGCTCGACGACATCTACTTTCACCGAAGGAACTGGCTCTTGCTGTGTCCTCGCCGCCCGACCGCCCACGAGCGCCTCAACGCGATATCTCGCGTTTTGAGTTTGAACCCGTGGTGAGGCGTACCCGTCGGAGTCGCGGACAGATTTCTCCCAGGCCGTGACCTTCGTTTTGATCTGTTCCGCCAGAAATCGGTTCGCCTGAAGACGGCTGTCGAGTCGAAGCGGACTGCACCGATACTTGGTCAATCATTACCGGACCTTCCGGGCCGGTTTCAGTAGTGTCGCGAAGGCACTCGCCGAAGAGTTTTCGTGCGTCGAGTCGTCATGAGCCTCCAGCGTAATGCGGCTCTGGTGCAGGCCGATCCCGAATGCCAAGAGGTCCGGTGCCCCGGGGGGAAGAGTCATGTATGGTCGTCGTCGGACGGCTCGTTGGAGGACGACAACGTGCGTGCGCCCATTGAGCGCGAGAAGCGGGTCCGCGCCGCTCCCAGGCTGTGTCCGACGCCTTGGCCCGCGGCCTTCGCCGCTCCCGAGAGGGACGACCGGGCCGATCGGATACTGCGCCGCAGGGAGGGAGACGTCTCCTTGCGCAGGATGATGTCTATGCGTTCCAGGGCCATCTCCTCCCGTTCGTCGATGTGACCATCGACGGCCACGAGTTCACCGAGGTGAGAAAGTATTTCGGTACGGATTGTGGCGGCATTGCAGTCCGGGTTGTTTCGCAATTGCGTCCCGAGCGCGGTGGCTGCCTCCTTCAGGCTGACCTTGTCGTGGTTCCTGGCGATCGTGTCGATCGCCGCGTGCGCGTAATCCGCGGCTATTCCCCATTCCTCCACGAAGTTGGTGACGATCAGCTCGCGCTCCTGGGCGTCAATCCTGCCATCGACGGCGGCGACCTTGACCGAAAGCGTTCCCATCATGTCGACGAGAGTCGCGCCGAGAAAGTCGATGGGCGTATTGATGAATTCCGGTATCTTCCTGACCCTGGATGCTCCGTATCGGCCGGCAAGGCGCATCACGCCCCAATAGGCGCCTGCCGAGCCCACGCCGGCCGCGATCACCCAGCCGATGGGGGTCGCGGCGCCGACGCCGATCAGGGCGAGGATTTTCGAGCCGGCGAAAAAACTTGAGGCCACGGTGTTCGACGCCGCAACGCCGGCCCCGGTCGCGGCGACACCGCCCACGTCCCAGAGCTCCTGGAGCACGCGCGCGGACCGGATCGATCGGTAGGCATCCTCTCCGATGTCGAGTTTCAGCCGGAAGCGGAGATCGTCCGCGACGACCTCGTCGATGCCCGCGAACTCCTTCATGGCGCCGCTCATGCGGTCGCCTCGGCGATCCGGCGTTCGAGGGCATCGACGAAACCGCGCACCTGCACGCCCAGGTCTCCGGCGGCCATGTCATGCACCGCACCGACGCCAAGGCCCAAGGCCAGAAGCAGCGGCCCGGCGATGGTGCCGAGGAGCGGACCGATGAACGGGATGGAGGCGATGAGCATGGCCATGACCACGGCGACCACCACCGCAAAGATCGTATGCGGGAACGCCCGCGTCAGAGCGAGTCCGAGGTCGAGTATCATCCGGCCGATAGCAAGCAAACGGTTGCCGACCGTTACCGTGATCCGGGCCAGATCGGCCAGCAACGCCTTTACGTCCGCCGATGCGTCGAGCCGTGCTATGCGGCGGGAGAGGGCGCGCGCGGTCGACGGGGGCGACGACGCAAAGGACGAAGTATCCAAGAATGATTTCGGGGTCATGATTCAATCTGTACGCTGTCGCGCAACCTTGCCTGATGCGGTCCCGCGGGAGCAACACTGGATATTTGCGCGCCGACATGGATCACATCATGCCAATATTGCCCAAATATCGGCTTTTTGGAATGGGGCTGGGGCGAATGCATGGATCCCGCAGGTCGCCATTCCCCTGATTGAGCCATCCCGACGGTGCTGACGGCGGACAAAGGTACATTATCCGACGACTTGCAGCCGCGGTTTCGAATTCTCTTCGCGATCCTCCGGGAAGGGACGCCGGATCATGCTGATATCGACGACAACGGATTCCATACGCTTGGCGAGTTTCTCGATCCCGAGATTTTGCCCGTAGGAGCGGTCGCCCTCGTCGACATAGGTGTGCCCCATGAGACGGCAGCGGATGGCGTCGGACTTGTCGTCCCCCAGGAGGTCGTGGTGGAACGTGGTCCGCAACGCGTGGAAATCGAGACCCGGCCAGTAACACTCGTTGGTCCGACGATAATACCCGAAGGTCTTTGAGAAGTTCGCCGAAAAGGTGTCTTTCTGCTTACCGCGATTGAGGAACGGGAACAGGCGGATGTGCCCCTGTTTCCTGCGCTGCGCGACCAGTTTCAGAAGGCCAAGTTTGATCAGCTGCGGATGGACCGGCAGGGTCCGGGCGCTGCTGAGCGTCTTCACGCCGTTGACGATGGTGTGCCGGATGCGCAGGTACGGAATACCCTTGTCGGAACCGAAGTCGTCGGGGCCCAGCTGGAGGATCTCCTCCATGCGCATGCCCTGATGCCGCGCGATGAGAGGTGCCCAGAAGAGGGGCTCGCCGATATCCTCGAGCGGTTCCTGGAAAATGCGGGACCCCCAAAGGTCGTAGATCCGATCATCCCACGCTTCCCGCTTACGCTGACCCTCCGCGCTCTTCAGGGCCTTCTCCTCATCTTTGGTCCAGGTACAGATGCTGAACGGGTTCTGATCGATCAACTGCATGTCCATCAGCATTTCGCCGACAGCGCGCATGACGCGTCCATGTTTCAGATACGTGGCCACAGAAATCCTCGCCCCATGTCCGGCCAGACGCATCTTGTCGATCTCCTCCGAACTCGCGCCGCCCGTCTTTGCGGTCTCGATGTTCCGATCGAGCTGGGCCTGCTTCGCGTCCGCCTTCTCGATCAGTTCGGTCAGGGTGTATTTGGCACGGTCTGTCTCGGACTTGCTGTGATTGGCCGGGACGCGCCAGAAGCGCTCGAGAGCGTCGTTGACTTCGTCGACCGGAATTTCGTCGACCGGTTCGTCGCCGAGAGCCGCCGGCCAGTAATCGAGCGCCAGCCGATACTTGCCCCTGTGATCCTCGCAGAGACGCTCCGCGACAGACGCGGCCTTCAGCTTCTCCGGGATACCCTGGCGTTTCTGGTGTTTATGGAACGGGGCCCTGTAGCCCCAGCTCAGCAGCTCGAAATAGAGCTCGATCGCCTCGACCAGGGTGATCCCGCGTTGCTTGTCGAGCGCCGCACGAGATTTTTCCGACAGCAATTTCCGATCGATCAGGATACGAGGCGGGCGCGCCGCAACGCGGGCCTTCTGCCAGCTTGCTTCATCGTAGCCCTCGGGAAGATCGAACCCGGCCGGTACGATCGCTGGCGTGAGGACCGTCGAGTCGCGAAGAGACGACATGACCGCTGAGGGTTCATCTTGGATGGCCGCCTCCTGCTGCTGGTCCGGTTCAGGTGGAGTGTCCGGTGCCGGAGGCGCTTCTGGCACGGCCGCGCCGATGTCTGTTGCGAATGATGTCGGTGCATGTGCTGCAGTGTCCGGCAATGCCTTGGCGCCCGCGAAGGTGGCCGGTGCGACCGGCATCTCCGCCTGGCGGACCTGATCCGGGTTTGCGGCCGGCTCGACCGTGCTGACCGCGCGGCGGAACACCGGTGTCGGCTGCTGGTAGATCCCCTGCTGTCGGCGGGCGCGCTCCTGGCTGACGTCGAGCAGGACCTTCGTTGCCTCGTAGGCCAGCGCTGTCCAGTCTTGGTCGCCGTCGTCGAGCGTGATCCCGAGATGGGCGGCGACATGTTTCAGCGGCCGTCGCGCGACCTCGCGGTCCCCGAGCCAGAGCGCGTGGCGCAGGGTCGACTGCAGGGCCTCTTCACGCCGGAGATCCGAAACGGCCGCCTCCGGGCTTCGGGGCGCGGCCACGGCGCGCGTCCGCTCGAAGGCCTCGATCTCGAACCGAGCGAGGCTTTCCAGCATCCTGACCTGAATTTCGGGCGCGATCGCCATCATCGTCTCCGCGTCTGCGGCGAAGACCAGGTCGCTCAGCTCGGTGAGGCGGCGGGCCAGGATCTTCGCGTCGCGAAGGACATGGATGCGAAGCGAGAAGCACAAAAAATTTTTCTGGGGCGGCGCCGCGTTTTCTTTCCCCCGGAGGACGGGCGACGGCTCACCCCGGTCCCGTAGGGACCGGGCCAGGCGCCTGCGCCAGTAGTATCCGGCGCGGCGGGTCTCGAGGTGGGGCGGCAAGCTCCGATTCCGGGGCATGGGCCATGCCTCCTGTGCACACGTTGTGCACCGCCGTGTGCACCTGGATGTGCACCTCGTCGTCGAGCTCCGAGTCCGGGCCTCGAAAATCCAATGATTTCAGGGGGTAGCTGGTGATTTGGCTCCGGCGGTAGGGATCGAACCTACGACCAATTGATTAACAGTCAACTGCTCTACCGCTGAGCTACGCCGGAACACGGGGCGGTGTATAACCAGCGTGGCCGGCAGCGTCCAGAGGGGGTGGGCCGGAAAATGAAGAAAATGGCGCTCCCGTCAGGTCAAGCCGAATTCGGAGGCGGCGGAGAGCGCTCCGGCTGGCGCGACCAGTGCTCTCGACGACAGATCGACGAGATGGGCGAGGACGTTCCGTTCGGCGGCGGGCAGAAGATGACGGGGCGTCTCGGTGTAGAGTCTGGCGGCGAGGAGCGCGGGGGTTGCAGGGCCGTCGGCAAGCGCGGCGAGGATCGCGGTCTCGCGCGCGCGCCGGTGCGTCAGGAGCGCGGAGACCCTGGCGGCCGGAGCAGCGACCGGAGCGCCGTGCCCGGGGTAGAGCACCGACCATTCGGACCGAGAGATCCGGTCGAGCGACGCCATGAAATCGGTGAGGTCGCCGTCGGGCGGTGAAACGAGAGAACTCGCCCAGCCCATCACGAGATCGCCCGTGAAGAGGATGTCATCCCAGGCGAAGCTCAGGTGGTTCCCGAAATGTCCGGGCGTATGCAGCGCACGAAGGCTCCAGCCCTCGCCGGTGACGACGTCGCCGTCCGCAAGGGTCTCGTCCGGCCGGAAAGTCCGATCGACCCCCTCGCCACCGCCGAGCTCGCCCGAGGAGGCCAGATGCCGCATAGCCGCGCTGCGACCGGCCTCGGGACCGCCATAGGCCAGGACGGGCGCACCCGTCGCCTCGCCAAGCGGTCGGGCGAGGGGGGAATGGTCGAGATGGGCGTGGGTCACGAGGATCGCCGTCACCCTGCCTGCTCCCACCGCCGAGAGGATCGCTGCGAGATGGGTCATATCGGACGGTCCGGGATCGATCACCGCGACATCGCGCGTGCCGACGAGGTAAGTGTTCGTCCCGCGAAAGGTCATCGGCGAGGGATTCGGCGCGAGCACGCGGCGGAGGCCCGGTCCGAGAGGTTCGGGCCTGCCCGGAACGGGGCGGAAATTTGGATCGGGATCCTGCATACGAGGCACCTGTCGTCTGGGCATGTCGGGCAGCGCGGCACGATCCGGCTTTTCCCGGCGCCCGCTCCGGCCTAGGACTAACCCATGTCGTTTCGGTGGCTCAAAGACTATGTTCCGCGCGGCCTCAATGCCCGCGCCCTGCTGATCCTGATCCTGCCGGTGGTGACGGTGCAGCTGGTGGTCTCAGTCGTGTTCATCCAGCGCCATTTCGAGGGCGTCACCGTGCAGCTGACGGATCAGCTGGCGCGCCAGGTGAACGCGATCCTGTCGGTCGAGGAGCCATGGCTTCCCGCGATGCTCGATCTCCGGGTCGAGGAGATGACGGAAGCCGACATGCCGCCCGCCGACACGCGGCGCTGGTACGATTTTTCCGGACGGGTGGTGATGCGCGAATTGCGCAACGACGTCGCTGGGCTCGAGCGGATCGTGCTGCCCAATGACCAGGAGGCGCAGCTCTATGTGCGCCGGGGCGATCTGGTCTATGCCTTCATGTTCGATCGCGACCGGGTGTCGGCCTCGAACCCGCATCAGCTTCTGGTGAACATGGTGGTGTTCGGCGGTCTGATGACCGCGATCGCCTACCTCTACCTGCGCAACCAGCTGCGCCCGATCACGCGGCTCGCGCGCGCCGCCGAGGCGTTCGGACGGGGGCGGCACATGCCCTATGCGCCTGCCGGCGCCGTCGAGGTGCGCGCGGCGGGCAACGCCTTTCTCGACATGCGTGCGCGGATCGAACGGCAGATCGAGCAGCGCACGCTGATGCTGTCGGGGGTGAGCCACGATCTGCGCACGCCGCTCACCCGGCTGCGACTGGGGCTTTCGATGATCGACGAGGACGAGGCGGAACCGCTCCTGCGGGACGTGGACGACATGCAGGCGCTGGTCGACGCCTTCCTCGACTTCGCGCGCGACAATGCCGAGAGCGGCGAGGCGGAACCGACCGATCCCGCGAGCCTCGTGCGGTCGGTGGTGGCCGACGCCGTGCGGTCCGGCCGCGACGTGCGCCTCTCGGGGATCGACGGGGAGGGACGTGTCGCGTTGCGTCCGGTGGCGATCCGGCGCGCCGTCGAGAACCTCGTGAGCAATGCGGTCCGCTACGGCACGCGCTGCGAGGTCGGGGTGCGGCTTACCGAGAAATCCCTGCGGATCCGGATCGAAGACGACGGGCCGGGCATCTCTCCCGACAGGCGCGAGGATGCGATGCGCCCCTTCGTGCGGCTCGACCCGTCGCGCAATCAGGACCGGGGGACCGGCGTAGGGCTCGGTCTTGCCATTGCGGCCGACATTGCGCGGGCCCATGGCGGAGTGCTGAGGCTGGGCACGAGCGAGACGCTCGGGGGGCTTAGGGCAGACATCGTGATCGCGCGCTGAACGACGTTCAGCCTCCGGCGACCTCGCGCAGAAACGCGCCAAGCGCGCTCCGGTCGATGGGTTTCAGCAGCCGCGGCAGACCCAGATCCCCGCAACGCCGCCGAACATTGTCCGAGCGGTCCGCCGTCACGATCGCCGCGGGCACGGGGCCCCATCTATCTCGAAGGGTGCAGGCAAGCTCGAGCCCGGTCGCTCCCGTCCCGATCTGCTGGTCGAGGACGGCGGCATCGGGGACGAGCGCCAGATCGTCGAGGAGCGCGAAGGCGCCTTCGGCATCCTCCGCTTCGATCACGCTGGCGCCCCAGCTCTCCATCAGCAGCGTCAGCGCCCGGCGGAGCGAGGGGTCGTTCTCGACGAGCAGCACGACGATGCCCGCCTGACCGAGCCGCACCGGACCCGCGAGGCCGCTCGAACGTCGTCCGTCAGGGGCGGTGCCGACGCCGGCAACCGGCACGGTGACCATGAAGCAGGATCCTCGACCGGGCGCCGAGATCAGCCCGATCGGATGCCCGAGGCGGGCGCATGCGCGTTCCACGATGGCGAGCCCGAGGCCGAGGCCGTCGTTCCGGCTCGCCCGCGCGTCGAGCCTGCGGAACTCCTCGAAGATAGCGCTCTGGTCCTCTTCGGCGATGCCGGGCCCGGTATCGTGCACCTCGATCCGCGCGCCGAGACCTTTGCGCCTCACGCCCACCAGTACGCGGCCCTCGCCGGTGTAGCGCACGGCGTTGGAGATGAGGTTCTGGATCACCCGCCGCAGATAGGCAGGGTCGGTCTCGACGATCAGGCTCGAGTCGACGATCCGCAGGTCGAGGCCCTTTCGGGCGGCGAGCACCTCCATCTCGTCGCGCAGGGGACCGAGGATCTCGCGCAGCGCCACCGGGCGGATGTCGAAATGCAGCCGCTCGGAGTCGAGCTTCGAGATGTCCAGAAGCGCCTCGATCAGGCTTTCCGCGGACGACAGCGCGCTCTCTGCCTTCGCGAGGACGTCGCGGTCTCCGGGGCTGGCGAGGCGGCTGTGAAGCGAGTCCATGAAGAGCTTCGCGGCGGAGAGCGGCTGCAGCAGGTCGTGCGAGGCCGCTGCGACGAAGCGGGTCTTGGACGCGTTCGCACGCTCGGCGGCCGCAAGCGCGTCCTCGAGCTCGAGCGTCCGTTCCATCACCCGGCTTTCCAGGGCCTCGTTCATCTCCGCGAGGCGCTGCGCCGCCTCGCGCTCTTGCGTCACGTCGGTGACGGAGATCACGAAACCGCCGTCGGGCATGCCCTGGCCAAAGACGTCCAGCGTCTGCCCGCTGCTGCGGCGCACCTCGAAGCGGATCGGCCCGCCAGCACCACAACAGGTGGCCCATTGCGCGAGCGACGCGCGCGAGGACGATCCGGTGAAGGTGAAATCCGCCGACAGGCGAGAGAGCAGCGTCTCGAAGCGTGAGCCGATCCGGAAGAGCCGCGCCGAGATGGCGAGAAGCGTGCTGACCTTCGCGTTCCAGCCGACGAGCCGACCCGCGCTGTCGAAGATCGCGACGCCCTGGTTGAGATGGTCGAGCGTCGCGCGGATCATGCGGGCCTGGCTGTCCTTCAGGCGCTCGCGTTCCAGTCGCTCCATCTGGACGATATCGGTCACGTCCGTCTGGACCACGACGGTGCCGTTGTTGCCGGTCCGATGCTCACTGACCTGCAGCCACCTCTGTCCGGTCAGCTCGACGTTGAACATCACGTGCCGGTCGTGGTGGCGGCGCATCCGTTCCACGACCCAGGCCTCGGGCGATTGATGGCCCGCGAGCGCCAGGGCCCGAGAGCGGCTGATCTGGCGAACGTAACCCTCGAAGGGCAGGCCGGGCGAGAGGTCCGTCGCGGTATCGCGGAAATCCTGGCAAAAGCGCGCGTTGCACATCACCATGACGTCCGACGGATCGAAGAGGGCAAATCCCTCGCTCAGCGTGCCGATCGCGTCGGCGAGGTTGCGGCGCGCGGCCTCCGCATCCTCGGTGGCCTGGGCGAGCCGCGCATTCGATTCGTGCAAAAGATCGAGCGTATGCTCGAGATCGGAGGTCCTCTCCCGGACGCGCTGTTCGAGCAGGGCGGCACGTTCGAACTGGGCATAGGCGGCGCCGCTCTCGGCGGTCTGGTGTTCAACCCGCCGCATCAGCGATTCCGCGATCTTGGCGAGCTTCTCGTTCTGACGCTCCGGTGTATCCGCAGGGTCGATCAGAGACATGGGATCATCTGCCCGGCGGGTAGATCGCGACCCCGGTCAGGGTCTGGTTCACGTGCAACCCGCCGAACTGCTCGCCATAGGTCGAGAACCCGATGACACGGTGCCGACCGAGGATCTCCGAGATCGCGCGGGTCTGCTGGCCCTGACGTGCCTCGATCCGTCGCAGGATGCAGTCGCAGCCGAGGATCTGCGCAGCGCCGTCAGGGGACAGCAGCGCGAGGTTGCGGTCGAGATGCGCGGCCATGTCCTCGTGATCCGCGAGGGTGAGGACCATTCCCTCGTTGATGGCCGAGAAGAAGACGAGCTCGCCGTCCTCGGTCACGCGCTGGATCGCCCGGACGTGGTGAGTGTCGCCGAGCCGGACGACCACGGGATGCGCGGCGAAGGTGAAGGGGTCGAGCTGATTGGGGTCCTTGCCGAGAAGGCGCGCGAATTCCTTTGCCGCGGGTTCGGCGTTGATCTCGCGCACGAGACGGCGTTCGGGATCGGCCGCGGTGACGACCATGCGCGTTTCCGTCGGCGCCAGATGGTCGAGGGAGAAGACGCGCACCGTGCAGCGCGAGCGAACGAGGGCCATGAGGGCTGCGTTGGTCAGGACCTCGCCATTGCGAGCGAGCCTTGTCTCGCGGAAGCGCGTGCCATCGCCGGCCGAGCCGCCGAAGAGCGGCATCGCGCCCAACCCCCGAGACAGCATCGCGGTAAGGTGCTCCTCGCGCATCGAGAGCCCGTCGACGAGCAGGAAGGCGAACTCGGTATCCATGCCTTGCGCCGCGGGCCGGTGACCGAGCGCGATCCGGTGCTGTATCAGCGCGTCCGTGACGTGCTCATCCGAGACGCCGTCGAGCGGAGCGATGGCGTAGCTGCTGACTTCGAAATGCGCGGACGGGAAGGCGACAGCGACGATCTGATCGTCCTCGTAGCCGGCGCGCCCGATCTCTCCTGCCGTGGTGCAGGCCAGCACCTCCGCGGGGCCGAACATCACCGCTGCATCCCGCGCCACGTCCTCGAAATCGGCGGAAGGCGAGACGAAGAGGCATACGAGCGCGAACGGTCCGTCGCCGAGCTCGGTCCGGATCGCCGTGACGGGCGATGCGTCATGCGCGGGGGCCTGAGCGGTTCGAAGGACCTTCGTCGCGGCGACAGGCTCCGGAAGGACGCTTGGATGCGCTCCGTCCACGTGTTTGCCTCCCCTCCCAGTGACAGGAGGCAAGATTAGGCGCGTCATTCCTCGCTTGGCAAGACCCGCGCAAAGCTGGCGTCCTGCGCGATCAGCACCGCCTGCGTCCGGCTCTGCACCCCGAGCTTGCGCATGATCGCCGTGACGTGGGCCTTCACGGTCGTTTCCGCGATCGAGAGCTCGTAGGCGATCTGCTTGTTGAGCTTGCCCTCGCAGATCAGAGACAGGATCCGGGCCTGCTGGTTCGTGAGCGTGCCGAGCCGGGCGAGGGTGTCTGTCGCGGCGCTTTCGCCCTCCGGGTCGATATAGCTCTCGGGAACGAACTTGTGACCGGCGGTCACCGTCTCGAAGGCGCGTCGGAAGACCCCGCGTTGGGAGTGCTTCGGAACGAACCCGTTGGCGCCTGCCTTGAGCGCATGGCAGATCATCCGGTTGTCCGCCATGGAGGACGCCACGAGGATGATCGCCTTCGGCGCGGCCGTGCGGAGACGGACCAGACCACCGAGCCCGTTCACGTCCGGCAGGTGCAGGTCGAGCACGATGAAATCGACGGGCGCGGCCTCGAGAAGGTCGAGCGCGGTTTCGAGCGAGCCCGCGGTCTCGATCCGCGAGAACTCCGCGATGGAGGCGAGCGTCAGAGAGAGCGCATCGCAGAAGAGGGGGTGATCGTCGACGACCAGTGCCGTGGTCGGCGGCGAGGGTTGAAACGTTGCGGCGGCTGTGGACATGACCTGTCTTTCGGGTGCGGGCGCGGGAATGCGGTCTGGCCTGCAGCCTACCCGCACTCGCGCGCCCGCGTCACCTGCCGAAAGGTCTGAAGCCTCCTAACGCTCGGGCAGGAGGCCCCGCGGCGAGAACCGCAACACGAGCAGCAGCACCACGCCCATCGTCAGGAGGCGCATGTGCTGGACGCTGTCGAGGAGATGCGCCTTGAGCCAGCCCTCGCCCATGCCTGCGGTGATGAAGCCCATCAGCGCCTGTCCGATCGGTTCGACCTGCACCCAGAGGAACCAGATCAGGAAACCGCCGAGCACCGCGCCGTAATTGTTGCCGGACCCGCCGACGATCACCATCACCCAGATGAGGAACGTATAGCGCAGCGGCTGGTAGGATTGCGGCGTCAGTTGGCCGTCGAGCGTCGTCATCATCGCGCCGGCGATGCCGCAGAGGGCGGAGCCGAGGATGAAGACCTGCAGGTGGCGCCGCGTGACGTCCTTGCCCATGGCCCGCGCCGCCGTCTCGTTGTCGCGGATCGCGCGCATCATCCGGCCCCACGGCGACTTGAGCGCCAGCTGGGCGAGGATCAATAGGACCACGAGCACCGCCGCGAAGAGGAGCGCGTAGCCCGCCTTGACGTAGAGCGTCGAAGCCGTGGTCGGATCGAGGCCCCAGCCCGCGGCGCTTTCGACGAAGCCGGGATCGCGCTGCAGGTCCACCTCGTTCGGAACGGGGCGGGGCAGGCCGATCACGTTCTTCACGCCGCGCGCCAGCCAGTCCTCGTTCTTGAGGATGGCGATGATGATCTCGGCGATGCCGAGCGTCGCGATGGCAAGGTAGTCCGAGCGCAGCCCGAGCGCCGTCTTGCCGATGATCCAGGCCGCGCCGGCGGCGAGCAGTCCGCCGACGGGCCAGGCCAGCAGGACCGGAAGCCCCAGCCCGCCCAGATATCCGGTGGAGGCGGCGTTCACGCTCTCCACCGCGTCCACCGCCGGCGACAGCACCATGCGGTAGAGGATGAATCCGACGACGAGGATGCCCGCGACCGCCCAGCCGCGCACCTTCTTCGAGAGCGTCTTCCACGCCACGATCGCCGCAGCGATGGCTCCGACGCCGAGGATGAGCCCCGCGACGATGCGCGCGCCCCCCGCCGACCAGGCTTCGGGAACAGGGGGCATCGACACCAGCACGACCGACAGCCCGCCGAGCGCGACGAAGCCCATCACGCCGACGTTGAATAGGCCGGCAAATCCCCATTGCAGGTTGACCCCGAGCGACATCACCGCCGAGACGAGGCCCATGTTGAGGATCAGGAGCGCAGAGTTCCAGCTCTGCACGAAGCCGGTGCCGACGATCAGAACCGCGACGAGCGCGAGCATCGCGACGGGGCGCAGGTAATTGCTCATACCGATTTCCCCCTGAAGAGACCCGTGGGCCGGAAGAGCAGCACCACGACGAGGATCATGAAGCTCACCGCGAACTTGTAGTCGGTGGCGAGCAGCTGGACGAGGCCGTCGGGCGCGAGGCTCTCCGGCAGCAGGTAGGTCAGCACCTTCTTCCAGGCATAGGTGATCCCGACCTCGGAGAATGCGATGACGAAGCCGCCCGCGATGGCGCCGACCGGCGAGCCGAGGCCGCCGACGATGGCGGCGGCGAAGATCGGTAGCAGGAGCTGGAAATAGGTGAAGGGCATGAAGCTCTTGTCGAGCCCGTAGAGCACGCCGGCGATGGTCGCGAGCGCCGCCACGATGAGCCAGGTCACGCGCACGACCTTCTCGGGGTCGATGCCCGAGAGGAGCGCGAGGTCCTCATTGTCCGAATAGGCCCGCATCGACTTGCCTGTCCGGGTGCGGTTGAGGAACCAGAAGAGCGCGATCACGACGATCACCGCCGTCACCAGCGTGATCCCTTGGGTCCAGCGGATGACGAGCGGCTCGGCAAGGCCCGTCCACTCGCGGAACTGGCGCGCATTCATCAGGAAGCGCTCGCCGTCGGCGAAGCTCTGGGTGTCGGGCCCGATGATGAAGCGGGTGATGCCGTTATAGACGAACATCACGCCCATCGAGACGATCACGAGGATCACCGGCACCGCCTTCTGGGCGCGGTAGAACCGGTAGACGACGCGGTCCGTGGCGAGCAGTAGCGCCGCGCAGCCGAGGATGCCGAAGGGGATCGCGAGCAGGGCGGTCGGCAGCGGCCCGAGCGAGACGCCCATGCTTTGCAGGCCCCACGTCACGAGGATCGCCACCATCGTGCCGAAGGCCATCGTGTCGCCGTGGGCGAAGTTGGAAAACCGCAGGATGCCGTAGACCAGCGTCACCCCGAGCGCGCCGAGCGCCAGCTGGCTGCCATAGGCGATTGCCGGGATCAGCACAAAATTCGTCAGCGCCACCAGGGCGTTCAGCAGGTCCATGTGGCGTCCGCCGCTTCTGCGCGGCCCTCTTTTTCTTGGCGTGTCATGGCGGCCCTCATCCCCCGAGGAAGCTCTGGCGCACTTCGGGATCGGCGAGGAGCTCCTTGCCGGTGCCGGTATGCGCGTTGCGGCCCTGGACGAGGACGTATCCCTTGTCGGCGATCTCGAGCGCCTGGCGGGCATTCTGCTCGACCATAAGGATAGGGATGCCGGTGCGGGCGACCTCGATGATCCGGTCGAAAAGCTCGTCCATCACGATGGGCGACACACCCGCGGTGGGCTCGTCGAGCATCAGCACCTTGGGCTTGGTCATCAGCGCGCGGCCCACCGCGACCTGCTGGCGCTGACCGCCCGAGAGCTCGCCCGCAGGCTGCCGGCGCTTTTCCTTCAGGATCGGGAAGAGGTCGTAAACCTGCGCCATCGTTCCGGAAATGTCGTCTTCGCGGATGAAGGCGCCCATCTCGAGGTTCTCCTCCACGCTCATCGAGGTGAAGATGTTCGAGGTCTGCGGAACGAAGCCCATGCCCTTCTTCACCCGGTCCTGCGGCGAGAGGCGCGAGATGTCCTCGCCGTCGAGCCGCACCGCGCCCTCGCGCAGGTCGAGCATGCCGAAGACCGCCTTCATGGCCGTGGACTTGCCGGCGCCGTTCGGGCCGACGATGACCGCGATCTCGCCGCGCTCGACCGCGATGGTGCAGGAATGGAGGATGTCAGCGCCGCGTCCGTAGCCGCCGGTCATGGCATCGCCGATGAGGAAGGGGCCGCCGGGGGCGGGCTTTGCCGTGCCGTGGTAGCCCGGCAGGGGCGAGCCTTGGCCGGCGGGGTTGGTGATCGAGCGGTCGCGGTTGCCGCGGTCGTCGTGCAGCGGATCGCTCATGCCCAACCCCTTGCTTCTTCTTGGCAAAAATACTCGGAGAGGCGCGACGTGCGGACCATCACGCGGTCTCCTTGTTCTTGAGACCGGTGCCGAGATAGGCCTCGATCACGCGCTCGTCGGCCTTGATCTCGTCGATCGTGCCGGTCGAGAGCACCTTGCCTTCGGCCATCACGATGACCGGATCGCAGAGTTTGCCGATGAAATCCATGTCGTGCTCGATGACGCAGAAGGTGTAGCCGCGCTCTTCGTTGAGGCGGCGGATGGCGTCGCCGATCGTGTTGAGAAGGGTGCGGTTCACGCCGGCGCCGACCTCGTCGAGGAAGACGATCTTGGCGTCGACCATCATCGTGCGGCCGAGCTCGAGGAGCTTCTTCTGGCCGCCCGAGAGGTTGCCCGCGCGTTCGTCTTTGAGATGAGAAATCGTCAGGAAGTCAAGGACTTCGTTGGCCTTCTTCAGGAGTTCCGCCTCCTGGTCGCGGATCGCGGAGCGGCGGAACCAGGCGTTCCAGAGGGTCTCGCCGGACTGGGCGCCGGGGACCATCATGAGGTTCTCGCGGCAGGTCATGGAGGAGAATTCGTGGGCGATCTGGAAGGTGCGCAGCAGGCCCTTGTGGAAGAGCTCGTGCGGCGCGAGGCCGGTGATGTCCTCGCCGTCCATCGTGACGGTCCCGGATGTGGGCGGAAGAGCGCCCGCTATGCAGTTGAAGAGCGTGGACTTTCCTGCGCCGTTCGGTCCCACGAGCCCGGTGATGGAGCCGGTGGCGATCTCGAGACTGGCGCCGTCCACGGCCCGGAAGCCGCCGAAATGGCGGTGGAGGTTGTCGACGCGGATCACGTTGTCATCCCTGGATCATGCCGCGCGGCTTCTTTGGCCACTGCGGTCCGTTCTTCTTGTTCTGCACGAAACGTACGAAATTGCCGCCGTTTTGTACGAAACGGCCGCGCTTTTGCACGGCCGTTCCGAAACTTTCAAGACTTAACTCAACGGAACTCTACGGTCTCGAAGGTTCCGTCGGTGATCGTGTAGTAGCGGTAGCTGCCCGCCGCCTCGCCGGGGCCGATCAGCTCGACGCCGGTCGCGCCGACATAATCGATCTCGCCGCCGTCGGCGAGGATCTGGAGACCCTTGCCGAGCTCGCCCGGAAGGATCTTCTCGCCCGGCTCGTTGGCGACGGTCATGATGTTCGCCGCGGCGGCCTCGGAGGTCGCCTCGCCGCCCGCCTGCATCGCGAGCGCAAGGAGCGCGGCCGCGTCGTAGCTCTCGCGGGTGTAGGAGCTGTCGGGGTCGAAATCGGCGGTGTCGTTCACGAGGGTCGAGAACGCCTCGGCGCCTTCGCCCTGGGACCACGGCACGGCGCCGAAGGAGCCTTCGAGCACGTCGGAGAGGTCGTCCAGCATCTCCTGGCCGTACATGCCGTCGCCGAGCATGAAGGTCGAGAACGCGCCGGTGTCGGCGGCGGCCTGGATCATGCCCTTGCCGCCGGAATCGGCGTAGCCGAGCACGACGAGCGCATCGCCGCCCGCCGAGGCGAGAGCGCCGATCTCGGCGGAGTAGTCGGCCTTGTTGTCCTCGTGCGGGGAGGTCAGCGTCACCTCGCCGCCGGCTTCCTCGAAGGAGGCGACGAAGCTGTCCGCGAGGCCCTTGCCGTAATCGTTGTTGGTGTAGGTCACCGCGACCGAGCTGATGCCCTCGCTCTCGAGGATGCCCGCGAGCACTTCGCCCTGGCGGGCGTCGGACGGCGCGGTGCGGAAGAAGAGGCCGTCGTCCTCGGCGTTCGACAGACCGGGCGAGGTGGCGGAGGGCGAGATCATCGGCACGCCGTTCGGGACGGCGACGTTCGACAGGATCGCACCGGTGACGCCCGAGCAATCCGCGCCCACGATCGCGACGATGCCGTCGGTGGTGACGAGGCGCTCTGCGGCGGCGGTGGCCGCGGCGCTGTCGACGCAGGTGCTGTCGGCCTGGACCGGGGTCAGCGTCTGACCGTCGAGGAAGTTGCCGCTCTCGTTGATCTCGCTGAGCGCCAGTTCCGCCGATGCCCCCATGGCGGGCGTGATGCTTTCGATCGGACCGGTGAAGCCGAGGATGATCCCGATCTTCACCTCTTCATCGCTCTGCGCCATCGCGCCGCCTGCGGCCAGTGCCGCGGTCGCGGTGGCCATCATGAGCTTTTTCATACTTAAGTCTCCCTGTGTGGACCATTGTCCTGCGCGGAGCCTAGAAGCGGGATATTGCCGAAGTAAAGAGGAAGTGAGGGCCGCCTGCGGCGCAGACCGGGCCCTCGACGCAAGGTAAGGCGCCGCTCAGGCCTGGCCGCGCGGGCCGTGACTGCCCCGCTCGCGGTAGGGGGTCGTCTCGTAATGCGCGCGGTAGCACTTGGAGAAGTGCGACGGGCTCGCGAAGCCGCAGGCGAGCGCCACGTTGATCACGCTCATGTCGGTCTGCATCAACAGGTTGCGCGCCTTCTGGAGCCTGAGTTCCATGTAGTAGCGCTTGGGGCTGCGGTTGAGATAACGCCGGAACAGCCGCTCGAGCTGGCGGGTGGACATTCCGACTTGAGTCGCGAGCGTCGCGGGGCTGATCGGCTCCTCGATATGGGCCTCCATCTTGTGGATCACCTCGGCGAGCTTGGGGTGTCGCACGCCGATCCGGGTCGGCACCGAGAGGCGCTGCTGGTCCTGGTCGGTGCGGATCGAGGAATAGATGAGCTGGTCCGCGACGGCATTAGCGAGGTCCGCCCCGTGATGCTCGGCCAGGAGCTTGAGCATGAGGTCGATCGAGGCGGTGCCGCCGGCGGCGCTGATGCGGTTGCCGTCGATCGCGAAGACCGATTTCGACAGGATCACCTCGTCGAATTCCTCTGCGAAGCTGTCGTGATGCTCCCAGTGGATCGCGGCGCGGCGGTCGTCGAGAAGCCCCGCCTCGGCCAGAACCTGCGTGCCGGTGCAGACCGCGCCGAGGGTCAGCGCGTGGCGGCTCTCGCGCCGGAGCCAGCCCATCAGCTTCTTGGTGATGGCGTCGCGCACGCGCAGGCCGCCGCAGACGATCACGGTGTCGTCGCGGGTGAGATCGGGCAGGTCGCCGTCGAGCTGGAAGACCACGCCCGCCGAGGCCGTGACCGTGCCGCCGCCTTCGCCGACGAGGCTCCACGTATAGAGCTGGCGGCCCGCCATGCGGTTGGCGATCCGCAGGCATTCGACCGAGGAAGCGAAGCTGATGAGGGTGAAGTTCGGCAGCAGCACGAACACGAAGCGGCGCGTCTTGACCGCTCCGGCGATCTCGACGGCAGGCTCTTCATGGCCCATGCAACACCTCATTGACACACAAACCGAACGCGTTCCGGTTGACGGGTCAGAGTCCAGACATCGCGGGCCGCGTCAAGCGGGGAGGGATATTTCGGTTCTGGCCAGTGCAGCACAGCTTCGTTATAGACCGGGGACGCTGACGCAACGGCCCAAGCGAGGGGCAGAGCTCGACCGGGAGAGAGACGATGACGGAGTGGCAGAAATCGGCATGGCGCGAGAAACCGCGGGTGCAGATGCCGGATTATACCGATGACAGCGCGCTGAAGGCCGTGGAGGCCCAGCTGTCGAAGTATCCGCCGCTCGTCTTTGCCGGCGAGGCCCGGAGCCTCAAGCGCGACCTCGCGGCCGCGGGGCGGGGCGAGGCGTTCCTGCTGCAGGGCGGCGACTGCGCCGAAGCCTTCGACCAGTTCTCGGCCGACGCGATCCGCGACACGTTCAAGGTCATGCTGCAGATGGCGATGATCCTGACCTACGGCGCGAAGGTGCCGGTGGTGAAGGTCGGCCGGATGGCGGGCCAGTTCGCCAAGCCGCGCTCTGCGCCGACCGAGGCCAAGGACGGGCAGGAACTGCCGTCCTACCGCGGCGACATCATCAACGAGCTCGCCTTCACGCCCGAGGCGCGGATCCCCGATCCCAAGCGCATGCTTCAGGCCTACACGCAGGCGGCCGCCACGCTGAACCTTCTGCGCGCCTTCTCGACGGGTGGCTATGCCGACGTGCATCAGGTGCATGCCTGGACGCTCGGCTTCACCGAGAGCGAGAAGGCCGCGGCCTATCGCGACATGGCGAACCGGATCTCGGACACGCTCGACTTCATGAAGGCGGCGGGGCTCGAGAGCGACACCAACCACAACCTGCGGACGGTGGATTTCTACACGTCGCATGAAGCGCTGCTGCTGGAATACGAGGAGGCGCTCTGCCGGCTCGATTCGACCTCGGGCAAGTGGCTCGCGGGCTCGGGTCACATGATCTGGATCGGCGACCGCACGCGGCAGCCGGACGGCGCGCATGTGGAATTCGCGCGGGGCGTGCTGAACCCGGTGGGGCTGAAATGCGGCCCGTCGCTGACGGCGGACGATCTCAAGGTGCTGATGGCGCGGCTCAACCCCTCGAACGAGGCGGGCAAGCTGACGCTGATCGCGCGGTTCGGCGCGGGCAAGACCGCCGAGCACCTGCCGCGGCTGATCGAGGCGGTGCGCTCCGAGGGCGCGAACGTCACCTGGGTGTGCGATCCGATGCACGGCAACACGATCAAGTCGGCCTCGGGTTACAAGACCCGGCCGTTCGACGCGGTGCTGCGCGAGGTGCGCGACTTCTTCGCGGTGCACCGGGCCGAGGGCACGGTGCCGGGGGGCGTGCATTTCGAGATGACCGGCCTCGACGTGACCGAATGCACCGGCGGCGTGCAGGCGGTGTCGGACGAGAACCTCTCGGACCGCTACCACACCGCCTGCGATCCGCGGCTCAACGCCTCGCAATCGCTCGAGCTGGCGTTCCTCGTCGCCGAGGAGCTGACCTCGCACCGGACCGCGCTCGCCGCGAACGGCTGAGGGCCGGGGCGCACCGCTTTCGCCGCCGCAGAAGAATGCGGCGGCAGGGCGCTCTTCGGGGCGCGGCCGCTCCGGAGCGGTCCCCAGAGCAATCGCCGCGCATCTCCGTCAGTTCTGGAAGCCCTGCATCAGATAGGCGATTTCCTGGCTGACCGGATCGTTGTCGATGGCCTCTTCCGTGGCGAGACCGATGAAGAGGGCGAGCGCGAGGCTGGCCGTCTTGAGCGCCGGACGCAGCCCGAAGAAGCGCCGCGACGATCTTTCGCCGAAATCTCGGACCTTCTGCCTCGGGCCGGACTGATGGACCCGACGCGGGACCGGGCGAGCAACTGCTTTCCGCGCCGTCTGGTCCGCGATCTGCCGGGCGGGTCTCGTCGGAACGAGGCGTGCGATCTCGGGCGCCGCGGTCTCCCGCTTCCAGCCCGTGGTGATCTGGCGGCAGTGATGGAACGCGAACTTCCGGGAGCGGAACGCCCAATTGAAGGCGAAGCCTTCGAGGATGTGCGGCCGCCATTGCAGATCGCCCAATGGGCCGCTCGGCCGCACGCACCATTTCGGGGGGCACGCGCTCTTGCCGGGAGCGAGGAAGCGGTGGTCGTCGTGGCGGACGATGCCGTTGCGGGGCGCGTGCGGGGCGTAGCGCCATTCTCCGCCGAAGCGGACTAGTCCGAACGTACTGTGCCATGTGGCGTCGAAGATCGACACCGGCGTGCGGCCGAGCACAAGCTCGTCGATGTCGCAGCAGAGGACCGCGCGGGCGTCCCGGAGATACCGCAGGCGCACGGCGTTGAGCGCGCAGGTCTGCAGGAAGAGCTCGGTGTTGCCATAGGGGCTGCGGCCGCGCGGTCCGAATGGCAGCCCGGTGCAAAGCACGAGCGGATCGAGGCCGGTCCGGTCGAGGACGCGCTCGATGTCTCGGGTCCCGTAGAGCGCCGAGCCGTTGTCGATGAAGACGATCCCCTCGGCGCCCTGGGTCTCGGCGTGGAAGCGGGCGAAATCTTCGATCCAGGCGAGCTCGTTGTCCTTCGACATCGTGACGATCACGTTGCGGTTGCGAAAGCGCCCCGGCATGGCTTCGTGGACCGGCGTTTCCAGGCGGAATGCCTCGGACGCGAAGGACACGCGGGCCGGCGGGTGCGGGCTTCTGAGGAGGACGAGGCTGTGGCGGTAGAAGGTGCGGATCTTCGTCGGCGTGGCGATGCCGTCGAGCGCGAAGGCCCCCTTGCTGACCATTGCGGCGAGGTTGTTGAGGCGCGGGCAGACGAGCGTGACGGTGCCGTCCTGCCAGATCGCGTCGAACCAGAGCGTCCGGTCGTCGAAGGCCTCCTCGTACCCGTCCTTGCGGTATCTGGGGGCGACGCGCGACCGGCGGCGGGGGCCGTCCCGGTCAAGACGACAGGTCGCGAAATCTGAACTCATGTAGCGGCACCTTGTGCTTCAGGCCGTGTGATGGCGGTACCGCTACATGCAAGCGGCCGCGGGCGCAAAGGGCACGATAACCGGCGCATCGTCCAGAGCGCCCCTGCGGGCCTGCGCATGCATCCGCGCAGGGCCGCACCCGGAGAGGGCCGTCACGACAGCAGTTCCGCCACGAGAAGGACGGTTGCGCTGACGATCGCAGCGCTCGCCGCCGACATCACCGCCAGCCCGACAAGGCCGATCGCGATGCCGCAGGCGGCGACGACCGCATCGCGTTCGATCAGCGCAAGGCCGATGAGGGCGAGGGAGAGGCCCGGCAGCGCGTTGCCGAGGGGCAGCGGCAGGAACAGCGTCACCGCGAGGAGCAGGCTGAAGAGGCCGAGCGCGCGGCGCGGCCAGCCGGTCGTGAGGGCCGGCCAGCGCGGTCTGACGATGCGTTCGAGACGAGCGAGGCGAGTGGCGATGGCGAGGGCCGCGCGGCGGAACTCCGCCGCGCCGATGGTGCGCCGCGCGAGCCAGTCCGGCACCCATGGCGTCGGGCGTCCGGCGGCGATCTGCAGCGTCAGGAAGAGGAGCGGCAGCCCGGCGAGGAGCGACAGGCCCGGCACCGGGAGCGGCAGGACGTTCGGGGCGCCGAGGACGATCAGCAGCGCGCCGTGACCGCGCCGGCCGAGGCCCGCGATGAGCGCGCCGACCGACATGCGCTCGGTCGTAGTGCCCTCGCCAAGAGAGCGGAGCAGGTCTGAAAAGCGCGGCTCCCCGGGCTCGGCCGAAACCGGATAGGGCATGTCGGTCACGGCCGGAACGCCTCGTCCGGCGCCGCCTTGGCGGCGGTGTCGACCGGGCCAGGCAGCACGAGAAGCAGCGGCGCGGCGATGAAGATACTCGACAGCGTGCCGAGCGCGATGCCGAAGGTCGTCGCGGCCGCGAAGCCGAAGAGCACCGGCCCTCCGAAGAGCATCAGCGAGATCGTGGTCGCGAGCGTCGTGCCGGAGGTCATCAGCGTGCGCCGGAGCGTGTCGGTGATGGCGAGGTCGATCACCTCGGGAAGGGGCATCGCGCCGTAGTGGCCGCGCTCCTCGCGGATGCGGTCGAAGACGATCACCGTGTCGTTGATCGAGTACCCAGCCACGAGCAGCAGCGCCGCTACGCTGGTCAGATCGAAGGTCAGGCCGGTCAGGGCGAAGAAGCCGAGCATCATGGCCACGTCGTGGAACGTCGTCAGGCAGGCGCTGAGCCCGAAGCGGACCTCGAACCGCCACCAGACATAGATGGCGATGGCGCTGACCGCGAGCAGGCAGGAGAGGAGCCCGGAGCGGAGGAGCTCGCCCGAGACCTTGGGCCCGACGCTGTCCTCGCTCACGATGCGGGCGGCGGGGCCGAGCGCGGCGCGCACGGCCTCGGCGCTCGCGCCATCCGCGTCCTGGATGCGGACGAGGACCGACCGTCCGGCATCGGTCAGCTGGATCACCGCATCGGCGTGGCCGGACGCGGCGAGGGCGGCGCGGAGCGAGGCGGTGTCGAAGGGCACCGCGCTCCGCGCCTCGAGCGCCAGCCCGCCGGTGAAATCGAGACCGAGGGAAAAGCCCCGGACCGCGACCAGGGCGACGGTCGCCGCGAGAAGGAAGAGCGATATGGCAAAGGCGATGCGCCGCCACCGGGTGAACGGAACGGACCGCATGGGCGGCGATATGGCCGCAGCGACAAGGGATTGCATGACAGGACAGCCGGAGCGGAAGGCGCCCCGCGAGACCTCCTCGGGCGGAGCCGCGACCGCGCGGTTCGAGTGACGCCCGGCGCTCACATGGGGTGTCCGGGGCGCTCCGGCAAGCGGCGGGCTGCCCGCCGGCGAAGAGAATTTCGCCGCACGGGTCAGGTCTTAGGCAAGGTATCGCCGATGGTGTCTGCGATGCGCAGGGCGCCCCACGATCAGGTCATGCGAGAGGGCCCCCGCGACGGAGACGGGTGTTCAGTAGCCGCGCCAGATCCAGCCGCCGCCGAAGACGCGGGTGCTCTCCTCGTCGTAGAAGACGCAGGCCTGGCCCGGGGAGACGCCTTCCTCGGGGGTGACGAGCTCCACCTCGGCCTCGGTCTCGGAGATCGGGCGGATGATCGCTTCGCGGGGCGGGCGGGTCGAGCGGACCTTCACGGCCACGTGCCATTCCTCGCGCGAGGTGAGGGGCGCGTCGCCCAGCCAGTTGATCTCGCGGACCGGGATCTTCCGCGTCGCGAGCATCTCCTTCGGGCCGACCACGACGCGGGCGTTCTCGACGTCGAGCTTCACCACGTAGAGCGGCTCCGAGAGGCCGCCGATGCCGAGGCCGCGGCGCTGGCCGATCGTGTAGTGGATGACGCCCTCGTGGCTGCCGAGGACGCGGCCGTCGACATGCACGATCTCGCCCGGATCGGCGGCGCCGGGGCGCAGCTTCTCGATCACCGAGGCGTAGTCGCCGTTCGGCACGAAGCAGATGTCCTGGCTGTCGGGCTTGTCCGCGACCGGCAGGCCGTAGCGGGCGGCAAGCGCGCGCGTCTCGTCCTTGGAGACGAGATGGCCGAGCGGGAAGCGCAGGTAGTCGAGCTGCTCCTGCGTGGTGGAGAAGAGGAAGTAGGACTGGTCGCGCACGGCGTCGGCGGCGCGGTGCAGCTCGGCCTTGGTCGCGCCCGGCTTGCGCTGGATGTAGTGCCCCGTCGCCATGCAATCGGCGTCGAGGTCCTTGGCCGTCTCGAGCAGGTCCTTGAATTTCACCCGTTCGTTGCAGCGGATGCAGGGCACGGGCGTTGCGCCCGCGAGGTAGCTGTCGGCGAACTCGTCGATGACCGCGTCCTGGAAGATGTTCTCGTAGTCGAGCACGTAATGGGGAAAGCCCATGCGTTCGGCCACGCGGCGGGCGTCGTGGATGTCGAGGCCCGCGCAGCAGGCGCCCTTCTTGGCGAGCGCCGCGCCGTGGTCGTAGAGCTGAAGGGTCACGCCTACGACGTCGTAGCCCTCTTCGGCCAGCTTCGCCGCGACGACGGAGCTGTCGACGCCACCCGACATGGCGACCACCACGCGGGTCTGCGACGGGGGCTTGGGCAGGCCCAGCGAATTCAGCTGACCTTGGTCGAGGGGCATGACACTCTCCTTGGATTGCGGCCGGAATATAGGAAAATGCAAAGTTTTCTCAAGGGCGCGTTTCATGCCGCATTAAGTGCGCCGGTGCAAGGTGCTGCCGTCAGTCACGGATGTCGCAGCATGTATCTCAAGAAAGTTGATGGTCCGCGCGCAGTCACGCTTCCCGACGGGTCGGTCATGACCCGCGCCGACCTGCCGCCGAAGGAGACGCTGCGCTGGGTCGCCTCGCGCAAGGCCGCGGTGGTGCGGGCGGTGCTCTACGGCCTTCTGACCGAGGAGCAGGCGCGCGAGCGCTACCGGCTCAGCGAAGAGGAGCTGCGCGGCTGGATCCGCGCGATGGCGCATCACGGCGAGGGCGCGCTGAAGGCGACGGCGGTGCGGAAGTACAGACAACTATGACGTGAGTGTGTTCATTATAAGTTTACTTTGAGTGAGTGCTGACGTTAACCTGAACCAAGCGAGCACCAGTAATTCTAAGTTAAACATTAGGCTTCAGTTATGAGTCATCACAGTTGTAGTACGGAGACGGGCGATGCGTGTCCTTCTGATCGAAGATGACCCGACCACGTCGAAGAGCATCGAGATGATGCTGACGCGGTCCAACCTCAACGTCTACGCGACCGACATGGGGGAGGAGGGCGTCGATCTTGCGAAGCTCTACGACTACGACCTGATCCTGCTCGACATCACGCTGCCCGACATCACCGGTCACGAGGTCCTGCGCAAGCTGCGCACGGCGCGCATCTCGACGCCGATCCTGATCCTGTCGGGCGCCGACGACACCGAGAGCAAGCTCAAGAGCTTCGGCTTCGGCGCCGACGACTATCTGACGAAGCCCTTCCACGCCGACGAGCTGGTGGCGCGCATCCATGCGATCATCCGCCGCTCGAAGGGGCATGCGCAATCGGTCATCCGGACCGGCAAGATCAACGTCAATCTCGACGCCAAGACCGTGGACGTGAACGGGCAGACCGTGCACCTCACGGGCAAGGAATACCAGATGCTGGAGCTGCTGAGCCTGCGCAAGGGCACGACGCTCACCAAGGAGATGTTCCTCAACCATCTCTATGGCGGCATGGACGAGCCCGAGCTCAAGATCATCGACGTCTTCATCTGCAAGCTGCGCAAGAAGCTCGCCGAGGCGACGGGCGATCCCAGTTACATCGAGACGGTCTGGGGCAGGGGCTACGTGCTGCGCGATCCCGACATCCGCAGCGCCGACGCGTCCGGCGCCATCGCCCTCGGCGCCTGACCCCCACTGGACCCTCGCGCGCCGCGCGCCTATCACTTGCCCGGCAAGGCAGGGCGACGTGACGGAGCGGACAGATGGCGCAGGGCGAGATCGCGGTGGAGGCGCTGGACGAGGCGGGCGCGCGCGAGGAGCTCGAGCGGCTGGCCCGGATCCTCTTGGAGGCCAACGACGCCTACCACGGCCGCGACGATCCGAAGCTGACCGATGCAGACTACGACCGCTTGAAGCGGCGCAACGCCGAGATCGAGGCGCGGTTTCCGGGCCTCAAGCGTGAGGACAGTCCCAGCGAGCGTGTTGGAGCTGAACCTGCGTTAGGCTTCCGGAAAATTAGCCACACTGTTCCTTTACTCTCTCTAGAAAATCTTTTCAGCGAGAGTGAGGTTTTTGATTTTGATAAAAGAATCAAAAAATATTTAAATATTCAAGCCAACAAAAATATCGAGTATGTGGCTGACCCCAAGATCGACGGACTGTCCGTTTCGGTTCGATACGAGTATGGTAAGTTAAAGCACGCCGCCACTAGGGGAGATCGGCGTGTGGGTGAAGATATCACTGAAAATGCGAAGACTATCGCTGAGATTCCTCAAAGCATTCCATCAAAGCTGAGCGTTTTGGAGGTGCGAGGGGAAGTTTATATGCGAAAAACGGATTTCGCGGCTTTGAACGAACGTGGCGTTGAAGAGCGCCAAGCCTCTTTCGCCAATCCAAGAAATGCAGCTGCCGGGTCACTGCGTCAAATTAATCCGGCCATAACCGCTAAGCGGCCGCTCAAATTTTTCGCGTACGCATTAGGTGAAGTTCACGGTCTGACAGTTGAAACCCAAAGTGAGTTGCTGATTTGGCTTAAGAGCTTGGGGTTTGTTACGAATGAGCTGTTCCGAAAGTGCTGTGGCCCGGACGATTTAATTTCGTATTATAAAGAGTTAGAGGAGCAGCGTTCCACGCTAGATTATGATATTGATGGCATCGTTTATAAGGTGGACGATCTCGCGCTGCAGCGGCGGCTCGGCTTCCGCTCCACGACGCCGCGCTGGGCGATCGCGCACAAGTTTCCGGCCGAACTCGCCTGGACCCGGCTCGAGGCGATCGAGATCCAGGTCGGGCGCACCGGCGCGCTCTCGCCGGTGGCGCGGCTGACCCCGGTGACGGTCGGCGGCGTCGTCGTCTCGAACGCGACGCTGCACAACGAGGATTACATCGCGGGGCGCGATTCCAGGGGCGAGCCGATCCGCGGCGGCCGAGACATCCGCGAAGGCGATTGGGTGCAGGTCTACCGCGCGGGGGACGTGATCCCGAAGATCGCCGACGTGGATCTCTCGAAGCGGCCCGAGGGATCGGAGCCTTACGCGTTTCCCGAGGTTTGCCCGGAATGCGGCTCGGACGCGATTCGCGAGGAGGGCGATTCGGTGCGACGCTGCTCGGGGGGCATGAGCTGCCCCGCGCAGGCGGTCGAGAAGCTCAAGCACTTCGTCTCCCGCGCGGCCTTCGACATCGAGGGGCTGGGATCGAAGCAGGTGGAGCAGTTCTACCGCGACGGCTGGATCAGGGAGCCCGTCGACATCTTCGAGCTGCGAGAGCGGTACGGGCAGGGTGGCCGCCAGCTCAAGAACCGCGAGGGCTGGGGCGAGAAATCGGCGCAGAACCTCTTTGCCGCCATCGACGAGCGGCGGCGCATCCCGCTCGGCCGGCTGATCTTCGCGCTCGGCATCCGGCATGTGGGCGAGGTCAACGCCAACCTTCTGGCGCGCCATTACGGCACCTGGGCGGCCTTCGATGCCGCGATGCGCGAGGCCGCCCCGATGGAGGGTGCGGCCTGGGACGAACTGAACGGAATCGACGGGATCGGGCAGGTCCTGGCGCAATCGCTGGTCGCGACGGTGAACCAGGACGCCGAGCGCGCGTCGATCGAGCGGCTGCTCGCGCATCTCGAGGTCGAGGAGGCCGCAAGGCCGCAGACCGACGGATCGCCCGTCGCAGGCAAGACCGTTGTCTTTACCGGCAGCCTCGAGCGGATGACGCGGGCCGAGGCCAAGGCGCGGGCCGAGGCGCTCGGCGCCAAGGTGTCGGGTTCGGTCTCGGCCAAGACCGACATCGTCGTCGCCGGGCCGGGCGCGGGGTCCAAGGAAAAGAAGGCGCGCGAGCTTGGGCTCGAGATCATGGACGAGGATGCCTGGCTCGCCCTCGTCGGCGAGGGATGACGGGCCGGCCGAAAATCCTGTTTCCGCTCTTCGCGGCGCCGACCGGGCTCGACGGGATCGGGCCCAAGACCGCGCAGGCGATGGAGACGATGGGGATCGCGGCGCCGCGCGATCTGCTCTTCACGCTGCCGCATTCGGGGATCGACCGGCGGATACGTCCGTCGATCCGGGGCGCGGACCTGCCGGGCGTGCTGACGGTCGAGGCCGAGATCGGGCAGCACCGGCCTCCGCGCACCAAGGGCGGCGCCTACCGGATCGAGGCCGAGGATTCGCAGACCTCGTTCCAGATCGTGTTCTTCCATGCGCGCGGCGATTACCTCACGCGGATCCTGCCGCCGGGAGAGCGACGGGTGCTCTCGGGCCGGGTCGAACTTTTCGACGGGGTCGCGCAGATGGTGCATCCCGATCACGTCCTGCCGCCCGCGGAGGCCGGCACGCTGCCCGAGTTCGAGCCGGTCTATCCGCTGACCTCGGGCGTGACGCGCAAGCAGATGGTGCGGGCCGCCGCCGACGCGATCGCGCGTGCGCCGGACCTGCCGGAATGGATCGATCCGGGACTGATGGCGAAGGAGGGCTGGCCGTCATGGCACGCGGCCGTCGCCGCCGCCCATGCCCCCGGCGGCGCGGCGGAGCTGACGCCGGATGCGCCCGCGCGGCGCCGGCTCGCCTATGACGAGCTCTTTGCGCATCAGCTGACGCTGGCGCTCGCGCGGATGGCGCGGCGGCGTCGGCGCGGCACGCCGAGCGTCGGGGACGGGCACCTGCGCAAGCGGGTGCTGGTGGAGCTGCCCTATCGACCGACCGGCGCGCAGGGCCGCGCGATGGACGAGATCGCCTCCGACATGGCCGCGCCCGAGCGGATGAACCGGCTGCTTCAGGGTGACGTGGGCTCTGGCAAGACGCTGGTCGCCTTCGCCGCCTTGCTCGTTGCGGTCGAGGCGGGCGGGCAGGGCGTGATGATGGCGCCGACCGAGATTCTCGCGCGGCAGCATCTCGAAAGCCTGCGCCCGCTGGCCGAGAGCGCGGGGGTCGTGCTGGAGCTGCTGACGGGGCGCGACAAGGGGACGGAGCGGCGCGCCAAGCTTTCGGCGCTCGAGCGCGGGGACATCCAGGTGCTGGTCGGCACGCACGCGGTCTTTCAGGATGACGTCGCCTTTCGCGACCTGCGCCTCGCCGTGGTGGACGAGCAGCACCGCTTCGGCGTGCGCGAGCGGCTGCGGCTCGGGCAGAAGGGTGCGGCGGTCGACGTTCTGGTGATGACCGCGACGCCGATCCCGCGCAGCCTCGCGCTGGCGCAATACGGCGACATGGACGTCTCGGTGCTCGACGAGAAACCGCCGGGGCGCAAGCCGGTGAAGACGGCGCTGACCTCGACCGAGCGCATGGACGAGGTGGTCGAGCATTTGCGCCGCGCGGTTGCCGAGGGCCGGCAAGCCTATTGGGTCTGCCCGCTCGTCGAGGAGAGCGAGACGGTCGACCTGACCGCGGCCGCCGAGCGGTTCCAGCACCTGCGCGCGGCGCTCGGCGAGGGCGTGGTGGGGCTCGTGCACGGACAGATGCCGCCCGCCGAGAAGGACGCGGCGATGGCGAAGTTCGTCGCGGGCGAGACCTCGGTCCTGGTGGCGACGACGGTGATCGAGGTCGGGGTGAACGTGCCCAACGCCTCGATCATGGTGATCGAGCGCGCGGAATGGTTCGGGCTCGCGCAGCTGCACCAGCTGCGGGGGCGCGTGGGCCGGGGCTCGGCGGCTTCCACCTGCCTGCTGATGTACCAGCCGCCGCTGTCCGAGACCGGCGAGAAGCGCCTGACGACGCTGCGCGAGACCGAGGACGGGTTCCGCATCGCCGAGGTCGATCTCGAGATGCGCGGGTCGGGCGACGTGATCGGGACGGCGCAATCGGGCGTGCCGCGGTTCCGGATCGCCGACCTCGACCATCAGGCGGGGCTGATGGCGCTGGCGCAGAGCGATGCGCGCAAGCTGCTGACCGACGATCCGGCACTCGAGAACGCGCGGGGACGGGCGGCGCGGCTGCTTCTGTGGCTGATGCGGCAGGACGAGGCGATCCGGCTGATCGCGGTCGGATAGCCCGGTTTCTCACCTCGTTCGCGAATGTTCTTAAAAAGTTCTTTACCCGACTCGGAACATGTGAGAACAAAGTGGCAACAGAAGGATGGAGGCCACGATGCTCGAACAGATCACTGCACCGATCCGCCGCTCCGAGGCGATGATCCTGAAGGACCTCGTCGGGGTCGTCGCCTTGGGCGTGATGCTCGTCGCCGCCCTTCATCTCTGAGTTTCCTGCCTGCGTTGCTTGTGCCGGCTGCCGGTTGCTCACCGTCCCCAAGCTGATGTGACCCGCGGATCCCGGCGCGTTGTCCCCGCGCCCCGCTCGGCCGATCTGACCACAAGACACGCGCCTTGCCGCCGCCTTCGATCGAAGTGCGGCGGCTTTTTTCGTCAGAGCCGGTAGGCGAGCCGGAGCCCGCCCCAATGCCGGCCCGAGACGTGGATCGGCGCGGAGAGGTCCTTCATCATCGCGAAGGTGCCGCCGCCCATGTCGCGGCGGTAGATCTGCAGCAGGAAGGGCGCGGTACTGCGCCCGGCCTTGAGTCCGACGCGGTCGTCGAAGATGCGGCGGTTGCGGCAATTGGCGGCGTTCCAGACCGGATCCTTGCCCTGCGGCTGCGAGAACTTCCTGTTGTGCGTGGGCAGGTAGCCGTTCCGGTCGACCGCCGCGCAGAACACCGCGCCCGGCACACGCGAGAGCGCCGGCTCCTGGATCGGAGGCAGGATGCGGTCCGTGAAATCGGTGAAGGCGGCGCGGACCTGCTGGGGATCGGTGCCGGGGATGGGGGTGTAGCGCGTGTCGAAGAGCGCGGCACCCGAGATCTCGCCCGCCGCGATGGCCCGCTCGAAGGCCGCGCCGATCTCGGCGGCGAGTTCGCGGACGAGGCCGATATTGGCGCCGTCGACACCGTCGCCGCCGAGCCCGACCACCTTCTGCATGATGCCTTCGGAGATATCGACGAGCGCCGCGCTGCGCTTGGTGGAGGTGCCGAGCGCTTCGGCGAGGCCTCCGAGCGAGGAGACCATTTCCCCGATGGCGGGAGAGAGGTTCTGCACCGCGTCGTCTGTGGCGCGGATCTCGTCCCGGATCTCGTGCATGGCGTCCTGCAGCGCGGTGACGTTGCCGTCGATGCGGGCGAGCGCGGCGTCGCTCTCCTCGGCCCGGCCGAGAAGGGCGGCGGCGGTGGCCGATGTGGTGACGGCGCCCGACCGCAGCGCGTTCATCCAGTCGCTCATGCGCTGCACGATTCGGGTGATGTCGTCGGCGGCGAGCTTGGTCTTGTGGCTGAGCTCGTTGATCGCCTCGGCCACGATGGCGAAGCCGGCGCCGGCCTGACCGGCGCGCGCCGCTTCGATCTTGGCGTTCATGGCGAGGATGTTCACATGGCTGGCGATCGACGCGATCTCGCCGTTGGTGCGGCCGACCGCGGTCAGCATGTCGTCGACATCGTCCGAGCCGCGGCGGACCGACTGCACCCACTCCGCGAGAGTGCGGGATTCGTTGCCGGTCTCGCTCAGGATCGAGATGGACTGGCGGACGTCCTCCTGCGCCTGGCGCGCGGTCTCCATGCCCCGCTCGCTGCGGGTCGAGACCCGGCTGGTCGCGGTGCCGAGCCGCGTGGTCGCTCCTTCGACGCCGGACAGCAGCGCGAGCAGGTTCGCGCGTCTTGCCTCGACGTCGGTGAGCACGGCGTTGATCGTCACAAGATCCCGCCCGAGGACAAGGGCGTCGTTGGTCAGGCTGGCGAGCCCGCGCGACTTGTCCTCCTGGTCGCCAGCGCGACGATGCACCGCTCTTCGGTCGTGATGCATGTGCGCCCGCGCCTCATCTTGCCCGGGCGGGTGTAGCGGGCAAAGCGCAAGAAAGGGTTAAGCGGTCTGGCGCGCCTCGGCGTCGTGGGCGGCCTCGGTCGCGGCGTCGAGCGCGAGCAGGATCGACGCATGGCGGTTCTTGTAGTCCTGCGCCGGGCGCAGCACCTCGAGCCCGTCGAAGGGAGCGGGCGGCGTCGGGCCGTCCTCCTTGAGCATCGCGCGGAGGGCATCGCGCGCGGCCCGGATCTCGTCCGCGCTCTGGCCGACGATGGCGTTGCCGACGACCGAGGCCGCGGCCTGGCCGAGGGCGCAGGCCTTCACGTCCTGGCCGTAATCGGCGACGCGGCCGTCCCTCATCGTCAGGTCCACGGTGACCGTGGATCCGCAGAGCGGCGAGCGCTTCTTGACGGTGGCATCCGGGCTCTCCAGTCGCTCGGTCCGCGGGATGTCGGCCGCGAGCGCGAGGATGCGCTGGGAGTAGAGCTTGATGAGTTCGCTGTCGCCGGGCATGGCTTTCCCCTGATCGTGCTCATCCCTAGATAGGCACGCAAACGGCGCATGCAAAAGGAAATCGCTTTATGAGCTTCGACGTTTCGACCTTGGTCTATGACGAGCGCGGCCTCATCCCGGTCATCGCGCAGGACGAGGTGGACGGCGCCGTCCTGATGATGGCGTGGATGAACGCCGAGGCGGTCGAAAAGACGCTGGAGACCGGGCGCGTGACCTACTGGTCGCGCTCGCGTCAGGCGTTCTGGGTCAAGGGCGAGAGCTCGGGCCATGTGCAGGAGCTGGTCGATCTGCGCATCGATTGCGACGGCGACGCGCTGCTGGTGATCGTGCGCCAGACGGGGCCTGCCTGCCACACGAACCGGCGGAGCTGCTTCTACACCGCCGTGCGCGAGGGCGATGCGGTGGAGATCATGGCGCCGGTGGCGTGAGTTCCGGCAGATCGACGAGGCGGCGGATGTCCTCCGGACCGAGGCCCTCGTCGCGGTAGGTGGCGATGGCGCGGGAATCGTCGCGCTTGGCGAGCCGCTTTCCGTGTTCGTCCCGGATCAGTCGGTGGTGGTGGTAGACGGGTGTCGGCAGCCCGAGGAGCCGCTGCAGCAGGACGTGGATCGCGGTGGCATCGAAGAGATCCTCTCCGCGGACCACATGGGTGATGCCCTGCGCCGCATCGTCGAGCACGACGGAGAGGTGGTAGGACGTGCTCATGTCCTTGCGGGCGACGGCGATGTCTCCGATCTTTTCGACGTAATCGCAGGGGTTTGTGGCGATCTCCTGATGTGCCTTTCCGGTTTCCGCGAAGGTCAGCGGCGCCGGGCCGGCGGCGTCGAGCGCGCGGCGCATGTCGAGGCGGAGCGCGACACCGTCAGGCAGAGGGCCTGACGGCGGCGTCTCGGCACGGCAGGTGCCGGGATAGATCAACCCGTCGGGCCCGTGCGGGACGCCTTCCTGCGGCGCGCCGAGCGCCTCCACGATGTCGCGGCGGCGGCAGGTGCAGGGATAGAGCAGTCCGCGGGACCAGAGGGTCTGGAGCGCGCCGCGGTAGGTTTGCAGGCGCTCGGACTGGCGCAGGACGGGCTCGGGCCAGGTGAGGCCGAGCCAGCGAAGGTCAGCCTCGATCTGCCGATCCCATTCGGGGCGGGAACGGCTCTGATCGATGTCCTCGATGCGCAGCAGGAACGCGCCGCCCGCCGCGTGGGCCATGTCCGAGGCGAGCAGGGCCGAATAGGCATGGCCGAGATGCAGCGGCCCGGTGGGGGACGGCGCGAAGCGGGTGCGCAAGATCAGTCGTCGTACCCGTAGCGGCGGGCGCGACGCTCTTCGCCGGACTGGTAGATCAGGATCCAGGCGAGGAGGATGAACATCGGATGGGTGAGCCCGCCCGAGAAGAGGATCGCGGGGATCCAGATCACGAAGACGACGATCGATGTCAGAAGGCGGCCGGTCAGCAGGATCGAGAGCGGCGGCAGGAAGAGGGCGAGAACGTAGTTCATGTCATTACTCCGCTGCGGCGGCAGGCGTCTGGCCTGCGATCCAGTCGGACCACGCGGCCTTGGCGCGATCGGTGTAGGCCTTGTAGCGCTCGCGGCGTCCGCGACGGCCGCCGCGCATGCCTTCGAGCGGGCGGAAGAGGCCGAAATTGACGTTCATCGGCTGGAAGGTCTTGGCCTCGGCGCCGCCGGTGATGTGGTGCACGAGCGCGCCATGGGCGCTGTCCTGCGGCGCGGCGGCGACGGGCACGCCGGTCGCGTCGGCGGCGGCCATGCGGCCCGCGAGCAGGCCCATCGCGGCGCTTTCGACATAACCCTCGACGCCGGTGATCTGTCCGGCGAAGCGGATGTTCGGCTTGGAGCGCAGGCGCATCTGATCGTCGAGCAGCGTCGGCGAGTTGAGGAAGGTGTTGCGGTGGATGCCGCCGAGACGGGCGAAGCGGGCCTCTTCCAGCCCCGGAATCATACGCAGAACATCGGCTTGCGCGCCGTATTTCATCTTGGTCTGGAAGCCGACGATGTTGAAGAGCGTGCCGAGCGCGTTGTCGCGGCGAAGCTGCACGACCGCCCAGGGCTTCACGTCGGGCTGGTGCGGGTTGGTGAGACCGACGGGCTTCATCGGACCGTGGCGCAGCGTCTCGCGGCCCCGCTCGGCCATGACCTCGATCGGCAGGCAGCCGTCGAAGTAGTTCGCGGTCTCGCCCTCGTGGAACTCGGTCTTGTCGGAGCCGACGAGCGCGTCGATGAAGGCCTCGTAGGTCTCGCGGTCCATCGGGCAGTTGAGATAGGCGCGCTGCTCGTCCTCGGTCTCGCCCTTGTCGTAGCGCGACTGCATCCACGCCTTCGACATGTCGATGCTCTCGGCATAGACGATGGGCGCGATGGCGTCGAAGAAGGCGAGCGCCTCGGTCCCGGTCTCGCGGGCGATGGCCTGACCGAGCGCGTCCGAGGTGAGCGGCCCGGTGGCGAAGATCCACTGGCCCTGATCGGGAAGCTCAGTGACTTCCTCGTTGGAGATCCGGATGTTCGGATGCGCCTTGAGCGCCGCGGTGATGTCCTCGGCGAAGGGATCGCGGTCGACGGCGAGCGCGCCGCCGGCGGGCAGGCGGCGCTTGTAGGCGGTCGAGATCACGAGGCCGCCGGCTTCCTTCATCTCCCAGTGGAGAAGGCCGACCGCGTTGTTCTCGTGATCGTCCGAGCGGAAGGAGTTGGAACACACCATCTCGCCCAGGTTGCCGGTCTTGTGGGCAAAGGTGCCGCGGGTGGGGCGCATCTCGTGCAGGACCACGGACACGCCCGCATTGGCGGCCTGCCATGCGGCCTCGGATCCGGCCATGCCGCCGCCGACGATGTGAAGCTCTTCTGTCATGGCGCCGAGATAGGCATTGAGACGGGCCTTGTCACGGGGTCATCGGGTCCAGTTTGGCTTGCGCTTCTCGAGAAAGGCGGTGATCCCCTCGGAGGTGTCTTCGTCCAGCATGTTCTCGACCATCGCGGCGCCGGTATAGGCGTAGGCCTCGGCGAGCGGCAGCTCGGCCTGACGGTAGAAGGCCTGCTTGCCGATGCGGACCGCGGCGCCGAGCTTGCCGGCCACGATGGTCGCGAGGGCCTCGGTCTCGGCGTCGAGATCCGCTTCGGGCACGACGCGGTTGACGAGGCCGATCTCCCGGGCGCGCGTGGCCTCGATGAACTCTCCGGTGGTCAGCATCTCGAAGACATGCTTGCGGGGGGCGTTGCGCGAGAGGGCGACCATGGGCGTCGAGCAGAAGAGGCCGATATTTACGCCGTTGACGCCGAAGCGCGTGCCTTCCGCCGCGACCGCCATGTCGCAGGTGGCGACGAGCTGACAGCCGGCGGCGGTGGCGATGCCGTGCACGCGGGCGATGACCGGCTGGGGGATCTGCTGGAGGCGCTGCATGACCGCGCTGCAGCGCGCGAAGAGATCGGCGAAATAGGCGCGGCCGCCATCCTCGGACTGGCGCGCGGCCTGCATCTGCTTGAGGTCGTGCCCGGCGCAGAACGCCTTGCCTGCGCCGCCGAGGGTCACGACGCGGATCCCGTCGTCCGCCTCGAGCGCGTCGCATTCGGCGATCAGCGCGGCGAGCATCTCGTCCGAGAGCGCGTTGAGCTTTTCGGGCGCGTTCAGCGTCAGGTGCCGCACGGCGCCTTTGTCGTAACGTTCGATCAGGGCCATCTTGTCCTCCCGTGTCCCGGGCGGCAGCCTAGGCGGCGGAGACGCGGGAGGACAAGGACACCATGACGATCAGGATCGGCGCGGAGGAGATGGCGGGGTTCCTCGACGAGGTGTTCCCGCAGGTGAAGGGCATGTTCGGGATCGACCGGCTCGATGAGGATCTGCTGGTGATGCGGCTTTTCGCGGACGAAAGGCATCTGAGGCCGGGCGGCACGGTGTCGGGTCCGGCGATGTTCGGGCTCGCCGATGTCGCCGCCTACGTGGCCACCATGGCGCGGATCGGCAAGGAGGCGCTGGCGGTCACCACGAATTGTTCGATCGACTTCATGAGGAAACCGGTGTCGGGCGCGGACGTGCTGGCGGAATGCCGTCTGCTGAAGCTCGGGCGGGTGCTGTCGGTCTGCGACGTGCTGCTCTACTCGGAAGGGATGGCGGAGCCTGTGGCGCGCGCCTCGCTTACCTATTCGCTGCCGCCCGCGCGGTGATGTCGGCGACGACGGGGTAATGGTCGGACGGCCAGTCGCCCTCGAACCGTTCGCGCAGGACGACGGGGCCCGCCGCGAGGCGCAGGCCGGGGCCGGTGGCGATGTGGTCGATCGCGCCGAAGAGGTTGATGCCGTGGTCGAAATGGAAGGTCGCGCCGGGGACGGGGGCGAAGGTCAGACCGGCGTTCTCGAGGATGCCTGCCGTGCGGGAGCCGGCGCGGGCGTTGAGATCGCCGAGGAGGAGGGCCGGCACGCCTTCGGGGAAGGACGCGATGCGGTCCGCGATCAGCTCTGCCGATCGTAGGCGGTTCTCACCGCTGCCTGCGTCGAGATGCACGTTGATGGCGCGGAAGCGGGCGCCCGAGGGGGTTTCGAACTCGGCCCACGACGCGAAGGCGGGATAGGAGCCGTCGAAGGTGCGGGAATAGATCTCGTCGGGGCTGTCGGAGAAGAAGAACCAGCCTTCGTCGCGCAGGGTGAGCGTCTCGGGCCGGTAGAAGATCGGCTGGGTCGAGGGAAATTCGCGCCAGTCGCCGATCGCGGCGGCCTCGTAGGAGGGAAAGCGTTCGAGGAGGTAGTCGCGGGCGAGGTTGGTTTCGTCGCTGTTGCCGCCCGAGAAGGTTTCCATTTCCTGGAAGGCGATGAGGTCGGCGTCCGTGGCCGCGACCGCGGCGGCGAGCGAGGGCGCGCGGGCCTCCCAGTCTCCGACGGACCAGGGTCCGGTCGCGCGGCGGCCCCAGATGTAGTGGACGTTGAGGGTCGCGGCGCGGAAGGCTCCGTCCGCCTTGGGCGGGGGGACGCGCTTCCCGAATGCGCGACGTGCAGGGCGCAGGCGAGGAGGAGCGGCAGGGCGAGAAGGGCGGCGAGGAGGCGCAGGGCGGTCTTCATGACGCTCTCAGATAGAGCGGCGGACGGGGTGTGGCCCCCTGCGGAGGGGGCGGAACGGGCAATGCGCAAAAAAAAGGCCGAGCATAAAGCTCGGCCGAAGTCCAACAGGGAGGTATGAAGATGATGCGCGTCTGAGCGCCCCATCGTTCGAAAGCTGAAATAGTGATCGGTTTTGAGTCGGACAAGCGAAAGCGCCGCGATGCGGCGGCATTGCCGCTATGCGTCTCGCGCAAGTCACGAAATCACTCCGCGCCCATCGCCTTCCGGCTGGTGCGGTGGGCGACGATCTCTTCCTGCACGAAGTCGCGGAACGCGGCGATGCGCTTCGAGGCGCGCAGTTCCTCGGGATAGGCGAGGAAGACCGGGACCTCGTTCGATTCGATCTCGGGCAGGACGCGCACGACCGAGGGGAAATCCTCGATGATGTAATCGGGCAAAACGCCGATGCCGAGATTGGAGATCACCGCCTGCAGGACGCCGAAATAGTTGTTCACCGTCAGCGTGCCGTGGATCTCGTGGGTCATCAGCTCCTGCACCAGCTGCAGCCCGGCGGTCACCTGGTTGGTGCGCGGGTTCTGGCAGATCAGGCGGTGCGCCTCGAGATCCTCGAGGCTGCGCGGCGTGCCGAAGCGGTCGAGATAGTCGGGCGAGGCGTAGAGGCGCATCTTGACCGACATCAGCCGCTTGCGGATGAGGTCGGCCTGGCTCGGCTCCTTCATCCGGATCGCGACGTCGGCCTCGCGCATCGGCAGGTCGAGCACGCGCTCCTCAAGCATGAGGTCGATGTTGAGCTCGGGATACTTCTCGTAGAGCTTCGACAGGCGCGGCGCGAGCCAGAGCGAGCCGAAGCCGGTCGTGGTCGTGACGCGGAGCTGGCCGAAGACCTCCTCCTCGCTGTCGTGGATGCGGGCTGTGGCGGCGTCGATGCGCTTGACCATCGAGGAGGTCGCGTCGAACAGCAGCTCGCCCTGCTCGGTGAGAATCAGCCCCCGCGCGTGGCGGTGGAAAAGGGTCGTGTTCAGCGACTCTTCGAGCGCGCGGATCTGGCGGGAGACCGCCGATTGCGACAGGTGCAGGGCGTCGCCGGCATGGGTCAGCGAGCCGGCATCGGCCACCGCGTGAAAGATTCTGAGCTTGTCCCAATCCATCGGATCAACTTTCGGGCAGGTGCGCGTTCGGGTTCGGAAATAATGGACATACGTTGAAAATACTATGCTGCAGTGCAGAAAGTTCCTGAAAAAGTCCTGTCAGGGTCAGCTATTTTGACCTAGATTCCTTAACAGCCAGTTCATTAGGCGAGGGGAGGCGCCAGATGACGACGCAGGATATTTCTCTGAACGACCGGTTCGACGTGAGCAAGCCCACGGTGCTTCTGAACGGCACGCAGGCGCTCGTTCGTCTCATGCTGTTGCAGAAGGCACGCGATGAGGCGGCGGGACTGAACACGGCGGGCTACGTCACCGGATATCGCGGATCACCGCTCGGCGCGGTCGATCTGCAGATGAAGAAGGCCCAGAAATGGCTGAGCGGGGCCAACGTCCTGTTCCAGGAGGGCCTGAACGAGGATCTCGCGGCAACGCAGCTCTGGGGCTCCCAGCAGGCGGAGCTGCGCGGCGAGGGCAATTACGACGGTGTCTTCGGCCTCTGGTACGGCAAGGGGCCCGGTGTGGACCGGTCCGGAGACGTGATGCGCCACGCCAACATGGCGGGCACCTCGCCGCATGGCGGTGTGCTGATGGCGATGGGAGACGACCACACGGGCGAAAGCTCGACGGTGCTGCACCAGTCGGAATGGGCGCTGGTCGATGCCTACATGCCTGTCGTCTCGCCCGCGGGCGTGCAGGAGATCCTCGATTACGGGGTCTACGGCTATGCGCTCTCGCGCTATTCGGGGCTCTGGGTCGGTCTCAAGACGATGAAGGACACGGTCGAGGCGACGGCTGTGGTCGATGGCCGTCCGGACCGCATGCAGCTGGTCATGCCGCCCGATTTCGCCATGCCCGAGGGCGGGCTGAGCATCCGGCTCGGCGACACGCCGCACGCGCAGGAAGCGCGGATGATCGACTACAAGCGCTACGCGGCCGAGGCGTTCTCCCGCGCCAACGGCATGGACAGGCGGGTGTGGGGCAAGCCCGGGGCCAAGATCGGCCTCGTCGCGGCGGGCAAGAACTGGCTCGACCTCACCCATGCGCTGACGCTTCTCGGGATCGACGAGGCGGAGGCGGAGCGGCTTGGGATCACCACCTACAAGGTCGGGCAGACCTTCCCGCTCGACATGCAGGGCTTTCACGACTGGGCCGAGGGGCTCGATCTGATCGTCATCGTCGAGGAGAAGCGCAAGCTGATCGAGGTGCAGGTCAAGGAAGCGATCTTCGACGACCGGCAGGGCCGCCGGGTCTACGGCTGGTACAAGGGCGGCGCGGGCGGCATGCACCGCGAGGAGCTGTTCCCGACGCGTGGCGCGCTCGACCCGGTCTGGATCGCCGAGAAGCTCGGGCAGATCCTGATCGAGGAGGGCCGGGGGACCGATGGTGTGAAGGCGGGACTCTCCACGCTGGCCGAGGCGCGGAAAGCGGACAATGCCGAGGAGATTGCGGCGCGGCTGCCTTACTATTGCGCCGGCTGCCCGCACAACACCTCGACAAAGGTGCCCGAGGGCTCGCGCGGCTATGCCGGGATCGGCTGCCACTACATGGTGCAGTGGATGGACCGGAACACGACCGGCTTCACCCATATGGGCGGCGAGGGCGCGAACTGGATCGGGGAGGCGCCGTTCTCCAGGACGGCGCATGTCTTCCAGAACCTCGGCGACGGGACCTACAACCATTCGGGCGTGCAGGCGATCCGGGCGGCGCTCGCGGCTGGGACCAACATCACCTACAAGATCCTCTACAACGATGCCGTCGCCATGACCGGCGGGCAGAAGAACGAGGGCGGGCTCACGCCGGACCGGATCGCGAAGGAACTCGACGCGATGGGCGTCGGCCGCATCGAGGTGGTCTTCGACGAGAAGGAAGAGCCCGAGCGCTCGGAGTTCCCCAAATCTGTCGGCTGGCACGAGCGGGCCGACATGGACGCGGTGCAGAAGGAGCTGCGCGAGGTGCCGGGCGTCACGGCCATCATCTATGTGCAGACCTGCGCGGCCGAGAAGCGGCGGCGGAGGAAGCGCCGCGAGTTCCCCGACCCCGACACCCGCGTCTTCATCAACACCGATGTCTGCGAGGGCTGCGGCGATTGCGGGGTGCAGTCCAACTGCGTCGCCATCGCCCCGAAGGAGACCGAGTTCGGCCGCAAGCGCGAGATCGATCAATCGGCCTGCAACAAGGACTTCTCGTGCCTCAAGGGGTTTTGTCCGTCCTTCGTGACGCTCGAGGGGGGCAAGGTGCGCAAGGGCGCGACGACGGCGCTCGACCTGCCGGATCTGACCGATCCGCAGGTGCCATCGATAAACAAGACCTGGAACGTGATCGTCACCGGCGTCGGCGGCACCGGCGTCGTGACCGTGGGTGCGGTCATGGCTCAGGCGGCGCAGCTCGCCGGCATGGGCGCGGGCATGATGGAGATGGCGGGCCTCGCCCAGAAGGGCGGCGCCGTGCATATCCATTTGCGGCTCGCCGACAAGCCGGACGACATCAGCGCGGTGCGCGTCGCGACCGGCGAGGCCGATGCGCTGATCGGCGGCGATCTCGTGGTGAGCGCCGGGTCGAAGACGCTGGGGCTCTGCGCGACGGGCCGCACGGGCGCGGTGGTCAACAGCCACGAGACGGTGACCGGCGATTTCACCCGCGACACCGAGTTCACGCTGCCCGGCGACCGGCTGAAGCTGTCGCTCGAGCGGCGGATGAAGGAGCGGCTCAGCCTCTACGACGCATCGGACCTCGCGCGGGCGACGATGGGCGATTCCATCTTCTCGAACGTCATGCTGCTCGGCTCGGCTTGGCAGCGCGGTCTCGTGCCGCTGCCGAAGGACGCGCTGATGGAGGCGATCGAGCTCAACGGCGCGGCGGTCGAGGGCAACAAGCGGGCCTTCGAGATCGGGCGCTGGGCGGTCGAGCATCCCGAGGAGGCAGCGCGGATCGCGTCGCCGAACGTGGTCGAGCGGCCGAAGACGCTGGACGAGCGGATCGCCTTCCGCGAGGCGCATCTGGTCGAGTACCAGGGCAAGCGGCTCGCCAGGCGCTATCGCCGGATGCTGGACGGGATCGAGGACCGCAAGCTCAAGGAGGCGGTCGCGCTCGGGTACCACAAGGTGCTGAGCTACAAGGACGAATACGAGGTCGCTCGGCTGCATCTGAAAACGCGGCAGCGCGCCGAGGAGGCGTTCGAGGGCGACTTCAAGATGACCTTCCACCTCGCGCCGCCGATCATGAGCAAGGAGGGCTCGGACGGAAGGCCGATCAAGAAGAAATACGGCGAGGGCATGCTGCGGAACTTCAAGCTGCTGGCGCGGCTGAAGGCGCTGCGTGGCACGCCGCTCGACCCGTTCGGCCGGTCCGAGGAGCGGAAGATGGAGCGCGCGCTCATCACGCAATACGAGGCCGACATGGCCGAGTGGCTGCCGAAGCTCTCCGAGACGATGCGCGAGCCGCTCGCCGCTCTCGCCGAGCTGCCGCTGTCGATCCGCGGCTTCGGGCCGGTGAAGCAGGCCAACGCCGAGAAGGCCGAGAAGCGCCGCGAGGAGCTTCTGGCCGTGCTGCGCGACGGCGGCGCCTCCATGGCGAAGGCGGCGGAATAGGCTGCACCTCGGGGATGCGCGGTATCGCCGCGCATCCCCGGCAGAGGCTGGCGCGCCTATGTTCACCGGTGCGAAGGCTGCTATGATCCGCGACGCCGCGGTTCCGAAAATCGGGGGCCGACTTTTACACAAGCGTCACGACTTTGTTGCAAGCAGCCGTAACGTGCCAGATGCCAGAGGAGGCCCCGTTCCGATGCCCGACACGCGTCAGGTCGCCCGGGACATATCCTATTCCTATTCCGCCCAGACCAAGGGAGGCCGCGCGCTCATCCGGCTGATGGAGAACGCCACCGGACGTGTACGTCTGATCCGGCGCGCGAAGGGCTACCAGGACGAGGTCGCCCAGGGCCGCGATTTTTGGGAGGTGATGGTCGAGCGCTACGGGTTGCGGCTCGACGTCGTGGGCGGGGCGCTGACCGACATCCCGCGCGAGGGGCCGCTGGTCGTGGTCGCGAACCATCCCTACGGCATCCTCGACGGACTGATCCTCGGGCATCTTCTGTCGGTGACGCGGGGCGATTTCCGCATCCTCGCGCATCGCGTCTTCCGCCGGGCCGAGGATCTCGACCGGGTGATCCTGCCGATCAGCTTCGACGAGACCAAGGAGGCGGTGCAGCAGAACCTCGAGACCCGCAAGGAGGCGCTGCGCTATCTCGGCGCGGGCGGCGCGATCGGGATCTTTCCGGGCGGCACCGTGTCGACGGCGGCCAAGCCGTTCCGGCGGCCGATGGACCCCGGCTGGCGCAGCTTCACCGCGCGGATGATCGCCAAGTCCGGCGCGACCGTGGTGCCGATCTATTTCGACGGACACAACTCGCGGCTCTTCCAGCTGGCCTCGCACCTGCACACGACGTTGCGCATGGGTCTTCTGATCCGCGAGTTCCGCCGGCGCGTCGACAAGCCCGTCCGGCTGGTGATCGGACGGCCCATTCCGCCGGAGGAGATTGGACCCCGCGCGTCGGATGCTCGAGAGCTTATGGAATTCCTCCGCAAATCGACCTACGGATTGTCCCCGACGCCACTGGCGTCGCTCGACGCCGGGTTCGAGTTCGAGGGCCGTTACAAGGACCCGAAGGCGAAGGACGGCAGGCTGAAACGCGCATCCAGCGCGGGCTACTAGGGCCCGGCGGGGCAGGGCAGGGACGGGACATGGCGGTAGGCATCTTCGATTCGGGGCTCGGCGGCCTCACCGTGCTCGACGCCGTGTCGAAACGGCTGCCGGACGTGCCCTTCGTCTATCTCGGCGACAACGCCAACGCGCCTTACGGGGTGCGCGAGGCGGACGCGATCTACGACCTGACGACGGCGGCGGTGCAGCGCCTCTTCGACGAGGGCTGCGATCTGGTGATCCTCGCCTGCAACACAGCGAGCGCGGCGGCGCTGCGGCGGATGCAGGAGGGCTGGGTGCCGCAGGGCAAGCGCGTGCTCGGGGTCTTCGTGCCGCTGATCGAGGCGCTGACCGAGCGGCGCTGGGGCGACAACTCGCCGCCGCGCGAGGTTGCGGTGAATTGCGTCGCGCTCTTCGCGACGCCCGCGACGGTGCGCTCCCGCGCCTTCCAGCGTGAGCTGTCGTTCCGGGCGGTGGGCGTCGATGTCGAGGCGCAGGCCTGCGGCGGGCTCGTCGACGCGATCGAGGAGGGCGACATGATCCTCGCCGAGGCGCTGGTGCGGTCCCATGTCGAGGCGCTGAAGCGCAAGATGCCGCATCCGCAGGCGGCGATGCTCGGCTGCACCCATTACCCGCTGCTCGAGGCCGAGTTCGCCGAGGCGCTGGGCCCGGACGTTCAGGTCTTCAGCCAGGCGAATGTCGTGGCCGAGAGCCTCGAGGATTATCTCAGGCGCCATCCCCAGATGGCGGGCGGCGGGTCGTCGAAGTTCCTCACGACCGGGGATCCGCGCAAGGTGTCGGGGCAGGCGACGCAGTTCCTGCGGCGGGAGATCCGCTTCGAGAAGGCCTGAGCCCGCGCCATTTCCCCGCGCTGCGCCTTGCGGTAAGGACCCCCTGACCATCAGACCGGGTGAGGACACATGACCCACAAGATCGCCATCCTCGGCGCGTCGGGCTATACCGGCGCAGAACTTCTGAGACTAATCGCAACGCATCCCTCCTTCGAGGTCGCGGCGCTTGCCGCCAATTCCAAGGCCGGGATGGAGATGGCGGATGTCTTTCCGCATCTGCGACATCTCGATCTGCCGACGCTGGTGACCTGGGAGGAGATCGACTGGAACGGCATCGACCTCTGCTTCTGCGCGCTGCCGCACAAGACGAGCCAGGAGGTGATCCGGGAGCTTCCGCGGCACCTGAAGATCGTCGATCTCTCGGCCGATTTCCGGCTGCGTGACCCCGAGGCCTACGCGCTCTGGTACGGCAACCCGCACGCGGCGGTCGAGATGCAGGGCGAGGCGGTCTACGGGCTGACCGAGTTCTATCGCGAGAAGATCCGGGCGGCGCGGCTCGTTGCGGGCACCGGCTGCAACGCGGCGACGGGGCAGTTCGCGCTGCGGCCGCTGATCGAGCGGGGCGTGATCGGGCTGGGTGACATCATCCTCGATCTCAAATGCGGGGTCAGCGGGGCCGGTCGGTCGCTCAAGGAGAACCTGCTGCATGCCGAGCTGTCGGAAGGGACCAACGCCTACGGGGTCGGCGGGACGCACCGGCATCTGGGCGAGTTCGACCAGGAGTTCACCGAGCTTGCGGGGCGCGAGGTGCGCGTGCAGTTCACCCCGCATCTGCTGCCGATGAACCGCGGCATCCTCGCGACGGCCTATGTCTCGGGCGAGGCGGAGGCGATCCACGCGGCCTTTGCCGAGGCCTATGCGGACGAGCCGTTCCTCGAGGTGCTGCCCTTCGGCCAGACACCCTCGACGCATCACGTGCGCGGGTCGAACTTCTGCCATATCGGCGTCGTCGGGGACCGGATCGCGGGGCGCGCCATTGTCGTTGCGGCACTCGACAACCTCACCAAGGGCTCGTCGGGGCAGGCGGTGCAGAACGCCAACCTCATGCTCGGAGAGGACGAGACGGCGGGCCTGATGCTCGCGCCGTGTTTTCCGTGACCCTGCGGCGCCGCGTCCCTTTCGCGGGGGCGCGGAGACGGATATGTTTCCGTCACCTTGAGGAAGGAGCCGGCGCATGGCGCTCATGTCCCTGAAGAAGAAGCGGCGGGTGCAGGTCGTGGCGCTGGCGGCGGTCGCGCTGACGCTGTCGACGGCGCTGATCGGCTATGCCATGCGCGACGGGATCAACTTCTTCCGCTCGCCGTCCGAAGTGGTGGAGGCGCCGCCCGCCCCGACCGAGACCTTCCGCATCGGCGGGCTGGTCGAGGAGGGCACGCTCGTGCGCGGTCAGGGCGAGAGCATCACCTTTTCGGTGACCGATGGCGGCGCGAGCGTGCCGGTCGTCTTCACCGGCGTGCTGCCCGATCTCTTCGAGGAAAACCAGGGCATGGTCGGCACCGGGCGCTACGTCGACGGCACCTTCGAGGCGTCGGAGATCCTCGCCAAGCATGACGAGACCTACATGCCCAAGGAAGTCACCGACGCGCTCAAGGAGCAGGGCGTCTACCGCGAGAGCGCGCCCGAAAGTTAAGCCCGCCCCTTGGCCTCTTCCTTGCGGATCGTGCGGCGGAAGGTGACCACGCGGTAGAGATACCAGATTACGATGGCGGCCATGACCACGTTCGACACCGGCGCGAGCCAGCCTTTCACCGCGTCGTAGTTCTGCCCGAGATACCAGCCGGCGATCGTCAGGATCGCGGTCCAGAGCACCGTCCCGGCGGTCGTGTAGGTCAGGAATTTCGGCAGCGACATGCCCGAGATGCCCGCGGGCACCGAAATGAAGGTCCGCACGCCCGGAATGAGGCGGCCGAAGAAGACCGCCTTGCCGCCATGGGTGTCGAACCAGCGGTCGGCGGTGTCGATCTCTCCGGGAGTGAGCGTCAGCAGGCGGCCATACTTGCGCGAGAACGCCTTGAGCCGGTCGAGGCCGATGAAGACGCCGACATAGTACCAGAAGAGCGCGCCGATCAGAGAGCCCGCGGAGCCGGCGAGGATCATCAGGATCAGGCTCTGCCCGTCGCGTTCGGCGATGTAGCCGGCGAGTGGCATGACGATCTCAGACGGGATCGGGGGGAAGAGGTTCTCGAGGAACATCAGGGCCGCTGCCGCGAGGTAGCTGCCCTGCTGCATGAGTTGAGTGATCCAGTCCGTCATCGGGGCTCCTGCGTGTGTCGGCTTGCCACAAACGCGCGGGGCGGCGGAAAAGTTCTGTGCGACCGCGCGAAGGGTAAACGGGTCTCCGGACCGGTACGGAGACCTGCCGTTACCAGAGCCAGACGACGATCCCGGTGGTCGCGGCGAAGAGGACACCGCCCCAGAGCAGTGGGCTGAGATAGGCCGGCGAGCCCACGGTGGTCAGCATCTCCCACGCCTCGGAGGAGGACCACACGAGTTCCTCGACGCCCTCCTTCCGGGGCTGGCGGGTCATGGCGGAGATCCCGAGATTGAGGGCGATGCCCACGAAGAACAGGATCGTGCCCATGACGGTGTAGTGGATCGCGGGCAGGCCCGCCGCCTCCCACACGCCGGTGATCTCCTTCAGGATGAAGAGCGGGATGCCGACCACGACGCCGAAGACGATGGTCCAGAAGGCACCGTTGCCGTTCGCCCAGCTGACCGCGAGGCCGACCATGTAGGTCGCTACGATGGTCGGGACGATGTAGCTCAGCGAGGACTGGAAGTAGCCGAAGAGAGTGCCGAACGAGCCGATGAAGGGCGCGTAGACCGCCGCGAAGATCAGGAAGCAGCCGGTGGCGATCTGGCCGATGATCACGAGCCGCTTTTCGCTGTAGTTCGGGCGCATGGGCTGGACGAAATCCTTGACCACGAGCGAGGCGAGCGCCGTCGCCGCGCTGTCGACCGAGGACATGATCGCCGCGATCAGCGCCGCCATCACGAGCCCGCGTATGCCGATCGGCGTGAGCTCGAAGGCGAGCTTGGGGAAGGCGAGGTCGGGCGTCTCGAGATCGGGGTAGAGCTGGAGCGCGATGAGGCCCGGGATGATCATGATGAAGATGTTGGGCAGCTTCAGGAACCCCGCGAAGAGCGCGCCGATCCGGCCGTTCTTGAGGTCCTTCGCCGCGAGCGTGCGCTGCGCGACGAACTGGTTCATGGTCCAGAGATAGAAGCTGAGCAGCGTGACGCCCCAGAGCCCGTGCCACGGGGTGAAGTCGTTCTCCATCGGCAGGATCAGGTGATGCTTGGTCTCGTCGACGCCAGTCCAGATCTCGCTCCAGCCGCCGATCTCCTGCAGGCCGAGCACGAAGATCAGCAGGCCCCCGAGGATCAGCAGGATGGATTGCACGGTGTCGGTCACGACCACCGCCGCGAGGCCGCCCATCACGGTGTAGATGCCGGCGATCAGCGCCAGAACCGCCGCGGCCGTCCAGATGTTCAGGAAGCCGAACGTGTTGGAAATGACAAGTCCGCCCGCATAAAGCGCGCCCGCGACGTCGATCAGCATGACCGCGAGAATGGTGAAGATCGAATAGGCCTTGCGGGATCGCACGTCGAACCGCATCTCGAGGAATTCCGGCGTCGTCGCAATTCGGGCCCTGAGATAGGAGGGCAGGATGAATATGGCGAAGAGGATCAGGACGATCGCGGCCGTCCATTCGTAATTGTATATCGCAATCCCGTTCTCATAGGCGCCGCCCATGAGACCGACGAAACTCGAGCCCGACATGTTCGAGGCGAAGAGCGAAAAGCCGATGACGAACCAGCCGAGATTGCGCCCGGCCAGGAAATAATCATCGGATTCGCCGCCGCGTTTTCGCGAGACATACAGCCCGTGCGCGACGATCCCGATGAAATAGGCAAGCACGATGAGATAATCGATCAGATGAAGATCGAATTGCGCTTCACCCATGAGGCTCCTCCTTCCTCATAGATACAATCTTGACGCGCAACGATATGGTGAAAAACTTTGTTCCGGCGTCATGCGGCGAGTGCGCAAAAGCATGGCGGGAATTGCGCGCGATTCCGCACGAATTCAGCGCGTTGGGCCGAGAAATAAAATTTCGCGAAAATGGCGCTCGAGGCGCGGGTCGGGCGCCGCCGATGGCAGGCGGCGCCCCTTGCGCGTCAGCCGCGCAGGACCGAGGCGCCGGCGTATTCGGCGGTCTCGCCCAGCATCTCCTCGATGCGGATGAGCTGGTTGTACTTGGCGAGCCGGTCCGAGCGCGCGAGGCTGCCGGTCTTGATCTGCCCGCAATTCGTCGCGACCGCGAGATCGGCGATGGTCGCGTCCTCGGTCTCGCCCGAGCGGTGGGACATGACGTTGGTCATGCGCGCGCGGTGGGCCATGTCGACCGCCTTCAGCGTCTCGGTCAGGGTGCCGATCTGGTTGACCTTCACGAGCATCGAGTTCGCGACGCCGCGCTTGATCCCGTCGGCGAGGCGCACGGGGTTCGTCACGAAAAGGTCGTCGCCGACAAGCTGGATGCGGTCTCCGAGGCGGTCGGTGAGGATCTTCCAGCCGTCCCAGTCGTCCTCGGAGCAGCCGTCCTCGATCGAGATGATCGGGTAGTCGTCGCAGAGCTTGGCGAGGTAGTCGACGTTCTCTTCCGGCGTCAGCGACAGGCCTTCGCCCTTCATCTCGTATTTGCCATTCTCGAAATACTCGGTCGAGGCGGCGTCGAGCGCGAGGTAGATGTCCTTGCCCGCCGTGTAGCCGGCCTTCTCAATGGATTTCACGATCAGGTCGAGCGCGTCGCGGGTGCCCTTGAGCTCGGGCGCGAAGCCGCCCTCGTCGCCGAGGCCGGTCGACATGCCGGCGCTCGACAGCTCCTTCTTCAGCGTGTGGAACACCTCGGAGCCCATGCGCACCGCCTCGCGGATCGAGGTGGCGGCGACCGGCATGATCATGAATTCCTGGATGTCGATCGGGTTGTCGGCATGCTCGCCGCCGTTGATGATGTTCATCATCGGCACCGGCAGGACGCGCGCCGAGGTGCCGCCCACGTAGCGGAAGAGCGGCTGGGTGGTGAATTCGGAGGCGGCCTTGGCGACGGCGAGGCTGACGCCGAGGATCGCGTTGGCGCCGAGCCGGCCCTTGTTGTCGGTGCCGTCGAGGTCGATCATTGCCTGATCGACCGCCACCTGGTCGGTCGCATCGAGCCCGACGATGTCCTCGGCGATCTCGCCGTTGACCGCGGCGACCGCCTCGAGCACGCCCTTGCCCTTGTAGCGCGCGGCATCGCCGTCGCGGCGCTCGACGGCCTCGTAGGCGCCGGTGGAGGCACCCGAGGGCACCGCGGCGCGGCCCATCGAGCCGTCCTCCAGCGTCACGTCGACCTCAACGGTCGGATTGCCGCGGGAGTCGAGAATCTCGCGTGCGAAGATGTCGATGATCATGCTCATGGGCTGTCGTCCCTCGGGGCTGTCCTGTTCGGGGAGAGGTCTAGCGCAGGGGCGGAGCCGGGTAAACGCGCGAGGCGTCAGGCGGGGGGCGGTGTGACCGGAGAGGGCCGCGCCTGCCGGGCGAGCCGGCGCTCGCGCACCACCGTGTAGAGGCCCGAGGCGACGATCACGGAGGCGCCGACAAGCGTCCAGGTGTCGGGCACCTCGCCGAAGAGCACGAGGCCGAGGAAGAGGGCGAAGAGGATGCGGCTGTAGCGGAACGGGGTCACCACCGCGACGGCGCCGGTGCGCGAGGCGGAGGTGACGGCGTAATAGGCGAAGACGCCGACCGCGGCGGCGCCGAGGAGCAGGCCCCAGGCGGCGGGCGCGGGCATGACCGGCGCGCCGGTGAAGGGCATGAGGATGAGGCCCGTGGGGATCAGCATGAGCGCGCCGTAGACGGCGAGCTGCATGTGGCCGACCTCGCGCGGCACCGCTCGGGCGGAAAGATCGCGCGCGGCGAGCCCGAAGACGGCGAGCACGGCCCAGAGCGCGTCGGGGTCGAAGCTGGCGGTGCCGGGGCGGATGATGATCAGCACGCCGACGAGGCCGGCCACGATGGCGCTCCAGCGCCGCCAGCCGACCGGTTCGGCGAAGAAGAGCGCGGCGCCCGCGGTGATGACGAGCGGCATCGACTGGGCGATGGCCGAGGCGGTCGCGAGCGGGATCTTGGTGATCGCGGTGACGAAGCCGATGGTGCCGACGATCTCGGCGGCGTTGCGCAGGAGGACGGGCGGCGTCAGCAGCGTCGGCGAGAGCAGCCGGATGCCGCGCGAGCGCACGAAGATCGCGAAGGCGCCGCCGCCGATGATCCCGACGGTCAGGAGAATCTGCCCGGTCGGAACGCTCGGCGCCGCTGCCTTGATGAAGGCGTCCTCGATGGCGAAGCCGGCCATCGCGAGGACCATGAGGATGATGCCGCGAAAATTGTCCATGTCCCGGCGATTACGCCCGGGACCGGGGAATGGCCAGAGGGGGCGCGGGGATGTGAGGGCGGGTGCCTCCGGCGGGAGTATTTTTGCCAAGAAGAAGCGGGGAGGGTCGGAGACAGAGCCTGCGGCGGGGATAGTCGCGCCGGGCGGGGCGGCGGGCTAGCGGCGCTTTTTCAGCGGGGTGCCGTAAAGCTCCATCCGGTGGCCCTCGAGACGGAAGCCGAGGCGTTCGGCGATCTTTTCCTGCAGCGCCTCGATCTCGGGGTCTACGAATTCGATCACCCGTCCCGTGGTGAGGTCGATGAGGTGGTCGTGATGGGCGCGCTCGGCGTCCTCGTAGCGGGAGCGGCCGTCGCCGAAATCGACGCGGTCGAGGATGCCCGCCTCCTCGAAGAGCTTGACCGTGCGGTAGACTGTGGCGAGCGAGATCTTCGGATCGCGGGCGGCAGCGCGGGCGTGCAGTTCCTCGACGTCGGGGTGATCCTCGGCCTCGTCCAGAACCTCGGCGATGGTCCGGCGCTGGCCGGTCATCCGCAGGCCCTTGTCCGTGCAGCGGTCGGGGATGGTGTCGGTCATGGACGCGCTCGCGTGGCGTGGGGGGGAGGCGTTCCTTCTAGCCCCTCGCTTCGGCGCCCGCCAAGAGGGGCGGCGCGGGTTTTCGCCCGCGTCCGCGCGCCGTGGCGCAGATAGAGCGCGAGCGCGCCGATCACGATGGCGCCGCCGGCGAGCATCCGAGGCGTTGGCGCCTCGCCGGTGCCGAGCCAGACCCAGACCGGGCCGAGCACCGTCTCGAGCAGCATGAAGAGGCTGACCACGGCCGCGCTGGCGTGGCGCGAGGCGTAGGAGAGCATGAAGAACGAGACCGGCAGGATCAGGATCGCCGTCACGAGGATCGCCCAGATCGTGCCGTCCGCCATGCGCGCGGGTCCGGTGATCGCGACGGCCGAGAGGCCGGTGACCATGCCGCCCGCGCCCATGGCGAGAAGGAGCGGAATCTGCGGGTTGTGGCGCAGGGTGACGAAGTTGAGCGCGAGCGCGAGGGCGGTGACGAGGCCGCAGAGCGCGCCGAGGATCGCCGAGCCGTGGATCTCCGATGAGCTCTCGCTCGTCACCGCCAGCGCGATGCCGGCGAGGACGACCGCGATGGTGATCCAGGTGGCGCGGTCGGTGCGCTCGCCGTAGAGCACGCGGCCGAGCACTGCGGCCCAGACCGGCACGGTGGCGACGGCGAGGAGCATCACGGCGACGGGCGCGAGCGCGATGCCTGCCGGGAAGGCGGCGTTGTTGACCGCCTGCGCGCCCATCACGGTAAGCCCGGCTCCGGTGCAGGCGGCGGCGATGTCGGTGCCTCGGCTGCGCGCGGTGAGCGCCCAGGCGATCAGGAAGATCGCCGCCATGATCGGCGCGCGCCAGGCCACCATCTGGCCCGCATCCATGCCCGACAGGCGCATGAAGAGAGCGTCGGGCGAGAGGATCAGCGCGGCGATGCAGGCGATGGCGGGGCCGGAGAGGCGGGGCATGGAGGTAGGCCTTTCGACGGACGACCGGCCCGCCCGCGAGGGGCGAGCCGGCGATAGAGCTTCGGGCGCGCTCAGGCGTAGAGCGGCTGGATGCCCTGCTGGACGTGCAGCGCGTTCACCTCGGGCTCGCCCAGACCGAGCGCCTTGGCGAGGCTGTCGAGATATTGCGCCTCCGCCTCGGTGTCGACGCGGATCGTCATGAGTGACGCCGAATAGACCGGCATGCGCTGCGCCTCGGGCGTGTCCTTCGCCAGCGCCTCGACGTCGATCGGGGCGGCGAGCTGCTCCCTGACGAAGGCGATGTCGTCCTCGGTCGCGTCGTCGCCGACCAGCTCCATGATCTTTGCCTTCTCGTCGGCGTCGATCTCGCCGTCGGATTTTGCGGCCTGGATCATCGCGCGGAGCATGAGGGCGGCGGAGTGCTCGAGCTCGGGCGCGGTCTGCTCGGCGTTGAACTGGTCGAGAAGGGTGCCGATGCCCTTGCCGCCCATCGACGCCGCGCCCGAGGTGGCGGCGATCATGCCGGTCTGCTCCTTGGGCATCGACGACAGCAGGCCGCTGCCGGGTTTCGGCGGCGTGGCGCCTGCACCGGTCATCGCGCCGGCGCCGCCCATCATCGCCGAGAGGTCGAAGCCCGAGGCGCGCATCTTGTCGAGCAGCGCCTGCATCGGCTGCGTGGCCTGGCTCGCGGCGCCCTGCATGCCCGCGGTCATCTGGCTGCTGGCCTTGGTCATCGGGTGGCTGCCCTTGACCTGCGCGCCGCCGCCGAAGAGGCCGGTGAGGCCCTGTCCGCGCGACATGCGGTCGACGCCGCGCGCGGCGGCATAGCCGATGGCGACCTTGGCGAGTGTCTTCATCATGCCCATGAGGTGCTCCTCCGTCTCTGGGGGCGTCGTTGCGAGAGGCTGGCACATCGTCCCGGCCTGCGCGAGTCCCTGCGCTAGAAGAGTTTCATGAGGCGCAGGACCAGCCAGACCAGCGCGCCGAGCCCGAAGCTCGCCAGCGTCAGGATGGCGAAGGCGGCCGGGGTTCCGGTGCCCGGCATGCCGGCGACGTTCACACCGAAGAGGCCGGTCACGAAGCTCATCGGCAGGAAGATCGCGGCGACGATGGAGAGCGCGTAGGAATTCTTCGAGAGGCGCGCGTTCTGCTTCATGTCGACATGGTCGGCAAGCGCGGCGAGCCGGTCGCGGATCGCCGCCATCTCCTCGAGCGCGCGCTGGGCGCGGTCGGCGAGCTCGGAGAGATCCTCGCGCGCCTCGGCGTCGATTACGGGCAGCCGGTGTTCGGTGAGCGCGGCGAGGGCCGTCGCCTGGGGCCCCAGGAAGCGGTGCAGGCGGATCGCGGCGGTGCGCAGCTCCGGCAGGTCGCGGCGGCCGTCGTGGCGGTCGTCCTCGAAGAGCACGTCCTCGAGATCGTCGACCCGGTCCTCGAGCCCGACGCCGTATTCCTCGATCCGGCCGGTGAAGTTCGCCGCGAGCGCCACCAGCAGCATCTGCGGAGAGGGCGGCGCACGGCCGGCTTCGGTCCGGGCGGCCACCTCCTGTGCGGCAGTGATCGGACGGCGGCGCACGGTGACGACGAGACTGGACGTGGCCCAGAGACGCAGGGCCACCATGTCCTCGGGGTCGTCGTCCTCGGACGAGAGGTTGAGGCCGCGCAGGATGACGATGAGGCCGCCCTCGTGCGCGAGGCTGCGGGGCCGGGTCTCGGGCTGCGAGAGGATCTCTGCGGCGCGCTGGGGCAGGTGGGCGAAGAGCCACGCCTCGGTGCCCTCGTGGGTGAAGTCGCAGTGGATCCAGCGATAGCCCTCGGCGGGCGGGGTCTCGAGGTCGGCGACGGGCGTCGCGGCGCCGTCGGGGGCGATGTCGTAGGCGAAGAGCGGGGTCATGGGCATCCTTTGCGATCCCGGTCTGAACCGGGATCGGCAGGGAGGGGTTCCCGGAACCGGCCCGTTATGCGGTCGCGTCAGGTGCCGCAGAAGGTGGCGGCGATGCGCTCGTCCGGCAGGGGCGCGCGGGAGAGATCCTCGGCGTCCGGCTGATCCTCGTAAGGGCGCGCGAGGACGGCGTTGAGGCGGTGGAACGGCGCGTCATCCCCGGCGACCGCCGCCTCGATCATCTGCTCGATGCGGTGGTTGCGCGGGATGAAGCAGGGGTTGCTGCGCGCCATGAGCGCCTCTGGCTCGGGCTCCTCGGCGATGCGCTGGCGCCAGCGCGGCTCCCAGGCGTCGAAGGCGTCGCGGTCGGTGAACTCGTCCCGTGCGGTGCCGGTCAGGAGCCCGCGGAAGGTGTTGGTGAAATCGGCCTGGTTCGCCTGCATCCGGGTGAGCAGATCGCTCACCAGCGTCTTGTCCTGCGGACGCGGATTGGAAATGCCGAGCTTCGCGGCGAAGCGGCGCTCCCATTCGGCGCGGATGAGGTCCGGCATGGCGTGGACCTGCGCGGTGAAGGTCTCCACCGCCGCCTCGGGGTCGGGCGTCAGGGGCAGGAGCGCGGTGGCGAGTTGCGCCATGTTCCAGACGATCACATCGGTCTGGCTCGTGTAGCCGTAACGCCCGAACCGGTCGATGGAGGAGAACACCGTGTCGGGATGGTAGGCGTCGAGGAAGGCGCAGGGGCCGTAATCGATCGTCTCGCCCGAAAGGAGCGTGTTGTCGGTGTTCATGACGCCGTGGATGAAGCCGAGGCTCATCCACTGGGCGACGAGCGCGGCCTGCCTGTCGATGACCCGTTGCAGCAGATCGCCGGGATCCGTGGCCTCGGGATAGTGCCGCTCGACGGTGTAGTCGTAGAGCGCCTTCAGCGCCTCGAGGTCGCGGCGGGCGGCGTAGATCTGGAAGGTACCGACGCGGATATGGCTCTGCGCAACGCGGGTGAGGACCGCGCCGGGCATCGGGCCCTCGCGGAAGACGTCCTCTCCGGTGCGGACAGCGGCGAGCGCGCGGGTCGTCGGAACGCCGAGCGCGTGCATGGCCTCGGAGACGACGTATTCCCGCAGGACCGGTCCGAGCCACGCGCGGCCGTCGCCCATCCGCGAATAGGGCGTGGGGCCCGAGCCCTTGAGCTGGATGTCGCGGCGGATCCCGTCGGTGCCGACGACTTCGCCGAGGAGATGCGCGCGGCCGTCGCCGAGCTGCGGGTTGAACTGGCCGAACTGGTGGCCGGCATAGAGCTGCGCGAGCGGGGCCGCGCCGTTCGGAACCTCGCTGCCCGAAAAGATGCGGGCGAGCTCATCCTCGTCCCCGGGCGCGTCGATGCCGAGAAGGTCCGCGAGCGGCCGGTTGAAGGCCACGAGGCTCGGACGTGCGACCGGCGTCGGGTCGAGACGGGTGTAGAAGCCCTCGGGCAGGGCTGCGAAGCTGTTGTCGAAGGGGATCGAGACGGTCATGGCCTCTAGATAGTCAGCGGCCCGCCGCGATGCCACCGGGGGGCGGCGCCTGCGCGCGAATTAGGGCCGGGAGGCTGCGTGCGCCGCCGTCACAGCAGACGCGACATGAAGGCGTAGTTCTCGCGCATGTGGAAGCGGGCGCGGGTGTAGAAGCTGTGCAGGCGGCCATCGGACCGGTCCACTTCGAGGTGGAGGGCCCGCACGCCCGCCTCGCGCAAGGCCTTGGAGATGCCTTCGAGCGCGTCGGAGCCCATGCCGCGACCGCGCACGGCAGAGCGGACGTAGATCTCGTCCACGATCGCATCGAGGCCGCCGAACTCCACCGACCAGCCGAAGGTCACGACGATGTAGCCGACGGGCGCCATGCGCGGCCCGATCAGCCAGATCGCGCCGTGGGGCGAGCCCTCTAGCAGCGGCAGTATGGCGGCCTCGTGATGCGCGGCGTCGGTGTCGAAGCCGCGCTCTGCGTGGAAGGAGGCGACCATCGGCAGGATGCGGGCGGCGTCCTCCGCGGTGGCGAGGTGCAGCGATTTCATAGCCGTCCGAGCCTTTCGGTGAGCAGTGCGAAGAAACGGTCCGCGTCGAGATCGCCGATGAAGGTTGCGTTCGGGGCGCGGTCGGTCACGCGCCACCAGTCGGCGACGGTCATCCCGAGGGTGAGCTCGGAGCCGGTCTCGATCTCGACGTTGATGTGCCGCCCCGAGAAAATCTCCGGGTCGATTAGGTGGGCGATCACGCAGGGATCGTGCAGCGGGGCGCCGTTCGAGCCGTATTTCTCCTTGTCGAACCGCTCGAAGAAGTCGGTCATCTCGGCGACCGCATGGCCGACCGGCGTGCAAAGGGCGCGGAACGCGTCGTTGCGCGGCCCGGTGACCAGCGCCTTGTGGGTGACGTCGAGCGGCATGACGGTGATCGGCGCGCCGCAGGCGAAGACCTCGGCGGCGGCGTGCGGATCGACATAGATGTTGAACTCGGCTGCCGGCGTGATGTTGCCCACCTCGAAATAGGCGCCGCCCATGAGCACGATCTCGGCGATGCGCCCGGCGATCTCGGGCGCGCGGCGGAGCGCGGTGGCGATGTTGGTCAGCGGCCCGAGAACGCAGAGCGTGACGGAGCCCTCAGGCTCGGCGCGGAGCGTCTCGACGATGAAGTCGACGGCATGGGCGTCCTGCAGCGGCATGGTCGGATCGGGCAGCGTCGGGCCGTCGAGGCCGGTCTTGCCGTGGACATGCTCGGCGGTGACGAGCGGGCGCTCGATCGGCCGGTCGCAGCCCGCGAAGACGCGCGTTTCCGGCTTGCCCGCCAGCTCGCAGACGATGCGGGCGTTCTTCTGGGTCAGCTCGAGCGGCACGTTGCCGGCGACGGCGGTGATGCCGAGCACCTCGATCTCCTCGGGCGAGGCGAGGGCAAGCAGAATCGCCACGGCGTCGTCCTGGCCTGGGTCGGTGTCGATGATGATCTTGCGCGGGGCCATGGGCGTCTCCGGAAAGCGGCGCGTCTCGGGTCGCACGGGGCGCGCGGGGCTGCAAGTCCGAGGATGGCCCGTCGGCCCAGAGGCCGACTGCAACGTGGCGGAGCGAGGCGCGCAAGGACGTGGATTTGCCGGAATTCTCGCCGGAACACCGGTTGCGGAAACCCGCCGAGGCGGGTGTGCCGCTTTTCCGACGTCGTCATTGCCACGAGACAGACGAAGGTTAGACTTTGCCCCCGGTATCGGCTATCGCCGGTTCGAAGCCTCGTTAGCGGTAACAGCCGCAGGGGCGAGGGACAAGGCACGCAGGTTCAGGAGGCTGCCCATGGTATCGCGCGTCATTCCGGTGGACACGTTCGACCTCGTGATCTTCGGCGCCACGGGGGACCTTGCCCGGCGAAAGATCCTGCCGGGGCTCTTCCGCCGCTATTGCTCGGGACAGATGCCCGCCGAGGCGCAGATCATCGGCGCGGCCCGGTCCGACATGGACGACGGCGCCTTCCGCGATCTCGTGCGCTCGGCCATCGAGGAATTCGCCGGCAGCGCGGCCGGGGATGCCGATCAGGTCGAGGCGTTCCTCGGGCAGGTGCATTACGAGCCGGTCGACGCCAAGGGCGAGAGCGGCTGGGAAGCCCTGAAGAGCCACATGCGGGATCACGCGGTCCGCGCCTTCTATTTCTCGGTCGGCCCGTCGCTCTTCGGCGATCTCGCCGAGCGGCTGCGGACCTTCGGCCTCGCCACGCCGGACAGCCGTATCGTCGTCGAGAAGCCCTTCGGCCACGACCTCGAGAGCGCCCGCGCGCTCAACCGCGAGCTCGCGCAGTATTTCGACGAGACGCAGATCTACCGGATCGACCATTACCTCGGGAAGGAGACGGTGCAGAACCTGATGGCGGTTCGCTTCGGCAACGTCCTCTTCGAGCCGCTCTGGAACGCGCAATTTGTCGATCACATCCAGATCACCGTGGCCGAGACCGTCGGCGTCGGCGGGCGCGGGGGCTATTACGACAGTTCGGGCGCCATGCGGGACATGGTGCAGAACCATCTAATGCAGCTTCTGTGCCTCATCGCGATGGAGCCGCCGGCGCGGTTCGAGCCCGATTCGGTGCGTGACGAGAAGCTCAAGGTGATCCGCGCCCTCGATCCGGTGGAGCCTCACCACATCGTCCGCGGTCAGTACACCGCCGACGAGAAGCAGCCGGGCTACCGCGCGCATGTCGAGAACGAGCGCTCGCGGACGGAAAGCTTCGTCGCGCTCAAGGCGCACGTGTCGAACTGGCGCTGGGCGGGCACGCCGTTCTACCTGCGCACCGGCAAGATGCTGCGGGGGCGGACGTCCGAGATCGTCGTCGCCTTCAAGGACGCACCGCATTCGATCTTCGGCGCCGAGGCGGGGCGGCACCGCAACGAGCTGGTTATCCGCCTGCAGCCGAACGAGGGCATGACGCTCGACGTCACCATCAAGGAACCGGGGCCGGGGGGCATGCGGCTTGTCGACGTGCCGCTCGACATGACCTTCGCCGACGCGCTCGGGCCCGACGCGGACATGCCGGACGCCTACGAGCGGCTGATCATGGACGTGATCCGCGGCAACCAGACGCTCTTCATGCGCGGCGACGAGGTGGAGGCGGCCTGGGCCTGGACCGACCCGATGATCGACGGCTGGGAGCGGCGCGGTGACGTGCCGAAACCCTACGATCCGGGATCGTCGGGGCCGGAGGATGCGTTGATGCTCATGCACCGCGACGGCCGCCGCTGGCGCGACATCAAGGCCTGAGGGAGGACATCCATGTCCTATTCGTTCAACGAATACGCCGACCGCGAGATGCTGATCATCGCGCTCGCCAACCGCATCGCCGGAGAGCTGCGCGGCGCGCTCGCCCGCGCAGAGCGGGTGACGATGGCGGTGCCGGGCGGCACCTCGCCGGGTCCGGTCTTCGACGATCTCAACGATGTGGAGCTCGACTGGAGCCGGGTGGACGTGATGCTCACCGACGAGCGCTGGGTGCCCGAGGATCACGAGCGCTCGAACACCAAGCTGTTGCGCGAGCGGCTCCTGACCGGCAAGGCCGCCGAGGCCCGGCTCCTGCCTATGTTCCTGCCCTGCGAGGAGCCCGAGGCGCGGCTCGACGAACTGGCCGAGCAGATCCGCCCGAACCTGCCGCTCTCGGTGGTGCTTCTGGGGATGGGGGCGGACATGCACACCGCCTCGCTCTTTCCCGGCGCGGACAATCTCGACGAGGCCCTGTCGCGCAACGCGCCGATCCTGATGCCGATGCGGGCGCCGGGAGCGGACGAGCCGCGGGTGACCCTGACGGCGCCGGTGCTCGACGGAGCGCTGTCGAAACACGTGCTGATCTTCGGCGACGAGAAGCGCGCGGCGCTCGAGAACGCGAAGGGCAAGAGCCCGAAGGACGCGCCGATCAACGCGGTTCTCGACGGGGCCGAGGTGCATTGGGCGCCCTGAGAGGCGCGAAACGGACGGAGTGACGGGACATGTGGGACGAGGTGAAGCGGCTCTCGCAAGCGGCCGGGAGCCGCCGGATCGAGGATCTCTTCGAGAACGACAACAGGGCCGCGGAATTCAGCCTGAATTCGGTGGGCCTGCTTTTCGATTATTCGAAGACCCAGCTCGACGAGCAGAGCCGGGCGGCGCTCGTCCGGATCGCCCAGGACGCGGATGTCGAGGGGCGCCGCGACGCGATGTTCGGCGGCGAGCCGATCAACGAGACCGAAGGCCGCGCGGTGCTGCACACCGCCCTGCGCAATCTCGACGGCGGCCCGGTGCTTGTGGGCGGCAAGGACGTCATGCCGGGCGTCCGCGACACGCTCGACCGGATGGCGAAGCTCGCCGAGCACATCCGCGGCTCGACCGTGACGGACGTGGTGAACATCGGCATCGGCGGATCTGACCTTGGCCCTGCGATGGCCTACAAGGCGCTTGGGCCGTATGTGGACGGGCCGCGCTGCCATTTCGTCTCGAACGTCGACGGCGCGGACATCGCCGACACGCTGCGGGGGCTCGATCCCGAGACGACGCTCTTCATCGTCGCGTCGAAGACCTTCACGACGATCGAGACCATGACCAACGCGCGCACCGCCAAGGCCTGGCTCGACGACAAGGGCGTCAGTCACGAGGATCGGTTCGTCGCGCTCTCGTCCAACAAGGAGAAGGCGGCGGAATGGGGTATCCCCGACGCCCGCGTATTCGGCTTCGGAGACTGGGTCGGCGGGCGCTATTCGATGTGGGGGCCGATCGGCCTCGCGCTGATGATCGCGATCGGCGACAAGGCGTTCCGGGCCTTCCTGCGCGGCGCGCAGGAGATGGACCGCCACTTCCGCGCCGCGCCGCTGCATCAGAATATGCCCGTGCTGCTCGCGCTCGTGGGCATGTGGCATAACCAGGTGCAGGGCCATGCCACCCGCGCCGTGCTGCCCTATGACGACCGGCTGGCGCGGTTGCCCGCGTATCTCCAGCAGCTCGAGATGGAGAGCAACGGCAAGGGCGTGTCGATGGACGGCAAGGATCTCGAGGTGCATTCCGGGCCCGTCGTCTGGGGCGAGCCGGGCACCAACGGCCAGCACGCCTTCTACCAGCTGATCCATCAGGGCACCCGGACGGTGCCGTGCGAGTTCATGGTCGCCGCGACCGGGCACGAGCCCGACCTCGGGCACCATCACGACCTGCTCGTCGCCAACTGCCTCGCGCAGTCCGAGGCGCTGATGCGGGGGCGCAGTCTCGAGGAGGCGCGCGCGATCTGCGCCGAGAAGGGCTTCGAGGGCGACGAGCTCGAACGGCAGGCGCGGCACCGCGTGTTCCCCGGCAACCGGCCCTCGACCACGCTGATCTATCCGCAACTGACGCCCGAGACCTTCGGCAAGATCGTCGCGCTCTACGAGCACCGGGTCTTCGTCGAGGGGGTGATCCTGAACATCAACTCGTTCGACCAATGGGGTGTGGAGCTCGGCAAGGAGCTGGCGAAGTCGCTCGAAGACGTCGTGACGGGCGAGGCCCCGTCGACGGGCAAGGACGGCTCGACCCGGCAGCTCGTCGATTACGTGCTGCTCTACCGCTCGGGCGCCGACTGACGCAGGTGTTGCGCGGGGTGGCACGCAACGCGCGGGCCCGGCCGGAGCGCAACGAAATCTGAACCTCTTGCCCCCATCCTGCGCGCCATGCGTCAGAACGGGGCGAGGGGCGAATGATCGGACAGAAGCTGCGGCTCGCGGGGCCGCTGGTCCTTCTCTGCCTTGTCGCGATGCCGCTCCGGGCCGAGATGGCGGGCTCCATCTTCATGAGCTCGCGGGGGGCGTTCATCCCGGCGCTGATGCAGCCGCAGGCCGTGTCGAGCGGCCCGAGCCTCTTTGCCAACCGGACGGGACGCAGCCTCTTCGCGCCGATCCCGAGCGTGGCCGGGCCAGCGTCTCCGGAGCCGTTCGTCGGGCTGGGGCCGTCCGGGCAAGGCCTTCTCGGGGGGCTGCGGCGGCTCATCGCCGAGGCCGAGGCGGGCCGCGCGGGTTACGACGCCGTACAGCACGGCGCACGGATCAAGCCGCTGAAGCGCCCGACGGACATGACCCTGCGCGAGATCTTCGCCTGGATCGAGGCGACGCCCGGACAGCCTCACGCGATCGGTCTTTACCAGTTCATCCCGAGCACCCTGCGGCGCGTCGCGGCGATCGCGGGCGTGCCCCACGACGCGCGCTTCGATCCCGCCATGCAGGACCGGCTCGCGGACATTCTGCTGTCCGAGGCGGGACTTGCCGAGGCGCGGGCGGGCCGCATGCCGCGGCGGGCCTTCATGAACAACCTCTCCAAGATATGGGCCGGGCTTCCCAGCTCCTCGGGCCGGTCGCATTACCACGGCTACGCCGGCAACCGCTCCACGATCACCTGGTCGCGGTTCGAGGAGGCCCTCCGCCCGCACCTTCCCGGCTAGGGGATGTCGAAGCCCGGGGGCGCGAGCTCGAACCCTTCGAAGCGGAACCCCGGCGACACGGTGCAGCCGACGAGCGTCCAGTCTCCGGTGCTCTGCGCCGCCTGCCAGTGATCCTTCGGCACGACGATCTGCGGTCGGGCGCCGGACGCGAGGTCGGGGCCGAGGGCGTGATCCTGGCGCGGGCCGGTATCGTCCGGAGCGATCGACAGGATCAGCGGCGCACCTGCGTAGAAGTGCCAGATCTCGGCGGCATCGACCCGGTGCCAGTGGCTGCGCTCGCCGGCCCTGAGAAGGAAGTAGATGCAGGTGCCCGCCGGACGCTCAGCGCCCGCCCCGGCCTCCCAGGTCTGGCGGAAATGACCGCCCTCGGGGTGCGGGGCAAGCCCCAAGAGGGCGATGATCTCGTCGGCTGTCATGGCATCCCTTAATCTTGCGGTCGCGGGCCTTCCCCGCTGTTCATTCCCGCAGGGCAGAACCCCGGCCGGACGCGTAGGGTCAGGAGGCCGACATGACGGGCAGCGCAGGCGACGTGCGGCGGATCGCGGAGAACATCGTTTCCCGCGAGGGGGGCTATGTCAACGACCCCGACGATCCGGGCGGCGCCACGAATTTCGGGGTCACCATCGGCACGATGCAGCGCCTCGGGCTCGACCTGACCGGCGACGGGCGGGTGACGGATGCCGACGTGAAACGTCTCACCCGCAGCCAGGCGGTCGAGATCTTCCTGACCCATTACTACACGCGGCCCCGCATCGGGGAGCTGCCGGAGCCGATCCAGGCCTCGGTCTTCGACATGTACGTCAATTCGGGCGGCAATGCGGTGAAGATCCTGCAGCGGCTCCTGCGCCAGATGGGCTTCGACGTCTCGGTCGACGGCGTGATCGGCCCGCAGACGATCCGCGTGGCGGCGGAGGCGCAGAATGCGGCGCCCGGCCACTTCGCCGACGCCTACGGGATCGCGCGGCGCAACTACTATTTCGCGCTCGCCGACGGGCGGGCCGCATCCCGCAAATACGCCCGCACCCGCGCGGGCGGCAAGGGCGGGTGGATCACCCGCGCCGAGGAGTTCATGGCCCCGCGCTACCGGATGAGCGACGCGGCCTTCAGGCAGAGGATCGCATCATGGGGCTGATCGACCAGGGGCTGGGGCTCGTCTTCGGCGACGGGCGCAACGTGGTGGCGGAGACCGCGCAGGTCTTTCGCGTGAACGCCGAGGCCCAATCGGCGCGGGACGCCGAGGCGCAGGCGAATGCGCTGGCGCAGTTCGGACGGGAATTCGCGCTCGCGAACCGCTCGGTCTTCGACAGGCTGATCGACGGGCTCAACCGGGTTCCGCGGCCCGCGATGGCGCTGGGCACGCTGGGGCTCTTCGTGTCGGCGATGGTCGATCCGGTCTGGTTCGCCGAGCGCATGACCGGCATCGCGCTCGTGCCCGAGCCGCTCTGGTGGCTGCTCGGCGCCATCGTCAGCTTCTATTTCGGCGCGCGGCACCAGTCGAAGGGGCAGGAGTTCCAGCGCGAGATCGCCACCACACTCGCCGCCGCGCCGCAGGTCGCGGCCCGGATCGAATCGCTGGCCGCATTGCGCGCCGCGCCGCCGCAGCCGGCCCCCGAGGCAGGAGAGGCCCAGGCGGCGGCCTCGGAGGACGTCTCCGTGCAACCCGCCCGCGGATCCTCCGATTATGCGGACAATGCGGCGCTCGCCGAATGGGCGCGGATGCGGGGCTGAGCCTGCGACATTGTGAAAGGGCAGGCCCGCGAGACGTTGGACGCGGGCCTGCCGCGCGATTATAAGCGAGGCATGATCACAGAGCTCGGCCACTTCGCCCTCATCCTCGCGTTCCTCGTCGCCATCGTGCAGATGGTCGTGCCGCTCGTCGGCGCGCACAAGCGCTGGCCGGGATGGATGGCCGTGGCCGAACCCGCGGCGACCTCGCAATTCCTGCTGACGGCGGCGGCCTTCGGGGCGCTGGTCCACGCCTTCGTGACCTCGGATTTCTCGCTCTCGGTGGTGGTGCAGAACTCGCATTCGGCCAAGCCGCTGCTCTACAAGATCACCGGCACCTGGGGGAACCACGAGGGCTCCATGCTGCTCTGGGTCCTGATCCTCACCCTTTTCGGGGCGATGGCGGCGTGGTTCGGCGGGCAGCTTCCGCCGACGCTCCGGGCGCGGGTGCTGGCGGTGCAATCGGCCATCGCGGTCGCGTTCTTCGCCTTCATCCTCTTCACCTCGAACCCCTTCGCGCGGCTCGCGGTGCCGCCCTTCGACGGGCAGGACCTCAACCCGCTGCTGCAGGACCCGGGTCTCGCCTTCCATCCGCCGTTCCTCTATCTCGGCTATGTCGGCCTCTCGATCTGCTTCTCCTTCGCGGTCGCCGCGCTGATCGAGGGGCGGGTGGACGCCGCCTGGGGCCGCTGGGTGCGCCCCTGGACGCTGGCCTCGTGGTCCTTCCTCACCATCGGCATCGGCCTCGGGTCCTGGTGGGCCTATTACGAGCTCGGCTGGGGCGGCTTCTGGTTCTGGGATCCGGTCGAGAACGCCTCCTTCATGCCCTGGCTCTTCGCCGCCGCGCTCCTGCATTCGGCCATCGTGGTGGAGAAGCGCGAGGCGCTGAAATCCTGGACGATGCTGCTCGCGATCCTCGCCTTCGGCTTCTCCCTGATCGGGACGTTCATCGTGCGCTCGGGCCTTCTGACGAGCGTGCACGCCTTCGCCAACGACCCCGAGCGGGGGGTCTTCATCCTCGCCATCCTCGTCGTGTTCACCGGCGGGGCGCTGACGCTCTTCGCCGCGCGGGCGAGCGCCATGCAGGCCAAGGGCGTCTTCGGAATCGTCAGCCGCGAGAGCGCCCTCGTCGCCAACAACATCCTCCTCGCAGTATCGTCCTTCGTGGTCTTCGTCGGGACGATGTGGCCGCTGCTGGCCGAGATGTTCTTCGACCGGAAGCTGTCGGTCGGCGCGCCGTTCTTCAACTTTGCCTTCACGCCCTTCATGATCGTGCTCGGGCTGATCCTGCCGCTCGGCTCCATGCTCGCATGGAAGCGCGGCAAGGTCGGCCGGACCGCCCGGACGCTGGCGCCGGCCTTCGGCCTCGCCGTCGCGCTCGCGGGGCTCGTCTGGGCGATGCAGACCGGCCGGTCGTTGATCGGACCGATCGGCGTCTTCCTCGGCACGTGGCTCGTCGCGGGCACGTTGACCGATCTCTGGAGCCGGACGGGCAAGAGCGGTTCGGTCGCGCGGCTCTTCCGCCTGCCGCGCGCCGATTGGGGCAAGACGGTCGCCCATGCGGGGCTCGGCATCACCATGCTCGGCGTCGCGGGCCTCACCGCGTGGGAGAGCGAGGACATCCGCGTCGCGCAGATCGGCGAGCGGTTCGAGGTCGGCGCCTTCGAGCTCGAGCTCGTGGACGTGCAGGAGGTGGAGGGCCCGAACTACTTCTCGACCATGGGTGAGGTGATCGTGCGACAGGGCGGCGATGAGATCGCGCGGCTCTTTCCCGAGAAGCGCAATTATCCCGTGGCACGCATGCCGACCACCGAGGCGGCGATCGACTACCGCTTCATGCGGGACCTCTACGTCGTGATCGGCGACGCGCAGGACAACGGCGGTTGGGTCATGCGCACCTATATCAAGCCGCTGGCGAACTGGATCTGGGCGGGCTGCATCATCATGGCCCTTGGCGGTGCCCTGTCGCTGAGCGACCGGCGCTTCCGCATCGCGACCGGCGAGAAGAAGACCGCCGCGCGGGCGGTGCCCGCGGAATGATCGGGACGATCCGCTCCGCCCTGGTCGCGCTCGTCCTGCTGATCGCGGGGGCGGCGGCGGCGGTCCAGCCCGACGAGGTGCTGGACGATCCCGCGCTCGAGACGCGCGCCCGCGAGATCAGCGCCGGGCTGCGCTGCCTCGTCTGCCAGAACGAGTCCATCGACGAGTCGAACGCCTCGCTCGCCCGCGACCTGCGCATCCTCGTGCGCGAACGTCTGGTCGAAGGCGACAGCAACGAGGAGGTCGTCGACTTCGTGGTCGACCGCTACGGCGAATTCGTCCTCCTGACCCCCACGCGCGACGGCTGGAACTGGCTTCTGTGGGCAGCGGGGCCGATCATGCTGCTGCTCGCGGGCGGCATCGGTGCCGCCTATCTGCGCGGCCGGTCCCGGGCGCCCGAACCCTCCGCGGCGGGGCTCTCGGCCGAGGAAGAGGCGCGCCTGCGACAGCTGCTCGAGGAGCGCTGATCCCGAAGGGGGCGCGTGGTCAGGCGGCAGAGCCTCCGGCGGGGATATTTTCGTCAGAAAGAAGCCGGCGCGCGCGGGGCGGCTCCGGCTCTGACGCCGCGTATGGCTTGGCGGTGAACGGGCGGGCATGTTTGATGCGGGCGATCCGCCAGAGGAGGCCCCCATGCACTACGAGACCATCGCATTCGACATCACCGGCGGCGTCGCCACGATCCGGCTGAACCGGCCGGACGTGATGAATGCGCTCAACACCCAGATGCGCGCCGAGATCGCCGATGCGGTGACCCGGGGCGGCCGCGAGGCGCGCGTCGTGGTGCTGACCGGCGAGGGGCGCGCCTTCTGCTCGGGCCAGGATCTCGGCGGCGGCGGGAACGCGGCGATGCTCGACATCGAGCGGACGCTCCGGGACGAATACGTGCCGATGCTGATGGCGATCGCCGAATGCCCCGTGCCGACGATCGCGGCGGTGAACGGCGCGGCGGCGGGGGCGGGGGCGAACCTCGCACTCGCGGCGGACGTGGTGATCGCAACCGAGAGCGCCGTCTTCACGCAGGCCTTCACCCGGATCGGGCTCATCCCCGATGCGGGCGGGACCTGGCTCCTGCCGCGGCAGGTGGGCATGGCCAAGGCGATGGGCGCCGCTCTCTTCGCCGAGAAGATCACCGCCGGGAAGGCCGAGCGCTGGGGCATGATCTGGGAGATGCTGCCGGACGCGGAGTTCGAAGCCGGCTGGCGCGCCCGCGCCGAACAGCTCGCGACAGGGCCGACCGCCGCCTATGCACGAGTGAAGGAGGCGATGCGCAGCTCGTTCGCAAACACGCTCGAGGAGCAGCTCGCCGTCGAGGCGCGTCTTCAGGGCGAATGCGGCAAGACGCGGGACTTCAAGGAAGGCGTGGTCGCGTTCCTCGAGAAGCGGCCGGCCCGCTACGAGGGGCGCTGAGCGTCGCCAGCGCCGAAGACACAAAGAGAAAGGCCCGCCGAGATACCGGCGGGCCTTTTGAGTTTCGAGCGGAGCCGCGTCAGCGGTTCTCGATATCCACGTAGTCGCGCTTCGTGGAGCCGAGATAGAGCTGGCGCGGGCGGCCGATCTTGTTCTGCGGATCGCCCAGCATCTCCTTCCACTGCGAGATCCAGCCGACGGTCCGGCCCACAGCGAAGATCGGCGTGAACATCGACATCGGGAACTGCATCGCCTCGAGGATGATGCCCGAGTAGAAGTCGACATTCGGGAAGAGCTTGCGGTCGACGAAATAGTCGTCGTCGAGCGCCTGCTTCTCGAGCTCCTTGGCCACCTGCAGCGTCGGGTTGTCCTCGATGCCGAGAAGGTCGAGCACCTCGTCGGCCGATTGCTTCATCACCTTCGCGCGCGGGTCGAAGTTCTTGTAGACCCGGTGGCCGAAGCCCATCAGGCGGAACGGATCGTCCTTGTCCTTGGCGCGGGCGAGGAATTCCGGGATCCGGTCGGGGGTGCCGATCTCCTGCAGCATCTGCAGGCACGCCTGGTTGGCGCCGCCATGCGCCGGACCCCAGAGGCAGGCGATGCCGGCCGCGATGCAGGCGAAGGGGTTCGCGCCCGAGGACGAGGCGAGGCGCACCGTCGAGGTGGAGGCGTTCTGCTCGTGATCGGCGTGCAGCGTGAAGATGCGGTCCATCGCACGGCTGAGGATCGGGTCGACCACGTATTCCTCGGCCGGCACGGCGAAGCACATGTGCAGGAAATTCGCCGCGTAATCGAGATCGTTGCGCGGATAGACGAAGGGCTGACCGACCGAATACTTGTAGGCCATCGCCGCGATCGTCGGCATCTTGGCGATCAGGCGGTGCGAGGCGATCTCGCGCTCGCGCGCGTCGTGGATGTTCGTCGAGTCGTGGTAGAACGCGGACATCGCGCCCACGACGCCCACCATCGTCGCCATCGGATGCGCATCCCTCCGGAAGCCCCGGAAGAAGTTGTGCATCTGCTCGTGGATCATCGTGTGACGGGTGATCGTGTTCTCGAAGTTCTCGAGCTGCTTGGTGGTCGGCAGCTCGCCGTAGAGCAGCAGGTAGCAGACCTCGAGGTAATGCGAGTTGCCGGCCAGCTGGTCGATCGGGTAGCCGCGATGGAGCAGCTCGCCCTTGTCGCCGTCGATGAAGGTGATGGTCGAGTCGCAGGAGGCGGTCGAGGTGTAGCCCGGATCGTACGTGAACACGCCCGCCTGCGCGTAGAGCTTGCGGATGTCGACGACTTCGGGACCGGCGGTCGGCGTGTACATCGGCAGGTCGTAGGACTGGCCGTCGATGCTCAGCGTTGCGGTTTTCGAGGTGGAGGAGTCGGCCATGGTCTTGGATCCCTTTCGTAAATCTGGGCGCGTAGGGCCAGGCCCCCGCGTCCATCCTGTCAAATCACCCGGCGGTGGGAAGGGACCGACCGAAAGGCGGATCAGCCTTCACCGCGAGCTGCCCGTTCGAGGCGCGCGATCGTTTCCTCGCGGCCCAGGACGAGCATCATGTCGAATACGCTCGGGGTCACCGTGCGACCTGCAAGCGCGGCCCGCAAGGGGCCAGCCATCTTTCCGAACTTGATGCCGTGCGTCTCGGCGAGCCGGGTCGCGGCAGCCTCCAATTCGTCACGCGTCCAGCTAGCATTTTGCAGCTGCGGCGTCAATTCTGACAGTATACCACGGGATACCGGATCCAGAGCCTTTTGCGCCTTCTCGTCAGGCTCGATCGGGTTATCGGCCAAAACGAAATGTGCCTTTTCAAGGAGTTCAGGGAGAGTCTTCGCGCGATCCTTCAGGCAGTACATGGCCCGGAGCAGACCGTCGCTTTGATCCGCCGAGAGCGGATTGCGTCCGGCAGCCGCAAGGAAGGCCTCGATCTCTTGCAGCAGCGCAGCATCCTTGGCCGCGGCGATGTGCTGGCCCGAGATGTTGTCGAGCTTCTTGAAGTCGAGCCGGGCCGGGGACTTGCCGATCCCGGTGATGTCGAACCATTCGAGCGCCTGCGCGTCGGTGAAGAACTCGTCGTCCCCGTGCGACCAGCCGAGCCGCGCGAGGTAGTTGCGCATGCCCGTCGCCGGATAGCCCATGACCTGGTATTCCTCGAGCCCGACCGCGCCGTGACGCTTCGACAGCTTCTTGCCGTCGGGGCCGTGGATCAGCGGGATATGGGCGTGCACCGGCACCGGCCAGCCCATCGCGCGGTAGATCTGCATCTGCCGCGCGGCGTTGTTGAGGTGGTCGTCGCCGCGGATCACGTGGGTGACTCCCATGTCGTGATCGTCGACCACCACCGCGAGCATGTAGACCGGCGTTCCGTCCGAGCGCAGCAGCACCATGTCGTCGAGCTGGTCGTTGCGGATCGTGACGTCGCCCTGCACCGCGTCCTCGATCACCGTCTCGCCCTCGAGCGGCGCCTTCAGGCGGATCACGTGGGGGGCATCGGGGTGCGTCTCGGGGGCGGCGTCGCGCCAGGGCGAGCGGAAGTTCGTGGACCGGCCGGCCGCTTTCGCCTCCTCGCGGAAGGCCTCGATCTCCTCCTGCGTCGAGAAGCACTTGTAGGCATGTCCCGCCTCGAGCATCGCCCGCGCGACCTCGGCGTGGCGCTCGGCGCCCGCGGCCTGGCTCACCACGTCGCCGTCATGGTCGAGGCCGAGCCACGCAAGCCCCTTGAGGATCGCGTCGGTCGCTTCCTGGGTCGAGCGCGCGCGGTCGGTGTCCTCGATCCGCAGCAGGAACTTTCCCCCGCGGCCGCGCGCGTAGAGCCAGTTGAAGAGGGCCGTCCGCGCCCCCCCGATATGCAGGAAGCCCGTCGGCGAGGGTGCGAAACGGGTGACGACGTCCTGGGTCATGCGGGAGATGTTAACCTTCTTCTAATCATGTGGCGGCAGATTGCCCGCACCCTTAGCGAGGGGGGCGGCAGGAGACAAGCATGGGCGGCCTTGCGCGCATCCTCGGCCTGAAGCGGCAGGACGGGCATCTTTTCCCGTGGGCGCCGGTGTGCCTCGGGACCGGCATCGGCCTCTACTTCGCGCTGCGCACCGAACCTGAGCCGTCGGTGCTGGCCGCTCTCGCGGTGGCCGCTCTGGCGGGGTTCGTTCTTGCGCTGCGCTTCGGTCCAGGGGCGCGTGCGGGACTGGTCGCGCTATCGCTGCTGGCCGCCGGTGTCGCGGTCGCCGGGGCGCGGGCGCATGCCGTCGCGGGCCCGGTGCTCGATTTCCGCTATTACGGACCGGTGGAGGGGCGGATCGTGGCGATCGACCGCTCCGCATCGGATGCAACGCGCCTGACGCTCGACCGCGTGCGGCTCGACCGGGTCGCACCGGACCGGACGCCGCACCGCGTCCGGGTCTCGCTCCACGGCGATCCGCCCCGGACCGATCCGGCGCCCGGCATGGTGGTGATGCTCACGGGGCATCTGGCCGGACCCGGCGGGCCGGCCGAGCCCGGCGGCTTCGACTTCCGCCGCCACGCCTGGTTCCTGTCGCTCGGCGCGGTGGGCTACACCCGCAACCCGGTGCTGGTGGTCGATCCGGGGGCAGGCGGCGTGCCCGTCGCCTCCGTCCGGCAGGCGCTCTCGGCGCGCGTGCAGGCGGCGCTGCCGGGCGAGACCGGCGGGTTCGGCGCGGCGATCCTCACCGGCGACCGCAGCGGCATCGGCGAGAGCACGACGTCGGCGCTGCGCGACACCAACCTCGCGCATCTCCTGGCGATCTCGGGGCTGCATATGGGCCTGCTCGCGGGGGTCGTCTTCGGCGCGCTGCGGCTCGCGCTCCTGCTGCCGCCCCGGATCGCGCTCTCCTGGCCGGTCAAGAAGATCGCCGCTGCCGGGGCGCTGGTCGCGGCGGCGGGATATCTCGCGCTCTCCGGCGCCAACGTGGCCACCGAGCGCGCCTTCGTGATGGTCGCGGTGGCGCTGACCGCGATCCTGCTCGACCGGCGGGCCTTGTCGCTGCGCTCGGTCGCGATCGCCGCGCTCATCGTCCTGGTCATGAGCCCGGAGGCGCTGACCGGGCCGGGCTTCCAGATGTCCTTCGCCGCCACCACGGCGCTTGTCGCCGTCTTCGGCGCCCTGCGGGGCGCACGGATCGAGGCGCGCGCGCCGCGCTGGCAGAAGGCCGTGCTTGCCCTCGTCCTCTCCTCGGCGGTCGCCGGGGCGGCCACCGCGCCGGTCGCACTTGCGCATTTCAACGCCTCCGCCCGCTATGGTCTTCTGGCGAACCTCCTCGCCGTGCCGCTCATGGGCAGCGTGGTGATGCCCGCAGGTGTCGCGGGCATCGCGCTCATGCCGCTCGGACTCGACGCGCCGGCCTTCTGGGTCATGGGGATCGGGCTCGACCTCATCCTCGCCATCGCGCACGGGATCGCGGCGTGGCCGGGCGCCGTCGGGCATGTGGTGGCGCCCCCGGCGGCCGTTCTGCCGCTGATCGCCGCCGGAGGGCTGATGCTCACGCTCTGGCAGGGGCGGGGGCGGTTTGCGGGCCTCGCTCCGGCGGCGCTTGCGATGCTGCTCTGGGTCTCGGCCGACCGGCCCGCGGTGCTGATCTCGGAGACCGGGGCGCTCGTCGGCGTCATGACCGAGGCGGGGCGCGCGCTCAGCCGCGACCGGGGCGAGGGCTTCGTCGCGGGGATCTGGCTCGAGAACGACGGCGACGGCGCGGGGCAGGAGGCGGCGGCGTCGCGCTGGCCCAGCACCTCCGCGCCCTGGCCCGTCATCGAGGTCGCGGGCCGGCGCATCCTGCATGTCCGCGGCAAGCGCGCGGTCGCGGCCTTTCCGGGCTGCACGCCGGGCGATATCGTGGTGACCGACGTTCCGCCGGCGCCGGACTTGACCTGCGAGGTCATCGGGCCGGACCTGTTGCGCCAATCGGGCGCGCTCGCCTATCGCGACGGGCCGGATGGGCTACGGATGATCTCGGCCCGGGAGGCGAGCGGAGACCGCCTCTGGAACCGCGCGGGACAAGGCCCGCGGCCGAAGCCGGCGCCCGCCCCGGACGTGATCGCGCGTCAGTAGGTGCGGATGAGGCCCACGAGCCGGCCCTGGACCTTGACCGAGCCGAGCGGCAGGACGCGGGGCTCGTAGGCCGGGTTCGCGGCCTCGAGGACGATCGTGTTGCCCTTGCGGCGGAACCGCTTGAGCGTCGCCTCGTATCCCTCGACCTGCGCGACGACGATATCGCCGTCGGACGCGTCCCCGGTCTCGCGGATGACGACGACGTCGCCGTCGTTGATCCCGGCATCGATCATCGAATCCCCGCGCACTTCGAGCGCGTAATGATGGCCCTGACCGGCGAGCATCTGCCCCGGCACCGCGATGCCCGGGGGATTGTCGTCGATGGCCTCGATCGGCCGGCCGGCGGCGATGCGGCCCATCACCGGAAGCTCGGTCGCGTGCAGCGCTTCGAGCGGCTGGGCGGTGGCGGGACGGCTGTCGGGGCGGCCGCCATCGACCACCCGCGGGCTAAAGCCCGTCGCCTCGCCGCCGAGGCTCTCGGGCAGCTTCACGATCTCGATCGCCCGGGCGCGGTGGGCGAGACGACGGATGAACCCCCGCTCCTCGAGCGCGGTGATCAGCCGGTGGATGCCCGACTTCGACCGCAGGTCCAGCGCCTCCTTCATCTCGTCGAAGGAGGGCGGTATCCCGTCGCGCGCCACGCGGCGGTTGATGAATTCCAGCAGATCGAGTTGTTTCCGGGTCAGCATCGCGCCCAAGCCTCATGATCGTTCTTTTACCGTGTTCTATGTCCGTTCATGTTTTGTGTCAATATCTTGTGGACGGAACCCGGACCTCGCGCGAACGACCGCCACATCATGGATAATGCGCTGGGACGCGAAGCGATTGTCGCAGCGCAAGAAAGCTTAGCGCCGGATCGGCAGAGGCTCTGGTGCGAGCCGTCACGCGCCGGCTCGGTCCGACGAGATATAGTGGCGGCTGTCCCTAACCTATGCCGTGCGGGGCCTCCCAGATTTGGTACCTAGGGGGCAAGATCGGCATATATATCGCCTCAGGTGTCACCGCACCACATTGAGGCCATGATGCCGCAAAATTACTTTTCGCTCCGAAAGCAATTTTTCTTTGTGCCGGGAACGAGCGCGGCTAACGTCGCGGACACTTCAACGATCCGCGCCGGGAGACATCGCCGAAAGGCGGGAGGGCGCAAGATGCCACAGGGAGGGTTACCCATGGATCGTCGTTCGTTTCTGAGAACATCCGCGCTCGGCGGCTCGGCCGCCGCCGCGACCACGCTCGCCGCGCCCGTCTATGCGCAGGGCAACCGCACGCTGACGCTCGTCACCACCTGGGGCAGGGGCCTCGCCGGTGTGCACGACGCCGCCCAGCGCGCCGCCGATACCATCACCGCGATGACCGACGGACAGATCAGCATCGACCTCAAGGCGGCGGGCGAGCTCGTCGGCGCCTTCGAGGTGTTCGACGCGGTCACCTCGGGCCAGGCGGACATGTATCACGGGGCCGACTACTACTTCGTGAACCAGCACCCGGCCTACGCCTTCTTCACCGCGGTGCCGTTCGGAATGACGGCGCAGGAGCTGGCCAACTGGTATTATCACGGCGGAGGGCAGGAGTTCCACGACGAGCTCGGCCAGATCTTCGGCCTGAAATCGTTCCTCGCGGGGAACACCGGCGCGCAGGCGGGCGGCTGGTTCGCCAAGGAGATCGCCAGCCCCGAGGATTTCAACGGCCTCAAGTTCCGCATGCCGGGCCTCGGCGGACAGGCTCTCGGGAAGCTCGGCGCGAGCGTGCAGAACATTCCCGGCGGCGAGGTCTACCAGGCGCTGTCCTCCGGCGCGATCGATGGCACCGAATGGATCGGCCCCTGGGCCGACGAGAAGGCCGGCTTCCAGGAGATCACCAAGATCTACTACACCGCCGGCTTCCACGAGCCGGGCGCGGGCCTCAGCCTCGCCACCAACCGCGAGGTCTTCGAGAGCCTCACGCCCGCACAGCAGAAGATCATCGAGATCGCCTCGGCCGAGGCGCATCAGTGGAACCTCGCGCAGTTCCTGACCGAGAACGGCGCGGCGCTGCAGCGCCTGCAGAGCTCGGGCGTGACCTTGCGCGAATTCCCCGACAGCGTCTGGGACGCCTTCGGCGACGCAAGTCAGCAGGTCCACGACGAGAACATGGGCGACGACATCTACAAGCGCATCCACGACAGCGCGATGGAATCGATGAAGTCCTCCGCGGCGTGGATCAAGACCTCGTCCGGCGCCTATACCGCGCAGCGCGACCGCGTGCTCGGCAACGCCTGATCGAAAAGGGCGGGCGGGGCGGAAATGCCCCGCGCGTCCCGGGCGGTCCGCGGGAGGGGATCGCCCGCACGGCATGCCGGCGCGGCCGGCCAATCGGATCATGCGGCGACGCGCGGAGAGTGAGACATGGACGAGGAGAGCGCCGCGGGCGGCTTCTGGCTCCTGGACGGCATCTGGTGGGTTCTGAAGAACATCGTGCTGGCCTTCTGGCACCTCGGGTACGCGATCACCCATCCCGGGCTCTGGCTGGACTGGTCGAACACCGAGGCGATCATGCGGGTCGTCTATTACGGCGGCTCGGTCGAGTTCTTCTTCGTCGTGTTCACGACCTTCCTCGTGATCGGCGCCGCGGGCCTCTGGTCGAACCGGTTCCTCTGGGGTGTCGTGCGCGCGCTCGAGGGTTTCGCCAACACGCTCGGGCGCCTCGTCGCCTGGGCGGGCCTTCTGATGGTGATCCAGCAGGTCGTGATCGTCTTCATGCAGCGCGTCTTCGCGCGACCCTCGATCTCGCTCGGCTTCGGCATTCCGGTCGAGTTCGACATCTCGTGGTGGTCCGAGGAGCTGAAGCTCTATAACGCCGCCATCGTCGCGCTCTGCCTGACCTACACTTTCGTGCAGCAGGGCCATGTGCGCGTCGATCTGATCTATTCCGCCGTGAGCTTCCGCACCAAGCGGGTCATCGACATGGTCGGCTCGGTCATCTTCATGATGCCGATGGCGGTGCTGATCTGGATGTATGCGTGGTTCTTCATGTGGCGCCATCTCATCGTGCCGAACCCCTCGGCGTCCGAGCCGCTCGACCGGCTGATGATGAAGGCCCGGGCGCTGCGCTGGAACGTCGAGACGATCGGCTTCTCGCCCAACGGCTTCTCGGCCTATTTCCTCTTCAAGATCCTCCTTGTCGTCATGACCGGGCTGATCTTCATCCACGCCTGGGCCTTCCTCTTCCGCTCGTATCTCGAATGGAAGGAAGGGCCCGAGAGCGAGGACAAGTATCTCGACAAGGACGTGCTCGATGCGCCGGATACCGGCGGTCACCAGCACGCCGAAATCTGACCGGCGGGGACGGGGACCATGCTTTTCGGACTGGATGGGGTCGAGATCGGGCTCATCATCGTTTTCGTGACCCTGTTCGCGGCGATCCTGTCGGGGTTCCCGGTGGCCTTCGCCATCGCGGGGGCGGGGATCATCTCCTTCGCCATCATCGCCGCGCTCGACAGCGCGGGCCTCTTGATCCACCAGGCCATCGACACCTCCTCCGAGGGCTACCGGGCGCTGGTGGCGGACGGCGTCCGCTCCGAGACGATCTCGATCTTCCGCTACCCCGACCTGCCGCGGGTCGGGCAGGCGCTTTTCGAGCAGGGCTGGCACACGGCGCTCGACCGCAACGTGTCCTTCATCACCAACCGCATCAACGAGAGGGTCCTCGCGGGCCCGTCCATCGAGACGCTGCTGGCGGTGCTGATGTTCGTTCTCATGGGCATCGTGCTCGAGCGCTCCAAGATCGCCAACGACCTCCTGACGACCATGGCGCGGGTCTTCGGACCGCTGCCGGGGGGGCTCGCGGTCTCCATCGTGGTGGTCGGCGCGTTCCTCGCCGCCTCGACCGGCATCGTCGGCGCGACGGTGGTGACGATGGGCCTGCTGGCGCTGCCGACGATGCTGCGGAACGGTTATTCTCCCGAACTCTCGACCGGCGTCATCGCCGCGTCGGGCACGCTCGGCCAGATCATCCCGCCCTCCATCGTGATCGTCCTCCTCGGCACGCTTGCGGGCGATCTCTATTCGGCGAGCCAGGAGACGCGGGCGCAGCTCGCCGGCTGTTCCGACGCGCTGACCTTCCTCGGAGAGCCCGCGGTCGTCTCGGTCGGCACGCTCTTCCAGGCGGCGCTCCTGCCGGGGATCCTGCTCGCCGTGCTCTACGCGGTCTACGCCTTCGTCTTCGCGCTGCTCAATCCGTCGAAGGCGCCTCCCGTCGAGGTCGGCGCGCCGAGCGGCGAGGTGATCACCCGCGGCGAAGGGCTGACGTGGTTCCTGCTCGTCCCGGCGGCGATCGTCGCGGGCGTCATGCTGGCGGGGCAGGTCAATATCGTCGGCTCGCAATCGCTGGCGGTCGACAGGTTCTCGGCCGCCGGCGAGACCGCGTCCCTGCGCACGACCGTCTCGGATGAATGCCGCGCTTCGATGATCGAGCTGCACGGCCAGCGGGCCTGGGACCGGGCCGTCGCCGAACAGGCCGCGATCGACGAGGCGGGCGGCGTGACCGCACAGGAGCGCCTGACCGACGAGGAGGTCGCCGAGGCGCGCATCGCCAAGTCCGAGAACGCCGCGCCCATCGGCACCGGCATCGCCACCTTCGCGGTGATCTTCGCGCTGGTCCTCGCCTTCGGGCGCGGCATGGCGCCGACCGCCGACCCGATGCCGCTCATCGGCGGCGCGGCGGGGGTGCTTCTGCTGCTGCTCGTCGACGTGATCTTCATCGGTCCGGCGACCTCACCCGCGGCGACCGTGCTGTGGATGGCCGTCCCGGCCGCCATCGCGATCTGGGGCTGCCGGCACGCGGCCGCCCGGATGGCGCGCAACGATCTCGTCCGGGTGATCTTTCCGCCGCTCGTGCTGATCGTCGCGGTGCTCGGCTCGATCCTCGGCGGCATCACCAACCCCACGCCCGCCGCGGCGCTCGGCGCGGCGGGCGCGATCATGCTCGCGGCCTATCGCAAGCTCCGCGAGGAGGGCCGCGATCCCTGGATCATCGCCTGGTCCACCTATGCGCTCGTCGCGATGCTGCTGATCGGGATCAATTTCGACGTAAGGATCAACATCTCGGGCGTCGGGCCGGTGACCTGGATCGCGTTCCTCGCCGCCTATGCCGCGTTCCTCTTCGCACTCTTCGGACTGCTCTACGCGTGCTGGGTGCTGCTACGGGCACGGGTACTGACGCCCGCGGTGCGCGAGACGGCGAAGGTCACCTCGATGGTCTTCACCATCCTCGTCGCCTCGCAGCTTCTGAACCTCGTGGTCATCTCCTTCGGCGGCGAGCATTACATCCAGCAGTTCCTCCAGAGCTTCGACAACGAGTTCAAGGTCTTCCTGATCGTCATGATCGTGCTCTTCGTGCTCGGCTTCGTGCTCGACTTCCTCGAGATCATCTACATCGTGGTGCCCATCGTCGGCCCGGTGATCTATGGCGGATCGTTCGATCCCAAATGGGTGACGATCATGATCGCGGTGAACCTGCAGACCTCGTTCCTGACCCCGCCCTTCGGCTTCGCGCTCTTCTACCTGCGCGGCGTCGCACCGGCCGAGGTCACGACGGGGCACATCTATCGCGGCGTGTTCCCCTTTGTCCTGATCCAGGTGCTGGGCCTCGTGATCCTGTGGTTCTTTCCGGGCATCGTGACCATCGTGCCGGACCTCATGCCCTGAGGTCCGGACGCGACCGGAAAGGGCGGAGCCTCCGGCGGGGATATTTATGTCAAGAAGAAGGAGGGGGCGCGTCGGGACGTGGTCTCAGCCGCGGGTGTCGGGGAGCGAGATGTTCGCGACCTGCTCGGCGATCGGGTCGGTCGAGAGCGGGTGCATCTCGGCCGAGTAATCGTCGCGCGGGGTCTTGCGAACCCATTGCCCGCCGCGGAAGATCTCGAGCCCTGTGAAGTTCGCCTTGTAGCCCATCTTGGGCGAGCCCGGCACCCAGTAGCCGAGATAGACATACGGCAGCCCCGCCTCGCGGGCGATGTCGACATGGTCGAGGATCATCCAGGTGCCGAGCGATTGCCGCGGCAGGTCCGGCTCGTAGAAGGAATAGACCATGGAGAGCCCGTCATCGAGCACATCGGTGAGGCAGACCGCGGTCAGATCGCCCTGCGCGCGGTCGAGATATTCGACGACGCGGGAGCGGATCGGGGTCTCCTCGATCATCGCGGCGAATTCGAAGACATCCATGTCGGCCATGCCGCCATCGGCGTGGCGGTGGTCGAGATAGCGGCGGAAGAGCGCATACTGGTCCTCGGTCGCCCAGGGGCTCGTCGCCCGGCGCTCGAGATGGGCGTTGCGCCTGATTGTGCGGCGCTGGCTCTTCGACGGCTCGAAATCGGCGACCGAGATCCGCGCCGAGAGGCACGCCGCGCAATCCGAGCAGGACGGCCGGTAGAGCACGTTCTGCGAGCGCCGGAAGCCCTGCTGCGAGAGAGAATCGTTCAGCCGCTGTGCCTGGTCGCCCTGCAATGCGGTGAACAGCTTCCGCTCCATCCGGCCCGGAAGGTACGGGCAGGGCTGCGGAGCCGTCACGTAGAATTGCGGCGCGAGCGGAAGAGAATGGCGCATCAGGACTCAGGTTTGCGGTTAAAGAAAACGTAACAACGCCGGCGCGCGTCGCCAAGTCCCCAAAGAGCCGTGAAGCCGCCGCATTCCTGACGTCTGCGGCGGCGCGGGGGGATCAGGCGCGGCGGTTGATCATCACGGTGCCGAGCGCGAGGTCTGTCAGACCCTGGCCGCGTTCGGTCACGCACATGAGGCCGGCCGAGCCGAGTTGCACGATCGCCGTCGTCATCGAGAGCGCGTAGCCGAGCGTGTGGAAGAAGGCCTGCGCGGGATCGAGCGGACGGCCATAGGCGTCGCGCAGCTCTATCGCCATCATGCGCATGCCCCAGGTGGCGGAGCCGTTCGCGATGGTGATCCAGCGGTAGAGGAATCCCACGACCAGCATCACCACCGGCAGCACGAAGAGCGCGAGGAAAGCGGTCAGGATCACCACCGGCACGACGAAGAGCGCAACGAGGATCACGTCGATCACCCAGGCCATCGCGCGCTTCGCGACGACGCCGTCGTAGAATTCGGGCTGGGTGACGGGGTCGGGCAGATGGCCGTGGTCGATCATCCGGGTCGCATACATGTCTCAAGGCTCCGTGTCAGCGGGCGGCAGGGAAAAAACGGGCAGGGGCCGCGGCTGGCGCGGCCCGTTGTGTCGCTTGCGTCAGGAGGATGTCTCGGCATCCGTGGCCGGGGGGCCGGCGCGGCGCGAGCGCTCTTCCATGAACTGGTCGAATTCCGCCTTGTCGCGGGCATCGCGCAGACGCTTGAGGAACGCCTCGAACCCGTCCTGCTCTTCCTCGAGCCGGCGCAGCGTCTCGGCCTTGTAGGCGTCGAAGGCGGCGTTGCCTGAGGATCTCATGGTGCGGAAGCCCTGGGGCATCCGGGCGGTGCGGGACTTGCGGCAGGACATCATGCGTTTGCTCCAGATCATGTAGAACAGAAGGGCGAGGCCCACGGGCCAGAAGAACACGAAGCCCAGAACCATGGCGGCGAGCCAGGCAACCTTGCCCTTGTCGTCGAGCCAGGCTTCCGCGCGGGCGAACCAGCCGGCGGTCGCAGGCAGCGTGGACGGGGTGGCGGTGGTCATGTCGATCTCCGGTGTTGGCGTTTGACTGATGTGAATGTCTTTCACATGCCTTAGATCGGGATCGTAAAGTCGCCCTTCAAGATCTCATGTGAAAGTTTTTTACATCGAAGCCGTGCGCCCCGGCGGTGTCGGCTCGGCAGTTCACCGGCGAGGTTTGCGCTGGCGCAACCCCGCACTTGCTTCATGCCGCGCGCGCGGTAGGGTGATCCCGGAAGGGTCGGCGCCGCATGCTACCGCAACGGGGTTGACGCAACGTCGCCCTTTGCGTTCGATAAGGCGGGGGCGCCTGGCGGAGGGGAGACCGCCATGCCCCCGGTCAACAAACAAAAAATGGACCCAAGGGAGGACGATCATGACACGGACGACCAATCGCCGGGGCGCGCTGCGCACCCTGGCCGGAGCCGGTGCGGCCACGCTCGCGGCACCCCATATCGCCGGCGCGCAGGCGAACGGAACAACCTGGAAGATCCAGACCTCGTGGCCCGGCGGCGCGGGCCTGCAGATCTTCAAGGACTGGTGCGCCTCGATCCAGGAGAAGACGGACGGAGAGCTCAGCTTCCAGGCCTTCGGCGCCAATGACGTCGTGGGAGACTTCCAGCTCTTCGACGCGGTCAAGAACGGCGTGCTCGACGCGGTGAACCCGTTCACCATCTACGCGCAGGGCATCATTCCGGCCGCGACGTTCCTCACCTCGATCCCGCTCGGCCTGCGCCAGCCTTCCGAATTCGACACCTTCTATTACGGCCTCGGCGGTCTCGACATCGCGCGCGAGCTCTACGCCGCGCAGGGCATGTATTTCGTCGGCCCGGTGCACCACGACGCCAACATCATCCACTCCAAGGTGCCGATCCGCTCGATCGATGACTTTGCGGGCCGCAAGATGCGCCTGCCGGGCGGCATGGTCGCGGACGTCTTCTCCGAGATCGGCGCCGAGACCACCGTCCTGCCGGGCTCCGAGATCTTCCCGGCGCTCGAGAAGGGCACGATCGACGTGGCCGACTACGTGGGCCCGGCGGTGAACTACGCGCTCGGCTTCAGCCAGGTGACCGATTACATCGTCATGGGCCCTCCGGGCTTCATGTCGCTCTACCAGCCGGTCGACATCATGGACATCACCGTGGGCCAAGCCGCCTGGGACAATCTCAGCCCCAAGATGAAGCAGTTCGTCGAGATGGAGACGCATGTCTATTCCGACATGCACTACGCCGCGATCCAGGCCGCCGACCAGGAAGCCTGGGCCAAGTTCGAGGCGGACGGCACCGAGGTCACGCGCCTCACGCAGGACGACGTGGACCTCATGACCGAGGTCGCCGTGCCGATCTGGTTCGATTACGCCAACCGCGATCCGAACGCGGCGCGCGTCTTCAAGATCCAGCTCGACTACATGCAGTCGGGCTCGCTCGGCTATGTCGATCCGGCCCTGACCGAAGGGCTCGAGCTCAAGATCTGATCCCCCTGGCGCCGGGCGCGATCGTCGCCCGGCCCGCATGTCACTCGGCGTGTCCGGCGGGGGCACGCCGCCGCGCGCGACGCGTCAAGAAAGATCGCCCCGCAGACGGGGCCAAGGGACGGGGACACCATGCCCGACATAAGTTACACGCTGCCGCACTGGCTTTACTGGGTGGGGCTGATCGTCTTTCCGCTCATCGCCATGACGCTCGCCCGCCGCCCCAAGGTGGAGGACAAGCGGTATTCCATGGCGCTCGGCTACATGATCCTCGTGACCGGGGGCATGCTCGGGCTGCACCGCTTCTACCTGCGCAATCTCTGGGGCTTCGTCTTCATCCCCGTCTTCCTCGTGATCCTCTTCGCCAACGGGCAGGGGCAGGAGGCGCGCACCGAAGTGTCGGACCTCGCCAACCGGGTGCGCGTCGCCGAGAGCAGCCTCGCGCGCGAGGAGCCGCGGGTCGCGGAGGCGCAGGCCGAGATCGCGCGCTACCGGCAGGACCTGGCGGAGGCCGAGGAGGGCAGCTTCGCCCAGAAATCGGCGCAGCGCCGGCTCGACCGCGCCGAGACCACGATCCAGCGCGGCGAGCAGCGCGTGGACGAGGCCCGCGCAACGCTGGACGAGATGCAGGTCCCGCTCGAGGCCGCGCGTGCGGACCGGCTGCGTTGGAGCAATACCGGCAAATGGGCCTTCTACGTGCTGCTCGTCATGATGGCGCTCGACGCGGTGCTGATGAAGCGGCTCGTGAAGCGCGCCAACCGCACCATCACTCCGGAGGAAGAGAGCGCCGCGGAGCGCGCCCTCGCGGAGGCCGGCGTGACCGAGACCAAGCCCGACGCGGCCTGGGCCACCAACCGGATCGACCGGCTGTCGCTCCTCTGCGGCGAATTCGTCGCCTACTGGGCGGTGATCGCGGTCTTCGTCTACTATTTCGAGGTGATCTCGCGCTACGTCTTCAACGCGCCCTCCAACTGGGCGCACGAGGCGATGTACCTGATGTTCGGGATGCAGTACCTCATCGCCGGCGCCTACGCGATGCTGACCGAGCAGCATGTCCGCGTCGACATCTTCTACGCCACCTGGAGCCGCGAGCGGCAGGCCTGGGTCGATCTTCTGACCTCGGTGTTCTTCTTCATCTTCGCGGGCACGCTGCTGGTGACGTCGTGGATCTTCGCCATGGACGCGCTTGCGGTGCCGACGGGCAACGGGCTCCTCAGCCAATGGGCGCGGGGCGCGATCCCCACGACCGAGATGCTGGCGAGATGGGACTGGTCGCAATGGACCGATCCGAACGTGCGCTGGGGCGAGCTCAGCTTCAACGAATGGGAGGTGCCGCTCTGGCCCATGAAATGGGTCATGGTGATCGGCGGACTGCTCCTCGTCCTGCAGGGGATCTCGAAGCTCCTCAAGGACATCACCGCGATCCGGGAGGCGTAAGTCATGGGTCTCGAGATCGAAATCGGGTGGCTCACCCTGATCATGTTCGGCTCGCTGCTGGCGCTCCTGATGATGGGCCTGCCGCTGGCCTTCGTCACCGGCGGCCTCGCCTGCGTGTTCCTCTTCATCCTGGGTGACGCGCAGGCGCTCAACATCGTGCCGAGCCGCATCTTCCCGCTGATGACCAACTACCAGCTGTCGGCGATCCCGCTCTTCATCTTCATGGCGGCGATGCTCGAGAGGGCGGGCATCATCAACGACATGTTCGACGTGATCTACAAGGTGCTGGGGGGCCTTAAGGGCGGCCTCGCGGCGGCGACGATCCTCGCCTCGACGGTGCTCGCCGCGATGGTCGGCGTGATCGGCGCGGCGGTCGTGACGATGGGGATCATCGCGCTGCCGGCGATGCTGGCGCGCGATTACGATCCCAAGATCGCCATGGGCTCGATCATGGCGGGCGGCACGCTCGGCATCCTGATCCCGCCGTCGATCCTCGCCATCATCTACGCGGTGGTGGCCGAGCAATCGGTGGGCGAGCTCTTCATCGGCGCGGTGTTCCCGGGACTGCTCCTGTCGGGGATGTACATCCTCTACGTGGTGGGCCTGAGCTACATCAACCCCAAGCTCGGACCCCCGATCCCGCATGCCGAGCGCATCTCGACCGCCGAGAAGATCCAGCTGCTCTCGAAGATGGCGGCGCCCATCGTGCTCATCATCGTCGTGCTCGGCGTGATCTTCTCGGGCGTCGCGACGCCGGTCGAAGCGGCGGGCATCGGGACCTTCGGCGCCTTCATCGTCGCGGCGATCCACCGCAAGCTCGACTGGCAGACGATCCGCGAGGCGTGTCTGACGACGCTCAAGGCGTCGGCCATGGTGATCTGGATCATGTTCGGCGCGACGATCTTCGTCGGCCTCTACGTGCTCGAGGGCGGGCAGCAATTCGTCAATGACGCGCTCGCCGCGACGGGCCTCGGGCCCTGGGGCATCCTCATCCTCATGCAGATCCTGCTCGTGGTGCTCGGGATGTTCCTCGACTGGGTCGGCATTCTGCTCCTGTGCGTTCCGATCTTCGTGCCGATCGTGAAGGGGCTCGGCGCCGCCGCTTTCGGCCTCAGCGATCCCAACGACCTCGTGCTGTGGTTCGGCGTGCTCTATCTCGTGAACATGCAGATGAGCTTCCTGTCGCCGCCCTTCGGCTACGCGCTCTTCTACCTCCGCGGCGTCGCACCGCCCGAGATCCCGATGGGCGACATCTTCAAGGCGGCGCTGCCCTTCCTCGCCCTTCAGATCCTGGGCCTCGTCCTCTGCATGGTCTTCCCCGAGATCATCATCTGGCTCCCGGGCCTCGTCTACGGGCCCTGACGTCACCCGCGCCCGCCGCAGCCGGCGGGCGCGATCCCTCTTGAAGCACGCCGGGTGCCGCATTACACGAGGCCTGCCCGGAGGGTCGTTAGCTCAGCTGGTAGAGCGTCTCGTTTACACCGAGAATGTCGGCGGTTCGAATCCGTCACGACCCACCATCTCTCACTCCGCTGCAGCGCCGCGCTCCGCTTCGGCCCGGGCCAGGGCCCTCCACGCATCGTATTGCGACAGGAACACCCGGCCGGTGAGGTCCTGCAGGAAATGGCATGTCTTGAGACGGTCCATGACCGGCCCCTTCACCTCCGACAGGTGCAGCTCGATCCCCATGTCGCCGAGACGCCTATTGGTCTCCTCGAGGCTCTCGAGCGCCGAGAAGTCGATCTCGTTCACCGCCGAGCACATCAGCACCACGTGGCGCAGCTCCTCGGTCTCGGCGGCGCGGGCGAGGATCAGGTCCTCGAGAAAGCGCGCGTTCACGAAATAGAGGCTCTCGTCGATGCGCAGGGTCACCACCGAGGGGTCGGTCGTCACGTCGTGGCGGTTGATGTTGCGGAAGTGATGCGTGCCGGGGACGAGGCCGACCTCGGCCACATGCGGCCGCGACGTCTTGAAGAGGTGCAGCGCGATCGACAGCACCACGCCGGAGGCGACGCCGATCTCGACGCCCAGCGCCAGCGTCAGCAGGATTGTCGCGGCCACGGCGGCGAAATCGCCCCGCGAATAGGTCCAGGTGCGCTTGAGTATGCCGAAATCGACGAGGCTCAGGACCGCGACGACGATGGTCGCGGCCAGCGTCGCGTTGGGCAGGTAGTAGACGAGCGGGGTGAGCGCGACCGCGGCGATGGCAAGCCCGGCGGCGGTGAAGGCGCCCGCGGCCGGGGTCTCGGCGCCGGCATCGAAGTTCACCACCGAGCGCGAGAATCCTCCCGTCACCGGGTAGCCCCCGGTGAAGGCCGCGCCGAGATTGGCGGCGCCGAGGCCGATCAGCTCCTGATCGGGATCGATGCGCTGGCGCTTCTTGGCGGCAAGGGTTTGCGCAACCGAGATGGATTCGACGAAACCGATGATCGAGATCAGCACCGCGGGCAGGGCGAGTTGCCGGAGGTGCTCGGGCGAGAGGCCCGGCATCGTGAGCGGCGGCAGCGATTGCGGCACCTCACCGACGATCGCGACGCCCGCCGCGCCCAGATCCAGCAGCCATACGACAAGCGTGGTGACGACGACCGCCGCCACCGGGCCGGCCTTGGCGCCGATATCGGCGAGGAGCGGCGAGGCCCCCATGCGCAGCAACAGCGGCTTCAGACCCTTGCGCACCCAGAAGAGGAATGCGGTGGCGCCGCCGCCGATGGCGACAGTGATCCAGCTGATCTCACCGAGATGGCTCAGAATCCCATGCACCATCTCGATCAGCGTGTGCCCGCCCGCCTCGATCCCGAGAAGGTGCTTCACCTGCGAGGTCGCGATCAGGATGCCCGAGGCGGTGATGAACCCGGCGATCACCGGGTGGCTCAGGAAATTGGCCAGAAAGCCGAGCCGGAACACCCCGAGCGCCAGCAAGAACGCCCCCGAGAGGCCCGCGAGCGTCAAGGCCGCGACGGCGTAGCCTGCCGTGCCCTGCTCCGCGACCTCTCCGATGGCCGAGGCGGTCAGCAGCGAGACGACGGCGACGGGCCCGACGGCCAGCGCGCGCGACGTGCCGAAGATCGCGTAGAGCAGGATCGGCGCGATCGAGGCATAGATGCCCGCCTCGGGCGGCAGGCCCGCCAGAAGGGCATAGGCCAGCGATTGCGGGATCAGCATGATCGTCACGATCACCGCCGCGACGAGATCGCTCGTCAGCGCCGCGGAATCGTAGCTTCGGCCCCAGTCGAGGATCGGCAGGTAGCGGCGGAGGGAAGAGGTCATTCGGGGCATCTTGTGGTCTTTGAATTCATCGCTGCGCCGGGGTCCCGGCGCAGCGTCGTCACGTGGCGGATTCCGGCGCACGGCGTCATCGCGTAGGCGACGCCGTCTCCCCGGACGGTCTCCGCTCCGTCACGAGAGCTTGCACGTCCGGATGCCGAGAAGGCCATAGGCGGGACAATTGCCGACAAGCGCCGTGAGGCCAAGGACCAGGGCCACGGCAATGGCGATCCAGTGCAGCGCGCCCGCGGCGGCGAATGCCGTGCCGAAGGCGATCCAGAGCAGGATGGCGGCGAGCGCGAGGCGCCCGACGCGATCGAGAGTTCCCATGTTGCGAGTCATGACTTTCCTCCAAAGGACCCGGTGATGAGCCGTTCTCGCACGTCGCCCCCCCGGACGGACGGTGACTTCGTCACAGAGCGCTGGAGGCCGACGCAAAAAAAAATGGCGCCGGAGCGGATCCGGCCCGTCCAGTCTAGGGACGCCGGACGCGTGCGCCTTGATCTGGCGCAGGCGGGACTCAGCGCTCTCCGGCCGAACGGGCGAGCCGTTCGAGGCCCTCGCGGCCGCTAAGCCGCACCTCGCCGCGCGCCTGCTCGATCCAGCCGCGGCGGTGGAACTCCGACAGCGTGCGGCTGATGACCTCGCGGGCGGTGCCAAGCTCGCTGGCGAGATGCGCATGGGTCGCGTGCACGACGCCCGCCGCGTCGGCGAGCTCCAGCAGCCGCGCGGCCAGCCGGACGTCCATACGCTGGAACACGATGTCGTCGATCAGGGTGAAGAGATCGGTGATCCGCCGCGAATAGGCGGTGAAGACAAAGCGCCGGAAGATCGGCGACCGCGCCACCATCGCATCGAAGGTCGCGCGCGGGATGGCGACGGCGCGCACGTCGGTCTCGGCGATGCCGTCGGCGGCGTAATCCTCGAAGGCCAGCATGCAGGCGGTGGTCAGAACGCAGCTTTCCCCGGCATGCACCCGGTAGAGAAAGACCTCGCGCCCGGTCTCCGACTTCTGCTGCACGCGGACGGTCCCCTCGAGCAGCAGGAGCAGGTTGTCTGCTGATTGCCCCGGCGCGAAGATCTGCGTTCCTTCCGGCACCTCCACCACCTGGCTGCCGGCGATCAGATCGCGGCGGATGTCGCCGGGGAGCCGACGCAGCCCGTCGAAGCGGTCGATCCAGTCGCTGGTGGTCTCTTCCATGACGCGAGGCTCCCATGCCGCCCGGAGGTAGCGCCATATGAACAGGGTTCGGGATGCGATGGCCACCCCGCGCCGCCCCGGGTGGGGAGCCGGGGTCACGACCCTCTCGCCTCGTGATGACGACGGACTTGATAGTCACGCGCGTATAAGTACGTCACTGCGGGCGGCCAGAGCACGGCGCGCAGGCACGACACACGGACGGAACGGGGCGAGATGTCTAAAGAAACTGGCGAAACGTCGGCGGGATCACCGCTGTCCTTCGACACGGATCGCGGTGCGTCCCGTTCGTTCTGGATCGCGCTCGTGATCCTCGTGGTGGTCATCGGCTGGATGGCGAGCGGCTTCGTGCTGCCCGCCGAGGACCCCGCGCCCGAAGCGGCCGAAGCGACCGAGGCCGCGCCCCCCGCCGTGCTCGTGCGGCAATCGACTGCCGAACCCGTGACGCTGACCTTCGGCGCCGAAGGCCAGGCGCTGCCCGAGCGGGACACGACCGTGCGCGCCGAGGCGTCGGGCACGGTCGAGGCGCTGCCCGTCCGCAAGGGCGTCTCGGTGACCCGCGGCGAGACGCTCGCGCGGCTCTCCTCGGCCGAGGCGGACGCCGCTCTCGCCCAGGCGCAGGAGGAGCGCGCGCGCCCAGCGCGAATTCGACAACGCGAGCCAGCTCCTCGACCGCGGCATCGCCACCGCCGACCGCGTGGCCGAGGCGCGCGCCGCGCTCGCCGCCGCCGAGGCGCAGGTCGCGAGCGCCGAGCAGGCCCTGCGCGATCTCACCATCGTCGCGCCCTTCGACGGAAGGGTCGAACAGCTCGAGATCAACGAGGGCGAATACGTCGCCGCGGGCGACGAGGTCGCGCGGATCGTCGACACCGACCCGCTCACCGTGGCGATCCAGGTGCCGCAGCAATCGCTGAACCGGATCGAGGCCGGGCAGACGGCCCAGGTGCGCTTCATCACCGGCCAGACCCGCGAGGGCACCGTCAGCTTCGTCGGCTCTGCCGCGGCCTCCGAGACGCGCACCTTCCTCGCCGAGATCGAGGTCGAGAACGCCGACGGCGAGATCCCCGCCGGCGTCTCGGCCGAGGTCACGATCCCGACCGGCGACACCCAGGCGCACTTCGTACAGCCGTCGATCGTCTCGCTGTCGCCCGAGGGCGAGATCGGCGTGAAGACGGTCGAGGACGGCACAGTCGCCTTCCACCCGGTCGAGATCGTGAAAACCGAGATCAACGGCGTCTGGGCCACCGGCCTTCCGGATCAGGCCGAGATCATCACCGTGGGGCAGGGCTTCGTCCGCGCGGGCGAGCCGGTGCGCGCGCAGGACGCCGCCAGCGCCGAAGGGCAGGGCGGGGCAGAGACCGCCGAGGCGGGCCGATGAACACCCTCATCGACGCCGCCTTCTCGCGCAGCCGGGTCGTCGTCATCGTCCTGCTGATGGTGCTGACAGTCGGCGCGCTGTCCTACCGCGCCATCCCCAAGGAGGCGAATCCCGAGGTTCCGCTGCCGCTCGTCTACGTCTCGACCTCGGTCGACGGGATCAGTCCGAGCGACGCCGAGCGCCTCCTGCTCGAGCCGATGGAAGCCGAGTTCGGCGCCATCGAGGGGCTCGAGCAGATGTCGAGCGAGGCGACCGAGGGCTTCGCCTCGGTGCAGCTCGAATTCGCCGCGGGCGGGGACATCGACGAGGCTCTGGACAAGGTCCGCGAGGCCGCCGACGCCGTCGAAGGCGATCTGCCGGAGGACGCGACCGACCTCAACGTCACCGAGATCAACACCGCGCTCTTCCCGATCATCACGGCGGTCCTGTCGGGCCCGGTGCCCGAGCGCACGCTCAACGACATCGCCGAGACCACGCAGGACGAGGTCGAGGCGCTGCCCGGCGTGCTCGAGGTCGATATCGGCGGCGCGCGCGAGGAATTCCTCGAGGTGCTGATCGATCCGACGGTCTTCCAGACCTACAATCTCAGCTTCGACACGCTGATCAACCAGCTCCAGCGCAACAACCAGCTCATCGCCGCGGGCGCGATCGAGACCGGCGGCGGGCGCATCGTGCTCAAGGTGCCGGGCCTCATCCAGGACATCGGCGACGTGATGTCGATGCCGGTGAAGGTCGAGGGCGACACCGTCGTGACCTTCGGTGACGTCGCCACCGTCCGCCGCGCCTTCGAGGATCCGACGAGCTTCGCCCGCATCGACGGCCAGCCCGCGCTTGCGCTCGAGGTCACCAAGCGCTCGGGCGCGAACATCATCGACACCGTCGCCGCCACCAAGGACGCGATCGAGACGCTCCGGCAGGACTGGCCCGACAGCGTGCGCGTCACCTACCTGCAGGACCAGTCCGAACAGGTCGAGACGCTGCTCTCGGACCTCGAATCCAACGTCATCGCCGCGGTCATGCTGGTGATGATCGTCATCGTCTTCGCGCTCGGCCTCCGCTCGGCGGTGCTCGTCGGCCTCGCCATCCCCGGCGCCTTCCTCGCCGGGGTCACGGCGATCTGGGCGATGGGCTTCACCATGAACATCGTCGTGCTCTTCGGCCTCATCCTCGTCGTCGGCATGCTCGTCGACGGCGCCATCGTGACGGTCGAGCTCGCCGACCGGCGCCTCTACGAGGGCGACACGCCGCGCAACGCCTACGCGACCGCGGCGAAGCGCATGGCCTGGCCGATCATCGCCTCGACCGCGACAACGCTTTCGGTGTTCTTCCCGCTGCTCTTCTGGACCGGGATCATCGGCGAGTTCATGAAGTACCTGCCGATCACGGTGATGCTCACGCTCACCGCCTCGCTCTTCATGGCGCTGATCTTCATCCCCGTCGTCGGCGGCGTGATCGGCCGCGCGCAGCCGCAGACCGCGGCCTCGAAGCGCACGCTGCACGGCGCCGAGCACGGCGATCCGCGCCAGATCCCCGGGGCGACGGGCGCCTATGTGCGCCTCCTCGAACGCGCGATCCTGCGGCCCTGGGCGACGGTGGTCTTCGCCCTCGCGCTCCTTCTCGGCGGCTTCGCGGCCTATGCCGAGTTCGGCCGCGGCGTCTCCTTCTTCCCGTCCGTCGAGCCCGAGTTCATGCAGGTGCAGGTCCGGGCCCGCGACAACCTCTCGATCTACGAGCGCGACGACCTCGTCCGCGAGGTCGAGCAGCGGCTCCTCGGCATCGAGGGCGTGTCCAGCGTCTATGCCCGCTCGATGATGAGCGGCGGCCAGACCGACGAGGACGTGATCGGCACCATCCAGCTCGATCTCGCCGACTGGGAGACGCGTCCGCCCGCCGCCGAGATCGCCGCCGGCATCCGGCAGGACATGACCGACATCGCCGGTATCGACATCCAGGTCGAGACCGAGAGCGGCGGGCCGAACAGCGGCAAGCCGATCAACCTGCGCGTCTCGGCGGGCGATCCCGAGGCGCAGGCCGCCGCCACCGAGGCCGTGCTCGCCGAGATGGAGCAGGTCGGCGGCTTCACCGACGTCACCGACACGCGGCCGCTGCCGGGCGTCGAGCTCGCCATCAACGTCGATCGGGAGGAGGCCGCACGATTCGGCGCCGACGTGAGCCTCCTCGGTCAGGCGATCCAGCTTTTGACGCAAGGCATCACGGTTACCGACTACCGGCCCTCCGATGCCGACGGCGAGCTCGACGTGCGCGTGCGCTTCCCGAGCGACGAGCGCTCGCTCTCGGAGCTCGGCAACCTGCGGGTGCCGACGAGTTCCGGCCTCGTGCCGATCTCGAACTTCGTGACTTTCGAGCCGGTCGAGCGCGTCGGCGTCATCCGCCGCATCGACGAGCGGCGCGTCACCACCATCGAGGCCAACGTCGCGCCGGGGCTTCTCGTGGCCGACCAGATCTCGGAGCTGCGCGGCGCCCTCGCCGCCGCGGACCTGCCCGAAAGCGCGGATTACGAATTCGCGGGCGAGGCCGAGGACCAGCAGGAATCGATGATCTTCCTCGCCGGCGCCTTCATCTCGGCCATCGTTCTGATGTTCATGATCCTCGTGCTGCAGTTCAACAGCTTCTTCCAGGCCCTCGTCGTCATGAGCGCCATCATCTTCTCGGTCGCGGGCGTGCTCCTTGGCCTCATCGTGACGGGCCGGCCCTTCGGCATCGTCATGGGGGGTGTCGGCGTGATCGCCCTCGCGGGCATCGTCGTGAACAACAACATCGTCCTGATCGACACCTACAACGACCTTCGCCGGACCGGGTCCTCGCCGCTCGAGGCCGCGCTTCGGACGGGCGCGCAGCGCCTCCGGCCCGTGGTGCTGACCTCGGTCACGACAGCGCACGGCCTCCTGCCAATGGTGATCGGGCTCAACATCGACTTCTTCGGCCGCGAGATCGTCTACGGCGCGCCCTCGACGCAATACTGGACCGAGCTCTCAAGCGCGATCGCGGGCGGGCTCGTCGTCGCGACCGTCCTGACGCTGGTGGTGACGCCCGCCATGCTGATGCTGCGGGAAAAGCGCGAAACGCGGGGACAGCCCACGGCGACGGCGCAGCCGGTCTGACGCGCCGTCACGTCGGGCGGCGTTTGGTGGCGCGGCGCGGCACGGGTAGACTGGCCGTCATGGAGGAGGCCCCATGACCCGACCCGAACCCACCGCGCGCCTTGGCACGCACGAGGTGACCAACCAGCCCGCCGCTCCGGGGGATTGCGACCTCTGGGGCGACGATCCCAAGCTCCGCGCGATCGTCGCTGCCGGGGCCGGGCAGGCCGAGGTTCTGGCCGCCTACGGCGCCACCATGGGCACAGAGGAGATGCGCGAGGCGGCGCGCACCGCCAACCGCTCCGGTCCCGAGCTGAAGCTCTTCGACGCGGGCGGCCGGCGCCTCGACGAGGTGACCTTCCATCCCGCCTACCACCGGATGATGACCACCTCCGCCGCCGCCGGTTACCACTCCGTCGCGTGGGAGGAGGCCCCCGGCGGCCATCTCACCCATGCCGCGATGGTCTACCTCGCAAGCCAGATCGAGCCCGGCCATTGCTGCCCGCTGACCATGACCTACGCCGCCGTGCCGGTCCTCCGCGCCAACGGAGCGGACGGCTGGGCCGACAAGCTCGTCTCCCGCGACTACGATCCCGCCGTGCGGCCGCTCGCCGACAAGCGCGGCGCGACGCTCGGCATGGCGATGACCGAAAAGCAGGGCGGCTCGGACGTCCGTGCCAACGCCACGACCGCGACGCGCGACGGCGAGGACTGGCGCCTCACCGGCCACAAGTGGTTCTGCTCCGCGCCCATGTCGGACGGCTTTCTCACGCTCGCGCAGACAGAGGCCGGCCTCACCTGCTTCCTCGTGCCGCGCTGGCTCGAGGGCGGGCGCAACGGCTTCCGACTCCAGCGCCTCAAGGACAAGCTCGGCAACCGCTCCAACGCCTCGGCCGAGATCGAATACGCGGAGGCCCTCGCGCACCGGATCGGCGAGGAGGGGCGCGGCGTGCGCACCATCGTCGAGATGGTGCACCACACCCGGCTCGACACCGCGATGGCACCCGCGGGCCTCATGCGCGCAGCGCTCCGCGAGGCCCATCACTGGGCGGAGCATCGCACCGCCTTCCAGCGCCGCCTCGTCGACCAGCCGCTCATGCGCAGCGTGCTCGCCGATCTCACCCTCGACTGGCTCGGATCGCTGACGCTCGGCCTGCGCGTCGCCCGCAGCTTCGACGATGGCAGCGAGGAGGCGCGCGCCTTCGCCCGGATCGCCGTCGCGCTGGCGAAGTTCCTCTCGAACAAGCTCTGCCCCGGCGTCGTGGTCGAGGCGATGGAGGTGCTCGGCGGCATGGGCTATGTCGACGACACCGCGATGCCGATGCTCTACCGCGAGGCGCCGCTCAACGGCATCTGGGAGGGCTCGGGCAACGTCATCTGCCTCGACGCGCTCCGCACCCTCGCCAAGGAGCCGCTCGCCCGCGAGGCGCTGCAGGCGGACCTCACCGCCGCAAGGGGGATCGATCCCGCCTACGACGCCGCCATGCAGGACCACGCCGCGCGCTGGGGCCGGGACGTTCCCGAGGCCGAGGCGCGCTGGTTCGTCGAACGCTCCGCCACGCTGCTCGCCGCCTCGGTCCTCCTTCGCGAGGGTGACGGCGAGGCCGCGTCGGCCTATGTCCGCACCCGCCTCGGCGGGGAGCGCGGCCGCATCTCCGGCGCGCTCCCCGCAGGGGCGGCCGACCACGTACTCGACCGCAGCTTCGCCTGACGCCGAAACGCCCCTGCCGAGCCGATGGGCGCGTCTTGACCGGTATCAAGGCGCGCCGCACCCGGGTCGACCACCATGAGCCGCCAGCGGCGCGACCGCCGAGGACCAGGCGACACCGGTGCCCTCGGATCGGCGGCACATAAGGGACCCCGGAATGACGCCCCCCGCCACCCATGCGAACACCCCCGAACACGGCCACGCCCCGGCCGAAGTGGCCACGCGGCTCGCGGAGGCGCGGCGGCCCGGCCATCTCGGCGATGCGGTCTACGGCGCCATCGACGGCTCGGTCACCACCTTCGCCATCGTCGCGGGCGTGCAGGGGGCGGAGCTGCCGACCTCGGTCGTGCTGATCCTCGGGCTCGCCAACCTCCTCGCCGACGGCGTGTCGATGGCCCTCGGCAATTACGCCGCCAACCGCGCCGAGGCCGAGGAGGTCTCGCGCCTGCGCGATGTCGAGGGCCGGCACATCGACACGGTGCCCGAGGGCGAGCGCGAGGAACTGCGCCAGATCCTCGCCGCCAAGGGCCTCGCCGGATCGGTGCTCGAGGACGCCGTGAGTCAGATCGGCGCGCGGCGCGAGGCCTGGATCGACCTCATGCTGACCGACGAATACGGCAAGAGCCTCTCGCCGCCGCGCGCCCGCTCCGCCGCGCTGGTCACCTTCGCCGCCTTCGTCGCGGCAGGCTCCGTGCCGCTGTTGCCTTTCGTGATCGGCGTCGCGCAGCCCTTTCTCGTCTCGGTGGCGGCGACCGCGCTCGCCTTCGCCCTGATCGGCGCGCTCAAGAGCCGCTGGACCCTGCGGAGCTGGTGGGGCTCGGGGCTCGAAACCCTCGGCATCGGCAGCGCCGCCGCCTCCGTCGCCTACGCCGTCGGCGCCTTTCTCGGCGGGATCGCCGGCTGATCCGCACGCCGCTTGATTCAGCGCAAGACGTGCGCCCCGAAGCCGCGCTATGGATCGTGTCAGAGATTCCGCGAAAGGCCCGTCCGATGCCCGTCAAACTCGCCTGCCTCGCCTGCGGCCAGGGCAACCGCATCCCCGAGGACCGTCTCGGCGCGTCGCCGAAATGTGGCACCTGCGGCGCGCCGCTCCTGCCCGCAAAGCCCGCCGAGGTCTCGCTCGACATCCTCAGGAAGGCCGCGCGCATGGACGAGCTTCCCCTCGTCGTCGATTTCTGGGCCGCATGGTGCGGGCCCTGCCGGATGATGGCCCCCGAATTCGCCAAGGCGGCGGAGCAGATGCGCGGCCGCGCCCGCTTTGCCAAGCTCGACACCGAGGCGCATCCCGACGCCGGACGGCTCTACAATATCCGCGGCATCCCGCTTCTGGTTGCCTTCCGCGGCGGCCGCGAGATCCGGCGGCAGGCGGGCGTCATGCAGGCGGCGGCGATCGTCGACTGGGCCTCCGCCGAGGCAAAGGCCTGACGATGCCGCACGATCCCTACAAGACGCTCGGGGTGGAGAAGACCGCGAGCCAGGACGAGATCAAGAAGGCCTACCGGAAGCTCGCCAAGACCCTGCATCCCGACCTCAATCCCGGCGACGCGGGCAAGCAGGCGCAGTTCCAGGACGTCGCCGCCGCCTACGACATTCTCGGAGATCCCGAGAAGCGCCGCCGCTTCGACGCGGGCGAGATCGACGCCAGCGGGCAGGAGCGCGCCGAGCCGAAATTCTATCACCAATACGCCAGCCAGGATGCCGGCCGCCGCTACGATCCGCGCGGCGCCCAGGGGTACGAGGACATGTCCGATATCTTCTCAGACCTCTTCGGGCGCGGCTTCCGGCGGGGCGGTGCGATGCGCGGCGCGGACCTGCGCTACAACGTCGACGTCGAGTTCCTCGAGGCCGCCCGCGGCGCGAAACGTGTGCTGACCATGCCCGACGGCAACCGGATCGAGCTTGCGATCCCCGCTGGGCTCAAGGACGGCCAGACCCTGCGGCTGCGCGGCAAGGGCGCGCCGGGGCAGGGTGGCGGTGAGGCGGGCGATGCGCTCGTCACGGTCGGCGTCCGCCCGCACCCCGTCTTCACCCGCGAGGGCAACGACATCGAGGTCGAGCTGCCGATCACCGTCGACGAGGCGGTGCTCGGCGCGCGCATCGACGTGCCGACGATCTCTGGCCTCGTCACGATGACCATCCCCAAGGGCGTCTCCTCGGGACGGCGGCTCCGCCTCAAGGGCAAGGGCATCGCCGCGCGAAGCGGCACGGGCGACCAGAATGTGCGGCTGAAGATCGTGCTGCCCGAGAAGGTGAGCCCCGAACTCGAGGAGCTTGCCCGCACATGGAAGGAGCACGCGGGCTTCGATCCGCGCAAGCAGATGCGGAGGGCGACATGAACCTCGACGAGGAGACCGTGGTCGCGCGGATCGAGCGCCTGACCCTGCACGAGCTGCGCCTCTTCGTGTCCGAGGGCTGGGTGCGCCCGGTCACCGGCCCCGCGGGCCCGGTCTTCGACGAGGTGGACGTCGCCCGCGCGCGCCTCCTCTGCGATCTGCGGCAGGAGATGGAGCTGCCCGAGGACGCGCTGCCGGTGATCCTCACGCTGCTCGACCGCCTGCACGCTGCCCGCCGCGATCTGCGCTGCCTCGCCGAAGCGCTCGCCGAGCAGCCCGAGGCGGTCCGCGCGGCGGTCGTGTCCGCGGCCCGGGCGCGCAGCGGCGCCTAGAGCATCTCGGCGAGGAACACCGCGACAACGCCGAGCGGCGCCACCACGCAGGAGAGCGCCAGCCAGACCTTCGCCCGCAGGCCTGAGAGCCCCAGCTCCTCGAGCACGCCCCGCCGGTTCAGGAACCAGCCCACGAAAAGCACCGCGAAGAAGCCGTTGAGCGGCAGCATGATCTTGCTCGTCAGCCCGTCGAGCGCATCGAAGAGCCCGAGTCCGACCAGCGGCAAGGGCGCGCTCCAGAGGTTGAACGACAGAAGCGCGGCGATCCCGAGCGCCCAGCAGAGCCCGCCGATCACGAGCGTCGAGCCGATCCGCCCGAGGCGCGAGCGCTGCTCGGTGAAGGCGACCGCAGGTTCCAGCAGCGAGATCGCCGATGTCAGCGCGGCGAAGGCGAGCAGCAAGAAGAAGACGAAGCCGACCACAGAGCCGACGGCCATCTGCGCGAAGGCGATCGGCAGCGTCACGAAGATGAGGCCCGGCCCCGCGCTGGTCTCGAGCCCGTTGGCGAAGACGATGGGAAAGATCACGAGCCCCGCCGAGAGCGCGATTACGGTGTCAAGGATCACCACCGTCCAGGCCGCCGACAGAAGGCTCGTCTCGCGCCCGAGATAGGCGCCGTAGGCCATCATCACGCCCGCCCCGACCGAAAGCGTGAAGAAGGCCTGACCCATCGCCGCGATGACCAGCCCGCCGTCGATGCGCCCGAAATCCACCGCGAACATGTATGAGAGAGTCTCGCCAAAATGCCCGGTGGTCGTGCCGTAGAGGACGAGCACCGCGATCAGCACCGCAAGCGCCGGCATCAGCAGCCGCACCGCCGCCTCGAGCCCGCCGGTGACGCCCCGCGCGACGATGGCGATGGTCGCGCCCATGAAGGCCGAATGCCACAGGAGCAGCGTCAGCGGGCTCGCCAGCATGCCCTCGAAGAGCGCCTCGACACCCGAGCCATCCAGTCCCGCGAACGCGCCCGTCGCGGCCTCCACCGTGTAGTAGAGCGACCAGCCGCCGACGACGCTGTAGAACGACAGGATCACCGCGCCGACGATCACCGCGCTCGCGCCGAGCAGCACCCAGGCGCCGCTCCGCCCGTTCGCCGCCGAGAGATCGCGCATCGTGTCGACGGGGTTCTTCTGGCCGCGCCGCCCGATCAGCCATTCGGCCACCAGCACCGGCATGCCGATCAGCACGATGCAGGCGAGGTAGACGAGCACGAAGGCCGCGCCGCCGCCCTCGCCGACCATGTAGGGGAACTTCCAGATGTTGCCGAGGCCGACCGCCGACCCCGCCGCAGCGAGGACGAAGGTCAGGCGCGAGCCCCAATGTGCGGTCCCGGTGCTCATCTCTGGATGTCCTTCTGGCCGGTGCTTCGATCGGCCATGCGCCTAGTGCCTCGCGGCCCGATCGGCAAGCTGGCGCCTCCGCCCGGATCAGCCGGCGAGCGCGGCCCGCAGCTCCGACATCTGCACCGGTTTGCGCAGGAGCACGCTGTCCGCGAGATCCTCGGGCAGGATCGCGCGCGAATATCCCGTCATGAAGATCACCGCGATCCCTTCCGAACGGCAGGCGCGCGCGAAGTCGAACGAGGTCTCGTCGCCGACGTTCACGTCGAGAAGCGCCACCCGGAAGCCTTCGTTCAGAAGCAGCCGGCGCGCATGGTCGAGCGACAGCGCCGGACCGACGACGCCCCAGCCGGCGAGCCTGAGCTCGCAGGACATGTCGAGGGCAATGATCGGCTCGTCTTCGACGACGAGGACCCCGGTAGAAGGTGGCATGGACTCAGAGCCTTACTGTCATCGCCACAACGAGTCCCGTCTCCGAAAAGGTCCGTTCGAGCGTGCCGCCGAGGCTCTGCACCACCATCATGTCGATGAGGGTGGAGCCGAAGCCGAAGGTCGTCGGCTGCGCCGCGGCCGGACCGCCGGTCTCGGTCCAGGCGAGCGCGATCTCGCGACCGCCCTCCCGCCGCCGCACGCTCCATTCGATCGCGATGTGTCCGCCCTCGTGCGACAGCGCGCCGTATTTCATCGCGTTGGTGATCATCTCGTGGAAGACGACGCCGAGCTTGCTCGCCAGCGCCGCGTCGAGCCCCAAATTCGGCCCGTCGAGCGTGTAGGCGCGGCTCCCTTCGGCATAATAGATGGCGAACTGCCCTTCGAGGATCTCCCGCAGGCTGGCCGATCCGGCGGTGTCGTCGAAGATGCTATCATGCGCGCGCGAGATCGCCCTCAGCCGCCCGTCGAAACGCTTGAAGAAGTCCTCGAGCCCGCCCGAATTGCGCCGCGTATGCGAGGCGACCGACTGGATCGAGGCGAGGATGTTCTTCACCCGGTGGTTCAGCTCGTGCACCAGCAGGTCGCGCTGCTCTTCCGCCGCCTTCTGGCGGGTGATGTCCCTGACCGCCGAGATGAAATATTCGACACTGCCGTCGTCCCGGCGGATGCAGCTCACCGTCAGCGTCACCCAGACCAGATCGCCGTTCCGCGCGATGTAGCGCTTGTCCATCTCGTAGGCGTCGCGCTTGCCCTCGATGACCTCCTGAAGCATCCCGACATCCGCCTCGAGGTCCTCGGGATGCGTCACGTCCTGGAACCGCAATCCCAGAAGCTCGGCCTTGGAATATCCGAGCAGGTCGCAGAGGCACTGGTTGACCCGCAGCCAGGTGCCGTCCGGCGCCACATGCGCCATGCCGACGGCGGCGTTCTCGAAGGTGCTGCGGAAGAGCGCCTCGCTCTCGCGCACCACCGACTCGTATTCGGTCCGCTCGGAGAGGTCGTAGAAGTGGCAGACCACCCCGAAGCGCCGGTCCGGCAGGAAGATCCGCTCGAGCCGCCAGTCGTAGGATTCGACCGCGCCGCGATCCCGGCGCAGGCCGGTCGTGTCGTCGCTGCGGAAGCTCTCCCCGGTCTCGAGCGTGTGGCGGAACCGCCCGATGATCTCCTCGGCCATCTCCGCGGGCCAGGCCTCGCGCATGATCGCCGCGTAATCCGTGCCGATCATCTTCTCCAGCGGATCGTCGAAGGCGAGCTTCGCGCCGTCGCTCATGAAGCGGAGCGTCAGATCGGCATCGAGCACGACGATCCCGAACGGGCAGCTGCGCACCACGGTGATGAAGGTCTCGTGCGCCTGTGCGAGCTCCAGCTCCGCCCTGCGCCGGTCGGTGACGTCCGTGGCCGAGGCGACGAGCGCGACGATCCTGCCGTGGGCGCCGCGCTGGGGCGAGATCTGCAGGTCGATGGTCATGGGATCGCCGCCCGCGACGCGGATGTCGGCCTCGAAGCGTTGCGTCTCTCCCGACGCCGCGCCTCCCGTGGCCGCACGCACGCGCTCGCGCAGGACCGGATCGTGGCGGAACCACGGCCCGTCCCAGAGCTTCGTGCCGGCGATGTCGGCATTGACCAGCCCCGACACGTCGAGCCCGGGCTGGTTGACGTCGATCAGCGTGCCGTCCGGGGCGAGGATGCCGATGAAGGCGATGACAGCGTCGAAAACCTCGCCCAATGCCGCGTAAGCCATGGCCCCTCCGGTCCTTCGACCCCACCGAAACGATGGCATCCCGCAAATTCAAAACCAATGAGCCTCTGCAAAGCAAATGGAAACGTCGCGCCGCACAGGCGACCACTTGGCGGCGCAGCGGTCACGGGCTACCAAGGCGCTCCCACGACCTGAGGAGCCGCAGCCTTGAGCCACGCCGAAGACCGCATCCACCGCACCATCGGCACCGAAATCGCCGCACGGCCCGCGCAGGTCGCGGCCGCGGTCAAGCTGCTCGACGAGGGCGCGACCGTCCCCTTCGTCGCGCGCTACCGCAAGGAGGCGACCGGCGGGCTCGACGACACCCAGCTGCGCAACCTCTCCGAACGCCTCGGCTATCTGCGCGAGATGGAGGCGCGGCGCGCGACGATCCTCGGCTCCATCAAGGAGCAGGGCAAGCTGACCGACGCGCTCGCCCGCTCCATCGCGGCAGCCGAGACCAAGGCAGCGCTCGAGGACATCTACCTGCCGTTCAAGCCCAAGCGCCGGACGAAGGCGATGATCGCCCGCGAGAACGGGCTCGAGCCGCTCCTCCGCGGCATTCAGGACAACCGCACCGCCGATCCGCAGAAGCTCGCCGAAGGCTACGTCATCGAGGCGGTTGCCGACACCAAGGCGGCCCTGACCGGCGCCCGCGACATCCTCGTCGAGGAGCTGGCCGAGAACGCCCATCTCCTCGGCCGCCTGCGCGACTTCATGCGCGCCGAGGCGCAGATCGCCGCCCGCGTCGTGCCCGGTAAGGAAGAGGCGGGCGCAAAGTTCTCCGACTATTTCGACCACCGCGAGCCCTGGTCGAAGATCGCCTCCCACCGCGCGCTGGCGATCCTGCGCGCCTCCAAGGAAGAGATCGTCACCGTCGAGATCGCGCCCGAGCCCGAGACCGGCACCGACCGCGCCATCGGCATCATCGCCGCCGAGATCGGCATCCCCGGCGACGGACCGGGCGACCGCTGGCTGCGCGACGCCGCCGCCTGGGCGTGGCGGGTCAAGCTGAGCCTCTCGATGTATATCGACCTTCTCGGAGAGCTGCGCGCCCGCGCCCACGAGGAGGCCATCTCGGTCTTCGCCCGCAACCTCCGCGATCTCCTTCTCGCCGCGCCAGCCGGCGCTAGACCGACGCTCGGGCTCGATCCCGGCCTGCGCACCGGGGTCAAGGCGGCGGTCGTCGACGCCACCGGCAAGGTCGTCGAGACCGCGACGATCTATCCCTTCAAGCCGCGCAGCGACATCCGCGGCTCCGAGGCGAAGATCGTCGACCTCGTGCGCCGCCACGGCGTCGAGCTCATCGCCATCGGCAACGGCACGGCGAGCCGCGAGACCGACCGCTTCGTCGCCGACACCCTGCGCCTGCTCCCTGACGGCCAGCCGCACCCTATCAAGGTCGTCGTCTCCGAAGCCGGCGCCTCGGTCTATTCGGCCTCCGAGCTGGCCGCCCGCGAATTCCCCGACCTCGACGTCTCCCTGCGCGGCGCCGTCTCCATCGCCCGCCGCCTGCAGGACCCTCTCGCGGAGCTCGTGAAGATCGAGCCGCAATCCATCGGCGTCGGCCAGTACCAGCACGACGTCGACCAGCGGCGGCTGGCGAAAGCGCTCGATGCCGTGGTCGAGGACGCGGTGAACGCCGTCGGCGTCGATCTCAACACCGCCTCCGCCGCGCTCCTGAGCCACGTTTCGGGCCTCGGCCCGCGGCTTGCGGAAGCCATCGTCGCCCACCGCGACGCCGCCGGCGCCTTCGGCTCGCGCAAGAGCCTCAAGGAGGTCTCCGGCCTCGGCCCGAAGGCCTTCGAGCAGGCGGCCGGCTTCCTGCGCATCCGCGACGGCGCCGAGCCGCTCGACGCCTCGTCCGTGCACCCCGAAGCCTACGGCGTCGCGCGCCGGATCGTGAAGGCCTGCGGGCGCGACCTCCGCGGCATCATGGGCGACGGCGCCGCGCTCAAGGGCCTGAACGCGGAGGATTTCGTCGACGACCGCTTCGGCCTGCCGACCGTGCGCGACATCCTGTCGGAACTCGAAAAGCCCGGCCGCGACCCGCGCCCCGGTTTCAAGACCGCGTCCTTCACCGACGGCGTCGAGGACATCAAGGATCTCAAGCCCGGCATGCGGCTCGAAGGGACCGTGACCAACGTCGCGGCCTTCGGCGCCTTCGTCGACATCGGCGTGCATCAGGACGGGCTCATCCATGTCAGCCAGCTCGCCGACCGCTTCGTGAAGGACCCCCACGAGGTGGTGAAGGCTGGCGACGTGGTGACCGTCCGCGTCACCGAAGTGGACATTCCCCGCAAGCGCATCGGCCTGTCGATGAAGAAACAGCAGGACGGCGGAGCGCGTCCCTCGGCCCCGCCGGCACGCGGCAAGCCCGACCAGCCCCGCGGCACCCCGGGCGGCGGCAAGGGCAGGGCCCCGAAGCCCGCCCCCGAGAGCGGCAGCGCCTTCGGCGACGCCCTGCGCGACGCGATGCAGAAGAAGCGGTGAGGATGCCCGGCGCGACCTTGCGCGGCGCCGCGAGACTTGAAAGGACAGGCATGACGCACCGTGACCGGAGCCGCCGATGACCGAACCCGACTGGATCGCCGTCGACTGGGGCACCTCGAACCAGCGCGCCTGGCTCATGGACGGCACAGGCCGCGTGATCGACCGCCGCGCCTCGGACCGCGGCATGAACACGCTCGCCCGCGCCGATTTCGAGGGCGCGCTCCTCGACCTCGTCGGCGACGCGCTGCCCGCGATGCGCGAGACCCCCGTGATCGTCTGCGGCATGGCCGGATCGCAGCAGGGCTGGGCCGAGGCACCCTACCGCAAGGCCCCCTGCGCCCCGCCGGGCCTCGCCGAGGCGACGCGCGCCCCCACCACCGATCCCCGGATCACCGTCCGCATTCTGCCCGGCATCCGGCAGGACCGCCCGGCGGACGTTATGCGGGGCGAGGAGACGCAGATCAAGGGCTTCCTCGCCGCGCATCCGTCCTTCGACGGCGTCATCTGCCTGCCCGGCACGCACACCAAATGGGTGCAGATCAGCGCGGGCGAGGTGGTGAGCTTCCGCACCTTCATGTCGGGCGAACTCTACGCGCTTATCGCCGGGCAGTCGGTCCTGCGCCACACCCTCGCGGACGGCTGGGACGACAAGGCCTTCGACGCCGCCGTGTCCGAGGCCATCTCGAACCCCGCGATGACCGCCGCAACACTCTTCTCCCTCCGCGCCGAGGCGCTCCTGCACGAGCTTCCCGGCGCCAGCGCCCGCGCGCGGCTCTCGGGCACGCTGATCGGGCTCGAGCTTGGCGGCGCGCGGCCCTACTGGCTCGGCCAGCCGATCATGCTCGCCGGCGAGGGCGGGCTCGCGACCGCCTATGCCGCGGCGCTGAAGGCGCAGGGCGCGGAGGTGACGCCCCTCGCGGTCGAGGACCTGACGCTCGCCGGTCTCGCCGCCGCGCATGCAGAACTCAAGGGAGGCACGTCATGAGCCGAGAGATCATCGCCATCCTGCGGGGCATCACGCCGCCCGAAGCCGTCCCGGTGGCCGAAGCGCTCATCGACGCGGGCATCACCAAGATCGAGGTCCCGCTCAACTCTCCCGATCCCTTCGACAGCATTGCAGCGATGATCGCGGCCGGCAGCGACCGCGCCACGATCGGCGCCGGCACCGTGCTGAAGGTTGACCAGGTCCAGAGGCTTGCGGATCTCGGCGCGCGGATGATCGTGTCGCCCGATTGCAATCCGGAGGTCATCGCTGCGACGAAGGAGGCCGGCATGGCTTCCTATCCCGGCGTCTTCACCGCAACCGAGTGTTTCGCCGCGATCCGCGCCGGGGCGGACGGGCTCAAGTTCTTCCCCGCCTCGCTGCTCGGTCCGGACGGGATCAAGGCGCTCTCCGCCGTCCTGCCGCCCGAGATTGCGACCTACGCCGTCGGCGGCGTCGGAGCGGGAGATTTCGAGGTCTGGCGCCGCGCCGGCATCACCGGCTTCGGCATCGGCTCGGCGCTCTACGCGCCCGGGACCTCGGCCGAGGACGTGGCCGTCCGCGCCGCCGATCTCGTCACGGCCTGGGACGCCACCGAGAAAACGTAAGTCGCGCGCGGGCTACGTCGTGCCCGGCAGGTCGGGGGCGCGCTCCGCTCCGGCGATGACGGAGAACGAGCCGTCCGATTCAAGTACGATGGCGTCGATCGCGTCGAGTTCGGCATGTCCGCCGGTCCGGGCCACGGTGCGCAGCTCCGCGGGTGTGATCCGGGCCTGCCGCATTGCCTTCGGCAGCATCTCGCCCCCGCGCAGCACTAGCGTCGGTTCCGACCGGACCGTCCGCGCGAAGGCCTTCGAATGCACCGAGCCCAGCGTCACCCCGTATTGCAGGGCAATGAGCAGCACCAGCGCGAGCGCGCCCTCCGCCAACGGGACATTCTCGCTCAGCAGGATCGAGGCGAGGCAGGAACCGAACGCGACCGTGATGACGAGATCGAAGGCGTTGAGCTTGGCCAGCGTCCGCTTGCCGGACACGCGCAACGACACGACGAGAAACGCATAGGCCAGCGTCCCGACGACGAGTGTCCGGACCAGACCGCTCCAGCCCTGAAAAAACATCTCCGACCAATCCATGCGCACCTCCTTATGCCGGGGTTCAACGACACGGACGCCTTTCCGGGTTCCGGACCGGCGGCCCGGCTGCCGCCCCGTGAGACCTCCCGTCGCTGCAATGCCCGCGAAGCGCACGCATCTCGCTGCTTTGCAGAGCCGCACGGCACCCGCCAAGGGGCCGTTCTTGCTCACAAGATCACAAACCATGACGGGATCGATGCTATGCGAGACTCGCGGGGCGTGTATGTGTAAACTTCCCGTGACACTCTGGGAGGAGGCACGGAATGATCGGTCTGATCGTACAGCCGAACCAACGCGACGGATGCAGCGCGGCCGGCGGAGAGCCGCGTTCCATGAGCCTTCCCAGTGCCGGACCCGATACCGGCGAGGAGGAGCCTGCCATGCCGAGACCGCCCCGAAGTCCCGTTGATCGCACACGTGCCGAGTCCTCGAGCGAGGCCAATGCGCAGGGCGATCCGGGCGTTGTCGTGCCGTTCCCGAAGGCTCGCGTGGCGGTGGCGCCCGCGCTGTCCCGCGCCGCACTCGAGGAGCTGGCCTTTTCCGCGCTCCTGACGGTCTCCGCCCGCCATCGCGAGGCGTGAGGCGCGCGCCTTAGCGCGCCGCGACGCGCGTCTGCACGCCGAAGCTCCGGACCGCCAAGGCGCCGAGCGCGAGCCCCGTGCTCACCACCGCGAAGACGCTGCCGATGCTCCAGGCATGGGCCAGCCACAGCACCTCGCCGATCACCACCAATCCGGTCAGCATGTGGCGCGTGCAGTAGCAGACGCCGGTGTTGATGAAGAATGCCCCGAGGATCGGCAGGAGGGCCCGCCCGTCCGTCTGCCCCATCGCGACCGAGACGAGCGCCGCCGCCGCGACGGTCACGTTGACCAGCCAGGCGGCGCGTCCGAGCCGGGACAGACCGAGCATCCGGGCCCCGATCATGACCATGGCGATGACCAGCATCGACGCGCCGGCGGCGTCGCCGAGCGCCAGGAAATGCCCGGCCCAGGCGCCGCAGCAGAGAAGGTTCAGCCGCCGCAGCAGGACGTCGTCGGGCAGGGCGTAGCTCGTCACCCCGGAGAGGAGCGCCAGCGACCCCAGAAGGGCGGCGAGTGTGGACATGTCGGTGTGATCGTCTCGTGGCGCCGGGCAGGCGGATCTTGCGGGAAACCGTCTCGCCGGATGTGACTCGCCGGAAACGGATGAATTCGTTACGGTTTCACGTAATCCGGGACGAGCCGTCCCGTCGATTGCGCATCGGACTACCCAATCCTATCCGCTCGGATAGGTTGCGGCTTCAAGGGCCGGATACCTTCTGAAAGACGAATGTGATCCGGGGCGCGTGGTCGGGTCAGCCGCGGCCGATCAGGGTGCAGACCCGCCGGGTCGCCGCCTCGTATCCCTCGATCCCGAGCCCCGCGATCACGCCGTCGGCCCGCGCCGAGACGTAGGAATGGTGTCGGAAGGCCTCGCGCTTGTGCACGTTCGAGATGTGCACCTCGATCACCGGCCCGTCATAGGCGTTGAGCGCGTCGAGAATGGCGATCGACGTATGGGTGAGGGCGCCCGGATTGATTACGATCCCGGCCGCCTCGTCCCGCGCCTCGTGGATCCAGTCGATGATCTGCCCCTCGTAGTTTGATTGCATGAGCCGCACGTCCACGCCCTCGGGGCAGGCCTTGCGACAGCGCGTCTCCACATCGGCGAGCGTCTCGTGGCCGTAGATCCCCGGCTCGCGCTTGCCGAGAAGGTTGAGGTTGGGACCGTTGAGAATGAAGATCGTGCGCATGCGGGTAAACCTCGGGGGGTGGTAAGACTTCGCCCTTCCTAGCGGCCCCGCACGCGCAGGCGCAATCGCCGCGGCCCCCGTGCTCGGAGTGTCGTGGCCCTCCTGCCGCGCTTGACCGAGGCCCGCCCGCCTCGCTACCGCTGGCAGATGCGGCACGGCAAGGGGACACGGCATGACCGACACGGGACAGGGCGCACGGATCGCGCTCGTCGCGCATGACGCGCAGAAGGAGGCCATCGTCGACTGGGCGCGCCAGAACCGCGCGCGGCTCGAGCGCTTCGAGATCTGCGCCACCGGCACCACGGGCGGGCGGCTGTCGGACGAGGCCGGGCTCGAGGTCCACCGCCTGCTCTCGGGCCCGCTCGGCGGCGATGCACAGCTCGGCGCGATGATCGCCGAGGGCCGGCTCGCGGCGCTCTTCTTCTTCATCGACCCGCTCGCGGCGATGCCCCACGACGTCGACGTGAAGTCGCTGCAGCGGCTCGCGACGCTCTACGACATCCCGCTCGCCTTGAACCGCGCCACGGCCGACGCGGTCCTCGCCCATATCGTGGGCGGCGCGGACTGAGCGCGGCTGGCGCCCTTGCATTGACGCCGGGCGCGGGCGCCGCCACTTTCCGGCAACCCCGGAAGAGGAGGATCCCGCGCCCATGACCGACGTCGCCGCCATCGGCAATTTCAAGGACCACGAGCGCGCGGAGCTCACCGCCGCCTTCGACCCCATCCACCTCACTCGCCTCGCGGAGCTTCAGGACGTGGATCCCGGAACCCGCGAGGGCCTCCGCGCCATCGCCTACAAGGGCCACGTGCCCTTCGGCGCGGCCGAGATGGATCTTGTGCCGTCGCTCGGCCTCATCGCCAATTACGGCGTCGGTTTCGATGCGATCGACATCGGTGAGGCTCAGGCGCGCGGCATCCGCGTCACCAACACGCCGGACGTGCTGAACGACGACGTCGCCGACCTCGCCATCGGCCTCTGGCTCATGCAGCGCCGCGAGATGGAAGCCGCGAGCCGCTGGGCGCGCGACGGCCACTGGGCCGAAAAGGGCGAGTTCCGGCTCGTCACGCAGGCGAGCTGCGGCACCGCGGGCATCCTCGGGCTCGGCCGCATCGGCCGCGAGATCGCGGACCGCCTCGCCGCCTTCAAGATGGAGATCCACTACACCTCCCGCACCGAAAAGGAGACGCCGGGCTGGACCTTCCACGAGGATCCGGTGGCGCTCGCCCGTGCGGTCGACACGCTTTTCGTCGCGCTCGTCGGCGGCCCCGAGACCGAGAACGCGGTCTCGAAGGACGTGATCGAGGCGCTCGGACCGACAGGCGTGCTCGTCAACATCTCGCGCGGCAGTACGGTGGACGAGGCGGCGCTTCTGGATGCGCTCGAGGACGGACGTCTCGGTGGCGCGGGCCTCGACGTCTTCCGCGGCGAGCCCGCCATCGATCCGCGCTTCTACGAGATCCCCTCGGTGGTGATCCAGCCGCACCAGGGCTCGGGCTCCGTTGCGACCCGCGCCGCCATGGCCAAGCTCCAGCGCGACAACGTCGCGGCCTTTCTGCAGGGCGACGATCTGCTGACGCCGGTGGTCTGAGCGGGAGGAGCGGCTGCCGCCGGCGGGGGCGCTGCCCCCGCACCCCCGGAGTATTTCCGCCAAGAAGAAGGGGAAGGAACGCCGCTCAGGTCTTCGCCAGATCGTCGAAGATCCCCGGCACGAGCGCACCCGGAGACTGGATGACGCGGGCGGCGAGGCGCATCGCGGCGCGGCCCGCCTCCTCGAGGCTCGCGCCCTCGGCCCGGGCGGCGAGGAAGGCGGCGGCGAAGCTGTCGCCCGCCGCGGTCGTGTCCACCGGCTCCACCGGTTCGGGCTCGAGCACGACGCGTCCCTCGTCCTCGGCCCAGAGGGTCAGCGCGCCCGCGCCGTCCTTGACCGCGACGCACCGCGCGCCACGCTCGCGGTAGCGCGCCACGGTATCGTCGGGCACCGCGTCGCCGAAGAGCACCGAATCCTCGTCGAAGCTCGGCAGGACCACGTCCGCCGCCGCGGCGCCCGCGGTTAGCCCGCTCCGCATCGCCTCCGCGCTCTTCCAGAGCTTCGGGCGCAGGTTGGTGTCGAAGGAGACCGTCGACCCGTCCGCCCGGGCCCTGTCGAGCATGGCGCAGAGCCGCGCCCGCCCCTCGGGCGGCAGGATCGCCAGCGTGATGCCGGAGACGTGGATCACGTCGCGGCCCGTCACCATGGCCTCGAGCCGGGCAGGATCGTCGCCAAGCGTCCGCGCTGCGGAGTGCGACCGCCAGTAGGAGAAGCTGCGCTCGCCCTGATCCAGCGAGATCATGTAGAGCCCGACCGTGCGCTCCGCATGGGTCGCGAGGGCGTCCGTCTCGAGGCCTTCGGCCGCCATGAAATCCGCCATCTCGCCCGAGATCGCGTCCTCGCCGATCACGCTGCCATAGCCGACGCGCCAGTCGTCGCTCAGAAGCCGCCGCGCGTACCATGCGGTGTTGAACGTGTCGCCGGCAAAGCCGCGGCGGTAGAGGCCGCCGTCGCTCTGGGCCATCTCCACCATGCATTCGCCGATGGCGAGGAAGGATCGGGTCATGTCGCCTCCGGGGCAGGGCCGGGCCGCCGCCCGCAATCTGGTCTACCGGGGCGCATGAACAGGGGCCGGGCGGGGGATGTCAACCGCGCGCAATCCTCACTCGCAGCGCGCCATCGCCCGTTCGAAGACCTCGCGGCTCTGCCGGTCGCGGCTGTAGATATAGGCGTCGAGCATCGACGCCCGCTCGCGCGCCTCCCGCGCGATGTAGGCGTCGACTGCCGCGGCATCGCCGGTCTCGGCCGCCGCAAGGTCGCGCCATTTCGCGGCCTGCGCCGCGGCATCGCCGGTGTCGAGATAGGCCGACACCTCGGCATAGGCCGCATAGCCGGACCAGAGCGCGGCGCATCGGGCGGCCTCGCTCTCCTCGACCGAGGCGGAGGCCGGCCCGGCGGCAAGGAGCGCGAGCGCCCCGGCGCGGATCACCGAAGTGCGACGCGCGCGGCGCTTTCGGGAAGCTCCTCGTCGAAGCAGCGCTGGTAGAACTCGGCGACCGTCTGCCGCTCGAGCTCGTCGCACTTGTTGAGGAACGACACTCGGAAGGCGTAGCCGAGGTCGCGGAAGATCTCGGCGTTCTGGGCCCAGGCGATCACGGTCCGCGGGCTCATCACCGTCGAGAGATCGCCGTTCATGAAGGCCGTGCGCGACAGGTCCGCGACGGTCACCATCTGGCGGATCTGCTTGCGGCCCTTCTCGGTGTTGTAATGCGGGCATTTCGACAGGACGATCGCGGTCTCGGCGTCGATCGAGAGGTAGTTCAGCGTCGCAACGAGGCTCCAGCGGTCCATCTGGCCCTGGTTGATCTGCTGCGTGCCGTGATAGAGCCCCGTCGTGTCGCCGAGGCCGACCGTGTTCGCCGTCGCGAAGATGCGGAAGTACTTGTGCGGACGGATGACCTCGTTCTGGTCGAGCAGCGTCAGCTTGCCGTCGACCTCGAGCACCCGCTGGATCACGAACATCACGTCGGCGCGGCCGGCATCGTATTCGTCGAAGACGATCGCGGTCGGCGTGCGCAGGGCCCAAGGCAGGATGCCTTCCTGGAACTCGGTGACCTGCATGCCGTCCTTGAGCTTGATCGCGTCCTTGCCGATCAGGTCGATCCGGCTGATGTGGCTGTCGAGGTTCACCCGCACGGTGGGCCAGTTGAGCCGCGCCGCCACCTGCTCGATATGCGTCGACTTGCCGGTGCCGTGATAGCCCTGGATCATCACGCGCCGGTTGTGGTTGAAGCCGGCGAGGATCGCGAGCGTCGTGTCGGGATCGAACTTGTAGGTGCTGTCGAGGTCCGGAACCCGCTCCGTGCGGTCGGCGAAGCCGTGCACGACCATGTCGGTATCGATGCCGAAGACATCGCGAACCGAGATTTCTTCCGTGGGTTTGGCGTTGATGTCGATCGAGCCGTCGGCCATGGGGTCTCCGTCCTGTCCGTCACGTCGCGGCCCGCCGGGGCGGGCGGGCGAGTTGCACGTCGGGATGCAACATATCTCAGAGACGCACAAGGGGAAGGATCGACACCCGGCGCCGGCGGGGCTACGTCTCGGCGGCGGGAAAGGGGAACCGGGGCCGCGCCGCAGCGGCCATTCCCCGAGGGACGAAGACCGATCAGATGACGCCACAGCAAGAGGTCGAGGAACTGCTGGCCCGGATCGCCATGGGCGACCGGCGCGCGTTCTCCGATCTCTACGATCGCACCTCCGCGAAACTTTTCGGCATCTGCCTCCGTGTTCTTAGGGACCAGGCCGAATCCGAGGAGGCGCTGCAGGAGGCCTATGTCCGGATCTGGCACAAGGCCGATGCCTACCGGGTGAACGGATACTCGCCGATGACGTGGCTGATCACGCTCACCCGCAACATCGCGATCGACCGGCGTCGGCAGAGACGGGGCACGCCGTCCGAGGCGATCGACCTCGCCGAGACGCTGCCCGACGACGGCCCGGGACCCGAGGCGATGGCCGCCGAACGCTCCGAAGCCGGGCGCCTTCACCTCTGCCTCCGGGAGCTGCCGGAGGATCGCGCCGCGATGGTCCGCCGGGCCTATCTCGACGGCGACACCTATGCCGAGCTTGCCGCCGCCACGGGGGTCAAGCTCAACACCGTCCGCACCTGGCTCCGCCGGGCCCTGATCCAGTTGAGGGAGTGTCTCGAGCGATGAGCGACGTTGGCTCGAGCGACGATCTGCCGAACGGGAGCGATGCCGCCCTCGCCGCGGAATACGTGCTCGGCCTCATGTCGGAGGCCGAGATCGAGGCCTTCGAGGCGCGGCTTCTGAAGGACGAGCGCCTGCTCCTCCAGGTCGTCACCTGGACCGAACACCTCTCCCGCATCGCCGACACCGTCCCGGAGGCGGCGCCGCCCCCGAGCGCCAAGCGCCGGATCGAGGCCGCCGCCTTCGGCGGCACCGCCGCCCGCACCGGCCGGACCATCTGGCGCTTCCTCGTCCCCCTCGGCTTCGGCGGCGCCGCGGTCGCGGGGCTCGCCTGGGCGCTCCTGACCTTCGACCTCCTCGGCCCCGGCACCTCCGAGCCCGAGCTCGTCGCCGACATCGCGGTCGAGGACCGGGCGCTCGCCCTCCATGCCGGCTGGTTCGCCGACAGCGCCGAGCTGCTCGTGATCCGCGAGGCCGGCGAGGTGCCGCAGGGCTCCGACCTCGAGCTCTGGGTCATCCGGGGCGAGGACGCGCCGGTCTCCCTCGGCCTCGTGCCGCGGCAGGAGGACCGGATCCGCTACACCCTGCCGCCGGGGCTCTCCGGCCTTCTTCCGGGCGCGACGCTCGCCGTCAGCCTCGAGCCGCAGGGAGGATCGCCGTCCGGTGCGCCAACGGGTCCCGTGCTCGGCACCGCCCCCATCACGGAATATTGAGGGCAGGGCACGGGGCCTCCCGAAACCCGGCCTGCACGCCGTCCGTGGCTCCATGTCGACGCTGCCGATATGCGGCGGCGCCCGTTGCCCCTCGCACGGGGCCCAAGTGGAGGACACGACCCATGACGATCAAGACCCTGACCGCGACCATCGCCGCTGCCGCCCTGAGCGCCGGCGCCGCCTTCGCCCAGGACAATCCGACCGTCGGCGGTGCGCCGATGATGGCCGACATGACGATTGTCGAGAACGCCGCGAACTCCCCGATCCACACCACGCTCGTTGCCGCCGTGCAGCAGGCCGGGCTGGTCGACACGCTGAACGGCGAGGGCCCCTTCACCGTCTTCGCCCCCACCGACGAGGCGTTCGGGATGATCAGCGACCAGAGCCTCACGACCCTCATGATGGACGAGAACCGCGAGCAGCTCGCCCAGATCCTCACCTGCCACGTGGTCGCCACCAACGCGATGTCCGACGCCATCGCCGGCATGATCGCCGATGATGGCGGCACGCACCCGGTGCCGACCGTCGGCGGCTGCACCCTTCAGGCCGAGATGGACGGCGACATGATCACCCTGACCGACGAGAATGGCCGCTCCGCCACCGTGACCACCGCGGATGTGCGCCAGTCGAACGGCGTCATCCACGTGATCGACCGCGTCCTCCTGCCCGCAGGTCAGGCCGGCTGATCCTCTTGTGATCATGCTTGTCTTTGAGCTCGGGCCGCGACTGCCTATCCTCTAGGCGAACCGGCCCGGCACCGCCCCGCTTCCCCTCGGCGGGGCGGCACGCGCCGCGGGCCCCGATGTATGACATCTTCACGGAGACACGACATGATGCGACGCGATTTCCTGTCCCGCACCGCCGCCGTCCTCGGCCTCGGCGCGGCCGCGACCGCCGCGACCCGCACGGGCGCCGCGGAGGGTGACGGACCCTACGAAGTGACCCGGACCGAGGAGGAATGGCGCGAGATGCTCAGCGACGCCGAGTACCGGGTCATGCGCGAGGAAGGCACCGAGCGCGCCTTCTCCTCCGAGCTCCACGATCTCAAGGCGGAGGGCACCTATCTCTGCCGCGGCTGCGATCAGGCGCTCTACTCCTCCCAGCACAAATACGACAGCGGCACCGGCTGGCCGAGCTTCTGGCAACCGGTCGCGGACAGCGCCATCGGCACCAAGCCCGACCGCTCGCTCTTCATGACCCGCACCGAGGTCCATTGCTCGCGCTGCGGCTCGCATCTCGGCCACATCTTCGACGACGGCCCGGACCCGACCGGAAAGCGCCATTGCCTCAACGGCGTGTCGCTGGTCTTCCAGGAGGCCTGACGCCTCGCGATCATTGCGGAAAAGGTAACGGGCGGGGTCGCATTGGCACCCGCCCGTCGCCGGTCAAGGGACTGCCTTTGGCCTTGCGGGCGCGCGGGTCAGGACAGGGGAAACCGGACCGCGCGCTGCCCGAAAGGGAGCGACCGTTTGCGGGCAGGGAATAACCCGGGACAGACGCCTGGGAAAAAGCGTATGCAACTTCAGGGTTAGTGTCTACCCACTAATTTCGCCTAAGGCCGAACGCTTCGGGCTCACTTGAAGTTGCGGCTGTCCTTGATCTGGTCCCACGCCCACATGACCTCCTGCAGCTGCTCCTCCTGGCTGCGGTCGCCGCCGTTCATGTCCGGGTGCAGCACCTTGATGAGCGCCTTGTAGGCCTTGCGGACATCGGCCTTGGACCATTCTTCCTTCGCCTCGAGAATTTCGATCGCGCGCTTCTCCGTCGGCGGCAGGCGCTTGCCGCCGCCGCTGCCGTTCCGCCCGGGGTTGCGCGTGGCGTTTGCGCCCAGCACCTGATGCGGATCCTCGATGCCGAGCCGCGCCCAGGCGCGTTGCTCGGGGTCGCGCCAGTCCTTGGTCTGGCGGTCCCATACCTTGTCGGTGGTGTTCTGGGCGTTCATCTCGGCCTCGGTCTTGCCGTGGAAGAAATCCCATTTGAGATTGTATTCCCGCACGTGGTCCTTGCAGAACCACCAGAAATCGTCGAGCACGTCAGGAGCCTTGGGCGCACGGAACTTGCCGGGCTTGTCGCACCCCTCGTGATCGCACACGCGTGTCGAGGTCTCGCTCTCGCCCGACATCCCACGGCGGCCACGCGGGTTCCGCTTCTTGGCCGAGGACACGGACATGTCGAAACCGAACGGGTCGGACTTGCTCATCGGGGCACCTCTTTTCGACTCGGACGCCGGAGTTTAGACAAAACGGCGAGGGATTGTAGGGGGCAGAACGGGAAAAATGACACGTACAGCGGAAATCGAGACACGCCTGCGAGAGGCCTTTGAGCCGACCGACCTTCAGGTCATCGACGACAGCGAGAGCCACCGTGGCCACGCCGGCTTCCAGGAAGGCGGCGAGAGCCATTTCCATGTGGTGATGCGCGCGCCCGCCTTCGAGGGGCAGAGCCGGATCGCGCGGCACCGCGCCGTTCACAAGGCGATCGGGCCCGACCTCATGGGCGCGATCCACGCGCTCTCGCTCGACCTCGGCACCTGAGGGCGCACGGGCACGGGGCGGCGTCAGCCGGCCCTGCGGCCGATCATCCGGCCCGGGGCGCGCAGCACGCCCGTCCGCTCCGCCGCGGGGCCCGGCCGGCGCAGCGCGTCGCTCGCGGCGCCATCGGCCGGTCCGGGAGCGGGCGCCGCTTTCGGCTTGGCGACCATCGGTTCGTCGGCGGTAGTCGGAGCGCTCAGCAGCCGTGGCCCGTCGCCGGCGCTCTCGCGCCGGAAGACCAGCAGCGTGCGCCAGACGGTCGTCGACGAGGTGAGGCCCTGACGCTCCTCCGAGGGCAGGGTGTCGGCGCGCAGGTACTCCCAGCCGCCTTCCGCCATCTCGTTCATCAGCCTCTCGAGCGCATGCGCAAAGCGGGCTTCCGGCCCCTTCACGCCCTTCGCCTTCTCGCCCTTCGCGGGCGCCGGCAGAACCTTGTATTCGTATGTTGGCATGTCCCTCGCACTTTCCGGCTTCACGGGGCGGGACACTATCACGTGCCGAGAGGAGTGCCAGCCATGCGGACAGCTCTGCGTTGAACGTGAGGCAGGCGGTATCACCGGGATGGACGTATCGCGCCCACGGCGTCGAAGCCGCGGCGTGACCGGTGCGGGGCGGAATCACCCGTCCGAAGTGTCCTCGGTTTTGCCGTCGCCGGCGGTGCCGGCGCCGCCATCCTTTGTCGCGCGAAATCCGTACGAAACGCGCCGAATTTCTTACGTTTGTTACGAAACCGGGGCTCAGAGCCCCAGTTTCGCGCTCACGATCTCGTTCACCGCCTTCGGGTTCGCCTTGCCGCCGGTGGCCTTCATGACCTGTCCGACGAACCATCCCGCGAGCTTGGGATTGGCCTTGGCCTTCTCCACCTGTGCGGGGTTCGCCGCGATGACCTCGTCCACCGCGGCTTCGATCGCGCCGGTGTCGGTGACCTGACGGAGGCCCTTTTCCTCAACGATCTCAGCGGGATCGCCGCCCTCGGTATAGACGATCTCGAAGACGTCCTTGGCGATCTTGCCCGAGATGTCGCCCGCGGCGATGAGCTTCACGATGCCCGCCAGCTGCGCCGGCGACACCGGGCTCTCGGTGATGTCGCGGTCGTCCTTCTTCAGCCGCCCGAAAAGCTCGTTGATGACCCAGTTCGCGGCCATCTTCCCGTCTCCGGCCGCACCGGCAACCTCTTCGAAATAGACCGAGTTGGCGACCTCCGCGGTCAGCACGTTCGCATCGTATTCCGACAGGCCGAACTCCTTGACGAAGCGCACTTTTTTCGCGTCGGGCAGCTCGGGCAGGGTGGCCTTGATCCCGTCGATCCAGTCCTGCTCGATCTCGAGCGGCAGAAGGTCGGGATCGGGGAAGTAGCGGTAATCGTGCGCCTCTTCCTTGGAGCGCATCGACCGCGTCTCGCCCTTGTCGGGATCGAAGAGCCGGGTCTCCTGCACCACCTCGCCGCCGCCCTCGACGATCTGGATCTGGCGCCGCGCCTCGTAGTCGATCGCGGCCTGGATGAACCGCATCGAGTTCATGTTCTTGATCTCGCAGCGCGTGCCGAGATGCGAGAAATCCTGCGTTTCCATGTACTTCTCGTAGGCGCCGGGACGACACACCGACACGTTCACGTCCGCCCGGAGGCTGCCGTTCTGCATGTTGCCGTCACAGGTGCCGAGATAGCGCAGGATCTGGCGCAGCTTCGCCACATAGGCCGCCGCCTCTTCGGGTCCGCGGATGTCGGGGCGGCTCACGATCTCCATCAGCGCCACGCCCGTGCGGTTGAGATCGACGAAGGACATCGCGGGGTCCATGTCGTGGATCGACTTGCCGGCGTCCTGCTCGACATGGATGCGCTCGATCCGCACGTTCCGCGCAATGCCCGGCTCGAGATCGACGAGGATCTCACCCTCACCCACAAGCGGATGATAGAGCTGGGAAATCTGGTAGCCCTGCGGCAGGTCCGGATAGAAGTAGTTCTTCCGGTCGAAGGCCGAGCGGAGGTTGATCTTGGCATTGAGGCCAAGCCCCGTGCGCACCGCCTGTTCGATGCAGAACTCGTTGATGACCGGCAGCATCCCCGGCATCGCCGCATCGATGAAGGACACGTTGGAATTGGGCTCGGCGCCGAATTGCGTGGAGGCCCCCGAAAAGAGCTTGGAGCGGCTCGAGACCTGGGCATGGACCTCCATCCCGATCACGAGTTCCCAATCGTGCTTTGCCCCGGCGATCACCTTGGGCTTCGGGGCCTCGTAAGCAAGATCCAGCATCGCGCATCCCTTTCGGCTACAACGCTGCCCCCTTTAGAAGAGGGCGCGCGGCGCGGCAAGGGCGGGCCCTTCGGAGATCCCTCGCCGGTCTGACTCGGCGTGGGGGCGACATCGCCGAGGCGCGCAAGACGCCGTGGGGGCAGGAAGGGGAGCCGCCGCCTCCCGGTCCCAGGGGTGTCCAGAACTGACGTTTATTATCGAAGGCTTATCGGGCATTCTTTCGCATCTCCGCGGGTCCGGGGACCTCCGTTTCCGGCGGGAAACCGCCCAGCGGAGCCCCTCGGTCTTGCCTGACCGGGCGGAATGTCGGACATCCGGGCGCATGATGACCAAGAGGCTCGTTCCGCCGATGGACATATGCAGACAGATCGCAGTACGGACGCGGTCCACCTTCGGAGCGATCGTCGTGATCGCGCTCTGTGCGGCGCCGGTCGCGTCCACGGCTCAAGCTCCGGCTGAATACGGACCGAAATTGCGCCCCGGTCAGTTGACGCTGCCCCGCCAGGCGCAGTCCGAACAGGCGGTTCCGGTCTCGCTTCGCCCCAAGATGCGCGATGACAGGCTTCCGACCGCGCGTTGGGGTGGCTCGGCGCGCGGCACGATGTGGACGCGCGCGATGGTCAATTCGCTGCGGGGCCCGGCGGCGCCGCTCACGGACATCGTACCGCGCGACATCGACGAGTGGTGCCCGGGCTATGTTCAGAACGACCGCCGCATGCGCGAGGCGTTCTGGGTCGGGCTCGTTTCGGCACTGGCCAAGCACGAAAGCACGTACCGCCCCACCGTCGTCGGCGGCGGCGGGCGCTGGCACGGTCTGCTGCAGATCCTGCCCTCCACCGCACGGCTCTACGGCTGTCAGGCGCAATCGGGCGATGCCTTGAAATCGGGTGCGGCCAACCTGTCCTGCGGCCTGCGCATCATGGCGCGGACCGTGTCCCGCGATGGCGTCGTCTCGCGCGGCATGCGCGGTGTCGCGGCTGATTGGGGACCGTTCCATTCCTCGGCCAAGCGCGAGGACATGATGAACTATACCCGCACCAAGGCGTTCTGCCAGCCTGCACCGTCCACACGGCCGCAGCTGCGGCCGGAACGTCCGCAGGAGCCGGTCGTCGCCTCGGCGCCGCACCCGGCCCGGACCGCGGCGACATTCGGAGTGATCAGCAGCACCGGACACCTCCCGCGCTGATCTCGCGGGCCCGGGCGTCGCAGAGCATCGTGAAGCTGTAGGCAAAGCAGCCGCCGAACACGTTCGGCGGCTGCTTTGTCAGGTGGCTTTCAGCCAAGAGGGGCGGCGGGAATTGTCGATCAGCGACACCGCAGGCGCCCGGCGTCCGCCCAGCGAAAGGGTGGCGCGGCGAAGAAGGTCGATCCCCTCCTCGGAGGTCTTCGGCAATGCAGCGGCCGAAATCGGCTCGCCCACCGTCACGCGGTACGGCTGGCGCGCCTTGTTCAGCGTCTCGTGGAAGAGCGTGATGTCGCGCAGCGTCGGATGGATCAGGTCGAAGAGGTAGAACAGCACCGAGTTCCGCGCCCGGATGTTGATCGGGATGATCGGCAGATCGAATTTCCGTGCGATCATCGCCGCGGAGGGCATCCAGTCCCGCTCGTGAAGGCTGAGGCCCTTGCGCTTGGCAAGGCGGCCCGCCGGAAAGATCACGCCGAGCCTGCCTTCTTTCACCGCGGTGCGGGTATAGGCCATCGTCTCGCGCGTCTTGCCGTGGCTGCGTTTCTCGTGCCGCCATTCGACCGGCGCGATCATGTCCTCCATCTGGGGCAGCACGCGCAGGATGTCGTGGTTGGCGAAGTAGTAGGCATCCGGCCGGATCGGCGAGAGCAGGTGATGCAGGATGATCCCGTCTGCGATGCCCGTCGGGTGATTTGCCACAACCAGAGCAGGCCCGTTGCGCGGGATGTTCGACATGCCGCGGATCTCGACGTCGCGGGCCAGCAACTCACCCATCGTCGACATGATCTCCGAGGATGGCGAGGAGCGGAACGACGTGGCGAGCTCGATCGTGCGCTCGTATCCGAGCATCATGTTGAGAAGCTGCCGCGCACGGACGGTGCCGAGGCGGTTCGAAAACAGCCACGGCGCGCGTTCAGCGATGAGCGGGTCGATACGATCCTTCATGTCCGGCACTCAGTCACGGTTTCGTAAAACTCCCATGACACGCACTCCTCCCTGAGGACGGAGTTTCACGTCGCGAGACCCAATTTCGGTCATCTCAGGATGCACCATAGCTTGTCCAAACGCATCTGCCAGGGGTGAGGTTCCGCCATCGGCGGAGGTTACGCAAGGTCCGTCATCCGAGCATGCGCCCGACCATCTCGGCCATGTCGCCGCTCAGACCCGGCTTTTCGTATAGCCTTTCAAGGGTTGCACGGGCCTTGGCGCGCCGTTCGTCGTCGTAACGGGTCCAGGTCTGGAACGCGGAGGCCATGCGCGCGGCGGTCTGCGGATTCTTCTCGTCGAGCCGCGAGAGCCACTCCCCGAGAATCTCGTACCCGGCGCCGTCGGCCCGGTGGAAGCCCGCGTGATTGCCCGCGAGAGAGCCCATCACCGCCCGGAAGCGGTTCGGATTGGTCCAGTCGAAGGCAGGATGCTCGGTCAGTGCGCGGGTGCGGTCCGGGGCGACCTGCGGCGGGGCCAGCATGATCTGGATGCCGAACCACTTGTCCATGACGAGTCGGTCGCCGGACCAGCGCGTCTCGAAAGCAGCGAGCGCATCTTCCGCCGCGTCGGCCCGGACGAGCGCGCCGAGCGCCGACAGGCTCAGCGTCATGTTGTCCGCGTTCTCGAACTGCGCCTTTGCCGCCGCGCCCCCGTCGAGCCGCGTCTGAAGGCCGAGCACGGCTGAGCCGAGCGCGCGTTTGCCGGATTGCTCGGCGTCGGGCGCGTAGGGGGCGCTCACCCTGGCCTCCTCGGCGAGGGCCGGCAGGACATCGCGCCAGCGCTCCGCCATCGCGCGAAGAAGGCTCTCGACCGCCTCGAAGATCGCGTCGGGATCGGGCGTGACGCCCTTTTCGTGCAGCACCTGAGCCAGTTCGTTCTGCGACGGCAGGGACATCATCAGCGCGCGGAACGCCGGATCCAGCGCAGGATCGGTGACGAGACGCTTCAGGCCGTCGAGATAGGCGGCATCGGGCTCGGTCCTTTCGAGGATCGACGCTATGAGCGACGCGCGGGCGAGCGACCGCCCCGCCTCCCAACGGCTGTAGGGGTCGGTGTCGTGGGCGAGGAGGAACGCCTTGTCCTCGCCGCTCGCCTCGTGGTCGAGCACGACCGGCGCCGAGAAGCCGCGCAGCAGCGACGGGACCGGCTTCGACGGCATGTTGGGGAAGGTGAAGCTCTGCTCTCCCTCGGTCATCTCGAGCAGCGTCGTCGGCACCACCTCGTCGCCGTTGGGATTGAGCAGGCCCACGGCGATCGGCAGCACCTGCGGCGCCTTCTCGGCCTGGCCCGGCGTCGGCGGCGTGGTCTGGCGGAAGGTCAGGGTGTAGTCGGAGCCCTCGTAGCGTTCCTCGACCGAAAGCCGCGGCGTGCCCGATTGCGAATACCAGCGCTTGAACTGCGCGAGATCGCGGCCGGTCGCGTCCTCGAAGACCTTCAGCCAGTCCTCGATCGTGCAGGCCTCGCCGTCGTGGCGCTCGAAATAGAGATCGAGCGCCTTGGAATAGGCGTCATCGCCCACGAGCCGCTTGAGCATGCCGATGACCTCAGCGCCCTTCTCGTAGACCGTGGCGGTGTAGAAGTTGTTGATCTCCTGGAAGCTCTCGGGCCGCACAGGATGCGAAAGAGGCCCCTGATCCTCCGGGAACTGGCGGGCGCGGAGCGCGATCACGTCCGATATGCGCTTGACCGGGGCCGAGCGCATGTCCGCGGTGAACTGGCTGTCGCGGAAGACCGTCAGCCCTTCCTTGAGGCAGAGCTGAAACCAGTCGCGGCAGGTGATCCGGTTGCCGGTCCAGTTGTGGAAATACTCGTGCGCGATGATCGCCTCGATGCGCTCGAAATTGGCGTCCGTCGAGGTGTCCGGCGAGGCGAGCACGGCCGAGGAGTTGAAGATGTTCAGCCCCTTGTTCTCCATCGCGCCCATGTTGAAGTCGTCCACCGCGACGATGTTGAAGACGTCGAGGTCATATTCGCGGCCATAGACCTCCTCGTCCCAGCGCATCGACTTCTTCAGCGCCTCGATGCCCCATTCGGTCTTGTGAAGATCGCCGGGCCGGACCCAGAGGTTCAGGTCGACGCGGGCACCCGACCGCGTGGTGAAGACGTCGGACCGTGCCTCGAGCTCTCCGGCGACGAGCGCGAAGAGGTAGGCCGGCTTCGGCCAGGGATCGCTCCATTCCGCATGGCCCTCGCCGCGCGGGCCAGGGTTGCCGTTCGAGAGCAGCACCGGCAGGTCCGATTCGATCCGCACGTCGAAGGTGGCCATCACGTCGGGGCGGTCGGGATAGTAGGTGATCTTGCGGAAACCCTCGGCCTCGCACTGGGTGCAATACATGCCGTTCGACATGTAGAGCCCCTCGAGCGCCGTATTCCGCGCCGGCGCGATCTCGACCTCCGCTTCGAAGGTGAAGGGCGTGTCCGGCACCTCGCAAGTCAGGCCCTTGTCCGTGACCTCGGGCGAGACCTCGGCGCCGTCGATCCTGGCGGAGATCAGGTTCAACTCCTCGCCATGCAGGAAGAAGGTCCTGTCCGTCGCCGCGGGGTTCGGCGCGAAGCGGATCCGGCTGATCACGCGCGTTGCGTCCGGCGACAGGCGGAAGGTCAAATCCACGTGTTCGACCGTGTAGCCGAACGGCGTGTAGTCCTTGAGGTAAACGGTCTGCGGGCTCGCGTCTTTCACGGGGCGGAACTCCTTGAGCGGACTGATCGGCGAGGACATGCCGGACCTGTTGCCGGGTCCGGGCTCTGGCCTACCGTGTTACGCAACCGCGCCCCGAGCCGCAACGCGATCTCCGCGATCCCCTCCGGGCGCTTATCGATTGCAAGAAGGTAGATCCGACCATGTCCGCACCCGACACCAATACCGACAAGGAAGAGAAACGCCACCGTCCCGCATTGCTCGGCATCCGCGCCTCGATGGTCTACGCCGCGATCCTGCTGGTGGCGCTCGTGATGTGGATGTCGTTCAGCAGCGGCGAGGATACCGGCGAGCCGGGCGGCGACGATACGGTCGAAACCGTGCCCGAAGGCCAGGAGACCGAAGAGGCGCTCGAGGGTTTCGAGGAGGAGACCTACGAACCCGGCGGCAATTCGACGGGCACCGTCGAGACCGAAGGCGAAGAGAGCAGCCAGTAACCGCATGGGCCGGATGCGCCGGAAGAGCGATCTTCCCTCGCAGGTCTGTCCGGTCTGCGGGCGGCCCTTCTTCTGGCGCAAGAAGTGGTCGAGGGATTGGGAGCAGGTCATCTACTGCTCCGAACGCTGCAAACGCGAGAAGCCGCGGCCCGGAGCCTGATCTCGGGCCGCGACCCGTGCAGATGGGCCCGTCAGTTTGACGATCCTGGCTTTGACCGGTGCCGCCATCCCAAGTTCACTGACATCAAGAACGGCCGAGCCCGTCTCGCGGGCCTTCTTCGAAAGCGGGACCTCCTGATCCCAAAGGGCTTGTTTCCGATCGGAAACCCGTGTTGTCTGCGCTCCGACCGATATCTTGCGCATGACCATCGAGGGAGGGAGCTTCCATGTCCGACCGCATCACCCGCAACGAGCTGCAGATCGACCGGGTTCTCTTCGACTTCGTCGAGGGCGAGGCGCTCCCGGGCACAGGCGTCGAGTCCGATGCCTTCTGGGCGGCATTGTCGAAACTCGCGCATGAGTTCGGACCCCGCAACGCCGAGCTCCTGCAGATCCGCGAGCGGATGCAGACGCAGATCGACGAATGGCACCTCAGCCACCGCAACCAGCCCCATGATCACGAGGCCTACAAGGCGTTCCTCGAGGAGATCGGGTACCTTCTGCCCGAGGGTGACGATTTCGAGATCGAGACCTCAAACATCGACCCCGAGATCGCGACCGTGCCGGGGCCCCAGCTCGTCGTGCCGATTACCAATGCGCGTTATGCCCTCAATGCCGCCAACGCGCGCTGGGGCTCGCTCTACGACGCCTTCTACGGCACCGACGCGATGGGCTCGACGCCGCCGCCCGGCGGATACGACAAGGGCCGCGGCGCGCGCGTCATCGCCCGGGCGCGGGTGTTCCTCGACGAGGCGTTTCCCATCGACCGGGGCAGTCACGCCGATGCACGGCGCTATCACGTGAGCAAGGGCGCTCTTCTGGTCGACGACATGCCGCTGGCATCGCCCGAGAAATTCGTCGGCTACCGCGGCCATCCCCGTGCCCCCGAGGCGATCCTGCTGCGCAACAACGGCCTTCATGTGGAGCTCGTCTTCGACCGCACCCACCAGATCGGATCCCGCGACCAGTGCGGCCTTGCCGACATCCGGATCGAGAGCGCCGTCTCGGCGATCATGGATTGCGAGGATTCCGTCGCCTGCGTCGACGCCGAGGACAAGGCGCTCGCCTACCGCAACTGGCTCGGCCTGATGAAGGGCGATCTGTCGGAAACCTTCGAGAAGGGCGGCAGCGAGGTCACCCGGACCTTGTCCGCGGACCCGACCTTCACCGCGCCGGACGGAAAGGGCGAGGTCAGCGTGAAGGGCAGGGCGCTGATGCTGGTGCGCAATGTCGGCCACCTGATGACCAACCCCGCGATCCATCTCAAGGACGGCTCCGAGATCTACGAGGGGCTGATGGACGCGATGATCACGACGCTCATCGCCAAGCACGACCTCGGCCGCGGGGGCGGCAATTCTGTCGCAGGATCGGTCTACGTCGTGAAGCCCAAGATGCACGGGCCGGACGAGGTCGCCTTCGCGGACGAGATCTTCTCCTTCGTCGAGGAGGCCCTCGGCCTGCCGCGCTACACCGTGAAACTGGGGATCATGGACGAGGAGCGGCGCACCTCGGTGAACCTCAAGGAATGTATCCGGGCGGCGAAGCACCGCTGCGCCTTCATCAATACCGGGTTCCTCGACCGCACCGGCGACGAGATCCACACCTCGATGGAAGCGGGTCCGTTCAGCCGCAAGAGCTTCATCAAGGACAAGGCGTGGATCACCGCCTACGAGAACCGCAACGTGGATATCGGGCTCGAATGCGGGCTCTCGGGCCGGGCGCAGATCGGCAAGGGGATGTGGGCCATGCCCGATCTGATGGCGGCGATGCTCGAGGCCAAGATCGCGCATCCGAAATCGGGCGCGAACTGCGCGTGGGTGCCCTCTCCTACGGCGGCGACGCTGCACGCGCTGCATTATCACAAGGTCGACGTGCTGGCGGTGCAGGGCAATCTGAGGAAGGGCGGGCGGCGCGCGCATGTGGACGCGCTGCTCGACATCCCGCTCGCGGCCTTCCGGAAGTGGAGCAACGCGCAGATCGTCCGCGAGGTCGAGAACAACGCCCAAGGGATCCTCGGCTACGTGGTGCGCTGGGTCGATCACGGCGTCGGTTGCTCGAAGGTGCCGGACATCAACGACGTGGGCCTCATGGAGGACCGCGCGACCTGCCGGATTTCTGCGCAGCATATCGCCAACTGGCTGCATCACGACGTCGTCGGCCGCGAGCAGGTGATGGAGATCATGCGCCGCATGGCCGAGATCGTCGACCGCCAGAACGAGGGCGATCCGAGCTACAGGCCGATGGCGCCGGACTTCGACGGCATCGCCTTCCAGGCCGCCTGCGATCTGGTCTTCCAGGGCCGCGAGCAGCCTTCGGGCTACACCGAGCCGGTCCTGCACCGCCGCCGGCTGCAGCTGAAGGCGGCGTGAGGGCACGGCGGGCCTCGGGAACCGTCTTTGGCCGCGGGACCGGGGCTCTGCCCCGGACCCCGGAGTATTTTCGCCAAGAAGAAGCAAGGGGAGGGCCGGCATGGCTACGATTTCACTGAGGCGGGCGCGCACGATGATCCGCAAGGCGCTCGAACACGGGCGGGCGGAAGAGCTCAAACCGCTCTGCGCGGTCGTCCTCGATGCCGGCGGCAACCTGATCGCGGCCGAGCGCGAGGACGGCGCGAGCCCGGGGCGTTTCGACATCGCGCGGGCCAAGGCCTACGGCGCGGTGATGCTCGACATGCCCGGCTCCGCACAGATGGCGCGCGCCGAGGCACAGGCTTACTTCATCGCCTGCGCGAATGGCGCTCTTGGAGGGGGGCTGGTGCCGGTGCCGGGCGGCGTTCTTGTCAAGGATAACAAGGGCATCACCATCGGCGCCCTCGGCATCTCGGGCGATGCCTCGGACAACGACGCAGCTGCCGCGAAAGCGGGCATCGAGGCCTCGGGTCTCGCCGCCGAGGTCTGATCCGCTTTAATCGTGGCGGGCGGGCCGCTATATCCTCGGGTCGAAACTGCACCAACGCGCGTCGAAAGCGAGGAGACATGGCCCGCCCGGTCATCGGCATCGTCACCAATTCCCACCTGATCAACGATCAGTACCCGGCCCATGCGTCGGGGAGCATGCTGCAGGAGGCCGTGGCCGAGGTGTCGGACTGCCTGCCGCTGCTGATCCCGGCGGATCCCGCGATGGCCCCGCTGGACGAGCTTCTCGAGGTCTGCTCCGGTTTCCTGCTGCCGGGCGGGCGTCCGAACGTGCATCCCGAGGAATATGGCGAGGAGCCGACCGAAGCACATGGCGCCTTCGACCGGGGGCGCGACGCGGTCGTGCTGCCGCTCGTGCGCGCCTGTATCGAGCGCGGCCAGCCGGTGCTGGGCGTCTGCCGGGGCTTTCAGGAAGTGAACGTCGCGATGGGCGGCACGCTCCACCCCGAGATCCGCGAATTGCCGGGACGGATGAACCACCGCATGCCGCCCGACGGGACCATCGAGGAGAAGTTCGCGCTCCGCCATTGCGTGACCTTCACCGAAGGCGGGCCGTTCCACCGGATGATGGGGGCGCGTGAGGTGATGACCAACACGTTACACGGGCAGGGGATCAAGACAGAAGGCGCGCGGATCGTGGTCGACGGACGCGCCGAGGACGGCACGCCCGAGGCGATCTATGTCGACGGCGCGCCCGGCTTCACCTACGCGGTGCAGTGGCATCCGGAGTACCGCGCGGCCGAGGATCCCGTCTCGCGCCCGCTCTTCGCGGCCTTCGGGGATGCGGCGCGGGCCTGGGCGAATGGGCTTGCGATGCCGGGGCGGAAGACGGCCTAGACGGGCCGCGCGGAGCCATCACATCTCGCCGCCGGAGATCTGGATCGCCTGACCGTCGATCGAGCCGGAATTCGGACCGCAGAGCCAGAGCGCGGCATCCGCGACCTCCTCGGGGAGGATCAGGCGGCCATGAGGGTTCACGCCCTCCATCGTGGCCCGGGCGTCCGCTTCGGACATGCCCGTGCGCTCCATGATCCGGGCAACGTTCTGCGGCACGATTTCGGTGTCGACGTAGGACGGGCAGAGCGCGTTGAAGGTATAGGGCTTGCCGAGATAATCGGCCGAAAGCCCCCGGATGAGGCCGACCAGCCCGTGCTTCGAGGCGGTGTAGACCGGCGCGCCCTTGAGGCCCCGCAGACCCGCGATTGAGGACACTGCGATGACCCGGCCCCAGTCTGTCTGCCGCATGGAGCCGAGGCATTCGCGGATCGTCAGGAAGGCCCCGTCGAGATTGATCCCCATCATCTTGCGCCAGAGACCCATATCCGTCTTGTGGATCGCCGAGGGCTCCGCGATGCCCGCGTTCGGGACGCAGATCTGCACCGGCCCGCGCGCCTCGACCGCCGAGGCGATGCCCTCGACGACGGACGCTTCCTCGGAGACGTCCATGCGGAGCGGGTGGATGCGCGGGCTGCGCGCAGCTTCCAGCACCTCCATCCGGCGGCCGGTGATGGTGACCTCCGCACCTTCGGCGGCGAGTGCCCGCGCGATGGCGAGGCCGATCCCGGTGCCGCCTCCGGTGATGAGCGCGTGGCGTCCCTCGTGTTGCATGGCGTGCCTCTCGTCTGCCTGATGCCGTGACCCTAGCGGGCCGCAGGTGGGGCACAACCCGGGAGCGGTGAGCAACGCCACGTCGCGCCGTCGCTTGCGGCGTTGCGGCATCCTCAGCAGAGTGGCCTGCGACGAGACGGCCCCGGGAGAGGCACGCATGAAGTGGATCGACACGCCGCCGGTCTGGCTCGCCGGATTTGCCGGCGCCGCATGGATGTTGCGCGGCCTAGGGCCGGAGCTTGGAGCTGTCGGAGACGTACTGGGCGGCATCCTGATCGCGCTCGCGCTTCTCCTTGTCGGCCTGGCCGCGAGGGAGTTCCGCCGGCACCGAACCACGATCATTCCGCACGAGATCCCCAAGGCGCTCATCACCACGGGCATCTACGCGCGCAGCCGCAACCCGATCTATCTGGCCGACGCGATGATCCTCGCCGGTCTGGCGCTAATCTGGAGCGCGTCATTGGCGCTTATCCTCGTCCCGGCCTTCATGGCGATGATCCAAGCGCGCTTCGTCCTGCCGGAGGAGAGACGTCTCGAAAACAATTTTCCTGCGGAATACGCGGCATACGCGCAACAAACGAAGCGATGGCTTTAAGTCTCGCGGCCGCTATGCTCTAAGGCCGCGAGCGGTTAACGGTGGGCGGGGCGCAGGGCGCCCCTCGGCCTGCGACACGAACTGACGGAGAGGAACAGCACTCGTGAAGATAGGGACGCCAAAGGAAATTCTCGACGGCGAGAACCGGGTCGCGATGACCCCGGACTCGGCCAAGATGCTGCAGAAGCTCGGGCACGAGTGCATGATCGAGGCCGGAGCCGGAACGAAGGCCGGCTTTCTCGACGACGCCTACCGCGAGGCGGGGGTCGAGGTCGTCGACGGACCGGACGCGCTCTGGCAGGGCGCCGACATCATCGCCAAGGTGCGCCCGCCCACGGAAGACGAAGTGGGCCGCCTCGATTCGAGCAAGACGCTGATCTCGCACTTCTATCCGGGCTCGAACGAGGAGCTGATGAAGCTCGCCTCGTCCAAGGGCGCGACCGTCATCGCGATGGACATGATCCCACGGATCTCCCGCGCACAGAAGATGGACGCGCTGTCGTCGATGGCGAACATCGCGGGCTATCGCGCGGTGATCGAGGCGGGCAATAATTTCGGACGCTTCTTCACCGGTCAGGTGACGGCTGCGGGCAAGGTTCCCCCGGCGAAGGTTCTGGTCGTCGGTGCGGGCGTCGCGGGGCTCGCGGCGATCGGCACGTCGACCTCTCTCGGCGCGATCACCTTTGCCTTCGACGTGCGGCCCGAAGTGGCCGAGCAGGTCGAGTCGATGGGCGCGGAGTTTGTCTATCTCGATTTCGAGGAAGAGCAGGAGGACGGCTCTGAATCGGGCGGCTACGCCAAGCCGTCTTCGCCCGAGTTCCAGGAGGCACAGCTGGCGAAGTTCCGCGAGCTTGCGCCCGACATGGACATCGTCATCACCACGGCGCTGATCCCCAACCGCGAGGCGCCCGAGCTCTGGACCGAGGACATGGTCAAGGCCATGAAACCCGGCTCGGTGATCGTGGACCTCGCCGCCGAGCGCGGCGGCAACTGCAAGATGACCGTCAAGGACGAGCGCATCGTCACCGAGAACGGCGTGGTGATCATCGGCTACACCGATTTCCCCTCCCGAATGGCGACGCAGGCCTCGACGCTGTACTCCACGAACATCCGCCACCTTATGACCGACCTCACGCCCGAGAAGGACGGGGCGGTCAATCACGACATGGAGGATGACGTCATCCGCGGCGCGACCATCGCGCATGGCGGCGAGGTGACCTTCCCGCCGCCGCCGCCCAAGACCAAGGCGATCGCGGCGCAGAAGCCGAAGCCCAAGGAAAAGGAGAAGACGCCGGAGGAGAAGCGCGCCGACGAGATGGCCGCCTTCAAGCAGCAGACGAAGAACCAGGTCACGCTGCTCGGCACCGGTGCGGTGCTGATGCTGCTCGTGGGTCTCGTCGCTCCGCCGAGCTTCCTGCAGCACTTCATCGTCTTCGTTCTCGCCTGCTTCGTCGGCTTCCAGGTCATCTGGAACGTGGCGCACAGCCTGCACACGCCGCTCATGGCGGTGACGAACGCGATCTCGTCGATCATCATCCTGGGCGCGCTGATGCAGATCGGCTCGGGTTCGTTCCTGGTGATCCTCCTCGCCGCGCTCTCGGTCTTCATGGCCGGGATCAACATATTCGGCGGCTTCCTCGTGACACGGCGCATGCTCGCCATGTTCCAGAAATCCTGATCCGGCGGAGGAACACATGGAATTCCCGTTCACTACCGCGGCCTACGTGGTCGCAGCCGTTCTGTTCATCCTCTCGCTCGGGGGCCTTTCGGGACAGGAAAGCGCAAAGCGCGCCATCTGGTACGGCGTCGTTGGCATGGCGCTGGCGGTGCTCGCCACCTTGGTGGGCCCCGGCGGCGGAGCCTGGTGGCTGTCGGTCATCCTGATCGCGGGCGGCGGCGCCATCGGCGTCTATGTCGCGAAACGCGTGCAGATGACCGAGATGCCGCAGCTCGTCGCGGCGATGCACTCCCTCGTCGGCCTCGCGGCCGTCTTCGTGGGTTACAACGCCCATATCGAGATCGGCCGGGTCGCAGGCATCTTCGCCGATGCGGGCGTGCCGTTCCCGATCCCGCACGAGGGCGTCGATACCGCCACCCTGGCGGCCATCGCCGCGGTGGAGGAGCAGTTCCGCGGCTTTGCAGCCATCGTCGCGCACAAGACGCAGGCCGAGATCAACGTTCTGCGCCTCGAGCTCTTCCTCGGGGTCTTCATCGGCGCGGTGACCTTTACCGGGTCGGTGATCGCCTACGGCAAGCTCGCCGGAAAGGTGTCGTCAGCGGCGACCAAGCTGCCGGGCGGCCACATGCTGAACGCCGGGGCCGCGGCGGTCTCGCTGATCTGCCTCTTTTGGTATTTCGGCACCGGCGGGTTCTTCCCGCTCTTCCTGATGACGCTGCTCGCGCTCTTCATCGGCTACCACCTCATCATGGGGATCGGCGGCGCGGACATGCCGGTGGTCGTCTCGATGCTGAACAGCTACTCGGGCTGGGCGGCGGCGGCGATCGGCTTCTCGCTGTCGAACGACCTCCTGATCGTGGTCGGCGCGCTGGTCGGCTCCTCGGGTGCGATCCTCTCCTACATCATGTGCAAGGCGATGAACCGGTCCTTCGTGTCGGTCATCCTGGGCGGCTTCGGCGGCAGCCAGGGCGAGCAGCAGGCGGTCGAGGGAGAGCAGGTTGCGATCGACGCCGACGGCGTGGCGCAGGCCCTCGAGGAGGCCGACAGCGTGATCATCGTGCCGGGTTACGGGATGGCGGTGGCGCAGGCGCAGAACAACGTCGCCGAGCTCACTCGCCGTCTGCGCGGTCAGGGCAAGGAGGTGCGTTTCGCCATCCACCCCGTCGCGGGGCGTCTGCCGGGGCACATGAACGTGCTTCTGGCCGAAGCGAAGGTGCCTTACGACATCGTGCTCGAGATGGAGGAGATCAACGACGACTTCCCCGATACCGACGTCGTGATCGTCATCGGCTCGAACGACATCGTGAACCCGGCAGCGCAGGACGATCCCAACTCGCCCATCGCCGGCATGCCGGTGCTCGAGGTCTGGAAGGCCAAGAACGTCTTCGTCTCCAAGCGCGGGCAGGGCACCGGTTACTCCGGGATCGAGAACCCGCTCTTCTTCAAGGACAACACTCGGATGTTCTACGGCGACGCCAAGAAGTCGCTCGACGATCTATTGCAGAAGCTCGGCTAAGTCCCGCTCGGCGGGGCCGTGCCGATGACCGCCGGGTGGGTGATCCACCCGGCGGTCTTTTTTTTGCCGCTCTGCCGGCGACAGACGTGCGCTTTCTGGCACAGTTCCCTCCGTGCCTCGAAGGTGACGCATGCTTTCAGCCGTTTGCCGCCACCCTCGCAGCCAACACTTGCCGAGCCGGTTTTCCGCCACTCGGTCCGGGACTAATTGGATGCTATGTCAACGGCGCGCCGGAAAGGCGCGGGGCAGGCAGGCAAGGAGTCGTGCTATGATCAGCCAGGAAACACGCTCCATGCGCATCTTCGGAATGCTGACGATGGGCTTCCTGCTTGTGGGGATTTCCATGCTTTCCGCCCCGGCGATCGGTCACTGGGCGCTTGTGCTCCTTGGTTTCGCGATCCTGCTGCTCCTGCGGGCAATTCTGCTGGCGATCACCCTGGACCGCCCTTCGAGGTCGCTGGAGGCGATGCCCGATAATCCGGCCCGATTGCGCTGATGCCGCAATGCGGCGTTGTGACACTTCAGATCGTCAAACGTGGCTAACCGCCTGAAAAGGCGAGCCCGCGCCGTGCAGGCGAGACGCGACATTCCGACAACCTGCTGACGAGACGTACAGCTTTTCCTTTACCCAGCGTGATGCGCCGGTATGTGGTGAAACCGAAGTTGACCAGACCGGGCCCCACATGCCGCCGATCCAGGACCATCCCCTGCGCTACCGCCTTGCCAACGAGCTGCATGCGCGCCCCTTTCCGTCCCTTCAGGCGCCGTGCCGCGCGGTCTATCTTGCGGTCAAGAAGCCCCATCAGGCCGCGTCGCGCGACAAGTCGCTCGACCTTGCGCACCTGACCGATTTGCTCGACCGTTACGGATCCCCGCACCCCCAGCCCGGGGCCACGCATTTCTTCGGCAGGATCGGCCAGCACGTCCTAAAATGGGAGCAGCATACCGAGTTCGTCACCTACACGGTCTTTCTGAGCGGCCTGACGGACCGGCCGTTCGATCCCGCCGATTTCGAAGTGTTCCCGACCGAATGGCTCGACGCCGCTCCGGGCACACGGATCACATCGGCCCTGATCCGCGTCGAGGAACGTCCCGATGACGAGGACCGGATCGCAGCGATGATCGACGATTGGCTGGTGGCCGAGTCGATTGCCGTCAGTGCCGTCATCGACGACGAGGCGGTGATTGCCGGCGATTTCCGGATCGACCCTGCCGGGCATATGCGGTTCGCGGTCTTCCCGCGCCCGAATGTGGGAGATCGGCGCGTCGGTCGGATCGTGCAGCGCCTGACCGAGATCGAGACCTACAAGACCATGTCGATGCTCGGCTTCACCCGGGTCAGGGAGGTGTCCCCCAAGCTCGGTCAGATCGACGAGGAGCTCTCGAAGCTGATGGAGGCGATGACCCACGGGGAAGGATCTCCGGAGCTTACGCTGAAGTCGCTGCTCGCGACCTCGGCGGAGCTCGAGTCGCTGTCGGCCCAGACATCGTTCCGGCTCGGCGCGACCGGCGCGTACGAGGCCATCGTGGGGCAGCGGATCTCGGTGCTGCGGGAGCAGCGCTGGCAGGGGCGCCAGACCTTCGCCGAGTTCATGATGCGCCGCTACGATCCCGCCATGCGAACCGTGAAGTCCACGGAGCGCCGCATCGGAACGATGAGCCAGCGCGCCATGCGCACCAGCGAGCTTCTACGTACCCGGGTCGAGGTCGAACGCTCCGCCCAGAACCAGGAGCTTCTCGAGAGCATGAACCGCCGGGCCGACATGCAATTGCGGCTGCAGAAGACGGTCGAGGGGCTCTCTACCGTGGCGATCAGCTATTACGCGGTCTCGCTCGCCGCCTACCTGCTTTATCCCGCCGCAGAGGCGCTCGGGGTCTCCAAGGGCCTTCTGACCGCGGCGGTGACGCTGCCGGTCATCACCGGCGTCTGGTACATGATCCGTCGTCTTCGGCAGGAGGTCGAGGGCAAGGAGGAGTGAGGTCTCACCGCCCCCGCAGCCGCGGATCGAGCGCGTCGCGCAGCCCGTCGCCGAGATAGTTCACGCTCAGGACGGTGAGCGAGATCGCGATGCCCGGCAGCATCACGCGCTCGGGGTAGTCGATCATGCGCGGCACCGCGTCCGCCAGCATCTTGCCCCATGTGGGATAGTCGGAGGGAAAGCCGACCCCCAGAAACGAGAGCGAGCTCTCGGTGATGATCGCAGTCGCGAGGCCGAGCGTCGCGGAGACCATGATCGGGGACAGGACGTTGGGCAGCAGGTGCCGCAGGATAATCTTCCACGGCGTTGTGCCGATGGACCGTGCGGCGAGCACGAACTCGCGTTCCTTGAGCGCGAGGATGTCGCCCCGCACGATCCGCGCCGTGGGCATCCACGAGGTGATGCCGATCACCGTGACGATGAGGATGAACATGCCGCCCTCGGGGCCGAAATTTGCCCTGAGCGGCTGACGGAAGAGCGTGACCGCGACCAAGAGGAGCGGCAGGATCGGCAGCGACAGGAAGAGGTCCGTCAGGCGCATCAGCACGCCGTCGAGCCGCCGGAAAAAGCCGGCCGCGACCCCGATGGCCGTGCCGATGATCAGCGACAGCAGCATCGCCGCCCAGCCGACCGCAAGCGAGGCGCGCCCGCCCGAGATCATCTGCGCCATCTGGTCCCGGCCGAGATTGTCGGTTCCGAAAGGGTGCGCCCAGGACACGTTCGCCGTGCCGTTCCAGAGAGCCGAATAGATCGGGCGCAGGTCCTTGTTGCGGATGTCGAGCTCCTGCGGATCGAGCGGCCAGATCCAGGGCCCGACGAGCACCGCCAGCGTGACGAAGATCAGGAACCCAGCCCCCATGACCGCGCCCTTGTGGCGGGTGAACTGCTCCCAGACGTCCTGCCATTGCGAGCGGGGAGGGCTCTCCGGGCCCTCGTCGGCGAGCGCCGCGATGGCGTTGGGGCTGGCGGGGACCGGTTCAGTCATAGCGGATCCTCGGGTCGAGCAGGCCGTAGAGCACGTCGGCGATCAGGTTGAAGAGCACGATCAGCGTCGCGAAGATGAAGGTCAGCGTCATCACCATCGGCAGGTCGTTGGCAAAGAGCGCGGTGATCAGGAGCTGGCCGATCCCGTTCACCTTGAAGACGTTCTCGGTGATGATCGCGCCGCCGAAGATGGCGGGCACCCCGAGCGCGATGACGGTGACCACCGGGATCATCGAGTTGCGCAGCACGTGGACGTTCACCACGACCGCTTCCTTCAGGCCCTTGGCGCGGGCTGTGCGTACGTAATCCTGCCCGAGATTGTCGAGCATGGAGGCGCGCATGTAGCGCGAGAACTGCGCGGTGATCTGCAGCGCCAGCACCATGACCGGCATGACCATCTGGCTCAGCTGCACCACGAAACTGTCCCAGTCGTTGACGACGTGGGTCGTGTCGTAGATCGAGGGCAGCCAACCGAGCTGCACCGAGAAGATGACGATGAGCAGCGGCCCGGTGAAGAAGGGCGGGATCGAGAAGCCGATCATGGTCACGAAGGTGCCCGCCTGGTCGAAGACCGAATATTGCCGGTACGCCGAGTAGATGCCGATCGGGATGGCGATCAGGATGCCGACGACGTAGGCGAGCCCGACGACCCAGAGCGTCTGCGGGATGCGCTGGAGCACGATCTCCATGACCGGAGAGCGGGTCTGCCACGAGATCACGCGGAGCTCGCCGTTGTAGAGGGAGGTGTCCGGCAGCCAGCCGAGAAGCAGGGAGTCGCGCGTCATCCAGTCGATGAAGACGGCCGGCTCCAGCAGGAAGACTTGGCGCAGCCACTTGCCGTATTGGACGAGCGGCGGCTCTCCGAGGCCGAGCGCCTGGCGCATCTGCTCCCTGACCTCGGGCGGGACAGTGAGGGGCACCTGCGCCATGGGATCGCCGGGGGCGAGCTGGAGCAGCATGAAGATGACGAAGCTGATGAGGATCAGCGTCGGGATCGCGAGGATCAGGCGTCGGATGGTGAAGGTCAGCACGGGGCGACGGATCTCCGGTCGGGCAGGCGCAAACGGGGCTCAGATCGGGGTCTGCTGGTGCAGGACGAGGCGCAGACCGTCGTCCCCCTCGGTCCAGAGCGAGGAGCAGGCGATGACTTGCGTCTCGCCGCCGCGGGACGCGTGCGCGGTGTAGGTCAGGATGACGGAATGGCCGATATCGGTTTCGGTCTGGTGCTCGAAGCTCACCTCGGACCAGCGGTCACTGGCGCGCACCGCCTCGAGGATGGCGTCGTGACCGAGCGCCTCGCCGGGCATCGGAAACACCATTCTGACCTCGGGGAGCATCAGCCGCTGGAACGTGTCCGCGCCCCCGAGCCACAGCGCGCGTTCCCATCGCCACAGGTCTTCTTCCATCGAGACGCTTCCTTCCGCGCGAGCCGGACAGGGGCGAGCGAGTTGGCCCGCCCCGAGGTGTGCATCACTCCTCGCGGTACCAGTCCGCGATGTTCCACAGCTCGCTGTCCCATGTGTTCAGGACCACGCCGCCGAGGGAGTTCGACTTTGCCGAGACCCGGCCGCGGTGCACGAGCGGCACGATCACCATCGAGTCCTTCGTGATGATGTCGTTCAGCTCCTTCGCGATCCGCGCGCGCTCTTCCAGCTCGCCGGTCTGCGCCAGCTCGTCGAGCAGCGCGTCGTATTCCTCCGAGCAGAAGCGGTTGATGTTCTCGCCCTGCCACTGCGTCTCGGGACGCGGATGATTGTTGCAGCGGTATTGCGCGAGGTACGACTGTGGATCGGTGCCGTCGAAGTTGTTGGCGTACATCTCCACGTCCGCGTAGAACCTCTGGAACGTGTCCGGACTGCCCGGATCGCCGCCAAAGAAGACCGACGAATCGACATTGCGCAGCTCGGTCTCGACCCCGATCTCGGACCACCACTGCTTGATCAGCGCCTGGAAGTCCTGCCGCACGGCGTTTGTGGAGGATTGGAAGAGCAGCGACAGGCGCTCGCCGTCCTTGTCGCGCACGCCGTCGCCGTCGCTGTCGGTCCAGCCGGCTTCTTCGAGAAGAGCCTTCGCCCCCTCGATGTCCTGCGTCAGGCACTCGGTATTGTCCGAGGCGAACATGTCGGGTGCGGGCACGAGGTTGCAGGTCGGACGGCCCGCCTGACCGTAGCCGATCTCGGTCAGAAGCTCGCGGTCGATCGCCATCGAGAGGGCCCGGCGCACGCGTTCGTCCGTCAGGAACGGGTGCGGATGTGCAAGCGTCGCCCGTTCGCCCTCGGGCAGGTCGGGAGAGGGATCGGTGAGGTTCATCTCGATCCGCTCGACGAGCGTGCCGAAGGCGGCGATGATCTCGCCTTGCCCCGCCTGCGCCATCTGCTCGAGCACGTCGGGTGCGAGCTGGGTGTTCCAGGCGTAATCAAATTCGCCGGTCTCGAGCACCGCGCGCGCCGCGGCGAGCTCGTCCCCGCCGCCCTTGAAGTTGATCGTCGCAAAGGCCGGCTTGTCTTCCTCGCGGTAGTTCTCGTTCGCGGAGAAGGTGATGACGTCGTTCGGGCGGAACTCGTCGACAACGAACGGTCCCGTGCCGATCGGGTTGAAGTTGGCCTCGGTGCAGGACGGCGCAGCGGCGCCGAGGCAATCCTGGAATTGGGCCTTCTGGAGGATCGGGCTCTCGTTGCCGACGAACATCGTGTAGGGGTTGGCGGTCGGCTTGTTGAAGGTGACTTTGACCGTCTGCTCGTCCACCGCCTCGACGGTCTCGATCCCGTCGAACTTGGCCCGCTGCGCGCAGCCGCCTTCCGGCGCCATGCAATACTCGGCGGTGAAGACCACGTCTTCGGCCGTCAGGGGCGAGCCGTCCGACCAGGTGATGTCGTCGCGCAGCGAGTAGGTGATCGTTGTCAGATCCTCGGAGACCCCGCCGTTCTCGACCGTCGGAACCTCGGTCACGAGCCACGGCAGACGCTCGGCATTCTCGTTGTAGCGCACCAGCGGCTCGAGCACGATCGAGGAAGCCTGGATGTCCTTGGTGCCGCCCGAGAGATACGGATTCAGGATCGACGGCGCCTGATGGTAGAGGATGTTGACCTGACCATCCTCGCCACGCTCCGCGAAGGCCGCGGGAGCAATCGCACCGATCGCGGCCGCCCCCATGAGAAGCGATTTCAACTTCATGTCTTACTCCCTGTCGGGCGCACGTGATGCAGTGCGCTCATTCGTTTTTTCGCCGGCACGGCGCTGGAAAGGCTGGTGATGCCGGTCCGCGCTTCGTCCGGATCGTGGTCCGATCGAAAACCGGGTGTTCCGAAAAAGCAAGTCTGGGGCGACATGGAGATACCGGGTTCGCCTGCAATGCGCACAACAGATGGGCGCGGCCCCTGATGTGAAGGCTCGCTCATGGACTTGCCGGACCCGCAAGGGACACAGCCATTTGACATTCGGCGCGCGCGCTCCCTAGCGTCGTGAAACCCGTTGCCCCCGAGGACGCTTGCCATGCTCGACGCTCCCGCTGCCCGGCCCGTGGCCGTCATCGACCGCCTGCGGGTGGAGTTCCGCACCCGCCGCGGCACCATCGTGGGTGTGAAGGACGTCTCCTTCGAGATCGGCCCGGGCGAGACGGTCTGTGTGGTGGGCGAAAGCGGGTCGGGCAAGTCTGTCTCCTCGCTGTCGCTGATGCGGCTCGTGGAGTTCGGTGGCGGGGAGATCGCGGGTGGCCGTCTGATCTTCGACCGGGGGGAGGGGGATGCGCCGCTCGACCTCGCCACGCTCGATCAGGACGCGATGCGGGACATCCGCGGCGACGCGATCGGCATGATCTTTCAGGAGCCGATGACCGCGCTGAACCCGGTCTTCACCGTCGGGCGGCAGCTCACCGAGGGGCTGCGCGTCCATCGCGGCATGAGCCGCAAGGAGGCCGAGGCGCGGGCGCTGGAGCTCCTGCGCGAAGTGCGCATCCCCGAGCCCGAGCGGCGGCTGAAACAATATCCCCACGAGCTTTCGGGCGGGATGCGCCAGCGCGTTGTCATCGCCATGGCGCTGGCCTGCAAGCCGAAGCTCCTGATTGCGGACGAGCCGACCACCGCACTCGACGTCACGATCCAGGCCGAGATCCTCGCCCTGATCGACCGGCTCAAGCGCGAGACCGGCACCGCGGTGCTCTTCATCACCCACGACATGGCGGTGGTGGCCCAGATGGCCGACCGCGTCGTGGTGATGTTCCGCGGCGAGAAGGTCGAGGAGGGACCCGTCGGGCAGATCTTCGCGGAGCCGAAACACGACTATACCCGGGCGCTCCTCGCTGCAGTGCCGAAGCTCGGAGAGATGCGTGGCACCGACGCGCCCGCGCCGATGAAGCTCGTGGGGCAGGGCAACGGGGCGGGGGCCCCGGTGCGCGGCTCGGACGAGACGCTGCTGCGTGTCGAGAACCTGACCACGCGCTTTGCGGTGAAGGGCGGCCTTCTGCGCCGCACAGTCGCTCTGGTCCACGCGGTGGAGGACGTGTCCTTCACCACCAACCGCGGCCAGACGCTCAGCCTCGTCGGCGAATCGGGCTGCGGGAAGTCGAGCGCGGGGCGGTCCGTGCTGCGCCTGATCGAGCCGCATTCGGGACGGATCGATCTCGACGGCACCGATGTCATGGCCCTGAACGACCGCGATCTGCGCCGCGCCCGGGCCGACATGCAGATGATCTTCCAGGATCCTTTCGCCTCGCTCAATCCGCAGATGCAGCTCGCCGCTCAAGTCGCAGAACCCATGCGCAATTTCGGGATCGGCGGGAGCGAGGCCATGGATAAGGTCGCGCGCCTCTTCGACCGGGTCGAGCTGCCCCGCTCCTACATGCGCCGCTACCCCCACGAGCTGTCGGGCGGACAGCGCCAGCGCATCGCCATCGCCCGCGCGCTCGCCCTCAATCCCAAGCTCATCGTGGCCGACGAGGCTGTCTCCGCGCTCGACGTCAGCGTTCAGGCGCAGGTCTTGAACCTGATGCTGGAACTGCAGGCCGAGCTGGGCCTCTCCTACCTCTTCATCAGCCACGACATGGCGGTGGTGGAGCGGGTAAGTCACAAGGTCGGGGTCATGTATCTCGGCCGGATCGTCGAGATCGGACCGCGCCGCGCGGTCTTCGAGGATCCCCGCCACGCCTATACGCGCGCGCTGATGAAAGCCGTGCCGATCGCCGATCCGAACCGCCGGACATCCGAGAAGGACCTCAACTTCAAGCCGATCCCGTCGCCGATCCGCCCTGTCGGCCACGAGCCGGAGCCCTCTTCCTACGAGGAGGTCGCGCCGGGCCACTTCGTGCTCACGACCGACAGCGGCTACTGACGTCATCGAAAGACCCCGAATGCCCGAACGTCTCTCACCCCGCGCCATACTCGAGCGGCTCGTCGCCTTTCCGACCGTCAGCCATGCCAGCAATCTCGACCTGATCGACTGGGTGGAGAGCTACCTCGCGGGCCACGGCATCACCGCGCACCGGCACTGGAACGAGGTCGGCGACAAGGCCGCCCTCTATGCCCATGTCGGGCCGGAGGTCGAGGGCGGCGTGATCCTTTCGGGCCACAGCGACGTCGTGCCGGTTGAGGGGCAGGACTGGAGCTCCGACCCCTGGCAGGTGACCGAGCGCGACGGCAAGCTCTACGGCCGGGGCACGACCGACATGAAGGGGTTCGACGCCCTCGCGATCTGGGCCCTGGTCGAGGCCCGTCACGCCGGGATCGAACGGCCGCTGCAACTCGCACTTTCCTACGACGAGGAGGTCGGATGCACCGGTGCGCCGCCTCTCATCGCCGCGATGTCCGGCCTGCCGCGCGCCTCGGCGGTCATCGTGGGCGAGCCGACGGGGCTCTCGCCGGTGACAGGTCACAAGGGCGGGGTGACCTACAAGGTGCATGTGCAGGGCTTCGAGGTGCATTCCTCGATCCTGCACCGGGGCGTGTCGGCGATCATGTGGGGCACGAAGCTGATCGAGTGGGCGAACGGGGTGAACGATGCGAACCTCGCCGCCACGCCGGGCCCGCTTGCCGCCGCATTCGATCCCCCCTGTACGAACCTGCATGTGGGGCAGATCCGCGGCGGCACCGCGCACAACATCACCGCGAAGTACTGCACCTTCGGGCTCGGCGCCCGCGTCGTTCCCGGCGAGACGCTGGACCAGTGGCGCGGCAAGATCGAGGCTGCGGCGCGCGAGATCGAGGGACGGATGCAGGCGGTGCGTCCCGAGGCACGCATCGCGATGGCCGAGACCTTCTCGCTGCCGGTCTTCGTCCCCGAGGAGAACGGCGAGGCAGAACGCCTCGTCCGCAGGATCACCGGAGAGAACGGCCCCGCGGGCGCCGTCAGCTTCGGCACCGAGGCGAGCCACTTCCAGGCCGCGGGCTATTCCGCGGTGGTCTGCGGCCCGGGCGACATCGCGGTCGCGCACCAGCCTGACGAGTACATCACGCAGGCGCAGTTCCAGGCGGGCGAGGCATTCATGACCCGGCTGGTCGAGACGCTCAGCGGATAGTCTTCCCGTCCTCCCTTCTTCTTGATTGAAATATCCCGGGAGCGCGGGGGCAGAGCCCTCGCCTATAACGCGACCTTGCAGCCGGTCCGGGGCTCGGGCAGTCTCCGGCAATCCGATCACATCTCCCGGGGAGAGCCTTCCATGCCGGTCAAGAACCGCTTCGCCGAACTGCACGACGACATCACCGCGTGGCGGCGCGATCTGCACCGGCATCCCGAGATCCTGTTCGAGACGCACCGCACCGCGTCGCTGGTGGCGGAGAAGCTGCGCGAGTTCGGCTGCGACGAGGTCACGACAGGCATCGGGCGGACCGGGGTCGTCGGCGTCATTCACGGCAGGAGCACCGGATCGGGCCGCACGATCGGCCTGCGCGCCGACATGGACGCGCTGCCGATCCATGAGACGACCGGCGCCGAATGGGCCTCGACGACCGAGGGCGCGATGCATGCCTGCGGCCATGACGGCCACACCGCGATGCTGCTCGGCGCTGCACGCTATCTCGCCGAGACCCGTAATTTCGACGGAACCGCCGTGGTGATCTTCCAGCCCGCGGAGGAGGGCGGCGGCGGCGGACGCGAGATGTGCCGCGACGGCCTCATGGAGCGATGGGGGATCGAGGAGGTCTACGGCATGCACAACTGGCCCGGCGTGCCGGTGGGCGAGTTCCAGATCCGCCCGGGGGCGTTCTTTGCCGCGACGGATCTCTTCGAGATCGAGGTCGAGGGCCGGGGCGGGCACGCCGCAAAGCCGCACGAGACCATCGACACGACGGTCGTCGCGGCGCAGATGGTCACCGCGCTGCAGAGCATCGCGAGCCGCAACGCCGATCCAGTCGCGCAGGTGGTGGTGTCGGTCACCTCGTTCCAGACCTCCTCGACGGCCTTCAACGTCATCCCGCAGAAGGTGCACCTGAAGGGCACGGTGCGCACGCTCTCGCCCGAGATGCGCGATCTCGCCGAGACGCGGATGCAGGGCATCTGCAAGGGGATCGCCGAGGCTTTCGGCGCGACGGCGCGGCTCGACTACGTGCGGAATTACCCGGTCATGGTGAATTCCGAGGAGCAGACCGCGTTCGCGGCCGATGTCGCCCGGTCGGTGTCGGGGGAATGCGCGACCGCCGATCTCGTCATGGGCGGCGAGGATTTCGCCTTCATGCTCGAGGAGCGTCCGGGCGCCTACATCCTCGTCGGCAACGGCGACACTGCATCGGTCCACTCGCCGGATTACGATTTCAACGACGCCGCAATCCCGGCCGGCTGCTCCTGGTGGGCCGAGATCGTTGAACGTCGCCTGCCGGCGGCCTGACAGCAAGAGCCTGGGGCGGGAGCCGCGGCGCGTCCCGGGCGAAGATCGTGCATACGGACCCTACGGAAGCGGCGACCGGTATTCCCGGAATGCGATGGGTGGCGGCAGTGCCGCCATGCCAGGCAGCGGGTTCCGTCAGCTCCCCCAGGTGCGGACCGGCCCGGAATCGATATGTGTGAAGCGCGAGCCGTAGCGTCCGACACCGCCGACTTCGAACCATTCTGCCAGCCGGGCGACCTCTTGCGGGGGGATGCCCTCGAACCGGATATCCGCCGCGCGGCGCCGCATGTGGTAGCTCGTCGAGGATGCGCCCGCGCTTTGGCTCTGCAGCAACTGCGTCGTGTGAGCCGTCCGGTAGCCCGACAGCAGCGTGATCTCGCCGGAATGGCCGTTGCGCTTCGCGGAATTCGAGAGCGCTGCGAGGGCCCAGTAGACGCGGCGGTCGATATCCGGGGCCTCCTCGTCGCGCCAGTCCCGGAAGATCCAGTCGAGCTTGCGCAGGGCCCCGCGTCTTTCGCGGCCTCCGGACATGAAGCGCACCGCGACGCGCTCGCCGGTATGGGCGTTCACGACGTTGAGATGGCTGTCGACGTCCCGGACCATCGCGTCGAGCCGGGTTCCGGGCCTCGAGGGATCGGGCAGCGGCTCGTGGCTGCGAATGCCGCAACCGGCCACCAGGGGAACACTCAGGCCTGCGCCGAGAGTGGCAAGAAGACGGCGCCGATCGATGCGGCCCGCGGAAACGGGGTGTGTGCTCATACTCTGCCTCATATCTGCTCGGCCCCGTTGACCGGGGTCTCAAGACGGCGCGCATGTCAGTACGCTCCGCGGTCCAGCATGAGGACGGAAAGCCTCTGGAGCAAGAAAATTGAGGTCCGACGGCACATGTTTCGCTGGGCCGGTGTCGTATCGAGCACGCGACCTCCGGTCCGAAGCGGAAGCACCGGCGCCATGCACGGCGGGGCCACACTCAAACGGTGAGTGACCCGTTCCCCGGACCCGCCAGGTTTCGCAAGCCTTCAGCAAAAATGCAGAAATTGCATGACATGCTGGCGACCCGGGGAGGACTCGAACCCCCGACCAAAAGCTTAGAAGGCTTCTGCTCTATCCAGCTGAGCTACCGGGCCACGCTTTTCCCCTACTACCATGAATCGGGTGTTGAAAGCCGAAATCGGCCCGGAACCTCGAGGCTCCGGTTGCAGATCATCCGGGGGCGTTCGCCCCCGACTTCCGGTGGAACTTGCGGGGCAGGCCCGGCGCGGGTAAGCGGCCCTTCATGGATCACGCGACCATCGCCTGCATCAAATGGGGCACCGCCTTCGGCCCCGAATATGTCAACCGGCTCTATTCGGGGGTGCGGCGGCACCTCTCCTTGCCCGTGCGCTTTTGCTGCATGACCGAGCATGCCGACGGTCTGCATCCGGATGTCGAGGTCATCGACCTGCCGGTCGAGCCGTTTCGGGACGAGATGGACAGGGCGCTTGCGGTGGCGAACCGGCAGGGGGCGATGCGGAAGGTATCGCTCTTCCGCCAGGGCGTGATCCCCGACCTGAAAGGGCCGGTGCTCGGCTTCGACCTCGACGTCGTGATCACCGGAGCGCTGGACGGGATGCTGGAACTCGCGCCGGGCAAGGTCGCGATGCGGCACGACTGGACCGAGAAGCGCAAGGGCCGGCCGACAGGGCACGGCTCCGTCTTCCGCTACGATCCCGCCGAACATGGGTTCCTCTACGAGGACCTCGCCGCGAACCCCTATGCCGAGGTCGAGGCGGCGCGCGGATCCGAGCAGCGTTATACCAGTCACAAGGCGATGGACCGGGGCGCGTTTGACTACATTCCCGAGAACTGGGTCGTGTCGTTCAAGTACGATTGCAACCCGTTCCCGCGCAACTGGGTGCGTCCGCCGCAATTGCCGGGCGATGCGCGCGTCGTCTGCTTTCACGGCCGGCCGAAGATGCACGAGGCGATCGAGGGATATTCCGGCTCGCTGATCCGGCGCTCGGCGCCCTGCGACTGGCTGCGCGAGCACTGGATCGACCGCTCGCGCGCGGATCTCGGGCACGACTGGGCCTGAGGGCTCGGCGAACTTCCCCGCACGGGAGGGGGCGGGCGCTCTTGCTCAGGCCCCCCGCAGCGCGCTAAGAGCGTTGCCAAATTGGCCGAAGGCCGAAGATATCGAGGAAGGGCAGCAGATGCGTCGCGTCGTGGTTACCGGAATGGGCCTGGTCACTCCGCTTGCGAGCGGGGTCGAGGAAAGCTGGAGCCGGATCCTCGCCGGCAAGTCGGGCGCGGGCCCGATCACGAAGTTCGACGCCTCGAACCTTGCCACCACCTATGCCTGCGAAGTGCCTTACGGCGACGGCTCCGACGGCACGTTCGATCCGGACACCTACCTCTCGCCCAAGGAGCGGCGGAAGGTGGACGACTTCATCCTCTACGGCATCGCCGCGGCGGAGCAGGCGGTCGCCCAGGCGGGTTGGGCCGAGGCCTCCGAGGACGAGAAGCTGCGCACCGGCGTGATGATCGGCTCGGGCATCGGCGGGCTCAATTCGATCGCCGACACTGCGCTTCTGATCCGGGACAAGGGGCCGCGGCGGGTATCGCCGTTTTTCATCCCGGGCGCGCTCATCAACCTCATCTCGGGGCAGGTGTCGATCCGCTACGGTTACAAGGGCCCGAACCATTCGGTCGTGACCGCCTGTTCGACCGGCGCGCATGCGATCGGCGACGCCGCCCGGATGATCCGCGACGACGACGCCGACGTGATGATCGCGGGCGGCGCCGAGGGTGCGATCTCCGAGATCGGGATCGCCGGCTTCAACGCGTGCAAGGCGCTCTCGACGAAACGCGGCAACGATCCCGAGAAGGCGAGCCGGCCCTACGACAAGGACCGCGACGGCTTTGTCATGGGCGAGGGCGCGGGCATCGTCGTTCTCGAGGAATACGAGCACGCCAAGGCCCGCGGCGCAACGATCCTCGCCGAAGTCTGCGGCTACGGCATGTCGGGCGACGCCTACCACATCACCGCGCCCTCCGAGGACGGCGACGGGGCGGAGCGGTCCATGCGCGCGGCGCTGAAGCGAGCAGGGCTCGAGCCGGGCGATCTCGACTACATCAACGCCCACGGCACCTCGACCATGGCGGACGTGATCGAGCTCGCCGCGGTCGAGCGGATGCTCGGCGACGCGGCCTCGAAGGTCACCATGTCGTCCACGAAATCGGCGACCGGGCACCTTCTCGGGGCAGCGGGCGCGATCGAGGCGATCTTCTCGATCCTCGCGATCCGCGACCAGGTGGCGCCGCCGACCATCAATCTCGACGATCCGGCGGTGGAAACCTCGATCGACCTCGCGCCGAACGCCAAGCGCGAGCGCGAGGTGCGCTACGCGCTCTCCAACTCCTTCGGCTTCGGCGGCACCAATGCGAGCGTGATCTTCGGAAAGGTGGCCTGACCCCATGTGGCGGCACATTGCGTCCAACGCGCTGACCTTCCTCGTCGTCCTCGTGTTCCTCGCGGGCGGGGTGCTGATCTGGGCACAGCAGGAATACGACGGCGCCGGACCGCTCAGCGAGGCGATCTGCGTGGACGTCCCGCGCGGGTCGAATTTCACCACCGTCTCCGAGGATCTTGCGGAGCAGGGCGCCGTCTCCTCGCCGATGCTGATGAGGCTCGGCGCGGATTATTCCGACAAGTCCGACCAGCTCAAGGCGGGGTCCTTCCTCGTGCCCGAACGTTCCTCGATGGCCGAGATCGTCGACATCGTGACCCGGGGCGGCGCGTCGACCTGCGGAACCGAGGTGATCTATCGCATCGGCGTGAATTCCGCGCAGGTCGAGGTGCGGGAACTCGACCCCGCGACGGGCCGGTTCGCCGAGGTGGTGAAGTTCGATCCTGCCGCAGAGGAGGACCCCGAGGAATATACCGCGGTCCGTCAGGCGCAGGACACCCGCTACCGTATCGCGCTTGCCGAAGGCGTGACCTCCTGGCAGGTGGTCGAGGAGCTGAAGTCGGTTGATCTGCTCGAAGGCGAGGTCGAGGTCCCGGCGGAAGGATCTCTCGCGCCGAACAGCTACGAGGTCGCGCCCGGCGACACCCGTGCCGACCTGATAGACCGGATGCAGGAGGCGCAGGAGGTGATCCTCGCCGAGGCGTGGGCCAACCGCGCCGACGAATTGCCGCTCGAGAGCCCCGAGGAAGCGCTGACGCTGGCCTCGATCGTCGAGAAGGAAACCGCGCTCGCGTCGGAACGTCCGCAGGTGGCCAGCGTCTTCGTCAACCGTCTGCGCCGCGGAATGCGGCTTCAGACGGATCCGACCGTTATCTACGGCATCACCGACGGGCAAGGCGTACTTGGCCGGGGCATCCGCCAGTCCGAATTGCGCCAAGCGACACCCTACAACACCTATGTTATCGAGGGGCTGCCTCCGACGCCGATCGCCAATCCGGGGCGCGCATCGATCGAGGCGACGCTGAACCCGGCCGAGACGCAATACGTGTTCTTCGTGGCGGATGGCACCGGCGGTCACGCCTTCGCGGAGACGCTCGACGAACACAACTCCAACGTGGCCCGGTGGCGCCAGATCGAGTCCGAGCGCGGAACGGGGAACTGACGCAGCCGCTGCGTGTTCCCGCAACGTTCGTGACGGTTGTCCCCCGAGACGCATCACCTATATCTGACCGAGATCAATGGCATCCCGCGCATCTTTCGTGCGGGATGCCCTTTCACGGCGTGATGCGAGATCGCGCAAAGGGACCGAGGGACGGCGTCTATGACGGGAATGTCTGAACAGGGTGCAGAGGCGCTGCTCGGATCTGCCGTGCGACATTCCCCCTTGTCCATCGTGCTGACGGATCCGCGGCTCGACGACAACCCGATCACCTATGTCAACGACAGCTTCCAGCGGACGACGCTCTACAGCCGCGAATTCGCCCTCGGTAGGAACTGCCGTTTTCTTCAGGGCGAGGAGACGGATCCCCGCGATGTTCAGCGTATGCGCGACGGCCTGACGGCGCGCGAGCAGTTCGAGCTGACGATCGTGAACCACAAGGCCGACGGGACCCCGTTCACCAACCAGCTGCTGATCTCGCCCGTGCACGACGACGACGGCGAGGTGGTGGCGTTCTTCGGACTGCAGCGCGAGGTCACGGACAGGCAGGCCTCGAGCGCCCGGGAAGACACCGAACGCGCGCGGGACGGCGCCAGCCAGATGCTGCGCGAGTTGCAGCACCGGGTGAAGAACCATCTCTCGATGGTGGTCTCGATGATCCGGATGCAGGCCCGCCGGGACGTGACACGCGACAGCTTCAAAGCGCTCTCTCGGCGGATCGAGGCCCTGGCGCTGCTCTACGAGGAGCTCTTCAAGCTCAATATCGATGGCGGTGAGGACCGCTCGATCGCCGCCGGCGCGTATCTTTCTCGGATCGCGTCCGTTCTCTCCGGCATCGAGGGACGGGACGCGGTGCGCATCACGATCAACTGCGATGCGGTCGACCTCTCGGTCGATCAGGCCGCGCGCTGCGGGCTGCTTCTCTCCGAGCTCGTGACGAACGCGCTCGAACACGCTTTCGAGGAACGCGACCACGGCGAGATATCGGTCGGCTTCGGGCTGACCGAAGCGGGCCGGGTGCAGCTTAGGGTCAAGGACGACGGGATCGGACTGCCCGAGGGAAGCAACTGGCCATACGGGGCAGACAGCCTTCGGCAGCAGCGTGATCGGGCGGAGGATGCCGCCGGGGGCGCGGACGGCAGGCTCGACACGACCGGTTCCAATGCGGACCCGGGCGTCGGCGGAAGTATCGTCGTGGCTCTGGCAAGCTCGCTCGACGCCGACATCGACGTCGCCCCCGTGGGGGACGGCAAAGGCACCTGCGTGACCATCGAGTTCGACCAGGAGATCTGAACCGGCTGTCAGTCAAAGGCTTTCGGATATGTTTGCCTGGGCTCCTGTTTCGAATTCATGCCGGCAGAGGCTGACGGGCAGCGGGTGGACCGGCAAAGGCTGAGAGCGACGGGGCTGCGGATGCGTCAGGTTTCGCAGCCCGCCAAGAAAGCAAGACTCACAAGGAGGCTTTGATGAGCGAGAGCGACGAGGATTTGCAGTACTTCCGGGAGCAGCTCTACGAGGTCGAGGCCGAGAACCAAAGGTTGGCTGCCATCCTGCAGAGTGCCCGGGACTTCGTCGACGGCAAGTCGGGCACTGCGATGTCGGCCGAACATGTCGAGCAACTGAGCCGGCTTCTGAACTCTGCCTGACAGAACGGCGTCCCTTCGGGGGGCGATATTTTCGGACCTCCATTGAAGGCGAGGCGGGCCTCCCCCACTTCTTTCGAGTTGGGCCGGAGATTCCGATCAAGATGGACCACCGACAGGCCGGGCACGTGACCGAGGTCGATGAGGCTCTGAGCGTTCGCGCAGCCTCATCGCTGCATCGCGCCTCGTGTAGGTCGGTCCGTGACGATCTCCGCTCCACCATCTGCAACGCAGCGTCATCATGGGAGGTCGAGATGGCGAAGGGAAAGTCGAAGCGAGGCCGTGAAGAAAAGAAACCCAAGAAGATCAAGGAGAAGGTGCTCGCTACCGCCGACTCCCTGAAGGGCAAGACCGTCACGGCGATGACCGGCAAGAACACGAAGCCGGCATAACCCGCGAACCGGCCGGGTGCGGCCCGCCGCCCCGGCCGAGAAGATGTCCGATGCGCAGATCGCACGACGGCGCGAGATGCGGAATGTGAGATGTCTCGGCGTTGGTGTCTCGGTCACTCCCATGGAGTTGCGCTGGAGCGGAATTTGCCAACGTCCTCAATGACAGCGCCTCGCAAGAGATAAAGACCGCGGCGCGTCTTCATGCGTGTCTGTCTGCACCAGCAAAGAACCATTCGGGCGCCGCAGCTTCCTGCGCGGAGCCTCACATTTCCGCCATCTGAGCGTCATCGCATTGATCTCGCCTCGGTCGGCCACACCCTCGGCACCTGAACCTTTGAATATGTCAGGCGCGAAGAGATCATGGGCCGTGGGTAAATTTGCTAGGATTCTGGGAGGCACCTGCCTTGTTGCGGCTTTTGCGGCGGCAGGACTTTTCGGCACCGAATATCTTCTGTCGTCGGAAAGCGCGGCGAACCAGCCGCAGCAGGGCGGACAGCAGCAAGCGACGCGGGTCGGAGTAAGCGAACCCACACGCCGCGAGTTTGCGACCGAGGTGTCGGCCGTCGGAACCATCATGCCCGTGCGCCAGGTCGACATTGCATCGTCGGTCGAGGGTCGCGTCACGGAGGTTGCGGTGTCCTCCGGGGCCGAGGTCGAGCAGGGCGAGCTTCTAGCGCAGCTCGACGCCCGCGCCGAGCGCGCCGCGCTGCGCAGTGCCGAGGCCACGCTCTCGGAAGCCGAACAGAACTTGGCGCGGATCGAGCTCCTGAACGAGTCCAACACCGCGGCCGAGCAGCGGCTCGAGCAGGCCCGCGCGACCTTCGCCCGGGCCGAGGGGGACGTGATGGCGGCGCGCGCCGCTCTGGAGGACCGGACGGTGACGGCGCCGTTTGCCGGCACGCTCGGTTTCGTGGATCTCGACGCTGGTGCCTATGTGACGCCGTCGACCACCATCGCCCGGCTCTCCGATCTTTCGGTTGTACAGGTCGATCTGTCCCTCCCGGAGCGGTATTTCGAACAGGTATCGCCGGGCCAGAGGGTCGAGCTGACCGTTCCGGCGTATCCCGATGCCGGCTTCTCGGGCACGGTGACCGTCCGGGACAGCGCGGTGGCGGCGGGGTCGCGCAGCTTTGACGTGCGCGCCGAGATCTCGAATGCGGACCGGCGACTCGTCGGGGGAATGTTCGCGCAGACCCGGGTCGTCTTCGGAACCTATGACGGCCTCGCCGTGCCGGACGATGCGATCATCAGCGAGGGTGCCCGAACCTTCGTCTACACCGTGTCGGACGGGCAGGCGGCCCGGCAGACGGTGTCGCTCGGCGGCTCTGCGGGCTCCTTGACGGAGGTGACCGAAGGCATCGAGGAAGGCGACCGGATCGTGGTCACCGGCTGGGACAACCTGCGCGACGGGGCTCCGGTCGAGGTTGCCGAGAATGTGGCCCGCGAGGGCCTGGAATGACGCTGTCGGACCTCTGCCTGCGCCGGCCGGTGCTCGCCACGGTGATGTCGATCCTGATCGTCATCCTCGGCATCGCCAGCCTCACCCGCATGCCAGTCCGCGAATTGCCCGACACGAGCACGGCGCAGGTGACCGTGAGCGTGCAATATGTCGGCGCGGGGCCGGGGGTCGTCGACAGCGAGATCACCTCCGTAATCGAAGGCGCGATCTCCACGGTTGCCGGGATTGATCGGATCTCGACCGAGGCCGAGCTCGGCGGCTCGCGTACCGTCATCACGTTCCGTCAGGATCGCGACATCGACCAAGCGGCCTCGGACGTGCGCGCCGCGGTGCAGGCGGTCTCGGGCGATCTTCCCGAGGAGGCCGAGGAGCCCGAGGTCGAGAAGAACGACAGCCAGGGCGATCCGATCATCTGGATGACGATGACTTCGGACAGGATGTCGGCGACCGAGCTCACCGATTACGCCGACCGCTTCGTCACGGACCGGCTCGAGACGCTGTCGGGGGTCGCCGCGGTCAACATCTACGGCGACCGGCCCTATGCGCTGCGCGTCTGGCTCGAGGCCGACGCGATGGCTGCGCGTGACGTGACCGTGAACGAGGTCAGCGAGGCGCTGCGCAACAACAACCTCGAGCTTCCGGCCGGTCAGATCGAAAGCTCGTACCGCACCTATCTGCTGCGGACGCAGACCCGCCTGACCGAAGTGGACGAGTTCGAAAACCTGATCGTACGCGAGGTGGACGGCTTCCAGATCAGGCTCGGAGATGTTGCACGGGTCGAGATCGGCACCGAGAGCGACGATTCCAACTTCCGCTCGAATGGAGAGACGGCCATTGGGCTCGGAGTGCTGCGGCAATCCTCGGCGAACACCCTGTCGATCTCCTCCGCAGTGAACGAGGAGGTCGGAGCGATCCAGGAGGACCTGCCGGAAGGCATGACGCTGGACGTCTCGAGCGACGATGCGGACTTCATCCGCAACTCGATCCGTCAGGTCCTCTCGACGCTCGCCATCGCGGTCGCGGTGGTGGTCGCGGTGATCTACCTGTTCCTCACATCGGTGCGGGCGACGATCGTGCCGGCGGTGACGATCCCCATTGCGCTGCTCAGTGCCTGCGCCGGCATCGGGCTTGCCGGGTTCTCGATCAACATCCTCACGCTCTTCGCGCTGATCCTCGCCATCGGTCTCGTGGTCGACGACGCCATCGTCGTGCTCGAGAACATCGAGCGCCGGGTGGAAGAGGGCGATCCGCCGGGCGAGGCCGCCCGCCAGGGCGCCAATCAGGTGTTCTTTGCGGTGGTTTCGACCTCCGCGACCCTGATCGCGGTCTTCGTGCCGCTGTCCTTCCTGCAGGGCGAGATCGGCCGGCTCTTCTCCGAGTTCGGGATCACTCTTGCCATCTCCGTTGCGGTGTCGTCCTTCGTCGCGTTGTCGCTCTGCCCGGTGATCGCGGCCCGCCTCCTGAAGCCCGGCATGAACGAGGGGCGCTTCGCGCGTTTCGTTCACAGCGCGACGACGCGGCTCTCGAACGGCTACCGCAGCCTGCTGGAGAGGGCGATCCGTGTGCCGGTCGTGATCCTCGGCATCGCGGCATTGATGACCGGTATTTCCTGGACGCTTTATCAGCAGCTTCCCTCGCAGCTGACGCCGGAAGAGGATCGCGGCGTCTTCTTCGTCAGCGTCTCGGCGCCGGCCGGATCCGCGCTCGGCCTGACCGACGCTGCGGTGAGCGAGGTGGAGGCGCTGATCGAGCCCTATCGCGAGGAGGGGATCGTCGACGACGTCATCGCGATCGTGGGTCAATACGGCGAGACCGGCCGCGCCTTCCTGGTGGCGGGGATGTCTCCCTGGGGCGAGCGCGAGATGGGGCCGCGCGACGTGATTGCCGAATTGCGACCGAAGTTCGAAAAGATCACGCTTGCCTCCATCCGTACGTTTGCGCCCTCGGGCTTGAATGCGGGCGGCGGGTCCGGGCTCGAGGTGATCGTGACCGCCCCGAGCTTCGAGCAGGCGGCGGATTATTCCGCGCAGCTCGAGCAGGCAATGCGCGACAGCAGCGACATTACCGGCGTCCGGCGGTCCTACGAGGTCAACACGCCGGGCTACGATATCCGCGTCAACCGCGAACTCGCGCGATCCATCGGCGTCGAGGCGCGCGCGATCTCCGACAGCGTGCGGACCTTCTTCGCCTCCGCCGAGGTCACCGAGTTCATTCAGCAGGATCGGCAATATCCGGTGATCCTGCAGGCGCCCGAGGATCTGCGCGCCACGACGGACAACTTGCGCGGGCTGAACATCCGCACCGCGGCAGGCGACCTCGTCCCGCTCGACGGGCTGGTGGAGCTCGAGCGCCGCGCGTCGGTTGCCGCCTATAGCCGCTTCAACAGGCAACCTGCGGTCGAGATCAGCGGCTCGCCCGCATCGGGTGTGGATCTTGGCACCGCCGTCGCGACGGTCGAGCGCCTCGCCGGAGAGCTACCCCCCCAGATGTCGATCGCCTTCTCCGGTCAGGCTGAGCAGTTCCAGGAGACCTCGGGGGGCATCCTCGTCACCTTCGCGCTGGCGCTGCTGGTCGTCTTTCTCGTCCTCGCGGCGCAATTTGAGAGCTTCGTGCAGCCGGTGATCATCCTGCTGTCGGTGCCGCTCGCCGTCGCCGGGGCGCTGATCACGCTCTTCGCGCTCGGCGAAGCGGTGAACATCTATTCGCAGGTGGGGATGGTCATGCTGATCGGCCTCATGGCCAAGAACGGCATCCTGATCGTGGAATTCGCCAACCAGCTGCGCGAGGAGGGCCGCTCGGTCCGGGACGCCGTGATCGAAGCGTCCGCAGTGCGTCTGCGCCCGATCCTGATGACGGTCCTCTCGACGGTCCTCGGCGCGGTGCCGCTGGTCTTCTCGAGCGGGGCGGGGGCCGAGAGCCGGTTCTCCATCGGCATCGTCATCATCGGCGGCTTTCTCGTCGCCTCGATCCTGACGCTGTTCCTGACGCCGGTGCTCTACGATCTGCTGCAATCGGATCGGGAGAAGGACGAAGCCAGTGCCGGTTCCGAGCCGGTCTCGAGCGGGGCCGGCGCGCCGGCTTCGTGAGTGGCGTGGTCGCACCGCGGGGCGATGTCGTCGGCGCAGGACGCGCCCCGCGACGGGCGCAGCTCAGAGCTGCGCCATCACGTCGTCGGAGGCTTCGAAGTTCGTCGTGACGCGCTGCACGTCGTCGTCGTCCTCGAGTGCGTCGATCAGCTTCATCAGCGACTGCATGCCGTCGAGGTCGAGCTCGGTGGTGTTCTGCGGACGCCAGACGAGCTTGGTGCTCTCGCTCTCGCCGAGCGTCGCCTCGAGCGCGGTCGAGACGTCGTTGAGGTCGGTGTCCTCGCACCAGATGACGTGCCCGTCCTCGGAGCTTTCGACATCCTCGGCCCCTGCGTCGATCGCCGCTTCGAGGACCTCTTCGGACGAGCCGACCGCAGCCGGGTAGATGATCTCGCCCTTGCGGTCGAACATGAAACCGACGGAGCCCGTCTCGCCCATGTTGCCGCCGTTCTTGGTGAAGGTCGAGCGCACGTTCGAGGCCGTCCGGTTGCGGTTGTCTGTCATCGCCTCGACGATCACCGCAACGCCGTTCGGGCCGTAGCCCTCGTAGCGGATCTCCTCGTAGGCTTCGCCTTCGCCGCCGGTCGCCTTCTTGATCGCGCGGTCGATGTTGTCCTTGGGCATCGACTGGCCCTTGGCTTCCTTGATAGCCATGCGCAGGCGCGGGTTCTTGTCGGGATCGGGGTCACCCATCTTGGCGGCGACGGTGATCTCCTTCGACAGCTTGGAGAAGAGTTTGGAGCGCGCCGCGTCCTGCCGCCCCTTGCGATGCTGGATGTTGGCCCATTTGGAATGGCCGGCCATGGTCGTGCCTCGTCGGATGGGAATGTCTGAAATCGACCGTCTCTATAGGGCAGGGGCAGGGTCCGGGGCAAGCCTCGGGCTGGCAACGCAGATTGTCCCGATGCAAGGTGCCGGTTCGAGGCGACTTGCGGAGGGGTGACGGATGCAGGCGGCGCTGGCCGGATTTACGCTGGGATTGTCGCTGATCCTCGCGATCGGCGCGCAGAATGCCTTCGTGCTGCGGCAGGGGCTGGCGCAACGTCACGTGCTCGCCGTGGTGCTGACCTGCGCGATCTCGGACGCGGCATTGATCGCCGCCGGCGTGGCAGGCATGGGCGCGCTCGGGCAGGCGTTGCCGTGGTTCGCTCCGGCGATGCGCCTCGGCGGGGCGGCCTTCCTGATCTGGTACGGGGCGCGGGCCCTTCTCGCGGCGTGGCGGGGCGGCGCGGCCATGGGCGCGAGCGGTGCGGCGGAGGGGCTTCGCGCGGCGCTTCTGACCTGTCTCGCGCTCACCTGGCTCAACCCGCATGTCTATCTCGACACTGTGGTGCTGATCGGCGCGGTCGCGGCCGGTTACGGCAACCGCCTGGCTTTCGGAGCCGGCGCGGTCGTCGCGTCCTTCGTCTTCTTCTTCGCCCTTGGATACGGCGCACGCGCCCTTGCGCCCCTCTTCGCGCGTCCGGCGTCCTGGCAGGCGCTCGACGCCATCATCGGGCTCACGATGTGGGCGATCGCGGTCTCGCTGCTTCTTCACTAACGCCGCCCGGCCACAGCGGGAGCACGCCTTCCGGCTATCGGCTTGCAACTCAGCTGCACCCCGCGCTTGATGCCCGCCATGAGTGACGCGGCGTATCGGCCCCTTGCGGGCATTCTCTGGATGATCGCGACGGGGTTCTGCTTCGTGATGGTGACGGCGCTGGTGAAGCTGCTCGGCGGCCGCATTCCCGCGGCCGAGAGCGCGTTCCTGCGGTATCTCCTGGGGCTCGTGTTCCTCATTCCCGCTTGGAAGCAGCTTGCGGCGATGAAGCTCGGGTCGCGCGGCTGGACGCTCTTCTCGATCCGCGGCGCGTTCCACACGTTGGGGGTGATCTGCTGGTTCTATGCCATGACCCGCATCCCGATCGCCGAGGTCACGGCGATGAACTACCTCAATCCGGTCTACGTCTCGATCCTCGCGGTGCTGTTTCTCGGCGAGCAGATCGCTGCGCGACGCATCCTCGCCATCGTGGCCGCCTTGATCGGTGCGCTCGTGATCCTCCGGCCCGGCATCCGCGAGCTCGACCCCGGGCACATCGCGATGATCTTCACGGCGCTCCTTTTCGCCGGGTCGTATCTGACCGCCAAGATCCTGTCCGGTGAGCACAGCGCAATTGTCGTGGTGGCCATGCTGTCGATCACGGTCACGATTGGGCTTGCGCCCTTCGCAGCGGCGAACTGGGTGACGCCGACGCCGGGAGAGCTCGGGATCCTCTTTTTCGTGGCCTGCTTCGCGACCGCCGGGCATTTCGCCATGACGAACGCCTTCGCCGCGGCGCCGGTGACGGTCACGCAGCCCGTCACCTTCCTGCAGCTCGTCTGGTCGGTGATCGTCGGCGCCGCGTTCTTCGCCGAGCCTCCCGACCCCTACGTTATCGCCGGGGGCGGGATCATCGTCGCCGCGGTGAGTTTCATCACCTGGCGCGAGGCAAGGGCCAAGAAGCGCGCGATCACGCCTCCGATCCACGCGACGAAGACCTGAAAGCCCCGCCCGGACCTCGGGTGCCTTGACGGGCTCTGCCTGTGGCCGGAGCCCGTGCGGGACCGCCTTTTTTTGCGACACTCTCGAATGATGATCCGCGCGGGTGACAGCAACCGGTCCCGTTTCGGATCGGTATGGCTCCATGCGTTGATTGACGAGTCAATCAGTTCACGTTATCACGCCGGGGAACCCTAATGACAGCGACAGGAGGCGCGACATGAGCAGCCCGAACATCCTCGTGCTGATGGTGGACCAGCTGAACGGCACGCTCTTCCCGGACGGCCCGGCGGACTGGCTGCACATGCCGAACCTGCGCAAGTTGGCGGAGCGCTCGACGCGCTTCAAGAATGCCTACACCGCCTCGCCTCTCTGTGCGCCGGGCCGCGCCTCGTTCATGTCGGGTCAATTGCCTTCGGTCACGCGCGTCTACGACAACGCCGCCGAATTCTCCTCGGACATTCCCACCTATGCGCACCACCTGCGGCGGGCGGGGTACCAGACCTGCCTCTCGGGCAAGATGCACTTCGTTGGCCCCGACCAGCTCCACGGGTTCGAGGAGCGTCTGACGACCGACATCTACCCGGCCGATTTCGGCTGGACGCCTGACTATCGCAAACCGGGCGAGCGGATCGACTGGTGGTACCACAATCTCGGTAGCGTGACGGGAGCGGGTGTCGCGGAGATCTCCAACCAGATGGAGTACGACGACGACGTCGCCTATTTCGCGCAGCAGAAGCTTTACGATCTGGCGCGCGGCCACGATGCGCGTCCGTGGATGCTGACCGTCAGCTTCACGCACCCGCACGACCCTTACGTGGCGCGCCGCAAGTTCTGGGATCTCTACGAGGAGTGCGAGCATCTCGCTCCGGAGGTCGGCGCGCTCGGCTACGAGAACCACGACCCGCATTCGCAGCGCATCTTCGATGCCAACGACTGGCGGAACTTCGAGATCACCGATGAGGACATCGCGCGGTCCCGCCGCGCCTATTACGCCAACATCTCCTATCTCGACGAGAAGGTGGGCGAGATCCTCGACGTGCTCGACCGCACCCGGCAGGAGGCGATCATCCTCTTCGTGTCGGATCACGGCGACATGCTCGGTGAGCGCGGGCTCTGGTTCAAGATGTCCTTCTACGACGGCTCCGCGCGAGTGCCGCTGATGATCTCCGCGCCGGGCATGGAGCCGGGGCTCGTCGAAGAGCCCGTATCGACCATCGATGTCTGTCCGACGCTCTGCGAGCTCGCCGGCGTGTCCATGGCCGAGGTGATGCCCTGGACCGAGGGCGAGAGCCTCGTGAAGCTGGGGCAGGGCGGGACGCGCCGTTCCCCGGTGGCGATGGAGTATGCGGCCGAGGCCTCCAATTCTCCGCTGATCGGATTGCGCGAGGGGCGCTTCAAATACACCAATTGCGCGCTCGATCCCGAGCAGCTCTTCGATCTCGAGGCCGACCCGCACGAATTGGCGAACCTCGCCGAGGACGACGCGCACGCCCAGACCCTCGAGCGATTCCGCGAGATGGCGGCCTTGCGCTGGGATCTGGAACGCTTCGATGCGGAGGTCCGGCAGAGCCAGGCGCGGCGGTGGGTGGTCTACGATGCGTTGCGGCAGGGCGGGTATTACCCCTGGGATTTCCAGCCGCTTCAGAAGGCCTCCGAGCGGTATATGCGCAATCACATGGATCTGAACGTCGTCGAGGAAAGCCAGCGCTTCCCGCGCGGCGAGTGAGGGCGGCGACACAAAAGAATATTCGAAACGTCGAATGAGCGACCTAGAAAGAGGCGGGTGCGAAAGGCCGCGCTGCCAGATGCGGTCGACATAGCGAGAAAGACAGAAACGCGAACAAGAACAAGGGAAGACGTATGACCTACCTGATTTCGGTCGGCATCCTGATGGCCTTCACGTTGGTCATCATATGCACCGTGAAGTGGTGGAACCTGCGCCTGATCGGGCCAACCCCCGTGCCGCATTACGTCTTTATCGCGATCCTCTTCACGTCTGGACTCGATGTGGGGCTGATCATGTTCCCGCTCGCCTTCGATTTCCCGCTCTATGCCGATACCGAGGCGAACCCGGCCTATTCCTTCACCAATCCGCTGGCGCTCGAATTCGGCTTCTGGGGCTTCCTCATTTGGGCCTTCTACTTTCTCACGGCCTTTTACTTCTGCGCCATCGAGCCACGGGTCGAGTTCTTCAAGAAGCCGCTCGTGCGGCTCGTGAACAACGTGGTGATCGTAACCACCTGCGCCTTCACCGGCTCGCTCTTCCTCGTCTACCTGCCCTTTTACCTGCCGGGGATCGGCGACGGAGAGACGGTGGTGGCAACCTTCTACGTCATCGTCTTCGCGGTGATCCTCGCCGCCGCCTACAGCTCGACCGACATCAAGTACGTGAAGGTCCTGTCCGTCGGCTCTTCCGCGCTCTTCCTGGCTCTGATCGCCTTCCTGTGGATCTACGCGGGCATCTCGCCCGGCGAATTCGGCGAGTCGATCGCCCATATCGGCGGCTACTTCGGCAATCTCCACCGCTTCGTTCTGCCGGTGACCGAGTACCACGAGTTCTACCTCTTCTGGTGGTTCGCATGGTCCATCATGATCGGTCAGTTCACCTCGCGCTTCGTGGGCGGCATGAAGACCCAGCACATGCTCGCGGCCCTGATGATCGTCCCCTCGATCCCGCTCGCGATCTGGTTCTCGGTGCTTTTCTACTATTACGAGGCCGGCATCTCGACCGAGGGCTTCGTCAACATCGCCATGGTGATCGTCGGCACGACCTTCGTGATCAACTCGCTCGACTCGCTGATCCGGCTCTACACCGACAATCTCGACCTCACGACCGAGCGGTTCGGCAAGTGGAAATACGTGGCGGGCAACACCGCGGTGCTCTTCCTGCTGACGCTGCTCTTCAAGAGCCAGTGGCTCCAGATCGAGTGGATCGGCGGCATCGTGATCGCCCTCTACGTCTCGGTGCTGGTCTACATCGCCATGCGCGCGCAGCACGTCGTGTCGGACCCCAAGGGCACCTACAAGAAACCGGCGCTCGACCTCTGAGCGCCAGCGGCCCCGGTTCCGGCCGGGGCGGGACTTCCTGAAACGAGAGAGACATGCAGACACAGCCGACTGCCAGCCATTTCGTCGATGGCGAATACATCGAGGACACCGCCGGAGAGAAGATCGAGGTGATCTATCCCGCCACCGGCGAGGTGATCGCGACCGTATACGCGGCAACCGAGGCCGTGATCGACCGCGCGCTCGACAGCGCGGTGAGGGCCCAGGCCGAATGGGCGAAGATATCCCCGCGCGAGCGCGGCCGGGTCCTCACGCGAGCCTCTCAGATCATGCGCGAGCGCAACCGGGAGCTTTCCGAGCTCGAGACCATGGATACCGGCAAGCCGCTCCAGGAGACGCTCGTCGCCGATGCGACCTCGGGCGCGGATGCGCTCGAGTATTTCGGCGGCATCGCCGCGGGCCTCACCGGAGAGCACATCCCGCTCGGCGAGGACTGGGCCTACACGATCCGCGAGCCTCTCGGCGTCTGCGCGGGGATCGGGGCGTGGAACTACCCGACCCAGATCGCCTGCTGGAAGGCCGGTCCGGCGCTCGCCTGCGGCAACGCGATGGTCTTCAAGCCCTCCGAGACGACTCCGCTCTGCACGCTGAAGGTGGCCGAGATCCTTGTCGAGGCGGGCCTGCCGGCGGGGCTCTTCAACGTCGTGCAGGGCATGGGGCCCGTGGGCGCCGCGCTGACGACGGATCCGCGCGTCGCGAAGGTGTCGCTGACGGGCTCCGCGCCGACCGGGCGCAAGGTCTATTCCTCGGCGGCGGAGCACATGAAGCACGTCACCATGGAGCTTGGCGGCAAGTCCCCGATGCTGGTCTTCGACGACGCCGATCTCGACGACGCAGTCGGCGGCGCGATCATGGGCAACTTCTACTCTTCGGGGCAGATCTGCACCAACGGCACGCGGGTCTTCGTCCAGAAGGGGCTCCGCGAGGCCTTCGTCGATCGCATGGCCGAGCGGATGAAGGACGCGGTGATCGGCGATCCGCTCGACGAGGGCACGAATTTCGGGCCGATGGTCTCCGCGACGCAGATCGGGATCGTGGAGCGCTACCTCGAGATCGCCGAGAAGGAAGGCGCGCGCCGCGTCGTAGGGGGCGAACGTCTCGACCGGCCGGGCTACTGGCTGACGCCCGCGCTCTTCGACGGCGTGACCGACGACATGACCATGGCGCGCGAAGAGATCTTCGGGCCGGTCCTGTCGGTGCTCGAGTTCGAGACCGAGGAAGAGGGCATTGCCCGCGCCAACGCCACGGAGTTCGGCCTCGCGGCGGGTGTCTTCACCAAAGACATCTCGCGGGCGCACCGGGTGATCGGCCAGCTGCGTGCAGGCACGTGCTTCATCAACTCCTACAACGACGCGCCGGTCGAGATGCCGTTTGGCGGCGTGAAGATGTCGGGGGTCGGCCGCGAGAACGCCAAGGCGGCGATCGAGCATTACAGCCAGGTGAAGTCCGTCTACGTGCGGATGGGCCGGATGGAAGCGCCCTTCTGAGGTCCCTCGCCGCGCGGCCCCGTCCCGGGAACGGTGCGCGCCGGGCGGCCGGCCGCCGGGCGTAGGGGCCGCAAGCCCCGGGGCCCCGCGCGGCGCAAGGTCAGGTGTTGGATCGGGGTTCGCAAGCCTCGGGAAGGAGCGCGGCGTCGCAGGGCGGCCCGGCGGTCCTCCCCGAGCACCGCGGGTCCCCCGCGAGTTGGAGATGTGAGACATGGAAGCGGATTACGTCATCGTCGGTGCCGGGAGCGCGGGATGCGCCATGGCCTATCGTCTGGTCGAGGCCGGGAAGTCGGTCATCGTCATCGAGTACGGCGGCTGGGACGGCGGCCCGTTCATCAACATGCCGGGGGCGCTGAGCTACCCGATGAACATGTCGATCTACGACTGGGGCTACCAGTCCGAACCCGAGCCGCATCTCGGAGGCCGTCAGCTCGCGGCGCCGCGCGGCAAGGTGATCGGCGGCTCGTCGTCGATCAACGGCATGGTCTATGTCCGCGGCCATGCGATGGATTACGACCATTGGCGCGATCAGGGCGCCGACGGTTGGGGCTACGCGGACGTTCTGCCGTATTTCAAGCGGATGGAGACCTCGCATGGCGGCCAGAAGGGATGGCGCGGCACCGACGGGCCGCTCCACATCAGCCGCGGCAAGCGCGACAACCCGCTGACCCAGGCCTTCGTCGAGGCTGGCCGAGAGGCCGGATACGAGACCACGGCGGATTACAACGGCGAGAAGCAGGAAGGCTTCGGACCGATGGAAGCGACCATCCACCGCGGCGCGCGCTGGTCCGCCGCGCAGGCCTATCTGCGCCCCGCGCAGAAGAAGGGCGCCGTCCTTCATAAGGGCATGGTCACAAAGGTGGTGATCGAAGAGGGGCGCGCAACCGGCGTCGAGGTCGAGCGCGGGGGCAGTCGCGAGACGATCCGCGCGCGCGCCGAGGTCATCCTCTCGGCCTCGGCCTTCAACACGCCGAAGCTGCTGATGCTGTCGGGCGTCGGGCCGGCCGCCCATCTCGCCGAGCACGGGATCGATGTCGTCGCGGACCGGCCGGGTGTCGGCGCGAACCTCCAGGACCATCTCGAGCTCTACATCCAGATGGCGGCGACGCAGCCCGTCAGCCTCTTCAAGTACTGGAACCTGCTCGGCAAGGCCTATGTGGGCGCGCGCTGGCTGCTGACGCGGACGGGTCCGGGGGCGTCGAACCAGTTCGAGAGCGCCGCCTTCATCCGCTCCCGCCCGGGCGTGCAATACCCGGACATCCAGTACCACTTCCTGCCGATGGCCGTGCGCTACGACGGGCAGGCGGCGGCCGAGGGGCACGGCTTCCAGGCCCATGTGGGACCGATGCGATCGGCCTCGCGCGGGTCGGTCACGCTGCGCTCGGCGCGCGCCGAGGATTCCCCGAAGATCCTCTTCAACTACATGAGCGACGCGAAGGATTGGGAGGATTTCCGCACCTGCATCCGCCTCACGCGCGAGATCTTCGAGCAGCCCGCCTTTGCGCCTTACGCCGGCCACGAGATCCAGCCCGGCTCGGACGCGCAATCCGACGAGGCTCTGGACGACTTCATCCGCGAGCATGTCGAAAGCGCCTACCACCCCTGTGGCACGGCCCGGATGGGGCGGCGGGACGATCCGACCGCGGTGGTCGATCCAGAGGGCCGGGTCATTGGCGTCGACGCGCTGCGCGTGGCCGACAGCTCGATCTTTCCGCGGATCACCAACGGCAATCTCAACGGCCCCTCGATCCTCGTGGGCGAAAAGATGGCCGACCACGTCCTCGGACGCAGCCTGCCCCCGGAGAACTCGGAGCCTTGGGTGCATCCGGAGTGGGAGAGCAAACAACGCTGAGATTGATCGACGTCAAGGCGCGCGGGGCGGCCCGTGGGCAGGGTCGGGGCACGCACAACTCCCGGAGGAGCCCCGATGTCCCACACCCCGCACCGCCTTGCCGACGATTTCCCGGAATTCCGAGCCCGCATCGCCGAGCTGAGGGAGAGCGACCGTCATTTCGCGCGCCTCGCCGAGGATTACGAGGCCGTGAACGACGAGATCCATCTCTCCGAGATCAATGTCCATCCGCTCGAGGACCTTGCCGAGGTCCTGAAACGCAAGGAACGGGGGGCGCTCAAGGATGCGATCTACGCGATGCTCAGCCGCGCGCCGGCCTGAGCATCGCCTCGATCGGGCCGGTGATGGCCGAGGAGAGCGGCTCGGTCACCGAGCCCCAGCTGCCCGCAAGAGCGCCGTCGGGCCCGATCAGCACTTTGTGGAAGTTCCAGCCGGGCTCCACACCCTCGGCTTCGGCCAGCCAGCGGTAAAACGGGTGCGCCGCTTCTCCGCGGACGCTCGTGATCGTCGTCATCGGTAGGTCGAGCCCGAAGGTCATCTCGCAGTAATCCTTGACCGCCTCGTCGCTGGACAGCTCCTGCCTGAAGTCGTTCGACGGCACGGCGAGGACGATCAGCCCCCGGTCGCGGTACCGGTCGTAGAGCGCCTGCAGCGCATCGTATTGCGGGGTGAAGGCGCAGCGGCTCGCGGTGTTCACGACAAGGACCGGACGTCCCTCCCATTCGGCGCTGTCTATCGTGCCGCCGTCGATCGAGGGGAAGGTGAACCGCTCCAGGGCCGCGGCCGGAAGTGTGGAGGCGAGCGCGATCGCGAGCGCTGCGAAAATGCGGAACATCTGTACGGTCTCCTGTCGTTCACCCTGAATTAGGGCGTGGGGGCGGGCCGTCCGTCCACCTCTTCACGAGACACGGTGTCGCAGGGTAGAATGTTTCATCCTGTGCGGGAGACAGATCATGGCCGGAGGCTGGAGCCGCGACTGCGCGGTGAACGAACAGATCGAGGCGTCGATCAGCGACGAGCTTGAGCGCATGCGCACGCAGAAGCGGCCCGTGGGCAAAAGCCTGACCCATTGCGCGGAATGCGAGGAGCCGATCCCCGAGAAGCGCCGCGCCGCCATCCCGGGCGTGAAGCTCTGCATCGACTGCCAGCAGGAGCGGGACGGCCGGAAGACAGCACGCGGCGGGATCAACCGCCGCGGCTCGAAGGATTCCCAGCTGAAGTGATCTGCCGCATGCGGGCGGATGCGACCGCCCGCTGGGGCGAACGAGGCGCGCCTCGGTCTTCAGTCTTCCATCGCTTCCAGCTCGTCGATGAAGCCCTCGATCATCGATAGTCCCTTGTTCCAGAACTCGGGATCGGTCGCGTCGAGACCGAACGGCGCCAGCAGATCCTTGTGGTGCTTCGAGCCGCCCGCCTTGAGCATGTCGAAGTACTTCGCCTGAAAGCCCTCGGGCCGCTCGCGGTACTCCGCATAGAGCGCGTTCACGAGCCCGTCACCGAAGGCATAGGCATAGACGTAGAACGGCGTATGCACGAAGTGCGGGATGTAGGCCCAGAAGGTCTCGTAGCCGTCCATGAAGTCGAAGGCGGGCCCGAGGCTTTCGCCCTGAACGCTCATCCAGAGCGCATTGATGTCGTCGGGGGTCAGCTCTCCGCCCCGGCGCGCCTCGTGCAGCTTACACTCGAAGTCGTAGAAGGCGATCTGCCGCACCACGGTATTGATCATGTCCTCGACCTTGCCGGCGAGGAGGACCTTCCTCTCGGCCGGGTCCGTGGCATTGGCCAGCATGCGCTGGAAGGTCAGCATCTCGCCGAAGACGGAGGCCGTCTCCGCCAGGGTGAGCGGCGTGTTCGCCAGCATCTCGCCCTGTCCCGCGGCGAGGACCTGGTGCACGCCGTGACCGAGCTCGTGCGCGAGCGTCATCACGTCGCGCGGTTTGCCGAGGTAGTTCAGCATCACGTACGGATGCACGTCCGTCACCGTCGGGTGCGCGAACGCCCCCGGCGCCTTGCCCGGGGTGACTGCGGCATCGATCCAACCCTTGTCGAAGAACGGCTGCGCGATCTCGGCCATGTGCGGGTCGAACTCGGAATAGGCGTTCATCACCGTCTCGCGCGCCTCGGTCCAGTTGACCACGCGGTCAGAGGACATTGGCAGCGGCGCGTTGCGGTCCCAGACCTGCATCCGGTCGAGGCCCATCCACTTGCGCTTCAGCTCGTAATAGCGGTGCGAGAGGCGGGGATAGGCGTCAACGACCGCGTTGCGCAGCGCCTCGACCACCTCGGGCTCGACGTCGTTCGAGAGGTGCCGTCCGGTCTGCGGCGTCGGCATCCCGCGCCAGCGGTCGAGGATCTCCTTCTCCTTCGCGGAGGTGTTGTGCACGCGCGAGAAGGTGCGGATGTTGTTGGTGAAGACCGACGCCAGCGCCCGGGCGGACGCTTCGCGCGTGTCGCGGTTCTGCTCCGTCAGACCGTTCAGGGTCGCCTCGATGCCCTGCACCTCGCCGTTGACCTCGAATTCGAGGCCCGCGATCGTCTCGTCGAAGAGCCGCTCCCAGGCGTCGCCCACGACGCCCATGTCGTGGAGGAACTTCTCGAGCTCGTCCGACAGCTGGTAGGGCTTCATCGCCCGGACGCGGTCGAAGGCGGGCTTGTAGCGCGCCAGCTCGTCGCTCTCGGCGAAAAGCGCGGCATAGGCATCGTCCTCGATCCGGTTCAGCTCGAGCGAGAAGAAGACCAGCGGGGTCGTGTAGACCGTAATCTTCTCCTGCATGTCCGAGAGAAGCTTCGTGCGCGCCGGATCGGTCGTGTTCTGGTAATAGCGCAGACCGACATAGGACATGATCCGGCCGGCGATGTTCTCGATCTTCTCGTGCCGCTGCACCATCTCGAGAAATCCTGCGGCGTCGAGATCGGCAATCTTTCCCTCGTAATCGGCGGCGAACCTCTGGCACGCATCCTCGAGCCAGTCGAGATCACGCTTCAGCTCGGGCGCGTCGGGGGCGGCGTAGAGATCGGTCAGGTCCCATTCGGGCAGGTCACCCAGATCGCGGCCGCCTTCGGTCGCGTTCACGTCGAAGAGCGGGCGGGGCGTATGGGCAAGCGACATGCGGATCCTCGTTGTTCTGTTCCCGTCACATAGGGAGCGCATGCCCGGTTTGGCAACCTCGGGCCACGTCGGAACCCCGGCGATGACCCGCAGTGACCCAAGCGCGGCATCGCCGCCGGGTCATCCGTATGCGGCCAGCATCTCCTTGAGATCGGCAAGCGTATTGGCCTCCTCCTTGGGCTTGTCGTGGCGCCAGCGGCTCATGCGCGGGAAGCGCAGCGCAACGCCAGACTTGTGCCGCGGCGAGGCCTGGATCCCCTCGAAGGCGATCTCGAAGACATGCGTCGGCTTCACCTGCCGCACCGGGCCGTAGCGCTCGACGGTGTTCTTCCGCACCCAGGCGGTGATCTTGCGGAACTCGTCGTCGGTGAGGCCGGAATAGGCCTTGGTAAAGGGCACCAGCGCATCGCCGTCCCAGACCGCAAAGGTGAAGTCTGTGAAGAGGTTGGCCCGCCGGCCGGCGCCCTGCTGCGCGTAGATCATCACCGCATCGATGACGAGCGGGTCGAGCTTCCACTTCCACCAATCGCCCTTCTTACGCCCAGAGAGGTAGGGGCTGTCCTTGCGCTTGAGCATGACGCCCTCAGCCCGGAACTCCCGCGCCGTGGCGCGCTGGCGGGCGAGGACGTCCCAGTCTGCGAAATCGATCAGCGGCGAGCGCCGCAGTGGCGCATCCTCTGGCAGGGTCCCGATCAGCGTGTCGAGCCGTGCGCGCCGTTCGGCGAATGGCAGAGGGCGCAGATCCTCGCCGCCCTGCTCGAGAAGGTCGTAGCCGAGCATCAGCACCCGCGCCTCCGCGAGGAGCTTCTTCGGCACGGTCTTGCGTCCGATCCGCTGCTGGAGCATGGCGAACGGCATCGGCATGGCGGCCTCCGCGTCCCAGGCGGCGATCTCGCCGTCGATCACGGTGCCGTCCGGAAGGAAATCCCGCGTCCGGGCGAATTCGGGGAAGCGGTCGGTCATCAGCTCTTCGCCACGGGACCAGACATGGTGGTCCCCGCCTCGCACCACGAGCTGGCCGCGGATGCCGTCCCACTTCCACTCTGCGTTCCAATCCTTTGAAGTCCCTAAACTTTCCGGCGGGTCATCGAGCTGGTGGGCGAGGTAAAACGGGTAGGGGCGCGAGAGGTCCGCCTGCGGGTCGTGTTCCTCTATCAGCGAGCGGTAGGTCACGCCGTCCGGCGTCCATCCGCCCATCAGTTTCAGCGCCAGCGCGGCTTCGTCCTGTCCCGTCGCCTGAGCCAGCGCCCGCGTCATCAGCTTGCGCGAGACGCCGATGCGCCAGCCGCCGGTCAGCAGCTTGTTAAAAAGGAACCGCTCGGTCGCATCGAGCTGGTCCCAGGCCGCGACGATGCGGGTGCGGCGCTCCTCGATCTCCAGCGGCGCGAGGGCGCGCAGATGCTCGATCCAGTGGGCGAGCGGCTTGTCGGTCTCCGCCTCGGCGGGCGGCAGGACGAGCGCGATGGTCTCGGCAAGGTCGCCGACGATGGGATAGCTTTCCTCGAGCAGCCAGAGCGGGATGCCGGCGCGCTCGGCCGCCCATTCGCGCAGCTGCGTCGTCGTGACGGCCCGCTTCGGGCGGCGCCCCGAGAAGAGCGCGATGGTCCAGAGCTTGTCCTTGTCCGAAGCGGTCTCGAAGAACTGCGCGAGCGCTTTTGTCTTGACAGTGGTCTTCGTCGTCTGGTCGACGGCGGTGAAGAGAGCGGCAAAATCTTTCATGCGGCGTCCGTCACCACATCGTCATCCTCGTCGGTCCCGAACTCCGTCGGAACGACCTGCGCGTTCCAACCCTCGGAATTCAGCCACTTCGCGAAGATGTCGGTGTAACCATGCGTGACGTATATGTTTTCTGCGCCCGTCTCGCGGATCGCACCGATCAGCCCGTTCCAGTCCGCGTGGTCCGACATGACGAATCCGCGGTCGCCGGAGCGCCGCCGCCGCACTCCGCGGAGCCGCATCCACCCGCTCGCGAAGGCCGAGGAGGACGCACCGAACCGCCGCGCCCAGGGCGTTCCGAGAGCCGATGGCGGCGCCAGGACGAGCGGACCGGCGAACGACTTGGCGTCGGTGTCGGGCAGGACCTGCCGTGTCTCCGGAAGCCGGTAGCCCTGCGCACGCAGGATCCCGTTCGTGCCCTCGACCGCGCCATGGGTGAGGATCGGGCCGATGCCCTCGTCGACGAGCGCGAGCAGCCGCTGCGCCTTGCCGAGCGAGTAGGCTCCGAGGATCGAGGCGCGGCCCTCTGCAGCGTTCCGAGCCCACCAGTCGTTGATCTCGGCCGCGACACTCGCCTGGCTTTCCCAGGTGAAGACGGGCAGGCCGAAGGTGCATTCGCTGATGAAGGAATGGCACATAACCGGCTCGAAATCCTCGCAGAACCCGTCCGCTTCGGTCTTGTAATCGCCGGAGACGACCCAGACCTCGCCGCCGACCTCGATACGGATCTGCGCAGAGCCCGGGATGTGGCCCGCGGGATGGAAGGACACGTTCGCGCCGCCGATCCTGCGCCGCTCCCCGTAGCGGATCGTGTCGAGGTCGATCTCGCCCAGACGGTAGCGCATCACCGGGCCCGCAGCCTCCGTCGCGAGATAGCGGGAATGGCCCGCGCGGGCGTGGTCGGCATGGCCGTGGGTGATCAGCGCGCGATCCACCGGACGCCAGGGATCGACGAAGAAATCGCCTGCCGGGCAATAGATACCGCGATCGGTGAAGGTGAGGACGGGATCGGACATGATCCGCAGGATAGCGCGGGCGCGGGTCCGCGCCAGATCGGCGTCAGGCGCTTTCGGCGCGGGACCGCTCCTCGGCGCTGCGGGTGAAATGCGCCGCGATTGCCGAGGTGATCTGCGCGCGCACCGCCGGACGGTCCATGAGCACCTCGTGCTCTCCGCCCTCGATCACCTCGAGCCGGCCGCCCGGCCACTGCGCCATGCGCGCACGGATCCGCGGCACGTCGACGATCCGCTCGTTCGAGCCGACGAAGGTCACGCAAGGCACGTCGGGCGAGGGGCGGCGGGAGAGCATCCAGCATTCCGCCAGGGCCTCGTGGAGCCAGCGCAACGAGGGTCCGCCGAGCTGCAGCTTGGGTTCGGCCTCGATGTGCCGGCGCATGTAGTCGTACATGTCGGTGTCGGTGGTGAGGAGATTGTCCTCGAAGGCCGCTTCCACCACGTAAGGGTCGGGCCGCGTTCCGGGCGCATAGAGATGGCCGAAGCCGATGCGCGAGCCGGACCATCCGAGCGCCCAGGCGAAGGGGCGCAGCTGCGGCGCGATGCGGATGCCCCACATCGGCCCGGTGAATGCGGCGGCGCGCACCGGAAGGCCCTGCATGAGAGCGCGCAGCCCGATCGCGCCACCCATGGAGTGGGCGATGAGAAAGAACGGCTCGGGAAGCTTCATCTCGCGCGCGGCCTCGACCATCGCCGCAACGTCCTTCTGGTAATCCAGAAAGGCGTTCACGTGGCCCGTCCGAAGGTCGGTCAGGAAGCGGTCGGACAGGCCCTGGCCGCGCCAGTCGATGGCAAGGGTGTGGAACCCGTGCGCTGCAAAATCGGCAGCCGTCCGGCCGTATTTCTCGACATATTCCGTGCGGCCCGGGAAGAGCAGGATGGTGCCTTTCGCCTCCTCCGGTCCGGGAAAGTGCGCAAGGCGGAGCCGGACCCCGTCCCGGGTTCGGGTCCAGACGGCATTCGTGCCGCCCGGGCCTTCTGCCAGTTCGTCGAGGAAGGGGGCCGGCTCGATCATCAGTTGAGGACCTGCGCGAGTTGCATCGCCTTGCCCATGTCGCCGTCGATGGCGAGCTTGCCCGACATGAAGGCCGACGTGGGATCAAGGTCGCCGTCGAGGATCTGCTTGAACGTATCGGCGTCCGCCTTCAGCGTCACATCCGCCTCGCCGTCGCCCTCGCGCGCGCCCTCGCTGTCGACCACGAACGCGCCTTCGCCCTCGATGTCGAACTTGGCGGTGCCGTCGAAGCTCGACGTGTCCTTTTCGTTCATGGCCTTCACGGCCTGGCTCACAACTTCGCTCATGCTCGTTTTCCTCCGATTAATCGCGCGACGGGTAGCATTCCCCGACACGCACGCTAAACTCACCGGCACAATGAGCATGACATCTCTCACTTTCAAATCTATCGTGACGGCACTGTCGCTGACGGTCGGGTTTTCCATACCTGGCGCCTCTCCGGCGCAGCCCGGAACGGAGAGATCGGACGAGTTGCTGAAGCGTCTCGCCGGCGCCGAGGATCATGTCGCGGCGGACAAGGCCGAGCGGGAATTGCGTCTCGAATGGTCGAGATCCGGATCGGCGGCGATGGACCTGCTGCTCAAGCGCGGCCGCGATGCGCTGGAGGTGAACCAGCCCGAGAAGGCGATCGAGCACCTGACCGCGTTGACCGACCATGCGCCGGGCTTTGCCGAAGGGTGGTTCTCGCTCGCCACCGCGTATTATGTCGAAGAGATGTACGGCCCCGCGGCCTATGCTCTCGAACACGTGCTGGCGCTCAACCCCGACCATTTCGGGGCGCTACAGGGATTGGGGGCGATCTACGATCATCTCGAGATGCCGAAGAAGGCCCACGAGGCCTATGCGCGCGCGGCCGAGATCCGGCCGCATGACGAAGATCTGACCGCCGCGATCGAAAGGCTCGATCGCGAGGCCACCGGCTTCGACCTCTGAAGCCCGGGCGGATCGGCACTTAAGAAGGCACTCCATGTCAGACCGTGCGCGGGTGGCGGCCGTTCTCGGCCCGACCAATACGGGCAAGACCCATTACGCCATCGACCGCATGCTGGGCTATCGCACCGGCATGATCGGGCTGCCGTTGCGGCTGCTCGCCCGCGAGGTCTACGACAAGATCGTGCGGGCACGCGGACCCTCGGTCGTCGCGCTCATCACCGGCGAGGAACGGATCGTTCCGCCGCGCGCGGCCTACTGGGTCTGCACCGTCGAGGCGATGCCCGAGGGGATGGGCTGCGATTTCGTCGCCATCGACGAGATCCAGCTCTGCGCCGACCCAGAGCGGGGCCACGTCTTCACCGACCGGCTCCTGCGGATGCGGGGCCTCAGGGAGACGCTCTTCATGGGTGCCGACACGATGCGGGGCCCGATCGGCGCGCTTGTGCCCGGCGTGGAATTCGTGCGGCGCGATCGGATGAGTCAGCTCTCCTACATGGGCAGCCGCAAGATCAACAAGCTACGCGCGCGCACCGCCATCGTCGGTTTTTCGATCGAGAACGTCTACGCCACGGCGGAACTGCTGCGGCGGCAGAAGGGCGGCGCGGCGGTGGTGATGGGCGCGCTCAGCCCGCGGACGCGGAACGCACAGGTCGAGCTCTACCAGAACGGCGAGGTCGACTACCTCGTCGCCACCGACGCGATCGGCATGGGTCTGAACCTCGACATCGATCATGTGGCGTTCTCGTCGCTGTCGAAATTCGACGGGCGTCGGATGCGTCCGCTGATGCCCAACGAGCTGGCGCAGATTGCCGGGCGCGCGGGACGGGGCATGTCGGACGGCACGTTCGGCGTGACGGGCGAGGCGCCCGAGCTCGACGAGGACGTGGCGCAGGCAATCGTCGATCACCGTTTCACGCCGCTGAGAAAGCTCAACTGGCGCAATCCCGATCTCAATTTCGGCAGCGTCGAGCGGCTGATCTCCTCCCTGGAACGGCCGCCGAACGACGAGCGGCTCACAAAGGCCCGCGAGGCGGACGATCTCGGCGCGCTGAAGATGCTCTCGCGGGATGCCGAGGTCACGGCGCGTGCCTCGGACGTCGCGTCGGTGCGGCTGTTGTGGGACGTGTGCCGCATTCCCGATTTCCGCGGCATCAGTCGCGCGGAACACGCGGGGCTGCTGCAAGTTATCTACGGATACCTGCACCAGAGCGGGGTGATCCCCGACGATTTCCTCGCCCGGCAGGTGAAGCGGATCGACCGGACCGACGGCGACATCGACACGCTGTCAAAACGGTTGGCGTTTATCCGCACATGGACCTACGTGGCTCAGCGCAAGGGCTGGGTCCGGGACGAAACGGATTGGCGGGATCAGACCCGCGCGGTAGAAGACAGGCTGTCGGACGCGCTCCACGAGCGGCTGACGCAAAGATTCGTTGATCGGCGGACGAGCGTGCTCCTTCGCCGGTTGAAGCAAAAGGAGGCCCTTTTGGCCGAAGTGAACGACAAGGGCGAGGTTACGGTCGAGGGCGAATTCGTCGGCCGGCTCGAAGGTTTCCGGTTCCGCCAGGACAAGGATGCGCAGGGACAGGAGGCCAAAACCCTCCGCTCTGCATCACTGCAGGCGCTGGCGCCGCAGTTCCATCTGCGGGCGGACCGGTTCTACAACGCACCCGATACCGAGATCGATTTCACCGAGCAGGGTGGCCTCATGTGGGGCGACCAGGCGGTGGGCAAGCTGACCGCCGGCGACGATCCCCTTAAACCGCGGATCACCTCCTTCGTCGACGAAGAGGCGGGTCCCGACGTCCAGCAGAAGGTCGAACGGCGCCTCCAGCATTTCATCGACCGGAAGATCGCCGCGCTCTTCGAGCCTCTGGTGAACATCCAGAAGGACGAGACGCTGACCGGCCTCGCGAAAGGCTTCGGCTTCCGCATGGTCGAGGCGATGGGCGTGATCCCGCGCGGCCAGGTGGCCGACGAGGTGAAGGCGCTCGATCAGGACTCGCGCGGCGCCCTGCGCAAGCACGGTATCCGCTTCGGCCAGTTCACGATCTTCATGCCGCTTCTCCTGAAGCCGGCGCCGACGCGCCTGCGCCTGGTGCTCTGGTCGCTGGCGAACGGGCTTGACACCTTTCCCGAGGCGCCGCCGCCGGGGCTCGTGACGGTCCCCGAGAGCTCGGGCATGCCGAACGATCAATATGCGATCATGGGCTACCGCAAGGCCGGTGCGCGGGCGATCCGCATCGACATGCTCGAACGGCTTGCCGACATGATCCGGGCGGAGGACACGCGCGGCGGCTTCGAGGCCAAGGCGGACATGTTGTCGATCACCGGCCTCACGCTCGAGCAGTTCGCCGACCTGATGCAGGGTCTCGGCTACCGGGCTGAGAAGGGCGAGCGCGAGAAGGTCAAGGCCGTCGATCAGACCGTGCCGACCGACGAAGGCGCGGCGCACGAGGCGGACGTGCCCTCGGTCGCCTCCGAGGTCGAGGAAGAGGCGGCGGAGCCGCAGCCCGGCGACGAGAGCCCCGACGCGCCCGACGGGCCCGTCTTTGACGCCGCGCAGGACGTCGAAGCCGGAGCGATCACGTCGCAACCCGAAATCGAGCCGACCGAGGAGCCCGAGGCCCCGTCGGTTGCCGAAGCGACCGAGATGCCCGATGGCGGTCTCGCCCCCGTCGCCGAGGAACCGAGCGACCAGCCTCCCGAGGATCCGATTGCCGAAGTCTCCGAAGAGGACACGCCGATCGGCACGCCTCCCGACGCCGATCTCGCCGGGCCGGAGACGGAAAGCTACTACGTCTTCACCTGGGCCGGAAACCGCGGGGGCAACCGTGGTCGGCAGGGTCAGGGTCAGCCGCGGGGCGGACGCCAGGACGCGCGCGGCAAGGGCGGCCCCAAGGGTCGTGGCAAAGGCGGTCCGAAGGGCGGCGGCAAGCCGCAGCATGCCAAGGACGGTCCCAAGAGCCACGAGGCCAGGCCGCAGAAGAAAGACCGCATCGACCCGGACAATCCCTTCGCCGCGGCGCTGATGGGGTTCAAGGACAAGTCGTAGGTGGCGGACGTCCTGCAAGGCGCTCCCGCGAAGCTGCGGGTCGACAAGTGGCTGTGGCAGGCGCGGTTCTTCAAGACCCGGAGCCTTGCCGCAAAAGTCGTGACAGGTGGTGCGGTTCGCTTGAACGGAACCCGCATCGCGAAGCCGTCGGTTGCGGTGGGGGAGGGTGACGTGCTCACCTTTCCCCAGGCGCACGACGTAAGGGTCGTCAGGATCGTCGCGCTCGGCGAACGGCGCGGTCCGGCCCCCGAGGCACGGGCGCTCTACGACGATCTCGCGCCACCGCAGGCCCGCGCTCCGGAGCCCGGAAAACCGAAAGTCGAGGCCGGCGGGCGACCCACCAAAAAGGCGCGGCGCGAGCTCGACAAGACGCTCGACCGGAGCCGGGGAGATACGCTTGATTGAGCCCCACGCTTGGTCTAGCTGTCGCCCAACACGGACAGGATGAACTGACAATGACCTACGTCGTCACCGATAACTGCATCGCCTGCAAATACACCGACTGCGTCGAGGTCTGTCCGGTGGATTGCTTCTACGAGGGCGAGAACATGCTGGTGATCCATCCCGACGAATGCATCGATTGCGGTGTCTGCGAGCCGGAATGCCCCGCGGATGCAATCCGTCCCGACACGGAACCGGATGCCGAGCAATGGGTCGAATTCAACCGGAAGTATTCCGAAAAGTGGCCCGTCATCGTCACCAAGAAGGATCCTTTGCCCGAAGCGGAAGCAAAGGACGGTGAAACCGGCAAACTGGAGAAGTACTTCTCGGAAGAGGCCGGGGAGGGCGGCTGACGCGATTCGCGCAGTTTGTCATCCCGCTGCATTGGATTGAGCCCCCAAGGCTCTGATTTGAAACGGGAATACGAAGTAGTTGGGTGGGATCTGGAAATCCCGCCCTAAAAGTGCTATGTTTCCGTTACAAATGAATACGTCGCGTGCATACCAGCTCCGGGCCGAGCCGACCCGGACAGTCTATTCCTGACGGACAAGTTGAGATGAGCGGAAATCGAGGTTTCCGGTCATCTTTCGTGTCGCCAGATGCACCCGCCGCGCGAGCTGTCGAGGAAGCCTGCATGACCAAAGCCAAGAAGTCCGAGTTTCATCCCAACGACTACGTCGTGTATCCCGCGCATGGCGTGGGTCAGATCATGTCGATCGAGGAGCAGGAAGTGGCGGGCATCACGCTCGAGCTCTTCGTCATCTCCTTCGAGAAGGACAAGATGACCCTTCGCGTGCCGACGCACAAGGCCTCGGAAGTGGGAATGAGGTCGCTGTCGACCCCCGACGTCGTGAGCGAGGCGATGAAGACCCTCAAGGGCAAGGCCAAGGTCAAGAAGGCCATGTGGTCGCGCCGCGCTCAGGAATACGAGCAGAAGATCAACTCGGGCGATCTGATCGCCATCGCCGAGGTCGTGCGCGACCTCCACCGTGCGGACGATCAGCGCGAGCAGAGCTACTCCGAGCGTCAGCTCTACGAGGCCGCGCTCGAGCGTCTGACCCGCGAAGTCGCCGCCGTGACCGGCGGTGACGAGGTCGCCGCCGCCAAGCAGGTCGACGAGGTCCTGGTGTCGCGCGCCGCCTGAGGGCGCGTCGCGCCTGAGAATTCGAAGCCCCCGCAGCCAAGGCTGACGGGGGCTTTTTCATGCCGGGTCAGGCGGCATCGTCCTTGCGTTCGAGCGCCGAGAAGAGGGCGGTCTCGAGCTCTTTCTCGAGCTCCTTGGCCCGCGCGATATATTCGGGGTTGTCGGCGGCCGGCACGTTCGGCTTCCAGTGTTTCGCGAGTTCGCGCACCGTTTTGCGGTCGTGGTGATAGAAGGTGTTCTGCGCCTCGTTCGCCTCGAATTCCGTCAGGCCGATATTCTCGAGAACGTACCGCCCCGCGCGGATGGAGCTGTCGAACATCTCGCGGACGATATCGTCGGCGCCCGCCTGGTAGAGCTCGTAGACATGGGTCCGGTCCCGGGCCCGGGCGACGATGTGCAGGTCCTCACCGCGCAGTCGGCGCGCATAGGCCACAAGACGGCTCGTCGCCTTCGGGTCGTCGAGCGCGACGACCAGGACCTTGGCATGGGCGATCCCGGCCGCGTGCAGGAGTTCGGGCCGGGTCGGATCGCCGAAATAGCCCTTGAACCCGAACCGGCGCATCACCTGGATCGTCTCCATGTCATGGTCGATGACCACGGTCTTGAAGCCCGTGCTCTGCACCAGCCGGTTCACGATCTGCCCGAACCGCCCAATCCCGGCGATGATCACCGGCGCGTGTTCGTCGATCTCGTCGGGGGCATGCGTGGTCGCCTCATCGCCCATCCGCTTCGAGAGCGCCTCGAAGGCGATGAAGAAGAGGGGGGTCAGCAGCATCGTCAGCGCGATTACCAGCAGGAGCTGCTCCGCCAGCGCGGGCGGAAAGACCCTGATCTGGAGCGCGAAGGAGATCAGCACGAAACCGAACTCCCCGGCCTGCGCGAGGCCCAGCGTGAAGAGCCACCGGTCCCGCCCCCGCACCTTGAAGACGAGGGCCAGCCCGTAGAGTACGAGACCCTTCAGCGCCATCAGACCCAGCGCCATCCCGAGGAGCGCCAGCGGTGCCGCGAAGAAGGTCCCGAAATCGATGCCGGCTCCGACCGTGATGAAGAAGAGGCCGAGCAGCAGGCCCTTGAACGGCTCGATGTCGGATTCGAGCTCGTGCCGGAACTCGCTGTTGGCCAGCACGACGCCGGCGAGGAACGTGCCGAGCGCCGGCGAGAGACCAACGAGGATCATCAGAAAGGCGATTCCGAGTACGATTAGCAGCGCGAAGGCAGTGTACATCTCGCGCAGCCGCGCGGTGTGGATGAACCGGAAGAGCGGCCCGACGAGAAAGATGCCCGCGAGGATGATCGCCGCGATGGCGCCGAGGGTGACGAGCGCCACGCCCCAGCCGGGCAACCCTTCGACAAGGCTCATGGAATGATGCGCTTCTTCGGCGGAATGCCGGACGATGGCGCCGTCTTCGCCGACCGATACCGTACTGCCGACGGCGAGGAGCGGCAGCACGACCAGCATCGGAATCACGGCGATGTCCTGCGTGAGGAGCACCGAGAAGATCGAGCGCCCTCCGGCCGTCTGGATCAGGCCTTTTTCGGACAATGTCTGCAGCACGATGGCGGTCGAGGACAGTGCAAAGGTCATGCCGATGGCGAGCGCCGGAGCCCAGCTCTGCCCGAAGGCGATCGCGGCCGCCATTACCGCCGCGCCGGTGATCACGATCTGCAGCCCGCCGAGGCCGATCAGCTTCTGCCGCATGTTCCAGAGCGCGCGAGGCTCGAGTTCGAGCCCGATCAGGAACAGCATCATCACGACGCCGAATTCGGCGAAGTGCTGGATGTCGTCGGTCTGCGTCACGATGCCGAGCACGGGCCCGATGATCACGCCCGCGAGCAGGTAGCCGAGCACCGAGCCGAGGCCGAGCCGTGCGGCGATCGGGACCGCGATCACAGCGGCGGCGAGAAAGATCGAGGCCTGGTAGAGAAAGGATTCCATGCGGGGCTCGCGGGTCAGGGGCGCCCCGATGATGGCGCGGGATGGCGGCGAAAGACAACCGCTCCGCATCACGGCTGCACCGGAACCGGGCAGAGTACCTATCGGGGCGTCAGACCGGGAAGGGCGCGTCGGGCTTGGTCTGGTCCATGACGATCTGGCTCTGGACCCGCGACACCGCCGGATGTCCCAGAAGCACCTCGTGGATCAGCCGGTTGAGAGCCGGAAGATCCTCGCAGAAGACCCGAAGCAGGTAATCCGCCTCGCCGGTCAGCGTCCAGGCCGAGATGATCTCGGCCCGGGTGGAAAGGAGGCGCGAAAAGCTCCGGCCTTGTTCCGGCCCGTGCGTTCCAAGCGAGACCTGCACGAAGGCCTGCACGTCGAGCCCGAGAAGCTCGGGATCGAGCCTTGCGATATAGCCGCGGATATATCCCTGCGCCTCGAGACGCTGGCGGCGTCGCCCCGCCTGGCTCGCCGACAGATTCAGTTTCGCCCCCAGAGCCTCCGCAGTCAGATGCGCGTCCTTCTGCAGTTCGGCGAGCAGCCTGAGGTCGGTCTCGTCGAGATCTGTACGTGATTGCCGCATGAGATCCAGCATACGCGCGGGATGTTGGCGATTCCACAGAAAAACATGCAGCAGAACGCGCAGATCGCGCACCGCGAAGCTATTATGTCTAGTTGAGATGCAGCCCAAGGAGGAGAGAGACATGGGACCGTTTCCCCACGACGCCCCGAAAGCGCGGATCACCGACGAGAATCCTGCCGGCACCGACGGGTTCGAATTCGTCGAGTTTGCGCATCCCCAGCCACAGGAGCTGCGCGATCTTTTCGCGAGGATGGGCTATTCCCACGTCGCGACCCACAAGACGAAGGCGATCGAACTCTGGCAGCAGGGCGACATCACCTACGTCCTGAACGCCGAGCCCGGCAGCTTCGCCGCGAAGTTCGTCGAAGAGCACGGCCCCTGCGCGCCTGCGATGGCCTGGCGGGTCGTCGATGCACAACATGCTCTGGACCACGCCGTCGCGAAGGGTGCCGAGGAATATACCGGCGACGACAAAACCATGGACGTGCCCGCGATCAAGGGCATCGGTGGCTCGCTGATCTACTTCATCGAGGAGTATTACGACACCTCGCCCTACAATTGGGAATTCGACTGGATCGCCACCTCGAAGCCCGAAGGCGTCGGTTTCTGGTACCTCGATCACCTCACGCACAACGTGTTCCAGGGCAACATGGACACGTGGTTCCGCTTTTACGGCGACATGTTCAATTTCAAGGAAATCCGGTTCTTCGACATCGAGGGCAAGTTCACCGGGCTTTTCAGCCGTGCGCTGACGTCGCCCTGCGGCAAGATCCGCATCCCGATCAACGAGGATCGCGGCGAAACCGGGCAGATCGTCAACTACCTCAGGAAGTACAACGGCGAAGGCATCCAGCACATCGCGGTCGGAGCGAAGGACATCTACGACGCCACCGACGCGATCGCCGAGAAGGGCCTGAAGTTCATGCCGGGACCGCCCGACACCTATTACGAGCTGAGCCGCGACCGCGTGCAGGGTCACGAGGAGCCGATCGAGCGCATGAAGAAGCACGGCATCCTGATCGACGGCGAGGGGGTCGTCGACGGCGGCGAGACGAAGATCCTGCTGCAGATCTTCTCGAAGACCGTCATAGGCCCGATCTTCTTCGAGTTCATAGAGCGCAAGGGGGATGACGGCTTCGGCGAGGGCAACTTCAAGGCGCTCTTCGAATCGATCGAGGCCGAGGAGATGGCCTCGGGCGAATACGACGACGCCCCACAAAAGGACGAGGTCGCCGCAGAGTGACCCGACTTTCGCTCACGGAAACGACTGGCGGCCCCGCGGGGCCGCCTTTTTCGTGTCAGGGCATGCGCAGGGTCATGTTCTGCCCGCCTTTGACGTAGCGGATCTGGTCCTCGCCGATGGCCGCGATGCGGCCCCCGTTCACGCTGTCCCCGACCTTTACCTTCTCGTAGCGGCCGTTCGGAAGACGGACGAGCGCGCGGCGGCTCGAGGGCTCTCCGTAGACGCCGATCAGGTTCATCTGCCGCAGATCGACGGCGTCCCGAACGGTTGCCCTCTCCGCCACGGTCGATCCAGACGGGGCCGACGGCGCGACGGTGCGCGGCGCCACCTGCGCGGCAAGGCGCCGGGTCTCTTCGACGACGGTTTCGAAATCGCCCGGCCGCTGCGACGGGACGAGCGACGCCACCACCGCCCGTTCCGTCGCGGTGGTATCCTCTTCGGCTTCTGCCTTTGCCGGAGCCGGGCGCAGCGCGGGCCTCCTCGACGCCAGCTCCTCGATCGTCGCTCCGCGGAACGTGAGGCGCTCGGTGTCCTCGATCAGGGTAACCGGTCGTCCTTCGGGACGCAGACCGCCGAGCGCGTCGAGCCGTTCGGCATCCTCGACGCTTTGCACCTCTTCGGCGCCGCCGGGCAGAACGCTCGACCGGGTGGGCGGCACGACGGGCGGGAGCCCGGCGAAGACACGCACTCGGTCGGGATTGATTGCACCCTCGTCGGTGGCCCGGACGAGGCCGCGGTCGTCGAGATCGAAATCCACCCCCGCGGGCGCAGGCGGCATCGGTGCGGGGTAGGGTGCGTCGTTCGCCGCCCCTTCGGTGTCGGGCAGGGCCACGGCGTCGAGCTCGGTGACGGGGGCGTCGAGCGACAGAAGGTACACATCGTCAGTATCGAGCGCGCCGGCCGACGGTTCGGCGGGCGCGGTCGGGGAGCGCTGCCAGATGCCGGTCGCGGCGTAATCGGTCCTCGCCGTCTCCGGGCTCTGCGTTGCGGGTGCGGACGCATCGCTCTCCGCATCGGATCCGGCAGGGTCCGCCGAGGCTTGGGTAGCGCCCGCCTGATCCACGCCATCGCTCGCGTTCTGAGTTGAAGCCGAGGAGATCTGCGACGCGGGCTCGGGAGCGGATCTGAGGATCCGTGCGAGGCCGTCCTCCATGCTGAAAGAGGCCCAGGCGGCCACCGCCACAAGGAAGAGGAGCAGCGCCGCGGTCAAAGTCAGTCCGAGGAAGCGCGGCTTGCCGCCGACCTTCGGCTCGGGCTCGGTGCGCGCACCGAACATTGTCATACGCTGTGCTTCGTCGACCTTGGCGGCCGCGCCGGGCTCGCGCCCGGGACGCAATGCCGCGATGCGCGTCTGCGCGTCGCTCGGGGCACCGTGTGCGGATTTCGGGTCCGGCCGGGCGGCGGAGGAGGGGCCCGGCGCTTCGCCATCACGCGCAGCGGATTTCTTGCGGAAGACGCCGAGGCCCCGCTTGCGGGGCGACGTTTCTGGGATCTCGGGCGAGGCCGGAGCGGCGTCGTCCAGCGCAGGATCCGACGCGGCGATCGACCGCAACCGGCTTCGAACCTCCTCCGCATCCGGCCTTTGCGGCACGGGGCGGCTCAGTCGGTCGCCGTCGTTGAGCGGGCTCGCAGATTGCGATGCGTCCTTGCCCTGCCGCGCCCGGACGCTGCTGAAAGCCGGCGCCGCGGGCTCCGGCGACGCATTGCCCGTCGGGGGAGCTTTCCGTGGCCCGGCCGGGGCCGCAGGCGCCGCGGTATTGTCACGTACCATGCGGATCGGCCGGTCGCGCTCCGGAGCCGCGCCGTCCCACGATCGCACCGGTCCGAAAAACGGCTCGCCATCGAACTTCGAAGGGTGCGGCATCGCCACCGCCGAGACGGGCCGGAACCCATGCGTCAGGGCAAATTGCTCCGCCTCGTCCAGCGTCTCGCGCGCCAGAGCCGCAACGAAGAGGCGGCCCTTGGCGACCGACCAGTCGTGTTGAAGGTCCGCGACCTCGTAGGGCGTCGCCCCTTCGAGCGCGGCGCGGGCAGCAGCCGCCCGCTCCGCGTCGGTGCCGGGATCGCGGATGTCGAGGAACTTGATCTGATCCTCGGGTATGACGAGCTTGACGCAGGTCCCGTCGGGCGCCGCGGCCGCGGCGATGTCGCGCAGTTTGCGCATCTCCTCTTCGAGATCGCCGTCGAGGGCGGCCTCGCCGAGAACGGCCCAGCCGCCCTCGACCCGGCGCAGCAGCGAGATGCCCTCGACAGAAAGGTTCAGCGCGAATTCTGGTATCATACGGAGACCTTTACCATTGCCGGCGGAGTCTTTGGAGTCCGTAGCGCGTTTCGGATCTTCTTAAAGCAGCGAGACCCGCAGCGAAAGAGAGGCATCTTGCGACTGCCGCATCCGCACGCGAAACTCTGCGCCTCGCAAGAAGGGAAAGGAAACCCATGCAACGGATCGTGATCGTTCTCGCCCTGGCGCTCGGCTTGGCCGGTGGTGCCGCCGCTCAAGAGGAGGGACCGCGCCTGACGGTGCGGGGCGAGGGAGAGGCGTCGGCCCCACCCGACATGGCAGTGATCACGCTTGGCGTCACCGAGCGCGCCTCCGAAGCCGCGGCCGCGATGGACGCGGCGTCCGGTGTGGCGGCGCGCATTCTCGAACGGCTCGAAACCCTCGGTGTCGAGGCCCGGGACGTCCAGACATCCGACCTCTCGCTGAACCCCGTGCGGCGCGGCGACGGCTCGGAGGCGGAGCCCGAGATCGTGGCCTACGAGGCCTCCAACCGCGTCGATCTTCGCGTGCGGGATCTCGGCAGCCTCAGCGACGTGCTGGCCGCGGTGCTCGAGGACGGCGCGAACACGCTCGGCGGGCTGAGCTTCAGCGTCAGCGATCCCGAGCCGCTTCTGAACGAGGCGCGCCGCGACGCGGTGGCCAAGGCGCGGTCCAAGGCCGAGCTCTATGCCGAGGCCGCGGGCGTGACGCTCGGGCCCATCGTCCGGATCGACGAGGGCGGGAGCGGCGGAGGCTTCCCTCGGCCGATGGCAGAGATGCGCGCCGTCAAGGACGTCCCCGTCGCCGCCGGCGAGACCGGCTACACCGCCGAGGTCACGATCGTCTACGAATTGGTCGACTGAGATTTCTGCGCCGCTTCCTTGAGGCGGCGCAGGATATAGACCCGGATCGACGAGGCGAGACCGGTGTCGAGCGGGCGCTGCGCGTCGATCTCGGCGGCCAGCGCATTGAGCGGCTTGCCGTCCTGTTCGGCGATCTCGCGGAAGGCGGTCCAGAAGGGCTCTTCCAGCGAGACGCTCGTGCGGTGCCCTCGCAGCGTCAGCGAGCGCTTGACGGGTGGGCCGCTCACTTTTCGCGCTCGTGTCCGTCGTGGTCGCGGCGGACGCGCTCCGCCTCGGCGGCCTCGCGATCCTTCTGCGCCTTCGTCCGCCCATGGCGCACGGAATTCTCGTCCGCCTGGGCGCGCTTGTCGTCGCGGGCCTTGCGCTTCCGGAAACGGTTGAGATTCACCACGTCAGTCATATTCAAAATATAGACTATTTCCGGATCCACGCCAGAGGTGACGCAACGGGAGCTGCAAAGGCGATGCCGGCTCCCGCTGCGTTCCGCCTCAGGCTTTCGGGCCGATCATGTCTTCGGGCCGCACCACGCGGTCGAAGGTCTCCTCGTCGACAAAACCGAGCTTCACCGCTTCCTCGCGAAGGGTCGTGCCGTTCTTGTGCGCGGTCTTGGCCACCTTGGTGGCGTTGTCGTAGCCGATGGTTGGCGCGAGCGCCGTCACAAGCATCAGCGAGTTGCGCATCAGCTCACCGATCCGCTCCTCGTTGGCGCGGATGCCCGAGACCATGTTGTCGGTGAAGGCCGACGCGCTGTCGCCGAGAAGCTGCATCGATTGCAGTACGTTGTAGCTCATCATCGGGTTGTAGACGTTGAGCTCGAAATGCCCCTGGCTGCCGGCAAAGCCGATGGCCGCGTCGTTGCCCATCACATGCGCGCAGACCATGGTCAGCGCCTCGGCTTGCGTCGGGTTCACCTTGCCCGGCATGATCGACGAGCCCGGCTCGTTTTCGGGCAGGATCAGCTCGCCGAGGCCGGAGCGTGGCCCCGAGCCGAGGAAGCGGATGTCATTCGCGATCTTGAAGAGCGAGGCCGCGACCGTCTTGAGCGCGCCCGAAAACATGACCATGGCGTCATGCGCCGCAAGTGCCTCGAACTTGTTCGGTGCGGTGACGAAGGGCAGGCCGGTGATCTCGGCGATCTTGGCAGCAACGCCCTCGGCCCAGCCTTCGCGGGTGTTGAGGCCGGTGCCGACGGCGGTGCCGCCCTGCGCCAGTTCGTAGATGTCCGGAAGGCAAGCCTCGATGCGCTCGATGCCCTTGGCGACCTGGTGGGCGTAGCCCGAGAATTCCTGGCCCAGCGTCAGGGGTGTTGCGTCCTGCGTATGGGTGCGGCCGATCTTGATGATGCCCTCGAACTCTCCCGACTTCGCCTCGAGCGCCGCGTGCAGTTTGCGCAGCCCCGGGAGCAGCACGTTGCGCGCCTGAAGCGCGATGCCCACATGCATCGCCGTCGGGAAGGTGTCGTTCGAGGATTGCCCCATGTTGCAGTGATCGTTGGGGTGGACAGGGCTCTTCGAGCCCTTCTCGCCGCCGAGGATCTCGATCGCGCGGTTCGAAATCACCTCGTTCGCGTTCATGTTCGACTGCGTGCCCGAGCCGGTCTGCCAGACCACGAGCGGGAAATTGTCGTCGAACTTGCCGTCGATCACCTCCTGCGCGGCTTGACCGATGGCCTCGCCGATCTCGGGCTCCATGCTGCCCTGCTCGACGTTCTGCTGGGCGCAGGCCTTCTTGATCGCGCCGAGCGCGCGGACGATGGGCGCGGGCTGCTTCTCCCAGCCGATGGGAAAGTTCATGATCGACCGCTGGGTCTGGGCGCCCCAGTACTTGTCGGCGGGAACCTCGAGCGGGCCGAAGCTGTCGGTCTCGGTGCGGGTGTCGGTCATGCGTCTGTCCTCGTCCTCGGGAGTTATCCGTCGCGGGCGGGGATAGCGTGACGCCCGCGCACGGGCAACGGCGAAGGACGCGGCTTACTTGCGGAAGCTGTCGAGCGAGACGATGTCGGCGTCCTTCCGGGCGCCTTCGGGCTCGTCGTCCTCGGGCTCGGCGACGATGTGCGGCGCCTCGACCTCGTCCTCGTCGTCCTGGGATTCGAACCGCAGGCCGAACTCGACGGAAGGGTCCACGAAGGTCTTGATCGCGTCGTAGGGGATGTAGAGCCGTTCGGGCGCGTCGCCGAAGTTGAGCGTCACGGCAAAGCCCTCGTTCGTGACGTCGAGATTGTCGAACCAGTGCTGCATCACGACGGTCATCTCGCCCGGATAGCGGTCCGACAGCCAATCGGCGATCTCGACATCCGGGTGAGCGGTATCGAAGGTGATGAAGAAATGGTGCTCGCCCGGCAGTCCGGTCTGGGCGATATCGCTCAGAACCTCCTGAATAAGCCCCCGCATCGCGCGGTGCATTAGATTGCCGTAGTCGATCCCGTCGGACATGGCCCGTCCTTCATCTGCCTTTTCTCCAGCATATTGCATCTGTCGGCAGATGAAAGGGGCCGAGTGCCGCGCTTTCTCGGCGCCTCACATCGCGCCGAGGATCCCCCCCGCAAGGCCCGTGGCCGCCAGCGTGACGACGGGCCCGCGCTTCAGGACCAGCATGAGAACGGCCGCGAGCGCGACGAGCAGCAGCGCGTGGGGATCGAGCGTCGCAGGGACCGGCACGGAAACCGACAAGGCACCGGCCTCGCGGACCTCCGTGAAGAGGACATGGATCGCGAACCAGATCGAGAGGTTCAGGATCACGCCCACGACCGCCGCGGTGACCGCCGAGAGCGCGCCCTGAAGCCGCGAACGCGCGAGAAGCGATTCGACATGGCCCGCGAAGGCGAAGATCCACAGAAAGCACGGAACGAAAGTCATCCAGAGCGTCAGCACCCCCGCGGCGATGGCGGCGACGGGCCCGTGGGCGGCATAGCCGGTGAGCATCCCGACGAACTGGGTGACGAGGATCAGGGGCCCGGGGGTCGTTTCCGCAAGCCCGAGGGCATCGATCATCTGACCTGCGGTGAGCCACCCATTGGTCTCGACCACCACGTCCGACATGTAGGCGAGAACGGCGTAGGCGCCGCCGAACGTGACGATTGCAAGCTTCGCAAAGAAGGCCGCGAGATCGAGGAAGAGCGTTGCACCGGACAGCCAGAGCAGCGGCAGCGGCAGGAGCCAGAGCGTCGTCCAGAGCGCGATGGTGTGCCAGGGCAGGGCGGAGGCGGCCTCTTCGCGCGGAAGCTCCGTCTCGCCCCGGCGCGTGAGATAGCCGAAGAGAGCGGCGGCGGCGACGATCACCGGGAAAGGAATCGAAAAGACATAGATACCGACGAAGGCCAGCCCCGCCAGCGCGACCATGGCGCCACCGGTCAGGCCCTTGCGGGTCAGCCGCACGAGCGCCTGCACGACAATCACGATGACCGTTGCCTTCACGCCGAGCAGCACGGCATCGACTCCGGGCGTCGCACCGACGGTGACGTAGGCCATGGCAAGGGCCGCGATGACAAAGGCGCCGGGCAGCACGAAGAGCCCTCCGGCGATCAGGCCGCCGGGAATGCCCTTGAGCCGCCAGCCCGTATAGGTGGCGAGTTGCATCGCTTCGGGGCCTGGCAGGAGCATGCAGAAGGAGAGCGCGTTGAGAAACTGCCGCTCGGTCAGCCAGGGATGCTCTTCCACGCATTCGCGGTGCATGAGCGCGATTTGCGCTGCGGGACCGCCGAAGGACAGCCAGCCGATGCGGTGGAAGACGCGCGCAAGTTCGGGAAATGTCGGATTTGCCATTGAGCGGACCTTGCCTGCCGGGTGCGACGGGATCGTGACGCTTGTGGCGGAGGTCGCAGACTACGGCAATGGCAGGAGAGTGCAGGCTTCTGTTGCCAGGTGCCTGCGAACCCCGCCAAACCCTGCTAGGGGAGTGGACTTAGATTTCGGTCTCGTTACCGCTTACGCGGCAACTGCAACCGGAGCATGATTGTCGTTGGCAACTATGCTTTACGGACCGATAACGGTGGTACCTCACCGGGACAAAGCCACCCCTTTAGACGTTCGTCGATCCTATTTCGGCCCCAAGATCCCCCAACGAGCGGATGATTGGTGGAGCCGCCGGGTACCGCCCCCGGGTCCGAGCCGCTTATTACGAGCGCGTTTATGTCCATAGTCTCTTGCGAGACAGGCAAAACATAGTCGCTGCGCCCTCCGGAGAAAAGAGGGGTCGGCCGCGAAATTTGGGATGGTCAGATCGCGCTGCCGTGTATTGCCAACAGCCAGGCCGCCCCGACGGCCTCGAAGGCGAAGTACAACGCGGCTTTCGGCTGCGGCGGTTTGTCCGCGACCATCGAGACCAGGCGCCCGATGCAGGCCCCGGCATAGGCGATCCCGAGCCCGGCATAGACCGCCGCCGACCCCGTAATCAGCGCAATCCCCCCGAGCGCGACGAAGAGCCCGCCGGCGGAGGCGCGGAGCTCCGACAATCCCATCGTCGTCGCGCCCACCTCGAGGTCGAGCACGCCCGCCGTGTAGCGCGGCGCGATCAGACCAAAGAGCCCGAAGGCGATGGTGAGGAGCGCCACCGCGATGTTGAGGATGTCGATCATAAGTCACCCGATCCGTTTGCGTGTTCGAGACGGAACTAGACCGCCCGGAGGGCCCGGCGAGGGGGGAGGGTATCGGTCCCCCGGCACCCATGTGATGTCGCCGTTCGGCGCGAGGCGGATCGCATTCCAGACTTGCCCCGGACCCGTGTCGCGGTAGGTCTTGGACAGGTGGGAGCGAAAGGGAGAGACGAGATGCGCGCGCTGGTGGTCGAGAAGGACGAGGACAGCGGCAAGACCCGCGCCGCGGTCAAGGACATCGCCGAAGACGACCTGCCTGCGGGCGACGTCACGGTCGCGGTCGAGTATTCCACCCTGAACTACAAGGACGGGCTCTGCATCGGGCAGGGGGGCGGACTCGTCCGGTCCTATCCGCACGTTCCGGGCATCGACTTTTCCGGCACGGTCGAAAGCTCCGACGACCCGCGTTACGCGCCCGGCGACAAGGTGGTCCTGACCGGCTGGCGGGTCGGCGAGGCGCATTGGGGCGGCTATGCCGAGAAGGCGCGCGTGAAGGCGGACTGGCTCGTGCCGCTGCCCGAGGGTCTCGACACCCGGATGGCGATGGCGGTGGGAACGGCGGGCTTCACCGCGATGCTCGGGGTGATGGCGCTCGAGGACCACGGTCTCGAACCGGAGCATGGGCCGGTCCTCGTCACCGGGGCTTCGGGCGGGGTCGGCTCGGTCGCGATCGCGATCCTCGCCAATCTCGGCTACGAGGTCGCCGCGGTGACCGGGCGTCCGGACAACGAAAGCTATCTCAGAGAATTGGGCGCCTCGACGATCGTTCCGCGCGCCGAGATCGCGGACACCGTCAAGCGCCCGCTCGAGGCAGAGACATGGGCCGGGTGCATCGACGCAGTCGGGGGCGCCATGCTCGCGCGGGTTCTCGGCCAGATGAAATACGGATGCTCCGTCGCGTCGGTGGGCCTTGCAGGGGGCGCGGATCTGCCCGCGAAGGTCATCCCCTTTCTCCTCAGGGGCGTGAACCTTCTCGGCATCGACAGCGTGATGAAGCCCTACGATACCCGCCTCGAAGCCTGGAGGCGCGTTGCCCGCGACCTGCCGATGGAGAATCTCGAGGACATGATCGAGACCGCGACGCTCGATGCGCTTCCGGATCTCGGAGCGGCCATCCTCGAAGGCAGAGTAAAGGGACGCGTTCTCGTCGACATCCGGGCCTGAGGGTCGCCCAAGAGTTGTGCGATGGCCGTGTTCCGGGCCGAAATCGGCTGCCGCACTTGAAATTTTTGTAATGGATCTTCAGGAGGTTCGTCGCCGTCGGGTGCCATTCCGCATCGCGGCACGACATTCGCGCTGGTAACGATCACGGGCGCGCTACTTCGAATGCAGGTGTGCGCATACTGCGTGAATACTGAAAACCAAACCACCAGAGGAGAAAGTGCCGCATGTCCGACACGTCATCCGAAGGGCTGGATATTCCGTCGCCGGACGGTGAGGTCAACACGATCGACACCACCTACGAGGTCGGTCAGGACAATATCCAGAGATCGATCGGCCCCCTGTCGTTCGACATCCACAACCCGGTCTTCCTGATCTCGTCGCTGACCGTGGTCGCCTTCGTTCTCGTCACGCTGATCTTCCAGGATCAGTCTTCGGCGGTCTTCAACTGGCTGTTCACCTTCGTGACGACCACGTTCGACTGGTTCTTCCTGTCGGCCGCAAACATCTTCGTCATCTTCTGCCTGTTCCTGATCGTCAGCCCCTGGGGCAAGGTCCGGCTGGGCGGCACGGACGCGAAGCCGGATTTCGGCTACCTGTCCTGGTTCGCGATGCTGTTTGCCGCCGGCATGGGCATCGGCCTCATGTTCTTCGGCGTGCTCGAGCCCGTCTACCACATGCAGGTCTCGGGACCGCTCGGCCTCGAAGGGCCGATCACCGACACCGCGACCGGCGAGATCAACCAGGATCTGGTCGACGAGGCGCGGGCCCATGGTCTTGCCGCGACGATCTTCCACTGGGGTCTGCACCCCTGGTCGATCTATGCCGTCGTGGCGCTGAGCCTCGCGCTCTTCACCTACAACAAGCAGCTTCCGCTCTCGATCCGGTCGGCGTTCTACCCGCTGATGGGGGATCGCGTCTGGGGCTGGCCGGGCCACGTCATCGACATCATCGCGGTGTTCGCGACGCTCTTCGGTCTGACCACGTCGCTCGGGCTCGGTGCGCAGCAGGCCTCATCCGGTCTGCACTTCGTGTTCGGCATCTCGGAGGGTCTCAACACGCAGATCATCGTGATCATGTGCGTGACGGCGATCGCTCTCGTCTCGGTCATCCGCGGCATCGACGGCGGCGTGAAGCTTCTGTCGAACATCAACATGGCCTTCGCCTTCATCCTGCTGATGTTCGTCTTCCTCGTCGGACCGACGATGCAGATCCTGCAGGACACCTGGACCGGCTTCATCACGTATGTGGGGGACATCGTTCCGCTCTCGAACCCGATCGGGCGGCAGGACGACAGCTACCGCGAGAGCTGGACCTCGTTCTACTGGGCGTGGTGGATCTCCTGGTCGCCCTTCGTCGGCATGTTCATCGCCCGCGTCAGCCGCGGCCGGACTGTGCGTGAGTTCATCACCTGCGTGATCCTGATCCCGACAGCCGTGTCCATCTTCTGGATGGCAACCTTCGGCGGCACCGCGATCAACCACGTCCTCGAGATGGGAACCGATAGCGGCGCCTACCAGAACGTGATCGCGAACTACAACGACTCGCTCGCCATGTTCGCGATGTTCCAGGACCTGCCATTGTCGATGATCACCTCCACGCTCGGCATCGTTCTCGTGCTGGTGTTCTTCATCACCTCGTCGGATTCGGGCAGCCTCGTGATCGACACGATCACCGCCGGCGGCAAGACCGAGGCCCCCACCGCTCAGCGGGTGTTCTGGGCAACGACCGAGGGCATCGTGGCGATCGTGCTGCTGATCGGCGGCGGTCTCACGGCATTGCAGGCGATGGTGAACGCGACCGGCATCATCTTCACGGTGGTTCTGCTGTTCCTCTGCTGGGCCATCTTGCAGGGCCTGCGCAGCGAGCCGCGCTGACAGGTGAGATCATGAAGTTCGGAAGGGGCGTCCAATTCGGGCGCCCCTTTCATTTTACCGTGCTAAGGCGGTTCATCCCGCGGCAAAGAGCGGCGTCGAGGCGGCCAGTGACCAGGCGAGTATGACGCCGGAGGCGAGGCCCACCCCGGCAGGGCCAGCGCGGCGTGCCATCCAGCCCGCCATCGTTCCGTAGACCAGCCAATAGAGCACCAGCACCGGGATCACCGTGAAGACGAGCCCCATCGGATCTGAGCGCAGCGCGATCACCGCGGAGAGGGCGCAGAGAACCGGCAGGCGCAGCAGGAGGCGCATGCCGAGACCACGGCCGTGAACAAGCGCGCGATCGGCCACCCCGAAGACGAGGGTTGCGGGAATGAGCAGCACCATCAGTCCGAGCCGCGGGCCGGTCGGAACGAAAGCCGCCCCGTAGCGGTCGAGCGCAAGCGCAAAGACACCGAGCCCCCAAGCGAGCATCAGCGCCGCGGCGCCAGCATCGCCCCGGGACCACGACAGGCGCGGGCGCAAAAGGCCCAGGGTGACGACGCCCCATGCCCCGAGCGACAGAGCCAGCGCGCCGAAGGCCGCCGTCCCAAGCGCCGGCAAGGCGGTCGCCCCGGCGATCACCGCGGCGATGCTGCCGACAAGCGCAGCAAGCATGGCGCGCCGCGCCGGTCCGGCCGCGCCGGTCTCGATCCTCGGCAGGAGAAGAGTGCTCAGGGGATAGGCCGCGATCACGATGGCGAGGAGCAAGGCCGCGATCCAGGGACCGATGGAGACGGCTTGCGTCTCCGGCCCGAGCCACGCCGCCACCTCGCGCGCCGTCGTTCCCGACCAGAGGACGCCGACATGCCCCACCCGGGGCGCAACGACAGCCCGGCGTAGGATGCCGTCCTCGCCGACCGTCTCGCCTTCTGCCCCTTCACCCACTCCGCGGACCGCATCGAGCGCCACGTCCCTCAGCCGCCCCTCCCGTTCACCCGACACGATCAGGAGCCGGGCGGGATGGGTGGCCGTCACCGCGTCGGAATACATCGATATCGCTGCAACGGCACGCACGCCTTCAAGCCGGTCCGCCGCCCGCACGATCACGTCCGTTGCCATGGAATGTCCGACGAGCGAGATCTCCTCCGCCCCGGTGAGCCTGACTGCGTCCTCGGCCACGGCGATTGTCTGCTCGACGAGATCCTCGGTCGTCCCGGTGATCCGCTCGACATCGCGGGACAGAAGCGCGCCGTGCCGGCCGTGGCCGGGATAGTCGAAAGCGACGACGTCGTGGCCGGCCCGGGCGAGGGTCAGGGCAATGGCCTCCATCATCTGCCGCGATCCCGCAAAGCCATGGGACACGATCACCAGACCGGCATCTCCGCCCTCGTAGAACGTGGCCGGCGCACCGCCGAGCGTGAGCGCTCTCGGCTCGGCAAAGCTCCGCATCCGCTCGAGCTGCGCCGCACCTGCCGCGATCACGACGAGCGAGAGGACGAGGAGGGCGATGTCGCGGAGCGTACGGGCCATGTGCCGACTATGGGAGGACATCCGCGCATGTCGAGTGAATTGGCCGCAGGCATAACTGACCCGTTTCAGCATATTGACAGTCCCGGCCTCCCAAGCACCCTGCGCACCGGAACCCTCGCGAGGGAAATTCCGAAAATTTTGCATTGATTTACACATTTTTGAGACGAAACATTTTGCCGTATAAGAGTCTTGCACAGAGATGAGACAGCTTCCGACCCTGAACGTACTGCGTCCCCGCGCGCGCCGCGAAATTTGTCCTGCCGATCGGCGCGGGGCTGGCCGTGCGTGACCTCGGGTCCACGACCTCGCACCGCGAGATCGTCGCGTATCTGCGCAGCATGCTTGACGTCTTTTTCGTGTTCTCGACCGAGATCGTCGGGGACAGGCTTTATGTGCGGTCAAAAGACTGCGCGATCGAAGACCGGACGGGGATCAAGGACCGCGCCGTCCCGCTTGAGCTGACGATCTGCCGTCACACCCTCGCGCTTGCGCGCCCGCTCGTCATCGACGACACCCATGCCCATCCGCTGGTCAAGGGGAGCCACGCGCTCGATGCGCTCGGCGTCGCGGCCTATCTCGGCGTGCCGGTCTTCTCGGGCGGACAGCAGCTGCCGAGGACGCTCTGTGCGCTGCATGTACGGCCACGACGATGGCTCGACGAGGAGATCCGGATGATGGTCGATGCGGGTGCTCACAGCGCATCGATGCCGTTTTGAGGCCCCACGAGTGCCGTCTGACCACCCGCGCGAGCCGGCCGAACCTAGGACAGCGATGCCGCGCGATCTCGGATCTGCTCGGTCTGCTCGCCGCGCGGGGCGCGGCATGACGGCGCGCTTGCCGGATCGCGGGCTGCGCTAGGTTGCCCGGGACCCGCGACACCGACCGAAAGTGACACGCATGACCGCCACGTCCACGCTGATCTGGTTCCGCCGCGACCTGCGCCTCTCGGATCACCCGGCGCTCGACGCCGCGGTCAAGCGCGGCGGCCCGGTCATCCCGGTCTTCCTGCACGACGAGGGCGTGAAGATGCTGCGCACCGCGCCCGCCTGGCGGCTCGGGCTCGGGGTCGGCCATCTCGCAAGATCGCTCGAGGACAAGGGCAGCCGGCTGATCCTGCGGCGCGGACGCGGCGTCGATCTCATCCCGAAGCTCGTAGAGGAGACTGGAGCGGGTGCGGTCTACTGGATGCGCGCCTACGATCCGGTGAGCGTCGACCGCGACCGGGACGTGAAGGCGGCGCTGAAGGAAGCGGGGATCGAGGCCGAGAGCTTTCCCGGTCACCTGATGTTCGAGCCCTGGACGGTCGAGACCAAGACCGGCGGCTTCTACAAGGTCTACACGCCCTTCTGGCGCGCCGTGAAGGACCGCGAGGTGGCGGAACCGCTCGGCACGCCGTCCTCGCTTCCCGCGCCGGACAGATGGCCCGAGAGCGATGCGCTCGAGGACTGGCACCTCGGCGCCGACATGGATCGCGGCGCAGAGGTGGTGCGCCCCTACGTCCAGCTTGGCGAGAGTGCGGCACAGGCGCGGCTCGGGGCCTTCATGAGCTCGAAGGTCGAGCGATATGACGGCGCGCGGGACATTCCCGCCACCGACGGAACCTCGAACCTTTCGGAGAATCTCAGCGTCGGTGAGATCACGCCGCGACAATGCTGGCATGCCGGGCTGCGCGCGCTCGAGGACGGCAAGGCGGGGGCGCAGACCTTCCTGCAGGAGCTCGTCTGGCGCGAGTTCGCCTATCACCTGATGTGGCACACGCCGCGCCTGCTCTACGACAATTGGCGCGAGGAATGGGACGCGTTTCCCTGGAACGAGGACGAGCGCCTCAAGGAGGTGATCGCCTGGAAGCGGGCGCGGACCGGCATTCCCTTCGTCGATGCGGCGCTGCGCGAGATGTATGTCACGGGGCGGATGCACAACCGCGGCCGGATGATCGTCGCCTCGTATCTCTGCAAGCATTTGATGTGCCACTGGAAGATCGGCATGGAATGGTTCGAGGACTGCCTCATCGACTGGGATCCCGCGTCGAATTCCATGGGCTGGCAATGGTCGGCGGGATCGGGCCCCGATGCGACGCCCTATTTCCGCGTCTTCAACCCCGAGACCCAGCTCGACCGGTTCGACAAGTCGCGCGACTACGTCAGGCGCTGGATCGCGGAAGGTCAGGACAACCCGCCGAGGGAGGCGCTGAGCTATTTCGACGCCATCCCGCGCAGCTGGGTGATGTCCCCGGACGACGCCTATCCGGACCCGATCGTCGAGGCCTCCGAGGGACGCAAGCGCGCGCTCGAGGCCTACGAGAACCGCGACTTCTGAGGCGTGCGGGCGTGACCTGATGGCACAGGCCGCGAGAGGGTCCCGCGATGCAGCTTGCCGAGAAACGCAACTCCTCTAAGACAAGAGCAGAAACCGGCGGGGTCATTCCACCGTGGCTGATGCCGGACAGAACAGGGAAAGCAAGACCAGATGATCCGGACAGACACCGCCGGCGAGGCAGGCCTGCCACGATACTTCCCGCAGGTCTTCGCCGCAGCGAAGACCATGAACAGGGGCCGCGCGGACTTCGTGCTCGAGGACGGCCGGGTCTTCCGGGCGGAAGGTCGCGCACCGGGACCGGTCGCCGAGCTGCACATCCACAATCCCGACCTTTTCGGCCGGCTCATCCGCGAAGGGTATCTCGGCTTCTCGGAGGCCTATCTCGAGGGATGGTGGTCGACGCCGGATCTGATGGCGTTCATGGATCTCATGCATGCCGACAACGACGAGCTCTATGACGGGTTCGCAGGCATGGGTCTCGTGCGGGCCTTCGAGCGTCTGCGCTTCTGGCTGCAGGCCAATTCCAAGCGTCAGGCCAGACGCAACATCGCGCATCATTACGACCTCGGGAACGATTTCTACAAGCTCTGGCTCGACGACACGATGACCTATTCCTCGGCTCTGTTCGAGACCGGGCAGGAGAGCCTCGAGAAGGCCCAGACTGCAAAATACGCCAGCATGGTCGACCAGATGGGGGCCTCCGCCGGCGATCACGTGCTCGAGATCGGCTGCGGCTGGGGTGGCTTTGCCGAATACGCCGCAAAGGAACGCGGGCTCAGGGTCACCGGCCTCACGATCAGCCGCGAGCAATACCACTACACGCGCGAGCGGATCGCGCGGGCAGGGCTATCGGACCGCGTCGAGGTCAAGCTGCAGGATTACCGCGACGAGCGGGGCGCCTATGACGGCATCGCCTCCATCGAGATGTTCGAGGCGGTCGGGGAGCGCTACTGGCCGGTCTTCTTTGACACGCTGCGCGACCGGCTGAAACCCGGCGCGAACGCGACGCTCCAGATCATCACGGTGAAGCATTCCCGCTGGGAGATGTACCGCCGGAGCGTCGACTTCATCCAGAAATACATCTTTCCGGGCGGCATGCTGCCATCGCCGGTGGTGCTGCGCGACGAGGTGCGCCGGGCCGGGCTCGACGTCACGGGGTCGATGGAATTCGGTCAGTCCTACAGCCAGACGCTGCGTCGCTGGCACGACACGTTCAACGAAAAATGGGAGAATGTGTCTCAACTGGGCTTTGACGACCGCTTCCGCAGGATGTGGAACTTCTACCTGACCTCCTGCGCCGCGACCTTCTCGAGCGGCAATTGCGACGTCACCCAGATCACAGTGACACGACCGAGCTAGCGCCACCATGCCCACCGCCGCCAAACTGTTCTCGGGTCTCGGTCTGGCGGTCCTGGCCTTCATCGTCTCGGAGATGGTCAAGCCGCTCGTGCCGGACCGCACGCAGTTCGGGCATTTCTCGCTCTGGCATGCGGGGATAGGGTTTCTCTGTGGCTGGATCGTCGTCGGACCCCGCGCCGGCCGCGGGCTCGGCGCCGCGATCTCGAACGGGATCACCGGAGTTGCGGCGGCGGTCGTCTGGTGTCTCGCGCTGCAGGCGGGCAACCGGATGGTCGTGCGCGCCTTCGACCGGCGCTACGATTCGATACTCGAGGCCATCGCCAACGGCTTCGAGCTGATTGCCGAATACGCACGGGTCCTGGTGGACGGACAGATCGTCGCGACCCTGCTGGTCGGTGCCGTTCTCGTGGGTTACCTGTCCGAGGCCACTGCCCGACGCTGGAGATGACCCTTCGTGACTTCGCTGTTCGTTTTCGGGACGCTCCGCCACGTCCCGCTGCTGGCCCGCGTGCTGGGCCGACCCGAGGACGGGATCGACGCCGTTCCCGCGACCTGCGCGGATCACCGCGCCATGACCGCCGAGGGAGAGGAGTTTCCGATCCTCCTCCCCGCGGCCGGCGAGGTGGCGCCCGGCCTTCTTCTGCCGAACCTCTCGGAAAACGATGTCGCCCGGATAGATCACTACGAGGGCGTTTACGGATACGCGCTCGAGCCGGTGAGGGTGGGGACCGAAGCCGGCCCGGCCGATGCGCAAGTTTACCGGCCCACGGATAGTCTTTGGCAGCCGGGGGATCCGTGGGACTTCGAGACGTGGAGAGCGCGGTGGGGCGAGATCACGACCCTTGCCGCAGACGAGGCGATGGCGAGCTTCCGCACCGATCAGCCGGGCGCTCCGCGCTTCGCCCGCATGGCGCGGGCGTGGTCGCAGCTTCTGGCGCGGCAAGGCGCGCCGCGCGATCTGCGTGCCAGGCTCGGGATGGAGGCTGTCGACGGCCCGCGCTGGATGCCAGGTTTCGAGGGCTTCTTCCGTCTGCGCCGCTTCGCGCTGTCGCATCGTACCTTCTCGGGTGGCGAAAGCCCGCGCGTCGAACGCGAAGGCTTCGCCGCCTTCGATGCGGCCCTCGTCCTGCCCTACGATCCGGAGCGCGACTCCCTGCTCGTCATCGAACAGCTGCGCTACGGTCCGATCCTGCGCGGCGATCCCTTCCCTTGGGTGCTCGAGCCGGTGGCGGGGCTTGTCGATCCCGGTGAGGATCCGGTCGATACTGCTCGCCGCGAGGCGGTGGAGGAGGCGCATCTGCATCTCGGGCGCCTCGAGAAGATGCTCGGCGTCTATGCCTCTCCGGGATACAGCAGCGAGTTCTTCCACTGCTTCCTCGGCATTGCGGATCTTTCGGGGCAGGACGGCACGCTCGGTGGCGCCGAGGAGGAGAACGAGGACATCCGCAGCCATGTCATCACCTTCGACCGGGCCATGGAACTGATCGCCACGGGCGAGATAAATGCCGGACCTCTCGCGATGATGATCTACTGGCTGGGCATGAACCGGGACCGCCTGCGCGCCTTGTCTTGAGGAATCCGGACCACCGACCTACACCCTTCGGACAAAGACGTTCAGGAGGGCGCTCATGCGCATCGCGACAGACCTCGCCGACTCGGTCGGCCAAACGCCACTGATCCGGCTGCGCAAGGCCTCCGAGCTCACCGGTTGCGACATCTACGGCAAGGCCGAGTTCATGAACCCCGGCCAGTCGGTCAAGGACCGCGCGGCGCTCTACATCATTCGCGATGCGGTCGAGAAGGGCCTGCTCGAGCCCGGCGGCACGATCGTCGAGGGCACCGCGGGCAATACCGGCATCGGCCTCGCGCTGGTCGGCACGTCCATGGGATTCCGCACCGTGATCGTGATCCCCGAGACGCAGAGCCAGGAAAAGAAGGACATGATCCGGCTCGCCGGCGCCGAGCTCGTACAGGTTCCGGCCGCGCCCTACAAGAATCCCAACAATTACGTACGCTATTCGGGCCGGCTCGCCGAGGAGCTGGCCAAGACCGAGAAGCACGGCGCGATCTGGGCCAACCAGTTCGACAACGTGGCGAACCGTCAGGCGCATGTGGAAACGACCGGCCCCGAGATCTGGGAGCAGACCGGCGGCAAGGTCGATGGCTTCATCTGCGCGGCGGGATCGGGCGGCACCATCGCGGGCGTCGCCGAGGCGCTGCAGCCGAAGGGCGTGAAGGTGGGCCTTGCCGACCCCGAAGGCGCGGGTCTCTACAAGCTCTATACGGGCGAGGAGAACCCCGGGGACTCGATCACCGAAGGCATCGGGCAGGGGCGCATCACCGCCAATCTCGAAGGCTTCAAGCCCGACTTCGTCTGCCGCGTCGACGACAAGGAGGCGCTGCCCATCGTCTACGACCTCCTCCAGAAAGAGGGGCTCGTCATGGGCGGCTCGACCGGAGTGAATGTGGGGGGCGCCATCCGCATGGCCAAGGAGATGGGGCCGGGTCACACCATCGTCACCGTGCTCTGCGACTTCGGCAACCGCTACCAGTCCAAGCTCTTCAATCCCGAATTCCTGAAGGGCAAGGGCCTGCCGGTGCCCCCGTGGCTCGCCTCCGCGCCCGCCTCGATCCCCGGCGTCTTCGAGGACGTGTGAGGGCGACGGTGGCGTTTTTCCGCCGGCTCCTCCTTTCCCTGACCCTGGTCTGCGCCGCTGCCTCCGCGGCCGCGCAGCAGCAGAACTACGATTACGGCCCGTGGGAGGAAACCGCTCAGCGCGCCGAGAGCGCGCTCGAGCAGGAGGACGTCACCGACCAGACCCTCGATCTCCTGCGCGGCCGGATTGCCGAGTTCCGCTCCCAGTTTGGCGCCCTCCGCGACGCCGAGGCCGCGCGCACGCAGACCCTCCGCTCGCAGCTCGCCGCGCTCGGCGAGCCGCCCGAGAATGGAACCGAGGAAGAGGAAATCTCGAACCGCCGTGCCGAACTCCAGGAGCAGCTCGCCCAGGCGCGCGCGCCGGGCGTCGCCGCGGAAGAGGCCTTCACCCGTGCCGACGGCCTGATCGGCGAGATCGACCGCCGGCTGCGCGAGCGTCAGGCCGAACGCATGCTGTCGCGCGGCCCGCCGCCGGTGAACCCGGTGCATTGGCCCGTGGGCGTGGAGGCGCTGCTCGAGTCGGTGTCGAGGACGCTCACGCCCCCGGATGAGGCGTGGATCAGCGAGGAGGATCGGCAGGCCCTGATCGAGCAACTCCCCGCCATCCTTTCGCTTCTGGCCCTCGGCATCTTGCTCCTGCTGCGCGGCGGACGCTGGGCCGAGATCGGTGTCTCCTGGCTGCGGCGGCAGACGCGTCCGGGCTCGGGCGTCTGGAGGTTCGTGCTGTCGCTCGGCGAGATCTTCCTGCCCATCGGCGGCATCCTCGCCATCGTCGCCGCTGCGGAGGCCTCCGGCATCCTGTCCGAACGGTCGCTGCAGCTTCTCTACGGCGTTCCGATCTGGCTCGGCATCTTCTTCTACGTCCGCTGGCTGGCGATGCAGACCTTCTCGCCCGACGATGACGTGGCGACGCTTCCCATCGGCCGCCCGCGCCGGCGCGAGGCGCGCTATTTCTTCCTCGGTCTCGCCGTCCTTCTGGTCCTGCGGCGGCTGCACCTGGCCCTGGCCGAACTCGACGATTACTCGATGGCCGCGGCCAACGTGATCGATTTCCCCATCGTCGTCATTTCGGGGATCCTGCTCTTCCGCCTCGGCCAGATCTTCATGAACGCCGAAGCCGTGGACAGCGACGAGACCGGCCCGCAGCCCGACGGGATCCTCTTCCGCATCCGCGTGGCCCGTGTCCTCGGACGCGCGATGCTCGTGGTCGGGGCGGTAGCGCCGATCTTCGCGGCTGCGGGCTTCTCCAACCTCTCCGAGGCGCTGCTTTATCCCGCGATAAGGACGCTGATGCTCTTCGGCACGATCCTCGTCGTGCAGCGCTTCATCGGCGATCTCTACGCACTTCTCACGGGGCGCTCGGTCACCGAGACCAACACGCTCATTCCCGTCGTTGCCGGCTTCCTCCTCAGTCTCGTCGCGCTTCCGGCGCTGGCGCTCATCTGGGGCGCGCGCACGACCGATCTGACCGAGCTCTGGGCTGCGTTCACCGCCGGCTTCACGCTCGGCGGCACCCGCATTTCGCCGACGAACATGCTGACCTTCCTGCTGGTCTTCGCGGTCGGCTTCGGGATTACGCGGCTTCTGCAAGGTGGGCTTCGTAGCGCGGTCCTGCCGAAGACCCGGATCGATCTCGGTGGCCGCAACGCGATCGTCTCTGGCATCGGCTATATGGGCGTTCTGCTGGCGGCGCTGGCGGCGTTCGGCGTCGCCGGGATCGACCTCTCCTCGCTGGCGCTCGTCGCCGGTGCGCTCTCGGTCGGCATCGGCTTCGGCCTGCAGAACATCGTGCAGAACTTCGTCTCGGGCATCATCCTGCTGATCGAACGCCCGATCGGCGAGGGCGACTGGATCGAGGTCAACGGCACGCACGGCTTCGTCAAGGACATCTCGGTCCGCTCGACCCGGATCGAGACCTTCGACATGTTCGACGTGATCGTGCCGAACGGCGATTTCATCTCCGGGACGGTCACCAACTACACCCGGGGCAAGACCATCGGCCGCCTGATCGTACCGATCTCGGTCGCCTACGGCACGGATACCCGCCAGGTCGAGCGCATCCTGATGTCGATCGCCCGGGAGCATCCCTTCGTTCTGATGAACCCCGAGCCGTTCATCTACTTCGTGGGCTACGAGAATTCCGCGCTGAACTTCGAGATCCGAGTGTTCCTTGTCGACGTGCTCGAAATCCTCGTGGTGAGGACCGAGATGAACCACCAGATCGCCGAGCGCTTCGCGGCCGAGGGCATCGAGATTCCCTTCCCGCAGCGCGACATCTGGTTCCGCAATCCCGAGACGATCGTCGGAAGCGGCGAGAGCAGGCACCGCTCCTTCGCCGGGGAGGGGCAGGGGGTGCGCGACATGCCGTCGGGCTCGCGCCGGAGCGGCCCCGGCAGCGGCGGCGACGCGGACATCTGAGCCGCGCGGCACTTCCGCCGCGTCCGCGCCGCCGCTTTCGCAGGTTATCCGCTTGCATCCCCCTGCCTGCATCCATTAGGACCACCCGCGGAGAGGTGGCCGAGTGGTCGAAGGCGCACGCCTGGAAAGTGTGTAGGCGGGAAACCGTCTCGAGGGTTCGAATCCCTTCCTCTCCGCCACATTCAAATGCGGAATCCGCCTAAGGGCCCCGATCGGGGGCTTTTTTCTTCTGCATTCAAAGGGCGTTGGCAGGGCCACCCGCCCCTCGGAGACTGGGCGCTTGACGCAGGATGGGTCTCCGAATGCCCCGCGTCTCTCTTTGAACGCCCCTCGACGGCCACGGGACGGCGTAAAACATCCTCGCATTTGCAGTGCGTTGCCGTGTTCATGGGTTCGTCCCGTGCGCGAGATAATCCGGTGACGGAGACCGACACGAAGGCGCAGGGCGGTCAGAGGGACGGCTCCGTGGCGGCCGATCACCAGGCCTTGGCGCTGGTGCATGGGGCCGGCGACATCAGCGAAATCCCTGCCGGTAGTCTCTGATGACAAACAGACTTCGCGCCCATAGCCTGGCGCAATGTCGAACGGGCCCTAGACGGATGAAGAGAACGACCTGATCGTCGCGGATTACTTCGCGATGCTGGCCGACGACGTCTCCGGGCGGCCCTACAAGAAGGCCGAGCATCGCCGCGCACTTCTGCCGCTGCTGAACGACCGGTCCGAGGGGTTCGTCGAGTTCAAGCACCAGAATATCAGCGCGGTGCTGAAGGGGCTCGGCGAGGACTGGATCCCCGGTTACAAGCCCGCGTTCAACTTCCAGATGACCCTGGTGGATGCCGTGGCGCGGTGGCTGGCGCTGAACCCGGCCTGGCTCGGGCGCCAATCTGGCCTGCACCCCGCACGCGGTTTGCGCGAGGCGGCCCAGATCTGGATCGGTCCGCCGCCGACGCTGTCGAACCAGCCGCCTCCGCAGGAACTGGACCAGATGCTGCACATCGCCCGCAAGTTCGACGTGGCGGGCCGGGACGAGCGCAACCGGGCCCTCGGCCGCGCAGGCGAGGAGCGCGTCCTGGCGCATGAGCACGCGGTCCTGCGGATGGCAGGACGGGACGATCTGGCGCGCAAGGTGCGGTGGGTGTCGGAGGAGGATGGCGATGGTGCGGGCTACGACATCGCGAGTTTCGCCCCGGACGGTCTGGCCCGGCTGATCGAGGTCAAGACGACGAACGGCTGGGAGCGCACGCCCTTCCACATTACCCGCAACGAACTGGCCGTGGCCGAGGAACGCCGGTCCGAATGGCGTCTGTTCCGGCTCTGGAACTTCGCGCGCGAGCCGAAGGCGTTCGAGCTGCACCCGCCGCTCGACGCCCACGTCTCACTGACCGCGACGACGTTTCAGGCGAGCTTTCATTGAGGCTCAGTCGAACACCCGCTCCGGCTGTTCCTGCCACGGCAGGGCCGCGACATCGGTCAGTTTCAATAGGGTCACGGCGGGCGCCTTGCGCTTTTAGACCAGTCGCTTGAATACACCCGGCGCGAGATAGGCGAGCCGCACCTGGCGGCTGACATGGCGTTCGGCAAGCCCCACTGCTTTCGCCAGATCGGCGACCGTGTTGAATTCGCCAGCCTCCATCCGCCGCCGCCAGCCCCACCCCCGGCCGATGGCGCGCAGGATATGCGGATCCTGTGTCCGGTCTTCGCTCGGATCTTCGGGCGACCGTTCTGCTTGCGGACCTTGAGTGGAGAGAAGATCTGGATGGACCCTTCGGGTTTCATCATTCCGCCGCCGCCTTCTTTCGTGGCGCCATTATGTCTCGCTGCCGGACCGGAAACTTCTGATCTCGGCCAACGAGACCGACCATCTCCGCGGATGGCAGTGCGCGCGCATGTGATGATCTTCGAGCGTCAGGGGGCGGACGCCGTCTACCCGATGCTGACCTCCGCAGGCTCCGACACCCTGATCGGATGGGGAACGCCCTCGGGGCTCGTCGCGGGCGGCGACGGCATGCTCCACGCGGTGAACGACAGTTATTACGCGGGCTCGCCGATGATCTTCACCATCGATCCCGCCGAGACGCCCGCGCGCATCACGGCTGCCGTTCCGGTCACTCAGGACGGCGCACCGCCGGCCGGCATCGACATGGAAGGCGTCGCGACGGATGGCGCGATCGGGTTCTGGATCGCGAACGAGGGCCATGCGCAGAACGAACGGCCGCAGGTGCTCTTCCACGT
>NZ_JALZ01000005.1 GCF_000521785.1 Roseivivax halodurans JCM 10272
CCGATTGACAGACAGCGCTTGAGACTCTTGCGGTCTCCGCACTGGCGCTCAACACTGCAAATCGACCGAAAATTTCTGGATCAACGCGGCCCTAATCCAGGGGGAAGGTCACCATGAACCAGCCATTCGCGGCGTATCGCAGAAGCGGTCAGTTGGCGAAGATTGGCATCGCGAAGCTGCCTTATACCGGCCATGTTTCAATCGTTGTGAAGGGCCTCAAAGGAATGAAGCGCCGAAACTGAAATATACGAGATGTCAGCGCTGACGGTCTGAAGCCAAAAGCCGGTCACACCGGACTCAGGTCTCGAGTGCGTCTCGCAGCCGGTAGTATTCGATCGCCGCACCGCCATAGATCGGATCGAGACAGAGCCATTCATGCGGTCCGCCAATTATTGATACACTTGGCACCAGCTGCGGATGTCGAGTTCTACTCGTCCTCAAGGGCTGTTGGCATAGCGACCGTTCGTGTATCTCACCCAGAGCCACACATCCGGCGCGTGCTGTCGAAATCGCTTTAACCGTGCTAAGTCAAGTCGGATATCCCGCCCAAAAGACCGACACCCCGACGTCAGAGCTCGTCTCGTTGCCGGAGCATTCACGACAGCAACTGCTCGACGAGAGTTCCGATGCGCTTTACCGGGAAACATTCCCTGATGGTTTCCGAAGCTTGCGTGGTACCGTCGATCCAGACATAGATCTGGACATATAAGCCTGTTTGGCTTGGTTCGTTATCGAGCACGCCACGCTCGTGGTTTTGATGACGCCACGCAGACAGGACGAAGACCGATGAAGTATTCAAGTCCGGTTGATTTACTTAATTGAGCATGCCCTCATCCGGTACCGGCCAAGGGAAGGCACTCCAAGCCATGCTCTTCGGACATTCTAAGGATGGCAGCCGTCATCTGCATGGCGCGGATTGCTGCGAGAACCTCTTCTCCAAACCGGTCGTCTCCGATGTAGCCTCGGAAGTACTGGTAGTGGTGCGTCTCCTCATGGTTGTAGTATGGGTTATTGAAAACGCCTAACTTGTGTTTGGCGATGAATGGATCGAGGAGGCCATACCAGAGTGTTGTGAACGTCCCGTCCATGGTGAGGTACACGTGCAGGCGCCATGCGTCGGGATCTCGGAGATCGAGATCGTCCAGACGGCGCTCGAACCAGATCAGATCGCCGGGTCCCTTGATGTTCAGCTTTCTAAACTTGTGTCGCTCGGGTTCGAACCGGCTGTTGAAGGCTTGCACGTCCTGTTACATCCCGTGCTCTTACCAGAACGCACCGGGCGTCCAATCGCGTTGATGCCGCTGGTCCATGTTCCGCCGCATTGAACCCCATTCTACCAGATTACTCGATGGTATGAGCTAATGATCGCTTTCAGGCAGTGCAGTACCTGATCCGTCCTTGCGTCTTTGGTACCTGAAATACGTGGTGTGAAAATTATGCGAGAACTCAGCGGAAAATTATGAGCGCTGAGCAACGGTAAGTAATTGGTTCTTCTGGTGTCACTTAAAAAATATGGGCTCGCATACAAGCTCTATAGGCGAGCCCATATTTTTGCGTGGCGCGCGTAACTTTCGCGCCGCGAAAAGGCTTTTAGATCAGCGCTATTCTGTCTTCACAGTATCCCTCACGTCGCCCGAGGGATACGGCTGTTTTAGAAAGAGACGTTTCGAACTCTACGCCTTTCGCGCTTCGAGGCTGGTCAGAGGCCTCGCCGTGCGATCTGCTCGGCGAGTTGGGTGACAGCTGCGCTCCTTGCCTGCGCGATCGCGGCGGCGGAGGGCTCTTCCGGCAGCGGGACCTCGATCGCGAAGGCTCCTGACCGGTTACGTCCCCCCTCGTCCGGCGCGACGAAGAACTGCCCCGAGAGGCGGAACTGGCCGGCGCCGGTCGCCAGCATGTCCTCGAGGCGGACATCGACCTTGGCAGAGGCATAGTCGCGGAAAGGCCATGGCTCGGGAGCGGTTTGCGCACCGGTGATGGCGCCGATGTCGCGCGAGAGCTGCAAGGTCATCGCCCGCGCCGGATCGTCTGCCCAGAGTGGTCCGAGCGGTGTGATCGCGCCGCCGGGCTCTGCCACGAAGATGTCCTCGGACGCGGCATAGGTCGGGAGCTGCACCTCCACGATCTCGAGCGTCTGATAGGCCGAGGCGACGCGCGCGGTGGGCGCCGAGGGCGGTGTCGCGAAGCGGATGTCGCCCCCGCCGCAGGCGCCGAGAAGGGTGAGCGCCAGGGCGGCGCAGAATGTCTTGGTCGTCATGTCGGTCACCGTCCCAGGATCAGCGAATTGGGGTTGCGTTCGATCGTGTTCGCGAGGCGTTCAACCGCCTCCGCGGCCTCGTTGACCTGCCGGATGGCGGCCTGCGTGTCGCGTGTGAAGGGCGCGTTCTCTCCATAGGTGCCGAGCGTCGCGCCCGCCTGATCGGCCAGGGTCTGCAGCTGCGCCGAGAGGGCCGGGAGCGTCCGGCTGGCTTCCTCGATCGCCCGCGCTGCGTCGCGCGCGGAGGCGAGCGTCGCGTTGGCGTTCTCGACCAGCCCGCCCTCGCGCAGCTCGGTCAGCGTTGCCTGCAGATCGGCCAGCGCCGCGTTGAGCTCGCCAGGCAGCGCGCGCGTGCTCTCCTGATCGATGAAGGCGTTGGTCGAGGCGACGAGGTCGGACACCTGATCGGCCAGCACCTCGATCTGCACCTCACCGGCGTTCTCGACGATGCCGCGCGCCTCCTCGACGATGTCCGGCAGGCCTTGCGCCGCTGCCTCGACGTCTTCGACAGCGCGGATCACCTTGCCGACGGCATCCTCGGTTTGGATCTGCGCAAGCAGATCGTTCAGCGTCGTGCTGGCGCCCTGCAGCTCGGTCACAAGGCCGCCCACCTGCGTCGGCAGACCCTGCACCTCCTCGCTGTCGACCACGCCGCGGGCCGAGGACAGGATGCCCCGGAGCTCGGTCGGCACGCCTTGCACATCTTCGCTCGCGATCAGGGTCTCGGTCTCGGTCAGAAGCGTCTCGGCGGCGCGCAGGAGGTCCGACACCTGCGCCGAGATCGCCTCGAACGGGACGTCCCCGGCCTCGCTCACGACCGAGCGCGCCTCGTCGAGAAGGAGCGGAAGACGGTCGGTGGCCTCGCCGATCGAGGCGACGGCCTGCTGCAGCGTCTGCACCGTCCCTTCCTCCTCGACCTGCGTGACGACCCGGTTGAGCGAGGCGCTGGTGGCCTGCAGCTCGTTCAGAAGCGCGGTCACTTCGCTCGGCAGCTGCTGCGCCTCGTCACTGCCGAGGAGGCCGCGGGCAGACGCCAGAAGGCCGCGCACATCCGAAGGCACACCCTGGACGTCCTCGCTGGCGATCAGCGTCCCGGTCTCGTTCAGGACTGTGCGGGCGGAGGTCAGGAGGGTCGAGATCTGGTCCGAGAGGTCCTGCAGCGGCACGGAATTGGCGTTCTCCACAAGCGATTGCGCTTCGGTCAGCAGACCCGGCAGGGTCTCGGCCGCGGTACCGACGGTGGCGATGGCCTGGGTCAACTCGCCGATTGTGTCTTCTTCCTGCAGGCGGGCGACGATGGCGTTCAGGCTGTCGGAGGTCTCCTGAAGATCCGCGATCAATGCAGAGACCTGGTCGGGGATACCCTGGGTCTCCTGGCTTTCGGCAATGCCGCGTACGGCGGACAGGATGCCGCGCAGCTCGCCGGGCGTGTCCTGCAGGTCCTGATTGCCGATCAGCGTGGTGGCCTGATTCATCAGGCCGATGGCCGATTGCATGACCTCCTCGATCGGCAGATCGGAGACGCGCTGGAGCGCCCCCTGCGCCGTGGCGGTCACATCGGTAATCTGCGCATCGGCTGTGGGGATCAGCGGGTAGGGCTCTCCGCTCCGGTCGACCGTGGCGGTTTCGGCGTCGTCGACTTCCGCCAGCTCCACCTTGAGCCCGCCGGTCAGGATCGAGGCGTTTGTCAGCCGGGCGCGCAGCCCCTCCGCGATCCGCCCGTCGAGGTAGTCGAAGAGCGTCTCGGCACTGGCGCCTTCGGCCAATCCGATCCGTCCGGGGTTGAGCCGTGCGGTGACGAGCAGGCGCACCTCGCTGTCGCCGAAGCGTTCCTCGTCCACGATGCCGGTCAGGCTTGCGACGTCGCCGACCCGGAGACCGCCGAGTTCCACCGCCGCCCCGGTCGAGAGGCCGGAGATGTTCTCGAAGACCATCGCGACATCCACTGTCGCGCCGTCGCCTTCCACGAGGAAGTCCTCGCGGGCGCTGTCCTCGTCGGGGAAGAGCTCGTATTCGGCGCCACGTGTCAGCGGCTCGCCGCCCGAGGAAAGCGTCTCGAAGGTGACGCCGCCGGAGATGAGCGAGGCGAAGGAACTGAAGTTCAGCCGTGCCCCGGAGGCGCCGAGAGAGAAGGAGAAGCCCGAAATGTCCCAGAACCGCGTCTGGGTGGTCACGAGGTCGGCATAGTCCGAATAGATCACCGCGTCAGCGCGCACGCCGGCGCCGCCCGCCTCGATCTCGGCCGCGTCGACCATGCCGACCTCGACGCCCTTGTAGATAATCGGAGTCTTCGAGGTGGGCAGTCCGTCCTCGGACGCCAGCTCGAACTCGATCCCGTCGGCCTCATTGCCGATCAGGGGTTCTGCGGCGAGCCCGTCGAACCGGCTTGCCCGCGTGCCCGGCTCGCTGTCCCACGCGCCCTCGATGTAGACGCCCGACAGGACCGTATCGAGGCCCGAGACCCCGCGCGCCGAGACTTCGGGGCGGACGACCCAGAAGCGCGCGTCCTGGTCGATATACTCGGCGATGTCCTGCTCCACGCGGACCGACACGACGACCTGGCCGAGGCCGTTCTCGAAACCGACGTCCTCGACGATGCCAACGCCGATGTCGCGGTAGCGCAGCTCGGTCTCGTCGGCGGTGATGCCGGCGGCGTTCTCGAAGGCGATCTCGATCACAGGACCGCGTCCCGAGTAGTTCCGCCACGCGGCAAAGAGCGCGATGGCGAGGGCGATGATCGGGATCAGCCAGATGATCGAGACCTTGTCCCAGATGCTGCGCCGCTCCTCCTCGAGAGGCACGTCGCCCGGCTGTCGGTCTGTGTTTTGGTCCGTCACGTGGTTCTATCCCGTCTGTTTCGTCTGGCTGTGTCCCAGATGAGCCTTGAATCGAAGCTCTGCGCGGAAAGCATCGTGAATACAACCGACAGCGCGAAGGTGAGCGCCGCCGGGCCCGGCTGGATCGACGCCACCGAGGAGAGCTGCACGAGCGCCGACAGGATCGCCACGACGAAGACGTCGATCATCGACCAGCGCCCGATGAATTCGACCACCTCATAGAGATGCTGGCGTTTCTGGGGAGCGACGTGGCTGCCTCGCCGGGCCGATATCGCAAGAAAGGCGATTGCGAGGAATTTGCCGATCGGAATGAGCACGCTTGCGATGAGGATGATGGCGGCGATGCCATAGGCGCCGTGGGAGGCGATCTCGACAGCGCCCCCGACGATGGTGCTCGAGGTTTCCTGCATCAGCGTGTCGGTCACCAGCATCGGATAGAGGTTGGCCGGAATGTAGCAGGTCAGTCCCGCGACCCACCATGCCCACACCCGCTGAAGGCTGCCGGTGTCGCGCGACTGCAACCTGGCGCCGCAGCGTTCGCAGCGGTCGTGGTCCGGCGTCCAGACGCGGGCGCAGGCGCGACAGGCCACCAGTCCCGCCTCCCGGGCGGTCAGCCGCGGTTCTTCGGAGTTTCCAGGGATTTCCATACCGACCAGGTGCAGAGGTAGTTGTCGTTGAAGAGGACGATCACGACGAGGACCGAGAACATCCAGAATGCGGGGCCGAAGCCGATTTGCGCGAGGTCCGCGACCTTAACCAGAGCAACGGCGCAGCCGATGGCGAAGATCTCGGCCATCGCCCAGGGCTTGAGCTCCTGGCTCCAGCGGAAGGCGCGGCGCGCCTGCGCGAACGGCTGACGGTCGAAGACGATGGGCGTCAGCACGTAGAGGATGAGCAGCATCCGGATCAGCGGCACGATCACGATCATCGCGGCCGTCCCGAGGCCGAGCGCGGCCATCGGCCCCGAGCTGAATGCGGTCGCCGCATCAAGGATCGAGGCGCTGTTGCCGAGGCCGAGCCGATGGATGTCGAGAAACGGGAAGAACATCGCCGAGACAACAAGGATCAGCACGGCCAGCGTCAGGGCGATGATCCTGAGACCCGCCTTGCGCTTCGGCGCGATCAGAACGGTGTGGCACCGGTCGCACACCGCACGCCCACCCGTCTCCGGCATGCGCGCGACATAAAGCGCATCGCAGGACGGGCAGGCTATCAGGTCCTCGAGCGGGCGTCCGAAGGCGGAGTGTATGTGCTGCGTGTCGGGCATTGCGATCCGTGGCTCAAACCCGAACGAGTGTTCAGGCTATGGGACGGGAAGTCCAGTCTTGGCAGACTGCGCACCCCGGGGGGAACGCATCTCCGCTGCATGGACTGACCCCGGACCAGCTACGTAGGATCGAGCGCCCGAGTTTCACCCAGGGAGCACGTTCTTCTAGAGTAGGACTGCTTGTCCCGTCCGGGCGGATTCCTGCGCGGCAAGGCCCATCGCCACCGCCCTGGCGCCGTCCTCAAGCGTGACCTCGACCTTTCCCTGCCCCTGCAGCACGTTCAGGAACCGCTGATGCTGATAGAAGGTCGAGCCGTTGTGATCGCCCGCCTCGAGCAGCGTCGGGTCTACCGGCACGTCGAGGATCTGTTCGCCCTTCGGGTTCCTCGGGGACAGGACGAGTTGGGGCACTGGCGCGGGACCAAGCCCTTCCGGCCAGAAGCGTGTCGGGCCGGGGACGAGCGCCTCGATCTTGCCCGACGGGCCGACGGCGCTCAGGTGCTCCTGATAGCGCGAACCTTCGGCGAACATGCAGAGCTCGAGCATCGCCCGGGCGCCGTTGTCGAAGTCCACGATGACGTAGCCGTTGTCCCAGATGTCGGGACGGTTGCCCTGATATTCCTCGGCGGCATGGTTCACGTCCCCCGCGGCGGAGGCCATGACGCGCACCGGCTCGGCGCGCAGGATCAGGCGCATCAGGTCGAAGAAATGGCAGCACTTCTCGACGAGCGTGCCGCCCGAGGTGGCGTTGAACCGGTTCCAGGCCCCGACCTTGTCGAGGAAGGGAAAGCGGTGTTCGCGCACGGTCAGCATCTTGATGCCGCCCGTCGCTTCCTCGGCGCGATCGACCATCATCGCGATGGGGGGCATGTAGCGGTATTCCATCGCCACCCAGATCGGCGCGGGGTAGTCTCTGGAGAGCTTTGCCACCCGCTCGGCCTGCTCGGACGTCGTGAAGAGCGGTTTTTCCACCAGCATCGGCAGCGGTCGGCGTGCAGCGATCTGCTCCATCTGGTCGACATGAACGTGGTTCGGCGAGGCGATCAGCAGGCAATCGAGCGCATTGCGTTCGAGGATCTCGTCGATGGATCCGACCATCGCGGCCTCGGGGGCGAGCCCTTTTGCGCCATTGGCCATGACCGGGTCCGGTTCGAAGATCGCCTCGACCCGCGCGTCACCCAAAAGATGGATGTTTCGGATGTGCTCCTGGCCCATCATGCCCGCGCCGATGATGCCGTAGTTGATCATGCCTGCCTCTCGCGTCGCCTCTGGCCGTGGCCCCGGGGACCGCGACTCGGGAAAATTGATACAGCATTGATGCACATCAAGGACGATGCTACGCAAGGGGCAATCCGGCGACATCCGGAGATTCGCGAAGAGGGAGAGCCATGTCCGTCGTACCCGTCACATCCGCCGATCTGGACGCAGCCGAAGTGTCGTGGTTCGCCGCTCTCTGCTCGGACGATTACCAGTTCCTCGGCGTGCCCGAGGGTCATCTGCGCTCGAGCTGGGAGCATTGCTCGTCGATCCTCAAGGAGGCCGAGAAGCAGGGCTTCCGCAATATTCTCTGCCCCTCGTCCTATCAGGTCGGGCAGGACGTTCTGTCCTTCGTCGCGGCTGGCGGGCAGGTCACGAGCGATATCAACATGCTGGCGGCGATCCGCTGCGGCGAGATGCAGCCGATCATGCTCGCCCGGACCATCGCGACGATCGACCACATGATGAAGGGGCGGCTGACGCTCAACATCATCTCGTCGGACTTTCCCGGAGAGAAGGCCGACAGCGCCTTCCGTTACCAGCGCTCGCGCGAGGTCGTCGAGATCCTCAAGCAGGCCTGGACGCAGGACGAGATCAATTACGAGGGCGAGGTCTACACCTTCAAGAACCTCTGGACCGATCCCGCCAAGCCCTACCAGCAGAACGGCGGCCCGCTTCTTTATTTCGGCGGCTACAGCCCCCATGCGCTGGAACTCTGCGGGCAGCATTGCGACGTCTACCTGATGTGGCCCGAACCCGAGGAACAACTCGCGCAGCGGATGCGCGACGTGAACGCGGTGGCCGAGCGCTACGGGCGAACGCTGGATTACGGTCTGCGGGTGCACATGATCGTGCGCGACACCGAGCAAGAGGCCCGCGAATATGCCGATTACATCGTCTCCAAGCTCGACGACGAACTGGGCCAGCTGATCCGCGAGCGGTCGCACGACGCCTCGTCCCTCGGGGTCAGCCACCAGGCGCGGGCGCGCGAGCTCGCGGACCAATACGGATATGTCGAACCGGGCCTCTGGACGGGCGTCGGTCGGGCCCGTTCGGGCTGCGGCGCGGCCCTTGTCGGGTCGGTCGATCAGGTCATGTCCAAGATCGAACGCTACAAGGAAATGGGCATCCGGGCCTTCATCTTCTCGGGCTATCCGCATCTGGACGAGTGCAGACACTTCGGTGAGAAGGTGCTGCCGAACCTCAAGACATGCTCGCTGCCGCACGCATACGGGCGGGTGCCGAGCGAAACCCCGGCCACCCCGCTGGGAGAAGGAGAGCGCAAGTGACCGTCAGCCGGATCAACCTCGCAGACGATCTCGACCTCAGCCGCATCGTCTACGGCATGTGGCGCCTGTCGGACGACAGCGACACCAGCCCCGAGCACGTGCGCGCCAAGATCGAGGCCTGCCTCGCGCAGGGCATCACGACGATGGACCAGGCCGACATCTATGGCGGCTACGAGGCCGAAGAGGTGCTGGGCCGGGCGCTGACCGGGACCGACCTGCGCGAGCGGATCGAGATCGTCACGAAATGCGACATCGTCGCCCCGGTGGGTCGCTATGCCTCCAAGCGCGTCAAGCACTACGACACCTCCGCGGGACATATCGAAAGCTCCATCGACCATTCGCTGCAGCTGATGGGGATCGAGCAGATCGATCTGCTGCTGGTCCACCGTCCCGATCCACTCATGGATCACCACGAGACCGGCGCGGCCCTCGATGCCGCCGTGGCGTCCGGCAAGGTTCGGCATGTGGGTGTGTCGAACTTCAAGGCGAACGACTGGACGCTGCTGCAATCGGCGATGAAGTCTCCGCTCGTCACCAACCAGATCGAGCTGTCCCTCATGGCGCACGAGGGCTTCACCAACGGCGATGTCGCCTTCCTGCAGGAACGGGGCGTCAAGCCGATGGCTTGGTCGCCGCTCGGCGGTGGCGAGATCTTCGCGAACGACCGGTCCGAGCTGCGGGTCAAGCTCGACGCGATTGCGGCAGAGCACGGCGTCGATACCGCTGCGGTGGCGGTCGCGTGGCTTCTCAAGCACCCCTCGGGCATCCTGCCGGTCATGGGCACGAACAACGTCGAGCGCATCAAGGCTCTGGCGGACGCGGAAAAAGTGTCACTGGACCGTGAGAGCTGGTTCGAGCTTTATACCCTTGCGCTGGGGCACGAGGTGCCGTGACATGGACGGTGGCATGAGCATGGCGGAACAGCAGACCTTCGAGCCCGGCCCGGACAACCAGCGCGACTTTCGTGACGCGCTGGGTCGGTTCGCGACGGGTGTGACCATCGTCACGACGCAGACGCAGGACGGGCCGATCGCCATTGCGGCGAACAGCTTCGCCTCGCTGTCGATGGAGCCGCCGCTCGTGCTCTGGTCCCCGGCGAAGGCCTCGAAAAGGTTCGGCTATTTTGCCGACGCGCAGCATTTCGCCATCCACGTCCTCGCTGCGGATCAGGCCGCGCTCTGCTCCGAGGTGGCCAAGGATGCGCGACGCTTCCGGCCCGGCGATCTGGCGGAGAACGAGAAGGGCGTGCCGCTCATCGATACGGCGCTTGCGCATTTCGAATGCTCTCGCGAGGCGGTGCATGACGGCGGAGACCACGTCATTGTCGTCGGCCGGGTCGAACGCGTGCGCATGCGCGCAGGCGAGCCGCTCCTGTTTGTCGGCGGGCAGTACGGAGCCTTCCAGGCGCTGAGTTGACGTACGACACCCGCGGCGCATGCGGGGACCAAGCGACGGAGGACCCGCAAGCCGCGGGAGGGGGAGGAGAAAATGGGACTCGTGCGCGGCCTGCTCGTGCCGTTCGAGCTCTGGAACGACTGGGTGCTCGCGCTCGGCCGGTGGCTCGCGCTGCTGGCGCTGGCGGTCATGGTGATCGTGACGCTGTCGCAGGTGTTTTTCCGCTATGTTCTCAATAACGCGTTGCCCTGGCCCGACGAGGCGGCGCGGTTCTGCATGCTCTGGATGACCGGCCTTGCAGCGCCGACGGCGTTCCGCCGCGGCGGGTTCGTCGCCATCGACATGCTCCACCGCTTCGTCCCACGCACGGCGACGCACGTGCTGGTGCTCGTCCTGCTCGCGATGTCGCTGACCGTGATCGTTATGGGGGTGAGCCTCGGCTACGACCATGTGAACAGCGGGTGGCTCTTCAACTCGTCCTCGCTGCGCGTGCCGATGGACCTCTTCGGCGGCGAGACGATCCGGATCAAGCTCGCCTGGATGTACATGTCGGTTTTCGTCGGCATGGTCCTGCTTTTGATCGTCAACGTGGAGCTGATCCTGCGCCAGATCGTGACGCTCGCGGGCGAGGCGGCGACGCTGAAGGTCATCGATCCCGCAGAGCTGCCGGAGGCCGAATAACATGCTGGTCTGGTTCCTCCCGGTCTTCCTCGTCCTCCTGCTGATCGGCCTTCCGGTCTTCTTTGCACTGCTCTTCGCGCCGGGGGCGTTGCTCTGGCTGAACGGTCAGGAGCGCGACCTCGCGCTGCTTTATCGCAACCTCTACAACGGGATGGACAGTTTCCCGCTGATGGCGCTGCCGTTCTTCCTGCTCGCCGGCGAGATCATGAACCGCGGCGGCATCACCGAGCGGCTGGTGCAATTCAGCCAGGCCTTCATGGGCCACCTGCGCGGCGGACTCGCACATGTGAACATCCTCTCGTCGATCCTTTTCGCGGGCCTCTCTGGCTCCGCGGTTGCGGACACGTCCGCGCTCGGCTCGACGCTCATCCCGGCGATGGAGAAGCAGGGCTATACCCGCCGCTTCGCCGCCGCGATCACCGCGGCCTCGTCGGTCATCGGCCCGATCATCCCGCCCTCGGGCATCATGATCATCTATGCCTACGTGATGGGCCAGTCGGTGGCCGCGCTGTTCCTTGCGGGCATCGTGCCGGGCATCCTCGTCGGGATCGGTCTCATGTTGATGGTCCGGCTGCTGGCCGACCGCTACGACCTGCCGAAGGCCGAGCGCATCGTCGAGAAGGGCGCGGCGATCTCACCCACGGAATACTGGGTCAGCTTTGTTCTCCTGCGGCTCAATTTTGCGGGCGTCTTCTACATGCTGACGTGGCTTCTGCCCGAGGGCTGGGGCGCGGGGGGATGGCCGGTCTTCATTGCCATGCTGATCCCGGCGCATTTCCTCCTGATGGCCTATCGCCGCCGGGCGAGCCCGGATTTCCGTACGGTCTGCAAGAAGGCGGTCGCGCCGCTGCAGACGCCGATCATCATCCTTGGCGGCATCCTGATCGGGGTGTTCACGCCGACCGAAGCCGCTGCGATCGCAGTCATTTACGCGCTCATCGTGTCCTTCGGGGTGCTGCGGGTCATCACGGTGGTCGACCTTGCCGACGTGCTGCGCCGCTCGGCGATCGCGTCGGCGACCGTGCTGCTGCTCGTCGGGGCGGCGGTCAGCTTCAAGACGGTGGTCTCGCTCAGCCACGCGCCCGAGATGATGGCGGATTTCATCCTGAACCTGTCCGAGAACCCGTTGATATTGCTGTTCCTCATCAACGTGCTGCTCTTTGCGGTGGGCATGTTCCTCGATGCGGGGCCGGCGATCATCATCCTCGGACCGATCCTCGGGCCGGTCTTCACCGGGCTCGGGGTCGATCCGGTGCACTTCGCGATCATCATGAGCGTGAACCTGACCGTGGGGCTCGCAACGCCGCCGATGGGGCTGGTGCTCTTCGTCGCCTCGAGCGTATCCGGAGAGAGGGTCGAGACGATCTCCAAGGCGATCCTGCCGTTCCTCGCGGTGGAGATCCTGGTGATCTTCCTGATCACATATTTCCCCGCTATTTCGATGACTATTCCGAGGCTTACGGGCTTCGTGAACTGATTTCAGCAACCAGGGAGGCCAGACAATGCTGAAGAACACCCTTACGGCCCTCGCGGCCACGGCGATGATCGCCGGGAGCGCCACAGTGGCGAGCGCGCAGGAATACACCATCCGCGCGACCGCGAACTCGAACGAGAACGACGAGGATTACGACGGCCTCGTGGTCTTCAAGAACTATGTCGAGCAGGCGTCGAACGGGGCGATCGAGGTCGAACTCTTCATCGGCACGCAGCTCTGCTCGAACGGAACGGAGTGCCTGCAGGGCATCGCCGACGGATCGATCGACGTGTTCGTCACGACGTCGGGCGGCGCGGCGGGAATTTTTCCGTATGTTCAGGTGTTTGACCTTCCGTACCTGATGCGCTCGGACCGTGTCGCCGAGGCGGTGCTGACCGAGACCGACTTCACCCGCACGCTGCGCGATCTCGCGCTCGAGGCGTCGGGCGACCAGATCCGGATCATGACCATCGGCAATACCGGCGGCTGGCGCAACTTTGCCAACACTCAGAAAACAGTGGCAAATCCGTCCGACCTCGAGGGCATGAAGATGCGCACCGTGGTCGCGGACCTGCCGCAGGAGCTGGTGAAGACGCTTGGTGCGTCGCCGACGCCGATCCCGTGGCCGGAGCTCTTCACCTCACTGCAGACCGGCGTGGTGGACGGCACCAAGAACGGCATCACCGACATCATGAACATGAAGTTCCCCGATGCCGGCCTGAAGTACCTCACGCTCGACGGGCATGCCTACATGGCGGCGATCTGGGTGATGAACAACGAGAAGTTCATGTCCATGCCCGAGGACATGCGCCGCGTTGTCGTCAATGGTTTTAAGGAGTTGCAGCAGGCGACCTTCGCCTCGCCGAAGCGCAAGTCGATCTCGGCCTACGAGGAGTTCGCGGAGGCCGGCGGCGAGGTCTACGTGCCGACGCCCGAGGAGCGGCAGGCGTTCCAGGATGCCGTGCAGCCGGTCTACGAGTGGTTCGCCTCGAACGTCGACAACGGCGAGGAGGTGCTCGGGGCGCTGCGCGAGGCGGTTGCGCAGGTCGAGGAGGACATCGACGCGGATATCGCTGCGGACATCCAGTAAGGCGCGCGGCGGGCCGGGTTTCGTACGAAATGTAAGAAATCCGGCCCGTTTCGTACCGAATTTTCGCCAAAAACGGGTGAGGACGTCACCGGACGTGATCCGCCCGAGAGACCTCCGGCACGGGACGTGCTTCGGTGCCGGGGCAGACCGAACAGACGAGCTGCAGCCCAGAGGTTGCGATCGCGCCCCCCGGCACCGGGCGCATGCTTCAGCAGACATACACCTTCCTTCAGACCGACCGATCCGGCCGGACAGCCGACCTTCGTCCACAGGAGACCGACCATGAGCCCCGACACGTTCCGACCCGCGACGCTCCGCCAGACCTTCGACCGGGTCTTTCCGGGGCTCGCGGTGGCGGCGCTCGTGGCGATCTGCGCGCAGTTCCTCGCGGACCATTACGGCGCGCCGGCGATGCTGATGGCGATCCTCCTCGGCATCGCGCTGCACTTCCTGTCGGAGGAGGGACGTTCGGCCGAGGGGATCGAGATCGCGGCGAAGAAGGTGCTGCGGATCGGTGTCGCGCTGCTCGGCGTGCGGATCTCGGTCGATCTGCTGGTCGAGCTCGGGCCGGCCTTCGTCGGGCTGACGATCCTCGGCGTGGCGGCGACGATCGGGATGGCGCTGCTGGTCGCGCCGCTCTTCGGACGCAGGTCACGCTTTGCCTTCCTGACCGGCGGCTCGGTTGCGATCTGCGGCGCGTCGGCGGCCATGGCCATCGCCGCGGTGCTGCCGAAGTCGGAGCGGTCGGAGCAGGACCTCGTCTTCACGGTCGTGGGGGTGACGGTGCTCTCGACCGTGGCGATGATCGTCTACCCGATGATCGCCGCCGCCGCCGGGTTCGATCCCACGGTGACGGGGGTCTTCCTCGGCGGGACGATCCACGACGTCGCGCAGGTGGTGGGCGCGGGCTATTCGGTGTCGGACGAGACGGGGGACGTCGCGACGCTGGTGAAGCTCATCCGCGTGAGCCTGCTCGCGCCGGTGGTGCTGATCGCGGCGATGATCCTGCGCGCGAAGGGCGCGACCGGGGCGGAGCGGCCGCCGCTCCTGCCGGGCTTTGTCATCGGTTTCCTGATCCTCGCGACGCTCAATTCCCTGCACCTCATCCCGGAGATCGTGCGGGACGTCGTGAACGACGTCTCCCGCTGGGCGCTGCTGACGGCGATCGCGGCGGTGGGGATGAAGACGTCGATCCCGCAGCTTCTGCTGGTGGGGCGCACCGCGATCCTGATGCTGGTGGCCGAGACCGTGTTCCTCGGCGCGCTGGTGCTGACGGGGGCGGCGCTGCTGACCTGACGCCTTCGGCGGAAGCGCGCCGCGCGCCCGAACTTCCCCGCACTTTCGCCGGAGCCTCCGTGCTAAAGTGTCGCAGGCTCCTGCGGAAAGGATGGGGTGATGACGACGGTTCTGGTGGGCACCACGAAAGGCGCGTTCCTGATCGACGGGGGCGGCGCGCGGACGTCATGGACATTGCGCGGGCCGTTCTGCGACGGCTGGCGGATCAATCACTTGGCGGGCGACGCGGGCAGCGGCGCGATCTGGGCGGCGGGCGGCGACGAGTTCAGCGGGGCGGGCGTCTGGCGGTCGGGCGACGGGGGCGCAAGCTGGACGCTCTCGAAACTGTCCAACGGGCAGTTCGACGACTGGCTGCGGAACGATCCCGACATGGCGAAGCATATGGGCCGCGAGGCGGACCCGCCCGCGCCCTTCACCGGGACGCTCGATGCGCTCTGGTCGCTGAAGCGGGTGGGCGGCGCGCTCTATGCCGGGGGCAAACCCGCGCAGCTTTACCGGAGCGACGATGACGGCGAAAGCTGGGTGCGGAACGACGCGCTCGCGGAGTTTCCCGGCCGCGAGGAGTGGAACCCCGGCGCGGCGGGACTGACGCTGCACACGATCGTGGCCGTGCCGGAGGCGCCGGAGCGGATGTGGCTCGGCATCTCGGCCGCGGGCGTCTTCGCCACCGAAGATGGCGGCGAGACGTGGGAGAGGCGGAACCGCCGGTCGAACGTCGCCGCGCCCCTCGATCATCTGGCGGGCGGCAGCGCCGACGAGATCGGGCATTGCGTGCACAACATGATGCGGGCGGCGGGACAGGGGGATCTGCTATACCAGCAGAACCACCACGGGGTGTTCCGGTCGCGCGACGGCGGGCGGAGCTGGGACGACATGAGTGCGGGCCTGCCCTCGGCCTTCGGGTTCCCGGTCGTCGTGCATCCGCGCGATGAGGGCACGGTCTGGGTTCTGCCGCTCAACGGCGACACCGAAGGGCGCTATCCGCCGGACGCTTCTGCGGCGGTGTGGCGATCGACCGATGGCGGCGAGACTTGGGGTCCGCAGCGGGAGGGGCTGCCGCAGGAGAACTGCTTTTTCACCGTGCTGCGTCAGGCGATGGCGCGGGACGAGGGCGAGCCGGCGGGGGTCTATTTCGGGACAAACACGGGCTCTCTCTTCGCCTCGGTGGACGAGGGGGAGAGCTGGTCCGAGATCGCCCGCCACATGCCGTGCATCCTCGGGGTCGAGGTGATGGAGGCGGGCTGAGCGGCGGGGGTCAGGCGACCATCTTCTCGGCGCGCTTGAGGTCGACCGAGACGAGCTGGCTGACGCCCTGCTCCTGCATCGTCACGCCGAAGAGCCGGTCCATCCGCGCCATCGTCACCGCGTGGTGGGTGATGATGAGGAAGCGCGTGTCGGTCTGGCGGCACATCTCGTCGAGCATGTCGCAGAAGCGGGTGACGTTGGCGTCGTCGAGCGGGGCGTCGACCTCGTCGAGCACGCAGATCGGCGCGGGGTTGGCGAGGAACACCGCGAAGATGAGGGCGAGCGCAGTCAGGGTCTGCTCTCCGCCCGAGAGGAGCGAGAGGACCTGAAGCTTCTTGCCCGGCGGCTGGCACATGATCTCGAGCCCGGCATCGAGCGGATCGTCGCTCTCGACCATGACGAGGTTGGCCTCGCCGCCGTTGAAGAGGTGCGTGAAGAGCAGGCGGAAGTTCGTGTTCACCTGCTCGAAGGCGGTCAGCAGGCGCTCGCGTCCCTCGCGGTTGAGGCTGGCGATGCCGGAGCGCAGCGTCTTCACCGCCTCTTCGAGGTCGGTCTTTTCCGTGACGAGCTGGTCGTGCTCTTCCTGGACCTCGCGGGCGTCCTCCTCGGCGCGCAGGTTGACCGCGCCGAGCGCGTCGCGCTGGCGCTTGAGCTGGTTGACCTTGGCCTCGATGCGCTCGGCGTCGTCGAGGGCGTCCGGGTCGATGTCGAGGCGTTCGAGCAGCTTCTCGGGCGTCGTCTCCTGCTCCTCGTCGATGCGTTCGGCGGCGGCGGCGACGGCTTCGTCGGCGGCCTCGGCGCGGGCCTCCGCGCGGGCGCGGGCCTCGCGGGCCTCGGAGGCGAGACGCTCGGTGTCGCGTTCCTGCGCCACGGTCTCGCGGAGAGCGGTTTCGGCGGCGGCGAGCGTGTCGGCTGCGGCGCGGCGGCGCTCCTCGGCGGTCTCGATCTCGGCGCTGAGGTGCTCGCGCCGCTCGGCGAGTTCCTCGGGCTTCTCGGCGGCGGTTTCGAGCTGGTCCTCGGCCTCTTCGCGGCGGGCGTCGAGTTCGCCGGTGCGGGCGCGGGCGGTCTCGAGCCGATGACGCCAGCTCGCGAGATCCTTGGTGACCTTCTGCTGTCGCGCATGGCGGGCCTCGCCCTCGCGGCGGAGCTCGTCATGGGCGGAGCGGCGGGCCATCATGGTCATCCGCGCGGCCTCGACCGTCATGCGGACGTCCTCGAGCTCGGCGCGGGCGCCGTCGAGGTCGGGCAGCTCGGCGACGGTGTCCTCGGCGAGGGCCACCGCCTCGCGGGCGTCTGCGGCCTCGTCGGCGGTGCGGGTGACGGCGAGGCGGGCACTTTCGAGCTTGCCCTCGGCCATGTCGCGGTCGGCCTCGGCGCGGCTGGCGGCGCGGGCGGTCTCGGCGACGCGGCGGTCGGCCTCGCGGCGGGCCTCTCGGGCGGCCTTGTCGGCAAGGGAGAGGTCGGCGAGCTGCGACGAGAGCGACTCGTGAGTGTCGCGGGCGGCGCCCAGCCTGGCCTCGGCGGCATCGGTCTCGGACTTGAGGGCGCTCAGCCGGTTGATCTGTTCGAGCCGGAGCGCGGCGGCGGAGGGCATGTCCTCCGCCCGGGCGCGGTAGCCGTCCCAGCGCCAGAGGTCGCCCTCGGCGCTGACGAGGCGCTGGCCGGGCTTGAGGGAGGGCTGCAGGCGGGCGCCGTCCGAGGCCGTGACGAGGCCGATCTGCGACATGCGGCGGACGAGGACGGCGGGGACGTCCACGTGATCCGTCAGCGGCGTCGCGCCGTCCGGGAGGGGTTGGCCTACGTCGTAGGCGGGCAGGACGGTCCAGCCGGAGGGGCCGTCGGCGGCGACCTCGGGCGCGCGGAGATCGTCGGCGAGGGCGGCGCCGAGGGCCTTCTCGTAGCCGCGGGCGACCTGCAGGCGGTCGAGGATCTGCTCGCCTTCGGAGCTGTCCCGGTCGAGGAGGCGCGCGAGGGCGTCGCGCTCGGCGCGGAGCGCGCTCGCCTCTCCTTCGGCCTCGCTGCGGGCCGCGCGGGCCTCGCCCTCGCGGGTCTGGGTGTCCGCAAGTGCGGCCTCGGCCTCGGTCAGTGCCTCCTCGGCTTCGGCGGCGGCCTCGCGGGCGGCTTCGGCCTGTTCCTCGGCGGCATCGCGGGCCTCTTCGGCCTCGGCGCGGCGGGATTCGGTCTCCTGCGCGGCGGCGGCAGCCTTTTGGGCCTCGGCGGCGCTGCGCTCTGCGGTCTTCTTCGCGTCGGCCAGCGCGCGGTGCGCCGATTGGTGGCGGGCGGAGAGGCGGGCGAGGTCCTCGGTCTGCTCGGAGAGGGCCGCTTCGCGGTCCTCGAGGACGGAGGCGGCCTCGCGGGCGGCTTCGGAGGCCTCGGCGAGGCGGTCTTCGTGGCCGTCGCCGGCCTCGGCCAGCTCCTGCGCCTCGTCCTCGAGCGCGGCGATGGTCTCCCCGGCGTCGCGGTCGAGGCCGCCCTCGCGCTCGATGTCCTGCACGAGGCGGGCGATCTGTGACTTCAGCGCCTCGATGGCCTGACGGGCGCGCTCTTCCTCGGCCACCAGCGTGTCGCGCTCGACGGTGATGCGCTGGAGAAGGGCGACGGCGATAGCCTCTTCCTCGCGCAGGGGCGGCAGCGCTTCCTCGCGGCTTTCGCGCAAGGTCGCGGCCTCGCGGGCGGCGCGTTCGGCCTGGGCGGCGGCGTTGACCGCCTCGCGCAGGGCGGCGCGGGCGGCGGCGCGGGCAAGATCGGCGTCGCGCCAGCGCCGGTAGAGCAATTGCCCTTCGGCGGCGCGCAGATCGGTGCCGATGGCGCGATAGCGGGCGGCCTGCCGGGCCTGCTTGGCGAGGGAGGAGAGCTGCGAGGCGAGCCCTTCGACCACGTCGTCGACGCGGGTGAGATTGGCCTCGGTGTTCTTGAGCTTGAGTTCGGCCTCGTGGCGGCGCTGGTAGAGACCGCCGATCCCGGCGGCGTCCTCGAGCACGCGGCGGCGCGATTTCGGCTTGGCGTTGATCAGCTCGGAGATCTGGCCCTGCCGCACGAGCGCGGGCGAATGCGAGCCGGTGGAGGCGTCGGCGAAGAGCATCTGCACGTCGCGGGCGCGCACCTCCTTGCCGTTCACGCGGTAGGCGGAGCCCACGTCGCGGGTGATGCGGCGGGTGATGTCGAGGTGATCGGTGTCGTTGAAGCCGGCGGGCGCGACGCGGTCGGAATTGTCGATCGAGAGCGAGACCTCGGCGTAGTTCCGCGCGGGCCGCGAGGAGGCGCCGGCGAAGATCACGTCCTCCATCCCGCCGCCGCGCATCGCGGTCGGGCGGTTTTCGCCCATGACCCAGCGCAGACCTTCGAGCAGGTTCGACTTGCCGCAGCCGTTCGGGCCGACGACGCCCGTCAGCCCGTCCTGGATGAGGAGGTCCGTCGGATCGACAAAGCTCTTGAAACCCGTGAGGCGCAGCCTCGAGAAGCGCATTTTTTTGCCTGTGTCACTGCCTTGAGGGCCAATGTGACGGGGTTTGGCAGGGTCTGTCAAAGGCTTTTGTCACGATATGGCGGGAGTGGCCGGGATTTCCACAAGATATTGGAAAGCGGCTGATCGGAATCCGATCATTGACGCTGCGGCAAATCGCCCTGTCTTGTGTCTAAAGCCCCTCGGAGTTTCTTGATGCCCATCACAATCCGTCCCGTCTCTCCCCAGACGCCAGAAGCGCTCGCGCTGCTCGATGCCAGCCACGCGCTGATGCGCTCGCTGTTTCCGGTTCACGAGAACCACATGCTGGACCCCGAGGCGCTCGCCGCGCCCGGGGTCTCTTTTTACGGGGCGGAGGCGGAAGGCGCGCTGCTCGGCTGCGTCGCGCTGAAGCGGCACGCGGATTTCGCCGAGGTGAAGTCTCTCTACGTCGCGCCCGAGGCGCGGGGCCTCGGGATCGGGGCGCAGCTTCTCGACCATGTCGAGGCGGAGGCGGGCCGGGCGGGGCTCATGATCATGCGGCTCGAGACGGGCGACAAGCTCCTCGCCGCGACCGCGCTCTACGATCGCTGCGGCTATGTGCCGTGCGATGCCTTCGGCGACTACCCGGCCGGTGGATCGAGCGTTTTCTACGAGAAGGCGCTCGCGCCGTTGGACCAGGGCGTCCAGCAGCCGAGCGTGATGTCGGAAAGTCCCGTCTCGGGCCGGGTCTAGGCCCCGAACGCCGGCCATCTGAGGATCGGCGGGCGCATTCCCGACGGAGATGCGCAGGAAACGGGTCGCTGCGGTGCGGAGGATCGCGCTAGAACGGGGCAGACGCAGCCCCGAGAGGTCCGGCGATGACCGACATGACACCGATCCCCGAGCGCAGTTCCTACCATTTTGCGGTGATGCGCCGCGCCATCGACCTCGTGGACGAGATGGGGCCGCAGGCGCAGCTGAGCGACATCGCGCGGGCGATGGACATGAGCCCGGCGCATTTCCAGCGGCTCTTCTCGGAATGGGTGGGCGTCAGCCCGAAGCGCTACCAGCAATACCTGACGCTCGGCCATGCCAAGGCGCTGCTGCGCGAGCGGTTCACCACGCTCGAGACGGCGCATGGCGTGGGGCTCTCGGGCTCGTCGCGGCTACACGATCTCTTCCTGCGGTGGGAGGCGATGAGCCCCGGCGACTGGGCGCGGGCGGGCGAGGGGCTCGAGATCTTCTGGGGCTGGTTCGAGAGCCCGTTCGGCCCTGCGCTCGTCACAGGAACGGAGCGCGGCATCTGCGGCATCGCGTTCTCGGCCGAGGCGGGCGAGGCGGCGGCCTTCGCGGACCTGACCGGGCGCTGGCCGAGTGCGGTCTTCACCGAGGACCCGGAGCGCCTGCGCCCCTGGGTGCTGTCGGCCTTCGGGGCGGAGGGGGCGGCGCCGCTCTTCCTCATCGGGGCACCGTTCCAGATCAAGGTCTGGGAGGCGCTGATGCGCATCCCCTCGGGGCAGGTCACCACCTATTCCGAGATCGCGCAGGCCATCGGGCATCCCAAAGCGGTACGCGCGGTGGGTACGGCGGTGGGGCGGAACCCGGTGAGCTTCCTCATTCCGTGCCACCGGGCGCTGCGCAAGTCGGGCGGCCTTGGCGGCTATCACTGGGGGCTGCCGGTCAAGCGCGCGATCCTCGCCTGGGAGGCGGCGCGCGGCGAGGCTTGAGCGACGGGCACAATCTGTCATTGTGTCAGCGGATAACCGCCCACCGAACCGTCGTCGTTATCGCCTGACAGACGGGGGCGGGGTATACCGAATGCGATCCCGCATCCCTGCGGGAACAGAAATAAGTGAAACGAGGCACAGTCATGCTCCGCGCCAAATCTCCTCTCATCCTCGCAGCCGTGTCGCTGCTGGCGGTCACCGCCTGCACCGACCAGATGGGCGGGCTGAACGATCCCAACAATCCGCGCCGCAACACCCAGTCGGGCGCCCTGATCGGCGCCGGCGTCGGCGCGGGCATCGGCGCGCTGATGGGCAACGATCCCGAAGAGCGCCGTGCCAACGCGGCCGCGGGCGCCCTGATCGGCGGCGGCGCGGGCGCCCTCGTCGGCAACGAGCTCGACAAGCAGGCGGCGGAGCTGCGCAACTCGGTCGGCAACAGCCAGATCGACGTGCGCAACACCGGCGACCGCCTGATCGTGACGCTGCCGCAGAACATTCTCTTCGCGACCGACAGCGCCCAGGTGTCGCCGTCGATCCAGGGCGATCTGCGCGCGGTGGCGGGCAACCTGTCGCAATACCCGAACCAGACGATCCAGGTGATCGGCCACACCGACAATACCGGCGACGCGTCCTACAACTACGACCTGTCGCAGCGCCGGGCACAGTCGGTCTCGGGCATCCTGATCGCCAACGGCGTGCCGTCGACCCGCGTGCGCGCCATCGGCCGCGGCGAGGACCAGCCGGTCGCGTCGAACCTGACGCCCGAGGGCCGTCAGCAGAACCGCCGCGTCGAGATCGTGATCCTGCCGAACGCCTGATCGGTTCACATCGCGAGAGATGGGAGAACGCCGCGCTTGCCGCGGCGTTTTTTCGTTGCAGGTTAGCGCCCGGGAACAATGGGAGACCTGCATATGTCCGAACTGACCCTCGTCGGGCTCTGCGGTGCGCTGCGCGCCGCATCGACCAACCGCCTGCTCATGCACGAGGCCGTGCGCCGGTTCGGACCGGCGGAGTTCGTGGACGGCGACCTCGATCTGCCGCTCTATGACGGCGATCTCGAGGCGGAGGGGATCCCGGAGAAGGTGCAGGTGCTGTCCGACCAGATCGCGCGCGCCGATGCGGTGCTGGTGGTCACGCCGGAATACAACAAGGGCATCTCGGGCGTGATGAAGAACGCGCTCGACTGGATCAGCCGGACCGAGGGCAATCCTTGGCGCGACACGCCGGTGGCGCTTATGTCGTCGGCGGCGGGGATCGCGGGCGGGCAGCGGGCGCAGAACATGGCGCGGCTCTGCCTCAACCCGTTCCGGCCCTTCGTGCTGCCGGGGCCGGAGGTCTTCATCGGGCAGACGTCGAAGAAATGGGCCGAGGACGGAACGCTCGCCGACGAGGGCGCGGGGCGCCTCATCGACGAGCTGATGGGTCTCTTGCGCGAGGCGGCGCTGGCGCGGCGCTGATCGACAGGCCGGTCAGCAGCCGGTGCCGGCGATCACCACGCGGACAGTGCGCGCCAGGATCTTCACGTCGGTGGCGAAGGAGAGGTCGCGCAGATAGGCGGCGTCGAAGGTCGCCCGCTCGACGAAGCTCGCCTCGTTGCGGACGGAGGTCTGCCAGTAGCCGGTGATGCCGGGGCGCATCGCGTAATAGGCCGTGCCCGGATAGATGGAGCGCTGCTCCACCATCATCGGGCGCGGCCCGACGAGCGACATGTCTCCGCAGAGCACGTTCCAGAGCTGCGGCAGCTCGTCGAGAGAGGTCTTGCGGATGAGGTGGCCGACCGGCGTGATGCGCGGATCGCGGCGGAGCTTCTGGCACCGGTCCCATTCCGCGCGGGCGTCTGGATCGGCGGCGAGATGCGCCTCGAGCAGGCTGTCGGCGTCGGGCACCATGCTGCGCAGCTTCCAGATGCCGAAGATCGCGCCGTCGCGGCCGATCCGCTTCTGGCGGTAGAAGGGGGACTTCCCGTCGCTCATGATCAGAAGGCAGATCGGGAGGAGGAGAAGCAGGACGGGCAGCGCCGAGAGCAGCACGGCGATGACGTCGAAGAGACGCTTCAGGGCGGAGCGATACGGGGTCGGGCCCGACCGCGAGATTTGAGTACCGGTGTCCCGATCGCTGTACTCTTCACCATGAACCGGCGGACGCAATTGCAACAACACTGATACTCACTCCTTCGAGGCTGTTGGCGTGCGGGAGGCCCTGGAACCGATCGCCAGATCGTCCGGGGGCGGTGTGCGCGACGCGGACGGGGGTCTGGCGGTGTCTGGATGACGTCAGGACGTGCCTGACCGGTTTGGGCCTCTCTCACTCCAAAGGTAACCGCCAACTCGCGCCCCCACGGGCTGGCACACCAAAAAAGACAAAAATGTGGCTCATCGCCACGATTGGGTATGCAAATGTGGCGCTTTTTAGTCAATCGGGCTCACGAAGATACATCCTGCGCGTGCCGAAGGACGGCGCGCAGACCCGGAGGCGGGACGAGGAGCAGGCTGACCTGCGGCGCGGCGTCGAGCGGCGCGGCATCGAGTCTCGGACGTATCCTGTCGCGTGCACGACCGCTTACTGGTGCCGCATAGGCATCGGGGGGCGGCTCTGAGAGCCATTGTCGCGATTGGGGCGACGAAACCAGAAATATTGGAACAAAAGGCCGTCTGCATGTTGCGGATTTAGCGGCGTGCCAGGGCAGGAAGGAGGCGCGACCCGGCGGGGCGGGGGAGCGGCAGGCCTCGCGCTGCGGTTGATTTCAATGCGACGGCCAATGTTACAATTCGCCTCCTGCGGTCGCGGATTGCAAAGTGTTCGCGCCTTATTCTCGCCCGAATCTGGTCCGGATCGTGACGCCGTGGGCGCGGGCGCGCGTTTTTCGCCGGGATTCGGCGGCGCGGTGCCGCCGCCTTGCCTCGCCCCTGTGCCGCGTTTATGTGCGCCAAGCACAGCGCACACGATGAGAGATACCGGGGGCAGACGATGACCAACCACCTCTACAAGGGCGATCTGCCGGACGATCTCGACCTCGGGGCGGTCGTGGCGATCGACTGCGAGACGATGGGCCTCGATCCGCACCGCGACCGGCTCTGCGTCGTGCAGCTGTCGGGCGGGGACGGGAACGCGCATCTGGTGCAGGTCGCCAAGGGCCAGACCGAGGCGCCGAACCTGGTGAAGCTGCTGACCGATCCGGCGGTGCTGAAGCTCTTCCATTTCGGGCGCTTCGACATCGCGGTGTTGCTGCACACCTTCGGGGCGGTGACGGCGCCGGTCGCGTGCACCAAGATCGCGTCGCGCCTCGTGCGGACCTATACGGACCGGCACGGGCTGAAGGTCCTGCTGCAGGAGCTCTTGGGCGTCGACGTCTCGAAGCAGCAGCAGAGCTCGGATTGGGGGGCGGAGACGCTCACCAACGCGCAGGTGGACTACGCCGCCTCGGACGTTCTGCATCTGCACCGGCTGAAGGACGCGCTCGACGTCATGCTCGCGCGCGAGGACCGGCTGGAGATGGCGCAGGCGTGCTGGGACTTCCTGCCGATGCGCTCACGGCTCGACCTTGCCGGTTGGCCCGAGACCGACATCTTCGCGCATAGTTGAGGAGGCGGAGGTGGCGCGGAGCCAGGGACGCTATTCGCGCTACGTCGCCATGCTCAAGCTCGCGCTGCCGCTGGTGGCGCTGGCGCTTCTGTCCACGATCTTCCTCTTCGCGCGTGACACCGATCCCGCCGCCAACCTTCCCGTCCAGACCCGCGCCGATCTCGCAGGGCGGGCCTCCGAGATGGTGACGGATCCGAGCTATTCCGGGATCACGGATTCGGGCGCGATGCTGACGCTCAGCGCGCGGTCGGCGCGGCCCGACCCCGAGGCCGAGGGGCGGGTGCGCGCCGAGGGGCTCGATGCGGCGATGAGCTTCGACGACGGCAGCCGGATCGACCTCTCGGCTCCGGACGCGCGTCTCGACGACGGCGAGGACAGGATCGACCTGCAGGGCGGCGTGACGATCCGGAGCTCGCAAGGCTACACGCTCAGCACCGATGCGCTATCCTCAGCCATGAGCCGGATCTTTGCCGAGAGCGAGGGGCCGGTCGAAGGCACGGGGCCGGCCGGGACGCTGCGGGCGGGCCGTATGACGATCGAGGAGCAGGGCGCGGAGGGCGAGGTCCGCATGCTCTTCACGGATGGCGTCGAGATGGTATACGAGCCATGAGATATGAAAGGTCCTTCCGCATGATCCGTGCCACAATTCTTGCCGCCGGGCTGTCGCTCTGGGCCGGCATGGCCGCCGCGCAGGGCGCCGAGGTGGCCTTCGGCGGGATCCGGCAGGACAGCTCGCTCCCGGTGGAGATCAGCGCCGACCAGCTCGAGGTGAACCAGTCCGACGGCACCGCGCTCTATACCGGCGAGGTGGTGATCGGGCAGGGCGAGATGCGCCTCGCCGCGCCGCGGGTGCTGGTGGTCTACGGCGAGGCCGCGGGCCGGATCAGCCGGCTCGAGGCGACGGGCGGCGTGACGCTGGTGTCGGGCGAGGAGGCGGCCGAGGCCGACCGCGCCGATTACGACATCGATGCGGGCACGGTCGAGATGACCGGAAACGTGCTGCTGACGCAGGGCGACAACGCCCTGACGTCGGAGCGTATGGTGGTCGATCTGGACAGCGGCACGGCGCAGATGGCGGGACGGGTGCGCACGGTGCTGCAGCCGGGCTCCGCAGGCGGATCCGAGTAGCGATGTCCCCGAAACCCGATCTCAGCGTGGCGGACGGGCCGCACGGTTTGCAGGTGCGTCACCTGCGCAAGAGCTACCGCAAGAAGGTGGTGATCCGCGACGTGTCGATCTCGCTCGACCGGGGCGAGGTGGTGGCGCTGCTCGGGCCGAACGGGTCGGGCAAGACGACGAGCTTCTACGCCATCGCGGGGCTGGTGAATCCCGAGGGCGGGCAGGTGCTGATCGACGGGCAGGACGCGACCTACCTGCCGATGTACCGCCGCGCGCGGCTCGGCATCGGGTACCTGCCGCAGGAGATGTCGATTTTCCGCGGGCTGTCGGTCGAGGACAACATCCTGTCGATCCTCGAGATCGCGGAGCCGAAGGGCCACAAGCGGCGCAACCGGCTCGAGCAGCTGCTGAGCGAGTTCTCGATCGAGCATCTGCGCCGCGCGCCAGCGCTGGCGCTCTCGGGCGGCGAGCGGCGGCGGGTCGAGATCGCGCGCTGCCTTGCGGCCGATCCGAAGTTCCTGCTGCTCGACGAGCCCTTCGCGGGGGTCGATCCGATCAGCGTCGGCGATATCCGGCATCTCGTCTCGGACCTGCGCAACCGCGGCATCGGGGTGCTGATCACCGATCACAACGTGCGCGAGACGCTCGAGATCGTCGACCGCGCCTACATCCTGCATGACGGGCAAGTGCTGATGTCGGGCACGCCCGACGAGGTGGTCAAGAACGAGAACGTGCGCCGGGTCTATCTCGGCGACAGCTTCCGGTTCGGATGACGCCGTTCGGCGGCGACCGGGATTCGCCAACTTCGCTGCCGGATTCGTTTGACAGGGGCGCAACTTCGGGCCTCAATATTCGTCATGACGCTTTCAGTTCGGTCATGCCTGCCCCCTTGGCCCCGCCTCCCGGCGGCGCAGCAGGCGGTTCCGAACGGGGCGTCATGTGTCCCGACCGTAGCGATCCCTGAAGGCCGCATTCGCGGCCAGGTTGCGATCGCCTTTCTCTGAGGAGGGGAGATTCCATGCGTTACCAGATCACAGGCAAGCAGATCGATATCGGCGCCGCGCTCCAGACCCATGTCGAGACCCAGCTCTCGGCGATGCTCGAGAAATATGCCGGACGTCCCACGGATGCCAACGTGATCTTTTCGAAGTCCGCACATGAATATGTCTGCGAGACGATCATCCATCTCTCGACGGGAATCATGTGCACCGCGAAGGCCCACGCGACCGAGATCTACGCCGCCTTCGAGGCCTGTTCGGAGAAGCTCGACAAGCAATTGCGCCGCTATAAGCGCCGTTTGAAGGATCATCACAAGGACCGTGCGGCACCGGTTGAACTCATGCAGGCGGCCTCGTATATCCTCGCCGGATCAGGCCAGGGGGACGAGACGGAAGAGCCCGACTCGCTCCAGCCCATCATCGTGGCCGAGATGGAGACCAAGATCCCGTCGCTGTCCGTGGGAGAGGCCGTCATGCAGATGGAGCTCGCCGGCGCGCCGGTCCTGGTGTTCCGGAACGAGAAGAAGGACGGCGTGAACGTCGTCTATCGCCGCGAGGACGGCAACATCGGCTGGATCGATCCGTAACCGGCCGCAGAGACCTTGGAGCCGGGCGAGCCGCCCCGCGAAAGAGCAGGCGCGTAAATGAACGTTATTGACCTTCTGAACCCCGCGGCCGTCCGCGTGATATCGGGCGCGTCGAGCAAGAAGCGACTGATGCACGATCTTGCCGAGACTGCCGCGTCGGCCTACGGGGTCGACAACCATCAGACCGTCGAGGCGCTGATGGAGCGCGAGAGCCTCGGGCCGACGGGAGTCGGCCACGGTGTCGCGCTGCCGCATGCGCGTCTGCGCGGGCTCGAGCGCGTGGTGGGCTCGTTCATCCTGCTCGAGCGGCCGATCGACTTCGAGGCGGTGGACCGCCAGCCGGTGGACATCGTCTTCGGCCTCTTCGCGCCCGAGGATGCGGGCGTCGAGCATCTGAAGGCGCTGGCGCTGGTGTCGCGCACGCTGCGGGATGCGGGCTTCTGCAACAAGCTGCGGGCGAACCCGGACCCGGGGAAGCTCTTCACCATCCTCACCGAGGTCGCGCCGGTTCAGGCGGCCTGAGAACTCAGCGCCTCCGGCGACGGGCCGGGGGCGCTGCCGTTTCGGGCGGGGTCAGGGGGCGAAGCCGCCGCCCTGATGCCAGCGCCACGCATCCGCGATCATCTGCTGCAGCGTCGAATTCTTCGGCTCCCAGCCGAGCTCCTCGCCCGCGCGGGTCGAGCCCGAGACGAGCTTGGTCGCATCGCCGGCGCGGCGGGGCCCTTCGGTATAGGGCACTTCCATGTTTGTCACGGTCCGGGAGGCGTCGATCACCTCGCGCACCGAGAAACCGCGCCCGGTGCCGAGGTTGAAGACCCGGCTGCCCTTGCCGTCGAGCAACCATGACAGCCCGAGCACATGCGCGTCGACGAGGTCGCAGACATGCACGTAGTCGCGCACGCAGGTGCCGTCGGACGTGTCGTAATCGGTGCCGTGGATCGTCAGCCCATCGCGCTTGCCCTGGATCGCCTCGAGCATGACGGGGATGAGATGGGTTTCGGGCTCGTGCGCCTCGCCGACCTCGGCCTCGGGATCGGCGCCGGCGACGTTGAAGTAGCGGAAGATCACCGATTGCAGGGGATAGGCGTTCGCGAAGTCGCGGATCATGTCCTCGACCGCGCGTTTCGAAGCGCCGTAGGCGTTGAGCGGCTCCTGCGGGGTGTGCTCGTCGAGGACGACGTTGTCGTGCTCGCCGTAGGTGGCGCAGGTCGAGGAGAAGACGAGGTTGCCGCAGCCCGCCGCCACCATCGCCTCGAGCAGGGTGAGGGAGCCGCCGACATTGTTGCCCCAGTACTTGCCCGGATTGGACATCGCCTCGCCGACGAGGCTGAGCGCGGCGAAGTGCATGACCGCGACCGGCTGGTGCTCGGCGAAGGTGCGGTCGAGGGTGGCGCGGTCCGTCAGCTCGCCCTCGACGAGGGGGCCGAACTTCACCGCGTCGCGCCATCCGGTCGAGAGGTTGTCGTAGGTGACGGGCGTGAAGCCGGCGGCCTTCAGGGCCTTGCAGGCATGCGCGCCGATATAGCCGGCGCCGCCGGTGACCAATACGTTGGGCATGTCGTCCTTTCCTATTGCGCGGCCTTGTCGGAGGAGACGACCTCCTGGAGGTAGCGCCAGAGATCGTCCTTGAGCTCTTCGCGCTCGAGACCGAAGGCGACGGTCGCCTGCAGGAAGCCCGCCTTGGAGCCGCAGTCGAAGCGCTGGCCGCGGAAGCGCAGGCCGTAGACGCCCTCCGAGCCGCCGATCTCCTGTGCGATGGCGTCGGTGAGCTGGATCTCTCCGCCGGCGCCTTCCTTCATGTCGTCGAGGTTCTTGAGCACCTGCGGCGAGAGGATGTAGCGGCCGATCACGGCGAGGTTCGAGGGCGAGTCCTCGACCTTCGGCTTCTCGACCATGCCCTTGACCTGCACGAGCGATCCCATGTCCTCGGCGATGTCGAGGATGCCGTAGGAGGAGGTCTTCTCGCGCGGGACTTCCATGGCGGCGACCATGTTGCCGCCGGATTCGGCATAGGCCTCGACCATCTGCTGCAGGCAGGGCGTGTCGCCGGCGATGACGTCGTCGGGCAGCATGACCGCGAAGGGCTCGTCGCCGATGAGCTGGCGCGCGCACCAGACCGCGTGGCCGAGGCCGAGCGCCTTGTGCTGGCGGGTATAGGCGATCTCGCCCGAGTCCATGTAGGTCGATTCGAGGATCTTGAGCAGGTCGTCCTTGCCCTTCCGCCGCAGCTCTTCCTCGAGTTGGGGGGCGTGGTCGAAGTAATCCTCGAGCGCGCCCTTGCCGCGGGAGGTGACGAAGATGAATTCCTTGATGCCGGCGGCGCGCGCCTCGTCGATCGCGTATTGCACGAGCGGCCGGTCGACCAGCGTCATGATCTCTTTCGGCACCGATTTCGTGGCCGGGAGGAAGCGCGTTCCGAGACCCGCGACCGGAAAGATCGCCTTGGTTACCTTGTTCTTCATCAGAAGCTCCTCCGACGTCTGAGCTGGCAGGAATGCCCGTTTGGGTTGTGTTCTGGCACGGGACGATATGCCTAGGCTACCTCAAATTCGGACAATCCCCATATCCGAATGCAGTGTGGCATCAGTATGTAAGATTAGTGACATACACCCTTCAGGGCGGCGGCGCTTTCCCGCGCTCTGCCCGGGAAAGCGGCCGGCCGGCATCAGGGCTTCTTGAGGGACACGCCCGGGGCGTAGGCGATGAAGAAGGGGTTCTCGAAGCCGCGCTTGCCGTAGGTCAGGGGGGTATGGTCCTCGAAGCGGACGACCCGGCCGCCGGCGCCGTAGAGCACGGCGTGGCCCGCGGCGGTGTCCCATTCCATCGTGCGGCCGAGGCGGGGATAGAGGTCGGCCTCTCCGGTTGCGACGAGGCAGAACTTCAGCGAGGATCCTGCCGAGGTGCTGTCCTTGACCGCGTATTTGCCGATATAGGCGTCGGTCGCCTCGTCGCGGTGGCTTTTCGACGCGACGACGACCAGCGCCTCGGGGTCGGGTTTGGAGACGCTGAGGGGCGTCGTGTCGCCGACCACCTCTTTATGGAAGGCGCCGGTCTCCTCGACGGTCTTGCCGTCGGCGTCGGTGTAGAAGAGGCGGCCTTTGGCGGGGGCGAAGACGACGCCGCGGCTCGCCACGTTGTCCTCGACGAGGGCGATGTTGACGGTGAAGTCGCCGCGGCGCTTGACGAATTCCTTGGTGCCGTCGAGCGGGTCGACGATGAGGAAGGTGGCGAGATCCTGATCGTGGGTCTCGGCCTGCTCCTCGGTCACGACCGGAATGTCGGGGAAGGCCTCGCGCAGGCCGGCCGAGATCAGGCGGTCGGCCGCCTCGTCCGCCTCGGTCACGGGGCTCTCGTCGGATTTCGTCTTCACGTCGAAATCGTCGGCCTCGTAGATCTTCATGATCTCGTCGCCGGCTTCGAGGGCGAGGCGGCGCATCACGGTGGTGAGGTCAGCGTAGTTCAAGGTCTTGCCCTTTCCTTGGCGCAGGGGGCCGGTCCGGTCGGCCGGCGTTGCCCCCTTATGGTCACGGTGCGGGCGCGGCGGCAACCATGCGTGCCCGCCGCTGGCCCCTGATGAGAGGGAAACGCGCCAGGGAGCGTGCGGTTGCGGCGCTGCGTGGCAGACTTGGCGGGTCGGGGCCCTTGGGGCATGATCCGGGCATGCGTTTCGGGAGGGCCGTTTCCATGATCAGATCGCTTGCCGTCCTTCTTGTGGCCGCGGGACCGGCCCTGTCGCAGGAGAGCCTGCCGGCGCTCCATTCGGTCATCGGGGTCGCGGCGGACGACGTTCTGAACGTCCGGACCGCGCCCGAGGCCTCGGCCGAGAAGATCGGCGAGCTCGGGCCGGAGGCCACGGGAGTCGAGGTGATTGCGGTGCAGGATGGCTGGGGCCGGGTGAATACCGGCGAGCGGTCGGGCTGGGCGTCGCTCGATTTCCTCGAGGCGGAGCCGGGCGGGAGGCTGCCCGATGTGACGGAGTTTTCCTGCTTCGGGACAGAGCCGTTCTGGTCGCTCGACGTGGCCGCGGGTGGCACCTCGACGTTTTCCGAGCCGGAGGGCGAGGCGACCTGGCTGACCGGGCCGGTGCGGAGCGCCGAGGGGGTGCCCGGCCGCTTCTTCGCCGTGGTGGGCGGCGCGGCGGGCGGAACGCTGGCGCTTGCGATCTCGGCGGAGGAATGCGGCGACGGGATGTCGGACCGGCAGTACGGGCTCTCGGCGGCGCTGATCACCACCGGGGAAGGGGCGCGGACGCTGTCGGGATGCTGTTCGCTCTCCGAATGATCAGGTCACCACGCGCAGCGTGAGATTGATCCGCCCGCCCTGCGGCAGCAGCGTCGAGGAGCCGAAGCGGATGCGGTCGACGCCGTGATGGCGCAGGCGCGCCTCGCCGCCCATGACGACGACGTCGCCCGAGCGCAGCCAGAGGGATTCGGTCTTGCCGCCGCGCTCCTCGTTGCCCATCCGGAAGAGCCCCTCGTCGCCGAGCGAGACCGACACGACCGGCTGGGTGAAGTCGCCCTCGTCGCGGTCCTGATGAAGGCCCATCCGTGCGCCCTCTCCGTACCAGTTGATGAGGCAGCATTCGGGGGCGCGCGCCTCGGGCGCCACCGTGTCCCAGATGGCGAGGACCTCGTCCGGGATCGGCGGCCATGCCATGCCGTCCGGATGCGTCTCGGAATAGCGGTAGCCATTGCGGTCGGTGATCCAGCCGAAGCGGCCCGCGGCGGACATCCTGACCGACATGGGACGGCCCCGCGGGGTCACCGGCTGCACCAGCGGCGCCGCGCGCAGAACCTCCCGCAACGTCGCAACGAGGCTTTCCTGCGCGGGGCGGTCCAGAAAGCCCCGGTGGATGCGGAAGCCGCGGATGTCGAGAATGTCGCTCATGCAGGGGATCATCGCGCGGGGCGTGCGCCGGTGCAAACGGGCAGGGTCCGGAAAATGCCGGGGAATATGGCCAATGCGATCGGTACGCCCGCTTGCAGCCTATTTTTGCCCTCCCTATATACCGTCCGAACGCGGAACCGGGGCTTCCCGCATCCGCTGCCGCAACCGGGGCAGGATGCCACAACGGGTCCGACGCCTCGGAGCATCGCCTTGAAGACGAGAAGGGATCAAAAAGACATGGGCAAAGTCATTGGCATCGACCTTGGCACAACCAACTCCTGCGTCGCCATCATGGATGGCAGCCAGGCGAAGGTGATCGAGAACTCCGAGGGCGCGCGTACCACGCCGTCGATCGTCGCATTCACCGACGACGAGCGCCTCGTGGGTCAGCCGGCCAAGCGCCAGGCGGTCACCAACCCGACCAACACCATCTTCGGCGTCAAGCGCCTCGTCGGCCGTCGCAAGGACGACCCCGATCTGGCGAAGGACAACAAGAACATGCCGTTCGAGATCGTCGACGGCGGCAACGGCGACGCCTGGGTCCAGGCCAAGGGCGAGAAGTACAGCCCCTCCCAGATTTCCGCCTTCATCCTGCAGAAGATGAAGGAAACCGCCGAGAGCTATCTCGGTGAAGAGGTCACGCAGGCGGTCATCACCGTTCCGGCCTATTTCAACGACCAGCAGCGTCAGGCCACGAAGGACGCGGGCAAGATCGCCGGCCTCGAGGTGCTGCGCATCATCAACGAGCCGACCGCGGCTGCGCTGGCCTATGGCCTCGACAAGAAAGAGACCAAGACGATCGCGGTCTACGACCTCGGCGGCGGCACGTTCGACGTGACCATCCTCGAGATCGACGACGGCCTCTTCGAGGTGAAGTCGACGAACGGCGACACGTTCCTCGGCGGCGAAGACTTCGACATGCGGATCGTCAACTACCTCGCCGACGAGTTCAAGAAAGAGAACCAGGTCGACCTAACCAAGGACAAGATGGCGCTCCAGCGCCTGAAGGAAGCCGCGGAGAAGGCCAAGATCGAGCTGTCGAGCGCGAGCCAGACCGAGATCAACCAGCCGTTCATCTCGATGGGCTCCAACGGCCAGCCGCTGCACATGGTGATGAAGCTGACCCGCGCGAAGCTCGAGAGCCTCGTCGGTGACCTCATCAAGGCGTCGATCAAGCCGTGCCAGGCCGCGCTGAAGGATGCGGGTCTGTCCAAGGACGACATCGACGAGGTCGTGCTGGTCGGCGGCCAGACGCGGATGCCGAAGGTGATCGAGGAAGTGACCGCCTTCTTCGGCAAGGAGCCGCACAAGGGCGTGAACCCCGACGAGGTCGTGGCCATGGGCGCCGCCATCCAGGCGGGCGTGCTGCAGGGTGACGTGAAGGACGTGGTCCTTCTGGACGTGACGCCCCTGTCGCTCGGCATCGAGACGCTGGGTGGCGTGTTCACCCGTCTCATCGACCGCAACACCACGATCCCGACGAAGAAGAGCCAGATCTTCTCGACCGCCGAGGACAACCAGAACGCCGTGACCATCCGGGTCTTCCAGGGTGAGCGCGAGATGGCGGCCGACAACAAGATGCTCGGCCAGTTCAACCTCGAGCAGATCCCGCCGGCACCGCGCGGCATGCCCCAGATCGAGGTGACCTTCGACATCGACGCGAACGGCATCGTGCACGTCGCGGCGAAGGACAAGGGCACCAACAAGGAGCAGAAGATCACCATCCAGGCCTCGGGCGGTCTGTCCGACGAGGACATCGAGAAGATGGTGAAGGAAGCCGAGGAGAACGCGGAGTCCGACAAGAAGCGCCGCGATCTGGTCGACGCCCGGAACCAGGCGGAAAGCCTCATCCACTCGACCGAGAAGTCGATCGAGGACCACGGCGACAAGGTCGACCCGTCGACCGTCGAGGCGATCGAGCTGGCGATCTCGGCTCTCAAGGACGATCTGGAGAAGGACGACGCGGACAAGATCCGTTCCGGCATCCAGAACGTGACCGAGGCGTCGATGAAGCTCGGCGAGGCCATCTACAAGGCGCAGACGGCGGAAGCCGAAGGCGGCGAGAACCCCGATGACGGCGAGCAGTCGCAGGGCGGCAGCGACGACGACATCGTCGACGCCGATTTCGAGGATCTCGACGAAAACAAGCGGGCCTGAGGCCATAGCCTGCGGAACACATTGCGGGCCGGTCCGGACACCGGGCCGGCCTTGCCACGTTCCGCGCGCCAAGGAGAACAGACATGTCCAAGCGTGACTATTACGACGTTCTCGGCCTCTCGAAGGGTGCTTCTGCGGATGAGATCAAGAAGGCCTATCGCAAGAAGGCCAAGGAACTTCACCCCGACCGGAACGCCGACAACCCCGCTGCCGAGGGCCAGTTCAAGGAAGCGAACGAGGCCTACGACGTCCTCAAGGACCCCGAGAAGAAGGCGGCCTACGACCGTTTCGGCCATTCGGCCTTCGACGGCGGCATGGGCGGAGGCGGCGGCGGCCGGCCCGGCGGCATGGGCGGCGGTCAGGGCGACTTCGCCTCGGCCTTCTCGGACGTCTTCGACGACCTCTTCGGCGATTTCATGGGCGGCGGACGCGGCGGCCGGTCGCGCGCGGCCCGGGGATCGGACCTGCGCTACAACCTGCGCGTCGATCTCGAGGAGGCCTATAACGGCCTGACCAAGACGATCAGCGTGCCGACGAGCGTGCAATGCGGCTCGTGCGATGGCTCGGGCTCGGAAGGCGGCGCGGAGCCGACCACCTGCCCGACCTGTTCGGGCATGGGCAAGGTGCGCGCGACCCAAGGCTTCTTCACGGTGGAGCGGACCTGCCCCACCTGTTCCGGCCTCGGCCAGATCATCAAGAATCCCTGCTCGAGCTGCGGCGGCAACGGCCGCGTGCAGAAGGAGCGCCAGCTGTCGATCAACGTGCCCCCGGGCGTCGAGACCGGCACCCGCATCCGGCTCGCCGGCGAAGGCGAGGCGGGGATGCGCGGCGGTCCTCCGGGCGATCTCTACATCTTCGTCGAGGTCAAACGGCACGACATCTTCGACCGCGACGGGGTGAACCTGCAGTGCCGGGTGCCGGTGTCGATGGCCTCGGCCGCCCTCGGGGGCGATATCGAGGTGCCGACGATCGCGGGCGGCCGCAGCCGCGTATCGATCCCGGCGGGCTCGCAATCGGGCCGCCAGATGCGCCTGCGCGGCAAGGGCATGCCGGCGCTGCGCGGCGGCGGACATGGCGACATGTTCATCGAGCTTGCCGTCGAGACGCCGGTGAACCTGACCTCGCGCCAGAAGGAGCTCCTGCGCGAATTCGAGGAGCTGAGCGAGGACAACAACCCCGAATCCATGAGCTTCTTCAAGAGCGTGAAGAGCTTCTGGGACGCGATGAAGGGCTGAGCCCGGTATCGCGCGAACGGTGTATGCTCCGGACGTTGAAGCCTCGGCCCTCGGGTCGGGGCTTTTTTCTTTCGGGGCCACCCGGTCCTGCGAGCGGTTGACGCGGCGCCCTGTTACGTCACGTTGATCTCGACACCCCCCGCGCCCCGTGGAACCGTCCGGGCCACAGGCAAGGGAGGCCCGTCATGTCCGATCTCTACCCGCATATGCTCGCCCCGCTCGACCTCGGCTTCACCACGCTGAAGAACCGCGTGCTGATGGGGTCGATGCACACCAACCTCGAGGAGACGGGCAACTGGGACCGCGTCGCGGAGTTCTATGCCGCTCGCGCACGCGGCGGGGCGGCGCTGATGGTCACGGGCGGCATGGCGCCGAACCGCGAGGGCGGGGTGTTTCCGGGGGCGGCGGGGCTCTTTTCGGAGCAGGACATCGCCAATCACCGGGTGGTTACCGAGCGGGTGCACGAGGCGGGCGGCAAGATCGCGATGCAGATCCTGCATGCGGGCCGCTATGCCTACGGGCCGGAATGCGTGGCACCGAGCGCGATCAAGTCGCCGATCTCTCCCTTCAAGCCGCACGAATTGACCGAGGAGGGGATCGAGAAGCAGATCGCCGACATCGTCACCGCGGCGGTGCGGGCGCGCGAGGCGGGGTATGACGGCGTCGAGGTGATGGGCTCCGAGGGGTATTTCATCAACCAGTTCCTCGTCACGCATACCAACAAGCGGACCGACCGCTGGGGCGGGTCCTACGAGAACCGGATGCGGCTGCCGGTCGAGATCGTGCGGCGGGTCCGCGAGGCGGTGGGGCCGGACTTCATCCTGATCTACCGGATCTCGATGATCGACCTCGTGCCGGACGGCTCGACCTTCGAGGAGGTGGTGCAGCTTGCGACGGCGGTCGAGGCGGCGGGCGCGACGATCCTCAACACCGGCATCGGCTGGCACGAGGCGCGGGTGCCGACGATCGTGACCTCGGTGCCGCGGCGGGCGTTCGCGTGGGTGACGCAGAAGATGATGGGCCGCGTGTCGATCCCGATCATCGCGTCCAACCGGATCAACACGCCCGAGGTGGCCGAGGAGATCCTCGCCGAGGGCTGCGCCGACATGGTGTCGATGGCGCGGCCGTGGCTCGCCGACGAGGCCTTCGTGCAGAAGGCGGCCGAGGGGCGGAGCGCGGAGATCGCGCCCTGCATCGCCTGCAACCAGGCCTGCCTCGACCATACGTTTCAGGGCAAGATCTCGACCTGCCTCGTCAATCCGCGGGCCTGCCACGAGACCGAGCTGAACGTCGTCCCGGCGGAGACGCGCAAGCGGGTCGCGGTGGTCGGGGCGGGGCCTGCGGGCCTCTCGGCGGCGATCACGGCGGCGGAGCGGGGGCATGCGGTGACGCTCTTCGACAAGTCGGAGGAGATCGGCGGGCAGCTCAACCTCGCCAAGCAGATCCCCGGCAAGGAGGAGTTCTGGGGCCTCGTCGAGTGGTTCCGCACGACGGTGGCGCTGCGCGGGGTCGAGACGCGGCTCGGCCGGGCGGTGGATGCGGATGCGCTGGAGGACTTCGATACGGTGATCGTGGCGACCGGGGTCCTTCCGCGCGATCCCGGCATCGCAGGGCAGGAGGGGCCCAATGTCGCCTCCTATGTCGATGTGCTGACGCGGGCGGTGACGCCGGGCAAGCGGGTTGCGGTGGTCGGCGCGGGCGGCATCGGGTTCGACGTGTCGGAGTTCCTCGTGATGGACGGGACGAGCCCCACCGTGTCGCTGCCCGACTGGATGACGGAATGGGGCGTGACGGATCCCGAGGAGGCGCGCTCGGGCCTCGCGCCGCAGGGGCCGCAGCCCCATGCGCCGGCGCGGGCGGTGACGATGCTGCAGCGCAAGGCGGAGAAGCCGGGCAAGCGGCTCGGCAAGACGACGGGATGGATCCACCGCGCGGGCCTGCAGATGAAGCAGGTGCAGATGAAGACCGGCGTCACCTACGAGAAGATCGATGGCGAGGGGCTGCACGTGTCTTACGGCGAGGCGCGGGAGACTCCCGAGGTGATCGCCTGCGATACCGTGGTTCTCTGCGCGGGGCAGGTCAGCGAGCGTAGCCTTGCGGACGCGCTCGAGGCGCGGGGCGTCGAGGTGCACGTGATCGGCGGCGCGGATGTGGCGGCGGAGCTCGACGCCAAGCGCGCGATCGATCAGGGCACGCGGCTCGCCGCCGCGCTCTGACGGGGCGCGGGGGATTGCGCGAGGCCGGTCTTGCAGCGGGAACGGCCTCGCGCGCGGTCGCGTTTGTCTGACAAGCGGCACCGGGAGTGCCGACACAGACTTCAACGCGATACCGAAGGAGGCCATCATGCCCCGCATCGAGGACTCGAAAGTACTTATCATTGCGACCCATGGCTTCGAGCAGTCCGAGCTTGAAGTGCCCCGCGACGAGCTCAAGGACCGCGGCGCGGAGGTGCATGTCGCCTCGCTCGACGGCGAGCCGATCAAGGGCTGGGACGGCGACGATTGGGGCCGCACCGTGCCCGCCGACCTCAAGCTCGGCGATGCCGATCTCGGCGCCTATGACGCGCTCGTCCTGCCGGGCGGCCAGATCAACCCCGACATCCTGCGCGTCGAGGACAGCGTCCTCAGCGCCGTGAAGACGTTCCACGATGCGGGCAAGGTCATCGCCGCGATCTGCCACGCGCCGTGGATCCTGGTCGAGGCCGGTATTCTCAAGGGCCGCAAGGCGACGTCCTACAAGTCGATCAAGACCGACGTGAAGAACGCGGGCGCCGAGTGGGTCGACGAGACCGTGGTCGCGGATCAGGGAATCGTGACAAGCCGGAACCCTGACGATCTTGGCGCATTCGTTTCCAAGATCGTCGAGGAGATTCAGGAAGGCAAGCACGAGCGCCAGGCCGCCTGATCCCTTCGACATCCCTCATGTGTCCTTGGGCCGGGTGCTTATGCATCCGGCCCTTTTTTTCGAGAAACGGTTTCGGTGGGTCGCGCCTATGTCACGCTTTTTGCATATGTTTCCCGGGTCCATACATTGTCGCGGAACATCGCCCTATTGTCCGCCGTCAGCCGTCTTTCTGCCCAGATTGGCCGCGATATCCGATCGGAGGACTCAAGGGATCGAGAGGAGACGTGAATGGATCGCCTGACCGAGATGGAGGCATTCGCCACCGTGGTGGACCAGGGCGGATTCACGGACGCGGCGAAGAAGATGGGCATTTCCAAATCCGCCGTGTCGAAACATGTCTCCAGCCTCGAGGCGCGCCTTGGTGCGCGGCTGCTCAACCGGACGACCCGGCGGGTGTCGCCGACGGAGATCGGGCTGATCTATTACGACCGGGCGCGGCGGGTGCTGAACGACGCGGGTGAGGCGGACGCGCTGGTGACGTCGATGCAATCGGCGCCTTCGGGTCTCCTCAGGATCTCGGTCGCGACGGATTTTGGGGTGAACCACCTCTCGCCGGTGCTCGGCGACTTCCTGGCCGAGTTTCCCGACATCACCGTGAACATGGTGCTGAACAACCGCTACGTGGAGCTGATCTCGGAGGGGTTCGACGTGGCGGTGCGGATCGGAGAGCTCGAGGATTCGACCCTGCGGGCCCGCAAGCTGACCGAGACGACGAAGCGGATGATCGCCTCGCCCACCTATTTCGAGAAGTTCGGGCGCCCGCAGCGGATCGACGATCTCAACGATCACAAGCTGCTGCATTATTCGAACAACGCCTCGGGCAATGTCTGGAAGGTGACCGCGCCGTCGGGCGAGAAGAGGCAGGTGCGCACCGCGGGCTGGCTCTCGGTGAACGACGGGCAGTCGCTGCTGAACGCCTGCATCGCAGGGCTCGGCATCGCCTATCTGCCGTCGTTCCTTTACTCGACCGCGATGGCGGAGGGGCTGGTCGAGGACGCCATCCCGGATCTGCCGGTGGAGACGCAGGGCATCTATGCGGTGCATCCGCCGGGGCGGTTCACCCAGCCGAAGGTGCGCGCCTTCGTCGACTTCCTCGTCGATACGTTCGCGGACAAAGGGCTGCGGACCTGGTGAGGGTGCCTAGCGGCGGCCTTCGCGCAACCACGCCGCGATGATGAAGCCCGAGGCGAGGAGCAGCACGAGCCAGGAGGGCAGCGCCGGAACCTGCGTGATGTCCATCGTCTGGTAGGCCTCGCGCGGGGTGATGCCGACCCAGCCGCGCCCCGCGGCGGGGCGGCCGGGGCTGACCTCGCGGATGTCGGGAACGCCGTCGGCGAGCCGGACGGTGCCGCCATTCGACGGATCGAGCACCGGATCGAGCAAGTCCGACGTGGCGATGGTCTGCTCGAACTCGCGCGGGGCCGCGGGGCCGAGACCGACGACGGCCTCCTGATCGCCTTCCGCGAGCCGGTAGAGCCCGATCTGCGGGCCCTCGTAAAGCGCCTCGAACCGGCCCGGCGCGACCTCCTCAAGGGTGACCTCCTCGGTCTCGCCGTCGGGGCGGGTGATCGTGACGGTGCCGACCTCTTCCTCGAGCGTGCGGCGGATGATGCGCATGGTCTGGCCGGTGGGCTCGGCGAGCAGCGTCTCTTCCTCGAGCTCGGGCTCCTTCATCATCCAGTGGGCGAGGCGGCGCAGGAGTTCCAGTTGTGGCCCGCCGCCCTCGTAGCCCCGCGACCAGAGCCAGGCCTGATCGGAGGCCATGAGGGACACGCGACCCTCGCCGACGCGGTCGAGCACCAGGAGAGGCCGCCCCTCGATGCCGGACATGACGGTATCGCCCTCGCCGGGGTCGATGTCGATCTGGCGCAGCCAGCGGCCCCAGCTTTCGGGCGAGCCGAGGCCTGAGGTCACCGGGTGCCGCTGACCGAGTTCGGTGATCTCGGGGCGGAAGCCTTCCTCGATCACCCGGGCGGTGGGGGCGCCGGGCATGATCTCTCCGAGCGGTGAGCGGTAGAGGCTGTCGGCGGAGGCGTAATCGGGGCCTGCGGCGACGAGCACCGCGCCGCCGTCCTCGACATATTGCCGGACGTTGTCGAGGTAGATCGAGGGCAGGATGCCGCGGCGCTTGTAGCGGTCGAAGATGATCAGGTCGAAATCGTCGATCTTCTCGAGGAAGAGCTCGCGGGTCGGGAAGGCGATGAGCGAGAGCTCGTTCACCGGCACGCCGTCCTGCTTTTCGGGCGGGCGCAGGATGGTGAAGTGCACGAGGTCTACGGAGCTGTCGGATTTCAGAAGGTTGCGCCAGGTTCGCCCGCCGGCATGGGGTTCGCCCGAGACGAGCAGGACGCGCAGGCGGTCGCGCACGCCGTTGATCTGCACGAGCGCGGTGTTGTTGCGGTCGGTGAGCTCGCCGCCCGCTTCGGGGACGGTGAACTGGATCACGTTGAGCCCGCCGTGCGGGAGCGTGATCGGCAGCTCGAAGCTCTGGCCGATGGGGATCTCGAAGCCCTGCGGCTCGGAGCCGTCGACGGAGATCTCGATCTCGGTGCTGGTGGCCTCGGGCGCGGCGCCCTCGTCCTCGACCCGGACGGTCAGGGTGACGGGCTCGTCGAGGATGGCGAAGGCGGGGGCGTTCTCGACGATGAGGCGGCGGTCCCAGTCGTCCTCCTGCCCGGTCATCAGAAGGTGCATCGGCGCGGGCAGGTCGGGCGCGCGGTCGAGGTCGTGCAGGCGTCCGTCGGAGAGGAGGAGGATGCCCGCGACCTGTCCCGCGGGCTCCTCGGCGAGGGCCTCGGACACGGCGGTCATGAGGAGCGTGCCGGCGTCGTCCTCGCCGTCGCCGACGGCGACGCGGCGGACCTCGGTGTTCGGGCGGCTGGCCAGCTCGGCCTCGAGTGAGGTTGCGGCGTCCGCCGTCACGCCGGCGCGTTCGGCGAGGTCCTGCGAGGCGCTCTCGTCCACGACCATGAGAACGATGTCGTTGAGCGGCGCGCGGTCCTCGACCTGCCAGGACGGCTGCGAGAGGGCGGCGACGAGGATCAGCGCCGCGATGCCGCGAAGCGCCCAGCCGGCGAGGCCGCGCCAGAGAGCGAGCACGATGCCGAGGAGCGCGAGCCCGCCCAGCGCGCCGATGGCGAGCCAGGGCAGGAGCGGGTCGAAGACGATGTTGCCGGTCATTGTCCGAGCCTGTCGAGAAGCGCCGGCACGTGGACCTGGTCGCTTTTGTAGTTGCCGGTGAGGACGTGCATCACGAGGTTCACGCCGAAGCGGAAGGCGATCTCGCGCTGCCGCTCGCCCGAGAAGCCGCGGCCCATCGGCAGGAGCGGCTGGCCGTTCTCGGCGGTCGCCCAGGCCGAGGCCCAGTCGTTGCCGCCGATCACCACGGGAGTGACGTTGTCGTTGAGGTTGCGGAAGGGCATGCCCTCGACGAGCTCGGCATCGGCGGGCGCGGCCTCGACCCAGATGTCACGGCCGGCGTAGCGCCCGGGGAAGTCCTGCAGGAGGTAGAAGGTGCGCGTGAGGACGTGGTCCTGCGGCACCGGTTCGAGCGGCGGCACGTCGAGCGGGGCGGCGAGCTCCTGCAGCTTGCGGCCGTTCGGGGAGGAGGCGCCGTAGCCCGCGATGTCGGCGTCGCGCGTGTCGAAGAGAATCATGCCGCCGGAGCGGATGTATTCATTGAGCTTGGCATAGGCCTCCTGGCTCGGCGTCGGCTGGTCGGGGGTGACCGGCCAGTAGAGCATCGGGAAGAAGGCCAGCTCGTCGCGTTCGAGATCGACGCCGATCGGGGCGCCGGGTTCGACCGAGGTGCGGAAGTAGAGCGTGTCCGAGAGGCCGCGCAGGCCGGCCTGCGCGATCTCGTCGATCTCGGCATTGCCGGTCAGGACATGGGCGAGGGTCATCTCGGCGGTGGCGTCGATCGCGAAATTCTCTGTCTCGCCGGTGGCGCTGCGGTCCTGCTGCGCGTCGGCCGCGCCGGGGAGCATCAGCGCGGCGGCGAGGAGCGCGCCCGCGACGGGACCGGTCTGGGCGCCGCGGAGGCGTCCGGTCAGGGCGAGGGAGGCGAGGATGTCGGCAAAGAGCATCAGGAGCGCGAGGGCGATCAGCCAGCCCGCGAGCGGCTCCTCGTCGGGGGCGGCGAGGCCTTCGACGGTGATGCGGTCGGGCCAGACCATCGGGCGCAGCTCGGTGTCGGCGGTCACGACGTTGCGCGCGAGGCTGCGGTCCTCTCCGGCATAGAGGCCGGGGCGGAGATCGGGGCCGAGCGGTTCGGAGACCAGAGCCTCTCCGGCAACGCCGGGAAGGGTGCCGGCGTCGCGCAGGTCGCCGAAGCCGTCGAGGACGAGCTGCGGCTCCCACGTGGTGCCTTCGAGCTCCTCGATCTCGGGCTGGGCGGGCATCGAGGAGACGGCGAGCCGTTCGAGCATCTGCACGAAGAGTCCCGACAGCGGCAGGGAGGACCATTCGGCGTTGGCGGTGACGTGGAAGAGGACGACCTGTCCCTGGCCGAGGCGCTTTCGGGTGACCAGCGGCGTGCCGTCCGTCAGCTGCGCGATGACACGGCTCGCGAGGCTGGGGTCGGGCTGGGCCATGACCTGCGCGGTGACGGTGACGTCGTCGCGGATCTCGAGGCCGAAGAAGGGGCTTTCGGCGTCGAAGGGGGCGAGGGTCTTGGGCTCTCCCCAGCTCATCGCGCCGCCGACGGAGCGGCCGCCGGCGCGCAGGCGCACGGGCAGGAGCGGGTCCTCCTCGTCGCGACTGATGTCGGAGCCGGCGAGGCGCGGGCCGGCAAAGCGCAGGAGCATGCCGCCGTTCTCGACCCAGTCGCGCACCTCTTCGGCCTCGCCGCCGAGCGTCGCGACATCGGCGAGCACGATCACGTCTGGATTGGCGGGCAGCACGTCGGGCAGGCCGCCGTCGAGGAGATCCGCGGTCGGCTCGAGCGCACGGTGGAGATAATGCAGAGGCGAGAGGAGCTCGAGCCCCTCGCGGTTCTCGGTTCCGGCGATGAGCGCGACCTCGCGGCGGCGCAGGCTGTCGTCCGACAGGGTCAGCGCGCCGGCGCTGCTCGATCCCGCGACTTCGAAGCGGTCGACCCGGGCGCGCAGCTCGGCCGGCAGCGACAGCTCGCCCTCGGCAAGGACCGCGCCGTCCTCGAATCGCATCGGCAGGCTCGCGAGCGTCGCGGGGTTGCCGGCGGGATCGCGACCGTCGGCGTTCACCGTGACCTCGCGCGCGGCACCGGGGCGCAGGCGCTTGAGCGTCAGCGCGACGTTGCCGCCGTCGAACCGGGCGGGGGCGAGGGCGTAGAGGTCCTGCGGGCTCTCGTAGACGGTGACCTCGCCGGCGCCTTCGAGCGCCTCGAGCAGAGGCGCGCGGCCCTCGCGGGTGATACCGTCGGAGAACCAGTAGGTGTCGAAGGGGCCGTCGGGCAGCAGCGAGGCAGCATTTTCCATGCGCTCCGCATTCGGCTCCCACGGTTCGGGGCGGATGCCGGAGAGGCGCTGTTGCAGCGCGCCTGCGGCCTGGAAGGTGGCGGCTTCGGGTGCGGAGAGGCGCAGGAGCGCGACGGGGCGGTCGTCGCGGGCGGCGCGGGAGAGGAGGCCGTCGAGCGCGGTCTCGCGGGCACGCCAGTCGCCGGCGCTGGCCCAGCTCGCATCCATCACGACGAGGAGGGGGCGGTCGCCGACCGCGGCATTGTCCTCTTCGGGGTTCAGGATCGGGCCGGCGAGGCCGACGATCACCGCAGCGACGGCGAGCATCCGCAGGAGCAGGAGCCACCACGGGGTGCGGTCGCTGACCTGCTCCTCGTCCTTGAGGCCGAGCAGCAGCACGACGCCGGGAAAGAGCCGGCGGACGGGGGCGGGCGGCACGGCGCGCAGCAGGATCCACAGCACCGGCAGGGCGAGAAGGCCCAGAAGCAGCCAGGGCGTGGTGAAACCGAGGGCGCCGAAGAGGGTCATCCGTGTGCTCCGTCCATCGCGCGCCAGACCCAGAGCAGGGCCGATTGCGCGGTCTTGTCGGTGTGGTGGCACTCGTATTGCCAGCCGGTCAGGCGGCAGAGGCTGTCGAGCCGGTCCTTCCGCTCCGCCAGCCGCTCGAGATAGCGGCCGCGCAGGTCACCGGCCTTGAGCGTCTCGTGCCGGGTGCCGCCGCCGACCGACTGGAAGATCGTCCGGCCCTCGAAGGGGAACGCCTCTTCGGAAGGGTCGAGGATCTGCAAGAGGACGCCGCGCACGCCGCGGTCGGCGGCCTTGGTGAGCGCCGCCTCGATCGGGGCGATGTCGCCGAGGAAGTCCGACACGAAGATCGCGCGGGCATGGGGCAGCATGCCGCGCGCCTCGGGGGCGGAGTAATCGTCGGTCGCGTCGGTCGAGAACGACTCGGCAAGCCGCAGGATCTGCTGGCTGCCGCCGCGCGGCGGCAGGGACCAGCCGGTGAGGCCGACGCGCTCGCCCGCGCGGATCAGCAGGACCACTGTGGCGAGCGAGATCAGGCGGGCGTGGTCGGCCTTGGAGGGCAGGCGCTTCTCGTCGGAGGTGAAGCGCATCGAGGCGGCCTGATCGACCCACATCAGCACCGACTGGGCGATCTGCCACTCGCGGTCCTTGACGAATTGCGCGTCGCCCCGGGCCGAGCGGCGCCAGTCGATCGAGCGGTAATTGTCGCCCGGCATGAGCGGGCGATACTGCCAGAAATCGTCGCCGAGCCCGGCGCGGCGACGCCCGTGTTCGCCGAGAAGGACGGTGCCCGCGAGCTTTTCGGCGCGGGCGAGGAGGGCAGGGAGGTGGCTGGCCTCTTCCTCGGCGTGTTGCCTGAGGGTGAGCGGTGCCGTCACGCAGCCGCCTCGGTCCGGACCAGACCGTGGCTGACGGTGTCGATGAGCGCGCCGAGATCCTCGCCGCGGGCGCGGGCCGAGAAGGTGAGCGCCATCCGGTGGATGAGCACGGGGCGCGCCATGTCGATCACGTCCTCGGGCGAGGGCGCGAGGCGGCCCTGCAGGAGGGCGCGGGCGCGGACGGTGAGCATGAGCGCCTGCGCGGCGCGGGGGCCGGGGCCCCAGGCGACGATGTCGCGCACCCGTTCGGGCGCGGAGGGATCGGCGGGCCGGAAGCTGCGCACGAGGTCGAGGATCATCTCGACCACGCTGTCGCCGACGGGCATCCGCCGCAGCAGGGTCTGCGCGGCGAGGAGCGAGGGACCGTCGAAGACCTGGTGCGCCTCGGCATCCTCGACGCCGGTGGTGGCGAGGAGGATGTCGCGCTCGGTGTCGCGGTCGGGATAGGCGACGTCGATCTGCACGAGGAAGCGGTCGAGCTGCGCCTCGGGGAGCGGATAGGTGCCCTCCTGCTCGATCGGGTTCTGCGTCGCGAGGACGTGGAAGGGCTTGTCGAGCGGGCGGGTCTCGCCGGCGACGGTCACGACCTTTTCCTGCATCGCCTGCAGGAGCGCCGATTGCGTCCGGGGCGAGGCGCGGTTGATCTCGTCGGCCATGAGGAGCTGGCAGAAGATCGGCCCCTCGATGAACTTGAAGGCGCGGGAGCCGTCGGCGCCGGTCTCAAGCACCTCGGAGCCGAGGATGTCGGCGGGCATGAGGTCGGGGGTGAACTGCGCGCGGTTGCCGTCGAGGCCCATCACGGTCGAGAGGGTCTCGACGAGGCGCGTCTTTCCGAGCCCGGGAAGGCCGATCAGCAGGCCGTGGCCGCCGCAGAGCAGCGCCGCGAGCGTGAGGTCGACCACGCGTTCCTGGCCGATGAAGCGGCGGGTGATCGCGGCCTTGGCCTCGGCCAGCTTCTCCTCCAGCGCCTCGATCTCTGCGACCAGATCTTCGGTGTCGGCCATGACAACGCTCCGTGGAAGGTTAGATTGACAGGGAAGGTATCGTGACGGCCCGGGATGGCAAAAGCTATGAGTTCACAAAATTCCGTGACGCAGGCCGGGGCTCCCTCGGCCGAAGGCATCGCAGAGGCGGCGCGCGCCGCCAAGGGAAAGGGCATCCCCCCGGTTCACAAGTGGAATCCGCCGTTCTGCGGCGATCTCGACATGCGCATCGCGCGGGACGGGACATGGTACTATCTCGGCACGCCGATCGGGCGCTTCGAGATGGTCAAGCTCTTCTCGTCCATACTGAAACGCGAGAATAGTAAATATTTCCTTGTGACCCCTGCCGAAAAATTGGGCATCACTGTGGAGGACGCGCCCTTCGTCGCCACGGACTTCGCCGCCGAGGGGGAGGGCGAGGCGCAGGTGCTGACCTTCACGACCCATGTCGGCGACCGCGCGGTGGCGGGGCCGGACCATCCGATCCGGGTCGAGCGGGACGCCGGGACGGGAGAGCCCTCGCCCTACATCCTGATCCGCGACGATCTCGAGGCGCTGATCGACCGCAAGAGCTTCTACCGGCTGGCGGAGATCGGGGCGCATCACGAGACCGGCGGCGAGAGCTGGTTCGGCCTCTGGTCGGACGGGCAATTCTTTCCAATGATCCCGTCCGAGGACCTGCCGGACTGACAGGGCGGGCGCGACGCCCTGCTTGCAGCCTGCGCGAAGCTGCGCCACCAGAGGGGGCGGCGATCGCGTCCGACCTTCCTGCGACATGAGGATACCCATGGCCTTCGACTACGATTCCGAGAACATCTTCGCCAAGATCCTGCGCGGCGAGATCCCGAACGACACCGTGCTCGAGACCGAGCACAGCCTCGCCTTTCGCGACATCCGTCCGCAGGCGCCGGTGCACGTGCTGGTGATCCCGAAGGGCGCCTATATCAGCTACGACCATTTCGCGCAGGAGGCGTCGGAGGCGGAGATCGTCGATTACGTCCGCGCGATCGGCGAGGTCTGCCGCATGGAGGGCGTCGAGGGCGACGGCTTCCGCATGATCTCGAACGCCGGCGAACACGGCGTGCAGGAGGTGCCGCATCTGCACGTGCACATCCTCGGGGGACGCCCGCTCGGGCGGATGCTGCAGCAGGCCTGATCCGGCGGAGCCGCTGACGCGGCGCTCGTCATGTCGCGGCCCGCTTGCGCGGGCCGCTCCGGCGGGTGGCGCTGGCCTCCGACGCGTCGGCGTTGCGAGCGCGGTGGGGTCGGGAGCCTCCGGCGGGAGTATTTTCGCCAAGAAGAAGACCGGAGCGCCCCCGGCGGGGAAAACCGGGGTCAGGAGACGCCTCGGAGCCTCAGATCAGGCCGCGGTCGCGGAAGAGATCGGGCAGCGAGGCCTCGGGGCGGGGGCCCATGTGGGAGATGACCTCGCCAGCGGCGGCGTGGCCCATGCGGCTTGCGGTCTCCATGTCGGCGCCGGTGACGAGGCCGTAGAGGAAGCCCGCGGCGAACTGGTCGCCCGCGCCGGTCGCGTCCACCGGCACGATCTTGTCGACGGGGACGTCGGTGCGCGCGCCGTCGCGGATGATCGTCACGCCGTCGCCCGAGCGCGTACAGATGACGAGGGGGCAGATCGCGGCGACGGCCTCGAGGTCGGATTCGAGATCGTCGTTCTGGAAGAGCGCGCGGATCTCGGCCTCGTTGCCGATGACGTAGTCGAGCTCGTGCTCGATCAGGCGCAGGAAGTCCTCGCGGTGGCGCTCGACGCAGAACGGATCGGAGATCGCGATACCGGCGCGGCCGCCGGCCTTGCGGCAGGCGCGGGCGAGACGGTTGAAGGCGTCCTTTCCCTTGTCCTTGTCGAAGAGGTAGCCTTCGAGGAAGACGATCTCGGCGTTCGAGGCGACCTCCTCGTCGACGTCGTCGGGGCCGAGCTCGGCGGAGATGCCGAGATAGGTGTTCATCGAGCGCTCGCCGTCGGGCGAGACGAAGATCATGCAGCGCGAGGTCGGCAGCTCGCCGTCGCTGCGCGGCGGATTGACGAAGCGGGTGCCGATGTCCTCCATCGCCTCGGCGTAGAAGCGGCCCAGCGCGTCGTCGTTGACGCGGCCGATGAAGGCGGTGCGGAGGCCCAGATTGCCGAGCCCCGCCAGCGTGTTGGCGACCGAGCCGCCGGGTGCCTGCACGCGGTCCTCCATGGCGCCGTAGAGGGTTTCGGCGCGGGAGCGCTCCACCAGCTGCATGATGCCCTTCTCGATCCCCATGTGACCCAGAAAGTTTTCGTCGGCGCGGGTGAGAACGTCGACGATGGCGTTGCCGATGCCGACGACCTGGTACTGTTTCATGTCGTCTTGTCCTCGAATGTGCAGAGATCGGTGATGAGACAGGCCGCGCATTTGGGTTTGCGCGCGACGCAGGTGTAGCGGCCGTGCAGGATCAGCCAGTGATGGGCGTGCTGCATGTAGTCGACCGGCACGTGATCCTCGATCGCGCGCTCCACCGCCACCACGTCGCGGCCGGGGGCGATGCCGGTGCGGTTGCCGACGCGGAAGATGTGGGTGTCGACCGCCTGCGCGGGGTAGCGCCACCACATGTTGAGCACCACGTTGGCGGTCTTGCGCCCGACGCCCGGCAGGGATTGCAGCGCGGCGCGGCTGTTCGGCACCTCGCCGCCGTATTCCTCGACGAGGATGCGGCTGAGCTTGATGACGTTCTTGGCCTTGTTGCGGTAGAGGCCGATGGTCCTGATGTGCTCGGTCACGCCCTCCTCGCCGAGGGCGAGCATCTTCTCGGGCGTGTCGGCGATCTCGAAGAGCCTGCGGGTCGCCTTGTTCACTCCGGCATCGGTCGCCTGGGCCGAGAGCGCGACGGCGACCACGAGGGTGAAGGCGTTGACGTGCTCGAGCTCGCCCTTGGGCTCGGGCTCCGCCGCGTGGAAGCGGTCGAAGATCGCGCGGATCGTGTGATAGTCGAGCTGCCGGGCCATGCGCGCCTACATGCCGCGAAGGGGGGACGGGTGCAACTCCTGCAGCGCGGTCAGCGGTTGCTCCAGAGCTTCCAGGCGGACCAGGCGGCGGATCCGCCCAGAAAAAGACCGGCGATGCCGATGACCTCGAAGATCGCGGCGCCGCGGGGCCAGCCGCGGATCACGATGGCGGCAACGAGCAGGACAAGACCGCAGAGGCTGAAGATCAGGCGGAAGAGATGCTCGCCGCGGGAGGGGCCGGCCGGCATCAGAAGGTGACCTCGACGCCGGGCAGCTTCAGGGCGCGGAGGAGGTCGCGAAGCTCCTGACGGGCGGCGACGTTCGAGATCGAGAGCTGCTTCACGCCGACATCGCGCAGGTCGAGCAGGGTCAGGCCGCGGGGAAAGAGCTCGCGGAAGACCACGCGTTCGGAGAAGCCGGGGCCGGTGCGGAAACCGATGCGCTTCGCCAGCTTTTCGAGCGCGACCTGCATCTTCTGCTTGTTGATCATCGCCTGCGCGCCGACGCGGTTGCGCAGCACGATCCAGTCGATGGGCGTGAGGCCCGCCTCGGCGCGGCGCTGGCGGGCGGCCCAGACCATCTCGGAATAGACCGAGGGTCCGAGGATCTTCTCGCCGTCATGGGCGATGTGCGCGAGCAGGTCGAAATCGACGAAGCTGTCGTTGAGCGGCGTCACGAGGGTGTCGGCGATCGAATGGGCGACCTGCGCGAGGCGGGTATGCGAACCCGGGCAGTCGATCAGGATGAACGCGCAGTCCGCGCCGAGCCGCTCGATCGCCGCGTAGAGCCGGTGGTCGGTTTCGCTGGCGCCCTCGGGCAGGGTCCCGGGGTCGATCTCGGGCAGGTCCACGAGACGCGGAGAGGCGAGCGTCAGCCCGACGGCGTCGGCATAGGCGCGGCGGTTGTCGATGTAGCGGCCGGTGCTGCGCTGTCGCAGGTCGAGGTCGATCACGCCGACCTCGTGTCCCATGCGGCAGAGGGCGGTCGCCACATGCATCGAGACGGTGGATTTCCCGGCGCCGCCCTTTTCGTTGCCGACAACGATGATGTGAGCCACGCGCCGTCCCCTTCGCCCCCCTTGCGGGCTGGCCCGCCAACTTCATGCATAGCTGGCGGGGAGGAGCCCCGGAAGTGGCAAGGCGGCGCGCGTCATGCGGGCGTTGCGCACCCGCCGCACGTTGCGCCGGGCGCCACGAAGGTGGACAAAGGTATTATCCGACAGTTATGATTAAGAATAACGATAAGATGTGGACGATCACGCTTGCTCCCCACCCTCTGCGAAAGGGCGGCGCATGACGATGGTGACGAGACGGGTGCTGTTTACCAGTCGGACCTACCTGCCGGATGCGGCCCTGGACAATCTCGACATCCTGCGCGCGTCGCTGATCCATAATGCGCGCGCCGGGGTCTCCTCGTCCCTGCTGAAGGCGCGGGGGCGCTTCTATCAGGTGATGGAGGGGCCGCCGCACGAGATCGCGGGCTGTCTCGACCGCATCATGGCGGATCGCAGGCATTTCGAGATCGACGTGCTGCTCGATACGTGCGGCTGCTGCCGTGTTCTCGGCGAAAGTCCGATGGTCTTCGTTCAGGATCCCGGCGCGGAAATGGCGCTGGTGGAGGAGGAGGATGTGGGGCGCCTCCTCGAGCGTCTGTTGCGCTTGACGCATGAAGGGGAGGAGGCGGCCGAAACGAAAGACGCCGCCCCGGAGGACCGGGACGGCGACTGAAGTCCTGCACCGAGGGGGGCTATCAGAAGCCCAGGCCCTCGTACTTCTTCTTGAAGCGCGACACGCGGCCGCCGGTGTCCATCAGGCGCGAGGAGCCGCCGGTCCAGGCCGGGTGCACCGTCGGGTCGATGTCGAGCGTGATCGTGTCGCCCTCGGCGCCGTGCACCGAGCGGGTCTCGAACGTGGTGCCGTCGGTCATCTTCACGGTCACGGCGTGATAATCGGGATGAAGGTTCTTTTTCATGTCGACGATCCTTGAACCGGCTTCTTGCCGTCGCCCTTGAGCACTTTGTAGTTGGTGTCCTCTGCGATCCGGGCCGATTTGCCGCGGCGCGAGCGCAGGTAGTAGAGCTTCGCGCGGCGGACCTTGCCGCGGCGGACCACGTCGATCGATTCGATGTTCGTCGAGTAGAGCGGGAACACACGCTCCACGCCTTCGCCGAACGAGATCTTGCGGACGGTGAAGGTGCCGGCGATGCCCGAGCCGTTCTTGCGGCTGATCACGACGCCTTCGAAGTTCTGCACACGGGTGCGCGTGCCTTCGGTCACCTTGTAGCCGACGCGGACGGTGTCGCCGGCCTTGAAATCGGGAATGCTCTTCCCGAGCGAGGCGATCTGTTCCGCCTCGAGTGTTGCGATCAGGTCCATCTGACCATCTCCTGAACTGCTTGCGGTTTTTTCCGCAAAGGTGTCTCGCGACCTCAGAGCTCTCGGTCTTCTTCCGGGTCCCTGCCGTGCGCCGCACACCAAGCCCGCCAGAGATCAGGTCGTCTTTCCTTCGTCAGCCTTTCGGCCTGGGACCGCTGCCAGTCGGTGATCTTCGCGTGATGGCCCGACAGAAGAATCTCGGGGATCGCGCGACCGTTCCAGACAGGCGGTTTTGTATACTGCGGGTGCTCCAAAAGTCCGTGCGAAAAGGACTCCTCTTCGACGGATTCATGATTCCCGAGCACGCGCGGTATAAGGCGGACGCTGGCGTCGATCAAGGCCTGCGCCGCGATCTCGCCGCCGGTCAGGACAAAATCCCCGAGCGACACCTCCTGGATACCGTAATGGTCGAGGACACGCTCGTCCATCCCCTCGAACCGGCCGCAGATGAGGGTCATGCCAGGGCCTTCCGCGAGGCGGCGCGCCATCGCCTGGTCGAAGGGTTTGCCGCGGGGCGAGAGGTAGAGGATCGGCGCGCCGGGGGCGATTCGCGAGCGCGCATCGTCGAGCGCGCGGCCCATGACGTCGGGGCGGAGCACCATGCCCGCGCCGCCGCCCGCGGGCGTGTCGTCGACGTTGCGGTGGCGGCCCTCGCCGAAGGCGCGCAGGGCGACGGTCTCGAGCTGCCAGAGCCGGTCCTTGAGGGCGCGGCCGGTCAGCGAGAGGCCGAGCGTGCCCGGGAAGGCCTCGGGGAAGAGGGTGACCACCTGCGCCTTCCAGACGCCGTGGAGATCGCCGGAGCCCATGAGCTCGCGCGGTTTCAGCGAGGCGGAGATGCTCTTCTTGCCGTGCGAGCGGGGCGTGTCGGTCATGGTGCGGCCCTCAGGCGTCGTCGAAGAGGCCGAGCGGCGGATCGGCGACGATGCGCCCTGAGGCAAGATCGACCGTCGGCACCGCCTCGCGGGTGAAGGGCAGGAGCACCGTGCCCGAGCTGCCGGGCGCCTGGACCTCGAGTAGGTCGGCGGCGCCGTGGTTCTGCACGGTGCGCACGGTGCCGAGCTGCTTGCCGCCGGTGTCATAGACCGCGAGCCCGATCAGGTCGGTGTGGTAGAACTCGTCGTCGGGAAGCTGCGGCAGGCGCTCGCGCGGGGCAAAGAGGCGCACGCCCTTGAGCTCGTCGGCCTCTTCCTTGGTGCGCACGTCCGACAGGCGCGCGGCGAAGCCCTGGCCGATCGGGCGCACAAGCTGCACCTCGAAGCTGCGGGTGCCGTCCTCGGAGGTCAGGGGCGCGTAATCGGCGATCGCCTCGGGATCGGCGGTGAAGCTTTTCAGCCGTACCTCGCCGTTCACCCCGAATGCGCCGCTGATGGCGCCCACACATATGCGCTTGGTCTCGTCCATGCGCCCCGATTAGCGCGGGGCGCATGGGAAAGGCAACGGCGTCAGCCGCCGATGGAGAAGGTGCGGGTCAGGCCGATCCGTGCGCCCCACTGGTCGTTGTCGCCATCCCGGACGATCGGGCTGTCCTCGGCATCGCCGCGATAGGTGTCGTAGGTGATCGCGCCCTCGACGCCCCAGGCGTCCGAGAGGCGGTAGCGCATGCCGAGCTCGGCGCCGGTGGAGACGAGCCCGCCGTCGGCGTCGTAGGCGTCGAAGGACGAGGCGGCGGCCTCGGCCGCGCTGACGCCGAAATAGGTGTCGGCGTAATCCTCGCCCGCAAAGAGCGCGCGCGGGCCGAAGGTGATCTGGAGCCGGTCGGAGGGGCGGAAGATCGCGTCGGCGCCGACCTCGCCCACGACGGCCTCGTGGCCGCCGAAGCCGCGGCGGACATCGGCGAAGACGGAGTAGTACTCGGCCGTGTAGCCGAGGCCGAAGCCGACCTCGTAGGCCGCGTCGATGTCGTCGAGCCCGTCGAGCTCGTCGTCGGAATCGCGCTCGCCGATGTAGCGGAAGGAGCCGCGCAGGCCGAAGCCGCGGCGTTCCGCCCAGGGATCGGGGTTGCCGAAGTCGCGGCCGCCGAAGCGCAGGTAGTTGAGCGAGAAGCCGAGGTCGGGCCCGAGCTCGTAATCGTCGGAGCCGAAATATTCGGGCGAGGTCGCGACGCCGCCCCGCAGGGTGAAGACGAGGCCGGGCCCGCCTTGCGTCGAGATCACCGGATCGGTGCCGTAACCGAGGTCCTGGGCGAGGGCGGGTGCGGCGGCGAAGGCGGCTGCGGTCGCGGCCGCGGCGGCGAGGCGGAATGTCATGGATCGAATCCCTGTGCGGAGAAAGCGTGTCGCAGTGTCACCTAGTCTGCGGGCGGGGCGCGACGAGGGCAAGGTGACGCGGGGGCGCAGCCGGTGAGGCGTTGCGCGGCTGCCCGCGGCCCGGCGCAAGAAAAAGGCGCGCGGAACCGGTCCCGCGCGCCTTCTCGATTCTCGATGGACCCCGGAGGGCCGGGATCACTCGGAGGTGGTTTCCTCGGCTGCGGCGGCCTTTTCAGCCTTGGCCGCGGCGCGCTCCTGAGCGGCCTTGCCCGGGGTGCCCTTGTTGGGGTTGTTGCGCTCTTTCTTCTCGGCGGCGCCGGCGCTTTCGAGGAAGCGCTGGATGCGCTCGGTCGGAACGGCGCCGTGCTCGATCCACACCTTGATGCGGTCGACATCCATGATCACGCGGCGCTCGTCGCCCTTCGGGAGAAGCGGGTTGTAGGTGCCGAGCTTCTCGAGGAAGCGGCCGTCGCGCGGCATGCGCGCGTCGGCGGCGACGATCGAGTAGTGGGGGCGCTTCTTGGAACCGCCGCGGGACAGACGAATCTTCACAGCCATTTGAGGGTCTCCTTTTATCGTATGGCTTGGACCGGATCGGCGTTCTCGCTTCAGCTCCGGTGTTTCTCGTGGTGCTTGATGACCTCCTGAATGATGAAATTCAGGAAGGCTTCGGCGAATTCGGGGTCGAGATCGGCCCGGTCCGCCAGATCCTTCAGCCGCGCGATCTGGCTCTGCTCACGCGCGGGGTCGGAGGGGGGCAGGTCGTGGTGCGCCTTGAGGGTGCCCACGGCCTGGGTGTGCTTGAACCGCTCTGCCAGCGTGAAGACGAGGATCGCGTCGAGCCGATCGATCGACTCGCGATGCTCCTTCAGAAGCGCTGCGGCGCGGGAGGTGGCGTCGAGCGTTGCGTCAGTCAAGGGCCCGGCCTTTCGGTTCGGTGAGCGGGTGGCGGTAGATGCGGGCGGTGGAGCCGCGCAGCTCGGTCTCGGACTCGAAGGTCGCGCCGAGGCGCTCGGCGAGCCGGATCGAGCGGGTGTTCTCGGGGTCAATCAGGCTGATCGGCGCGGTGAAGCCGTAATGCTCGGCCGCCGCTTCGCGCGCCGCCTCGGCCGCCTCGAAGGCGTAGCCCTTGCCTTCCCAGCCCGCGAAGATCGAATAGCCGAGCTCGGGCTCGGGCCAGTCGATGTGATGCACGATGCCGGCGAAGCCGACGGGCTCTCCGGTGGTGCGGCGCGCGGCGACCCAGAGGCCGTAGCCGCGGATCTGCCAATGGCCGGACATCTTGAGGATCGCCTGCCAGGTTGCGACGCGGTCCGCCGGCCCGCCGACGAAGCGCGCGCGCTCGTCGGCGTAGAAGACGGCGAAATCGTCGAGATCGGTGATGCGCGGCTCGCGCAGGGTGAGCCGCTCGGTCTCGATCACGGGGATGCGGACGGGATCCTTCATCTTTGCGCCTCCGCCGGGCCGGGATGGCGCCAGAGCTCTTCGTCGCCCATCTCGGGGTTGTCGTAGCTGCGCTCGTGATGCGCGCCGAGACGGGTCGCGAGCGCCTGCGAGCGGGTGTTGCCGGGCTTGATGTTGGAGGTGAGCGTGGTCATCCCGAGCGTATCGTAGGCCCAGCCGCGCGCGGCGAGCGCCGCCTCGTAGGCGATGCCGCGGCCCTCGAAGGCCTCGAAGACGACCCAGCCGACTTCCGGCTCGGGCCAGCCTTCGGGGTTCCAGATGCCGCAGATGCCGGCGGGGCGGCCGCTTTGCCGGTCCCAGATGGTGAAGTAGCCGTAGCCGTGGATGTGCCAGTGGCCGATATTGGCGGCCCACCAGCGCCATGTCTTCGGGCGGTCCATGACCGGGCCGAAGCCGAGGCAGCGCGCAGGGTCGGCGTGGAAGGCCGCGAAGGCGTCGAACTCGGCAAGGCCGGGGCCCCGCAGGGCGAGACGCGCGGTCTCGATGACCGGCGCGGGCGTCAGCGCCCCGGCTTGCGGCAGGGGGGATGTGGCGACGGCGACGTTCATGCCGGACCTCGCGCGGGCTGCGCCGTGGGGCCTGCCTCCGGCGGGGATATTTCCGTCAAGAAGAAGCAGGCGCGCGCGCCGCCGGGCCCGGAGGCGCGGGGCGCCCGGGAGACGAGGGGATATGCAGCGGCGCAGCGGATCACTTCTTCTTGCCCATGCCCGAAAGGCCCGGGGGCAGGCCCTGGCCGCCGCCCAAGCCGGGCATTCCGCCACCGGCGCCGCCCATGCCGCCGGGCATCTTGCCGCCCATGGCCTTGGCCGCGGCCTCGAGCTGCTTGGGGTCCATCTTGGAAGGGTCCATGCCGCCGGGCATGCCGCCCTTGCCGAACATGCCGGACATGGCCTGCTTGAGCATGCCGCCCTTGCCCATCTTCTTCATCATGTCGCCCATCTGGCGCTGCTGCTTGAGCAGCTTGTTGAGCTCGGAGACCTCGAGGCCGGAGCCCTTGGCGATACGCTTTTTCCGGGAGGCCTGAAGGAGGGCGGGGTTGGCGCGCTCCTTCTTGGTCATGGAATTGATGAGCGCGACCTGGCGGCGCAGCATGGTGTCGTCGATGCCGGCGCCCTCCATCTGTTTCGCCATCTTCCCCATGCCGGGCATCATGGACATCATACCCTCCATGCCGCCCATCTTCTGCATCTGCTCGAGCTGCATCTTGAGGTCGTTCATGTTGAACTGACCCTTCTGGAAGCGCTTCATCATGCGCTCGGCCTGTTCGGCCTCGAGCGTCTGTTGCGCTTTTTCCACCAGAGCGACGATGTCGCCCATGCCGAGGATGCGGCCGGCGACGCGCTCGGGCTCGAAGGTCTCGAGCGCGTCCATCTTCTCGCCGAGGCCGACGAACTTGATCGGCTTGCCGGTGATCGCACGCATCGAGAGCGCGGCGCCGCCGCGGCCGTCGCCGTCCATCCGGGTCAGCACCACGCCGGAGATGCCGATGCGCTCGTCGAAATTCTCGGCGGTGTGCACGGCGTCCTGGCCGGTGAGGCCGTCGACCACCAGCAGCGTCTCGCGCGGGCTCGTGACGTCGCGCACCGCCTCGACCTGGGCCATCAGCTCCTCGTCGATCGACAGGCGCCCGGCGGTGTCGAGCATGTAGACGTCGTAGCCGCCGAGGCTCGCCTGCGTCTTGGCGCGTTTGGCGATCGCGACGGGATCCTCGCCCTTGACGATGGGGAGCGTGTCGACGCCGATCTGCGTGCCGAGGACCGCGAGCTGTTCCATCGCCGCGGGGCGCTGGACGTCGAGCGAGGCCATCAGGACCTTCTTCTTGTCGCGCTCGGTGAGGCGCTTGGCGAGCTTGGCGGTGGTGGTGGTCTTGCCGCCGCCCTGCAGGCCGACCATCAGGATCGGCGCGGGGGCGGAGCCGATGCGCAGCTCGCCGGGCTCGCCCTCGCCCCGCAGCACCTCGATCAGCTCGTCGTGGACGATCTTCACGACCTGCTGGCCGGGGGTGATCGATTTCGTGACCGCGGCGCCGGTCGCCTTCTTCTCGACCGACTTGACGAAGTTGCGCACGACGGGGAGCGAGACGTCCGCCTCGAGCAGCGCGACGCGGACCTCGCGCAGGGCGGTCTTGACGTCGTCCTCGGAGAGCGCGCCCTGCTTGGTCAGCCGGTCGAAGACGCTGCCGAGGCGATCGGAGAGATTTTCGAACATGAAGCGGCGGCCTCCTTGCCGGTCTTGGTCGTGTCAGCCCGAAAGGTAAGGGCGCGCGGTCTCTCTCACAAACGTCTGGCACGGGATGCGTGCCGGCTACGGCAGGCCAAACGCCGAGTGCCCCCGTGGGCGCAACGCGCTGACGGAGGGCGATCCCGGGCATGGGCCCATGGGACCGGAAGCGATGGCACTTCCGGGAATTGCCGGGCCGGATACGCGCGCGGGCCGCGCCTGTCAAGAGCGGGGGCGTCTGGCAGCTTCGGCGCGCGCCCTTATGTGATGGACAGATCGAGACTCAGAAGATAGCAGGGCGCGTCATGGCCAAGGACAAGAGCAAAGAGAGCCCGAACTACAAGGTGATCGCCGAGAACCGGCGGGCGCGCTTCGACTATGCGATCGAGGACGATGTCGAGTGCGGCATCGTGCTGACCGGGTCCGAGGTGAAGTCGCTGCGGCTCAACACCGCGCAGATCGCCGAGAGTTACGCCGAGGTGAAGGACGGCGAGCTCTGGCTCGCCAATGGCTACATCGCTCCCTACGAGCAGGCGATGTTCGGGCACGAGGACCGGCGGCCGCGCAAGCTGCTCGCCTCCAAGCGCGAGATCGCCCGGATGTGGAACGAGACCGCGCGCAAGGGCATGACGCTGGTGCCGCTGGTGCTCTACTTCAATCACCGGGGCGTCGCGAAGATCAAGATCGCGCTCGCCAAGGGCAAGAGGACCGTCGACAAGCGCGAGACCCAGGCCAAGCGCGACTGGAACCGGCAGAAGCAGCGGCTCCTGAAGGAACAGAACTAGGCGCGGCGGCGCGGAGCGAGGGGCCGGCCCCTCGCGCTCCCCGGGATATTTGCCTCAAGAAGAAGGGCAGGCGGGCGCCTCCCACGCCTCCACGAGCCGCCGCCCGGGGCCTTGCCTCTCCATGTCCCCCGCCTTAATCGTGGCATGACCCGTGGGCGGAAGGGGGGAGAGATGGCCGAAGACGATCCCAGGACACTTGTGTCGACCGAGTGGCTGCACCGGCATCTGAAGGATCCGGACCTGCGCGTGCTCGATGCGAGCTGGTACCTGCCGGACGCCGGACGCGATCCCAAGGCGGAATATGCCGAGGCGCATGTGCCGGGCGCGCGCTTCTTCGACATCGACGACGTGAGCGACGCGCGGTCGGAGCTGCCGCACATGGCGCCGCCGCCCGAGAAGTTCATGTCGCGCATGCGCCAGATGGGCGTCGGCGACGGGCATCAGGTGGTGGTCTATGACGGCGCGGGGCTGTTCTCGGCGGCGCGGGTCTGGTGGCTTTTCCGGCTGATGGGACAGATGGATGTCGCGGTGCTCGACGGCGGTTTCCCGAAATGGCGCGCCGAGGAGCGCCCCGTGGAGGATCTGCCGCCGGTGGTGCGCGACCGGCACATGACCGTGCGGCGGCAGGCGCACATGGTGCGGGATGTCACGCAAGTGTCGGCGGCGACGAAGCTCGGCGATCACGAGGTGGTCGATGCCCGCTCGCCCTCGCGCTTCTGCGGCGACGATCCAGAGCCGCGGCCCGGCCTGCGGGCAGGGCACATCCCCGGCTCGAAGAACGTGCATTACGCGACGCTGCTGACCGAGGACGGCACGATGAAGGCGCCCGAGGACCTCGCGCGCGTCTTCGAGGAGGCCGGCGTCGACCTCGGCAAGCCGGTCATCACCACCTGCGGCTCGGGCGTGACCGCCGCGATCCTCAGCCTCGCGCTGGAACGGATCGGCCGCACCGACCATTCGCTCTACGACGGCTCCTGGTCCGAATGGGGCGCCTCGCCGACCGTGCCGGTCGCGACCGCGACCTCCCGCGACTGACCGCCGACCCCTATCCGCCACTCCGGAGAGACCCGATGTTCGAACAGCTCAAAGAGCAGCCCGCCGACAAGATCCTCGCCCTGATGCAGGCCTACAAGGAGGATCCGCGCGAGGACAAGATCGACCTCGGCGTCGGCGTCTACAAGGACGCGCACGGCAACACGCCGATCATGCGCGCGATCAAGGCCGCCGAGAAGCAGCTCTGGGAGACCGAGGAGACCAAGGCCTATACCGGTCTCGCGGGCGATCCGGTCTTCGGCGAGCGGATGCGCGATCTCGTGCTCGGCGGCACGGTCGACGAGGCGACCGTGTCGGCCGTCGCGACCCCCGGCGGCACCGGCGCGGTGCGACAGGGCTTCGACATGATCCGCATGGCGAACCCCGACGCCACGATCCACGTGAGCGATCCGACCTGGCCGAACCACCTGTCGATCCTCAAGCATATGGGGCTTCCGGTGAAGCCCTACCGCTATTTCGACAGCGAGACCGGCGGCGTCGATTTCGCGGGCATGATCACCGACATCGTGCAGGCGCGGCCCGGCGACGTGATCCTGCTGCACGGCTGCTGCCACAACCCGACCGGCGCCAATCTCAGCGTCATCGAGTGGAAGCACGTGATCGAGAAGATCAACGAGGTGGGCGCGATCCCGATGATCGACCTCGCCTACCAGGGCTTCGGCGACGGGCTCGACGCGGATGCCGAGCCGACGCGGATGGTCGCGCAGAGCTGCCCCGAGACGATCATCGCGGCGTCCTGCTCGAAGAACTTCGGCATCTACCGCGAGCGGACCGGCATCCTGATGGCGGTGTCGCAGGATCCGGGCAAGAAGAAGGTCACGCAGGGCACGCTTGCCTATCTCAACCGGCAGAACTTCTCCTTCCCGCCCGATCACGGCGCGCGGCTGGTGCAGATGGTGCTGTCGGACGACGATCTGCGCGAGGACTGGCAGTCCGAGCTCGAGAGCGTGCGGACCGGCATGCTCGAGCTGCGCCACCAGCTTGCGGACGAGCTGCGCGAGCGCTCGGGCTCGGACCGGTTCGGGTTCCTCGCCCAGCACCGGGGCATGTTCTCGCGGATCGGCTGCGGGCCCGACAAGGTCGAGGCGCTGCGCGAGAAGCACGGCATCTACATGGTCGGCGACAGCCGCATGAACATCGCGGGTCTCAACAGGACCACCGTGCCGAAGCTCGCCGAGGCCATCGTGGACGTCGGCATCTGACGCAGGTGGCCGAGACAATCCTCTGGGGCCATCGCGACTCGGGCCATGCGGTCAAGGTCGCGCTGGCCCTGCGCCTCGCCGGTCTGCCGCATCGGACCGAAGTGGTGGACATCTGGGCCGCGCGCGAGACGCGGCCAGCGGCCTTTCTCGCCCTCAGCCCACTGGGGCAGGTGCCGGTGCTGGAGCTGGACGGCGAACCGCTGGTGCAGTCCGGGGCGATCCTGCTGGAGCTCGCGCAGCGCTTCGGCTGCCTCGGCGGCGAGAGCGCGTCCGGCCTCAGGCGCGGCCGGCAGCTCTGCCTCTGGGAGGCGAACCGGATCGGCATGTGCCTGCCGCAGCTGATCGAGGCGCGGCGCCCCGGCGGCGACGTCTTCCCGGAGGGCGCGGTCGACTGGCTCGCCGCGCGCTATGCGGCCGATGCCGCGCAGTTCGACGCGCTGCTCGGGACGGAGCCGTTCTTTCACGGGCAGGCGCCCGGCGTCGGCGATTGCGCGATCTGGGGCTATGTGCGCTGGACCCGCAAGGCCGGGATGGAGCCCTCGTCCGCCATGGCCCGCTGGCTCGACCGCATGGATGCGCTTCCCGAAACCGGCGAGGCCGCGGCGGCCTTCGGCTGAGGCTCCCCCGCTTCTTCTTGGCCAAAATACTCCGGGGAGCCGCGCAGCGGCGGGGCGGAGCCCCTCTCACGCCCGGTGATAGGGGCTCCCGGCGAGGATCGAGGCGGCGCGGTAGATCTGCTCGGCCAGCATCGCGCGGGCCAGCATGTGCGGCCAGACCATCGCGCCGAAGCTGATCGCGAGGTCCGCCTCGGCGCGCAGGGTAGGGTCGATCCCGTCCGCGCCGCCGATCACGAAGGAGAGGTCCGGCACGCCCTCGTCGCGGAGGCGGCCGAGGGTGCTCGCGAAGTCGGGGGAGGGCATCTGCCGGCCCCGTTCGTCGAGCACGCAGACCTTTCCGGGTGGAATCGCGCGGCGCAGGAGATCGGCCTCGGCCGCCATGCCGCCGCCCTTCTTGTCCTCGACCTCGACGAGCTTCGCGGGTCCGAGGCCCATGCCCCGTCCCGCCTTGTCGAAGCGGGACAGGTAATCGTCCACGAGATCGCGTTCCGGACCGGCGCGCAGCCGGCCCACGACGCAGAGATGGATGCGCAAGGCCTAGTGGCCGATCGTCCGGGACGGGGCGACGGGCATCCACATCTTCTCGATCTGGTAGAACTCGCGCACCTCGGGGCGGAAGACGTGCACGATCACGTCGCCGGTGTCGATCAGGACCCAGTCGCCCGAGTCCTTGCCCTCGACCTTCGGCAGCACGCCCTGGTCGGCCTTCAGGTCCTCGACGAGCTTGTCGGCGATCGAGATCACCTGGCGCGAGGACCGACCCGAACAGACGATCATGTAATCGCCGATGGCGGTCTTGCCGCGGAGATCGATCTCCACGACGTTCTCGGCCTTCATGTCTTCGAGGATCGTGAGAATGGATGTCAGCTGAGTCTCGCTCGTGACATCCGCATGGGCCAGGCCGGTCATCGGGTGGCCCGCTTCGGCGGCATGTGCCGCGTCAGTATTGAGTGACAGGACATCGTCCTCCTTTGCCGATCACACGGTCCGGACGGCGAGAGGTGCCGCCCGGGCGTATGCATAAGATAACATCGACGCTGTGACTTCTCAATGACGTGGTGCGGCGCCGGCGCAACAACGCCTCTGCATGGCGTCACGCGCCCCAGGGCACCCAGACCGTCTTGACCTCGGTGGCGTGGCCGAGGAAGGCGCGATCCTCGCCCGCGGGGCCGAACCAGTCGCGGCCGCGGCCGTCGTTGACCCAGGTGCGCTTGAGGTTTCCCGCGGCGCGGCGCTCGATCTCGGCCGAGAGGTCGGTCGAGGAGAACGACCAGACCGCCTCGACGTCCATGTGGGCGGCGAGCACCGGGGCGAGCTCGGCATGGGAGCCGGTGAGGATGTTGGCGACGCCGCCGGGCAGGTCGGACGTGTCGAGGATCTGGTAGAAGTCCGTCGCGGCGAGAGGGTGCGGCTCGGAGGCGACCAGCACCACGCGGTTGCCCATGGCGATGGCCGGGGCCATGACCGACACGAGTCCCAGGAGCGGCGCCTCGTCGGGGCAGATCGCGCCGATCACGCCGACGGGCTCGCGCATGGCGAGCGCGGTGCCGCGGATCGGCACGCTCCGCACCTCGCCGCCGAACTTGTCGGCCCATGCCGCCCAGGTGAAGAGACGGTCGACCGCCGTCTCCACCTCGCGCTTGCCGTCCGTGCCGCCTTTCATCCGGTCGAGCCGGGCGGCGAATTCCTCCGCGCGGGCGGCGAGGTTCTCGCCGATGTAGTAGATCACCTGCGCGCGGTTGTGCGCCGTGGCGCCCGCCCAGCCGGACGCACCGCGCGCCGCCTCGACGGCGTTGCGCACGTCCTTGCGGTTGCCGATCGGGGCCTGCCCGATGAGCGTGCCCCTGGCATCAAAGACGGCGCGGGCATAGCCGCCGTCGGGGCGGGCCTGCTTGCCGCCGACATAGAGCTTGGCGGTGCGGTCGACCGATTGAGGTTCGGTCGCCTCGCCGGTCGCGGCCGCGGCCTTCTCGAGCGCGTCGCCCCGGTGGAGGGGCCGCATGTAGGCCTCGAGCCCCTCGGGGCCGCCCTCGCGGCCGAAGCCGCTCTCGCGCACGCCGCCGAAGCCTGCGGCGGCGTCGAACATGTTGGTGCCATTGATCCAGACCACGCCCGCGGCGATCTTCGGCGCGATGTCGAGGCAGGTGTTGATGTTCTCGGACCAGAGGCTCGCGGCGAGGCCGTAGCGGGTGTCGTTCGCGATCTGCACCGCCTCGGAGGGCGTGCGGAAGGTGGTCGAGACAAGGACGGGGCCGAAGATCTCCTCCTGCATCAGGCGCGAAGCCTGGGAAAGGCCGGTCACCAGCGTCGGCGGGTAGAAGCAGCCCTCGGGGATCTCGCAGGCGGCGCGGTGGATCTCGCCCTCGTCCGTGCCGTCGACCAGCGCGCGGATGCGCGAGAGCTGTTCGGGATCGACGATGGCGCCGACGTCGATCGACTTGTCGAGAGGATCGCCGACGCGGAGCTTGTCCATCCGGGCCTTCAGCTTGGCGTGGAAGGCCTCGGCGATGCCCTCCTGCACGAGCAGGCGCGAGCCGGCGCAGCAGACCTGCCCGCCGTTGAACCAGATCGCGTCGACGAGGCCCTCGACCGCGGAATCGAGATCGGCGTCCTCGAAGACGATGTAGGGCGACTTGCCGCCGAGCTCGAGCGTGAGGCCGAGGCCGCGACCGGCGGTCGCCTCGCGGATCTTCCGGCCGACATCGGTCGAGCCGGTGAAGGCGACCTTGTCGATGTCCGAGGCGACGAGCGCGGCGCCGGTCTCGCCGTCGCCGGTCACGATGTTGACGACACCCTCGGGCAGGCCCGCCTGACGGCAGATGTCGCCGAAGAGGAGCGCGGTGAGCGAGGTCCATTCGGCGGGCTTGAGCACGACCGTGTTGCCGGCGGCGAGCGCGGGCGCGATCTTCCACGCGAGCATCAGGAGCGGGAAGTTCCACGGCACGATCTGGCCACAGACGCCCCACGCCTTGCGGCCGGCGTTCTCGGTGTCGAAGAGCTGGGCAAGGCCGGCGTGGTGGTAGAAGTGCCGGGCGACGAGGGGGATGTCGATGTCGCGGCTCTCGCGGATCGGCTTGCCGCCCTCGAGCGATTCGAGCACCGCGAAGAGGCGGGAATGCTTCTGAACGAGCCGCGCGATGGCGTAGAGGACGCGCGCGCGACCCTTGCCGCCGAGGCCTTCCCAGCCGGGCTGCGCGGCGCGGGCGGCGGCGACGGCGGCCTCCACGTCCTCGGCGGTGCCTTGCGTGATCTCGGCCAGAACCTCGCCGGTGGCGGGGTTGCGGGTCTCGAAGGTCTCGCCGGCCTCGCGGTAGGCGCCGCCGAGGAAATGTCCGAAGCGGGGGCCGGTCCCGGCGATCCAGGCGAGGGCGTCCGTCGCCGATTCGGGGGCCGTGCCGTAATCCATGGTCTCGAAGATCTCGCGTACCGTCATGTTCGTCTCTCCCGGGCGCTTCTGGCGCGGCCCGCCCGGGCTGCCCCGGGCCTCAAGGTCCTTGATGTGTCCGGCGCGGTCGCGCCGGGGCGGGTCAGGCCAGCGCGTGCCGCCACGCGGCGGAATAGGCGCCCGTCAGGTGATGCTCCAGCTGCCGCTCGATGTCGCCCAGCAGCGAGGAGGCGCCGAAGCGGAAGAGGTCGGGGCGCAGCCAGCGGTCGCCGAGTTCCTCCTTCACGAGGGCGAGGTAGGTGATCGCGTCCTTGGCCTTGGAGATGCCGCCCGCGGGCTTGTAGCCGACGCGGATGCCCGTCCAGTCGTGGTAGTCGCGGATCGCGCGCATCATCACGAGGCTGACGGGAAGCGTGGCGTTCACGCCCTCCTTGCCGGTCGAGGTCTTGATGAAGTCTGCGCCCGCCATCATGCAGACGAGGCTGGCGCGGGCGACGTTGCGCAGCGTGCCGAGCTCGCCGGTGGCGAGGATCGCCTTCACATGCGCCTCGCCGCAGGCCTGCCGGAAGGCGCGCATCTCGTCGTAGAGGGCCTGCCAGTCGCCGGTCAGGACGTGGCGGCGCGAGATCACGATGTCGATCTCGGAGGCGCCGGCGGAGACGCTCTCGCCGATCTCGGCGAGGCGCAGGTGGAACGGCGAGAGACCGGCGGGAAAGCCGGTCGAGACCGCGGCGACGGGGATGCCCGAGCCGTCGAGGTGCCGCACGGCGGGAGCGATCATGTCGTGGTAGACGCAGACCGCGCCGACGGTCAGGTCGGGCAGGTCCAGCGCCTCGAGGATGTCGCGGCGCACCGGGGCCTTCGCCTTGCCGCAGAGCCGCGCGACGCGGCCGGCCGTGTCGTCGCCCGAGAGCGTGGTGAGGTCGATGCAGGAGATCGCGCGGGCGAGCCACGCGGCCTGGTGCGCCTTCTTGACCGAGCGGCGGCCGGGCAGGGTCGCGGCGCGGCGCTCGATCGCGGAGCGGTTGGCGGTCGCGCGCATCACGCGATCCAGATCCAGCGCGGTGCCGGGGTTCCGGGGCTCGGCAATCTGGGGCAGCGGATGGGTGGTCGCGGTGGCTGTGTGGGTCATGAGGTCTCGCACTTGGGCTTCCCGGGACGGTCTCACGCGGGGCGGGCGGAGGCAAGCTGCGCGCCGCTGGCGCGGCGGCGAGGGCGCTGCCCTCGCGCTCCCGGAGTATTTGTGCCAAGAAGAAGGGTCGGCGCCGGGATCATTTCACGCGGTTCGAGAGCCAGCGCATCACCGGGTTCTTCTGCGGGCGCAGGAGCTCGAGATGCAGGATGCGGGCGCTGGGCTGGTCGGACCAGATAAGCTCGGAGGCCTCGAAGACGCGCTTGTTGAATTGCTGCGGCAGGACGTGGAACCGGATGTCGCTTTCCCACAGGACCTCGCGGAAGGAGGGCTGGTCGATGCCGTAGCGCCCTTCCGCGAAGCGCAGCGCCCAAGCGTCGAAGAGGTCGAGCGCGGCCTCGGTGCGGCGGTAGAGCAGCACGCCCGTGTTGATCTCGGGGAAGGTCTCGGGGAGGTCGTGGCGGATCGGCTTGTGATGGCGCGGGCGGTGCCAGAGCGCGACCTGCGCGCCGGCCATGTCGAAGCGCTGCAGCAGATCGAAGAGCGAGGAGAGGTCGGCGCGGACCAGCGTGTCGTTGTCGAGAAAGAGCGTCTCGTCGAAGGGGGTCTGGCCGAGCAGGTTCACCTTGGGGCGCTTGAGGCCCTCGGGGATCGTGAAGCTCAGATCGAAGCCCGCGACGTCGTCTCCGGCCTTGCACCAGATCGCCGTGGTGAGCTGCGGGTTGGTGCGTTTGACGCTGGCCGCCGAACGGCGCGCCACGTCCACGTGATCGCGCCCCCAGGCGACATAGACAACGCCGCGCCGCGCCGGCGCCGTGCCGAAATCGGTCATGTCCTCGTCCTGTCCCTTGGGCCGCCCCGCCGGCGCACGGCCCCCTTGCGGTTGAATATGCATCGCGTCGCACTTGTCCCGGAGAGGGCGGGGGACACAAGGCGTGGGCGGGATTTGACGCGATGTAATCTTGCGAAAGCCGACTCGAAAACAGAACGAAAGTGGAACATACTGCGAGTCCCTTCCGGACGACGAGCGGGCGATGACGGCGGAACTCTCGATCACCTCGAACTTCACCTTCCTCACCGGGGCCTCGCATCCCGAGGAATATGCCGAGCGTGCGGCTTTGTCGGGGCTCGAGGCCATCGCCATCGCGGACGTCAATTCCGTCGCGGGGATCGTGCGCGCCCATTCCCGGCTGAAGGAGATCGCGCGGCAGGTGGCGGAGCTGGACGGCACCGAGAGGATCGGACCGCCGCGGCCCGACTGGATCCCGCCCGCGCCGGCGGCGCCGGTGCGCAACGTGCCCCGCCTGATCCCGGCGGCGCGGCTGGTCCTTGCCGAAGGGGTGGAGGTCACGGCGCTGGCGGCGACGCGGGCGGGCTGGGCGCGGCTTTGCCGGCTTTTGAGCACGGGGCGGCTCAGGGCGGCGAAGGGCGCGTGCGATCTGCGCATGGAGGATCTGCTGGAAGGCGCGGAGGGGCTGGAGTTGATCCTGCACGGGGAGGGCGACGAGGCGTGGCGCGGCCATGCGCGGCGGCTGGTGCGGGCCTTCGGGGGCCAGATGCATCTCGCTCTCGCGCCGCGCTACGACGGGGCGGACCCGGCGCGGTTCGACGCGCTGGCGCAGGTGGCGGCCGAGCTCGGGCTCGAGACGGTCGCGACCGCACGGCCGCTCATGCATCACGGGCGGCGGCGGCGGCTCGCGGACGTGCTGACGGCGGTGCGGCTGGGACGCCGGGTGGACGACCTGGGGCGCGCGGCGCTCGCCAACGGCGAGCAGCGGCTGCGCGCGCCGGGCGAGATGCGGCGTCTTCTCGGGCGCCATGCGGGGGCGCTGGACCGGGCCGCGGCGCTGGCGGGCCGGTGCCGGTTCGACATCGCGAGCCTGCGCTACGAGTACCCTTCGGAGATCGCGCAGGGAGAGCGGCCGCGCGACCGGCTGGCGCGGCTCGCCCGGGAGGGGCTGGCCGAGCGCTATCCCGGCGGCGCGCCCGAGAAGGTGCGCGCGATGCTCGAGCACGAGCTCGAGCTGATCGCCAGGCTGAACTACGAGCCCTATTTCCTGACCGTGCGCGACATCGTCGCCTTTGCCCGGGGGCGCGGCATCCTCTGCCAGGGGCGCGGATCGGCGGCGAATTCCGTGGTCTGCTACAGCATGGGCGTGACCTCGGTCTCGCCCGAGGTCGGGACGATGGTGTTCGAGCGCTTCGTGTCGGAGGCGCGCGACGAGCCGCCCGACATCGACGTCGATTTCGAGCACGAGCGGCGCGAGGAGGTGATCCAGCACATCTACCAGCGTTACGGGCGGCACCGGGCGGGGCTCTGCGCCACGGTGATTCATTACCGCGGCAAGCGCGCGATCCGCGAGGTGGGCGCGGCGATGGGGCTGTCGAAGGACACAATCGGGGCGCTTTCGTCGCAGCTCTGGGGTTTCTTCTCGACGAGCGGTCTCGAGGAGCAGCGGATGCGCGAGATCGGGCTCGATCCCGGGGACCGGCGGCTGCAGCTGACGATGGAGCTGATCCACGAGATCGTGGGCTTTCCGCGGCATCTCAGCCAGCATGTGGGCGGGTTCGTGATCACCGAGGGGCGGCTCGACGAGCTGGTGCCGGTGGAGAACGCGGCGATGGAGGGCCGCACGCTCATCTGCTGGGACAAGGACGACATCGACGCGCTGGGCATCCTCAAGGTCGACGTGCTCAGCCTCGGGATGCTGACCTGCATCCGCAAGGCGTTCGATCTTCTGAAGATGCATCACGGCGAGGAGCAGGACCTCGCGACGCTGCCGCAGGAGGATCCGAAGGTCTACGAGATGCTCTGCCGGGCCGATTCGATCGGCGTCTTCCAGGTGGAGAGCCGGGCGCAGATGAACTTCCTGCCGCGGATGCGGCCGCGGAACTTCTACGACCTCGTGATCGAGGTGGCGATCATCCGGCCCGGGCCGATCCAGGGCGACATGGTCCATCCCTATATCCGCCGCCGCAACGGCGAGGAGGCGGTGTCGTTTCCCTCGGACGCGCTGGGGCAGGTGCTGGGCAAAACGCTGGGGGTGCCGCTCTTTCAGGAGCAGGCAATGCAGATCGCGATCATCGGCGCGGGCTTCAGCCCGGACGAGGCCGACCGGCTGCGGCGTGCGCTCGCCACCTTCAAGAAGCTCGGCAACGTCACCGAGTTCCGCGCGCGGTTCCTGCGGGGCATGGCGCGCAACGGCTACGATGCCGACTTCGCCGAGCGGTGCTTTTCCCAGATCGAGGGCTTCGGCTCCTACGGGTTCCCGGAAAGCCACGCGGCCTCCTTTGCGCTGCTCGTCTACGCGAGCGCCTGGATCAAGTGTCATTACCCCGGGATCTTCGCCTGCGCGCTGCTCAATTCGCAGCCGATGGGCTTCTACGCGCCGGCGCAGATCGTGCGGGACGCGCGCGAGCACGGGGTCGAGGTGCGGCCCGTCGCGATCAACGAGAGCTACTGGGACAACGTGATGGAGCCGGGCCGCCGGGAGAGGATGGCGCTGCGGCTGGGCTTTCGCCAGATCAAGGGGCTGCGCGAGGAGGATGCCGCCTGGCTCGCCGCGGCGCGGGGCAACGGCTATCGGTCGGTGCGCGACGTCTGGCGGCGGGCGGGGCTCGGCCCGCAGGTTCTGGCGCGACTCGCCGAGGCGGATGCCTTTGCGGCGCTGGGGCTTTCGCGGCGCGAGGCGCTCTGGGAGGCGCGGGCGCTGGCCAAGGACAAGCCGCTGCCGCTCTTTGCCGGGGACATGGACGGGGAGGGGATCGTCGAGCCCGCGGCGCTTCTGCCCGAGATGACCGAGGGCGAGGAGATCGTGGAGGATTTCGTCGCCATGCGGCTGACCCTGCGCCGCCATCCGGTCGCGCTCCTGCGGCATATCCTGACGCCCGAGAGCGGGCCGGCGCGGGGCGGGTAGAGCCGCGCCTTCCGCCTCCGCCGGCGCCATGATACCCGCGCCGCAAAAACGGAGCGCCCAACGACGTGACCCGCCTTTTCCTCATCGACGACCGGACCCTGCCGGAGCCCGGCGCGCAGCTTCACGGCTTTGCCTGGGAGGGCGCGGATTTCGTGATCGGCACCGAAGGTCTCGCCGCGTTCGAGGCAGGCGGGCGCCGCCTGCCCTGGAGCGCCGACGGCGATCACGTGCTCGTCCGGCGCGAGGGCGGCGGCATCGGGATCGGCGCGGACTTCGCCGGCTGCCGGCACCTCTTCTATTGGTCCGAGGGCCGGGACTGGGCGGTCTGCGAGAGTTTCATCGACCTCGTCGCGCATCTGCGCGGACGGGGCGTAGCGCTCCACGAGGACATCGCGCAGACAGGGGCGTTCCTGTCGCGCAAGCAGCTCTTCCAGCAGTTGACGACGGACCGCACCGCGGTGCGCGAGATCGCCTGCCTCGACGCCGGAGCGCGGATCGAGATCGGCCCCGATGGGCTTGTGGTGATCCCGCCCGATCCGGTGCCGGCCGAGGATTATGCCGCCGCGCTCGACGCCTTCATCGCGACGTGGCTGTCGCGGATGGCCACGTTGCGCGCGGCGCCCGATCTTGCCCTGCATGTCCATCTCTCGGGCGGGTTCGACAGCCGGGCCGTGGCGGCCTTCCACGTCTGGCTAGAACGGAACGAGGGCTCCTGCGAGAGCGCGTCGGTCCGATCCCTGACCGACGCGCGCCACGCCGATGACCTGAAGATCGCCGAAGAAATCGCTGCAGCGAGCGGCATCAGGCTCAACCACAACCCGCCGCGGCCGGGGCGGGCGCTGAGCCTTGAGGAGGCGCTCACGTCCTGGAGGCACCATTCCGCGGGGGCCTATACGCCCGTGCGCGTTCCCGCCTCGTTCGGAGACCCAAGAGATGTGCATTTCTCAGGCCATGCCTCGAGCGGCTACAAGTACACATTCGACGATGCGGCGGCGCGCCGGACGATCCGCCGGATGGAGCGGGCCTATGGCTATTTCGGCCGCGGCGACCGTCCCCGCTGGCGGTCGGCGCTCGAGGCGCATCTCGGACGGCTGGAGGAGCGGACCGGCAGCCTCGGGCGAGCCTGGGGGTGCTGGCAGCGGGTGAACCGGGCGCGATTCCATGCCGGGCAGGCGGCCACCTACAAGACGCAGGTCGCGATCTTCCATTCGCGGAGCGCGTCCCGGCTGGACGCGGCCCGACGACCTCTGACGGCGGATTTCCAACTCTACCACGACATTCTCGCGAGCCTCGCGCCCGAGATGATGGAGGTGCCCTTCGACGACGCCGCGAAGGCGCCGGGCGAGGCCGTTCGCGCCGCGCTGACGGTAAGGCAGCCTGCCCCTCCGGTGCCGGGCCGGGTCTGGGGTGCGTTCGAGCCCGCCCAGCCCGGCGGCACGCCGCTGTCGCGCTCGAAATTGGCCCGGGCGCTGCTGGACGAGGTGGACGCGGGCTGGTCCGACCTGCCGCGGCGGCGGGTCACGCTGCTCTTTCGCTGGCACATCGCGCGGCTGCGGCGCCGGATCAGGGCGGGGCGCGCCCCGCACGCGGTGAAGATGCGGCATCTCCATTCGGCGTGGCTGCTGATCCGGCTGAGCCAGCTCGGGGTCCGGATGGACGGGCCGGGTCAGGAATAGGCGTAGATCAGGAGGATCACGCCCAGCACCACGCGGTAGATGACGTAAGGCGTGAAGCTGACCGAGCGCAGCAGGCGCATCATCAGCGCGAGCGCTCCGAGGGCGGCGACGAAGGCGAGGGCGGCGGCGATGGCGCCGTCGACGGCCGCCTGCGCATCCGCCTCGCCGATCACCTCGAGGCCAAGAAGCGCGCCCGAGGCGACGATCGTCGGGATCGACATCAGCATGGAGAGCTTCGCCGCGCCGTGGCGGTCGTAGCCGAGCGCGCGGCCCGCGGTGATCGTGATGCCCGAGCGGGACGTGCCGGGAATGAGGGCTGCCGCCTGGGAGAGGCCCATGATCACCGCGTGTTTCAGGGTCCAGCTCTCGGCGGAGCGGATCGCGGGCATCCGGGTGTCGAACCACCAGAGCACCACGCCGAAGACCAGCATCGCCCAGCCGACCACCGCGACCGAGCGCAGCGCCTCGTCGAGCCCGGCGAGGTTGAGAGCGAAGCCGGCGACGATCACGGGGATCGTCGCGACGGCGAGGCAGAGCGCGAGGAAGGCGCCCGCGGTGTCGACCTTGCCGCGCGCGAGGCGCAGCGTACCGGCGAGCGCGACGCGCACGTCGCTCCAGAAGTAGATCACGACGGCGAGGAGCGTGCCGACATGGACAGCAACGTCGATCACCTGACCCTGGTCCTGCATTCCCGTGAGCCCCGGCAGCAGAATCAGGTGACCGGAGGACGAGATCGGGAGAAACTCCGTGATGCCCTGGATGAGGGCGAGGAGGATCAGCTGGAAAAGCGGCATGCGGAGGCTCCGGTGCGTGACGCGCGTCACCTATAATTTTGCACCGCAGAAAGAGAAGTGGAAAAGTAGGTCCGGTCTGATACATAAATTTGGCTTTCTCGCGACGAGATATATCTTCATGCGGCAAGAAAGATGCAACTATGTCAGTCATGCTGACTTTTATTACGGTTTACGTCCCGGTATAGACGCGGACCGAAGCCACTTTCCGGAGACGTTCTCATGGCGAAGCAGCCGATGCTGAAATTCGTGAATGTCGGGCGCGACATGCCCGAAAAGCGCACCGCCGATGCGCGTGCCCACGACTTTCACGAGATCTATGCCGAGTTCGCCGAGGAGAAGGCCGCCGAGCAGGCGGGGCGGTGTTCGCAATGCGGCGTGCCCTATTGCCAGTCACACTGCCCGCTGCACAACAACATTCCCGACTGGCTCAAGCTGACCGCGGAAGGCCGGCTCGAGGAGGCCTACGAGCTCAGCCAGGCGACCAACACCTTCCCCGAGATCTGCGGCCGGATCTGCCCGCAGGACAGGCTCTGCGAGGGCAATTGCGTGATCGAGCAGTCGGGCCACGGCACCGTCACTATCGGCGCGGTCGAGAAGTACATCACCGACACCGCCTGGGAGAAGGGCTGGGTCAAGCCTATCGTCCCCGCGATGGAGCGCACGGAATCGGTTGCGGTCATCGGTGCGGGGCCGGGCGGTCTTGCCGCGGCGGACGTGCTGCGCCGCGCGGGCGTGCAGGTGACGGTCTACGACCGCCACGACCGCGCGGGCGGGCTGATGACCTACGGCATCCCGGGCTTCAAGCTCGAGAAGGAGGTGGTCATGCGGCGCAACGACCAGCTCGAGACCGGCGGGGTGACCTTCAAGCTCAACTGCGCGGTGGGCGAGGACATCTCGTTCGACGAGATCCGCGAGGCTCATGACGCGGTCATTATCGCGACCGGCGTCTACAAGAGCCGCGATCTGCAGGGGCCGGGCGCCGGCGCCGCGGGCATCGTGCGGGCGATCGACTTCCTGACGGCTTCGAACCGCGCGGTGAATTTCGGCGACGACGTGCCCGAATTCGCAAGCGGCGAGCTCAATGCCAAGGGCAAGCGCGTCGTGGTGATCGGCGGCGGCGACACCGCGATGGATTGCGTGCGCACCTCGATCCGCCAGGGCGCGGAGAGCGTGAAGTGCCTCTATCGACGCGACCGTCACAACATGCCCGGCTCGCAGCGCGAGGTTGCCAATGCCGAGGAGGAGGGCGTCGAGTTCGAATGGCTGACCGCGCCCAAGGCCTTCAAGGGCGATCCGGTGAGCGCCGTCGTGGTGCAGCAGATGCGCCTCGGCCAGCCCGACGCGACCGGCCGCCAGTCGCCGGAGGTGATCGAGGGGGCCGATTACGACGAGCCTGCCGATCTCGTGATCAAGGCGCTCGGCTTCGAGCCCGAGGAGCTGCCGAAGCTCTGGGGCGCCGACGGGCTCGAGGTCACGCGCTGGGGCACGGTGAAGGCCGAGTTCGGCTCGGGTGCGACGTCGATCCCGGGGGTCTATGCGGTGGGCGACATCGTGCGCGGCGCGAGCCTCGTCGTTTGGGCGATCAAGGACGGCCGCGACTGCGCCGATGCGGTTCTGAGCCAGCTGAACGACGCGAGCGCGTCGGTCGCGGCGGAGTGACGACATCGATGGGAGCGGTCTTAACGGTTCGCTGCCGAACCCACGGTATGCTCGGAGCACCGCGCCCTCGTTCAGGGCCGGACCGGCAACGGAGGGCCATTCGATGATGAGCGACAAGACGGGACATTGCCTCTGCGGCGCGGTGCGCTTCTCGGCGCGCAACGTCAAGCGCGGCTTCGGCGCGTGCCATTGCAAGATGTGCCAGCGCTGGGCCGGGGCGGCGATGCTGGCCGTGACGGTGCCGGCGGATGCGCTGACGGTCGAGGGGGCCGACAAGGTCCGCACGCGGCAGAGCTCGGACTGGGCGACCCGGTCCTGGTGCGACGAATGCGGCTCGAACCTCTGGTACCGGTTTACGGGCGAGGGGGCGGACGGCTCCTACGAGGTGCCGCTGGGGCTCTTCGACGACACCACCGGCTTCGTGCTCGAGCAGGAGATCTTCGTCGACCAGAAGTCCGACGCATTCGAGCTGAAGGGTGACCACGAGCGGCTGACCAAGGCCGAGGTGATAGAGAAATACAACATCCCGGCGTCCTGACGCGGGGATTGCGGGCAGGGCGCCCGGTTGCAAGAGGCGCCCGCCCCGACATGGGAAGAGGTCCGGCCACAGGCCCGGATACGGAGCTACGTCCGGTCGCCTTTGCAGCGGCCTTTCGAGAGAGGATGACGCCATGACCAAGTACGACGCCGAATGGGCGGCCCGCGAAGAGGCCAAGCGTGACTGGCTCGCCAAGAACGGCCTCTATTCGCACGAGGACGAACATTCCTCCTGCGGCGTGGGCCTCGTGGTCAGCCTCGACGGGGAGCCGTCGCGCAAGGTGGTCAAGCACGGGATCAACGCGCTGAAGGCGGTCTGGCACCGCGGCGCGGTCGACGCGGACGGCAAGACCGGCGACGGCGCCGGCATCCACGTGCAGATCCCGGTCAACTTCTTTTACGACCAGATCGACCGCACCGGGCACACGCCGGACAAGGACAAGCTCATCGCCGTCGGCCAGGTGTTTCTGCCGCGGACCGATTTCGGCGCGCAGGAGACCTGCCGCACGATCGTCGAGAGCGAAGTGCTGCGGATGGGCTACTACATCTATGGCTGGCGGCACGTTCCGGTGAACATCGAGTGCCTCGGCGAGAAGGCGAACGCGACCCGTCCCGAGATCGAGCAGATCCTGATCTCGAACTCCAAGGACGTCGACGAGGAGACCTTCGAGCGCGAGCTCTACGTCATCCGCCGCCGGGTCGAGAAGGCGACCGCCGCCGCCGGTGTGAACCAGTTCTACATCGCATCGCTGAGCTGCCGGTCGATCATCTACAAGGGCATGATGCTCGCGCAGGACGTGGCCGAGTTCTATCCCGACCTGCAGGACGACAGGTTCGAGAGCGCCTTCGCGATCTATCACCAGCGCTATTCGACCAACACCTTCCCGCAATGGTGGCTGGCGCAGCCCTTCCGCATGCTCGCGCATAACGGCGAGATCAACACGCTGAAGGGCAACACCAACTGGATGAAGAGCCACGAGATCCGCATGGCCTCGTCCACGTTCGGGGACCGCGCGGCGGACATCAAGCCGATCATCGCGAGCGGCGCGTCGGATTCGGCGGCGCTCGACGCGGTGTTCGAGGTGCTGGTGCGCGCGGGACGCAACGCGCCGATGGCCAAGACGATGATGGTGCCGGAATCGTGGTCCAAGCAGGCCGAGGAGCTGCCGCAGGCCTGGCGCGACATGTATTCCTACTGCAACTCGGTGATGGAGCCCTGGGACGGTCCGGCCGCGCTCGCCATGACCGACGGCCGCTGGGTCTGCGGCGGGCTCGACCGCAACGGCCTGCGCCCCATGCGCTACGTGGTGACCGGCGACGGGCTGATGATCGCGGGCTCCGAGGCGGGCATGGTCCCGATCGACGAGAGCACGGTGCGCGAGAAGGGGGCGCTCGGCCCCGGCCAGATGATCGCCGTCGACATGAAGGAGAAGAAGCTCTACCGCGACGTCGAGATCAAGGACAAGCTCGCCGCCTCGCAGCCCTTCGGCGACTGGGTGGGCAAGATCGTCGAGCTCGACGATGCGCTCGCATCGGTCACCGAGGAGCCGATGTTCGAGGCGGGCGACCTGCGCCGCCGCCAGATCGCGGCCGGCTATTCGGTCGAGGAGATCGAGCAGATCCTCTCGCCCATGGCCGAGGACGGCAAGGAGCAGATCGCCTCGATGGGCGATGACACGCCGTCGGCGGTTCTTTCCAAGCGCTACCGGCCGCTCAGCCACTTCTTCCGGCAGAACTTCAGCCAGGTGACCAACCCGCCGATCGACTCACTTCGCGAATTCCGGGTGATGTCGCTCAAGACGCGGTTCGGCAACCTCAAGAACGTGCTCGACGAGAGCTCGTCGCAGACCGAGATCCTCGTGCTCGACAGCCCCTTCGTCGGCAACCGGCAATTCGACGAGCTGACGCGCAACTTCAACGTCGAGATGGTCGAGATCGACTGCACCTTCGAGGCCGGCGCGGGCCGCGACACGCTGCGACGCGGGCTCGAGCGCATCCGCGCCGAGGCCGAGGACGCGGTGCGGTCGGGCGCGGGGCATATCGTGCTGACCGATCACCACCAGGACGAGGGCAAGGCGCCGATGCCGATGATCCTCGCCACCTCGGCGGTGCATTCCCACCTGACGCGGAAGGGGCTTCGGACCTTCTGCTCGCTCAACGTGCGCTCCGCGGAATGCATCGATCCGCATTACTTCGCGGTGCTGATCGGCGCGGGCGCCACGATCGTGAACCCCTATCTCGCCGAGGATACGGTCGCCGACCGCATCCGCCGCGGCCTGATCGAGGGCAGCCTCACCGAGGCGATGGCCCGCTACCGCGAGGCGGTCGATTTCGGCCTGCTCAAGATCATGTCCAAGATGGGCATCTCGGTGGTGTCGTCCTATCGCGGCGGGCTCAACTTCGAGGCAGTGGGCCTCAGCCGCGCGATGTGCGCCGAGTTCTTCCCCGGCATGCTGAGCCGGATATCGGGCATCGGCGTCTCGGGCATCCAGAAGAAGGTGGAGGAGATCCACGCGCTCGGCTTCCGCGGAGGCAAGGACGTGCTTCCGATCGGCGGCTTCTACAAGTCGCGCAAGACCGGCGAGACCCATGCCTGGGGCGCGCAGACGATGCACCTGATGCAGATGGCCTGCAACAAGGGCTCGTTCGAGATGTGGAAGACCTACTCGAAGGCGATGCAGGCGAACCCTCCGATCCACCTGCGCGACCTGCTGGCGATCAAGCCGGTGGGAGAGGCGGTGCCGCTCGAGGAGGTCGAATCGATCACCTCGATCCGCAAGCGGTTCGTGACGCCCGGCATGTCGCTCGGTGCGCTGTCGCCCGAGGCGCACAAGACGCTGAACGTCGCGATGAACCGCATCGGCGCGAAGTCCGACTCTGGCGAGGGCGGCGAGGATCCGGCGCATTTCACGCCCGAGCCCAACGGCGACAACCCGTCCGCCAAGATCAAGCAGGTGGCCTCGGGCCGGTTCGGCGTGACGGCGGAATACCTCAACCAGTGCGAGGAGCTCGAGATCAAGGTGGCGCAGGGCGCCAAGCCCGGCGAGGGCGGCCAGCTTCCGGGCATGAAGGTCACCAAGCTCATCGCGCGTCTGCGGCACTCGACGCCGGGCGTGACGCTGATCTCGCCGCCGCCGCACCACGACATCTACTCGATCGAGGACCTCGCGCAGCTGATCTACGACCTCAAGCAGATCAACCCGCGCGCCAAGGTCACGGTGAAGCTGGTCGCCTCCTCGGGCGTCGGCACGATCGCGGCGGGCGTCGCCAAGGCGAAGGCCGACGTGATCCTGATCTCGGGCCATAACGGCGGCACGGGTGCGTCGCCCGCGACGTCGATCAAGTATGCGGGCCTGCCGTGGGAGATGGGCCTCACCGAGGCGCATCAGGTGCTGTCGCTCAACAACCTGCGCAGCCGGATCACGCTGCGCACGGATGGCGGCCTGCGCACCGGGCGCGACATCGTCATGGCGGCGATGCTCGGGGCCGAGGAATACGGCATCGGCACCGCCGCGCTGATCTCCATGGGCTGCATCATGGTGCGGCAGTGCCAGTCGAACACCTGCCCGGTGGGCGTCTGCACGCAGGACGACACGCTGCGGGCCAAGTTCACCGGGAACGCGGACAAGGTGGTGAACCTCATCACCTTCTACGCCCAGGAGGTGCGCGAGATCCTCGCCTCGATCGGCGCGCGGTCGCTCGACGAGGTGATCGGCCGCGCGGACCTCTTGAGCCAGGTGAGCCGCGGGTCGGACCATCTCGACGATCTCGACCTCAACCCGCTGCTGATCCGCGTGGACGGCTCGGACGAGGTGAAGCTCGACCGCAACGGGCCGCGCAACGAGGTGGACGACACGCTCGACGCCGAGATCGTCAAGGACGCGCAGCGCTTCCTCGAGGACGGCGAGAAGATGCAGCTCTCCTACGCGGTGCAGAACGTCCACCGCACGGTGGGCACGCGCACCTCGAGCCACATCGTCAAGAAGTTCGGCATGAACAACGCGCTTCAGCCGGACCACCTGACGGTGAAGCTGACGGGATCGGCGGGCCAATCGCTCGGCGCCTTCGCCGCCCCGGGCCTCAAGATCGAGGTCATGGGAGATGCCAACGACTATGTCGGCAAGGGCCTCTCGGGCGGCACGGTCGTGGTGCGTCCGCCGATGAACTCGCCGCTCGTCGCGGCCGAGAACACGATCATCGGCAACACGGTCCTCTACGGCGCGACGGCGGGCTACCTCTTTGCTGCGGGCCGGGCGGGCGAGCGCTTTGCGGTGCGCAACTCGGGCGCGCAGGTCGTGGTCGAGGGCTGCGGGTCGAACGGCTGCGAGTACATGACGGGGGGCGTCGCGGCGATCCTCGGGCCGATCGGTCCGAATTTCGGCGCGGGCATGACCGGCGGCATGGCGTATCTCTACGACCCCGAGGGCGCGACCGACAAGCTGATCAACATGACCTCGCTCGTGACCTGCGCGGTCACGACGCCCGAATGGGTGGCCGAGCTCAAGGGCCTGGTCGAGCGGCACCTCGCCGAGACCGGCAGCCAGCGCGCGCGGGACATCCTGCAGCACTGGGAGGAGGAGCTGCCGCACTTCGTCCAGGTCTGCCCGCGGGAGATGCTCGACAAGATCGCGCATCCGCTCGGCATCGAGAACGAGGCCATTCCGGCCGAGTGACCAGGGCTGCGCCGCGCGGAGACACGGGGTCTGCGCGGCGTTTGCCGTTCCGCTGTCACGAAATCACCGCGATCCGGGCACACCGGCGCTCCGAACCGGTGGTCCATCGAGCGCGGTCCGCATAGACTTCGCTCGAATGCGGATCGGTTCCGTGACAAGTGGACCTGGTTAACTCCGGAGGAGCGGTAGCTTCTCCGGAGGCTGGACCGGGCCGCGTGTGGCACAGCGGAACCGGTCATCGGAACGGGGATGACGAGATGGCTTCGAAGACAGGCTGCAGGTCCCGCGAGGCGGGAACGGCCACCGGCAAACCCACAGGCGCCGGGGCGCGCGGGCTGATCCTGCGCTGGGCCGTCCGGGCGGTGCTCCTGCTCGTGTTGCTGATTGCGGTCGCGATCGGCGCCTACCGGGTGATCAACCCGCCGACGACGCTCTACATGATGCAGGAGCGGTCGCGGCTCGGGAACATCGTCCACGACTGGACGCCCGCGGACGAGATCGCGCCGGTGATGTACCGCGCTGCGGTCGCCGCGGAGGACGCCAATTTCTGCGAGCACTGGGGCTTCGACATGGGCGCGATCCGCCGCGCGATCGAGGACGGCGGCAATCGCGGCGCCTCCACGATCAGCCAGCAGACGGTGAAGAACGTCTATCTCTGGCACGGCCGGACCTGGCTGCGCAAATCGCTCGAGGCGGCGATCACCCCGGGCGTGGAGGCGGTCTGGCCGAAGCGGCGCATCCTCGAGGTCTATCTCAACGTCGCGGAGTTCGGGGAGGGCCTCTTCGGCGTCGGCGAGGCGGCGCAGTACCATTTCGGCGTCGACGCCTCGCAGCTCTCCTCGCGGCAGGCGGCGCTCCTGGCGGCGGTGCTGCCCGATCCCAAGGATCGCGATGCCGGGAGCCCGTCGTCCTACGTTCAGCGCCGCGCCGAGCAGATCCGCGACGGGGCGGCGACGATCGACCGGGACGGGCGGGCGGAATGCTTCCAGTAGCCGCGCGCGCGTCCTGCCGGTTGAATTCGCCGCCGCTTGCCCTGTAGGGATAGCGGGATCCCAACTTTCCGGTAAGTCATTCCATGGCCAAGCTCTATCACGTGCCGCTCTCGCCGTTCTGCCGCAAGGTCCGGCTCGTCCTCGCCGAGAAGAAGATCGAGGTGGAACTGGCCGAGGAGCGCTACTGGGAGCAGGATCCCGATTTCCTGCGCCGCAACCCCGCCGCCAAGGTGCCCGTGCTCAAGATGGACGGGCGGACGATGGCCGAGAGCGCGGCGATCTGCGAATATATCGAGGAGACGAACCCCGAGCCGCCGCTTCTGCCGCGAAAGCCCGAGGCGCGCTACGAGGTGCGCCGGATCGTGGGCTGGTTCGACGACAAGTTTCACCACGAGGTGACCTCGAAACTGCTCTACGAGCGGGTCAACAAGAAGGTCATGAAGACCGGCTTTCCCGACTCGGGCAACGTCAAGGCCGGAGCCAAGGCGATCAAGTACCACCTCGACTACATGGCCTGGCTGCTCGACCACCGGCGCTGGCTCGCGGGCGATACGATGACGCTCGCGGATTTCGCGGCGGCGGCGCATCTCTCCTCGCTCGACTACATCTCGGACGTGGACTGGAACCGGCAGGAGGCGGTGAAGGACTGGTATGCGAAGATCAAATCGCGCCCCGCCTTCCGCGCGATCCTCGCCGACCAGGTGCCGGGCTTCCCGCCGCCGGCGCATTACGCCGATCTCGACTTCTGAGCGATGCGGAGCGCGCTGGCGCGCGCGCTCTATTGCCGGGGGCAGGCCCCCGGACCCCCGGGCGAGGGCGCTGCCCTCGCGCTCCCGGAATATTTTTGCCAAGAAGAAGGAGGGGCCGAGCGGCCTTTCGGTAAGGAGGTCCCATGGCCGACGACGCCCGTGCAGCGCTGAAGGACCGGCTGGAATCGGCGGCCGGTGCCGAGGGCTTCGCGCTAATGCGGGTGTGCCGGCCCTGGGACGTGCCGCTTGTTCCGGAGCGGCTGCGGGCCTTTCTCGCCGAGGGGCGGCACGGGCAGATGGGCTGGCTGGCCGAGCGCGTACACTGGCGCGAGGCGCCGCAGGTGCTCTGGCCCGAGGCGCAATCGGTGATCATGCTCGGCGAGAGCTACACGCCGGGATACGATCCGCTGGAGCTTCTGGAGCGGCGCGAGCGGGGGGCGGTCAGCGTCTACGCCCAGAACAAGGATTACCACGACGTCCTGAAGAAGAAGCTCAAGCGGCTTGCGCGCTGGCTGATCGCGGAAGGGGGCGGCGAGGTGAAGGTCTTCGTCGATACCGCGCCGGTGCCCGAGAAGCCTCTGGGCGAGGCGGCGGGGCTCGGCTGGCAGGGCAAGCACACCAACCTCGTCAGCCGCGACATGGGGTCGTGGTTCTTCATCGGGTCGATCTTCACGACGCTGGATCTGCCCGCGGATCAGGCGGAGGGCGATCATTGCGGATCGTGCCGGAAATGCCTCGACATCTGTCCGACGGAGGCGTTTCCGGCGCCTTACCAGCTGGATGCGCGACGCTGCATCTCCTACCTCACGATCGAGCATCGCGGGCCCGTGGACCACGAGCTGCGCGCGAAGATGGGCAACCGGATCTACGGCTGCGACGATTGCCTTGCGGTCTGTCCGTGGAACAAGTTCGCGGCCGAGGCGCGGGAGGCGCGCTACCACGCCCGGGACGACCTCGTCGCGCCGGATCTTGCGGAGTTGGCAGAGCTGGACGACGCGGGCTTCCGGGCGCGGTTTTCCGGCTCTCCGATCAAGCGGATCGGGCGGGACCGGTTCGTGCGCAACGTGCTCTACGCGATCGGCAATTCGGGATCGGAGCGGCTCCGGCCGGTGGCGCAGGGGCTGGCGGAGGATGCGGACGAGACGGTGCGCGAGGCGGCGCGCTGGGCGGCGGAGCGGCTTCCCTCGGGGCGCGCGCCGGGCTAGGTGCGGGGCCGGAACGGACAGGGGGAACATACCATGCGTCTCGTCTTCATGGGCACGCCCGATTTCTCGGTGCCGGTTCTCGATGCGCTGATCGGGGCCGGGCACGAGATCGCCTGCGTCTACTGCCAGCCGCCGCGCCCCGCAGGCCGGGGCAAGAAGGACCGCCCGTCGCCGGTGCAGGCCCGCGCCGAGGCGCTGGGGCTGCCGGTGCGGCATCCGGTGTCGTTGAAGGGGGCGGAGGAGCAGGAGGCCTTCGCCGCGCTCGGGGCCGAGGCGGCGGTGGTCGTCGCCTACGGGTTGATCCTGCCGCGCGCGATCCTCGGTGCGCCGGAGCGGGGGTGCCTCAACATCCATGCCTCTCTGCTTCCGCGCTGGCGCGGGGCGGCGCCGATCCAGCGGGCGATCATGGCGGGCGACGCGCGGACGGGCGTCTGCATCATGCAGATGGAGGTGGGACTCGATACCGGGCCGGTGCTCCTGCGCCGCGAGACGGAGATCGGGGCGGAGGAGACGACCGGCGATCTGCATGACAGGCTGAGCGCGCTCGGAGCGGAGGCCGTGGTCGAGGCGCTGGCGCGGATCGACGCGCTAAGCCCCGAGACGCAGCCCGACGAGGGCGTCACCTATGCCGAGAAGGTGGACAAGGCCGAGGCGCGGGTCGACTGGACCGAGCCGGCCGAGATCGTGGCGCGCAAGATCCGCGGGCTCGCGCCCTTTCCCGGCGCCTGGACCGAGGCGGGCGAGGCGCGGATCAAGCTCCTGGGCGCGCGTGCCGTTCCGGGGACGGGCGCGCCGGGCGAGGTGCTCGGCGGCTTTACCGTGGCCTGCGGAACGGGGGCGGTCGAGGTGACGCGGGCGCAGCGCGCGGGCAAGGGCGCGCAGGAGGCGCAGACCTTCCTGCTCGGCATGGCGCTGCCCGCCCGGCTCGGGGCCTGAGCGCCCCTCAGAGCCGGTTCAGGAGCTCGGCCGTCGGCCAGGCGTCGGCGGGCAGGCCGAGCTCGCGCTGCACGTCGCGCACCGCGGAGCGGGTGCCGGCGCCGAGGATGCCGTCCGCCTCGCCCACGTCGTAGCCGCGATCCTGCAGCTTCTCCTGCAGGCGCACCATCTCGTCGGGGCCGAGGCCCGGCGCCGGGTTGCCGGTGTCGAGGGCAGGGGCGCCTTCGAGCCGGGTGCCGAAATAGGCGGCGGTCAGGACGTAGGTGAAGCTCTTGTTCCACTCGAAGAGCACGGAGAAGTTCGGATAGGCGAGGAAGGCCGGGCCGCCGCGGCCCTGCGGCAGCAGGATCGAGGCGGGCAGGTCCGGCGCGTCGATCTGGCCGTCGCGGGCGCTGACCCCCATCGCGGCCCAGTCCGAGGCGGGGCGCTGCGTCTCGAGCCCGGTGAGGTACCAGTCGAATTCGGCCGGCATCTGCACCTCCTCGAGCCACGGCTCGCCGGCGCGCCAGCCGAGATCCGACAGCATCGCCGCGCCGGACATCAGCGCGTCGGGGGCGGAGGTCTTGAGCGTGACATGCCCGTCGCCATCGCCGTCGATCCCGTTCTCGAGGATATCCTCGGGCAGCATCTGCACCATGCCGATCTCGCCGGCCCAGGCGCCCGTCGTGTCGAGGGGCAGATCTCCGCGAGCGTGGAGCCGAGCCGCAGCGATGAGCTGCGGCTGGAAGAGCTCGGGGCGACGGCAATCGTGCGACAGCGTCGCCAGCGCGTTGGCGGTGTTGTAGTCGCCCTGGATCTGGCCGTAATCGGTCTCGAACGCCCAGAAGGCGAGCAGGATGCCGTGCGAGATGCCGTAATCCCGGGCGATGCGGTCGAATATCTCCGCGTGCCGGTCCAACATCTGGCGCCCGCGCTCGAGGCGGTTCGAGCTGATCAGGCGTTGCGAGAACTCGATGAACGGAGCCTGGAAGATGCCCTGCCGCTGGTCGGCGGCGATGACGGAAGGGTCGCGCGACAGCGCCGAGAAGAAGCGCTGCGCCGCCTCGGACGGAACGCCCTCCGCTTCGGCTTCGTCCTGCATGTCCGACAGGAATGCGGTGAAGTCTCCGCCGCAGGGCACGGGTTGCGCGAGGGCAGCGGAGCCGGTCAGAACGAGGGCGAGAAGGGCGGGCGGCGTGATGCGACGGATCATGAGGGCTCCCGGGCCGTTGGGTCGGCGGCACGGTAGCATCGGGGCCGCAGGCTGCAAGCGGCGGTCGTCCCGCTCGGAAAAAGCGGGAATATTTGTTATACTGGGGAACAATTTCACGTAAGATGGAATTGACATCTTGCCAGGTCGTGTAACCAACTCGGCCACCACCTTTGGCCGCTTTGAGAACGCTTTCCTCCAGGGTGGAAAGGCCGGGTATGAACGTCTTGATCGTCGAAAGCCGTGATACGCTCGGCATGGTCTGGGCCCGGGCCCGGGCCCTGGCGCGCGAGGGCGCGCAGGTGAGGCGTGCGCGCAGTCAGGCCGAAGCGGCGTCGTGGCTGCAGTCGGAGACCTTCGACGTCATCGTTCTGGATGTCGTCCTCGACGAGGGCAGCGCGCTCGCCGTTGCGGATTTCGCCAGCTACCGCCAGCCCGAAGCGAAGGTGGTTTTCGTGACCGATACCTCGTTCTTCTCGGACGGCACGATCTTCAACTACTGCGTCAACGCGGCGGCCTGCGTGTCCTCGGGCACGGATCCCGAGGACATTGCAGCGCTGGTGGAGCATCACGGCCGCGTCACGCGGCCTTGAGCCTGTCGCGTCCATGCGGCGCGTAGAGGTCGAGATCGGGGCCGATCGGCAGGATCCGGTACGGGTTCACGCTCTCGTGGCTGTAATGGTAATGCCTCACGATGTGGCCGAAATGCACGGTCCCGGCGACGCCCGGCCATTGGTAGAGCTCGCGGGTGTAGTTCCAGAGGTTCGGGAAATCGACGATCCGGTTGCGGTTGCACTTGAAGTGGCCGTGATAGACCTTGTCGAAGCGGATCAGCGTGGTGAAGAGCCGCCAGTCGGCCTCGGTGATCCGGTCCCCGGCGAGGTAGCGGTTCTCCGACAGGATGTCCTCGATCCAGTCGAGGCTGGCGAAGAGCGGCTGGACCGCCTCGTCATAGGCGCCTTGAGTGGTCGCGAAACCCGCCTTGTAGACGCCGTTGTTCACCGTGTCGTAGATGCGGGCGTTGATCTCGTCGATCCGCTTGCGATGCTCCTCGGGGTAGTAATCGTCGGTGTTGCCGGTGATCCCGTCGAAGGCCGAGTTGAACATGCGGATGATCTCGGCGCTCTCGTTCGAGACGATGGTACCGCGCTCCTTGTCCCAGAGAACGGGCACCGTGACGCGGCCGGTCATCTTCGGATCGGCCTTGAGGTAGACATTCCGCAGGTACGGCTCGTCGAAGAGCATGTCGCCGGTCGCGCCGTCGAAATCGGTGCGGAACTCCCAGCCTTCCGACAGCATGTCTGGATGCACGACCGAGACGCCGATATGGTCGACGAGGCCCTTCAGCGCGCGGAAGACGAGCGCTCGGTGCGCCCAGGGACAGGCGTAGCTGACAAAGAGGTGGTAACGTCCGCTCTCGGCCGGAAAGCCGCCCTCTCCCGACGGGCCGGCGCTGCCGTCGGCCGTAACCCAGTTGCGGAACGCGGTTTCCGAGCGGACGAACTTGCCGCCGGTCTTCTCGGTCTCGTAGCCCTTGTCGTACCAGTCGCCGTCGACGAGCAATCCCATGGGTATCTCCAATCCTGAACTTGACCGGTCACGTAGGGGCAGCGCCGGGCCGGGCAATCGGCGGCGGGGCAGGGAGGCCGCGCATCAGCGCACAGAGAGAAGATGGGCCCGGAAACGACAAGGACCGCACCGGCGGGATGCGGCCCTTGCGCTTCCGAGGTGTCCGCGCACCGACCGCAGTGGCCCCTCAGCCTGGCAGTCGGTCGCGAACGACCTGCGAAATCAGGGTCCCGAGGCTCTGCGACGTGAAAGGCAGTCGCGTCCCCAGAAGTGTCTTGCCGTCGAGCGCCTCGTCGGGCACGTCGGCCTCGGTCATCACGATGACCGACAATCCTCGTTTGCGCGCTGCGGACACCAGGGGATGACCCATCAGCGGCCGGCGCGGCTCTATCATCAGCAGCGCGACCGGCACGGGCACCCTCTGAAGAGCGTCCATCGCCTCGGGCAGTGTCGCCACGCAGTCGATATCCGCTCCCCCCACCTGTTCGGTGATGATCTGGGCCGCATCTTCCGCGATCACCCGATCGTCACTCACAACCAGGAAGCGCGGTGCGTGTCCCTTTGGCGCGATAATGTTTCCCCCTCGACAAGCTTTACGGTCCTTTTGGAACGTCGCGGCGGCATGCGCATTAAACTGTGACATAGGGAAGGGAAAAAATGTCGATCAAGTGCAGGTTTTGTCCGATCCGCAACCTTCCCCTCTTCCAGTCCCTGACGGAACAGGAAGTGGCCTTCATGGAAAGCTTCAAGGTCGGCGAGATGACGGTCCAGCCGGGCACTCCGATTCTCTCCGCCGGCGCGAGCTCGCCGCAGCTCTTCACCGCGTTGAAGGGGTTCGGCCTGCGCTACAAGCTGCTCGAGGACGGACGGCGGCAGGTGTTGAGCTTCGTCTTCCCGGGCGACCTCATCGGCCTGCAATCGGGGGTCATGGACCAGATGACCCACAATGTCGAAAGCTCGACCTCGATGACGCTCTGCGTCTTCAACCGCAAAGAGCTCTGGACCCTCTTCCGGAATCACCCGAGGCGCGCCTACGACATGACTTGGCTCGCCGCCTCCGAAGAGCGGTTCCTCAGCGAGGCGCTGGCCGCGGTGGGCCAGAAATCCGCGCTCGAGAGCCTCTGCTGGGCATTGTCACGGATCTATCGCCGGCTCGAGGCGCTGCATCTCGACGAACGCCGGACGGTGCCGCTTCCCTACCGGCAGCAGGATCTCGCGGACGCGCTCGGCCTGTCGCTCGTGCACACCAACAAGACCCTCGCCAAGCTGCGCGAATTGCAGCTCGCGACCCGGACCGAGGGCCGCCTGACCGTGCCCGATATCCAGAAGCTCGAGGAGATGGGCCTCGTCGATGCGCGCCTGCCGCGCCAGCGTCCGTTGATGTGATCCTGTCGCCCGCGCGGCACATCCCGGGACGTGCCGCGATGCGCATGGTTGAGACGGGGCCCGGCACCGGCGATGGTGGACCGTCCGCAACGCCTCCGGGGATGTGATGAACGAGCGCCACGCGCTTCCGCTCTACGTGCAGCTGAGCGAGATGCTGATCCGCGAGATCAAGGCCGGCCGCTATTCCGAAGGCGAGCGGCTGCCGCCCGAGCGCGAGATGGCCGCCTCGCTCGGCACCTCGGTCGGCACGCTGCGCAAGGCGCTCGCGGACCTCACGGCCAAGGGCATGCTCGAGCGGCGGCAGGGCTCCGGCAATTACATCCGCGCCCGGTCCGACGCGCGGTCGGTCTACGCCTTCTTCCGGGTCGAGCTGATCGAGGGTGGCGGCCTGCCGCGGGCGGATCTCCTGTCGCTCGACCTCTGCCCGCGCGAGGCCGCGCCGATCCCCTTCGGCACCGCCGAACGCGCCTTCCGGATCCGCCGCCTGCGCTCGCTCAACCACCGGCCCGCCGTGCTCGAGGAGATCTGGCTCGACGGCGCGCATGCCGAGACCATCGATCCGGACGAGCTGTCGGAATCGCTCTACCTCTATTATCGCGAGCGGCTCGATCTCTGGATCTCCCGCGTCGAGGACCGGCTGACGACGTCGCCGGTGCCCGACTGGGCGCCGCCTGCCTTCGGCGTGGCCCCGGGCGCCTCGACGCTCCTTTTCTCCCGGCGCGGCTGGGCGCAGGGCGGCGATCTCGCCGAGGTCTCGCTCAACTGGATCGACACGTCGGTCGCGACCTACGTCTCCCGCCACGGTTGAGCGGCCCGGGACGCCCGGTCCTTCTTCTTGGCAAAAAATACTCCCGCCGGAGGCTCCGAGGCCCGGCGGAGGGCGCGCCGTCAGGTTTGCGCGGCGGTGTCGAGCCAGATGGTCACCGGTCCGTCGTTGACGAGGGCGACCTTCATGTCCGCGCCGAACCGTCCGGTCGCGACCTGAATGCCTTCGGCCTGAAGGCGGCCCGCGAAATACTCGTAGAGGCTGCGGCCCTCGTCCGGGGAGGCCGCCATCGAGAAGCCGGGGCGGTTGCCGCGCGAGGTGTCCGCGGCGAGGGTGAACTGGCTGACGACCAGCGCCGCGCCATGCGCGTCGCGGACCGAGTGGTTCATCTTGCCGGCCTCGTCCTTGAAGATCCGCAGCTTTGCGATCCGGGCGGCGAGGCGGTCGGCCTCGGCCTCGGTGTCGCCCTGCATCGCGCAGATCAGGACGAGAAGCCCCGACCCGACCTCGCCCAGAACCGCGCCTTCGACGGTGACGGAGGCCTCAGAGACCCGCTGGATCAGCGCCCTCACAGCTCGGCCTCCCACGGCGGGTTGGCGCCAGCGCGCGATACGGTGACCGAAGCGGCGCGGGTTCCAAGTTCGACCGCCGGGCGCACCGCGTCGAGGGGTGCGTTGCGCAAGTTTTCCCGCGTAAGAAGCCCATCGCGCGACAGGCCCGCCAGGAGCCCCGCGTTGAACGTGTCGCCCGCGCCGACGGTGTCGACGACCTGCGCCGGCCGGGCATCGACATGCAGCGCGCCGCTCGGGCCGATCGCGTCCACACCCTCGGCGCCGCGCGTCACCAGCACGAGGGAGGTGCCGCCCGCGATCAGGCTTTCGGGGGTGACGTTCAGCCAGGCCATGTCCTCGTCCGACACCTTCACGATGTCGGCGACGCCCAGCATGCCGGTCAGCCGCGCGCGGTAGCGCACCTCGTCGCGGATGAAGCCGGGGCGCACGTTCGGATCGACCATGATCGGGCGCTTCCCCGCCTCCCGCGCCGCGAGAGCGGCATAGGTGTCGCCGGCGGGCTCGGACACCAGCGAGATGCCTCCGAAGAAGAGCGCGGTCACCTCGGGGCCGAGATCCGGAAGGTCGTCCTCGGTCAGCATCCGCCCGGCGGTGTTCTCGTCGTAGAAGGCGTATTGCGCGTGCCCTCCGGTGAGCGTGACGAAGGCCAGCGTTGTCGGCCGGTCGCTGCGGGCCGAGGGGCGCGCATCGACCCGGCTCTTGCGGAGCGCGTCCTCGAGGATCTGGCCGAAGAGGTCCGTCGAGAGACCGCCGAAGAACCCCGCCGGCGCCCCCAGCCGCCCGAGCGCGATCGCCGTGTTGAAGACCGCGCCGCCGGAATAGGGCGCGAAGGCGGGCTCCCCCGCGGCGCTCTCGCGCGGCAGCATGTCGATCAGGCATTCGCCACAGCACAGGATCATTCCGGGCCTCCTCCCAAGACGTTAGCGCCACCATGCCGCCGAGCGTGCGGGCGCGCAACAGGCGCGGCTCACATCCGCGCGCCCACCAAAGCCGCGATGCCGAGGGCGATCAGGCCCGCCAGGACGGCGAGCGCGATCTTCCATTTCGAGTAGGGGCGTTCGCCCTGGACGCGGCCGGTCTGCCCGTTCACCACGAAGCGGTAGCTCTGGCCGCGATACTTGTAGGCCGCCACCCAGACCGGCAGCAGGATGTGCTTGAAGGTCACGTCCGAGACGTCGGTGTCGATCCGGGTGATCCGCTGCCGGTCGCCGCCGATGTCGAAGCGCACCGCCTTGGCGATCTCCCGGTCCATGATCTGGCGCGCTTCCGAGAATCCATCGGGCAGGTCGACGCCGTAGCCCTCGGCGCGGAAACCGGCGAGGAATTCGGGCTTGTAGGGCTCCATCTGGGAAAGATCCCAGGGCGGCAGCGCGTCGGTGTGGCTTTTCGGCAGGGAGCGCGAGGCGAGCACGAGAACGTCGTCGAACCAGCGGTGCACGCGGCCCCGGACCGGCGTCCAGCGGATGCGCTGCACGCGCTGGCTCTGCATCTTGCCGTCGCGCATCACCATCCGCGTCTCGTAGTAGATCGTGCCGCGCTGGCCGACATAGCCCGAGCGGGTATCGGCATCGAAGGTCCAGTAGGGCACGTAGATGCCCTGCATCCGCCGCCCCTTGCGGGCGTAGTCCGAAAGGCCGTTCGGCGCGAACCAGAGCGCGCCGAGCCAGCGCGTCATCGCCTCGCGCGCCTGCGTCTCGCCAAGGGCGAAGGGGATGAGGCCGCGCGGCTTGATGTGGCGGTGCTCGCCGGTGTCGGTCACCACGGGCGTCGCGCAGAACGGGCATTCGGCGGCATGCGTGCCGGGATCGAACTCGACATCCGCGCCGCAGCTCGGGCAATGCGAGACGCGCGTCGTCTCCATGTCCTGCAGCGGCAGGAGGTTGCGCATCGCGGCCTCGAAATCGAGCTCGCGCAGGCCGCCTTCCCACGGGCCGTCATCGGCCATGGGCTCGGTATGGCCGCAATGGTCGCAATGCAGCATGCCCTCGGCGGGATCGAAGCGCATGTCGGCGCCGCAGCTGTCGCAGGGAAACCGGTGCTCGGAGGTCGGCGCGTCTTGCGTCGGCGGCGGAGGGGGCAGGTCGCTCATGGCGCGGAGGGTTACCTGCGTCTCGGGCGGCTTCAAGGCCGAAGTTCACGGGTTCTTAGCCGCTTTCGGGCAGGGTCGCGCGGGACCGGCATCTGGGAGGCGGACATGACGCAAGACGGGATCGAGGCAGGGATGCAGGCGCTCGGACATTTCGGGGACGTGGTGCGTGCGGCGCTGCTGTCGGAGGCGGCGTCGGACGAGGTGATCGCGCTCATGGCGGATGTCGGGGCGGGGCTCGCGGATCTCTCGGCAGATGCGGCGCGGCAGGGTCGCGCGGAGGCGGCGGAGCGGTTCGACGCCTTGCGCGTCGCGCTCTCCCGCATCGCCGCGCATCTGGCGCGCGGCGATCGGCTTGCGGCGCTGCAGGCGCTCGACGCTGGCAGCTTTCCGCGGGCGCTCGAGGCCCTGCGGGTCCGTTTCAGCCCGCCGGTGGCGGCGGCGGAGGGGGCGGCGGCATGATTGTGAAGAGCTGTGCGAGCTCGGTCACGTCGCCCGCATGTTTCCAGCCGTCCTGACCGGCGGTCCAGACGAGCGTCTCGCGGGTGAGCTGACCTTCGGTGGCCATGCGGCCGAGCCGGGCCTTCGAGAACGGCCCCTGAGTCTGGCCGTTCTCGGCGATGTGCCAGACATGCTCGACCGGCGGCGGGGGCGGGGCTGCGGCCGCGGGCTGCGCCCGCCGCGCGCCCCAGGGGCCGGACTGGCCCATCGCCTGCCCCATGGCCATGCCGATCCCGGCGCCCATGCCCGCGCCCATCGCGTCCCCGGTGGTGCCGGGCTTGCCCATCGCTTCGGCGGCCTTCCACTTCATGTGGTCGTCGAGATTTCCGGCGATCCCGCGCGAGGTGCGGGCGTCGAGCGCCTTTTCCACCGCGGGCGGCAGCGAGATGTTCTCGATGTAGAGTTCGGGGATCGACAGACCGTAGGCCGCGACCGTGCCCGAGATCGCATCGGCCACGAGCTTTCCGAGATCGGCGGTGTTCGCCGCCATGTCGAGCGCGGGAAGGCCGCTCGACGCGAGCGCGCGCGAGGCTTCCTGCACGATGATGTTGCGGATCTGGAAGCTGATCTCGTCGCGGGTGAACTCTCCGTCCGTGCCGACGATCTCGGTCAGGAAGAGCCCGGGATCCGTCACCCGGATCGCGTAGGTGCCGAAGGCCCGCAGCCGCAGCGGCCCGTATTCGGGGTCGCGTAGCATGATCGGGTTCTTCGTGCCCCATTTGAGGTCGGTGAACCGTGCCGTCGAGACGAAGTAGACCTCGGACTTGAACGGCGAGCGGAAGCCGTGGTCCCAGTGCTGGAGCGATGTCATGATCGGCATGTTGTTGGTCTCGAGCATGTAGAGACCGGGGGTGAAGACGTCGGCGAGCTGCCCCTCGTGGACGAAGACCGCGGCCTGGCCTTCGCGCACGGTGAGCTTGGCGCCGTACTTGATCTCGTGGCCCTCGCGCTCGAAGCGCCAGACCAAAGTGTCGCGGGTGTCGTCGGTCCATTCGATAACGTCGATGAACTGGCCCGACAGGAAGTCGAAGATGCCCATGCCTGTACCCTCTCTCTAGCTCACAGCGGCCCGGCTGCGATCCGGTCGCCGGTCAGCTCCGCCGCCATGACGCGCACGATCGGCATCGCCTCGGCCGCGGTCATGCCCGGGCGCAGCCGCGGGTCGTAGAGCATCTCAAGCAGCATCTCGTCGTGCCGCGTCAGCAGCGCGAATTCGTCGTCGTCGTTGAAGATCGAGGGCCGCGCGAACGGCGTGTCGTTGGCGAGCCCGAGGCCCTGCGCGACCTCCTCGTGGATGCAGGATTGCATGAGGAGCTTGGGGTGTTCGGCCCGGATCAGCGCCACCGCCTTGCCATAGGCATAACCGCCCGGCGCGTCGGAGAAGGCGATGACGAGGCAGTGGATCTCGCGCGGGAGCGTCCGCAGCACGTTGAGGGAGGCGGTGTCGATCTGCGGCACGAGCTCCTGCACGCGCTTCACGGCGGCGGGACGGTCGTCCTCGGACATGAAGAGCACATGGAAATTCGGATTGCGGTCGGACATCGCGATCGGATGATCGGCCACGCGGGCGAGCCGGTCGACGTAGTTGGAGAGCGTGACCGTGTCGCGGCGCTTCTGCAATTCGTCGATCGAGGGGCCGAACTCGGCGGAGACGCGCACCGGCTGCTCCCACCGCTTGATCCGCCCGAGCTCGCCCGAGGAGGGTTTGAGCCCCGCGCCGCGCTCGTATTCCTCGCCGAGCGCGATCTGTTCGAAATCGCTGGCGAGCTTGGTGTCGGTGAAGGGCGTGTCGATGCCGCCGCCATCGGTGCGCAGGAGGCCCCGATACGAGAGATCCCGCTCGAGCCGCGCGTAATAGGTCGCAAGCGTGGCGCTCGCCTCGGAGGGGACGGGCCGTGGTGCCTCGACCGGAGCCGCCTGGGGCGGCGCGGGACGCGCCTGCGGCTTCTGGCCCGATGGCGGACGGTCCTCCTCCGACGCGCAGCCCGCCAGTGCGCCCAGAAGGACGGTCAGGCAGAGCGCTTGGAAGAGGCCCGTCCGGCTCATGCGATCACGCTGCGCCCGGAACCGAGGTGCCCGAGGCATCGCCATGCCCGTCGCCGCGCGCCTTCGCCGAGGCGAGCGTGTCGCGCAGCTCCTGCTCCATCTTCTTGAGCTCGTCCTCGGCCTGCGCGCGGCGGGCCTTGCCCTCGTCGGCGATCTGCAGGCTCTCCTCGATCGTGCCGATGAGGTCGGCATTGGCGGCCTTCACCGCCTCGATGTCGAAGACGCCGCGCTCCATCTCCTGCCGGACCTCGCGGTTGCTCTCGCGCAGGTTCGCGGCATTCGCGGTCAGCAGGTCGTTGGTGAGGTCCGTCGCCTCGCGCACCGCCGCCGTGGCTTCCTTGGAGCGCTGGATCGTGACCGCCTGCGCGAGCTGCGTCTCCCAGAGCGGGACGGTGTTCACGAGCGTCGAGTTGATCTTGGTGACGAGCGCCTTGTCGTTCTCCTGCACCAGCCGGATCGAGGGCAGCGACTGCATCGTGACCTGACGGGTGAGCTTGAGGTCGTGCACGCGCCGCTCGAGATCGTCGCGCGCCGCCCGCAGATCGCGCAGCTCCTGCGCCTTCATCACCTGCGCGTCCTCGCCGGCGGCCTGCACCTCGGCCTCCTTGGCGGGAACGTCGTCGGCGTCAATCTCGGCGAGCTTGGCCTCGCCGGCCGCGATGTAGAGGGCGAGCTCGTCGTAGAACTGCAGCGTCTTCTCGTAGAGCAGGTCGAGCGACTTGATGTCCTTAAGCAGCTGGTGCTCGTGCTTCAGAAGGTCATCGGTGATGCGGTCGATCTGGCCCTGCACCTCCTCGTAGCGGGCGGTGAACTTGGCGAAGGGGGCCGAGCGGCCGATAATCTTCTCCCACCAGGAGCGCTGGCGCCGGACATCGAGCTCGGACACCGAGAAGCCGCGCAGGGTGGTGACGATGCCGCGCAGATCGTCGCCCGCGGGGCCGATATCCTTGTTGCGCACGCCCGAGAGCATCGATTGGCTGATCTGCTGCAGCTCGGTCTGCGCCGCCGAGCCGAACGAGACGATGGAATTGGTGTCCTCCATGTCGATCTCGTCCATGCGCGAGCGGATCTCCTCGCGGGTCGCCGGGTCGGCCTCGTCCATCCGCTTCACCGCGTCGGCGGCAGCGGCGTCGGGCAACTGGGCATGGGTCACGTCGTGCACGAGCGCCTCGCTTTCCTGGGCCTTGGTCCGAACCTTGTCCGACATCGAAATGTCCCTCTTCATCAGCTGTTTCGGTCGAGCCGAACGCCCTCGCGCTGCAGCCGGTCGCGCAGCACGTCGATCTCGACCGCGAGATCGGTGTTGGTGTCGGTCAGCAGCGCCTTGGTCTTCTGCCCGAAGCTTTGGTCGAGATCGGTCAGGAGTTCCAGATACTCGTCCTTGGCTTTCGCGTCGCGTGACCGGGAAAAGACATCCGCGAACTTCACTGCCGCGTCGCGCGCGCCCATCAGGTAGACGCCGAGATACTTGCGGGCCGCGGTCAGATCGCGCGGATCCTCCTCGACCGTGCGGATGAGCTCGCGCGCTGTGGTGCGGAAGCGTTCGACCCGGGCGATCACCTGGCGGTCGGCGGCGCGGCGCGCGGCCTCGTCGATCTCTTTGAGGTAATCCTCGGCCTCGTCGACCACCCGGGCGACCCGGTCCTGGTGGAAGCTGTCGACGCCCTGAAGGCCCTTGCTTCGGAGCGGGTCGATCCCGAAGGCGGCGACGTGCAGGCCGCCGGCTGCGATCCCGTAGATCACCGAGGCGACGAGACCGGCATCGCCCGACAGCGTCGCGAGTGTCATGCCGGCGCCCGAGAGCGCCGCCGAGAAGAGCTTGCGCGGAATGGCAGGGCGGTGGGCGATCTTGCGCTGGTGATACTCGGCCTCGGCCTTGAGGCCGTCGCGCAAGAGCCAGGCGCCGAGGAGCCAGCATCCCGCACCGGCAAGGCCGAGCGCGAGGCCGCTTGCGCCGGCGCCGAGCGAGAGGAAGGCGAGGAGAACGGGCGGCACGAACATCACGTTCGCGCGGGCCCCGACCGGGCTTACCCGGGCGCCGGCATATGTCGGCGGCGGGCCCTGATCGCGCGCCTTGCGGGATGCGCCGGGGCTGAACTGCCCACCGTAGCGTTGTGCCATGGCTCAGAGACCTCCGAGCCAGCCGAGTGCGGCACCCGTCTGCAGAAGGACGAGTAGGACGAATGCCAGTTTTTGCAATGTCGTGCCCGACATGGGTGCCCCCGCCTTCTGCCGCTGCGTTCCAAGCAAACTTAGGGGATCGGGTGCGCCTATGCTAGGGCCGTGCCGCAGCTGCGAAAGGATTTGCGGTGCTCAGACCGTCGCTTCGCGCTGCATCCGTTCGACCAGAAGATCGGTGTCGAGCGCGTAGACATCCGGCGTCTCCCGGCTGCGGCGCTGCCGGGCGCCGCTCTCGAAGGCGACGCTCAGCGCCTCGAGCCGCGTCACGTAGAACCGGGCCGACCGCTCGGGGCTGTCGCGCCAGCCGTTTTCGAGCCGGAAGGCCTCGTTCTCGACCAGGGCGAGGAACCTCACGAGCGGCTTTTCCAGCTCGATCAACCGTCGCGGATCGCTCCCGAGAGCGCGCAGAAGGCGCATGCTCACGCCGTGAATGGCCTCGGTGCGGGCCTGGATCTGAGCGTCGCCGAGCGCCGACACCCGGGTGACGACGTCCCGCAGGGCTGCATCGGCGCGAGTCATGAGCGACTCGGCCCGCCGCTCGGCAAGATAGGTCGGATCGTCGAGCCCCTTGTCCCTCAAGGGGTCCGAGCCGAAGGCGGCGAGCGAGAACAGCATCGCCGCGATGCCGAGCATGATCGGCGGCAAGATGTCGGTGAAACGGGTGGCGGCCAGCAGGAAGATGAGAACGCCGATCAGGGCCGTGCCGATCAGCTTTTTGGGCAGGGCCGGCCGCCGCGCTGCCTTGGCCGCATCATAAGCCTCCTGCGCCTCCTGTCCTTGAGCGATGAGCAGGATCGCACCTGCCAGCAGCGACAGTTGGAAGAGCGCCCCGAGGAGCGCGAGAAGGGAGCCCTCGAATACCCACAGCAGCATGGGCAGCGCCGCCAGCATCAGGAGCGGGAGGTTCTCCGCCCCCTTCCGGACGGTTCTCCGGGTGCTCCGCGTGCCTTTCATGCGAAGCTCAGACCGAAGATCAAGAGCCAGAGACAGCCGAAAGCCAGCCTCGAGACGATCCTGCCGCCATGCGTCATAAGGCGCGCATAGGCGCCGAGGGAATGCGACAGGTCCGATGCCATGCTCCGCAGGTTGAAGACAACCATGAGCGCGGACAAGGCCATGAGGGCGGTGGCGAGGACGGTGACGATCATCCCGCCTTGTCGCCGGCAAACCGGGCGAAAAGTCGGCGATTGGTGGGAAAGTTGTGTCAGATCTCTCGCACGTCCACGACCAACGGGTGTGACTTGCCCTAGCCGCGTCTGCGTTTTCGCGAGCGCTGAGGCTTCGGTTTGGCCTCGCCCACGGGCGTCTCCCCAAGGCCGAGCTGATCGCGCAGGACGCGCGGGCGCACCTCTTCGACCCCGCTGCGCTTCAGCTGGCCGAGCTGGAACGGTCCGTACGAGACACGGATCAGGCGATTCACCTTGAGGCCGAGATCTTCCATCGCCCGTCTGATCTCGCGGTTCTTTCCTTCGCGCAGGCCGATTGTGACCCATGCGTTTGCTCCCTGCTGGCGGTCCAGTGTGACAACCATGGGTTGATATTTCTGGCCGTCAACCACGAGACCCTTCCGGAGCGGCTCGAATGTCGCGTCACTTGGCGATCCGTTGATCCGGACGCGGTACTTTCTGAGCCAGCCGGTTTCGGGCAGTTCGAGCTTGCGCTTGATGCCCCCGTCGTTGGTCAGAAGGAGCAGGCCCTCGGAATTGAGGTCGAGTCGTCCCACCGTCAGAACTCGCGGCAGCTCCGGCGGAAGATCGTCGAAGATCGTCGCCCGCCCCTGTTCGTCCTTCGTGGTCGTCACGAGGCCCGGCGGCTTGTGGTAAAGCCAGAGCCGGGGCGGTTCGGGCGCCGAGAGGCCGACGCCGTCGACGGCGATTCGATCCTTCGAGGTGACGTTGAGGGCGGGGCTGTCGATCGTCTTGCCGTTCACGGTGACACGGCGCGCCTCGATCAGGCGCTCCGCCTCGCGGCGGGAAGCGCGGCCCGAGCGGGCGATGACCTTGGCGATCCGGTCGCCGGGGGGAGGGGTGTTCGTCATGGTCGCCGTCTAACCCCTGCCACGCGCCTCGGGAAGGCCGAGTGCATCCGTTGAAACAAAAACCGGCTGCGTCGGCTGTCCGTTTCGCGGCGACGGCGTTAGATGGGCGGCGATGATGTTCCGCAGCCACATGGAGGCCGCCCTGACCGAGGCCCGTGCCGCCGCCGCCCGCGGCGAGGTGCCTGTGGGCGCCGTGATCGTCGCGCCGTCGGGAGAGGTGATCGCCCGCGCCGGAAACCGCACGCGGGAACTCTGCGATCCGACCGCCCATGCCGAGGTGCTGGCGATGCGCGCGGCCTGCGCCGCCACGGGCTCCGAGCGGCTCCCCGGCCACGATCTCTACGTCACGCTGGAGCCGTGTCCGATGTGCGCCGCGGCGATCTCCTTCGCCCGGATCGGTCGGCTCTATTACGGCGCGTCGGATCCGAAGTCTGGCGGGGTCGCGCAGGGCCCGCGCGTCTTCTCGCATCCGCAATGCCACCACGCGCCCGACATCTACGACGGCATCTCGGCCGAACCGGCCGAGGCGCTTCTGCGGGAGTTCTTCGCGGAGAGGCGGGCGCCGTGACCGTGATCCTCTTCAACAAGCCCCACGGGGTGCTGTCGCAGTTCACCGACAAGGGGACCGAGGGATCGCCGCGCCCGACGCTGTCGTCCTTCATCGATCTGCCTGGAATCTATCCGGCGGGACGGCTCGACCGCGACAGCGAGGGGCTTCTCGTCCTGACCGACGACGGCAAGCTGCAGGCGCGGATCGCATCGCCGAAGTTCAAGAGGCCGAAGACCTACCTTGCGCAGGTCGAGGGGGACCCGACGGAGGATCAACTGGCCGCCCTGCGCGGGGGCGTCACGCTGAAGGACGGACCGACCCGACCCGCGACGGCCCGGCGGATCGCGCCACCGGACCTCTGGGAGAGGGACCCGCCGGTGCGCTTCCGCAAGACGGTTCCCGACGCGTGGCTCGAGATCGCGCTCACCGAGGGGCGGAACCGGCAGGTGCGGCGCATGTGCGCCCATGTCGGCCTGCCGTGCCTGCGTCTCGTGCGCTGGTCGGTGGGCGACTGGTCGGTCGAGGGGCTAGCGCCCGGCCAGTGGCGCCACGCCTGAGCGGTCACGCGGCGAGGCGGTCGACCTGCGCCTCTGCGTTCGCGAGCGTGCCCTCGGCATCGAGCGCGAGGCGGTCGGCGCTCACCATCTCGACATCGGTGATCCCGATGAAGGAGAGCATGTGCCGCACGTAGCCGGTTGCGAAGTCGATCTCGGACCCGGTCTCGGTACCGCCGGAAGTCACGGCGATGACGGCGCGCTTTCCGGTCAGAAGGCCTTCGGGGCCTGCTTCGGTGTAGCGGAAGGTGACGCCGGCGCGGGCGACGAGGTCGATCCAAGCCTTGAAACCGGCAGGGACGCCGAAATTGTAGATCGGCAGGCCAATCACCAGCGTATCGGCAGCGCGGACCTCGTCGATCAGGGCGTCGGAGAGGCTAAGCGCTTTGCGCTGGGCGTCGGTACGGTCGACCTCGGGGGTGAAGTTCGCGCCGATCCAGGCTTCGTCGATCAGCGGCAGGGGCTGGGCGAGGTCGCGATGGGTCACCGTCTCGGGCGCAAGATGCGCGACGATGCGGTCGCTGAGGCGGCGGGAGATCGAACCCTCGCGGCGGGCGGAGGCGTCGATACGGAGGATATGGGTGCTCATGGCGGGGCTCCTTGCCGGCGTGCTGAAACTTTCGTGAACCCGCATGTGATACCTTGCATCCGCACACACAATCTGGCGAAAAGCACATTGATGGTGGCTCAGCGCACATGAGCGCCCGCGGGAAGAGCAGGGGACAGCTCATGGACAATTGGGACGAGATTCGCACCGCTTTCCAGGTCGCCCGTCGCGGCACCGTTTCGGGCGCGGCCGAAGAGCTGGGTGTGCACCACGCCACCGTCATCCGCCATATCGACGCGCTCGAGGGACGGCTCGGGGTGAAGCTCTTCCAGCGCCATGCCCGCGGCTATACCCCGACCGAGGCGGGCGAGGACCTTCTTCGCGTCGCACAGACGACCGACGAGCAGTTCCAGCAGCTCGCCGGGCGCATCCGGGGTCGGGGCTCGGACGTCTCGGGCGATCTTCTGGTGACGTCGATCGTGTCCTACGCGCCGTTCATGGTGCCGGCGCTCACCAGTTTCCGCGCCGAGCATCCGGACGTGCGAGTGCGCTACATGACCGACGACCGCGTCTTCCGGCTCGAATACGGCGAGGCGCATGTCGCCGTGCGGGCGGGCTCCGCCCCGCAGGAGCCGGACAACGTGGTGCAGGCCTTCAGCTCCGAGCCCGTCGCACTCTACGCGACGCAGGATTACCTCAAGCGGCGCGGCATGCCGAAGACCGAGGCCGACCTCGCGCACCACGATTTCGTCGGCCCTGTGAACCTCGAGAGCCGCGCGCCCTTCTACCAGTGGCTGCGCCGCGTGGTGCCGGAAGAGCGGATCGTCTTCCGCTCGACCGATCCGCGGGTCATCGAGCAGGCGATCATGACCGGGGCGGGTATCGGCTTTGTCTTCTGCCGCGAAGCGGCGCGCCATCCGAGTCTCGTCGAGGTGCTGGCCACCAAGGAGGACTGGATCGCGCCGCTCTGGCTTGTGACCCATGTCGACCTGCATCGCACCGCCAAGGTGCAGGCACTGCTGAGGCACCTGAAGAACTACGCCGCGGCCACGGCGAATGTCTGACCGGACGCTCGTGCGTCCCATGGGCGACGGCGCGCGCGGCCACCTCGCGATGCTCGGGTTCTCGGCGCTGGTCGCCGGCTCTTTCTCGCTCGGCGGCCTCGCCGCACCGCATGTCGCGCCGGAGGCGTTCAACGCCGTCCGTTTCCTGATCGCGGCGAGTTCGGTCTGGGTGCTGCTGCGCCTGCAGGGGCCGATACCGCGCGACGCTTTCGCCGCGCCCTGGCGCTATCTCGTCCTCGCGGCGCTGTTCGTTGCGTATTTCGTCACCATGTTCGAAGGCTTGCGCACCGCCGTGCCGGTGTCGCTCTCGGCCGTCTTCACGCTGACCCCGGCGCTCTCGGCGTTGGCCGGCTGGTGGCTTTTGAGCCAGCGCACCACGCCGCGCATGGCGCTGGCGCTCGTCATCGGCGGGGCGGGGGCGCTCTGGGTGGTGTTCCGCGGCGACATTGCCGCGGCGATCGCGCTCGATGTCGGACGGGGGGAGGCGATCTACTTCGCGGGCTGCGTGGCGCATGCGGTCTACACCCCGCTCCTGCGCCGCTGGAGCCGCGGCGAGCCCGCGCTGGCGGTCAATGCGGGCGTGCTGACGGCGGGCACGCTGCTCCTCTGGATGTGGGCGTTCCCGGCGATTCGCGCCACCGACTGGATTGCGCTGCCGGGGATCGTGTGGATCGCGCTTGTCTACACCGCGCTGGTCGCGACGGCGCTGACCTTCGCGCTTCTGCGCTACGGCGCGATGCGGCTGCCCGCCGCCAAGGTCATGGCCTATACCTATGTCGTGCCGAGCTGGGTGCTGCTTTGGGATCTGGCGCTGGGGCAGGCGGTTCCGGGCTGGCCGGTCATCGCCGGCGGCGCGCTGACCGTCGTGGCGCTGCTGCTGCTCCTGCGGGACGGATGAGCGTCTAGTCGCTCTCGGGCTCGCCACCGAGCTCGGCACGCAGGAACCGCTCGAACGCGTCGAGATGAACCGGCTCGAACTGGCCGAAGCCCTGCATCCAGACGCTCGCCGCGCGCAGGGCGTCGGGCTCGAGCTGGCACCAGCGTAGCCGGCCCCTGCGTTCCTGGCTGATGAGCCCCGCCTGAGCGAGAATGCCGAGATGTTTCGACACTGCCGCGAGGGAGATGTCGAAGGCGCAGGCGACGTCCGAGACGGCCATGTCGTCCTCGAGCAGCATCGAGAGAATCGTCCGCCGCGTCGGATCCGCAAGGGCCGCGAAGACGAGGTCGAGATCCCGGCCCGGGTCGGTCAACGCCGCACCTCACGGGCAAAGCTTCCGTGGAGATGGCGGGGGGTCGCACGATTCTTGGGCATTTCTGTCGGAGCCGGCATATTTGGTCCTCGCGCGCTGGACGCAAGGCGCGCTTACTACACGTTCGGAGAGGGCGCGATGTCAAATCCTGCGGAGCGCCGGCCTGTGCCCTGGGGGCGGAACTTTTGAGGGAAGAAAAGATGGACATGCGTCGGCACATGCGCGCGGCAGCGATTGCCGCCTTGGGTTTTGGCGTTCTCGGCGGAGCTGCCGCGGCGCAGGAGAGCGCAGCCCCCGCCTGTGGCGTGACCATATTCTTCAACGCCGGGCAAACCGTGATCGGCCGCCAGGCCCGAGACGTGCTGATCGAGTATGCCCGCGACTATCCGGGCGCGCCGATGGTCATAACCGGATATTCCGACGCTGCGGGCAGCGCCGCGGCGAACCAGGCCGTGTCGCTCCAGCGGGCGAGGAGCGTGGCGGCCGCGCTCGAGGGCACTGCAATCCTGACGGTTTCTGGCGCGGGAGCTGCGGTCTTGCCGGGAACCTCGGGGCAGAACGATCCTGCAAATCGCCGCGTCGATGCCGTGCGGCAGGATTGCGGCTGAGCATATGGCGATCTTGCCGCCGGCGCTTGTGTCGCGACGCTGGCGACCGGCGACGACGACAAGCGCCGCAGGGCCTCGACAGACGGGGCCCGAAAGACTAAAAATTGCAATGGAGCGCGCCAGAACGGCGTAAAACGGCAACAGGTTAGCTCGGACGGTTTATTTTCTATGGCCATGCGCCACATTGATCGTCTAAGGGTTCACCATGCGGTATCCCGACGCAAAAGAGAGAGAGACGGTATGAACACTTCGATCAAGGCACTCGTGGCGGCGTCCGCCTCCGCAATGCTCATCGCGGCTCCGGCATTCGCCGGCGGCAAAGGCGACGTGATCCTCGAGCCCGAGGTCGCAGCCGAGGACGTGATCGTTCCCGCGGCACCCGCAATGCCGTCGGGCACGGGCGTTGCAGTTGCAGCTGGCGTTGGCGCGCTGGCTCTCGCCGCCGCACTGTCCGGTGACGACGACGATGACGATGACAGCGGCACCACCACCACCCCGGTGGACAGCGACAGCTGATAGGGGCGGATCGCTCCGGCGATCTCCCATCGTCTTGCATTCGGAAGGGCGCGCCGCGAGGCGCGCCTTTCCCTTTTCTGGTCTGCGTCGTTCCGGCGGTGCCGATCATGCTCAACTGATCGGTTGAATAACAGTATGAGCCGCAACTCCGCCGGGGCGGGGGATGCACGGGCTGAGGTTTTTAAATAAGCATTTTTAATCAGTGGCTTACGTGCCTGTGCGCTGCGCCTCAGGGCCGCTTGACTTGCCGCGCCGGGCGACATAGCACACCCCCGACGCTCCGACCGGGGGAAGCCAGGTGACCGAACCCGACCCGAAATCGCAGATGGCCGCGCTCGAGGCGCGGATCCGGGCGGCCAAGGGTGAGGAGGCGCCGGAAAAGCGCCACCAGGACGAGCATTACAGTCAGGCGCAGCATGCCTGGCGCATGGTAATCGAGCTGGTGGCGGGACTCGGCATCGGCTTCGGCATCGGATACGGGCTCGACGCGCTCTTCGGAACGCTGCCCTTCCTGATGGTGATATTCACGCTGCTCGGCTTCGTGGCCGGCGTGCTGACGGTGATACGCAGCGCGAACGAGATGCAGCGGACGAGCGCGATGGACGAGACGGGCGAACCGCCCGCCAAGGACGAGGACGAGGGGCATGGCTGAAAACACCGCAGGGGCTCACGGCGCGGAGGCCGCGCAAGGCGAAGGCGGCGGGCTCGTCTTCCACCCCATGGACCAGTTCATCGTGAAGCCGCTTTTCGGCGACGGCGCGGTGCACATGTTCACCGTGACCAACGTGACGCTCTGGATGGCGCTCGCGGTGCTCTGCGTGATCGGGCTGATGGTGCTCGGCACGTCGGGCCGCGGCATCGTGCCGGGTCGGCTTCAGTCGGTCGCCGAGCTCGCCTACGGCTTCGTCTACAAGATGGTCGAGGACGTGAGCGGCAAGGACGGGGTGAAGTACTTCCCCTACATCATGACGCTCTTCCTCTTCATCGTCTTCGCCAACTTCCTCGGGCTCCTGCCGATGGCCTTCACCACCACGTCCCATTTCGCGGTGACGGTGGTGCTGGCGCTGGCGGTGTTCCTCGGCGTCACGATCCTCGGCTTCGTCAAGCACGGCACGAGGTTCCTCGAGCTCTTCTGGGTGTCCTCGGCGCCGATGGTGCTGCGCCCGGTTCTGGCCATCATCGAGGTGATCTCCTACCTGATCCGCCCGGTGAGCCACTCGGTGCGACTGGCGGGCAACCTCATGGCCGGCCACGCGGTGATCAAGGTCTTCGCGGGCTTCGCCGCCATCGCGGCGGTCTCGCCGGTCTCGGTGCTCGCCATCACCGCGATGTACGGTCTCGAAGTCCTCGTTGCCTTCATCCAGGCCTACATCTTCACCATCCTGACCTGCGTCTACCTCAAGGACGCACTTCACCCGCATCACTGATCCCCGCGGGGCATAGTGCCTCGCCGGACGGCGCGTCCGCGCCGGAACGACCACGAACGCCAACTTCCAATTCGTAAGGAGACACATCATGGAAGGCGAAATCGCACACATCGGCGCTGGCCTCGCAGGTCTCGGCTGCGGCCTCGCGGCTCTGGGCGTCGGCAACGTTGCCGCGAACTACCTGTCGGGCGCGCTGCGCAACCCCTCGGCGGCCGCATCGCAGACCGCCACGCTCTTCATCGGCATCGCATTCGCGGAAGCACTGGGCATCTTCTCGTTCCTGGTCGCGCTCCTGCTGATGTTCGCGGTGTAATCCACCCGCGCATCTGACGATCCTTACGCGCGGGCGGTGCCGGCATGACCGGCCCGCCCGTCGTATCACCCAACGGAATTTTCGGAGGACGGCATGGCGACCGAAACGACCGCCTCGACTGCCAGCGCCTGCGTGGGTCCGAACGGCTCTGCCATCGGAATGCCGCAGCTCTGCGGCGACTGGGTATGGAACCAGGTCTTCTGGCTGGTCCTCGCGCTCGTCGCCATCTACTTCGTCCTGACACGCGTCGCGCTGCCGCGGATCGCCGCGATCCTGGCCGAGCGGCAGGGCACGATCACCAGCGACCTCGCAAAGGCCGAGGAGCTGAAGGCCCAGGCCGAAGAGGCCGAGAAGGCCTACGAGAAGGCGCTCGCGGATGCCCGCGTCGAGGCCGGCAAGATCGCCGAGCAGACCCGCGCCGAGATTCGCGCGCAGGTCGACGAGGCGCAGGCCAAGGCCGACGCCGACATCGCCGCCAAGACGGCCGAATCGGAGAAGCAGATCCAGGAGATCCGCGCCTCCGCTCTCGCCAACGTCGAGGCCGTGGCCAAGGACACCGCCGAGGCGCTCGTCGCAGCGCTTGGGGTCTCGGCCGACAAGGTCACGGTCGATGCGGCCGTGGACAAGCGGATCGAGGGGCAACGATAATGCGCTACCTTTTGACCCTGACCGCGGCGCTGGCCGCGTCGCCCGCGGCGGCGGCCACGGGGCCGTTCTTCAGCCTGAACAACACGGACTTCATCGTACTGCTGGCGTTCCTGCTGTTCATCGCGGTTCTGCTCTACTTCAACGTGCCGTCGAAGATCGGCGAGATGCTCGACAAGCGCGCGAGCGGCATCCAGGGCGAGCTGGACGAGGCTCGCACCATCCGCGAAGAGGCGCAGAGCCTTCTCGCCTCCTACGAGCGCAAGCAGCGCGAAGTGCAGGAGCAGGCGGACCGGATCGTCGCTCAGGCCCGCGAGGATGCCCGCGCCTCGGCCGAGCAGGCTAAGGCCGATCTCGAGCGCTCCATCGAGCGCCGTCTTCAGGCGGCCGAAGAGCAGATCGCCTCTGCCGAGCAGGCGGCGGTGACCGAAGTGCGCAACCGCGCGGTCGACATCGCCGTGGCGGTGGCCCGGGAGGTTGTCGCAAAGCAGATGAGCGCGGAGAAACAGTCCGAGCTGATCTCGAGCTCCATCTCCACGGTGGACCAGCGCCTCAACTGAGCGCCTAAGGGCGGCCAGACAAAGATCGAGAGACCCGGTGCTTCGCGCCGGGTCTTTTCGCGCCTGCTTCCTTCTTCTTGGCGAAAATACTCCGGAGAGCGCGAGAGGCGGAGCCTCTCGCCGCCGCAGGCGATTGCCGTCTCAGCGCGGGCGGGCGAGGTCGAAGGCCTTGCGCATGAGCGTCGGCAGATCCGCGGGCGAGAAGTCCTGCGGCAGCACGAACGCGCCGCGCTCGGGCTCCCGGTCCATCGGCAGGAGCGCGGTGCGGAGCGTCAGGCGCAGGTGGAAATGGGTGAAGGTGTGCCGCGCCTCTTCGGGCAGCGTCCTCCATTCGGCGCGGATCGGCGGCTCGGTCCCGGGCAGGGGAGCCGTGAGGTCCACCCATTCCGTCCCCGGCCAGCCGAGCATGCCTCCCAGAAGCCCGCTCTCGGGACGCGTCTCGAGTAGCCAGGCCCCGTCCACGCGCCGCGCGAGATAGGCCACCCCGTGCCGCGTCGGCTTGGCCTTCTTCGGTGTCTTCTTCGGCAGTTCCCGATGCGTGCCGGCTTCCCACGCCGCGCAGGCGGTGCGCCACGGGCAGAGCCCGCAGGCGGGGTTCTTCGGCGTGCAGATCGTCGCGCCGAGGTCCATCACCGCCTGCGCGTGATCGCCCGGGCGCTCGTCGGGCGTGAGGCGGGCGGCGTGATCCATCAGGATCGGCTTCGCCGCCGGCAGCGGCGTGTGCTCGTCGTGGAGGCGGGCCATGACCCGCTCGACATTGCCGTCGAGAACCGTCGCCGGGATGTCGAAGGCGATCGAGGCGATGGCGGCGGCGGTGTAGGGGCCGATTCCCGGCAGCTTCAGCAATTCGGCGTGATCGGCCGGGAAGATGCCGCCATGCTCGGCTGCCACGACACGGGCGCATTTCAGGAGGTTCCGGGCGCGGGCGTAATAGCCGAGGCCCGCCCAGGCGGCCATGACGTCGGCGTCTTCGGCGGCGGCGAGGTCGGCGACCGTGGGCCAGCGCCGGGTGAAGGCCTCGAAATAGGGTTTGACGGCGACCACGGTCGTCTGTTGCAGCATGATCTCGGACAGCCACACCGCGTACGGGTCCGGCCGCACGCCCGCCGCGCGCGCAGCCGGGCCGACGCGCCAGGGCAGGGCGCGGGCGTTGTGGTCGTACCAGTCGAGAAGTTCGCCCGAGAGCGTTCGGGCGCCGTTGTCACGCAAGGCTGACGATCCTTTGAGGCTCGGTACACAGCGCGGGCTGGCGCCCGGCGCGCGGGTCACTAGAATAGGCGCGAGCGAGAGGATGCAAGGCATGGCGCAGCGACAGAGCAGCACATACGGCTTCGCCCGGACCTCCAGCCTGCTGCGGGGCCGGATCCGCAAGGCCTCCGAGAGTCGGGGCTTCGCGCAGGCGCGGCTCCTGACCCACTGGGCCGAGATCGCGGGGGAGAAGTTCGCGGCGATCAGCCGCCCGGTCGAGGTGAGCTACGGCCGCGGCGGCATGGGGGCGACGCTGACCCTGCTGACGACGGGCGCCGCCGCGCCAATGCTCGAGATGGAGAAGGAGCGCCTGCGCGAGAAGGTGAACGCCGTCTACGGCTACAACGCCATCGCGCGCATCCGCATCACGCAGACGGCCTCGACCGGCTTTGCCGAGGGGCAGGCGGACTTCCGGCACCGCAGGAAGGGGCAGGAGGCAACGGCCGCCGACCCGACCGTGATCGCCGCCGCCGAGGAAACCTCTCGCGGTGTCGATGACGATGGCTTGAAGGCGGCCCTCGAACGGCTTGCGGTCAACGTCCTCTCCGGCAAGGGTGGGCGCGGCTGAGGCGACGGGGCCGGGCGCGCGCCCCGTATCACGTCCGGGGGGACTTCCCCATGAACAAGGCCGGGCCGAAGAGGGCCGGCATACGCTACAGGCAAGGAGACAGGTTTGCCCATGACACGGATCATCCTACCCGCGGCACTGGCCGCCGTTCTGGTCGGCGGCGGCTTCTGGGCGCTGAGCGGCGCCGGGGTCGACACGTCCGCCCGCGAGATCGCGCTTCCGGGCGCGGCCTCTGCGCAGGACGACGGCGGCAACGCGGAGGCCGCGGATGTCGAGGTGCAGGAGATGACGCTCGGTGCAGAGGATGCGCCGGTCGAGGTGATCGAATACGCCTCCTTCACCTGCCCGCATTGCGCAAGCTTCCACGAGACGGTCTTCGACCAGCTCAAGGAGAACTACATCGACACCGGCAAGGTCTCGTTCACCTACCGCGAGGTCTATTTCGACAAGTACGGCATGTGGGCGTCGCTGATCGCGCGCTGCGGCGGCGATACCGACCGCTTCTTCGGCATCACCGACATGATCTACTCCACGCAGGACAGCTGGGTGCGAGCCGACGGCGAGGCCGGCATCGCGGAGGAGCTGCGCAAGATCGGCCGGCTCGCCGGGATCGACAACACCGAGCTCGAGAGCTGCCTGACCGACGGCGACAAGCTGCGCGGTCTCGTCGAATGGTACCAGGCCAATGCCGAGGCGGACGACGTCACCGCGACGCCGACCTTCATCATCGACGGCGAGAAGCATTCCAACATGAACTACGCCGACTTCTCGGCGCTGCTGGACGAGAAGCTCGACGCGGCGGAATGACCGTCTCCGCACCGAACGGACCGCTCGAGGGCCTCAAGGTCGTCGAGCTTGCCCGCATCCTGGCCGGCCCCTGGGCCGGTCAGACGCTTGCCGATCTCGGCGCCGAGGTGGTCAAGGTCGAGGCTCCGCAGGGCGACGACACCCGCCGCTGGGGCCCGCCCTTCATCGACCGCGAGGGCGACCGGAGCGCCGCGTATTTCCATTCCTGCAACCGGGGCAAGCGCTCGATCACGGTCGATCTGACCAGCGCTGAGGGGCAGGAGATCGTCCGCGGGCTCGTCGCCGAGGCCGACATCCTGATCGAGAACTTCAAGGTCGGCGGCCTGGAGAAGTACGGCATGGATTACGCGAGCCTCTCGGCGCTCAATCCCGGGCTGATCTACTGCTCGATCACCGGATTCGGGCAGGACGGGCCCTACGCGCACCGGGCGGGCTACGATTACATCATCCAGGGCATGTCGGGCTTCATGTCGATCACCGGCGATCCGGACGGCCAGCCGCAGCGCGCCGGGATCGCGGTCACGGACCTCTTCACCGGGCTCTATTCGGTGGCGGGCATCCTCGCCGCGCTGCACCAGAGGCAGCGGACGGGGAAGGGCCAGCATATCGACATGGCGCTGCTCGACTGCGCCGTGGCGGCGACCGCGAACCAGGGGATGAACTACCTCTCGACCGGGACACCGCCGGGACGGACGGGCAATTACCATCCGAATCTCGCACCCTACCAGGTCTTCGACTGCGCCGACGGTTTCGTCATCGTGGCGACCGGGAACGACGCGCAGTACCGGCGCTTCTGCGCGCTTCTCGGCGTGCCCGAGATGTCCGAGGCGCCGGACTTCCTGACCAACGCGTACCGCATCGCGAACCGGGCCGAGCTGACGCGCCGCCTGACCGAGGCGACCCTGCGCATGACGAAGGCCGAACTGCTCGCCGCCTGCGAGGCCGAAGGCGTTCCCGCCGGACCGATCAACGATCTTGCCGAGGTCATGGCGGATCCGCAGGTGGTCGCCCGCGGTCTGCAGATCGCCCCGGAGGGCGTTCCGGGCGTGCGCGCGCCATTCCGCTTCTCGGATGCCGAGCTGGTGACCGGGCGGGCGTCGCCGAAGCTCGGGGCGGGCTGAAAGGCTGATCGCGGTGCCAGGCGTGGCAGCCGATGCCGTGCCGCGCCTGGCTCACCCCGAGGCTTCCGTGACGCCAGCCACGCCGCGCGGCCGGAGCGGGGCAGGGGGTCTAGGCCCCTGCAATCAGTTAATTTTTCCTTGGCTATGTCCTTCATCGGACATGCGTCTTCTCGGTCACAGCGTGTCCCTGCTGCACCTCTAAGCTGGACGCGGCGGCCTTCTGTCCTCTATCTTCGCCATAATGACGGGGCTAAAAAGACCCCGCGACCCGAGGCAGTTTCATCGATGTTTCCCGAGCGGTTCTCACACCTCCCGGCCTATGCGTTTCCGCGTTTGCGCGCGCTTCTCGACGTGCATCCGGCGGGCGGCCCGCCTGTGCACATGACCATCGGCGAGCCGAAGCACGCGTTTCCTGCATGGATCACCGACATCATCACCCGCGAATCGGCCGGCTTCGGGCGCTACCCCACGAACGAGGGCACGCCCGAGCTTCTGGGCGCGATCGCCGACTGGGCGCAGCGCCGCTACGGCGTCACGCTCGATCCGGACACGCAGCTCATGGCGCTCAACGGCACGCGCGAGGGGCTCTACAACGCCGCGATGGCGCTCTGCCCCGAGACGAAGAACGGCCAGCGCCCGGCGATCCTGTCGCCGAACCCGTTCTATCAAGTCTACGCCGTGGCCGCGCTTTCGGTCGGGGCGGAGCCCGTCTTCGTCAATGCCACCGAGACGACCGGGCACCTGCCGGATTACGGTAGCCTCGACGCGGCGACGCTCGACCGGACGGCGCTCGCCTATATCTGCTCGCCCGCGAATCCGCAGGGTGCGGTGGCGGACAGCGCCTATTGGCGGAACCTCATCGCGCTGGCCGAACGGCACGATTTCCGCATCCTTGCGGACGAATGCTATTCCGAGATCTGGCGCACGGAGCCGCCCGTGGGGGCGCTCGAGGTGGCGCAGGAGATGGGCGCCGATCCCGAGCGGGTCGTCGTCTTCCATTCGCTCTCGAAGCGCTCGAACCTGCCGGGGCTGCGTTCGGGCTTCGTCGCGGGCGGGCCGGACTGCATCGCGCGGATCCGGCAGCTTCGCAATTATGCGGGTGCGCCGCTGCCGCTGCCGCTGCAGAACGCGGCCGCGGCGGTCTGGGCCGACGAGGCGCATGTGAACGAGAACCGCGCGCTCTATGCCGAGAAATACGCCGATGCCGACCGCATCCTCGGGCATGTGCCCGGCTACCGCAGCCCCGAGGCGGGGTTCTTCCTGTGGCTGCCGGTCGAGGATGGCGAGGCGGCGGCGCTGAAGCTCTGGCGCGAGACAGGGGTGCGCGTTCTGCCCGGCGCGTATCTGTCGAGGGACACCGAAGCGGGCAATCCGGGCAAGGGGTACATCCGCGTGGCGCTGGTGGCGCCGCGCGAGGAGGCGGCGGACGGGCTGGAAAAGCTTGCCGCCTGCCTCTTTCCGTAAGAGCAGAACAAAGCGACAAGACCGATCAAGAGGCGGAGCATGGCATATCAGGCGCGGGGGCGGGACCCTCTCTTCGACACCGACATGGCGAACGCGCTGGAGCGGCGCGGCAAGGAGCTTCTGGGGCTCGCGCTGGTCGTCGTCGGCCTGATGCTGGCCGCGATGATCGGCACCTACACACCCGAGGATCCGTCGTGGATGTCGTCGACCGACGCGCCGGTGCAGAACGCGCTCGGGCGGATCGGCGCGGCGATCGCGGCGCCTCTCTTCATGATCTTCGGGGCCGGCAACTGGGTCCTCCCCGCGGTCCTGATCGCCTGGGGCGTCCGCTTCGTCGCCCACAAGGGTGAGGAACGGGCGATCTCGCGCCTCATCTTCTCGCCGATCTGGTGGGCGCTTGCCGCGGTCTATGCGGCCGGCATCAATGCCGGGCCGGACTGGACTCATTCCTTCGGCCTCGGTGGTCTCTTCGGCGACGTGGCGATGGGGACCGCACTCAACATCCTTCCGTTCTCCGCGGGCCTCAGCCTCAAGGTCGCGACGCTGCTCGCCGGTCTCGGCGTCCTGGCGCTCGGTGCCTTCGTGCTCGGCTTCACCCGGGCCGAGCTGCAGAGCGGCGCGCGCTTTGCGCTCCTCGGTCTCGTGATGACTTACGTCGCGATCATGAAAGTCGCGGGCCGCGGCGCGACCGGCGCCGTGCGCCGGGCGCAGACCATGCAGGCCGCCCATTCCGAACGCCGGGACCGTCGCCGCAGCGAAGCCGCCGAGAACGCCGCCTGGGCCGAGACGCAAGGACTGGCTGCCGCGCCGCGGGTCCGCCGCTCCCACGTTGTCGAGGACGAAGAGCCGCTGGTCGAGGACGACGACGGGCCCCAGGCGCCGCGGGGCGGGCTTTTCGCCCGGATGCCGTCGCTTCTGCGGAAGCCGGAGCCCGACCGGGACGATGCGCTCCTGGACGAGTACGATCTCGGCGACGACGCGCCGGAAGGCCAGGGCGACGACCGCGTGCGCGCCAAGATCTCGGACGCGATCCGCGCCCGCCTTCACCAGACGCCCGAGGTCCGCGCGCCGCTGACCAAGGGCCGCGGGCGCCGGCCCGCTCCGCTCATCGCCGATACCGGGCCACGCGGCGGGCGCGCGGAGCCGCCGCTGACCGCCCGCGATGCCGCCGAGAGCCGTCGCGAGCCGCCGCTCACCGCAAGCCGGGGGGCATCCGCGCGCTACGCGCCGCAGGCGGAACCCGCGCGCGAACAGGGCATCTATGTCGAGGCGCCGGATGACGAAGACGCCGAGACGTGGTCCGTGCCGGATCCCGCGGAAATGCGGACGGCCGCTCCGCTGCGCAAGGTCGGAGCGCCGAAGCCCGCCGCGCCCGCGATCCCCGAGACGCTGGACGACGATGATCCCTCGATCTTCGGCGATTGGGACGACGAGACGGCGCAGATCGAGACCGAGCGCCCCGCCTCCCAGCCGCGGAAGGTCGTGCAGCCGCAAGCGCCGAAGCCGGTGATGCGCTCGAAGCGCGCGCAGGCAGAGGCCGAGCCGCGGATGGAGTTCGACGGAGGCGAGGATACCGACGCGTTCGAGTTGCCGCCGCTGTCGCTCCTGATGAGCCCCGACCGCATCCAGCGCCATCACCTGAGCGACGAGGCGCTGGAAGAGAACGCGCGGATGCTCGAGAACGTGCTCGACGATTACGGCGTGAAGGGGGAGATCGTCTCGGTCCGCCCCGGCCCCGTCGTCACCATGTACGAGCTCGAACCCGCGCCGGGTCTCAAGGCCTCGCGCGTCATCGGCCTCTCCGACGACATCGCGCGGTCGATGTCTGCGCTCTCGGCCCGGGTCTCGACCGTGCCGGGGCGCTCGGTCATCGGCATCGAGCTTCCCAATGACAACCGCGAGATGGTGTCGTTCCGCGAGATCCTGTCGAGCCGCGAATACGGTGATGGCAATGCCAAGCTGCCGCTCGCGCTCGGCAAGGATATCGGCGGCGATCCGATCGTCACCAACCTCGCCAAGATGCCGCACCTGCTGATCGCGGGGACGACCGGCTCGGGCAAGTCGGTGGCGATCAACACGATGATCCTGTCGCTGCTCTACAAGCTCAGTCCCGACGAGCTGCGGCTCGTGATGATCGACCCCAAGATGCTCGAACTGTCGGTCTATGACGGCATCCCGCACCTGCTGTCGCCCGTGGTGACGGATCCCAAGAAGGCGGTCGTCGCGCTCAAATGGGTCGTCGGCGAGATGGAGGACCGCTACCGCAAGATGTCCAAGATGGGCGTGCGGAACATCGACGGCTACAACGCCCGGGTCGAGGATGCGCTCGGCAAGGGCGAGATGTTCAGCCGCACCGTGCAGACCGGTTTCGACGACGAGACCGGCGATCCCGTCTTCGAGACCGAGGAGATCGAGCCCAAACGCATGCCCTACATCGTCGTCATCGTCGACGAGATGGCGGACCTGATGATGGTCGCGGGCAAGGAGATCGAGGCCTGCATCCAGCGGCTTGCGCAGATGGCGCGGGCCTCCGGCATCCACCTCATCATGGCGACGCAGCGTCCGTCGGTCGACGTGATCACCGGCACGATCAAGGCGAACTTCCCGACCCGGATCTCCTTCCAGGTGACGTCGAAGATCGACAGCCGCACAATCCTCGGCGAGCAGGGAGCCGAGCAGCTCCTCGGCATGGGCGACATGCTCTATATGGCGGGCGGGGCCAAGATCACCCGCTGCCACGGGCCGTTCTGCTCGGACGAGGAGGTCGAGGAGGTGGTGAACCATCTCAAGGCCTTCGGCCCGCCAGATTACGTGGGCGGCGTCGTCGAGGGACCCGAGGACGAGAAGGCCGGCGACATCGACGCGGTGCTCGGCCTCAACACCGGGGGCAATACCGGCGGCGAGGATGCGCTCTACGATCAGGCGGTGGCGATCGTCATCAAGGACCGCAAGTGCTCGACCTCCTACATCCAGCGCAAGCTCGGCATCGGCTACAACAAGGCCGCGCGTCTCGTGGAGCAGATGGAGGACGAGAACGTCGTCTCGGCGGCGAACCACGTCGGCAAGCGCGAGATCCTGGTGCCGGAGCAGCAGTGACGCGGCACTTTGGACTCAGCGCCGCCCCCGAGCGGCGCTAGACTGCCTCCCGGCGGTCCGGGGCGCGCGGTTGCGCTCCGGATGTCCCGCCCTGGGAGGTATCAGGAACATGAGCTTTGCGAGATTGATCGGGGCCGCGGCGCTCCTGATCGCGAGCGGCGCTTTGGCGGCCGATCATCCCGAGGAGGTGGCGCGCGAGGCGTGTCTCTCCGAACTCGGCGGTGGCGGATCGATCATCCTGTCGAGCTTTTCCGAGGCCGGGACCGAGGTGATCCTCGAGGACGCGACCGGGACCGTCTGGCGCTGCATCGGCTACCGCGACGGCGCCGTCGGTCTCTTTGAGCGGGCGACGGCAGAGCAGGAGGCCGCCGCGCGCAGCGCTCCGAAGCTGGAGGATTTTCAGGAAGAGATCCGCTTTGCCCCCGGCTCCAGCGGCACCGTTCTGACGCGCGCGCTCGGCCCTGGCGGGGCGTTCCAATTCCTGCTGGATGCCCGCGATGGGCAGACGCTCCGCGTCCGGCTGACGCCGGGGTCGGGGGAGGTGTATTACATCATCCGCAATCCGGACGACTCGATCCTCTCGGGCGGCACCGATGCTGGCACGGCATACGAGGGCAGGCTCGTGCAGACAGGTGAGCATGTCATTGAGGTCGTGAACCAGACCTCGGAGACCGTCGACTACGAGCTCGCCGTGACGATCGAATGAGGCCCCGGGCCCGCCACGCGACTAGAGCGCCAGCCGTTTCAGCACGCGGCCGTCCCGCTCCTCTATCGTGCTGAAGCCCATCGCCTCGTAATAGGCGAGCCCGAGCGCGTTGTCGGCGCCGATGGTCGCGACGATGCCGGGCAGTGCGGCCTCCCGCGCGAGGGGCAGGGTCCGAGCCAGCAGCGACCGCGCGATGCCGCGCCGCTCTGCTTCGGGATGCACATGCGTGCCGATGGAGCCCTCGCCCGGCGTGATTCCCCATTCGTTGCCCTCCTGCATGCGCGAGAGAACCTGAAGGCCGATCACGGCGCCTGCCTCCTCGGCGATGAGGCAGGATATGCCCTGCGGATTGCCGATATAGCTCTCGCGCACGAAGGCCTCGTCCGATGGTCGGGTGCGCAGACCGGCCTCGGTCAGCGCGGTCAGCATGGCCGAAATGGCGGCGGCGTCATCCGGGCGGGCGGGTCTGATATTCATGAAGCTCTCCGAAGGTCCGGTCGTTTCCGCCAAGGTGACGCTGCGCCCGCCCGGGAACAAGCCGTCCCGAGGCGACGTTCCGGCACCATGTCGGCCGACGCCTCCATTTCCGATACGTCCCGATCCGCGCCGCGTCGCCGCGCCGTAGAAGGCGTGCTCGACCGCCTCGAACAGCGCGTGGAGGAGGGCGAGAGCAGCAGCGTCAGCCTCGGCCATGTCGTCGAGGCGATCGGCGACCGCGGCTTCGGGCCGGTCTTCCTCGCCCTCTCGCTTCTGGTGATCAGCCCCTTCGGCGGCATTCCGACGATCCCGACGATCTTCGCCGCGATCCTGGGGCTCTTCGCCGCGCAGATGCTCTGGGGAAAGCGCAGTCTCTGGGTGCCCCGGATGTTCGCCCGCCGCGAGATGCGGGGCGATCACCTCTGCAAAGGCGTGCGGTGGATGCGCCCCGTCGCGAAGCGCATGGATCGTTGGTTCGGGCGCCGCTTCGTAGCGCTCACCTCGGACGCGGCCCGACGCGTCGCGGCGCTCGTCATCATCGCGCTCTGCGTGATGGTTCCGCCGCTCGAGCTCATACCCTTCGCCGCCGCCATCCCGATGGCAGGCATCGCGCTTTTCGGCCTTGCGATCACGGTGCGGGACGGGCTCGTGATGGTCGCGGCCTTCACTGCCTCGGGCGCCGCCTTGATCGGCGGTCCGTGGCTGCTTTTATCGCAATGAAGCGTGGCGATATCGCATAGCCGCGTCCGGCCTGCCACATCGGTAGTCGAACCACCAAGGAGACCCCTACATGCGTGCAGCACCCTTTCTCGTCGCCGCAATCCTGAGCGTCGTCACGGCCCTGCCGGCCGCCGCCCAGAAGCTCTCGCTCGGCGAGATCTCGAACTACCTCAACGGCATCACCTCCGCGGCGAGCCCGTTCACGCAGGTCAACGACGACGGCTCGATCTCCAAGGGCACGGTCTACATCCAGCGCCCCGGCAAGGTGCGCTTCGAATACGCGCCTCCCGAGCAATCGCTCGTGATCGCCAACAACGGCACGGTCGTGGTCTTCGACCGCAAGGTGAACGCCGCGCCCGAGACCTATCCGCTCAGCCAGACGCCGCTGTCGATCATCCTCGACCGGAACGTCAATCTCGGCCGCGCCGGCATGGTCACGCGCCACGATTACGACGGCACCGCGACGATCGTGACGGCGCAGGATCCGCGCAATCCGCAATACGGCTCGATCCAGATGAAGTTCACCGGCAACCCGGTGGAGCTGCGCCAGTGGGTCATCAACGACAGCAACGGCAGCAGCACGACCGTGGTGCTTGGCGGGCTCAGCCAGCAGCAGGTCAGTTCGGGCAAGTTCAACATCCGCGGCGAGATCGCGGCCCGGGACTGACCGGCAGGGCGCCGCCGGATGCGCGCCCCGAGAGCGACGGGAGCGGGTGACATCGCCCGTTCCCGCATCTATAGCTCGGCCGCAAATCTAGACGCGACGAGGATTCAATGACCATCCAGGTTTTCGGACACAAGTCCCCCGACACCGACAGCACCGGCAGCCCCATCGCCTGGGCGTGGTACCTGTCCAACATCCGCGGCGAGGACGCAAAGCCCGTCCTTCTCGGCGAGCCCAACACCGAAGCCGCGTTCATGCTCGAGCGCTGGGGTCTCGAGAAGCCCGAGATCATCTCCGACGTCGAGGCCGGCGCGCCGGTCGTGATCGTCGACACCAACAACCCCGCCGAGCTGCCGGCCTCGGTCAACAAGGCCGACATCCGCGGCATCGTCGACCACCACAAGCTCGTGGGCGGGCTCGAGACCAAGGGTCCGATCGAGATCCGGGTGGAGCCGCTCGCCTGCACCGCGACCATTCTCTACAAGATGATGGGTGACGACATCGCGCAGGCGCCGAAAGGCGTGAAGGGCGCGATGCTGAGCTGCATCCTGTCGGACACGCTCGCCTTCCGCTCGCCCACGACGACGCAGGAAGACAAGGCCATCGCCCATGCGCTGGCCGAAGAGCTGGGCGTTGATGTCGAAGGCTACGCCGAGGAGATGTTCGCGGCGAAATCCGACGTCTCGGCCTTCTCGGATGCCGAGCTCCTGCGGATGGATTCCAAGGAATACGAGGTCGACGGCACCAAGCTGCGCGTTTCGGTTCTCGAGACCACGACGCCGGCGCAGATCCTCGAGCGCAAGGACAGCCTCAAGGAGAGCATGAAGAGCGTCGCGGCCGAGGACGGCGCCGATGAGGTGCTCCTCTTCATCGTCGACATCCTCAAGGAAGAGGCGACGCTGATCGTTCCCAACGAGCGCGTGAAGGGCATTGCCGAGGCGAGCTTCGAGAAGTCGGTCGAGGGCGACACGCTTCTCCTCCCCGGCGTCATGAGCCGCAAGAAGCAGATCATGCCGGTCCTCAAGGCCGCCTGAGCGCGTCACGTTCGATGCCCCTCTCCCCGGTCCGGGGGAGGGGCTTTTCATGTCTGTCCAACCCGAAGGCCGCGCCCATGACCCGGATCGTCTCCGCCCTCTCCGAGATCGCCGCGAGCTACGAGGCGCTCTTCGTCGACCTCTGGGGCTGCGTGCATAACGGCGTCACCGCCTATCCCGACGCCTGCGCCGCCTTGCAGGAGTATCGCAAGGGCGGCGGCCGGGTGGTGCTGCTGACCAACGCGCCGCGTCCGCGCACCAGCGTCGAGCAACAGATCACCCGCATGGGCGTGCCTGAAGACGCCTGGGACACGATCGCGACCTCGGGCGACAGTGCGCGCGCCGCGATGTTCCGGGGCGCGGTGGGCAACCGCGTCTGGTTCATGGGCGAGGACCACGACCAGAGCTTCTTCGAGCCGCTGCAGGTCGTCCACGACCCGGTGCCGATCGAGAAGGTGGAGCTCAAGGACGCGGAGGGCATCGTCTGCTGCGGGCCCTTCGATCCGCAGGCCGATCCCGCGACGCTGCGGCCGCAGCTGCTGCTCGCCAAGCAGAAGGGGCTGAAGCTGCTCTGCGCCAATCCCGACATCGTCGTCGACCGGGGCGACACGCGCGAATGGTGCGCCGGGGCGATCGCGCGTCTCTATTCCGAGATGGGGGGCGAGAGCCTCTATTTCGGCAAGCCGCATCCGCCGATCTACGATCTCGCCCGCCTGCGCCTTGCCGATCTCGGCGTCACGCCCGATGCCGACCGTCTGCTCGCCATCGGCGACGGGCCGCACACCGATATCGACGGCGCAATGGGCGAGGAGATCGATTCGCTCTTCATCACCGGCGGGCTCGCGGCGGCCGAGACGAAGACCGATGCCCAGCCCGACCCCGCCGCGCTCGAGGCCTATTGTGCCCGCGAGGCCATCGCGCCGACTTACGCCATCGGCTACCTGCGCTGAGGGCGCCCGCCGCGCACCCTTGCTTTTCTGCGTGCGCGAGGTAATAAAGTTGCGATTGGGCGCGCGTGTCGCGCCATTTGTTACCGGACGAGGCTCATGGGGGCGGACATGTTCGACAACCTCCCGCGCGGAACGATCTGCATCGAGGATATCGAGATGGGCATGACCCGCTCGCTTCAGAAGGTCGTGACCGACGAGGACATCGAGAAGTTCGCCGAGGTGTCGACCGACCGGAACCCGGTGCATCTCGACGACGAATACGCCCGCGACACGATCTTCGAGGGTCGCATCGCGCACGGCATGCTGACCGCGGGCCTCATCTCGGCGGTGATCGGAGAGCAGTTGCCCGGTCACGGCACGGTCTATATGGGACAGACGCTCAAGTTCCTCGGCCCCGTGCGCCCCGGCGACCGGGTCCATGCGGAGGTGACGGTGATCGAGATCGACATGGCCAAGCGCCGCGTGACGCTCGATTGCCACTGCTCCGTCGACGGCAAGAAGGTGCTCGTCGGCGAGGCCAAGGTGTTGGCCCCGTCGCGAAAGTTCGACTGACCGGCCCCGCCGCGGCGTTCTCGGCCCCGCAGGTCTGGACCCACTTGCACGCCCCGCGCCGCAGGTCTAACTCCGCCCCATGCGGATCCTGCGCGACCCCCGAGCTGTCCCCGAAGAGGCCCGCGGCGCCACCGCCGCGATCGGCAATTTCGACGGCGTCCATCTTGGCCACCGCGCGGTTATCGAGACGGCGCGCGCCGCCGCTCCGGACGCTCCGCTGGGGGTCGTCACCTTCGAGCCGCATCCCCGCGAGGTGTTCCGCCCGGACGATCCGCCGTTCCGCCTTACCGGGCCCGAAACCCGCGCCAACCGGCTGCGCAAGCTCGGCGTCGACTGGCTCTTCGAGATGCCCTTCGAGATGATCCGGCCGCTCTCGCCCGAGGCCTTCGCGCGCGAGATCCTGGGGGAGGGTCTGGGCCTCAGCCATGCGGTCACCGGCCCCGATTTTCGTTTCGGCAAGGATCGCGCGGGCACGGTGCAGGATCTCGGGCGCTTCGGGCAGCTCTTCGGTTTCGGCACGACCGAGGCGCCGGTGACCGAGGCAAGCGGACTGCGCATCTCCTCGACCGCGATCCGCACCGCCATCTCGGAAGGTCGTCCGCGCGATGCCGCGACACTCCTTGGTCACTGGCACCGGATCGACGGGCCGGTCCTGCACGGCGAGAAGCGGGGACGCGACCTCGGCTATCCGACCGCGAACATGTCGATCGAGGGGCTGCACCCGCCGCGCTTCGGCGTCTACGCGGTCAAGGTGGACGTGCTGACCGGCCCCCATGCGGGCACCTGGGACGGCGCGGCCTCTGTCGGGGTGAGGCCGATGTTCGGCGAGAACCAAGCGAATATCGAGACCTACCTCTTCGAATTCGAGGGCGACGTCTACGACACGCATCTCTCGGTCGCGCTGGTGGAATTCCTGCGACCCGAGGAGCGGTTCGACGGCGTCGAGACGCTGATCGCGCAGATGGGCGAGGATTGCGCCCGCGCCCGCGCCATCCTGTCGGAAACCGCATGACCGACCCGATCGACCGATCCGGCCTCGCCCCGCGCTTCTGGGAGACCAAGCGCCTTAAGGACATGTCGGGCGCCGAATGGGAGGCGCTCTGCGACGGTTGCGGCAAATGCTGCCTCAACAAGCTCGAGGACGAGGACACGGGCGAGGTGGCCCTGACGCGCGTCGCCTGCCGGCTCTTCGATGACAGCACCTGCCGCTGCTCAATGTACGAGACGCGCCATTCCTACGTGCCGGAATGCATCGTGCTGACCCCCAAGACGATTTCCGATCACGCCTACTGGCTGCCGCAGACCTGCGCCTATCGCCTGCTCTGGGAGGGGCGGGACCTCTACGACTGGCATCCGCTGATCTCGGGCACGCCCGACAGCGTGCACCGCGCCGGCGTGTCGATCCAGGGTGGCACCGTGTCCGAGGCGGCCATCGCCGAGGACGATTGGGAGGATCACATCATCGAGGAGCCGGTCTGAGGCCCCTCGCATCCCGAAAGGCAAACCGATGAACTTTGCGTCCGACAATGCCGGCCCCGCCCATCCGAACGTGATCGAGGCGCTGTCCCGCGCCAACGAGGCCCATGTCGCGGGCTACGGCGCCGACGAACTTACGGCCCGCGTTCGGCACCGGATCCGCCATCTCTTCGAGGCGCCGGAGGCGGCGGTGGAACTGGTCGCGACCGGCACGGCGGCCAACAGCCTCGCGCTCGCGACGCTCTGCCAGCCGTTCCAGACGGTCTTCTGCTCGACAACGGGCCACATCCACGAGGACGAGTGCAACGCTCCCGAATTCTACACCGGCGGCGCCAAGCTCACGCTCGTGCCGGGCGGCGACAAGATGGACGCGGGCGCGCTGAGGGACACCATCGCCGCCGAGGAGAGCCGCGGCGTGCACGGGCCGATGCGCGGGCCGGTCTCGATCACCCAGATCACCGAGCGCGGCAACCTCTATGCGCTGGACGAGATCCGCGCGCTCACCGATGTCGCGCGGGAGTACGGCCTGCCCGTGCATCTCGACGGCGCGCGGTTCTCCAACGCCGTCGTCGCGCTCGGCTGCAGTCCGGCCGAGATGACGTGGAAGGCGGGCGTCGACGTCGCCGTCTTCGGCGGGACCAAGAACGGCCTGATGGGCGTCGAAGCTGTGATCTTCTTCGACCCCAAGGCGCATCGCGAATTCGAGTACCGCCGCAAGCGGGGCGGGCATCTCTTCTCGAAGTTCCGCTATCTCGCCGCGCAGATGGACGCCTATCTCGACGCCGATCTCTGGCACCGGCTCGCCGGCGAGGCCAATGCCCGCTGCGCCGAGCTGGCGCGCGGGCTCGAAGGAGTCGCCACGCTGCGCAACCGGCCGCAGGGCAACATGATCTTCGCCGACATGCCGGCGCGCGCGCACAAGGCACTGAAGGCGGCCGGCGCGGAATATTACCTATGGGAAGGCGATCTGGAAGCGGCCGGGGACGAGGACATGCTCACCGCCCGCCTCGTCTGCGACTGGTCGGTCTCGACCGAGGATGTCGCCCGGTTCTGCGAGATCGCGCGCAGCGCCTGACATGAAAAAGGCGGGGCCCGGCCCCGCCTTCGCATCAATCCGGAGCGCCGGCGCGCCTCAGTTCATCTGGAAGTGCAGCTCGTAGGAGCCGTCGGTGAAGGAGCCGAAGAGCTCCGAGATGTCGGGATGCTCCACCGGTTCTCCGGAATAATCGGCCACGAGGTTCTGCTCGGAGACGTAAGCCACGTAGAAGCTCTGGTCGTTCTCGGCGAGCAGGTGATAGAACGGCTGGTCCTTGACCGGCCGGTTCTCCTCCGGGATGGACTCGTACCATTCCTCGGTGTTCTGAAACTCGGGGTCGACGTCGAACACCACCCCGCGGAAGGGATGTTTGCGGTGACGGACCACCTGACCGAGATTGTACTTCGCACTTTGTGTCTGCATCGGCTTGACCCTCTACCTCTCGGACTCTAGCCCGAACGGCGTGTTCTTGTCCAATTTGTCGCCCTTGCGCTGCCGAAACACTGTGTCGCTCAGGCTCCGGTAGTCGACTCCCCCAACTGTCAGCGTCTTCATGTCGTTCCCATGTCGGCGATTTGCAACCGGCTTGCCGCAACGCGCGGCGAATTGTGATTTCGCCAAGGTTCGGTTTTCGCTACACTGGGTCAAAACCAAGAAAAAGACCACCGAGCAGTCAGAGCGAGAGGCAGATGAAGAAACCCCTTCGCGCCCTGGTCATCGTGCTGCTGGCCGCGAGTTGCGGCGGTGGAGGCTACAACGAACCTCCCCGCGCCAATCTCGACGACGCCTGCGCCATTGTCCGGGAGCGCCCGCAATATTACCGCGCCTTCAAGCAGGTTGAGCGCAAATGGGGCGTGCCCGTGCACGTCCAGATGGCGACAATCCATCAGGAATCGAAGTTCGACGGCGATGCACGGACACCGTTCCGCTATTCCCTCGGCGTCATTCCGATAGGCCGGCAAAGTTCGGCCTTCGGCTATTCCCAGGCCCTCGACGGCACCTGGAAGGAATACCAGGACCAGCAGGGCGGCCGCCGCACGCGGCGCGACCGGATCTACGATGCCACCGATTTCATGGGATGGTACATGCGCCAGACCCGTGACGATCTCGGCATATCGCTGTCGGATGCCCGCAACCAGTATCTCGCCTATCACGAGGGGCGGACGGGCTTCCGCCGCGGGTCCTACAACCAGAAAGCCTGGCTGGTGCGGGTCGCCGACAATGTCGACCAGCGCTCGCGGATGTACCAGGCGCAGCTGGTGCGCTGCCGCTGATCGAGAACGAAGGGCCGGAGCCTGCCGCTCCGGCCCTTTCGCATTGCGGTCGCCCTAGCTGTAGACGCGCTCGCCGAAGATGGCCGAGCCGACGCGGATATGGGTGGCGCCCTGCGCGATCGCCTCCTCGAAATCCCCCGACATGCCCATCGACAGGCCCTCGAGGCCGTTCCGGCGCGCGATCTTCTTCAGGAGCGCGAAGTGGAGGGACGGCGTCTCCTCGACCGGTGGGATGCACATGAGGCCTCGGACGGGCAGGTCGAGTTCGCGGCATTCGGCGATGAAGCTGTCGGCATCGGCGGGCATGATCCCCGCCTTCTGTTCCTCCTCGCCGGTATTCACCTGGAGGAAGAGGTCCGGGCATCGCCCCTCCTCCTGCGCGAGCCGGGCAAGTGTGCGTGCGATCTTCGGCCGGTCGACCGAATGGATCGCGTCGAAAAGCTCCACCGCCTTGCGCGCCTTGTTTGACTGGAGGGGGCCGACGAGATGCACCTCGGTCCCGGGATAGCGCGCGCGGAAGTCCGGCCACTTGCCCTCGGTCTCCTGAACGGTGTTCTCTCCGAAGAGCCTGTGCCCTTCTTTGAGGACGGCCTCGACACGGTCGTTCGGTTGCACCTTCGAGATCGCGATCAGCGCCACGTCCTCGGGCGTCCGGCCTGCTTCCTTGCAGGCCCTGGCGATGCGGTCACGGATGTCGCTCAATCCCACGGGCGGTCTCCCCAGGCGTCGATGAAGGGTTGCAGCTCGGTCTCGTAGCGCCGCCAGGCCTCTTTCCGGCCCGCATGGAGGGGCGCGCGAGCCTGGGCGACGCTGAGGGTCCTCACCGTGCTTTCGCTGCGGTGGAAGTCAAGGCTTTCGGGCGCGAAGTCGAGTCCTGCCGCGGCGGCGAGCTTCGGCGCGGTGGTGCCCGGGTCCGACACGAGATCCTCGTAGGTGATCTCGATCAACCGGTCCGGCAGCCGCTCGGCCCAGAACGCCATGCTGTCGCGATGCGCCTGGATCGACAGCGCGATGTCCCGCAGGTCGGTCGAGTAGCGGTGCGTGCCAGTGCGGAAATGGTTCTTGTAGATCGAGAGCGCGGTGTCCCGCGGATCGCGGCGGATCGACACGAAGCGCGCACCGGGCAGGGCGCGGGCGAGAAAGCCGATACAGAGATGCGACTGGATCGACTTGTCGGTGACGACGCCGCGCGCCGCCCCGGTATCGGCCCGGACGCGCGCGAGGTAATTGCGGCCGAGCGCCTGGAGGGCAGGGGGCCGCAGCTCCCTGAGTGGAGCGACCTTGTCCCCTTTCACGAAGCCCTGCCAGACGAGCTTCAGCGCATGGGCCAGCTCTCCTCCTGCCGTGACGCCGGGATGCGCGCCGAGGATGCGCTCGGCAAGGGTCGTGCCGGAGCGGGGCGGCCCGATGACGAAGACCGGGCGCGGGTCCGACATGCCGGGGAGGGGCGACAGGTCGGCATCGGCCTGCGCCGCGCGGAAGGCGGCGTGCTCGCGCAGGGTGGCCGCGTGATCGTAGGGCGCCGCGGCGCCCTGGAGGTCGTTGGCGGTATCGAGGTTGGCAAAGACCTCGCCGTGCCGGCCCATATCCTCGAGCGCCTTGGCCATGGCGAAATGTGCGTTGAGCCGAGACTGATCCGGGGCGTCGCTGCGCGCCAGCAGACGTTCGAGCCGCGGCAGAGTCGGATCGTCCTCGCTGACGCGGAGCGTCGCGTAGAGCGTCCGGTAGAGGACACCCTCGCACGGGTTCCTGTCGATGAGGTCTCGCACAAGCTCCTCGGCCTCGGCGAACCGACCGGTGTGCTGGAGGTAGAGTGCCTTGTCGGTGGCGGCGTGGAGCGGAGTTTTCGCAACGGCAATGCGCCTGTCATGCAGCGCGAGGACAGCCCCATGATCTCCCGCCACAGAATGCGCGGCGATGGCGGCGTCGAGCAGGGCGGGCTCCGACGGCTTCAGGGCCAACGCCCGGTCGGTAAAGCGTATCCGGGCTGCGGTGTCGCCGGCATAACCCGCGAGGCGGGCGAGCTGGACCGGGATCTCGGGTGATTTCGGAGCTTCCATGGCAAGGCGGGTGAGCATGGCGCGCGCCTCGTCCCAGCGACCGGCGTCGATCAGGCGCAGCGCCTCGCGGTAGCGGGCGTCAAGGTCGGCGGCATTCTGGGGGCGTGCGCGCATCGGCTTGCTCCTTGCTCGATGGCGAGGACTAGGCAAGGTCCGCACAAAAGAAAAGAGCGGGCGTTATGCCCGCTCTTCCCTGAAATCCGATCTCGGGAGAGATCAGAAGGACATCGACAGACCGATCGAGTAGGTGTCGAAGCCGTCGTCGTCGAACAGGTCGTCGTCGGCTTCGGTGTTGCCGTAGCCTGCCTGCATCTCGAGGCCGCCGCCGAAGTCATAGGAGGCTGCGAGGCCGTAGCCGGAAACCTCGTAGTCGTCCGACTCGTACTTGCCGTAGTTCACGCCGATCTCGAACTGGTTCATCTCGTAGCCGAGGCCCAGGCCGTAGTGATCGATCGAGTCATCGCTGAGGCCAGCAACGGTCACGACGTCATCTTCGAGGTTGGTCTTCGAGTAGGTCGCACCGAAGGACACGCCGCTGGCGAGGCCGGCGGTGGCCGCGATGCCGTAGGTGTCGGCGAAGTCGGAGATCGTCTGCCAGCCGAGGCCTGCCTCAACAGCAACGCCGGAGAAGTCGCCTGCGTAGGACACGCCGAGACCGTAGACCGAGTCACCGCTGTCGACGCCGAGGTAGTCGATGCCGTCGCCGTTGTTCAGCTGCTCAGCGGAGACCGAGAAGGTGAAGGCGGAGTAGCTGTAGTCGAAGCGAGCGATCTGACCGTCGCCGGCGCCGTCGAACGACAGACCGGAGTCGGTGCCGAGGAGGATGTGGCCGTCCTGGTCGTCGAAGCCGCCGTGTGCGGTTTCGTCATCTGCCAGCGAGCCGCCTGCGAGCGCCATTTCGGGCATCACGGCGTCCATTGCACCGTCGGTGTCACCCATGGTCAGGGTTGCGCCGCCGTACGACACGAACATGTTCTCGCCGCCCTGAACGTCGGGGCTTTCGAAACGGCCCGGCTCGCCGCGGTCGGCAGCTTCGTCGAGGTCGATCGTGGCGCCAAACGACAGGCCGTTGTCGGTTTCACCGGTCATGGTGAACGTCACGTCCAGGTCGGTGAAGAACTGGCTGTTGTCGTTGCCGTTGTCGAAGATACCCATCTCAGCGGAGCCGGAGAGCGCAACGCCGAGGTCCTGGGCCGATGCGACGCCTGCAGTTGCAACCAGGGCAGTGGATGCAAGAAGAATCTTTTTCATGTGTTCCCTCATGTGTCTTAAGGCACGTACCAATCCGGAAGCCCGGCCTTGATGGGATTGTCTATGCGCTGCGACCCCGGGGCCATGCAAGGCAGAGCCCCTGCGGCCACGGAACAAGCCATTTGATGATGCACAATTGCCACAAAGGGTTTTGGGGCGCCGGAGGGGGTTATACCCTGCCGACATGGCGCGGGCAGGCGGCTTGTCGCGGCGGTCCGGGGCTTGTAAGGACGGTAATCGGAACCACTGCTTGAGACCGGCACCGGCCGGCGGGAACGGGGACGATGACGAGCATTCGGGTGCGGACCATTCTGGGCCTTGCAGGCGCCGTGATCGTCGCGGCGTGCGGTGGCGAGGGCACACGCCCGCCGGTCGATACGCGCCCCGCGCAGGAGATCGCCGATCAGGAGATCTACGGCGAGCGCGGCCCGCCGCGATCCACGATCTGGGACGCCTTTCGCGGGCGGCAGGACCCCGCGGAGATCGGGTCGGTGAACCGCTACATCTGGAACGCCTCGCTCGAGACGCTGAGCTTCCTTCCGGTCGAGTCGGTCGATCCCTTCACCGGCGTGATCAGCACGGGCTACGGCACGCCCCCGGGCGGCGGCACCGCCTATCGCGCGACGATCTACGTGTCGGACCCGGCGCTCGACGCACGTTCGCTGAACGTCGCGCTGGCGACGCGGAGCGGTCCGGTGGCGGCCTCGACCGTGCGGGCGGTGGAGGACGCGATCCTCACCCGTGCCCGCCAGCTGCGCGCCTCCGACGACCGGTTCTGAGGCGATCTAGGCGCAGACTTCAGTCGCGCGGCGCGCGCGGCTCCATCCCGGCGAGTTCCTCCACCCAGGCGATCTGCCGGGGAAGGCAGACCGTCCTCAGGTCATAATGTTCGATGACATGCGCCCGCGCGGCGCGGCCGAGCCGCGCACGCGTCCCGGGATCGTCGAGCAGCGCGCAGAGCCGGTCGACCAGAGCGTCCCGGTCGAAGAAGTCCACCATCCACCCGGTCTCGTCCTCGCTCAGCACCTCGCGCACGGGCCGCGTGTCCGAGGCGAGGATCGCGCATTCGGCGCTCATCGCCTCGATCAGCGACCAGGACAGAACGAACGGGTAGGTCAGGTAGACGTGCACGCGGCTGACCTGCATCATCGCAAGGAAGCGCTCGTAGGGCACCCGCCCCAGAAAGTGCACGCGGCGCCAGTCGTCGTCCGCGATCTGCCCGCGCACCTCGTCGACGAAGATCTGCTTCCACGTCTTGCCGTCCGGCGCCTTGGCCCCGTAGCTGACCTCGTCGCCGCCGATCAGCACGACTTCAGCGTTCGGGCGCCGCCGCAGGATGTCCGGCAGCGCGCGCATGAAGACGTGATAGCCCCGATAGGGTTCGAGGTTGCGGTTGATGAAGGTCACGACCTCGTCCTCGCGGGTCAGCACGCGGCCATCCGTGACCTCGAGCCTGGCATCCGGATCGGGCTTCACCTGGTCGGTGAGAATGCCGTCATGGGCGACGGTTATCCGGTCCTGCCAGCTTTCCGGAAAGGTCGAGGCCTGGAACCGTGTCGGGCTGATGCCGGCATCCATGACCTCTTCGTGGAGCCGGTTGTTGAGGTTCTTGAGGCGGAGGCGCAGCCGGTCGGTCTCGGGCGGACGGGCATCGAACTCGGGATCGAAGCGGGTGAATTCCCCAGTCGTGAGGTGGTAGAGTTCGCAATAGAGCCCGAGCCGCGCCTCCGGCCACACATCCTTGAGAAAGAGGCTCTCGCCCCAGCCGTGATGGGCGAGGATGACGTCAGGCGCGAAGCCATCCTCCCGGAGCGCGAGCGCGCCCTGATAGCAGGACGTGCCGCGGAGCAGCTTGGTCTCGAAATCCTGCAGCCAGGGGTGGATGCCCTTCGTCGAGGCGCCGCGGATCCGGTAGGGCACGACCCTGACGCCGTTCCACGTCGCGGGCTTGTCGACCTTCGGCGTCAGCGCCACGACCTCGTGGCCGAGCCGCGCCAGCGCCGGCGCGAGATGCTTGTACTGTCCCGGAAAGTTCTGGTGGATGATGAGTATCTTCACGCGGTCCTCCGGCTCTTTCGCCCGTCATGGCATATCGCGCCGAGACGTGGAACGCGGGCGCCGTTGGGACGGCATCGGCCGGGCCTTTCCCGTCGGCTCGGACGGCATTTCCGGCCGGTCCGGCTGCGGACTCGCGCCCCTTCCTCGCGGGCAGGCACTGGACGCGCCCGCGGCCGCGGCCTATCACCCGGGCCTGACAGCATATCCGCACGAACCGATAGGAGCGCCCATGTCGCGCTACGCGCCCGCCGAGATCGAGCCGAAATGGCAGAAGGCCTGGGACGAGGCCCTGACCTTCCGCGCGGAGCGGAAGGACGGCAAGCCGAAGTATTACGTCCTCGAGATGTTCCCCTATCCATCGGGGCGCATCCATATCGGCCATGTGCGCAACTACACGATGGGTGACGTCGTGGCCCGCTACAAGCGCGCGACCGGTCACAACGTGCTGCACCCGATGGGCTTCGACGCCTTCGGCATGCCCGCCGAGAACGCGGCGATGGCGAGCGACGGCCATCCCAAGGACTGGACCTACGGCAACATCGACACGATGGTCGAGCAGATGAAGCCGCTCGGCCTCTCGATCGACTGGAGCCGGATGTTCGCCACCTGCGATCCGGACTATTACGGCCAGCAGCAGGCGCTCTTTCTCGACTTCCTCGAACAGGGCCTCGTCTACCGCAAGAACGCGGTGGTGAACTGGGACCCGGTCGACATGACCGTTCTCGCCAACGAGCAGGTCGAGGACGGCCGCGGCTGGCGGTCGGGCGCCCTGGTCGAGCGGCGCGAGCTGACGCAGTGGTTCTTCCGCATCTCCGATTTTGCCGAGGATCTGCTCGAGGCGCTGGACGGGCTCGACGACTGGCCCGCCAAGGTCAAGACGATGCAGGCCAACTGGATCGGACGGTCGCGCGGGCTTCAGTTCGCCTTCTCGACGATCGACGCCCCGGAAGGCCATGACCGGATCGAGGTCTACACGACCCGCCCCGACACGCTGCTCGGCGCGTCCTTCGTCGGCATCTCTCCCGACCATCCGCTGGCCAAGCAGCTCGAGCGCGAGAACGAGGAGGTCGCCGCCTTCAACGCCGAATGCCGCCGCATGGGCACCTCGGAGGAAGAGCTGGAGACGGCCGAGAAGAAGGGCTTCGATACCGGCATCACCGTGCGCCATCCGTTCGACACGAGCTGGGAGCTGCCGGTCTACATCGCCAACTTCATCCTGATGGATTACGGCACGGGCGCGATCTTCGGCTGCCCGGCGCACGATCCGCGCGACCTCGAATTCGCGCGCAAGTACGAGCTGCCGGTGCAGACCGTCTTCGCCCCCGCGATGGGCGAGGAAGGCACCTTCATCCTCCCCGAGGACGGCGGGCCCGCCTACGTGCCGCCGAAGGTCGAGACCGTGCGCTACCTCAAGCCCTTCGCGGGCGAGGAGGCGATGACCGGAGATGTCGCCATCGATGCCGCCATCGCCTTCTGCGAGGAGAACGGCGTCGGGCAGGGCGTGACCAAGTTCCGCCTGCGCGACTGGGGCCTCTCACGCCAGCGCTACTGGGGCTGCCCGATCCCGGTCATCCATTGCGAGACCTGCGGCGTTGTCCCCGAGAAGAAGGAGAACCTGCCGGTCACGCTGCCCTACGACGAGGACGGCAAGCCGATCGACTTCTCCGTCCCGGGCAACCCGCTCGACCGCCATCCCTCGTGGCGCGACGTGTCCTGTCCGAGCTGCGGCGCGGCCGCCCGGCGCGAGACCGACACGATGGACACGTTTGTCGATTCGTCTTGGTACTTCGCGCGTTTCACCGCGCCGAAGGCCGAGACGCCCACCGACATGGCCGATGCCGAGTACTGGATGAACGTCGACCAGTATATCGGCGGGATCGAGCACGCGATCCTGCACCTGCTCTACGCGCGCTTCTTCTCCCGTGCGATGCACCTGACCGGACACCTACCGGAGAAGAGCCGGGAGCCCTTCGATGCGCTCTTCACGCAAGGCATGGTCACCCACGCGATCTTCCAGACCAAGGACAAGGCGGGCCGTCCGGTCTTCCACTTCCCCGAGGACGTGGAGCTGCGCGACAATTCCGCGTTCCTGAAGGACGGTACCGAGGTCGAGATCGTGCCCTCGGCCAAGATGTCGAAGTCCAAGAAGAATGTCGTCGATCCGGTGGAGATCGTCACGCAATACGGCGCCGACACCGCGCGCTGGTTCGTCCTCTCCGACAGCCCGCCCGAGCGCGACGTCGAATGGACCGCCGCGGGCGCGGAGGCCGCCTCCAAGCATCTCGGCCGCGTCTGGCGCATCGCTTCCGAGGCGGCCGCGTCGGAAGCGGCATCGGGCGAGGGCGACGAGCCGCTCCTGCGCGAGATGCACAAGACGATCCACGACGTGACGCAAGGCATCGACAGCTTCGGCTTTAACGCCGCCATCGCTCGGCTCTACGGCTTCACCTCGACGCTCTCGAAGTCGGATGCCGGCGCGGACGCCAAGCGCCAGGCCGCGCGCACGCTCGCGCAGCTCATGTCGCCGATGACGCCGCACCTCGCCGAGGAGATGTGGGCGACTCTCGGCGGAGAGGGCCTCGTCGCCGACGCGCCATGGCCGGTGGCCGACGAAAGCATGATGGTCGAGGACACGGTGACCATGCCGATCCAGATCAACGGCAAGCGCCGCGGCGAGGTCGTGGTCCCGAAGGAGATGGAGAAGGCCGAGGTCGAAGAGCTCGCGCTCTCGCACCACGCCGTTCTCAAGGCGCTGGATGGCGCATCGCCGAAGAAGGTGATCGTCGTGCCTGGACGGATCGTCAATGTCGTGGTGTGACCGCAGGACCCTGCTGTGGGCGCTCGCCGCGCTCCCGGCCTGCGGTTTCACGCCGGCCTACGGGCCGTCGGGCTCGGCCAGCCGCCTGCAGGGACAGCTCGCGCTGTCGGACCCCGAGGGCGAGCCCGGGTACCTGCTGAACCGCCGGATCGAGGACCGCCTCGGCTATGCCCCGGGCGGCACCTACCGGCTCTATACGGACATCACGACGAACCAGACCGATCTCGGGACCACCTCGACCGGCGCGACCACCCGCTACCGGATCATCGGCTCGGTCGGCATCCGGCTGACGGACACCGCGACAGGACAGGTCCTGCTGTCCGACACCGTCGACAGCTTCACCAGCTATTCCGCGACGGGTTCCTCCGTCGCGACCCTGGCCTCCGAACGCGACGCGCTCGAGCGGCTGATGACCATTCTCGCGGACCGGATCGTCGACCGCCTGATCCTCGCCGCCGGCAACCTGCCCGCCTGAGGCGCGCATGAAGCTCTCTCCCCGCGACGCCCCGGCCTATTTCGCCAGACCCGACCCCGAGAAGGCGGGCCTTCTGATCTACGGCGAGGACGCGATGCGCGTCGCGCTGCGCCGTCAGGAGGTGATCGCGGCACTGATCGGCCCCGCGGGCGAGGAGGAGATGCGCCTGACCCGCCTCTCCGGCGGCGATCTGAGGAAAGAGCCTGCACTCCTGATGGACGCGATCAAGGCGCAGGGCTTCTTTCCGGGCCCCCGCGTCGCCTTCGTCGAAGAGGCGACCGACAGCGCTTTCCCGGCGATCGAGGTGGCGCTCACGGACTGGCGCCCCGGCGACGCGCAGATCGTCGTGACCGCCGGAGCGCTCAAGGCCTCCTCGAAGCTCCGCAAGCTCTTCGAGGGGCACCGGGAGGCCTACGCCACCGGCATCTACAACGATCCGCCCGGCCGCGCCGAGATCGAGGAGACGCTCAAGAAGGCGGGCCTCGCGCGGATCGACCAGGCCGCGTCCGAAGCGCTCTTCGCGCTGGCCCGCGCGCTCGATCCCGGCGATTTCCGCCAGACGGTCGAGAAGATCTCGCTCTACAAGCACGGCGACGACAGCGCCCTCACCGCCGAGGAGGTCGCGCTCAACGCGCCCGCCACCTCGGATGCGGACATCGACGACGTCCTCAACGTCGTCGCCGAGGGCCGCGTCGGCGAGGTCGGACCCGTCATGCAGCGCCTCGAGGGGCAAGGGGTGGCGGCCGTCACGCTCGTCATCTTCGCCCTGCGGCATTTCCGCATCCTGCACGCCGCCGCCTCCGATCCCGGCGGCCCGGGTCAGGGGATCGGACGTGTGAAGCCCCCGGTCTTCGGGCCGCGCCGCGACGCGATGCTGCGGCAGGCGCAGGGCTGGGGCATGCACCGGCTCGAACAGGCGCTGCGGGTGCTGACCGAGACCGACCTCACGCTCCGCTCCGCCGGGCAGCGCGGCCCGCAGATGGCCCTCGTCGAGCGCGCGATGATCCGCCTCGCCATGCTCGCGCGCCGCTAGGGGCCCTTGCCGCCCGGCTGCCGCTCCGCCAGTGTCGCGCCCGAGGAGGACCCCCATGAGCTACACCCTGATCGGCTCCGGCCGCACCCGTGCCTTCCGCGCGCTCTGGATGCTGGAGGAGCTCGGCGCCGACTACACCCACGTCCCCGCGGCGCCCCGCGCGGCCGAGGTCACGCAGGTCTCGCCGCTCGGCAAGGTGCCGGTGCTCATCGACGGCGATCACGTCATTCCCGATTCAGGGGCGATCCTGCACTACCTCGCCGACCGGCACGGCGCGCTCACCTATCCCGCCGGCACGCCCGAGCGCGCGCGCCAGGACGCCTGGACCTTCAGGATCCTCGACGAGCTCGACGCTCTGCTCTGGACCGCCGCGCGGCACAGCTTCGTCCTCCCCGAGGCCGAGCGCGTGCCCGAGATAAAGGACGCCGTGAAACACGAGGTCGCGCGCAACTTCACCCGGATCGCGGCCGAGATCCCCGGACCCTTCGTCATGGGCGAGACGATGACCGTGGCCGACATCCTGCTCTGCCATTGCGGCTCCTGGGCGGTGGCGGCCAAGGTCCCCGACCTGCCGCCGGCGATGCGCGACTGGTCGAAGCCGCTCCGCGACCGCCCCGCCTTCAAGCGCGCCGCCGAAAAGGCCTGACACGTCCGGGCTTCTTCTTGGGAAAAATACTCCGGGGTGAATTGGCCGAATGGCCAAGAGGGGCAGCGCCCCTCACCCGTCGTGCAGGGCAGCGTGACGCCCGGCCCAGAGCCCGGTCGCGAGACAGGCGGTGAGGAGGTAGCCGCCTGTCGGAGCCTCCCAGTCCAGCATCTCGCCCGCGGCGAAGGTGCCCGGCCGCGCGGCGAGTTCGAGCCCTTCGGTGAGACCGTCCCACCGGAGCCCGCCCGCCACCGAGATCGCCTCGTCGAGCGGCGCGAGCCCCCGGTGCGGCACCGACAGCGCCTTCAGGAGCGAAGCCAGCGCCTCCGGCTCGCGCGTCAGCGGCCGGGCGCACTCCATGACCAGCGCCCGCGCCGCCGGCGGGAGCCGCGCCGCCTTGCGCAGCCGGTTCGACGCGCTGTCCTTGGCCGGTCCCTTGCGAAGCCGCGCCTCGAGCATCTGCACCTCGACATCCGGCGCGAGATCGAGCTCCAGCGGGGCGCCTTCTCGGAGCGCGGGCGAGAGCGGATAGAGCCCGCCTCCCTCGAGCCCGCGCTCCGAGATCACCACCTCGCCGCGAGAGGCGAGCGCGCCGGCGCGCAGGCCGATGTTCTTCAGCGGCGACCCGAGATGCGGCTCCATATGCGGCGACCACTCCACCCGCAGCCCGGCATTGGCCGGGGTGAAGGGCGCGACCGGCGCGCCGAGATCGCCGACCGGACCGGTCCAGTGCCCGTCCGATCCAAGCCGCGCCCAGCTCGCCCCGCCGCAGGCAAGGACCGTCACGCGCGGGGCGATCCGGCACTCCCCGTCCGGCGTCTCGAAGCGGGCGAGATCCCCGTCCCAGCCGCTCCAGCTCCAGCGCGTCCGGGTCTCGAGCCCGAGCCCTGCGAGCCGCGCGAGCCATGCGCGCAGCAGGGGCGAGGCCTTCATCGCCTCCGGAAAGACGCGGCCCGTCGAGCCTGCGAAGACGGGCTGACCGAGCCCCTCCGCCCAGGTCGCGACCGCCTCCGGCGGCAGCGCCTCGATCATCGGGCGCAGGCAGGGCGCGGCCTCACCGTAGGCGGCAAGGCAGGTCTCGACGTCCTCGGCCTTGGTCAGGTTCAGCCCCGACTTGCCCGCCATCAGGAATTTCCGCGCGAGGCTCGGCTTCTGCTCGGTCAGCAGCACCTTGCGGCCCGCGGAAAGCAGCGCGTCCGCGGCCATCAGCCCGGCCGGTCCTCCGCCGATCACCAGCGCATCGACGCTCTCTCGGGTGTCGGTCATGGGCGGCTTGATCTCCGGTCGGATTGAGCCACCCTCATCTCCCGTGAGCGAGACAAGTGCAACGGCAGCGAAGGACGGCAATCCCGTCTGCGCGCTCTGCGGTCGAGAGATCCCGCCGCACGTGCGGCAGAGCTGGCACCATCTCGTCCCCAAGCTCAAGGGCGGCAAGGGCGGACCGGTCGTCCTGCTGCACCAGATCTGCCACAACGAGATCCACACGACCTTCACGGAAGGAGAGCTCGCGCGAGAGTTCAACACGGTCGAGGCTCTCCGTGCCCATCCGCGCATGGCGGGGTTCCTGGCCTGGGTCGCCAAGCGCCCCCCGGGCTTTCACAAGCGCAGCGCCGGCGGCCGGCGCAAGCGCTGAGCGCGCGTCGGTGGGTCAGGCGAAGGTCACGAACCGGTCGAAAGGCATCTCGCGAAGCCGCTGCCCGGTCGCGGCGAAGATCGCATTGGCAAGCGCCGGCGCCGCGGGCGGGACCGGCGGCTCTCCGATGCCACGGATCGCAGGGCCGTTCTCGAGCCCGCGCACGTCCATTCGCGGCGCCTGATGCAGGCGCATGCCCGGCGCGTTGTCGTAGTTGCGTTGCCGAGCCATGCCGCCCGCATAGGTGATCTCGGAATTCATGGCGTGGCCAAGACCCCAGATCACCCCGCCCTGCACCTGGTTCTCGAAATTCACGGGATCGACGATCCGCCCCACATCCGCGGCGACCCAGACCGTCTCGATGCGGATCCCGGCCTCGGTCATCGCGACCTCCACGATCTCGGCGCAGGGCACCCCGAAGCTCTCGACCAGCGCGACGCCTCGCCCGCGCCCGTTCCCGCCCGGACCGGTCCAGTCCGACATCTCGCCCACGGCCTCGAGCACTTTTCGGTGATGGTCGACGCGGCACATCGAGAGGCGGGCCTCGAGCGGGTCGAGCCCGGCCGCGTGGATCAGCTCGTCGAGAAAGGCCTCCCCGAAGAAACCCGCCGTCGAGGCGCCGACGGACCGCCACGAGGACACCGGCGCGAGCCCCGGCACCGCATAGGCCCGCACCCGCATGTTCCCGATCCCGTAGCTCGCGTTCCAGAGACCGGCGGGCAGTTGCAGGTCGGGTCCCGGCAGCGGCATCCCGAGCCGCGAGAATTGCGAGGCGGTGGGCTAGGGCGCGGCGATCTGCACGTCGAGCACGTCGATCCGTCCGTCCCGGATCGCCCCCCGCGCCCGCGCCATGGCGATCTGGCGGGGAAAATCGAGCGCGAAATCCTCCTCGCGCGAGAAGGTCAGCTTCACCGGCGTGCCCGGCACCTGCGCCGCGATCTCGGCCACCGCGCGGATGTTCTCGAATTCGAGGCGATGCCCGAAACTGCCGCCTGCTGCGACGTTGTGGAAGATCACGTCCTCCGCAGATACGTCAGCCGCCTCGGCCGCGACGTCCTGCAGGAAGCGCGGCATCTGGTGCGCCGCCCAGATCTTGAGCGTTCCGTCCTCCATGAGGGCGGTGGCGTTGAGCGGCTCCAGCGGCTGGTGCGCCACGTAAGGCGCGCGGTACTCCGCCTCGATCGTTTCGGCGCCGTCGGGGGCCGCCTCCACGTCGCCGTCGTGCCGCCACTCCTTGTCGAGCAGATCCTCGGTGAACGCCTCGGAAAGCGCCGCCCAATGCCCTTCCTGCTCGGCGGGGTAGGGCGCGGCCTCCCACTCGCAGGTCACGGCGTGGGCCGCCTTCATCGCGGTCCAGCTGTTGTTCGCAACGACCGCCAATCCGCCGCCGATCTCGAGCACATGCGTGACGCCCGGCATCGCCTCGGCGGCACTCGCGTCATAGCTTGCCAGCCCCGCGCGGGTCGGGCTCAGACGCACCGCCGCATGCACCATGCCCGGCAGCGTGACGTCGATCCCGTATTCCTGCGTGCCGGTGGACTTCGCCACGATGTCGAGCCGCTGCATGGGCGTGCCGATCAGCCGCCATTCGGACGGCGCCTTCAACGCCACATCGGTCACGGGCTCCATCACCGCCGCGCGTGCCGCGAGCGCGGTATAGGGCCGCCTCTCGCCACCGGGCAGGATCACCGCGCCCGCCTCGGTGGAAAGGTCCGCGCGCGCGACACCCGCCTCTTTCGCCGCCGCTTCCTTCAGCGTCTCACGCGCCACCGCGCCGGCGACGCGCAGCTTCTCCCAGCTGTCGGGCACGGAAGAGGAGCCGCCAGTGACCTGCACGCCGAGCATCTTGATCGCGCCCGACATCACGTCGCGCACGGTCTCGGCCATCAGGCTGCGATCGGTGGAGCGGAAGGGCGCGCTCTCGTCCGAAAGAGCGCGATTCCAGTAGGCGGGGGAGGGCGGGCCGAAGGCGGTCTCGAACCCGTCCATCCCGAGGTCCATCTCCTCGGCGATCAGCAGCGCCTGCATCGAGGTCGCGCCCTGTCCGAGATCGGCATGGGGCGTGATCAGGGTGATCCGCTCCGGCCCGACGATGACCCACGGGTTGAACGTGGCCTCTCCCTCCGCCAGCCCGTCTTTCAGCGGATTCGCGTCCGGGCGCCGCACCGCCCAGGTGCCGAAAGCGACGCCGCCCGCCAAAGCCGCCGCGCCGACCATAAGCGCGCGGCGGGTGATCCGACCCGCCCGGCTCATCCCTCCGCCTCCCGCAGGCGACTGGCGGCGTCCCGGACCGCCGCGCGGATGCGCGGATAGGTCCCGCAGCGGCAGAGGTTGCCGGTCATCGCGGCATCGATCTCGGCCTTGCTCGGGGCGGGGCGCAAATCCAGAAGCGCCGCGGCCTGCATGATCTGTCCCGACTGGCAATAGCCGCACTGCGCCACCTGCGCCTCGATCCAGGCCGCCTGCACGGGATGCGGTTCTGCCGGTGAGCCGAGCCCCTCGATCGTCGTGACGCGTGCGCCGCCCAGCTGTCCGACGGGGCGCAGGCAGGACCGCACCGCCATCCCGTCGACATGGACGGTGCAGGCGCCGCATTGCCCGATGCCGCAGCCGTATTTCGTGCCCGTGAGCCCGAGAATGTCCCGCAGCACCCACAGGAGCGGCATGTCTGCCGGAGCATCCACCTGCCGCGCCGCGCCGTTCACCTCGATCTCGATCATCGCCGAACCCTCCCAGACCGGAAGGAGGGGCAGCGGCTTCGCTTGTCAAGCAAGCCCGTGCGTCGAAGCCGCGAACGCTTCGAATCCGAGCAAATTCGAGCGTCCGAGCCGTCGCGGATTAAACCTTTGGGAACGCGTTGGCCGTAGGACCTGAAGCGGACAGAAATGTGCGGGGATTGCACAATGCAGGCGTTCAATCGGGTCCGGCTCGCGTTCAAGCTGCCGATCATCATGTCGCTCCTCGTCGCCATCGCCGTGGCGGTGACTGCGACTGTCGGCTTTCAGCGGGCCAACCACGCCGCCGTCGAAAGCGCGCGCTCGCAGCTCGCTTCGGTCTCGCATCTCACCGGCCGGCGCGTTCAGTCGCTGCTCGATGCGATCGGCCGGGAGCTTGAGGTCCAGGCCGACAGCACCATGGCGGCCGACGCGCTCCGCGATTTCACGCGGTCCTTCGATGCGCTGGACGATCCGCTCGCCGAATTGACCCAAGCGTTCGTCACGGCGAATCCGAATCCTGTCGGCGAGCGGGACAAGCTCCTGCGCGCCAATACCGGGACGCTCTACGACGCGGTGCACGCCCGGTATCACCAGAGCTACGATAGCCTTCAGAACAGGTCCGGGTATTACGATGTCTTCCTGATCACGCCGGGCGGGGACGTCGTCTATTCGGTCTTCAAGGAAAGCGATTTCGCAACCAACCTCAATTCCGGGCAATGGAAGGACACCGGGCTCGCCCGCGCCTTCCGCGGCGCGATCGAGGCGGAGGAGGGCGGAATGGCCTTCGACGATTTCGCGCCCTACGGACCGAGCGCCGACGCGCCAGCCGCCTTCATCGCGCGGCGCGTCTATGACGGAGGCGGGCAGGTTCTCGGAGTGCTGGCCTTCCAGATGCCGATCGAGAATCTGAACGCGACCACACAGAACCTGACCGGCCTGCGCGACTCCGCCGCGGCCTATATCGTCGGTCCCAACGGCTATCTGCGCTCGGATCTCGAAGACACGCCCGAGGTGGATATCCTCGTGCGGCGGATGGACGATGTGGCGGTGACTTCGGCACTCGCGGGGCAGGCCGGCCTCGCCGAAATCCCCGGCGTCACCGGAGAGCCGGCGCTGGCCGCCTACGAGCCCGTCGACGCGTTCGGCACGCGCTGGGCGGTTGTGACGGTCGAAAGCCAGGCCTCGATACTCTCGAGCGTCACGGCCTTGCGCACTGCGTTCGTTCTGATCGGCCTTGGTGTCACGGCCGTCGCGCTTCTCGTCTCGGCGCTTCTTTCGAGCTCGATCTCCCGCCCCATCGACCGGGTGCGCCGGGCGATGTCCGCGATCCGCGCAAAGGACTTCTCGCACGTGGTTCCCGCCACCGGCCGCGGCGACGAGATCGGCGAGATGGCCCGCACGCTCGAGGGCTTCCGCGACGAACTCGCGCGGGGCGACGAGCTTGCCCGCGAGGCCGCGTTCAAGGGCAACGCCTTCGGAAAGAGCGGCTCTGCCATGATGATGGTCAACGAGCAGCTCGACCTTATCTACGCCAATGACGCGGTGGTCGAGATGCTGAACACCGTTTCCGCCGGCTTCGAAGCCCTGACCGGGATCCGGACGCCCGAGGATCTCGTCGGAATCGGCATCGATCGGGTGCATCCGGGCCTCGCGGAGTACCGCAGCATCCTCGGAGACCCGGGGCGCCTTCCGCATCGGATCGTGCTGCCGGTCGGACATTCCTTCTTCGAGGTCAATCTCAACGCCGTGCTCGACGAGGACGGCAAGCAGATCGGCGCCTTGCTCGAATGGCGCAACCAGACAAAGTCGGTGCGCGACGGGGCCATGATCGCCGCGCTCGATTCCTCGTCCATCCGGATCGAGGTCGGGAAGGACGGCAAGGTCCGCTGGGCCAACGACAATGCCGTCCGCGTGCTCGGCGTCTCGCGACAGGAGGCGATCGGTCGCCCCATCGACACGCTGGTGGAGCCCGACCCGGGGGCGTCAGCCCAGATCGCGGCCCTCTCGGAGATCGTCCGGACCTCGTCCGCAGCCGACGGCGCGATGCGCGTAACCGGAAAGTCGATCCTTCTCGAGGGACAGATCACGCCGATGACCGATCCTTTCGGAAAGCCCTCCGGCATCGTGCTGATCGCCCAGAATGTCACCACGGAACGCTCCGCGGCTCGCAGGGCGGAGGCCGCCCGCGAAGAGGCGGAGGCCGATCAGGCGCAGGTCGTCGAGGCGCTCGGCGAAGGTCTCGTCCGTCTTTCCGAGGGCGATCTCACCTGCCAGATCGACACGCCGTTCAGCGAAAGCTACGAATCGCTGCGCGAGACCTTCAACGCCGCCACACTGAAGCTGCGCGACGCCATCGTCAGCATCTTCGAGAGCGCCTCTTCCATGCGCGGCGACACCGAGCAGATCAGCACCGCGGCCCAGGATCTTTCGCGGCGCACCGAGGCACAGGCGGCGACGCTCGAGCAGACGGCGTCCGAACTCGATCACATCACGAACTCCGTGCAATCCTCGGCCGAAAGCGCGCGCAGCGCGGCGGATTCGGTTGCCAAGACACGCGACGACGTCGAAACCAGCGGCAGTGTCGTGCACGATGCGATCACCGCGATGGGCGAGATCGAATCCTTCTCCAAGAAGATCGCCACGATCATCGGCGTGATCGACCAGATCGCCTTCCAGACGAACCTGCTGGCCCTCAACGCCGGCGTCGAGGCAGCGCGGGCGGGGGAGGCGGGCCGCGGTTTCGCCGTCGTCGCCTCCGAGGTGCGGGCGCTGGCGCAGAATTCCTCCCAGGCGGCGCGCGAGATCAACGGGCTCATCACGTCCTCTTCGGCCCAGATCGAGAGCGGCGTGTCGCTGGTCAGCGCGACCGGCGAGTTCCTCGAGCGGATCATGGCGTCGGTCTCGGCGATCTCCGAGGACATCCGCGCCATCGCGGCGAGCTCCGGCGAGCAATCGGCCGGCCTGCGGAAGATCAACGAGGCGGTGACCAAGCTCGATCAGGTGACGCAGCAGAACGCGGCGATGTTCGAACAGACCAGCGCCTCGACTGTCGCGCTGGCGCAGGAGGCCGGCGGCCTGATCAGTGGCATGCGCCAGTTCCGCGTCGGAGCGCACAGCGAGATGCAGGGAGAGGCTCGGGCGGCCTCCTAAGAGCTGCCAGTGATCGGCCGATGCAATGGAAGGAAGTGGTGGGCGACCCTGGAATCGAACCAGGCGTGGGTCTCCCCGGCGGATTTACAGTCCGCTGCCGCACCTTGCAGCTCGTCGCCCATCGCGTCTCCGGGCGATGAGCCCGGCGCCGACGTGCGGGCGTCTCTAAACGCGCCCCCGGGGAGGGTCAACAGGAAAATCCCGAGCCTCTTGTGCCCCGCCGCCCCTGGTGTCAGAGGGAGCCTCAAAGGGGATGACGGCATGGCGAAGAAACCGGATTGGGTGGTCCGCAAGGAGCAGGCGGCGCGGCAGCGGGGACAGGAGGAGGTCTGGTTCTTCGGCCTGCATGCGGTCCGCGACGCGCTGCTCAATCCCCGCCGCGAGAAGCTGCGCCTGATCGTCACGCCGAACGCCGAGGCGAAGCTTGCGGATGCCATCGCCGCGGCAGGCATTGCGCCCGAAGTTTCCGACCCTCGGAAGTTCGCTGCACCGCTCGATCCGGGGTCCGTGCATCAGGGCGCAGCGCTCGCCGTGCATCCGCTCGACTGGGGGAGGCTCTCGGACATCGCCGTGCCGGAGACCGATCTGCCTGCCCGCGTCCTGCTGCTCGACAGGGTCAGCGATCCGCACAATGTCGGCGCGATCCTGCGATCGGCTGAGGTTTTCGGGGCCCGCGCGGTGGTCGGCACGCTGCATCATTCGGCGCCCGAAACAGGTGCGCTCGCCAAGACGGCCAGCGGCGCGCTCGAGCGGCAGCCCTACCTGCGCGAGACCAACCTCTCGCGCGCCATGACGCAGCTTCAGGACGTCGGATACACGCTGATTGGCCTCGACGGCGAGGCGGAACGGACCCTGGACGAGGCCGTCGCGCCGATCCGGGACCGTCCGATCGGTCTTGTCCTCGGTGCCGAGGGGCCGGGACTCCGACCGAAGACCAAGGACACCTGCGACATCCTCGCAAGGATCGATGCCGCCGGGGCGTTCGGCTCCCTCAACGTCTCGAACGCCGCGGCCGTCGCGCTCTACGCGGCGACGCGGCGCTAGAGCCACCGGGCCGGCCGAAGCCCAGCGTGTCCAAGGGCGCTTCCCGGGCTCAGAATGCCTCGGGTTTGGCCTCGCGCGCCATGTGGTCGAGCACGGCGTTCACGAAGCGGGCCTCGCGGCCTTCTGGATAGAAGTCCTTGGCGATGTCGACATACTCGACGATCACCACCTTGGGGGGCGCGTCGGTCGCCACGAGCTCGGCGCCCGCCGCTCGGAAGAGCGCGCGCAGGGTCGGGTCGATCCGATCGATCGGCCATTTCGCCACCAGCGCACGGTCGGTCATCTGGTCGATGCGCGCCTGCCAGTTCACCGCCTGGTCGATCACCATGCGGAAATGGTCGATGTCGCCGTCGATCATCTCCTCGCCCTCGATCAGCTCAAGTCCGAAGCGGTGGGCCAGGAACTCCTCGCGCACCTGGTCCGCGGAGAGCGAGGAATGCTCCATTTGGAACAGGGCCTGGACCGCATGCAGCCGTGCCGCCGAGCGGCGCAGCTTCTTCATCTGACGCGGATCAAGCCGGGCGGCGTCGGAGGCGGGATCGGGGCTCATGAGGGGTCGTGGTCCTTGGCGAAGGTCAGGAAGAGGCAGCGTCGTCGCGCATGGTCGCGAATCCGATGCCCTTGCGCGAAGACCCCCATGTGCGCCCGAGCGCGATCAGATGCAAGGCCGCGGCCGCCGCGCCGGCGCCCTTGTTCTGACCGGCGGGATCGGCGCGGACCTGCGCCTGCTCCATGGTCTCAACCGTCAGGATGCCGTTGCCGATGCAGAGCCCCTGCAGCCCGAGCAGCGTGATCCCGCGCGAGCTGTCGTTGCAGACGGTCTCGTAATGCGTGGTCTCGCCGCGGATCACGCAGCCGAGCGCGACGTAGCCGTCAAAATCCTTCATCCGGCCGGCGATGCCGATCGCGGTCGGGATTTCGAGCGCGCCCGGCACCTCGATCGTCTCGTGGGTGCCGCCCACCGCCTCGATCTCGGCGCGCGCGCCGGCGATCAGGTCGTCGGCGATGGCGCGGTAGAAGGGCGCGACGACGATGAGGAGCTTCGGCCCCTCGTCGAAGGTCGCGCGGGGCATCTCGTAGTGATCCGTCGAGGCCATCAGCCAAGCTCCGATATCTTGCGGGTGCCGACGATCTCGAGGCCGTAGGCCTCGAGGCCCACAACCTTTGGCGTCGGCGAATTGGTCAGGAGGGTGAGCTTCGAGAGCCCGAGCGAGGAGAGGATTTGCGCGCCGAGCCCGTATTGCCGCAGCGTCTTGGGGGTGACGCTGTCCGGCACGTCGAGCTTCATTGCGGTGTCGCGCAGCAGCACGACGGCGCCGCGGCCCTCGTCCGCCACGGCGCGCATCGCGTCGCGGAACTCGTCGGCGCGCCCCTTGGGGCCCGACCCGACGATGTCGAGCATCGGGTCCATCGCGTGCATCCGCACCAGTACCGGCTCGTCGCCCGAGAGATCGCCCTTGGAGAGGACGATATGCTCGTCGCCATGGGTGGTGTCGGTGTAGATCCGCATGTCCCATTCGCCGCCGAATTCGGACGCGATCACCTCGTGCTTCTGAACCGAGACGAGGTTGTCGTTGCGCCGGCGGTAGCCGATCAGGTCCGAGATCGTGCCGATCTTGAGCCCGTGGCGCTGCGCGAAGGCGATGAGCTCGGGCAGGCGCGCCATCGTGCCGTCCTCGTTCATGATCTCGCAGATCACGCCGGCGGCGTTGAGCCCCGCGAGGCGGGCGATGTCGACCGCCGCCTCGGTGTGGCCGGCGCGCACGAGCGTGCCGCCGTCCTTGGCGCGCAACGGAAAGACGTGGCCCGGAGTGGCGATGTCGGCCGCGCCCTTCGAGGAATCGATCGCCACCTGGATCGTGCGCGCCCGGTCGGCGGCCGAGATGCCGGTGGTCACGCCCTCGCGCGCCTCGATCGACACGGTGAACGCGGTCTCGTGTCGCGAGGAATTGTTTGAGGACATGAGGCTCAGCCCGAGCTCCTCGATCCGGTCGCTGGTCATGGCGAGGCAGATGAGGCCGCGTCCATGCGTCGCCATGAAATTGATGACGTCGGGGGTCGCGTATTGCGCCGGGATCACGAGGTCGCCCTCGTTCTCGCGGTCCTCGTGGTCGACGAGGATCACCATGTGTCCGTTGCGCGCATCCTCGAGGATCTCGTCCACGCTCGAGATGGCGTCGCTCCAGTCGGTCTCGACCGGGCCGGGTGTTTCGAAGTCGGTCATGCGGCTCCCTCGGATCTGCCCGGGCCAGATAAGGCACCGGTGGCCCGAAGGCCAGAGGCATGACGTCGAAGGGGGATGGGCGGCGGGACCACCACAACCGTGTGGTTATCTCATTCCCGAGGACCTGTATATACAGGTGGGCGCCGGAAGTACTCAGACCAGGGCCTGAGCAGAGCCAACTCCCTCGGAATTGCTTAAGGCCACCGGAATGCAACCGTGTCACGAGAAGGGTAGACCGCCTGCCAATCGAATTAGGAACGGCGCGGCGGCGTGACAAGGGCGCGGCGCTGCGATTTGCGCGCATTTCGTGACAGATGCGAAGATCGGCGATCAGCACGAAGTCGCCCGCGACAGCCCGATCGGTGGGAGCACCCGCCGCGGAGTCACTCGGGAGAGGTGAAACCGTAACGCTCAAGCTCCTCGGGCAGGAGCACGTAGATCTCGTCCGGCGGCGTCGCGAGGGCGTGGGTCATGACCAGTGGGTCGATCCCCATGTCCTCGAGATAGGTCATCACCTCGGCCTGACCGCGCTGGATGTCTTCGACGGCGAAGCGCGCGGGAAAGAGGGTGTTCTCGCCGAAGTAATGCTGGTGCACACCGACGCTGGCCTCAGCATCGACCGTGCGGCTCGCCCCGCCAGCGAGCAGGTAGGGACAAGCCGAGAAGCAGTATTCGCCCGCCAGCATCTCGGTCCCGATCCCCTCGCGCCGCAGATGCCGGCCGAGCCGCAGCGCCTCCTGCACCGCACCTCCCGGAGATTGCAGCACCAGCGTCTCGGGGGCGGGCTGCACCTCCGCGAGGCGCGCGATGATCCGGTCCGCGTCGCCCTCGGCGATGCCGCCCTCGAGCCGCCAGCGCGCGCCCTCGACCTGCGTGAGCGTCAGCCGCCCGGGCAGATCGCCCGGATCGCGCGCGGGTTCGGTCGCCGGACGGGAGCGCGAGGGATCGAAGGTGCGCCGCTGGTCGCCGGGGCGCACGGGCTCGGTCAGTTCCGGCGCCGACGGCCCGAAGCCGGGCATCGACAGACCGCCCTGGCCGATATCCATGTCGCCGATCACGAGGAGCGCGCCGATCCCGACCTGGAACGCGAGGACACCCTTCAGCACCCGTCCGATCGAGGTGCCGCCGCTCACGTGCGCCCCTTGAACGGCGCGACGCCGGAAACCGGGCGCTCGTCCTGGGTGGCGTCGGGCGCATCCGGCGCCTCTTCGGGTGGCGCGGGCGGAGCGTGCCGGTGGTCAAGGTCGTGGACCGCGCCCTCGACGTCGCGCACTGCTTGGAGCGCCGCGCGCAGCTCTGCCAGCGTGAGCGTGTCCTCGACGCCAGCGCCCTCGCGACCCGTGCGGATCGCGGCCTGCGTGATGGCGAGGATGAAGACGAGCACGGCGGGCAGGAGGTCAATCGCGATCGCCCCGGCCCAGGATGGCACGAAGTTGCGGGCGTAGAGGATTACCGCATCCGCCGAGGAGACCGGCGTGTAGGTCACCTCCTCGGCGGGCGCCATGTCCTGCACGTTCTGCGCCGCGCGCTCGAGCGTCTGGGCCCGGCTCGCGAGCACGTCGAGCACCGAGGTGATCGCCGCCTGCTGGCTGCCGCGGCCCTCCTCGGTCGCGCCGTCGAGCTCGGGCAGCACCACCGAGGCCGAGAGATCCTGCGCCGCCCGCTCCACCAGCGAGGCGACCGAGAGCTGCCGCAGCCGGGTGATCAGCCCCTGTAGCTGCACCGCCGCTTCGGAAAACTCGACCGACCGCGCCTCGACCGGCCCCTGCTCGACTGTCAGTGCGCGCATCCGGCTGAGGATCGCGTTGCCCTCCGAGAAGGCCTGCTCGACGAGCGGCGTCTGGCTCGCAATCTGGTCTTCGAGCGCGGCGAGCTCCTCGGATTTCTGAGTGAGGACGCGAAAGACCGCACCCCGCCCGGCGAGACCCGACAGCGATCCCGCTGCTTCCTGCTCCGAGAGGTCCTGGAACGATTGCCGTACCCGCGCGACGTCACGCTCGAGCGCCTGACCCGACAGCGCCACCTCGTGCGCGCGTTCGAGGCTCGTCTGGTAATCCTGCACGGTCACAGCGAGGTGCTGCTCCACCGCCGCCGATCCGGCGAGCGCCGCGGCGTTCAGCCACGACGACATCGCGACGATGGCGAGCGAGCCCACGCCCATCGCCGCAAAGAGCCCGGCCCGCGCGCCCGAGGACCGCACAGCGGGAAAGAGCCGCAGCATGTATGACCAGAAAACGAAGATCCCGACCGACACCGCCGTCGCATAGGCGATGGCGGCGAAGACCGTCATCGCGCCGTTGTCCTCGAGCAAGGACGAGACGCCGAGATAGGTGTAGATGCCGGAGGCCACCGACAGGACGCCGAGCGCGGTGCCCGAGAAGGTCTCGAGCCAGCCGACATGACCTTCGAGTTCGCGCGAATACCGCACCCCGCGCGCCTCGGCCCGGCTCATTCGCTGCTCTGACATCTTACACTCCCACCACTCGGCTCCTTAAACTATGTACGAACGGCGCCCCGGCAAAGTCAGCACACACCCGCGCGAGGGTCTTGCGCATGTTCGCCCATTGTTCCTAAATTCGCTTCATGCCTTTCGATCCCGACCCGATTCTCATGCCCGGTCAGCTTCTCGCCCGCGGTGTCTGCCGCCACCTTTCGGGCGCGCTCGGCTTTGCCTGCGTCGAGGAATTCGTGCCCGAGCGGGGCAAGCGCGTCGACGTGATGGCGCTCGGCCCCAAGGGCGAGATCTGGGTGGTGGAATGCAAGTCGAGCCGGGCCGACTTCATGTCCGACGGCAAGTGGGAGGGGTATCTCGACTGGTGCGACCGGTATTTCTGGGCGGTGGATGAGGCCTTCCCGACCGACCTGCTGCCGGACGGGACAGGCCTCATCGTCGCGGACGCCTACGACGCCGAGGTGCTGCGCATGGCGCCCGAGCACAAGCTCGCCGGCGCCCGGCGCAATGCGCTGATCCGCAAGTTCGCCTTCCACGCCGCGCGCCGCCTGCAGGCCGCGCGCGATCCCGAGGCGATCAGCGTTTGGACTTCGGTTTGACCCTGGCCGCGGCCTCGGCGGCGCCGGTGAGTTCCTCGGCGATCTCGCGCGCCTCGTCGGGAGAGAAATCCATCGGGACCTCGACCCCGTCGGCACTGATGTAGAGCCGCACCATCCCCTGATCGGTCGGCCCGATCTGCAGGTTGGCTTCCATGTCGCGTTCGTCGTTGATGCCCATCGGGTCCTCCGTCCGGCGGCGCGCGCCGGGCATGTCTGCTGAATTCAAGGTGCAGCGAAATACGCGCTGGGGCGTTGAAAATCAAGCCGCGGCATGTCTCTGATACCCTCATGGACGTCCGTTTGAGAGAATTCGGACCCGCCGACGCCGACTGGCTGGTCGAGGCTCACGGCACGCATTACGCGGCCGAAGAGGGGTTCGATGCGAGCTTCGCCCGTCTCGTGCGCCGGATCGTCGACGACTTTCTCGCGTCGCACGACCCAGGCTGCGAACGCGGCTGGATCGCCGAGGCGGACGGCACCCGGCTCGGCTGCATCTTCTGCGTGAACGCCGGGGAGGGCGCCGCGAAGCTGCGGCTCTTCCTGCTGATGCCGGAGGCGCGCGGGCAGGGGCTCGGCCGGCACCTGCTGCAGACCTGCATGGGCTGGGCGCGGGAGCGGGGTTATACCCGGATGGTGCTCTGGACCCACGAGAGCCACCGCGCGGCCTGCGCGCTTTATGCCCGCACCGGCTGGAGCTGCGTTTCCTCGCGCCCGGTGCACAGCTTCGGGCAGGACCTTGTCGAGCTGCACTGGGAAATCGCGCTCTGACGCGGCGCGAGATCGCCGCAAGCGGGGTTGCATCACTTTCGATGAGGCGCTAAATGCCCGCTCCAGTGCCGCCTTAGCTCAGTAGGTTAGAGCGCTAGATTGTGGATCTAGAGGTCCCCCGTTCGAGCCGGGGAGGCGGTACCATTCCTTCAGACGGAAACCCGACCGGGCAGGGGCTCCGCGCCGCCGCGCGTTCCGCGCGTCTCCCCGGGATATTTACGTCAAGAAGAAGATCACGGCGCGGTCTCGATCGCCACGCGCTGGCGGATCTCGCCGGTCAGGCGGTCGAAGATCAGGATCTCGTCGGCATCCGTCACGACGGCGTACCATTCCTCGCCCTGCGTCAGTGCCGTGGCGCGGGCGCCGCCCGGCAGGGAAATCTCCGCGGGGAGCGGCATCGAGGGCGCGCGCAGGCGGATGACAAGCGCGGCCGCCACCGTTAGAACCCCGCCGATCATCACGATCGTCAGCACCGTCACCAGCGCCTTGATGAACCGCAGATCTGGGGCGCCGGGCTCTTTTGGAGTTTCGTCCATGTCCACCCGCACCTTCCGCGTCACGATTCAGGCGGCGCCGCCCGCCCGCCTTGATAAGGCGCTGGCCCGCGATGTGCCAGAGGAGGCCGGCCTGTCGCGCACGCGACTCGCGCGGCTCATCGCGGACGGGGCGGTGACGCGGGCGGGGGCGGCGCTGACCGATGCCAAAGGGGCTGTCGCGGAGGGCGACGAGATCGAGATCGCCGTCCCCGAGGCCGCCGAGGTCGAGACCGCGCCGGAGGACATCCCGCTGCGGATCCTGCACGAGGACGACGACCTCTGCGTCGTGATGAAACCCGCGGGCATGGTGGTGCATCCCGCGCCGGGCAGTCCGTCGGGGACGCTAGTGAACGCGCTCCTGCACCATTTCGGGGAAGACCTTTCGGGCATCGGCGGCGAGAAGCGGCCCGGCATCGTGCACCGGATCGACAAGGATACGAGCGGGCTTCTGGTAGTGGCGAAAACCGACCGCGCGCATCACGGGCTCGCCGAGCAGTTCGAGGCGCATACGGTCGAGCGGCGCTACCTCGCGCTCTGCCACGGCGTTCCTGATACCGGCGATCCGCGCTTGCGCGGCACCCGCGGCGTGTCGATCGAGCCGGGCGCGGTCGTGAAGGTCACGAGCGGCATCGGGCGCCACCGCACCGACCGGCAGCGGCAGGCGGTCTATTTCGGCACCGGACGCCGCGCGGTGACGCGGGCGCAGGTGATCGAGAGCTTCGGTGCGCCGCCCGCCGTGGCGCTCATCGAGTGCCGGCTCGAGACCGGGCGCACGCACCAGATCCGCGTACATCTGACCCATGCGGGGCACGCCCTCGTGGGTGACCCGGTCTACGGCACCAACCGCAAGGTGCCGCAGAAGGCTCTGCCCAGCCCCGCCGCCGCGGCGCTGAGAGCGTTTCCCAGACAGGCGCTCCATGCCGCCTCGCTCGGTTTCGAACACCCCGTCACCGGCGAAACGATGCGGTTCGAGGCCGAGCTTCCGCAGGACATGGCCGAGCTGATCACGCTTCTGCGAACAGGTGGGCTCGAAACACACAGCACGAGTGCTTGAGCGCACTGACATCCGGGATCACCTCGGGCACCGACGGCGTTATAGATTTGAAAACGAGTCGAGAGCAGTCTCGCTTGAAACCCCTCGGGCGCCTCCCCACATACCGTCAAAAGGTATGTTAAGCCCATAAACATCTGGAGGGATGGTCATGAGCAATTACGGCAACCTCCCGGCGCCGTCCCCGGAAGCCGGGCTGAGCAAGTACCTCTCCGAGATCCGGAAGTTCCCGCTTTTGGAGCCGGAAGAGGAATACATGCTCGCCAAGCGTTGGGTCGAGGACCAGGACACCCAGTCCGCGCACCGGCTTGTCACCTCGCATCTGCGCCTCGCGGCGAAGATCGCGATGGGATATCGCGGCTACGGGCTGCCGCAGGCAGAGGTCATCTCCGAAGCCAATGTGGGCCTCATGCAGGCGGTGAAGCGTTTCGATCCCGAGAAGGGCTTCCGTCTTGCGACATACGCGATGTGGTGGATTCGCGCCTCGATCCAGGAATACATCCTTCGCTCCTGGAGCCTCGTGAAACTCGGCACGACCTCGGCGCAGAAGAAGCTGTTCTTCAATCTCCGCAAGGCCAAGAGCCGCATCGGCGCGCTGGAGGACGGCGATCTGCGGCCCGAACACGTGCAGAAGATCGCGACGGACCTCGGCGTGACCGAGGACGAGGTGATCTCGATGAACCGGCGCCTGTCGGGCTCGGACGCCTCGCTCAACGCCCAGGTCGGGCAGGAGGGCGAGGGCTCGATGCAGTGGCAGGACTGGCTCGAGGACGAAGACGCCAACCAGGCCGACGATTACGAGGCCAAGGACGAGTTGGAGCAGCGCCGCGCGCTTCTCGCCGACGCGATGGATGTGCTCAATGGCCGCGAGCGCGACATCCTCACAAAGCGGCGTCTCTCCGAGCAGCCGATGACGCTCGAGGACCTGTCGGGCGAATACGACGTCAGCCGCGAGCGTATCCGCCAAATCGAGGTGCGTGCCTTCGAGAAGCTCCAGAAGCGCATGACCGAGCTTGCCAAGGAGCAGGGGATGATGGCCTCAGCCTGAGTTCCACTTCGACAAGGACAGAACGCCGGGCCCCTTCGGGTCCGGCGTTTCCGTTTGCGCATTCTCGCCCTGCGCCGGAGGATGCCGCGAAGACGAAAATAAGGAGCGCAGACATGACAGATCCGGTTCGATGGGGCATTCTCGGTGCCGCGAATTTTGCCCGTACTCACATGGGTCCCGCGATTCACGCGGCGCGGGGCGGCACTCTGGTGGCGATCGCCACCTCCTCGGCGGATAAGGCGCGGCCCTTCGCGGAGTTCGCTCCCGGGTTGCGGGTCCACGAGGATTACGAAGCGCTTGTGGCCGATCCCGAGATCGATGCGATCTACATCCCTCTGCCGAACCACATGCATGTCGACTGGGCGATCCGCGCGCTCGAGTCGGGCAAACCGGTGCTCTGCGAGAAGCCGCTCGCGATGAATGTCGAGAGCTTCGACAAGGTCATCGCGGCCCGCGACCGGACCGGGCTGCTCGCGGCCGAGGCCTACATGATCGTGCACCACCCGCAATGGCAGCGGGCGAAGCAGCTCTACGAGGAGCGCGCGATCGGCGATCTCGTCTCGGTCACGGCGATGTTCAGCTTCAACAATCCCGACATGACCAACATCCGCAACAAGGCCGAGACCGGCGGCGGCAGCATTCCCGACATCGGGGTCTACATCTACGGCTCGGCACGCTTCGTCACCGGAGAGGAGCCGGCCGAGATCCTGCGCGCGGACATTACCTGGGAGAACGGCGTCGACACGCGCGCCCACGTCATGGCGCGCTTTCCGTCCTTCACCTACCAGGGCTACACATCGACGCGCATGGCGCCGTTCCAGGAAGTCGTGTTCCACGGGACGGACGGTATCCTGAAACTAAGCGCGCCCTTCAACGCGGGCGTCTACGGCATGGCCGAGGTCATCGTTCAGGACGGAAAACAGGTGGTCACCAGCGAGCGCTTCCCGGGTGTCAATCAGTACGTCGCTCAGGTCGAGGCGTTCAATGCGAGCCTGCGCGAGGGCAAACCCTACGCCTGCCCGCTAGAATTCTCGCGGGGCACGCAGGCGATGATCGACATGGTCTACGCCGCCGCAGAATAAGCGGAACGAAAAGGGGCGCCCGTTGGGCGCCCCTCATCCAGACAGCAGCAGGCTTTTCGGGTCAGTTCACGACCGAGAGTTCGGGAGCCGCCGCCGGAGCGGACGAGTTCTGGTCGATGAAGTCGAGCACGAGCGGGCGGATGTTCTGACGCCACGACCGGCCGGCGAAGATGCCGTAATGGCCGGCACCCGGCTCGAGATGGCTCGCCTTTTTCTCGGGGGGCAGGCCGGTGAGCAGGTCGAGCGCCGCAACGCACTGACCGGGCGCGGAGATGTCGTCGTTCGCGCCCTCGACCGTCTTCACCGCGACCGTGGTGATCTTGCCGATATCCACGGGTTTGCCCTCGACGGTGAATTCGTTCTTGGCGATCTCGCGTTCCTTGAAGATGCGCTCGACCGTCGAGAGATAGAATTCCGCCGGCATGTCCATCACGGCGAGGTATTCGTCGTAGAAGCGGTTGTGGGCATCGTGATCCGAGGCCTCGCCGCGCGCGACCCGCATGATCTGCTCCTGGAAGGCGTTCGAATGCCGGTCCATGTTCATCGACACGAAGGAGGACAGCTGCAGCAGCCCGGGATAGACGCGTCGCCCGACGCCCGCATACTTGAAGCCGACGCGCTGGCACATCGTCTCCTCGAGCTGGCCCATGGTCACCCGATGACCGAAATCGGTGACGTCGGTCGGCGTCGCGTCGGGATCGATCGGCCCGCCGATCAGCGTCAGCGAACGGGGCTGCGCATCGGGATCTTCCTCGGCGAGATAGGCTGTGGCCGCCAGCGTCAGCGGTGCCGGCTGGCAGACCGCGATGACATGCGTGTCGGGACCGAGGTGGCGCATGAAGTCCGCTAGATAGAGGGTGTAGTCCTCGACGTCGAACTTGCCCGCGGAAACCGGGATGTCCCTCGCGTTGTGCCAGTCGGTGACATAGACTTCGCAGTTGGTTAAGAGTGATTTGACGGTCGAGCGGAGGAGCGTCGCGTAATGGCCGGACATGGGCGCCACGAGAAGGATCTTGCGCGGCTGCGTCTCGCGCCCCGTGACTTCGAAGTGAAGCAGATTGCCGAAAGGCTTCTCCACTTCGGTCCGGACATGGACGAGATGGTCGCGCCCGTCGTCGCAGGTCATCGAATCGATACCCCAGTCGGGTTTCGCGACCATCCGCTCGAAGCTGCGCTCCGTGACCTCGCCCCAGGCTGCCATCCAGCTGATCGCGGGGTTGGGCAGCGCGGCCATGTAAGGGTAGGAGGCGAACGTGCGGGCCGTGGCCCCGAGCCACTGGCTCGTGTTCCGCATGGCCTCCATCGGGTCGTAGGTCATCATGTAGCGCATGATCTGCGTCTCCTTTCGCCGAAGCGGGGTGCGCATGAGTGTCCCCGCGTCACGCTGCATGCGCTCGGCGAATAATGCTGCACCGCGGAGAATCTAGGGGGGAATACGCCGGATGACAACTGAGACGAACGCCGCACGGGAACCGAATGTCGTGCGCCTTAACGAAAATCTGGCCAAGGTCGAGGAACTTTCGCAGCGCCTGATCTCTGCCATGACGCAGAAAAAGACGGTGAATCCGGCACTTTCGGGCCCCGACCAGAAGCTCTATGCGCAGGCCGTGACCGCCTATTGGCAGGAATGGTTGCAGAACCCAGCCAAGGTCATGGAGCACCAGATCGAATACTGGGGCAAGTCGGTGAAGCATTATCTCGAGGCGCAGCAGGCGCTGGCCTCGGGCAAGCTGCAGGCGCCCGAGGATCCCGGCCCCTCCGACAAGCGCTTCCAGAATCCGCTCTGGGAGAGCCACCCCTATTTCAACTTCATCAAGCGGCAGTACCTCATCAACTCCGAGGCGCTCCAGCAGGCCGTCGCCGACATCGAGGACATGGATCCGAAGGAAAAGCGGCGGCTGAACTACTTCGCGCGGCAGATCGTCGACATGATGGCGCCGACGAACTTCCTGCAGACAAACCCCGACGCGCTCGAGAAGGCGCTCGAGACCGAGGGCGAGAGCCTCGTGAAGGGGCTCGAGAACCTGATTGCCGATCTCGAGGCCAATGACGGCGAGCTGGTGGTGCGGCTTGCCGACGAGGAGGCCTTCAAGATCGGCGAGAACATCGCGACCGCCGACGGCGAGGTGGTCTACCGCAATCGCATGATGGAGCTGATCCAGTACGCGCCGACCACCGACAAGGTGAAGGAGACGCCGATCGTCCTCTTCCCGCCCTGGATCAACAAGTTCTACATCCTCGACCTGAAGGAGAAGAACAGCTTCATCCGATGGGTGGTCGAACAGGGCTACACGCTCTTCGTGGTCAGCTGGGTGAACCCCGACGAGGAGTACCGGGACGTCACGCTGGACGACTATATCGAGGACGGATTCCTGGCCGCGATCGAGCAGGTCAAGGAGATCACCAAGCAGGACCGCATCAACGCGATCGGCTATTGCATCGCCGGCACGACGCTGTCCCTGACCCTGTCGCTCATGAAGAAGCGGGGCGACAAGTCGCTGAAATCCGCGACCTTCTTCACCACGCTCACCGATTTCAGCGAGCAGGGGGAGTTCACGCCGTTCCTGCAGGACGATTTCATCGACGGGATCGAGCAGGAGGTGAACCGCGAAGGCGTGCTGCGGTCGTTCATCCTCTCGCGCACCATGTCGTTCCTGCGGTCGAACGATCTGGTCTACGGGCCCGCGATCAAATCCTACATGATGGGCGAGACGCCGCCCGCCTTCGATCTGCTTTACTGGAACGGCGACGGATCGAACCTTCCCGGAGCGATGGCGGTGCAGTACCTGCGCCGCCTCTGTCAGGACAACGCCTTCTGCGATGAGGGAATGGAGATCCTCGGCGAGATCGTCCACATCAAGGACGTCGACCTGCCGATCTGCGCCATCACCTGCGAGACCGACCACATCGCCGCGTGGAAGGATTGCTACCGCGGCATGTCAAAGACCGGCTCGCGCAACCGGACCTTCATCCTGTCGGAATCGGGGCACATCGCCGGCATCGTGAACCCGCCGTCGAAGAAGAAGTACGGCCATTACATCAACGACGATCTTACGGGCACCGCCGAGGAGTGGAAGGACGGTGCCAAGTATCACGAAGGGTCCTGGTGGCCGGTCTGGGAGAGCTGGATCTCGAAGCGCTCGGGCAAATGGGTGGAGCCGCGCACGCCGGGTGATTCGGACCATCCGCCGCTCTGCCCGGCGCCCGGAACCTACGTGAAGGTCAAAGCGCGTCAGGCAGAACATTGACTTAGCGGAAACTTTCTGCGCTGCAGCAAAAATTCTTGAAATGCTGCAGTGCAGCGTTCATATTCGTGTCAGCAATTTAAGCGACGCGGGGTCGGCCCGCGCCCCCAGGTAGCTGACAGAGGTGAATGCAATGGCCGCCAAGACCCAAGACTTCCAGACGATGATGAAAGACATGATGGGTGCCTTCCCGGTGGACACCGCCGCGATGGAAGACGCCTTCAAGACCACCGCGACGCTGAACGAGAAGCTCTCGGGCGTGGCGCTCGAGGCGGCCGAGAAGTCGACCGAGCTGTCGGCCAAGTGGACCAAGGACACGCTCGAGAAGATGTCCGAGATGTCGAAGGCCAAGAGCGAGCCCGCCGACTACGCCAAGGCGATGAGCGACTTCGCCACCGCGCAGGCCGAGATGACCGCCGAGCACATGGCCGCCTTTGCCGAGATCGCGAAGAAGGTCCAGATGGACACGGTCGAGCTGATGATGGCCGCCGGCAAGGACATGTCCGAGGACGCGTCCGCTGCCATGAAGAAGGCCACCGAGGACATGACCGCCAACGCCAAGAAGGCGACGTCCACCGGCTCCAAGTAAGAGTTTCGAACTCGCGTCACTCCTCCTCCCATCCGTGACGCGACCCTCTGGCGGGCTGTCAAAGCCCGCCATTTTTGTGTCCGAACCGCTATTATGCAGGTGCCGCAACGACTTCGGGGAAATCGGCGAATTGTCGCTGTAAGCCTCTGAAAACCATGCCGAGAAAAAATGCTGCAATGCAGCAAAAACCTCTTGAAGACCCGACGTCAGTTCCCACATAGAGATCACAGCAGGCGGGAAGGCATCCCCACCGCCCGCCCCGAGACACGAGACACCGAGAGGAGGCGCCGACATGGCCACTCAGCAGAACCAGAACTTCGACACCATGATGCGCGACATGATGAACGCATTTCCCGTGAACGCCGAGAGCTTCGAAGACGGCTTCAAGCGTGGCGCCGAGCTCAACGAGAAGCTCGCGAGCATCGCCGTGGACGCTGCCGGCCAGAGCACCGACCTCAGCGCCGACTTCACCCGCAAGACGCTCGAGCGCATGAGCGAGCTGACCAAGGCGAAGGCAGAGCCGCAGGCTTATGCCCAGTCCATGGCAGACTTCGGCCAGAAGCAGACCGAAGCGACCGTGCAGATGATGCAGCGCTTTGCCGAGATCGCTCAGTCGACCTCGACCGCGACCGTCGACGTGATGTCGAGCTTCGGCAAGACCGCGCAGGAAAAAGCGGCCAACACCGCCAAGAAGAGCGCAGCCAACGCCAAGAGCGCCGCGTCCACCGCAGCCTCGAACGCAGCGTAAATCGCGCCGCCCCCGACGGGGCGCAGAAGATACTCACGGCAGGCTCCGGATCCGGGGCCTGCCGTTTTTCGTTCTGTCCTCACGGCATCAGGAGGCTTGCTCCCGCGGCAAGCCTCGGCCTAGAGTTTGCTGCACCTGCGCAATCCGAGGGGAGCCCGCCTTGTCCGATCAAGAAAACCCGCTTCTGATCAAGCGTTACGCCAGCCGTCGTCTCTACAACACGGAGACCAGCGATTACGTGACGCTCGAGGATATCGCGGGCTTCATCCGGGATGGGCGCGACGTGAAGATCATCGACCTCAAATCCGGCGACGATCTCACGCGGCAATATCTCCTCCAGATCGTGGCCGAGCACGAGAGCCGCGGCGAGAGCGTCCTGCCGATCAACGTGCTGACGGACCTCGTCCGCAGTTATACCACGCAGGCGACCTCCATGGTCCCGCAATTCCTCGCCGCCTCCTTCGACGCCTTCCGTCAGGGCCAGGAGAAGTGGGTCGAGAACATGAACTCCATGAACCCGATCACCAAGATGCCGGGCTTCGAGGCGATGCAGGCTCAGCAGGAAGCGTTCCTCAAGGCAATGACCGGCGGCGCCAAACCCGGCTGGCCGAGCGGCCCGCAGGCGGAAGGCGAGGAAGAGGAGAGCCTCGAGGACATCCGCAAGCAGCTCGCGACGCTTCAGGCCAAGCTCTCGAAGATGGACAAGTAGGGCAGGGGGCGTCCCCGCCCCGCCGCCTCAGGTGCCGTAGGCGCGGGCCGGGCTCATGACATGGGCCGCGGCGGCGACGAGAACGTCGGCCACCGCCTCGCACTCGTCCTCGGTCAGCCGCGCCGGCAGCCGCGTGTCGCAGGCCCGCATCAGCATCGCGCGCGTCTTCGGCAGATCCGGCACCTCGCCGAGGAAATTCCAGTTCCAGAAGGCCCGCGCGTTGTCGGCGCTCATCCCGAAGACCTGCACCTTGACGCCTGCCGCCTCCGCTGCCGCGGCAAAGGCGAGAACCTCGTCGTCGCTCATGTCCGAGAGGTTGAACTGCAGGGAATCCGGGGCGCGCTCCTCCGGGGCAAGCTTCTCCGGCACCGAGATCCACGGGCTGAGGGACAGCCGCTCCGCGACGAGGTCGTGGTTGCGTCGCCCCCGCGCCACCCGCTCGTCGATGAGCGGGATCTGCGGCCGGATGATCGCCGCCGAGAGGTTCGAGAGCCGCTGGTTGTAGAGCGGCAGGCGGTTCTGCCAACGGGCAAAGGCCGAATGCAGGACCGGGTGCTTCTTCCAATTGTGCTCGTAGGCGCCCGACATGATGACCGCCCGCGCGATCACGTCCGGATCGTCCGACACCAAGAGACCGCCTTCGCCCGCGTTCACGAGCTTGTAGCTCTGGAAGCTGAAGCAGCCGATCTTGCCGATCGTGCCGATGTTGCGTCCGTGCCAGCGCGTGCCGAGCGAATGCGCCGCGTCCTCGATGACCGGCACGTCCGCGGCGTCGCAGAGCGCCATGATCCGGTCCATGTCCGAGGTGTGCCCGCGCATGTGGCTGATGATGACGGCCTCGACGCCCGGCAGCTTGGCCGCAAAATCCTCCATGTCGATCCGGTAATCGGCGCCCACCTCGCAGAGCACCGGCACGCATTCGGCGTGCAGCACCGAGGAAGGCACCGCGGCGAAGGTAAAGCCCGGCAGCATGACGCGGGCGTCCCGCGGCAGACCGAGCGCCTTCAGCGACAGGAACAGTGCGGCCGAGCAGCTCGACACCGCCAGAGCGTAGGCCGAGCCGAGATGCGCCGCGAACTCCTCCTCGAGCAGCGTCACCGGGCTGTCCTCGGAGGTGTAGCGAAAGAGGTCCCCCGAGGCGAGCAGCCGGTCGATCTCCGCCTGGGCCTCGGCCGGGATCGGTTCGGCCTGGTTCATGTCGGGGATCTGGGTCATGGCGCCGGTCCTCACGTTGATCTTTCAGGTTCTTAGACCGGGGCTCCGCCACGCGCCAAGCACTATCGGATTTTGGGGCGCACGTGACGCAGGGCCCGTGGCGTCAGAACCCCAGACGATCGCGCATCGCATACCATGTCATTGCAAGCGCAAGCAGCGGCGTGCGGCCGCGCGCACCTCCGGGAAAGGTCGGGGTCGAAACGGCGGCCATCGCGTCGAACCCGTCGGTCTCTCCCGCAACAGCCCGCGCCATCAGCTGGCCCGCATGGACCGCCGTGCCGACGCCGTGCCCCGAATATCCGCCCGCTGACAGGATGCGCGGCGCGGGCCTGCAGAGATGCGGCATCCGGCTCATGGTGATCCCGAGGGTGCCGCCCCAAGCATAGTCGAGCCGGACGTCCCGGAGCGACGGGAAAACCTTCAGCATGGGCTTCGACACCGTCCTGCGGATGTCCGGAAAGCGGTAGCCGTAGCTCTCGCCGCCGCCGAAAAGCAGCCGCTTGTCGTGGCTCAGCCGGAAGTAGTTCACTACGAAGCGCGCATCCGCGACCGCGATGTCGCGGGTCATGACCTCCGCCGCGCGGTCGCCCAGCGGCTCGGTCGCCACGATGAAGTTGTTGATCGGCATGACCCGCCGCGCGACCTCGGGCTGCAACCCGCCGAGATAGCCGTTCCCGGCGAGGATCACGTGCTCGGCCTCGACGACGCCGTCCTCGGTGACGACCCGGTTCGGCGTACCCGGCTCGACGCCGGTCACGTGGCTGCCCTCGCAGATCGACGCGCCCGCATCCCGTGCCGCGCGCGCCAGCCCGAGCGCGAAGCGCAAGGGGTGCAGGTGGCCCGCATCCATGTCCACGATCCCGCCGCGGTAATCGGGAGAGGGGCAGATCCCCTGCCAGCTCTCGCGCCCGTGCACTTCGATCGCATCGTAGCCGTAGCGCGACGACAGGTGCTCCGCGTAATCGTGCAGCTCGTGCACGTCGCGGTCCGACGAGGCCGTCCAGGCGACGCCCGGCTTCAGGCCGCATTCGATGTTGTGCCGCGCGATCAGCTCCTTCACGAGGCCCTTGGCCTCCTCGGCAAGCTCCCAGAGCCGCCGCGCATCCGCCTCGCCGACGCTCTTCTCGAGCTTCAGCTGATCGGCGCGCTGCCCCGACCCGAGCTGCCCGCCGTTGCGGCCCGAAGCGCCGAAGCCGACGCGCTGCGCCTCGAGCAGCACCACGTCGCGCCCGGCCTCGGCGAGGTGCAGCGCCGCCGAGAGCCCGGTATATCCGCCGCCCACGACGCAGACATCCGCCTTGCGCGTGCCCTTTAGGGGCGCGAACCGCGCCAGCGGCTCGGCCGTCGCTGCATACCAGCTTTCGGGGTACTCGCCCCGCCGATCGTTCGCGAAGAGCAGATCCACGCGGCCCGTCCTTCTTCTTGACGAAAATATCCCGGGGAGCGCGAGGGGCTGGCCCCTCGCTTGCGGCGCGCCCCGCTCAGACGTTCAGAAGCAGATGCTCCCGCTCCCACGGGCTGATAACCTGCAGGAATTCCTCGTATTCGGCCCGCTTCACGATCGAGTAGACGCGCGCGAATTCCGGCCCCAGCACCTCGTGCAGCGCGGCCGCCCCGTCGAAGAGGTCGAGCGCCTGGCCGAGGACCCGCGGGATGTCGCCCTCGCCCTCGTAGGCGTCCCCCTTGAACTGCTTGGAGGGCCAGCGCTCCTCCATCAGCCCGAGATAGCCGCAGGCGAGCGACGCCGCGATGCCGAGATAGGGATTGCAATCCATGCCCGCGAGGCGGTTCTCGATCCGGCGGCTCTCGGGGCCCGAGAGCGGCACGCGGATGCCCGTGGTGCGGTTGTCCCGCGCCCATTCGAGGTTGATTGGGGCGGCGTGGTCGCGCACGTAGCGGCGGTAGGAATTGACGTAGGGCGCAAGCACCGCGATCGCCGAGGGCAGGTGCGTCTGCATCCCCCCGATGAAGTGGAAGAACGCGTCGGTCTCGCCGCCTTGCGGGCCCGAGAAGATCGACTTTCCAGTCTCGATGTCGTTGATCGAGTGGTGGATGTGCATCGCCGATCCCGGCTCGTCCGCGATCGGCTTGGCCATGAAGGTCGCGAAGCATTCGTGCCGGAGCGCCGCCTCGCGGATCAGCCGCTTGAAGAAGAACACCTCGTCGGCGAGCTTCACCGGATCTCCGTGCCGCAGGTTGATCTCGAGCTGGCCGGCGCCGCCCTCCTGCGTGATGCCGTCGATCTCGAAACCCTGTGCCTCGGCGAAATCGTAGATGTCGTCGATCACCGGGCCGAACTCGTCCACCGCGGTCATCGAATAAGCCTGACGCGCCGCCGCGGGCCGGCCCGAGCGGCCCATCATCGGCTTGATGTCCTGGGCTGGATCGGTGTTGCGCGCGACGAGGTAGAATTCCATCTCGGGCGCCACGACCGGCTGCCAGCCCTGCTGGCGGTAGAGGTCGACCACGCGCTTCAGCACGTTGCGCGGCGCGCATTCCACCGGCCGGCCCTTGCGGTCAAAGGCATCGTGGATCACCTGCAGCGTCCAGTCCCCGGTCCAGGGGGCGGCGGTCGTCGTCGCCATGTCCGGATAGAGGATCATGTCGCGCTCGATGAAGCCCTCTTCCTCGTCCGCCGCCTCGCCCCAGTCGCCGGTGATGGTCTGGTAGAAGATCGAATCCGGCAGGTGGAAATACTTCATGCGCGCGAATTTCGACGCGGGCACCGCCTTGCCCCGGGCGATCCCGGGCAGGTCCGAGATGATGCATTCGACCTCGTCGAGCCGGCGCCCCTCGAGATAGGCGCGTGCCGCCTCGGGAAGGGCCACTGTCCAGTCCTCGCTCATGTCAGGGTGCCTTCCCGGAAGAACCGTTCGAACTGGGTCCAGATCGCCTCGCGGTCGTTCGGCGAGCCGAGCTTGGCGCGCGCCCCTTCGAGCAGCGCGTCGGGCACGATCCCGGGACCGCGCGTATCGATCAGCGCCTCGGTAAAGGCGTCGTCGAACTCGGGATGGGCCTGCACCGAGAAGATCCTGCCGTCGTAGAGCAGCGCCGCGTTCTCGCAAAACGGGTTCGAGGCGATGGACTTGGCGCCATCGGGCGCCTCGACGACCTGATCCTGGTGCCAGGCGTTCATCGTCTTCGGTCCGTCCGGGAACTGGTAGGTATGCGAACCCACGGCCCAGCCGTCGCGATACTTCTCGACCCGGCCGCCGAGCGCCTGCGCGATGATCTGGTGGCCGAAGCAGACCCCGATGAGGGGGCGGCCGCTGTCACGGATGTCTCGCACGAGCTCTTCGAGCGGCGGGATCCAGGGATGATCCTCGTAGGCGCCGTGCTTCGAGCCGGTGATGATCCAGCCGTCCGCCGCCTCGGGGCCGGGCGGAAAGTCGTTCTCCAACACCGACCAGGCCTCTGTGTCGAAACCGCGCGCCTGAAGATGCGCGGCGAACATGTCGGAATATTGCCCCCACCGCGCGGAGAGGCTGTCGGGCAGAAGCCCGGTCTGAAGGATGCCGATCTTCATGAAACACCGTTGAGGGGGCTGTCGTCCGCGACCCTAGACGCCGGGGCAGCGGCGGGCAAGGCGGTCTCTCGGACCCGGCACCATGTCCGGAGGCGCGCACCTCCGGACACCGTTCGCGGCTCAGACCGTGTCGAGATAGATCGTGACCTGCTCGGCCGGCGAGAGCTCGTTCATGTAGTAGACCTCCTGCCGCTTGGTGAGTAGCAGGTTGCGGATGAGCTCCGGCGGCAGGAACCGCGGAACGATCTCGCTCGCCTCGAACGCGTCGATCGCCGACGTCCAGTCGCCCGGGATCTGCCCCAGCCCCTGCGCGTAGGCGTTGCCGGTGATCGGCTCGGGCGGCTCCACGCCCGCCTCGATGCCCTCGAGCGCTGTGCCGAGGATCGTCGCGAGCAGCAGGTAGGGGTTCACGTCGCCCCCGGCGACGCGGTGTTCGATCCGCCGTGCCTTGGGGTTGCCCGACGGGATCCGGATCGCCGAGGTGCGGTTCTCGTAGGCCCAGGAGATGCCCGTCGGTGCGTGCGCGTCCGGCACCAGCCGGTCGTAGCTGTTGAGATGCGGCGCGAAGATCAGCGTCGAATCGTGCATCGCCGCAAGGCACCCCTGCACCGCGTGGCGCAGCGTGTCGGTGCCCCGCGGGCCCCCGTCGTCGAAGATGTTCTGGCCGTTCTCGTCGAGGACCGAGAAATGCGTGTGCAGTCCGGAGCCCGGGTAATCCTCGTAGGGTTTGGCCATGAACGAGGCAGCGAAGCCGTGCCGCCGCGCCATCCCCTTCACCAGCATCTTGAAGAACCACGCATCGTCCGCGGCCCTGAGCGCGTCGTCGCCATGCATGAGGTTAATCTCGAACTGGCCGAGCCCCGCCTCCGAGATCGCCGTGTCGGCGGGAATGTCCATCTCCTCGCAGGCGTCGTAGAGGTCGGTGAAGAAGGCATCGAACTGGTCGAGCGTGCGGATCGACATGGTCTCGGCCGCCTTGCGACGCTTCCCCGACCGCGGGCTGACCGGCACTTCGAGATTGCGCCCCGAATCGTCGATCAGGAAGAACTCGAGCTCGCAGGCCACGACCGGCGTCAGCCCCTTCGCCCGGTATCTCTCGAGCACGGCGCGCAGCGCGTGCCGCGGATCGCCAGCGAAGGGCCGCCCGTCCTCGCGGAACATCCAGATCGGCAGGAGCGCGGTCGGCGCCTCGAGCCACGGCATCGGGATGAAGCCGCGCTCGGTCGGCCAGAGGATTCCGTCGCGGTCGCCGCTCTCGAAGACCAGCGGGCTGTCGTCGATGTCCTCGCCCCAGATGTCGAGGTTCAGCACCGACATCGGAAAGCGAGTGCCGTCGTCGATCACCTTGTCGGCGAAACGCGAGGGCACGCGCTTGCCGCGCGGCTGGGCGTTGAGGTCCGCCGCCGCCGCCCGGATCGTCCGGATCTGCGGATTGCGGCGCAGGAAGGTCTTCATGTGGTCGCGGGGCGCCATTCGGGGCCTTTCCGGGATGCTTCTGTCGTCAGCGCACGAGGATCGGACGGATCCGCAGCCTCGCGCGCCGGGTTTGCGGAAGATGACGGTTGAGCCGCCGGTTCGCCAGCCCGAAGAGGCCGATCACCGTGAGCGTCAGCAGGATGAAGTATCCCGCTAGGATCGGGTAAGGCACGAACGGATTGAACGTCTTGTCGGCGAAGTAGCTCGCGTAATAGAGCGCGTCGCCCTTCTGCTGCCGCGCCGGGAAGCCCGAGAAGAAGACGAGCGCGGTGGCGTGGAAGAGGAAGATCGCCTCGTTGGTATAGGCGGGCCAGGCGAGCCGCAGCATCGTCGGCCAGGTGATGCGCCGGAACTTGCTCCAGCCGTGGAAGCCGTAGGCGTCCGCCGCCTCCATGTCGCCCTTCGGCACCGAGAGGACCGCACCGTGGAAGATCTCGCCCGAATAGGCGGCGGTGTTCAGGAAGAGGACGATCGTCGCCCCGAGCCAGGCCGCGGTGAAGGGGTCGAAGAACGGGTAGGCCGATTTCAGCGACAGGAAGGCGAAATAGGCGAAGAAGAACTGGATGAAGAGCGGCGAGCCCCGGAAGACGAAGATGAACCATTCGGACGGCTTGCGCAGCCACGGGTTCCGCGCCGCCTTGCCGAGCGCGACGGCGGTGGCGAGCAGGAACCCCGAGGCGAGCGCGAGCGTGCCGAAATAGATGTTCCAGATCATGCCCGACCCGATCAGCGTGACCTGCTGGCACAGCGTGAAGTCCGAGCGCGGCAGCAGCCGCTCCCCGATCCCGAGGCTGCGCAGGCCGTAATCGGCGATGGTCTCCCAGCAGCTCATGCGCGCACGCTCCGGTGGCCGCCGGCGCATGAGTGTTTTTGCCAAGAAGAAGCAGGGGCGGGGGCGCGCCGAATATGGCCGGGTTGCGTGGTCATGCCGCCGCCTTTCTTTGCGCCTCGCCCGCGACGGTCGCCTGCCCGTGGGTCAGGCGCGTCATCAGGCGCGCGAGCGCGATCTCGGAGACCCTCGTGAAGGCGAGGTAGAAGACCAGGAGCGCGAGGAAGTACCACATCCGCCAGTCACCGTGCGGATAGTCTGTGAATTGCGGCGTCTTCGTCCCGCCGAGCTCGCGCGCCCAGTAGACGATGTCCTCGACGCCGAGCAGGAACAGGAGCGGCGTCGCCTTGATCAGCACCATCCAGAGGTTCGACAGGCCCGGCAGGGCGTAGACCCACATCTGCGGCACGAGGATGCGCCGGAAGGTCTGGCGCGGGGTCATGCCGTAGGCTTCCGCGGTCTCGATCTGCGCGTGCGGGACCGCGCGCATGGCGCCGAAGAGCACGTTCGCCGCGAAGGCGCCGAAGACGATGGCGAAGGTCAGCACCGCAAGTCCGAAGCCGTAGCTCTCGTGCACCCATTGCGGCGCCGAGGAGAGCGGCAGCTTGGCTTCGTTGCAGACCACGAAGTCGTTGCCCTGCCAGATCGGCTGGTTCCAGCCCGGGCAGAGCGCCTTGTGGCGCAGGAACTCGAACGCCTGGTCGAGCGCGATCACGAAAAAGAGGAAGAAGGCGATGTCCGGAACACCCCGGACGATCGCGATGTAGCCCTTGCCGAGCCACGAGAGCGGCGCGATCTGGCTGCGCGCCAGCACCGCCCCGCCGAAGCCGAAGGCGAGTGCAGCCGGCGCGGTGATGGCGAGCAGCAGCAGCACCGTGCCGAAGGCACCGTAGAACGCCATGTGCTTGCCCGTCGTCAGGTAACAGGCAAGCCAGGCGAGGCCGTCGAGCGCGGCGGGATCTGAGCAGGAGCCAAGCATCGCATCTGGCGGGAGCGGGCGGGATCACCCGCCCCCGTCACGGCTCAGTACTGGCCGATCTCGTCGCCGAACCACTTCACGAGCATCTCGTTCAGCGTGCCGTCCTCCTTCATCGAGGTGATCGCCTCGTCGAAGGTGGTCTGCAGTTCGTCGTCGCTCTCGCGCAGGCCCATGCCGATGCCGCCGCCGAGCGGGACGGGATCGCCCACGAACATCAGCTCGCCGCCAGAGGCGTCGACGATCGGCTTGAGGAAGTCGTAATCGGCGAAGACCGCGTCCGCCTCGCCGTTGCGCACCGCCGCGACGGTTTCCTCGGGGTTGGCGTATTCCAGAAGCGCGGCCTCGCTCTCGGCCACATGCCCCGCCTGGATCGTCGCGGCCTGCGCGGCCACCACGCCGGCTTCGAAATCCGCGTCCTCGGAGAGGGCGACATAGGCGCTCTCGGTCGGCGGGTAGTAATCCTGCGTGAAGTCGATGACCTCGTCACGCTCGTCGGTGATCGACATGCCGGCCATGATCGTGTCGTAGTTCGAGGAGACGAGGTTGGGGATGATCGAATCCCACTCGTTCGACACCCATTCGCAGTTCAGCTCGGCCCGTTCGCACAGCTCGTTGCCGAGCTCGATCTCGAAACCGTCGAGTTCGCCCGCGTCGTTGATGAAGTTGTACGGAGGGTAGGCGCCCTCGGTGCCCATGCGGATCACGTCCTGGGCGAGGGCGGCCGAGGCCGACAGCGCCAGGACGGCGGCCGATGCGAGAATGGATTTCATGTCATACTCCCTGTTTTTGGTCGTCTTTTGAGGGGCTCAATGGCCCATGGTCGAACTGAGAAAGCCGCGCAGCCGCTCGGATTTCGGGTTCCCGAAGAGCGTGTCGGGGTCGCCTTCCTCCTCGATGAGGCCGCGGTGCAGGAACACGACATGGGTCGAGACGTCGCGCGCCATCTTCATGTCGTGGGTCACGATGATCATGGTCCGGCCCTCGTCCGCAAGCGCCCGGATCACCCGCACCACCTCCTGCTCGAGTTCCGGATCGAGCGCCGAGGTCGGCTCGTCGAAGAGGATCGCCTCGGGCTCCATGCAGAGCGCCCGCGCGATCGCGGCGCGTTGCTGCTGACCGCCGGAGAGCTGCGCGGGGTAGACGTCGCACTTGTCGCCGATGCCGACCTTGCCGAGATAGTGGCGCGCGCGCTCCTCGACCTCGGCGCGGTCGCGGCCCATCACGGTGACGGGCGCCTCCATCACGTTCTGCAGGATCGTCATGTGGGCCCAGAGATTGAACTGCTGGAACACCATCGAGAGGTTCGTGCGGATGCGGATGACCTGTTTGAGGTCCGCGGGGTGCCGGTGATGCCCCTCGCCGCGCCAGCGCACCGGCTCGCCCTTGAAGAGGATCTCGCCCTGCTGGCTGTCCTCGAGCAGGTTCGCGCAGCGCAGGAGCGTCGACTTGCCCGAGCCCGAGGATCCGATCAGCGACACGACCTCGCCCTTCCGGGCCGAGATGTCGATGCCCTTCAGCACCTCCAGCGCCCCGTAGCTCTTGTGGAGGTCGCGGATTGCGATGACGGTCTCGCTGCCGGGGCTCTGTGCAGGGGCGGTTTCGGTCACTTTGAGGGCGTCGCGCTTCTTTGCCAGATCAGGTCCGGCAGAGCATGGTCCGAAGAAACGCCGGTTTGCAACGTGCAATCCGGGCGATGTGGGGGCCGATTGCCCGGAATGACGGCAGGTCAGCCCAATTCGGAGGCGGTTGGCCCGGGCTCACTCTTTCGCCTCGACCCTCTGGCGTGCCATCGCGCTGTCCCGGTCGGTGATGCCGAGCATGTTCGACACGAGCCGCAGGAGCGAATCCTCTTCCGGGTCCCGCACCCCGTCGGCGAGCACGACCGACCACAGCGCCTCGATCACGCCCATCCGCTGCTCGTAGGGCACCGCATCCTTGATCGCGCGGGTGAAGCGCACGGTGTCGGGCGCCTCGGACTCGAGGGCCTCGGCATCGGCGCGCAACCGGTTGGCATCGTCCTCGGTAAGCCCGTAGCGGGTGCGGGCGATGCGGTCGATGCGCGCGCGCTCGTCATGATCGTATTCGCCGTCCGAGCGGGCGACGCGGACGAGCAGCGCCGTCAGCGCCAGCCGTGCGTCGGTGTCGGGCAGGGTCTCCGGGGCGGGGGCCGTCAGGCGCTTGAGCAGGTCTGCGAACATGGGCTCCGATATAGACCGCCTGCGCGCCGGCGCAATCAGGCGCGTCTCGCGTGGGGGAGCGCGACATCCGGCAAGCCGAAAGCCCGTGCGACCGATGCCGCGGTCCATGGGTCGGTCCGTCCTTCCGCCGCGACGTGCAGGAGGCTCTCGGCGAAGGCGCGGCGTTCCTCGGCCGGCACGTTCTCCGTCACCAGTCGCGCGTAGGTGCGCCCGCACGGCACGGCCGAGGCCACGTGCTCGCAGACGCGCCGCATCTCGGCGGCCTCGGTCGCGGTCAGATCGTACCGCCGGGCCAGGACCGCGTCGATGTGCTCGGCCTCGGGCAGCAGGTCGGCCAGTTCGCCTGACGCCGCTCGTACCGTCAGCGTTCCGAGCGCCACGGGCGTATCGGCCGGGTCGAGCCAGGCCATTTCAGGCATCGTCGCCCAGTAGATCAGACGAGAGGACATGACGCCGCCTCCGCTCCCGCATGCCCGCGGCCCCCTCTCCGGACCGGGATCGCCATTCGCGGCACGCCCGCAGGCGCACCGGTCACATTCGGAAAAAGCGTGGCCTGACGGACGGGGTTTGTCTAGCGCGACATGCGTGTCAGGGTGGCAAAGGCGCTCGTCAGCCGGGCGAGCTCGGCATCGAGCCCCCAGGGCGGGTTCACCGTGAAGAGGCCCGAGCCGACCATCCGGTGCCCCTCGCGCACGGGCGGGAAGTGCACCTCGTGGCGCAGACCCTCCGGAAACCGCTCCTCCAGCGCCCGCACCATGCCCCGATGCCGGGCGTCGTCGAGGATCGGGTACCACAGCATCAGGATGCCGACGTTCCACTTGTCGCCGAGCTTGGCCAGCGCCTTCGGGATCGCGGCGTAATCCGCCTTCACCTCCCAGGAGGGATCGCAGAGCAGGAGCCCGCGACGCGGCTCGGGCGGGCAGAGCGACTGCGCGAGCGCGATCCCGTCCTGCCAGTGCACGCGCACGTTCGGCCCCCGCGCCGCCGCCTCGAGCGCGTCATGCTCGGCCGGGTGCAATTCGGCGAGGTCGATCCGGTCGCAGGGGCGCAGCAGCTCGCGCGCGATCAGCGGCGAGCCCGGATAGGCCTCCGCCCCGTGCGCCGCACGCACCGCCGCCAGCGCCCGCGCATAGGGATGGCCTTCGTCGAACCAGCCCGAGGCGCGCGCGATCCCGCCCGCCGCCTCGCCGGTCTTCGCCGCCTCCGCGCCCGACAGATCGTAGAGCCCGCGGCCCGCGTGGGTCTCGATATAGCTGAGCGGCTTGTCCTTGCGGGTCAGGTAGCCCAGCACCCACGCCAGCGCGGCGTGCTTGTGCACGTCGGCGAGGTTCCCGGCATGATAGGCGTGCTGGTAGGAAAGCATGGGCGCTCTTCTGACGCCCGCGCGGCCCGCTGTCCAGCCGTCAGGCGGGGCCGGGGTCCGAGCCGTCCGGCTCGGTCTCTAGGTCGATCCAGTTGAGATAGCTCTTCGAGCCGCCCTCGATCCGGTAGGCCCAGAGCGCGGGCTCGTCGTAGGGATGCTCCCCGAGGATCAGGTGCGTGAGACCCTCGTAGGCGGAATCGGAGGTCTTGAAGAGCAGGCGCCATTCCTTGCCCTCCTCGACCTTTCCCTTCCAGCTGTAGATCGAGGTGACTTCGTTGATCTGGACGCAGGCGGCGAGGCCGCGGTCCACGGCAGTGCGCGCGATCTCCCGTGCCGCCTTGTGGTCGTCGAGGGTCGTGAAAACTGCAAGTGTCATTTATCAACCGTAACAACGCACCTCAGCGAAACAAGGGGCGGCGGAGGACGAACTCGAGAATGATGAGGTACGGTAGGTAGAAGGCGATGAAGTTCACGACGTCGAAGGGCCCGGTGAACGCCTCGTTAGATCCCGCGCCCCCGGTCGCGGCGTACCAGACCCAGTAATGCAGCCGGTAGAGGAACGATCCCAGCGCCAGCACGGCGAGCCGCAACGCCCACGCCCGGTGCCTGGGCCGATTCTTGTCGAGCGCATGATACGCCGTGTTCGCCGCCGCGATCAGCAGGAGCGCGCCGTAGAGCGCGAACCCCGCCGACATCAGCGGCCCGCCGATCGTGCCCCTGAGGGCGATGTAGAGGAGCCCGAAGATCCCCGTCACCGCAGCTGCCGTGAGCGTCACATATCCGAGCGTCCGGTGCACCCGCGGGTTCCGGGCCCGCGTGACCGGCAGAAGCTGCACCGGCGCCAGCAGCGTCACCAGCGCTCCCGCCGCCATATGCCCGAAGATCAGCACGTTCGCCGCGGGCGTCGTGAAGAACCGCGTCTCCCCGGACAGATCCGCCGTGAGCCCCCGCAGCCCGAACCCGCCCGAATAGAGAATGAACGGCATTCCGAGGAGCAGCACGGCAAGGATCGCAAATGAGGCGCGGCTGGGCATGTCGGGAAGGATGCGGCGTGGCAGGGCGTCCGGCAAGCGTCACGCCGCCGCATATTCACCCCCAAAACCGACGAGGGAGGGAAGCCCAAGCGCGCCACCCGGACACGCACCGCCGGGAGCGGAGCCCCGGCGCGGACTCAAGGGCGCAGCCCACCGAGTCCAGTCCTCAAACCAACCTCGACACCTCTTTGGCCGCCCGCACAAAATCCCGGAACAAGGGATGCGGGTCGAACGGCTTCGACTTCAGCTCGGGGTGGAACTGGACGCCGATGAACCACGGATGGTCGCTCCATTCGACGATCTCCGGCAGCTTGCCGTCCGGCGACATGCCCGAGAAGGTGAGGCCCGCCTTCTCCAGAGCCTGTTTGTAGGTGATGTCCACCTCGTAGCGGTGGCGGTGACGCTCGTCGATCGCGGTGGAGCCGTAGACCTCGGCGACGCGGCTGCCTTCGGTCAGCACCGCGTCGTAGGCGCCCAGGCGCATCGTGCCGCCCTTGTCGTCGTCGGGGCGCCGGTTGACCTTGGCGTTGCCCTGCACCCATTCCTTGAGGTGATAGACGACCGGCTCGAAGCGCTTCTTGCCGGCCTCGTGGTCGAACTCCTCGGAGCCTGCGCGCGCGACGCCCGCGACGTTCCGCGCCGCCTCGATCACCGCCATCTGCATCCCGAGACAGATCCCGAGGTACGGCACCTTGTGCTCGCGCGCGAATTGCGCCGCCTTGATCTTGCCTTCGGTGCCGCGCTCGCCGAAGCCGCCGGGCACGAGGATCGCGTGGTAGCCCTGCAGGTGCGGGGCGGGGTCCTCGCGGTCGAAGACCTCGGCATCCACCCACTCGATGTTCACCTTCACGCGGTTCGAGAGCCCGCCATGGGTCAGCGCCTCGGCGATGGACTTGTAGGCGTCCTCGAGCTGCGTGTACTTGCCGACGATGGCGACGTTCACCTCGCCTTCGGGGTTGTGGATACGGTCCGACACATCCTCCCAGCGGGTGAGGTTCGGCTTCGGCGCGGGCGTGATCTGGAACGCGTCGAGCACCGCCTGGTCGAGCCCTTCGCGGTGATAGGCGAGCGGCGCGTCGTAGATCGACGGCAGGTCCTGCGCCGCGATCACGCTGTCGGGCCGGACGTTGCAGAAGAGCGCCAGCTTCTCGCGCTCCTTCTGCGGGATCGGCATCTCGGAGCGGCAGACCAGCACGTCGGGTGCGATGCCGATCGAGCGCAGCTCCTTGACCGAGTGCTGAGTCGGCTTGGTCTTGAGCTCTCCGCTGGCCTTGATCCACGGCAGCAGCGTCAGGTGCATGAAGATGCACTGTCCACGCGGCTTGTCCTGGCTGAACTGGCGGATCGCCTCGAAGAAGGGCAGGCCCTCGATGTCGCCGACCGTGCCGCCGATCTCACAGAGCATGAAATCCACCTCGTCCTCGCCGATCGAGATGAAATCCTTGATCTCGTTGGTGACGTGCGGAATGACCTGGATCGTCTTGCCGAGATAGTCGCCGCGGCGCTCCTTCTCGAGCACGTTGGTGTAGATCCGCCCCGACGAGATGGAATCGGTCTTGCGGGCGGGCACGCCGGTGAAGCGTTCGTAATGGCCGAGGTCGAGATCGGTCTCGGCACCGTCGTCGGTCACGAAGACCTCGCCGTGCTCGAAGGGCGACATCGTGCCCGGATCGACGTTCAGGTAGGGATCGAGCTTGCGCAGCCGGACGGAAAAGCCGCGCGCCTGAAGGAGCGCGCCGAGCGCCGCCGAGGCGAGGCCCTTGCCGAGCGAAGAGACCACACCGCCGGTGATGAAGATGAAACGTGCCATGTGCCCGAGGCTCCCGTGATCCTGCCTGCGATCCTTCGCGGGGGCCGAAGCGCCGGACCCACGCAATCCTGATGCGTCCGCGGGGCGTCTCGCGCCGCGGTATCACGGGATTTAAGAATAGCCGGATTCGCAGCCGGCTGGCAACCGGGCAACAAGATGCTGTAAGCCCGCTGTTCTAATCCCGCAACGTGTGGTGGTGACGTACCGCGCGGTCAGTCCGCGCGCGGCACCAGCGGCGCGTCGTTGTCCGGAGCGCTCTCGCCATCGCCCGTGCCCGCCGACGGCGGCGGCAGCAGGGAGTCCGTGTCGAGGCCGTCGCCGGAGCCGTCCTCGGCCGCCGGAGCGCTGCCCTGACCGGTCAGCCGGTCCATGATCGACCCGCTCGACGTGTCCGCCGCGGCGAGGATGGTCAGCACCAGAGAGGTGCAGATGAAGGCCGTCGCGAGGATCCAGGTCAGCTTGTTGAGCGCCGTCGCCGCGCCGCGGGCGCTCATCGCGCCGCCGCCGCCGCCACCCATTCCGAGCCCGCCGCCTTCGGATCGCTGCATCAGCACGACGCCGATCAGCGAGAGGGCGAGCAGAAGGTGGACGATGAGGATGACGTTTTCCATTGCGGGGGCGGCCTCGTGTTTGCTCGCGCGCCTCTCTAGAGAAGAAGGCGCGCAGCCGCAAGCGGTGGCAGGGCCGGCGTCAGGACTGCGAGCCGCCGGGCAGCCGTCCCCAGCCGATCCGGGCCCAGAGCCGTTCGTAGAGGACATAGGTGCAGAGGCCGAGCGCGGTCGAGGCGAGGGCGAGTGTACCGCCCGCACTGACCGAACCGGTGAAGAGCACCCCCAGAAGGGTCATCGTGACCAGTCCCAGGCTCTGCCAGCCGATCGCCTTCACCCATGTGCGTGCCCGCGTCTCCATGCTCGTCGTCTCCTCTTGCCGGGAAATGATTATGGATCATCACCTATCCCGGCCGTGGAGCGCCGACTATTCGGCATCTTGTCGACATTAACCATGATGTGGTGATAATAGTGAACGACGATGCCCGAACTCGACAAGCGCACCCGCGCAGCCCTTTTCCGAGACCGCCTGACCTCCGCCATCGCCACGGCCGGAGCCAACCGCAGCTCGCTGGCCCGCGAGACCGGCGTGAACCGCTCGACCATCTCGCAGCTCCTCGACGAGGGCGCGGCGCGGCTGCCGAACGCCCATCTCGCCGCCGAATGCGCCCGCGCGCTCGGGGTCAGCACCGACTGGCTGCTCGGCCTCACCGACCGGCCGGAACGTCCCGGCGACGTCGTCGCCGCGGCGGTGCAGATGACCAAGGCCGCGCGCACCGCCTCCGACGACCAGATCATCGACTGGCACCGCGAATCGGCGGGCTTCAAGATCCGCCACGTCCCCGCGACGCTGCCCGACCTCTTCAAGACCGAGGCGGTGCTGCGCTGGGAATACGACGCCTTCCTCGGAAAGACGCCGGATCAGGCGATCCGGGCCATGCGCGACCGTCTGGTTCTGCTGCAGGAGGGGCTGTCCGATTACGAGATCGCGCTGCCGCTGCACGAGCTCGGCGCGCTGGCCGCCGGCACCGGCTACTACCAGAGCCTTCCCGTCGCGGACCGGCGCGACCAGATCGACCGGCTGGCCGAGGCCTGCGCCGAGTTCTATCCGGCGCTGCGGCTCTTCCTCTTCGATGCGCGCCGGGTCTTCTCGGCGCCGGTCACCGTCTTCGGGCCGCGGATCGGGGTCATCTATGTGGGCCGCTTCTACCTCGCCTTCCGCGAAAGCGCGCGGGTCCGGCTGCTGACCGAGCATTTCGACGGCCTCGTGCGCGAGGCGGCGGTCGATGCCCGCCACGCGGCGGAGCATCTGCGCTCGCTCGAGGTCGCAGGATAGGGACGGCCCCCGCGGGCCGCCCCGCCGCGCCTCAGAAGTCGATCTGGATCGACGTCTGGATGCGGTTCGCGTCGTAGCTGCCGCCGCCGAACGTGTCGCGCTTGCCGTGGAAATACTCGACCCCCGCGGTCGCGCGTTCGGTGAAGGCGTATTCGGCGTTCACATGCACCGATTGCAGGCGCTCGGTGCCGTCCGACAGGCCCGACCCGTTCTCGCGCCAGCCGTAGATCGCGCGGAAGGTCCAGTCCTCGCCCACCTCCTGTGTGAGACCCGCATAGGCGGACTGCACCTCGATCGGATCGCCGTTGGCATCGAGATCGTCGCCAAGGAAGACGAGGTAGGACGCGATTCCCTCACCATAGGTATAGGCGGCGTCGAGCGAAGCGCCCTGCCAGAGCGATGCCGTGGTCGAGAGGTTCACGCCCCAGACGCCCTGGCCGTCGCCGCCCTCGTCCTCGACCTCGCCGCCGATGACCGAGCCGCGCAGCAGCAGCGGATCGGTGTCGTAGGCGAGCGCGGCGATCGCGACCGGCGTGTCGCTGTCGGCGTTCGAATCCTCGATCGCGAAGGACGTGCTCAGCGCGTCGCTGAAGTCGTAGGTGTAGCGCACCTGCTCCTGCCGCGCGAAGGGAATGCCCGCAAAACCCTGGAAGTCGAGCGTCGGGGGATAGGAGTCCAGCGGCATGAACGTCGTCCAGTACTTGCCAAACCGCCAGCCGCCGATCGTCGCGGTCGCGTGCCGCAGCCGCGGCTCGGGCCCGCCGTCCGAGAACGCGTCCGAGGCGCCGTAGAAGTCGAGTTCCACCTGCGTGCCGAGCTCGCCCATGCCGGTCTGCGTGGTCGTGCGGAAGCCGAGTCGCGTCTGGTTGACCGTGCCGGTGAACGCCCCGTCGTCGTCGCTGTCCGGCCCGATCAAGGCGAGGCCGAAGGTGGTGTTGCCGAGTTTCGGGCCGAAATCGTAGATCGCGTCGCTTTTCAAATAGCCGTAGAACTCGACAACCGTGCCGCTCTCGGTGCCGAAGGTCAGCGGGGTCTTCTGGTCGGATTCGAGTTCGCTCACCCGCGCCTCGAGGGCCGCGATGCGCTGTGCGTCCGACTGCGCGACCGCCGCGCCTGCAAGGGAGGTGGCCGCAAGTGCGACCGCGATGCCGGATGTCGTCGTGTTCTTCATGTCACCTCGATGGGAATGTGGTGGTGGGAGAGCGCCGGGCGAAAACCCGCGCATCCTGCCCGATGTGGCCCGCGGTGCCGCGAGATCGCGTCAGGTCAACATATCGTGACATTTGCGTGTATCTTATCGCTTGCCGCCACGCACGGCACCGTTCAGCCCGAAAACGGTTTTCCCTTCCGCCCGCTGTCTATAAGAGGGCATCGGTTCAACACGTGGGAACGAGGCAGGCATGGCAAACGTGGTCGTCGTGGGCGCTCAGTGGGGCGACGAAGGCAAGGGCAAGATCGTCGATTGGCTGTCCGAACGCGCGGACGTGATCGCCCGCTTCCAGGGCGGGCACAACGCGGGTCACACGCTCGTCGTTGGCGGCGAGGTCTACAAGCTGCACGCGCTGCCCTCGGGCGTGGTGCGCTCGGGCAAGCTCAGCGTCATCGGAAACGGCGTCGTCCTCGATCCCTGGCATCTCGTGAAGGAGATCGAGGGCATTCGCGGGCAGGGGGTCGAGATCACCCCCGAGACGCTGATGATCGCCGAGAACACGCCGCTCATCCTGCCCTTCCACGGCGAGCTCGACCGCGCCCGCGAAGCGCAGAACTCCGTCGCCAAGATCGGCACGACGGGACGCGGTATCGGCCCCGCCTACGAGGACAAGGTCGGTCGCCGGGTGATCCGCGTCTCCGACCTGTCGGACGACCGCACGCTCGAGGTCCGCGTCGACCGGGCGCTGGTGCACCACAACGCGCTCCGCGCCGGGCTCGGCCTCGATCCCGTCGACCGCGACGCGCTGATCGCCGAGCTGCGCGCCATCGCGCCCGAGATCCTGCAATACGCCGCGCCCGTCTGGAAGGTGCTGAACGAAAAGCGCCGCGCCGGCCGCCGTATCCTCTTCGAGGGCGCGCAGGGCGCGCTCCTCGACATCGATTTCGGCACCTATCCCTATGTCACCTCCTCGAACGTGATTGCGGGGCAGGCGGCCACGGGCACCGGCATCGGCCCCTCGTCGATCGATTTCTGCCTCGGCATCGTGAAGGCCTACACGACCCGCGTCGGCGAGGGGCCGTTCCCGACCGAGCTTCACGACGAGGACGGCAACAGGCTCGGCGAGAGGGGCCACGAATTCGGCACCACCACTGGCCGCAAGCGCCGCTGCGGCTGGTTCGACGCCTGCCTCGTCAAGCAGAGCTGCGCGATCTCGGGCGTCACCGGCATCGCCCTGACCAAGCTCGACGTGCTCGACGGCTTCGACACGCTGAAGATCTGCACCGGCTACGAACTCGACGGCAAGCACATGGATTACCTGCCTACTGCCGCCGACCAGCAGGCCCGCTGCACGCCGATCTACGAGGAGCTGCCCGGCTGGTCGCAATCGACCGAAGGCGCGCGCTCCTGGGCCGACCTTCCCGCCGAGGCGATCAAGTACGTCCGCCGCGTCGAGGAGCTCATCGAATGCCCCGTGGCGCTGCTCTCGACCTCACCCGAACGTGACGACACGATTCTCGTCACGGACCCATTTGCCGATTGATGGCAGAGCTTTCGCACAAGTCCCGCCGGCGTCTCTCGCTGCTCGTCCTGATCGTGGGGCTGCCGGTCTACATCGTGGTGGCCTCCTCGGTCGTCACCGCCTTCGGCCGCCCCCCGATCCTCGTCGAGCTGCTGATCTACGTCGTCCTCGGCCTGCTCTGGGCCCTTCCGCTGAAATTCGTCTTCAAGGGCGTCGGCCGCGAGCAGCCGCAGGACAGGGACTGAGCCGCGTCCCTTCTTCTTGAGGGAAATATCCTGGGGGTGCGGGGGCGGAGCCCCCGTTCTCCGGCTCGCATCCCCCGCGAACGCGCCCCTTTCGGCGGGCTCGAATATGCCGTAGACACCCGCGCAACCCGACATTCCCGACAACGGAGCGCGACAATGGCGTCCTACCAGTACGTGTATCACATGGACGGGGTCTCCAAGACCTATCCCGGCGGCAAGAAGTGCTTCGAGAACATCCGCCTGAACTTCCTGCCCGGCGTCAAGATCGGCGTCGTCGGCGTCAACGGCGCCGGTAAATCGACCCTCCTGCGCATCATGGCGGGTATCGACAAGGACTTCTCCGGCGAGGCCTGGTCGGCCGAGGGCGCGCGCATCGGCTACCTGCCGCAGGAGCCGCATCTCGACCCGAACCTCGACGTGCGCGGCAACGTCATGCTCGGCGTCGCGCAGAAGCAGGCCAAGCTCGACCGCTTCAACGAGCTCGCCATGAACTACTCGGACGAGACCGCCGACGAGATGGCGCAGCTCCAGGACGAGATCGACGGCGAGAACCTCTGGGATCTCGACAGCCGCATCGACGTCGCGATGGAAGCCCTGCGCTGCCCGCCGGACGATGCCGACGTCGCCTCGCTCTCGGGCGGCGAGGTCCGTCGCGTCGCGCTCTGCAAGCTGCTGCTCGAAGCGCCCGACATGCTGCTGCTCGACGAGCCGACCAACCACCTCGACGCCGAGACCATCGCCTGGCTGCAGAACCACCTCATCGAGTACAAGGGCACGATCCTCTGCGTCACGCACGACCGCTACTTCCTCGACGACATCACCGGCTGGATCCTCGAGCTCGACCGCGGCAGCGGCATCCCCTACGAGGGCAACTACTCGGCCTGGCTCGAGCAGAAGGCCAAGCGGCTCGAGCAGGAGGCGCGCGAGGACAAGGCCAAGCAGCGCACGCTCGCCCGCGAGCTCGAATGGATGCGTCAGGGCCAGAAGGCGCGCCAGGCGAAGTCCAAGGCGCGGATCTCCGCCTACGAGAAGATGGCAAGCCAGTCCGAGAAGGAGCGCGTCGGCAAGGCGCAGATCGTCATCCCGAACGGCCCGCGCCTCGGTTCCAAGGTCATCGAGATCGACAACCTCAAGAAGGCGATGGGCGACAAGCTCCTCATCGAGGATCTCTCGCTGACCCTGCCGCCGGGCGGCATCGTCGGCGTCATCGGCCCGAACGGCGCCGGCAAGTCGACCTTCTTCAAGATGCTCACCGGGCAGGAGAAGCCTGACGACGGCACGATCGAATACGGCGACACCGTCGAGCTCTCCTATGTCGACCAGAGTCGTGACGATCTCAATCCGACCGACACTGTCTGGGAGGCGATCTCGGGCGGCGCGGAGATCATCAAGCTCGGCGACGCCGAGGTGAATTCCCGCAAATATTGCGGGGCGTTCAACTTCAAGGGCGGTGACCAGCAGAAGGTGGTCGGCCAGCTTTCGGGCGGCGAGCGCAACCGCGTGCACATGGCGCGCCTCCTGAAATCGGGCGGCAACGTGCTTCTCCTCGACGAGCCGACCAACGACCTCGACGTCGAGACGCTGCGCGCGCTCGAGGATGCGCTCACCGACTTCGCCGGCTGCGCGGTGGTCATCTCCCACGACCGCTTCTTCCTCGACCGGATCTGCACGCACATTCTCGCCTTCGAGGGCGACGCGCATGTGGAGTGGTTCGAGGGCAATTTCGAGGATTACGAGGAGGACAAGAAGCGCCGCCTCGGCCCCGACGCCGTCGAGCCCAAGCGCGTGAAGTTCAAGAAGTTCGCGAGATAAGGCATGGCCGCGTTCCTGGGTGCGGTCGTCGGAATGGTGCTCGGCATCGTCGCCGGCATCTTTCTGGCTCCGGTCTCCGACCGCATCACGGAAGTCCGGAAACGCCGCAACCTGATCCGGCACATCCGGTACGACCTCGAGAACGCGGCACGCCATTTCGGCTACGTGTCCGGTGAGCTGCACTCCATCTGGACCGAACCCAGCTGGAAGCGATATGCGCGCTTCCAGTGGATGAAGTTCTCGTCACGGGGTTTTCTCACCTCATCCAGGGTGGATCTCTACGCCCTCGACGATGCCGAGGCGGATCTCTTCATGGAACTGCTCGTCCTCTTCGAGAATTTCGACGAGCTCTGTGGGGTCGGCTATGCGCTCTCGCTGCATGACAGCACGCGGGCCGAGCCGCTTGACGATGCGGAGATGCAGGCATTGGTGGCCGAGATCGAACGGCGCAGCTCGGAAATCACCACCAAGATCGATCGTTTGCGGGGCGTCGTGGCCAAAGCCATGGAGGAGTGGCGGTGGTGGCACCTCTGAGGCGCGCATTTTCGCCGGCGCTACTTGCTTGCCTCCCGTTTCACCCCATTTCTCACGATGTGGCCCCTGCCCAACAACATCGGAATCCTCAAACATGTCTTCGTTAGAAGAGACCTTCGCTGCCCTCGATCAGCGCATGAAGGCTCATCGCACGCGGATTGCGGGAAATGTCCCCGCACCGCAGGCCACCAAGGCGGACGCCACAACGGATGCCGCACGGGAAATCATCGAGACCGAGACGCGCGCCCGCTCCGAACGCACGGCAAAACTGCGGGAACAGCGTCTCGCCCGGCTGAATGCGGGCATGGCCGATCCCAAAGGCACCTGACGGTCCGAGCAGCAAAAAGGCCGCCCCGGATCAGGGGCGGCCTTTGTCATCTCCGGGCTACAGGGCCCGTTTAGAGTTTCTTCTTCGCCGTGCGGATGGCACCGCGCGCCAACTGCTCCTCGGAGGAGCGGCGGCGACGCATGGGGCTGCGGGTCCGGCTGAACGAGGACATGGCGCGGCGGATGATGCGTCCGAGCATGTGTGTGTCTCCCAAGTCTGTGGCGATCCGTTTCGCCTTCTGAGCGTCCAACGACGCGCCTGGGGAACCGGTTCCGCAAGGGCAGGGACCCGCGCCGCTTTTCCGCCGATCAGCGGTCCCTCCCGTCCCGAGGCCAGCTTTTCGCATCGTTTAATCCGGTCTCGAGCCGGCCGGCCTCGGCCACAGGGACGATTACCAGCATGCGGGGCGCGTCGACGTCCAGAGTGACGGGCCCCGTCGCCTCGTTCGACGTCCCCACGGTATCGGCGGGGCTGAACGCGAGTCCGTCGACCGGCCAGCGCAGCCCCCCTGAGCGTCCACCGACCGGTCCCAGCGGATAGAGCGAAACGCGCGTGCCGGGAGGCAGGTCGAGCGAAATCCTTGGCGGAAGGAGAGCCACCGCGTCCTCGGGTCCGATCAGCATGCATCTCTGAAAGGAGCGCCTCGCCAGAACCGTCATGGCCGCGAGCGCGTGGTCGAACCGTGCGCCGAGGAACCCGTGCCCGAGGACGAGGGGCGCGCGAATGCTGCGCAGGCACTTGTCGAAATCGGTGCTGTCCTGCTCGGCGATCTCGTGCACGCGCTTCGCGGGGATCCGTGCGCGGATCGCCTCGGGGAGGGAATCCATGTCTCCGATGACGGCATCTGGCATCAGTCCCGCGGACAGGCAGGCCACTGCCCCACCGTCGGCGCCGACGATCGCGGAACTCCGCGCGGCGTCCCGCTTCAGACGTTCGGGATCCACGGGCCCGCCGCCCACCAGAAGTACCGGACCGTCCCGGTCGATGATAACGTCACTCATGACGGTGAGAGATGGCGCCACAGGCACCGGAACACAATGTCGTCATGAAATGATACGTTACTTGGCACAGAGTCGTTGTTCTTTGGTCCTTCCGACAATGGTAAGCGACAATAGGGTGACGTTAAGGAAAGTAATGGCGGCATGGTCAGTGCGAGCAAGATCCTCTCTGTGTCCTACGGGACGTTCTCATGCCGCCTCGAAGGATTCGATGATTCCGTGGGGACGCTGAAAGCCGTCGTCGAGTATTTCCGCGATGTCGCGCGCGAGGACCGCTATTTCGCGGTCGATCAGTCGGACATCGATACCGATGCGTTGGCGCGTACAGTCCAAGGCGACGTGCGGGGACGTGTCGAGGTGAGCATGGAGGAGGGTGGCGTCGTGCTGCGCGCCTCACCCTCCGGAGCGACCGAGCATTCCAATGGCGACGTGACTCCGGCAAACAGCCCGCTTCCGCTCGCGCCCTATGCCACGGGCGGCGAGGTGCCGGACGGTGACGGGACCGAGGACGGTCGGAGCCTCGGCGATCACATCGCTGCCGCGCTTGCGGAGATCGACGCGCGAAATGAAGATGCCGTCGCGGGACCTTCCGAGGATGGGGATGGTGCAGACGTGGCGGCCCGCGTCGTTCCCGTCGAGCAAGCTCCGGCGGAGCTCCGTCGAAATTCAGACGACCATTCCGGACCGTCCGCCCCGAACGGGTCGAACCACGTGGACGAGGAAGACCTTGCCTCTGATATCGCCGAACTCGAAGCGGAATTCGCCGGAAGGCCGCTGGATCACGCCCGAAATGGGAGCTCGGATTCCGACTCGGGCGGGCTCGGTGATGGAATGGCATCCGGACGCAAGATCGGCGGCGCATCGAGAGATGTCGAAGTCGAAGAGCGCGCGGGCCAGGCGCAAGATCGCCGTCATGCACCGAACGAGGCCGAAACCGCGATGCATTCATCCGGTGACGACCATGACGACGATACGTATTACCTCGGCAAGGCTCGACGAGCGGTCAAGCTGGCCAGCCCTGGCCGCGCCATGCTCACCGAGACGCGGGTCGAGGAGGATGGAGAGAGCGTCTCGCGTCTCATGGACGAGACCCAGAAGGAATTCGAGGAGCCGGAGGGCAACCGTCGGCGCTCGGCCATTGCGCATCTGCGCGCGGCCGTCGCAGCCACCCGTGCGGATCGGCTGATCGGCCGCCGCCGGAGCGATGCCGACGAGACGGAGGCTTACCGCGAAGATCTCGCCAATGTCGTTCAGCCGCGCCGTCCCAAAGCCTTGGAGGCGAAAGAGGCTGGCACCGAGCGCCCCGCAGCCACAGCGCCTGAGGCGACTGAGCGTCCCGCCCCCCTAACACTCGTCGCCGAGCAGCGTGTCGTTCCGGGCATTCCCAATCTGTCCGGTCGGCCGGCCGGGATGATCCAGCCGCGGCGGGTGCACCGCCGCGAAGCCGACGGCGTGGCCGGTGAGGGGACCGAAAGTTTCGCCGACTTCGCCCGCAGCATGGGTGCCCGCGAATTGCCCGAGCTGCTGGAGGCGGCCGCAGCCTATCTCTGTTACGTCGAGCGCCTCTCGCATTTCTCGCGCCCGCAACTGACGGCCAAGCTGAGCGAGGTCGAAAATCGCGAATCGAGCCGCGAGGATCGCTTGCAGAGCTTCGGCCAGCTCCTGCGCGAGGGGAAGATCACCAAGCTCGAGGGCGGGACCTTCACCGCGTCCGACCGGATCGCCTACAAGCCCAGTCGCGCCACCGGCTGATCAACAGCCGGCCGGAGGCGTGACGCTCGGGGACCACGCGCCTGCTGCTTGGGATACGCCGCGCTCAGGCGGCCAGCGTGTCTATCGCGGTGCGGATGGCTCTGATGTTCTCGCCGTAGGGCGACGGGTTCGAGACGGACCCGCCCTTGAACACCGCCGATCCCGCCACGAGCACGTCCGCCCCGGCATCGACGCAAGGCTTCGCCGTCTTCGGACCGACCCCGCCGTCGATTTCGATATGGAGTCCCGGGCCGCCCCATTCGCGGAGTTGGGAAATCTTGGGCAGGCAGCTCTCGATGAAGCTCTGCCCGCCGAAGCCGGGATTCACCGTCATCACGCAGACGAGGTCGACGAGATCGAGAACGGGCCGAACCGCCTCGGCCGGCGTGCCTGGATTGAGGGCGACACCGGCGCGGCAGCCCGCCGCACGGATTGCCTGAAGCGTGCGGTGGATATGCGGGCCCGCCTCCACATGCGCGGTGATGATGTCGGCGCCCGCCTTGGCGAAGGCCTCGATATAGGGATCGACGGGCGCGATCATCAGGTGCACGTCCATCAGCGTCTTCACGTGAGGACGGATGGCGGCGCAGGTCTCGGGGCCGAAGGTGATGTTCGGGACGAAATGCCCGTCCATGACGTCGACATGGATCCAGTCGGCGCCTTGCGCTTCGACGGCTTCGATCTCGGCGCCGAAATTGGCGAAGTCCGAGGCGAGGATGGAGGGGGCTATCTTGACCATGGGGGCTCCTTCAGTAGCCGGCGTCCCGGTCGACGCGGCCGACCAGCGGCGCGCCGGCCTCGCACCGGGCGATGTTGTCGGCGATGGCCTGCGAGGCGGTGGAAACCCGCGTCTCGGAGGCGATATGGGGAGTGACCGTGACCTTCGGATGCGCCCAGAACGGGTGCTCCGCGGGCAGCGGCTCGGTGCGGAAGACGTCGAGCGTCGCATGTCCAAGCCGCCCGTCATCGAGCGCCGCGAGCAGCGCGTCGTCGTCGATCAGCGGCCCGCGGCCCGGATTGATGACGACCGCGCCGGGGGCGAGCTTCGAGATCGTCTCGGCATTGAGGACGTTCTCGGTCTCGGGCGTGTTCGGCAGCAGCATCACCACGATCTCGGCCCCGTCGAGCGCCGGCATCAGACCTTCGGGCCCCGCGTGGCAGGCGATCCCGGCGAGATCCTTCGGGCTCCGGCTCCAGCCGCTGAGGTCGAAGTCGAACCGCGCGAGCGCCTCGGCGCAGGCACTGCCGAGCGCGCCGAGCCCGAGGATCGTGACCCGTCGCTCGGGTGCCAGCGGCGGCGGACGGTGATCCCAGACGTGATCGGGGTTCACGATATGTGCGTCCATCCCGAGATGATGGCGCAGGACGTGCCCCGCGACCCATTCGACCATGCCACGGGTCAGCCCCTCGTCGTCGACCATCCGGACGAGCGGGGCCTTCAGGGTGTCGTTGCCGACGATGGTCTCGACCCCGGCCCAGAGGTTCAGAACCGCCTTCAGCCGCGTGTAGGGCGTGAAGTCCTGCAGCGGGCTCTTCGGCGCGTAGATGACGTAGTCGACCTCTGCGGGATCAGCCTCGGTCACGAGCCGCGTCTCGGGCGCGACCTTCGCCAGCGCGTCGCGCAGCGGGCGTTCGTACTCGGCCCACATGTCGGGACCGGCGGCGAAGAGGATCGTGAGGGTCATCGGGGCCTGTGGATATGCGCGCTCTGGACGAGGCCGAAGGCGACCATGAGGACGAGCATCGCCGAGCCACCGTAGCTCACGAGCGGCAGCGGCACGCCCACCACGGGGGCGAGGCCCATCACCATCGACATGTTCACCGCGAAGAACAGGAAGAAGGTCAGCCCGATCCCGAGCGTCAGGAGGGAGGAATAGCGATCGCGGTTCTGGATCGCCGAGATGATGCAGAAGAGCAGGACCAGCACGTAGAGGGTCAGGAGCGATAGCCCGCCGACGAAGCCGAACTCCTCGGCGAGGGTATTGAAGATGAAGTCGGTGTGCTTTTCCGGCAGGAAGTTCAGCCGCGACTGCGTGCCCTGCATGAAGCCGCGCCCGGTCCAGCCGCCCGATCCCATGGCGATCTTGGCCTGAGTGATGTGATAGCCCGCGCCGAGCGGATCCGAGGAGGGGTCGAGGAAGGTGTCGATGCGCCGGAACTGGTAATCCTTCAGGAGCTGCCAGTCTGTGCCGCGCGACTTGAAGACGGTCGAGATCCCGCCGATCCCGGCCGCGATCACAGCGCCGAAATAAGCCCAGTGCACTCCGGCGAGGAACATCATGAGGCCGCCGCCGGCGACAAGCAGGATCGCCGTGCCGAGATCTGGCTGCGTCAGGACGAGCCCGGTCGGCACGAGAATGATCAGCACCGGCAGGATCACCCAGAGCGGCCGGGAGGTCTTCTTCATCGGCAGCCAGTCGTAATAGGCGGCGAGCACCATCACGAGCGCGATCTTCATGAGCTCGGAAGGTTGCAGCCTCATGAAGCCGAGATCGATCCAGCGCTGCGCGCCCATCCCGACCGTTCCGAAGAACTCCACCATCACGAGCAGCCCGAGGCTGACGAGATAGGCGACGACGGACATGTTGCGCCAGAACCAGATCGGCACCAGAGCGACGATGAACATCAGCGTGACTCCGAGCACGTAGCGCTTCATCTGCGGCTCGGCCCAGGGGGTCATGGACCCTCCCGCGACCGAATAGAGCATGACGAACCCGACGCCCGCGACCGCGCTGAGCAGCACGACCAGCGGCCAGTTGAGGTAGAGCACCTTGCGCCACCCGCCCGGCACCGTCTTCACGGTGTATTCGAGATAGCTCATCGCCACCCCTCGCGGAGCATCGCGCGGGCTGCGGGTGCCGGAGCTTCCGGCGGGGATATTTCCGTCAAGAAGAAGGCCGGGCGCGGGGTGGGGCGCGTCACCGAAGCGGGGTGGGGCAGGACTGTCGCTCTGGTCATGCGCGGCTCGTACCGCTGGCGAGAGGCATCGAGCGGCGCTCGCGCAGCCGCTTCTGCAACTCCTCGATCTGGCCACGATCTGCGCTCGGATAGGCCTCGAGCGGCGGGTCGCCCTCGTAGAGTGCCTGCAGGGTCACGTCCCGCGCGATCGGCGCCGCGGCCGAGGAGCCGCCGCCGCCATGCTCGACGATGGTCGCGACCGCGATGCGCGGATTGTCGTAGGGCGCGAAATTGACGAAGAGCCCGTGGTCGCGGCGCTTCCACGGCAGGTCCTCGTTGCGCGTCACACCGCGCGCGCGCTCCGCCGCGGTGATGTTGCGCACTTGGCTCGTGCCGGTCTTGCCCGCCATGCGCATTTCCTCGGCTTCGATGCGTGACCGGTAGGCGGTGCCGCGAGTGCTGTTGGAGACGTCGAACATCGCCTTCTGCATCCAGCGCAGATGCGTCGGATCGATGTCGAGCGGCTCGCCGCCGCGCGAGGGCTCCTCGACACCGTCGATGGACTTCACCAGCCGCGGCGAGATCGTGCGCCCGGTGGCGAGCCGCGCCGCCATCACCGCGAGCTGCAGCGGCGAGGTCAGCACGTCGCCCTGGCCGATCGAACAGTTCACCGTATCGCCGATGCGCCATTCCTGCCCCCAGCGCTCGCGCTTCCAGGCCTTGTCGGGCATGATCCCTTCGCCCACCGCCGACATGGGCACGTCGTGCGCCATGCCGAGCCCAAGCTTGCGGCCCATCTCGGCGATCTGGTCGATGCCGACCCGCAGCGCGATCTCGTAGAAATAGACGTCGCAGGACTGCATCAGGGCATCCTCGACATTCATGTGCCCGTGCCCTGCGCGTTTCCAGCAATGGAAGCGGCGCGAGCCGACCTTGAGATGACCGGGGCACCAGACGGTGTTGCCGGGTCCGGTGACCCCGGCCTCGAGCGCGGCGAGCGCGGTCACCATCTTGAAGCACGAGCCGGGCGGGTAGAAGCCCTGCACCGTCTTCGACACCAGCGGCGCGCGCTCGTCGGCCTGCAGCGCGCCGTAATCGTCGTAGGAGATGCCCCGGACGAACTTGTTCGGATCGTAGCCCGGGGCCGAGACCATGGCCTTCAGGTCGCCATGCTCGAGATCCATGACCACGACCGATGCGCTCTCGTCGCCGAGCCGGGCATGGATGTAGTCCTGCAGATCGGAATCGACCGAGAGCTGCAGATCGGCGCCCGCCTCGCCCTCGCGGCGGTCGAGCTCGCGCATGATGCGGCCCGCGGCGTTGACCTCGACCCGCTTGGAGCCCGCGCGGCCGCGCAGGATGTCCTCGTATTTGGTTTCGACGCCGATCTTGCCGAACTGGAACCGCGGGATCCGCAGCACCGGGTCGGGATCCTCGTAACGGGCAAGGTCGCTTTCGGACACTGGCTGCACGTAGCCCACCACATGGGCGAAGATCTCGCCGTGCGGGTAGTGCCGCGAGAGTCCGACCTCGGGGTTCACCCCCGGCAGGGCCGGCGCATTGGCGGCGACGCGGCTCACCGCCTCCCAGCTCACCTGGTCGGCGACCGCGATGGGCAGGAACGGGGCGGATCGGCGCATCTCCGCGACCGCACGCTCGACCTCGCCGGGGTCGAGATCCACGAGCTCGGCCAGCCGCGCCAGCGTGTCGTCGAGATCGCCGGCATCCTCGCGGACCACGGTGATGCGATAGGCCGGCGTATTGGCGGCGATCACGACGCCCTTGCGGTCGAAGATCTGCCCCCGCGCCGGCGGGATGAGCCGGACGTTGATCCGGTTCTCCTCGGCCAGCAGTCGGAACTCCTCGCCCTGGTCGATCTGCATGTACCGCATGCGCATGCCGAGCACCGTGGCGAAGCCGAGCTGCATGCCGCCGAGCATCAGCCCGCGCCGCGTGATGCGGCGGGCGCTGTCGGTGTTGTCCTTGGGTGTCCGTCTCATAAGCCCAGTCCGAACCTTCCCTCCTCGCCCCGGCGCGTGCGCTTGAGCCCGAAGACGAGGTGGGTGACCGCCACGACGAGGGGATAGACGAGTATCGTCGCCGCGGTCTGCGTGAAGAGGAGCGTTGCGTTCGCGGTTGGTATTATAAGAAGAAGTTGCACGAGTTGATAGATCAGGGCCATCACGATCAGTGCGGTGGCGACCCGCGTCCATTCCATCAGGAAGGCGGACTCGCCGCTTTGGCGCTGGCGGGTCTTGAGGCTTTCGATCGTCACGAGCGTGAGCGCCGCCCAGAGGCCGGGCGGCCGCTGCAGGACGAGATCCGCCATCAGCGCGGCCGCGGCGACCGAGAGCGCCGGGACGATCTCGGGCCGACGGAGCGCCAGAGCGAAGGTCAAAGCGGTGATGAGTTCCGGCCCGGCGATGCGCGACGGCGACATGTCCACCGGCAGAAGGCTGAAGAACATGACCGCAAGGCAGAGCCCGAAATAGAGCGCCCGCATCAGCCAGAGCTGCAGGATCGCCGCATCGATCATGGCGTCGCCCCGCGGATGTCGGTGGCCGGCGCCTCCGGCGGGAGTATTTCCGCCAAGAAGAAGCAGAGGCGCAGGCGACGGGCGCAGGTGTCAGCCATCGGCAGCCTCGGGCGTCGGGATCACCGACGGGAAGGCGCCTGCTCCGGGCATTGGCGCGACCTGGGGCTCGGCCGGCGTGATCAGGCCCGAAGGGGCAGTGACGCGGCGCGCGCCGTGATCCCGCAGCACCCGCAGGAATTCCAGCCGCTCGTAATCGGCGGCGAGGCGTACGCGGAGCCGCCCGCCCGAATCCTCGGCGACCTGTCCGATCAGCAGCCCCGGGGGAAATACGTCGCCGTCTCCGCTCGTGACGATGCGGTCGCCCGGGCGCACGAGGTCGGGGTTCTCGAGGAAATCGATCGGCGGGGCCGAGGAATTGTCGCCGGTGATCAGCGCCCGCTGCCCCGAGGGTTGGATCAGCGCAGGGATGCGGCTGGTGGCGTCGGTCAGCAGGATCACCCGGGACGTGTTCGCCCCGACGCCCGAGATGCGTCCCACGAGCCCGATCCCGTCCATCGTCGCCCAGCCGTCGACGATCCCGTCGCGGCTGCCGAGGTTGATCAGGACCGACTGGCGGAAGGGCGAGCCGGAATCGGCCAGAACCACCCCGGTGATGTAGGTGAGTTTCGGATCGAGCTGCACGTTGTTGAGGTCGCGCAGGCGCGCGTTCTCCTGCTCGAGCTGCAGCGCCGCTTCCTTCCACGCCGTCATCTGGCGCAGCTCGCGGCGCAGCTCGCGGTTCTGGTCGTAGATGTTGCGGTAGCTCTCGAAGTCGCGGGCGATCTGGACCGTCGCCGTCACCGGCGCCATGGCCCAGTCCATGTTCGGCACGACCCGGTCGATGACCTGCGCGCGGAACCGCTCGACCCGCGGGGAGTCGATGCGCCAGACGAGGAAGAGGGCGATCAGGCAGAAGAGCAGGACCGCCAGAAGCAGGCGCTTCAGCGGGCCGGTGAATTCGTCACTGGAGCGGTCTTTCGCCAACTTCTACCCTCGCGCCCATCGTCGCGACGTCAGCTGTCGTAGTCAATCGCGTGGCGCAGCTGCTTTTCGTATTCAAGCGCCTTGCCGGTGCCGAGCGCCACGCAGTTGAGGCTCTCGTCCGCGATCGACACGGCGAGCCCGGTCTGTTCGCGCAGCGCGAGGTCGAGATCTCCGAGCAGCGCGCCGCCACCGGTCAGCATCACGCCGCGGTCGACGATGTCGGCGGCGAGATCCGGTGGGGTCGCCTCGAGCGCTGTCATCACCGCCTCGCAGATCGTCCGGACGGGCTCGGCCAGCGCTTCGGCGACCTGCGCCTGGCTGATCTCGGTCTCCTTCGGCACGCCGTTCAGAAGGTCGCGCCCGCGGATCTGCATCGAGGAGCCGCGACCGTCGTCGGGCATCCGGGCGGTGCCGATGGAGGTCTTGATTCGCTCCGAGGTCGCCTCGCCGATCAGCAGGTTTTGCTGGCGGCGCAGGTAGTTGATGATCGCCTCGTCCATCCGGTCGCCGCCGACGCGGACCGAGCGCGCGTAGACGATGTCGCCGAGCGAGAGGACCGCGACCTCGGTGGTGCCGCCGCCGATGTCAACGACCATGGAGCCCGTCGGATCGGTGATCGGCATGCCGGCTCCGATGGCGGCCGCGATCGGTTCCGCGATGAGACCCGCCTTGCGTGCCCCCGCCGACATCACCGACTGGCGGATCGCACGCTTTTCCACCGGCGTCGCGCCATGCGGCACGCAGACGATGATCTTGGGCTTGGAGAAGGTCGAGCGGCGATGCACCTTGCGGATGAAGTGCTTGATCATCTCCTCGGCGACGTCGAAGTCGGCGATCACGCCTTCGCGCATCGGCCGGATCGCCTCGATGGAGCCGGGCGTGCGGCCGAGCATCAGCTTGGCGTCCTCGCCGACGGCCAGCACCTTCTTGACCCCGTCCTTAACGTGATACGCGACGACCGAGGGCTCGGCCAGGACGATGCCGCGACCCTTCACGTAGACGAGCGTGTTCGCCGTCCCGAGGTCGATGGCCATGTCCGCCGAGAAGGCGCCCAAAAGTCTGTCCAAGCCGAACATCGTGTTCCGTTCCCCCGAATGGAATTGGGCCCGCGACTCTTCCGAAAGAAGGTGCGGGCCGGCGCCCTTATAGGCAGAGGGGCTGGACGACGAAAGGCCCCCGGGGGGTCAAATCGGCGTCTTTATGCCGCAAAAAATGTTTTGCGGACAATCCCTCCCGGATGCTCCGGACGCGACCGGAGGGCGGCGCGGGCCTCGAAGAAGGCTGGAGCCGGCGTGAAGGGCGCCGCGCGCGAAGTTGGTCTCAGCGGAGCGCAGGCAGGACTTGGTACTCGGGACCGGGACGCTCGAGGCGCTGATGCGGGTGGGTCCCTTCGATCATGTCGGTTTCGTCTTCCGCGGCGTCGCGCGCCGCGATGAGTGGCCCGGCGGACGCGCTATGCCGAAGGAAATCGCGGCACAGGGAGCGCCAGTTCATGAAGACCCAGGTCAAGGCCCTCGTCGTCGGCGGCGGCGCCGTCGGAACCTCCATCGCCTACCATCTCGCCAAGGCCGGCTGGCAGGATGTCATGCTGCTCGAGCGCGACGAGCTGACCAGCGGCTCGACCTGGCACGCCGCGGGGCTGCTCCCGTATTTCAACATGTCGTATGCGACGACCCATATCCACGACTACTCGATCAACTTCTACAAGACGCTGGAGGAGGAGACCGGGCTCGACGCCGGCTTCTTCGTCGTCGGCAACCTGCGCATGGCCCAGACCGAGGCGCGGATGGACGAGTACCGCCTCTACGCGACCACCGCCGAGACCTGCAACGTGCCGTTCGAATGGATGACGCCGGCGCAGATCAAGGAGCGCTGGCCGCTGGTGAACACCGACGGCCTCAGGGGCGCGATCTACCACCCGACCGACGGCTACATAAACCCCGCCGACGTCACCATGGCGATGGCCAAGGGCGCCCGCCAGCGTGGCGTCGCCATCGAGCGCAAGTGGCAGGTCGACGGCTACGAGTGGAAGGGCGACCACTGGGACGTGACGCTCACCAGGATGGTCGAGAAGGGCGGCAACCTCGTGCCCTCCGAAGAGACGACCGTCGTGTCCGCCGAGCATGTCGTCACCGCCACCGGGAACCACGCGCAGCGCACCGCGAAGCTGCTCGGGATCAAGATGCCCGCGATCCCCGTCGAGCACCAGTTCATCGTGACCGAACCCGACCCGGCGCTCGTCGAGTACCGCAAGAGCCACGAGCAGCACCCGGTGCTGCGCGACGCCGACGCCAAGTGGTACGTGCGCGAGGAGCGCGGCGGCTGGATCCTCGGCCCCTACGAGCGGAATGCGCCCGCGCGCTTCCAGTACGGCGTGCCCGACAGCTTCCGCGCCGACCTCTTCCCGCTCGACCTCGAGCGGATCGAGGAGGAATACATGTCGATGATCCACCGCATCCCCTCCGCCGAGACGGTGGGCCTCAAGGACGATTTCAACGGCCCGATCTGCTACACGCCCGACGGGAACCCGCTGATCGGCCCCGCGCCCGGCCTGCGCAACATGTGGCTGGCCGAGGGCTTCTCCTTCGGCATCACCGCTGCGGGCGGCGCGGGATACTACCTCGCGCAGATGATGGTCGAGGGCGAGGCCGAGATCGACATGGCCTCCCTTGACCCCAAGCGCTTCGCGCAGGACTGGATGACGACCGAATACGCCGCCCGCAAGAACGAGGAGGCCTACGAGCACGTCTACATCCTGCACCATCCCGACGAGGAGCGCCCGGCCTGCCGCCCCCTCCGCACCGGGCCCTGCTACGAGCGCCAGAAGGCCGCCGGCGCGCAGTTCGGCTGCGTCAACGGCTGGGAGCGCCCCAACTATTACGGGCCGAAGGACGCGCCCGACAGCTTCGACCACGACGCGCGATCCTTCCGCCGCGGCGGATGGTGGGAGTACGCCAGGGCCGAGGCCGAGGCGGTGCGCTCGGGCGTCGGCCTGATCGACGCGACCGCCTTCGCCAAGCACGCAGTCACCGGGCCCGGCGCGACCGAGTTCCTGTCGGGCTTCTCTTGCAACAAGCTGCCCAAGGTGGGTCGCATCAACCTCACCTACGCGATGACCGAGGCGGGCACCGTCCGCACCGAATACACCATCGTGCGCTGCGACGAGAGCGACTACTACCTTGTCTCGGCCGGCGCCTGGGCGGCCTATGACGGCGACTACCTGCGGAAGGCGGCCGAGGACTTCATGGCCGCGGGCGGACCGATGGTCATCGTGCAGGACATCACCACGCAATGGGGCGTCTTCGCCATCGCCGGGCCGAAATCGCGCGACGTGCTGAACGAGCTCGTGCGCGACGCAGACCCCGCAACCGCGCTGTCGAACGCGCGCTTCCCGTGGCTCTCGATGCGCAACATCGAGCTCGGCATGGTCCCGGTCATGGCGCTCCGCGTCGCCTATACCGGCGAGCTCGGCTGGGAGCTTCATCACCCGATCGAGATGTCGGCCCATCTCTGGGACCGCCTGACCGAAGCGGGCGAGGCGCACGGGCTGAAGCTCGTCGGCGCCCGTGCGCAGAACTGGCTCCGGCAAGAGAAGTCCTACCGCGCCTTCGGTCACGAGCTCGGGCGCGACGCCACCCCGCTCGAGGCCGGGCTCGACCGCTTCGTCGATTGCACGCGGCCCTATACCGGCAAGCCCGCCATGCTCGCGACCGGCATTCGCTCGAAGTGCTGCACCCTGCTGATCGATGGGCCCTCCGACACCGACCCCTGGGGCCGCGAGGCGCTCTTCACGGAAGACGGCGAGCGCATCGGCCGCCTCACCTCGGGCGGCTACTCGGTGGCCTTCGGCAAGGCGATCGGCATGGGCTACGTCCGCCCCGGCCTCGCTGTGCCCGGAACGAAGCTCAAGGTGCGGATGCTGGACCAGCTCTGGGACGCGGAGGTCACCGTCGACAGCCCGTACGATCCGAAGAACGACACCATCCGCAAGGACGGCTGACAGGGCAGCGGCGGAGGTCTGAGGCGTGGCTCGACCGACGGCCCCAGCCTTGCCGGGGCGCCGGTCCAAAGATGCCGCATGGGCGCCTGGGGCGGTTCAGCGCGCCGCCTCGGCTTTGAGCCAGCGGAGGAAGGCGCGGAGCTGGAGACGGGGAACGCCCGGCGTCGTGACGATGTGGTAGCCGCCGTCGGGGCGCTCCTCGAAGAGGAGGCGCAGGCGGCCGGCCTTCACGTCCTCCTCGACCGCGACGCGGGTGGTCACGACGATGCCCTGGCCGCTCCGCGCGCCGTCGAGCATCAGGTTGCCGGGGACGTGGATCACGCCCTTGGCGCGCCGCCCGGTGACTCCGTGTTGGGCGAACCATTCCGAGGCCTCGGACGTGCCGAGCTCCTGCAGCCAGGGAAAATGCAACAAGTCGCTCGGCGCCTTCGGGTCGGTGTCGCCGATGAGATCGGGCGCGGCGACCACCCAGATGGGCGATTGCAGAAGGGGCTCTGCGTCCAGCCCTTTCCAGTCTCCGTCGCCGTAGCGGATCGCCACGTCGATGCCTCCGGGGGTCGGATCGTTCAGGTTCGGCGTCGGGTCGATCATGATGTCGATGTCGGGATGCGCGATGCGGAAGCCCGCGAGCCGCGGCATCAGCCAGCTCGATGCGAAGGAGGGCGAGGTCGAGACGTGCAGGGGCCGGTCGGCATCGGCCTCTGTCAGCGCCTCGACCGCCTGCGCGATGCGGCCGAACCCGGCGATGAGCGCGTCGGCGAGCTGCTGGCCCTCCTGGGTCAGCTCGAGCGTGCGGCCCGTGCGATCGAGCAGCTTCAGCCCCAGATGCGCCTCGAGCGCGCGCAGTTGCTGCGAGATCGCGGCGTGGCTGACATTCAGCATCTCGCCAGCTCGTGTGACCGATCCCGTCTCGGAAAACGCCGAGAAGGCGCGCAGGCTCGACAGCGGGGGCAGGCGGGAGAAGAGCATCTGTAACCTCAGCTTACATGTGGCCAGAATTCCTGAGTCGCGTTCCCGCGTCCAGACCCCAATATGGAGGGCAGACGCGCAGCACCGAGGAGCCCGCCAATGTTACAGATACTTGCACAAAGCCTGATGACGGCATCCCGCCGCGAACCCCCGCAGCAGGCTCACGAGCGCCGGCTCGGCCGCACCCGTCCGCGGGCGGTCCGCCGTTCGCGCGACACCGACCTCTGACGACCGGGGCCCGACGCCCCGGCCCCTCGGATTTCCGCTAGGAGTACCCCCATGCTCGATCCCATCCTCCGCCAGACCGAAGCGCTCCTGACCCGCGATCTGCGTGCCGCCGAGCGGATGCGCTGGATGTTCCGTTTGTCGCCGTGGGACGCGGGGCGCGAGCCGACGCCGCCGCGCTTCACCCGGGCGAAGTGAGACCCGCGCGGCGCCGCGTCCCTGTCGGTGCCGCGTGAGACTGGCGGTCCCTGCCCGGGGCCGCCTTTTTCGTGTCAGGGGGTCAGCCGACCGGGTCGAAGGCCGCGGCGATGAGCGTGCGGGTGTAGTCGGTCTGCGGGTTGTCGTAGATCTGGCTCGTCTCGCCCATCTCGATGACGTCGCCGTTCTGCATGACGATGACCTTGTGGCTCATGGCGCGGACGACCTTCAGGTCGTGGGAGATGAAGAGGTAGGCGAGGTCGTACTTGCGCTGGAGCGCGCGCAGCAGGTCCACGATCTGCACCTGCACGGTCATGTCGAGCGCCGATGTGGGCTCGTCCAGCACCACGAGGCGCGGGCGCAGGACCATGGCTCGGGCGATGGCGATGCGCTGGCGCTGGCCGCCCGAGAATTCGTGCGGGTAGCGGTGCATGGTCGCGGGGTCGAGGCCGACCTCCTGCATGACTTCCGTCACCAGCTCGCGGTGCGGGCGGCCGTCCGGGGAGCCGTGGACGCCGAGCCCCTCGGCGATGATCTGCTCGCAGGTCATGCGGGGGGAGAGCGAGCCGTAGGGATCCTGGAAGACGATCTGGATCTCGGAACGGAGCTTGCGCAGGCGCTTGGTCGACCAGCCCTTCACGTCCTCGCCGCGGTAGGTGATGCCGCCCTCTGAGCCGATGAGCCGCATGACCGCAAGCGCGAGCGTGGTCTTGCCTGAGCCGGATTCGCCAACAATACCGACGGTTTCGCCGGCGCGGACGGACATGGTCGCGTCGTTCACCGCCTTCACGTAGCCGACGGTGCGGCGCATCAGACCCTTCTGGATCGGGAACCAGATCTTGAGATTGTCGGTGCGGGCGATCTCTTCGGCGCCGGGTTTCACGGGCTCGGGCACGCCGGTCGATTCCGCCGAAAGCAGCATCTGCGTGTAGGGATGCTGCGGATCGGCGAAGATCTCGGAGGTCTTGCCGGCCTCGACGATCTCTCCGTCCTTCATCACGCAGACGCGGTCGGCAATTCGGCGAACGATTCCAAGGTCGTGGGTGATGAACAGGAGGCTCATCCCCTCGTCGCGCTGGATCTTGCCCAGAAGCTCGAGGATCTGCGCTTGGATCGTGACGTCGAGCGCGGTGGTGGGCTCGTCGGCAATCAGCAGGTCCGGGCCGTTGGCGAGCGCCATGGCGATCATCACGCGCTGGCGCTGGCCGCCCGAGAGCTGGTGCGGATAGGCATTGAGGCGCGACTCGGGATCTCGGATGCCGACGCGTTGAAGCAGGTCGAGGATGCGCGCCCGGGCAGGCTCCCCCTGGATGCCCTGATGGAGGGCGAGGCTCTCGCTCAGCTGTTTTTCCAGCGTGTGCAGCGGGTTGAGCGAGGTCATCGGCTCCTGGAAAATGAACGAGATGTCGTTGCCGCGGACCTTCCGGAGAAGGCGGTCGGGGGCGCCGATCATCTCCTGCCCGTCATAGGTCACCGAGCCCTCGACACGGGCCGAGGAGCCGAGAAGCTGCACCGTGGAGAGCGCGGTCACGGACTTGCCCGAGCCCGATTCGCCCACGAGCGCCACGGTCTCGCCCTTGTCGATGTGGAAGGACACACCACGCACCGCGCGGCTTTCCTGCCCGTCCTGGGTGAAGGTCACGCGGAGGTCTTTGACGTCGAGAAGGCGGGTCATGCGCTGGCCCTGTTTTGTACGGAATGTAAGAAATCGGGTCCGTTTCTTACGACATTCGCGGAGATTTCGACGCGGCGCGCGCCCGGGAGGTGCGCGCCGGTCACGAGAACGTCTTTCGCGGGTCGAACGCGTCGCGCACGCCCTCGAAGATGAACACGAGAAGCGAGAGCATGAAGGCGAAGACGAAGAAGGCGGTGAAGGCCAGCCACGGCGCCTGCAGGTTCTGCTTGGCCTGAAGCGTGAGCTCCCCGAGCGAGGGGGCGGAGGAGGGCAGGCCGAAGCCGAGGAAGTCGAGGCCCGCGAGCGTCGAGATCGTCCCCGTCACGATGAACGGCAGCATGGTGACCGTCGCGACCATCGCGTTCGGCAGCATGTGGCGGAACATGATCCGGCCGTTCGAGACGCCGAGCGCCTTGGCCGCGCGCACGTATTCGAGGTTGCGGGCGCGCAGGAACTCGGCCCGGACGACGCCGACGAGGGCGATCCAGCCGAAGAGCACCATGAGGACCACCAGCAGCCAGAAACTTCGCCCGAGAATCGCGAAGAGGATGATGATGATGTAGAGCTGCGGGGTCGCGGCCCAGATCTCGATGATGCGCTGGAAGACGAGGTCGGTGACGCCCCCGAAGAAGCCCTGCACCGCGCCGGCGATGATCCCGATGACCGAGGAGAGGGCCGTCACCATGAGCGTGAAGAGGATCGACAGGCGGAAGCCGTAGATCACCCGCGCGAGCACGTCGCGCTTGGTGTCGTCGGTGCCGAGGAGGTTCTGCCCGTTGGGGGCGAGGGGCGCCGCGCCGGGGCGGTCGACGGTGGTGTTGTAGGAATAGGGGATCGGCGGCCAGATCATCCAGCCCTTCTCGAAATCCGGATCCTCGATGCTGCTCTCGCGCGCCGCCGCGATGAGGCCGTCGGGGTCGTCGAAACAGTCGATGAGGCCGCCGGTCTCGATCAGGCAGCGCACCTCGGGGTCGCGGTAGGCGGCCTCGGTGCGGAAATCGCCGCCGAAATCGGTCTCTGCGTAGAAGTCGAAGATCGGCATCCGGTATTCCCCGCGGTAGTTCACGAGGATCGGCTTGTCGTTGGCGATGAACTCCGCGAACAGCGACAGCACGAAGAGCACGCCGAAGATCCACAGCGACCAGAAGGCGCGGCGGTTGCGGGTGAAGTTGCGCCAGCGGCGCTTGTTGAGCGGCGAGAGCGCGAAGCGGCCGCGCGGCGGCTCGGGCGCGACGGACTTGCCCGGCATCGGCTGGGAGATCACGTCGGGCCGGCCGGTGGCCGGTCCGTGCTCGTGGGGTTCGGGATTGGCGGCCATGGCTCAGCCCTCCCGCTTTTCGAAGTCGATGCGGGGATCGACGATGACGTACATGAGGTCGGACAGGATGTTCACCAGAAGGCCGATCAGGCCGAAGAGGTAGAGCGTGCCGAACACGACCGGGTAGTCGCGCTGCACCGCGGCCTCGAAGCCGAGCCGGCCGAGCCCGTCGAGCGAGAAGATCGTCTCGATGATGAGGGAGCCGGTGAAGAACACGCCGATGAAGACCGCCGGGAAGCCCGCGATGATGATCAGCATCGCGTTGCGGAAGACGTGGCCGTAGAGCACGCGGCTTTCGGCGAGGCCCTTTGCGCGGGCGGTGATGACGTACTGCTTCTTGATCTCGTCGAGGAAGCTGTTCTTGGTCAGCAGCGTCAGCGTCGCGAAGGCGGCGATGGTCGAGGCGGTGACCGGCAGGGCGATGTGCCAGAAGTAGTCGGCGATCTTGCCGAGCAGCGAGAGGCTCTCGAAATTGTCCGAGGTCAGGCCCCTTAGCGGGAAGATCTGGAAGTAGGACCCGCCCGCGAAGAGCACCAGCAGCATGATCGCGAAGAGGAAGCCCGGAATGGCGTAGGCGACGATGACGAGCGCCGAGGTCCAGGTGTCGAACTTGGAGCCGTCATGCACCGCCTTGCGGATGCCGAGAGGGATCGACACGAGATAGGCGATCACCGTCGACCAGAGGCCGAGCGAGATCGAGACCGGCATCTTCTCGAGGATCAGGGCGGTCACGTCGATGGAGCGGAAGTAGCTCTCTCCGAAATCGAAGCGGGCGTAGTTCCAGACCATGTTGAGGAACCGCTCGAGCGGCGGCTTGTCGAAGCCGAACTCGCGCTCGAGCTGCTCGATGAATTCGGGCGGCAGGCCCTGCGCCCCCGGATACTGGCTGTCGCCGGGGCCGAGGAGCTCGGTGTTCGCCACGTCCTGACCCTGGCCGCCGGCGAAGCCGCCGAAGACGTCGCCCTGGCCCTGGACGTTGGCGATGACCTGCTCGATCGGCCCGCCGGGCACGAACTGCGTGAGGATGAAGTTCACCACCATGATCCCGAGAAGGGTCGGGATGATGAGCAGGAGCCTGCGGAGGATATAGGATGCCATGAAGGGCGATTACCTCAGAGCGCCGTCTGCACGCAATTCGTTCGCGACATCCTGATCGATCCACCAGAAGTCGAGGACGCCGACGGCGTAGGGCGGCATCTCCTCGGGGTGCTGGAGGTGCCGGTAATAGGCGACGCGGCTGACGTCTGAATAGTGCATCGGGATCTGGAAACGCTCCCAGCGCAGGGCGCGGTCGAGGGCCATCATCGCGGCGTCCTCTTCCTCCTGGCTTTCGCTTTCGAGGGCGACCTCGATCAGCGCGTCGACCAGCGGGCTGGCGAGGCCGGCGGGGTTGAAGAGGGAGAATTCCGCGGCCTCGGAGCCGTACATCTGCCGCAGCCCGGTGCCCGCGCCGGTGAGGGCGGCGTAGCTGTCGTAGATCATGTCGTAGTCGCGCTCGCGCGTCCGCAGCGAGTATTGCGAGGGGTCCATGTTCTCGATCTGCGCCTCGATCCCGAGGGCCGAGAGGTTCTCGGCGAAGGTCTCGTGGATCGACTGCACGGTGGGATCGGAGTTCGACGCGAGCGGGATGCGCAGGGTCAGCGTCTCGCCGGCCTCGTTGCGGCGCACGCCGTCGTCGCCGACGGTCCAGCCGGCCTCTTCGAGCAGGCGGCCGGCCGTACGGATGTTGCCGCGGTCGGTCAGGCGGTCCTCGCTCGAGGTATGGGGCATGATCGCGGGCTCGGTCAGCATCTCTTCGGGGACGGTGTCGCCGAGCGATTGCAGGATCTCGAGCTCGCGGCCCTCGGGCACGCCGGTCGCCTGGAGGTCGGTGTCCTGCGCGAAGGAGGCGCGCTGCTCGTAGAGGCCGTATTGCAGCGAGGCGTTGGTCCATTCGAAATTGTAGGCGAGGGTGATCGCCTCGCGGACGCGGCGGTCCTGCAGTTTATCGACCCCGAGGTTGAAGACGAAGCCGGTGGCCGCGGGCGGATTGCCGTCGGGGATCTCTTCCATGATCACGTCGCCGCGGGTGACCGCGGGGAAGTCGTAGGCGGTGGCCCAGAGGCGCGAGGAGCTTTCGGTGCGGTAGGAGATGGTGCCGGCCTTGAACGCCTCGAAGGCGGCGGTGGTGTCGCCGAAGAACTCGACCCGGATGGTGTCGTAGTTGTGGCGGCCCTTGTTGATCGGCAGGTCGGCGCCCCAGTAATCGGGATTGCGCTTGAGCACGATGCGGCGGTTCGGAACCACGTCGTCGATCAGCCACGGGCCGGAGCCCGGGGGCGTTTCGAGCCGGCTCTCGTCGAGCCGCGCGCCGGTATCGTCGAACCATTTCTTCTGGAAGACGGGCGTTCCGCCGACCTGGTCGACGAGGCTGCGGCGCGAGACGCCCTCGGCGAAGTCGAAGCGGACGGTGTGCTCGTCGATCACCTCGGCATTGGGCACGCGCTCCTTCACCGCGCTCGAATAGGAGGGCAGGCCCTGTTCGAGAAAGAGGTTGTGGGTGAAGACCACGTCCTCGGCGGTCACCGGGGTGCCGTCCGAGAATTTGGCTTCGGGGCGGAGGTGGAAGATCGCGTAGGTCTTGCCCTCGTCGTATTCGACGCTCTCGGCGAGCAGGCCGTAGGCGCCCTCGCGGTCGTCGGCGGGCAGGGTCTCGTTCGAGACGCTGTCGGCGAAGAGGCTCTCGTAGGGGAAGATCGAGTAGATGTAGGCCCGGCCCTGACGCGCGTAGGGGTTCATGGAGTCGAAGGTGCCGGTGGTGGCGATCACGAGCTCGCCGCCTTTCGGGGCGTCGGGATTGACGTAGCTCAGCTGGTCGAAGTCGGAGGGGTACTTGAGGTTGCCGAAATAGGCATAGCCGTGGGAGCGGATGACGCCGTCCGTGGCGGCCGTCTCGGCGGTCTCGTCGGACACGCTGGCTTCCTGTGCCTCGACCTGCGTCGCGGCGAGGGCGAGGCCGAGCGCCAGGAGGCTCGCCGAGGCGAGGCGGAGGGCGAGGGGCAAGGTCGCGGCGCGGCTCAGGTCGCGCGCCGCGGCGCGGTCGTGTCGGGTGATCGGCATGGAAAGCTCCCCTCCGGCTTGTGTCCGCCAGTCCTGCTGGGCTGGATGGTAAGGTAAATGGGGCGTTGCGCCACGATCAAGTTGCAAGGCTGTTATCTGGCGTCAGGGTCACATCTTCGCGGCCCGAACGGAAACGGCCGCCGCCCTTGCAGGCGACGGCCGGTCCGAAACGTGGTTGCCATGCGGCTGTCGGGATCACTGCCCGCCGAGCGACTGCAGGTAGGCGATGAGGTTGGCGCGATCCTCTTCGCTGCGCAGGCCGGCAAAGCTCATCTTGGTGCCCGGAGCCCATTCGCGCGGGTTCTCGAGGAAGGCGAAGAGGTTGTCGACGGTCCAGACGTCGGCCTGCTCGGAGAGCGCGCCGGAATAGTTGAAGCCCTCGACCGAGCCGACCTCGCGGTCCACGACGCCGTCGAGATGCGGGCCGACGCCGTTCGTGCCGTTCACCTGATGGCAGGCGCGGCAGCGGTTGAAGACGCTCTCGCCGGCGGAGGCGTCGGCGCTCGCGATCATCGCGGCAACTTCGGAGCCGCCACCCGAGCCGCCCTCGGCCGCCTCGCCGCCCTCGGCGGAGGAGGCGTCTGCGGACTGGCTCTCGCCTTCGCCCTCGGCGGGGGCTTCTGCGGCTTGGCCTTCGCCCTCGGCGGAGGACTGCTCTTCGGCAGGCGCTTCCTCGCTGGAGGCAGCCTCGCCGGAGGATTGATCCTCGGCTGCGGCCTGGCCGGAGGCGTCGCCGCCGGATGCCGCGTCGCCTTCGGCTGCTGCCTGCTCGGAGCCTTCGCCTTCGGCAGCTGCCTCGCCTTCCGCCGCGGCCTGGTCGCCGCCTTCGCCTTCGGCGGCCGCTTCGTCACCGCCTTCACCTTCGGCCGCGGCCTGGTCGCCGCCGCCTTCGGCCGGCGCTTCGACCTGCGCGTTGCCATCGAAGGTGTTGAGGTAAGCGATCAGGTTCACGCGGTCCTCGGGGCTGCTGAGGCCGGAATAGCTCATCGACGTGCCCGAGGCGTAGCCCTGCGGGTTCTCGAGGAAGTGGAAGAGGTTCTCGGCGGTCCAGACGTCGGCCGCCTCGCTCAGCGCGCCCGAATAGCTGCCATAGCCGTCCGCCGCACCGACCTCGCGACCGACGACGCCGTAGAGGTACGGGCCGACCGCGTTGGCGCCCTCTTCGAGCTGGTGGCAGGCGCGGCACTGGTTGAAGACGCGCTCGCCGGCGGCTTCGTCGCGGGACTGCCAGAGAGTCGCGAAGTCGGCGGGTGCCTCTTCTTCGCCCTCGCCTTCGCCTTCGTCGGTCTCGATGACCCAGGCAGCCTCGTGCTCTTCGCCATGGCCCGATCCGCCCACATGGTAGATCGTCTCGGCGACCCAGCCGCCGAGGAGAAAGACCAGGAGGGCGCCGCAAAAGCCGCCGACCACCTTCGTGAGCGTCATCGTGTCAAACATCGGTCGCGTATCCGTCTCGAGGGTCTCGTTCGGGCAGTTGCCTACTGGTTCCCTTGCCCTCTGGCAAGGTGTAGTAGGCGCGACCAAACGCCCGTAGCGGCGCCCAAGTGACGCGCCCGTGCGGCGCCCTGTGACGGAAGACCATAATGACCGACCGCCCCCGCATCGCGTTCCAGGGAGAGCCGGGCGCCTATTCCGACGAGGCCTGCAGGGCCGCGCGCCCCGATCACGCGCCGCTCGCCTGCGCCAATTTCGAGGACGCGATCGCCGCGGTGCGGTCGGGAGACGCGGCGCTGGCGATGCTACCGGTGGAGAACTCGACCTACGGCCGCGTTGCGGACATCCACCGTCTTCTGCCGCAAAGCGGGCTGCATATCGTGGACGAGGCCTTCGTGCGTGTGCACATCAACCTGCTCGGCGTGAAGGGGGCAAAGGTCGAGGACGTGCGCGAGGCGCATTCGCATCTCGTCCTGCTGCCGCAATGCGGCGGCTATCTGCGCAAGCACGGGATCACCGGGCATGTGAGCCCCGACAATGCGCGCGCGGCCCGAGAGGTCGCCGAGCGTGGCGATCCCACCCATGCGGCGCTCGCCTCTGAGCTCGCCGCCGAGATCTACGGGCTCGAGGTGCTGGCGCGGCACATCGAGGACCACCAGACCAACACGACGCGGTTCCTCGTGATGTCGCCGCAGGCGGACATGACTCGCCGGGGCACGCACGGGATGCTGACGAGCTTCGTCTTCGAGGTGCGCAACATTCCCGCGGCGCTCTACAAGGCGATGGGCGGGTTCGCGACGAACGGCGTCAACATGACCAAGCTCGAAAGCTACATGGTCGACGGCTCGTTCACCGCGACGCAGTTCTACGCCGATATCGAGGGGCATCCCGAGGATGCGAACGTGCGGCGGGCGCTCGAGGAGCTGGGCTATTTCACCCACAAGCTCGAGATTCTCGGGACCTATCCGCGCGATCCCGCCCGCGACTGATCGAGGGAGAGGCGGATCGGGCCGCGCGCCCGGCGCGGATCGACCGGCTTGCCCTTCTGGGTCGCTTCGAGGGGGAGCGCCGCGGCGATGCGCCGCAGCTCCGGCATGAGGGGACGCCAGTCATCCGCAAGCCTGCGCGCGACTTCCGAAGGACAGAACGTCTTGCCCGTCCCGCGCGCCTCGGCCAGCGCCATCAGCGCCTCCGCCATCTGATCGTCCGTCACCGCCATCGTCCCGCGAGATAGGGCGTCGGCCGATATGCGGCGAGCGCTCGGGGAGTTCTGGCGGCTGCGGGGAGGGGTGAGAGGCTGGAAAGCGACCCAAGCGGGTCTCGTTACGGCTGCTTCCTTCCGGACCTGACCGGGTTGGCGAGGTGCTTGCCCGCACCAACCTCTCGATCGCCTACCTAGTCGCGGCGCGGCGGATTCGCAACCCGTGGGTCAGAATTGCAGGCGGTAGAGCGCGAACCCGTCGGCATCGGTGCGGCCGGTATCCTCGAGCCCGAGCGTCCGGGCGACGGCACCATGCGCCCGGGCGGAGGGAGAGGTTCGGAAGATCGCCGATGCGCCCTCGATCGGGGCGAAGCGCCAGGGCGCGGAGCGTTGCGGCGGGATCGTGCCGCGGCGCTCCATGATCTCGGAAATCATTGCGAAGACCGAACGATCGGGCTCGAAGAACGGCTCGTCCGGCCAATCCGCGGGCACGCCGCCGCTGCCGGCCGAGCGGTACGTGTTCACCGCGATGTGGAATAGGTCGTCGTCCCGCACGCGGCGTCCGCGATACCTGAGCTCCGTGATGCGCCCCGCGGCCCCGGGAACCGGATGTCCCGCGCAGTCGACAGCGCGCGGGCGGGAGAGGTCGACCGACCATGTCACTCCGTCGAGAGCGTCGAAATCGTAAGGGGCCACATCGGTCAGGCGAAGGGCGGGGGCCCTCGCCCCGGGGGTGACGGGGAGGTATGCCGCAGCGCTCCGTTCGAGCCATGCGCGGACGTGGGCCCCTCTCATGCGCCGGACCTGAAGCAGGTTCGGGAACGGATAGAGCATGGTGAGATGCCGCATCAGCACCTCGCCGGCCGGGATGTTGAGATAGTCCGCAGGATCGTCGAAACCGCCGGCCGGGTAGGGCGCGGTCGAGATCAGCAGGGGCGCGTCCTCGGGCGGCGCCGGCATGTTCTCGGAGAGCCAGGCGCGGACCGCCCAGCCGACCGTTCCCTGCGCTCCCCAATCGCCGGCGAGCGAGAAATAGCTGGTGATCGGTGTATCCGTCCAGGCGAGACGCCGACGGATATGCGCGAGGGTTCGGCGGTGATCCTCGACCACCGCGTTGAGGCATCGGGCCAGCGCGCGTTTGCAGCGCGGAGGGCCGGACGTGCCGGTGGCGGGCACGAGCACGCTGCGCGATGCGTCCCGGTGCCAGTCGCCGGCACAATCCTGGCTGAGATCGAGGTCGATCACCCCGAGATGGGTTCCGTGACTGCCGCTGGCGACGATCGGCACCTCGCTCGTCGCGTCGCCGTCCGGCGACACCGCGCCGGCGTAGCGCTCGTGGGTGTGGCCGCCCACGACGGCGTCGATGCCGGGGACGTTCGCGAGGGCGCGGGCGGCGCCCAGACCCTCGTCCGTCGTTGCCGTGTTGCCGACCCCGGCATGGCAGAGCGCGACGACGACGTCCGCGCCGGCGGCGCGCAATTCGGGAACCGTGCGGAGGGCGGCCTCGAGGATCGGCTCGCTCTCGACCGATCCCTTGAGGCGATGGCGGTCCCAGATCGGAATGTCGGACGGGGCGAAGCCGACCACGCCGATCCTCAGACGGCGCGCGATGCCGTCCTGATCGAGCACGTCGCGTTCGAGGATGTGCCAGGGCGAGAAGATTGGCGCGCCGTTGCGTCCCGTCCGGCGCAGGTTGGCCAGCACGATCGGGAAGGTGCACTGCGCGTAGGTCTCCATGAGCACGTCGAGACCGTAGTTGAACTCGTGGTTGCCGACGGTCGCCGCATCGTAGCCGAGAAGGTTCATGGCTGCGATGGCGGGATGGGCGCGCCGGGTTCCGGGACCGCTGCGGGCGGCCTCGCGCGCGGCGAGGTCTCCCATGGGATTTCCGTGGATCACGTCGCCATTGTCGAAAAGAAGGGTATTCGGAGCCTCTGCGCGCGCCTCCGAGATCGCCGAGGTGAGGGCGGCAAGGCCGCGCGAGGGATCGGGCCGGTCGGTGCCGTAATCATGCGGGTAGACCTGCATGTGGAGGTCGGACGTCGCCAGGATCCGGAGTTGCACGCGGGCCGCGCCCATCGACGAGACGTCCAAGCTCAACTGATCCAAAGAACCGTCCATGCCCATTATCGCTCCGCAAGACACGGGTTTCATTCATGACTGTGTCCACGTCCGCAAACGTTAACCATCGCCATGATGATTCCTTATACGGATCGTACACGATGCAATCAGTAGTTGCTAACTGCGATAGCGTTATCGGTCCGTTTTACGTGTTTGTCACGAAAGGCCCCTCGTGCCAAAGCTGCCGCGCTCGGTGGAAGGGGTCGGAATGCGACATGCGGAAGAGGTGACGTTCGGCGGCTCGGGGCTAGACCGGGCGGCGGAGCTGCGGGAGCGGCCGGAGGAACTGGAGCGGGCGATGGCCGATCCGGATGCGCGGGCGGTTCTGCTCTGGCGCGGCAAGCCGCTGGTGGCGGAGGACGCGCTGGTGCGGCTGCCGCTCGGTCATCCGGCGCTGGAGGATGCGGCGCCGGGGCGGACGCTGCTCGGGCGCGAGAACGGCGCGGTCGTGGTCGCGGCGGATCTGTCCGGGTGGGAGCCCGAAGGCGGCGTGCCGGAGACGCTGGGCGGCTTTTCCGACACGAGCGAGCAGGCGCATCCGGCGGTCGAGGGCGCCGCTTTCGCCGATCTGAGGCGGGTGATGACGCGGCTCGGCCCGCGCGATGCGGAGCTTGCCGCGACGGCGCGGGCGCTGTTCGGCTGGCACGGCTCCCACGGGTTCTGCGCGCGGTGCGGTGCGGCCTCGGAGGTGGCGCTTGCGGGCTGGCAGCGGGTCTGCCCGTCCTGCGGCGCGCGGCATTTCCCGCGCACCGATCCGGTGGTCATCATGCTCGTCACGCGCGGCAACTCGGTGCTGGTCGGACGCGCGCCGGGCTGGCCCGAGGGGATGTATTCGTGCCTTGCGGGCTTCGTCGAGCCCGGCGAGACGATCGAGGCGGCGGTGCGCCGCGAGGTCCGCGAGGAGGTCGGCGTCGAGGTCGGGCGGGTCGGATACCTTGCCTCGCAGCCCTGGCCGTTCCCGGCCTCGCTGATGATCGGCTGCCACGGCGAGGCGACGAGCAGCGACATCACGCTCGATCCGGTTGAGATCGAGGAGGCGCTCTGGCTCAGCCGCGAGGAGCTGGCCGACGCCTTTGCCGGTACTCATCCGAAGGTCTGGCCGGCGCGCGACGGCGCCATTGCCCGGTTCCTCCTGCGCAACTGGCTTGCGGACCGGCTGGATTGACGTTTTGCTCGGGCGCAGGCGAGCAGAGAGACCCGCGGGGCGAGGGAACGCGATGCGGTTTTCGGTAAGGCAGGAGGTCGAGGGGGCGCAGGACCGGGTCTTTGCGGTCCTGAGCGATCATGCGGCGCTCGAGCGGGTGGCGCGGGAGAAGGGCGTCGAGGTCACGCGTACGGACGAGATGGACGGTCCGGCCCCCGGCATGACTTGGGAGATCGGTTTCGAATATCGCGGCAAGACGCGGGCGGCGACGCTGGTCCTGACCGAATACGACCCACCGAACCGGTTGACCTGCAACGCGGTGTCGGAGGGGCTCGAAGTGGCGATCGCGCTCGATCTCGAGGCGCTGTCCGAGACGCGCACCCGCGTGGCGCTGGACATGGACCTCTCGGCCAAGACGATGGGATCGCGCCTGCTGATCCAGCCGCTGAAGGTCGGGCGCGGGGCGATCGAGAAACGCCTGCAGGCCCATGCCGAGGATTACGCCCGTCAGATCGAGGCGCGGGCCGGCTGAGGCCGGCTCAGGCGCTCGCGATCCAGTCGAAGAAATCGGTGCCGGCGCGGTCCAGAAGCTCTCGGGCCAGGTCGCGGCCCATGTCGGGGCCGTCGGCGATGGAGCCCTCGCGCTCGCCCGAATGCGCCTCGGAGCCGTCGGGGCGCAGCACCTCGCCGCGCAGCCAGAGCCGGTCGCCGTCGAGCAGCGCAAGGCCCGCGATGGGCGTCTCGCAGGAGCCGTCGAGCGCCGCGAGATAGGCGCGCTCGGCGGCGATTCTCTGCGCGGTCTCGAGATCGTGGATCGCCGCCAGCATCTCGGCCGCGCGGTCGTCGTCGATGCGCCGCTCGATGCCGATGGCGCCCTGCGCGACCGCGGGGAGCATGTCCTCTGGATCCACGGGCGTCTGCGGCAGGTCGGTCATCTCGAGGCGGTTGAGCCCGGCGCAGGCGAGGAAGGTGCAGCGCGCGACGCCGTCCTCGAGCTTGCGCAGGCGGGTCTGCACGTTGCCGCGGAACTCGACCACTTGGAGGTCGGGGCGGCGGTGCTGCACCTGCGCGCGGCGGCGCAGGCTCGACGTGCCGACGACGGCGCCCTCGGGCAGATCGGCGATGCGGGAGAATTCGGGCGAGATGAACGCGTCCCGCGGATCCTCACGCGGCAGGTAGGTGTCGAGAATCAGCCCCTCGGGCTGCAGCGTCGGCATGTCCTTCATCGAATGCACGGCGAGGTCGATCTCGCCCGAGACCATCGCCGCCTCGATCTCGCGGGTGAAGAGCCCCTTGCCGCCAATCTCCTTCAGGGGGCGGTCGATGATACGGTCGCCGGTGGTCTTGATGACCACGATCTCGAACGCCTCGTGCGGCAGATCGAAGGCGGCGGCGAGCCGGTCGCGGGTCTCGTTCGCCTGAGCGAGGGCGAGCGGCGAGCCGCGGGTGCCGATACGCAGGGCGGCGTCGGGGGAGGGAAGGTCGAGTGCCATGGGGCAAGGCTTATGACGGGTGGGGCAGGCTGGCAAGCGCGCTTGACACGAGCGCCCTGCCGTCCGAGGTGTTGCAGGCTGCAAGAAGGGGCCCCCGATGACCAAGACGATCCTGCGCGCGCTGGCCGGAGAGACGCAAGATGTGCCGCCGATCTGGATGATGCGGCAGGCCGGCCGCTACCTGCCGGAATACCGCGCGACGCGCGAGAAGGCCGGGGACTTCCTGTCGCTCTGCTACAATCCCGAGCTCGCCTCGGAGGTCACGCTGCAGCCGATCCGGCGCTACGGCTTCGACGGGGCGATCCTCTTCGCGGACATCCTGCTGCTGCCGCAGGCGCTGGGCGCGGATCTGTGGTTCGTGACCGGCGAGGGGCCGCGGCTTTCGACCGTCACCACCGAGGCCGATTTCGAGAAGCTGAAGCCGGTCCACGCGATCGACGAGACGCTGTCGCCGATCTACGAGACGGTGAAGATCCTGTCGCGCGAATTGCCGGCTGAGACCACGCTGATCGGCTTCGCCGGCGCGCCGTGGACGGTCGCGACCTACATGATCGCGGGCAAGGGCACGCCCGACCAAGGGCCGGCGCACGCGCTGAAGGACGAGAACCGCGCGCTCTTCGAGCAGCTTCTGGGCAAGATCACCGAAGGGACGATCGAGTACCTGTCGCGCCAGATCGAGGCCGGGGCCGAGGTGGTGAAGATCTTCGACAGCTGGGCGGGATCGCTTCAGGGCGACGATTTCCAGCGCTACGCGGTCGAGCCCGCGCGGATCATCATCGAGGCGCTGAAGCGCCGTCACCCGGACGTGCCGGTCATCGCCTTCCCGCGCGGCGCGGCGGAGCGGTTCAAGGGCTTCCACGCGGCGACGGGTGCCACTTGCGTCGCGCTCGACGACGGGGTCACGCCGGACTGGGCGGCGGAGCACGTGCAGGTCTCGGGCTGCGTGCAGGGCAACCTCAAGTCGTCGCACATGGTCACGGGCGGCGAGGAGCTTGTCGCCGAGACGCGCGCCATCGTTGAGGCGTTCTCGGGCGGGCCGCATATCTTCAACCTCGGTCACGGGATCACGCCCGATGCGGACCCGGACAACGTCTCGCGCATGATCGAGGCGATCCGCGGCTGAGCGGCCGGAGTGGGGGCGCCGCCCCCACACCCCCGGAGTATTTTTGCCAAGAAGAAGGGGCGCGGCTGGGCCAGAGCGCCGCGGTCGGCGCACAGCGTTGTGCCGCAGCGCACATTGCGTTCGGGCGGGCCGCATCTAGGTTCGGCGGTAACGGAACTTCGAGGGAAGGCGGGCCGATGGCCGCGATGGTGCAGATCAGGGACGCCCGGAAGGTCTATGCGGGCGGCTTCGAGGCGCTCAAGGGCGTCACGCTCGATATCGAGGAGGGCGAGATCCTCGCGCTGCTCGGCCCGAACGGCGCGGGCAAGACCACGCTCATCTCGTGCATCTGCGGCATCTCGCAGCCGACCTCGGGCAGCATCACGGTCGGCGGGCACGACGTCGTCACCGAGTATCGCGGCGCGCGCTCGCTCGTCGGGCTGGTGCCGCAGGAGGTGAACCTCGAACCCTTCGAGAAGGTGTGGAACACGGTGCGCTTCACCCGCGGCGTCTTCGGACGGCCGCGCGACGACGCGCATCTCGAGGACATCCTGCGGCGGCTGTCGCTCTGGGAGAAGCGCGACGCCAAGATCAACGAGCTTTCGGGCGGCATGAAGCGCCGGGTGCTGATCGCCAAGGCGCTGAGCCACGATCCGAGCGTGCTGTTCCTCGACGAGCCGACCGCGGGCGTCGACGTGGAGCTGCGCCGCGACATGTGGCGCATCGTCGAGGACCTCAAGGCCTCGGGCGTGACGATCATCCTCACCACCCATTACATCGAGGAGGCGGAGGCCATCGCCGACCGGGTCGGCGTGATCTCGGGCGGGCGGCTGCTGCTCGTCGAGGAGAAGGCCGCGCTGATGACGCGGATGGGCCGCAAGGAGCTGCGCATCGATCTTCAGGAGCCGATCGGCGCGGTGCCGGAGCGGCTCTCGGAGTTCGATCTGACGCTCGAGGACGAGGGGCACACGCTGGTTTACAGCTACGACACCTCGGCAGAGCGCACCGGGATCGCCCGTCTGATGACCGAGATGAGCGAGGCGGGGCTCGTCCTGCGGGACGTCCGCACGAGCCAGAACTCGCTCGAGGACATCTTCGTCGGGCTGGTGCATGAAGGAGATGCGGCATGAATTGGACAGCCGTCGGCGCGATCTACCGCTTCGAGATGGCGCGCTTCTTCCGCACGCTGCTGCAGAGCTTCATCTCGCCGGTGATCTCGACCTCCCTCTACTTCGTGGTCTTCGGGGCGGCGATCGGCAGCCGGATCCAGGAGGTCGAGGGCGTCAGCTACGGGGCGTTCATAGTGCCGGGGCTGGTGATGCTGTCGGTGATCACGCAGGCGATCTCGAACGCGTCGTTCGGGATCTATTTCCCGAAATTCATCGGCACGATCTACGAGCTTCTGTCGGCGCCGATCAACTTCCTCGAGATCGTTGCGGGTTACGTGGGCGCGGCGGCGACCAAGGCGCTCTTCATCGGCATCGTCATCCTGGCCACTGCGGCGCTCTTCGTGCCGCTCCGGATCGAGCATCCTTTCGCGATGCTGGCCTTCCTCGTTCTCACCTGCCTCAGCTTCGCGCTGCTCGGCTTCATCCTCGGGATCTGGGCGAAGAACTTCGAGCAGCTGCAGCTGGTGCCTCTTCTTGTGGTGACGCCGCTGATCTTCCTCGGGGGTTCGTTCTACTCGATCTCGATGCTGCCGGGCATCTGGCAGAAGATCGCGCTGCTGAACCCGGTCGTCTACCTCATCTCGGGGTTCCGCTGGTCGTTCTACGGCCTTGCCGACGTGCCGGTCGGGGTGAGCCTGATCGCCATCGCGGCCTTCACGGGGATCTGCCTCGCGGTGATCTGGTGGATCTTCCGCACCGGGTGGCGCATCCGGAGCTGACGCGCGCTTCTTCGGTTGTCCGCAGAAAAGCAATCCGTCCGGTGAGTGCTTTCTCATCCCCACCTCCGGTCGCGAGGCGCAGTCGGGCCTGAGGGCCGGATCGCGACATGGCGACTGTCGCGAACGGAGCGCCCGATCGCGACGGACGCCGTGTCGGGTTTCGGCGCGACGGTCCCGGATGCTGCGGGGTATGAGCACCCAGTGACATGCCGGCGATGGAGGAGACGCCCCGTGGCGCTGACGGATATGGATGTGGCCGCGTTCGGGGGGATCTCGGACGCGGTCGGGATGATGGCCGCGATGCCCGTCGTGGCGAACGCGGATCATGCGCCGCTCGAGGGCGGAGAGGATCCGGCCTTCGGCACCGTGCGGTGGCGGACGCTCTTCTCGGCGGACCGGACAGAGACGCACGGGATGGTGCTGGGCGTCGCGGAGTTCGGGCCGGATGGCACGCTGCTGCCGCATCGGCACGCGCCGGCGGAGATCTATTACGGGCTCGCGGGCGACGGCGTGGTGACCATCGACGGCATCGCGCATGCGATCGCACCGGGCGTTGCGCTCTATATCCCCGAGGAGGCCGAACACGGCACGGTGGCGGGGCCGGAGGGGCTGAAGTTCCTCTATTCCTTCCCGCGCGACCGCTTCTCGGACGTCGATTACCGGTTCACCGCGCCCTGATGCCGACCGGGCGTCCGGGGGCCTGCAACCCCCGGATAATGGCCCGTCAAGTTTTGCCTCGCCGTGCGCGGTGAAAGGGGCTAGAGCCGGACCATGACCCGGATCGTTCCCCTGGGGCAGGCGCGCGACCTGCCGATCTGGCAGCGCCCAGTGACGCTGCTGTTCCTCATGGCCATCGCCATGCCGCTGTCCTTCGCGACATGGTCGGCGCTGCTCAACAACTTCGTCATCGAGGCGGCGGAGTTCGACGGCTCGGATATCGGCTGGCTGCACAGCGTGCGCGAGATCCCGGGCTTTCTCGCCGTGGGCGTGATCGCGGTCATCGTCTTCATGCGCGAGCAGGTGCTGGCGCTGGTGTCGCTGACGCTTCTGGGTGCGGCGACGGCGGTGACGGCGTGGTTCCCCTCGCTCGGCGGGATCCTGACGATCACCATGTTGAGCTCGATTGGCTTTCACTATTACGAGACGGTGAACCAGTCGCTGACGCTGCAATGGCTGCCGAAGGACCGCGCGCCGCAGATCCTCGGCTGGATGCTGGCCGCCGCCTCGGCCTCGGCACTCGTGGCTTATGGCGTGATCGTGATGACCTGGGAGAGCCTCGATCTGTCCTACAATACCGTCTACATGGCGTCGGGCGGGCTGACGATCCTGATCACGCTCTATTGCGCGATCGCCATGCCGCAATTCGAGGCGCCGGAGCCGCAGATCAAGCGCTTCGTGCTCCGCAAGCGCTACTGGCTCTATTACGCGCTGCAATTCATGTCGGGCGCGCGTCGGCAGATCTTCGTCGTCTTCGCGGGCTTCATGATGGTCGAGCGTTTCGGCTTCGAGGTGCACGAGGTCACGGGGCTCATGCTGGTGACCCTCGTCGCCAACATCGTCTGCGCGCCGCTCCTCGGCCGGGCAGTGCACCGCTTCGGCGAGCGCAGCGCGCTGGTCTTCGAATATGCGGGGCTGGTGGTGGTGTTCCTGGCCTATGGGGGCGTCTACTGGTTCGGCTGGGGCGTGGTGCTGGCGGCAGCGCTCTATGTCGTCGATCACCTGTTCTTCGCGCTGGCACTGGCGCTCAAGACCTATTTCCAGAAGATCGCCTCTCCGGGGGACATCGCGCCGACGGCGGCGGTGGCCTTCACCATCAACCACATCGCGGCGGTCTTCCTGCCGGCGCTTCTGGGATATCTCTGGCTCGTCTCGCCGCAGGCGGTGTTCGCGCTGGCGGCGGGGATGGCGGGCACGTCGCTGGCGCTCGCGCTGCTGATTCCGCGGCATCCGGCGCCGGGGCACGAGACGCGGCTCCAGCCGCTGCTGGCGGTGGCGCCGGCCGAGTGACCGGCGCCCGCCGGGATCACCAGAAGAGGATCAGGATGCCGAGCATCGCGGCGCCGAGGAGCCAGGCCCAGATCTTGACGTTGGCGTAGATCGGCGCGTCGTCGCGGAGCGCCTCGGTCGCAAGCTCGCGGTTCCAGGTCGCGGATTCGTATTCCTCACCTGCGCCATGGCTGCCTGAGAGGCTGACCGCGGCGTAGATGATGCAGGAGACCAGCGTCATCAGGCCGACATTGGCGGTGAAGTGGATCGGCCAGTATTCTAGCTGCGTCGCGATGAAGACCGCGATGGCGATGCCGTGGCCGGCCCAGAGCGTGGTGAAGGCGGCAGTGTCCGTGCCGCGCTGCCAGAGCGCGCCGAGGATGAAGATCGCGACGACCGGCGGCACGAGGACCGAGAAGGCCTGCTGCAGGTAGTCCCAGAGCCCGCCCATGTCGTCGATGAACGGCGCCCAGAGGATCGCGATCACCATCAGCACGAGCGTCGTGATCTGGCCGATGCGGCGCTGCTCGCCGGGTTCGCGGTCGGCGATGTTCATGAAGTCGTGGCCGATGAGGGTCGAGGACGAGTTCAGCGTCGAGTCGACGCTCGACATGATCGCGGCGACGAGGCCGGCGAGGACGAGGCCGGTCAGGCCCGCGGGCAGGACGGTCGTGGTGATCGTCGGAAACACCATGTCGGCATTGGTGAGATCCGGCACCACGGAGATCGCCATCGCGCCCGGCAGGACCATGATGAACATCGGGATGATCTTGAGAAAACCGCCGAGGATCGCGCCGCGCTGGGCCTCGCGCAGGTCCCGCGCGCCGAGGACGCGCTGGACGATGTACTGGTTGGTGACCCAGTACCAGAAGCCGAGGAGCGGCACCCCGAAGAAGAGGCCGGTCCAGGGCAGGGTCTCGTTGTCGCGCGGCAGAACGAGGCTGAGCTGGTCCTCGTTCGGCATGCTCTCCTTCACGTTCGCCCAGGAGAAGTCGTTGCCCTGAAAGAGGATGAAGGTCATCGCCGCGCAGCCGACGATCAGAACGACGGCCTGCAGGACGTCGGTGTAGACCACCGCCTTTAGGCCGCCGGTGGCGGTGTAGATGCCGGCGAAGATGCCGAGGCCGACGCAGGTCTGCCAGATCGGTATCTCGGGGAAGAAGGTCTTCACCACGACGCCGCCCGCATAGAGGCCGCCCGCGGTGTCGACGATGACCGTCAGGACGATCGTCACCGCCGAGAAGTAGAGCCGCGCGCGCCGGTCGTAGCGGCGCTCGAGCCATTCGGGGATCGTGGTGACGCGCGCCTTGAAGAAGAGAGGCGCGAAGATGAAGGCGAGCAGGATCAGCGGGATGCCCGCCATCCATTCGTAGGCCGAGGCCGCGATGCCGGTCGTGTAGGCGGCGCCGGTGAGGCCGATGAGCGTCGTGGACGAGATGTTGGAGGCGAAGAGCGAGAAGCCGACGACGCCCCAGGTGAGGGTCCTGCCGGCTAGGAAGAGATCCTCGCCGCTCTCGGTTCGTCGCGAGACCCAGACGCCTATGCCTATGACGACGAGGAAATACGCGGCGAGAACGGCTATATCGAGACCTGTAATGGCGCCCGACACCGCTTGCGAGGCGGTCTCTTCCATGCTTGAAGCCCTCCCTAAGCATCAAGGTTCTCGGCCCAACCGACACGATCTGGGGCAGGTTCCTGCTTTTCTTGCCGTAAGGGGAACGCAACCATGGCCACTTTCACCGCCTTGACAACGCTACCGGGGCGCGAGCCGGCCGAGGCCCTCGGAGAGGCGCTCGAGGCGCTCGATCCCACGCCGACGGGCGTCGGCGTCTTTGAGATCGAGGACGACAGCGGTGTCTGGGAGGTCGGTGGCTATTTCGACGAGCGGCCCGACGAGGTGCAGCTTGCGCTGCTTGCCGCGGCCTATGGTGCGGCCGATTTCGCGGTGTCGGAGGTGCCCGACACCGACTGGGTCGACAAGGTGCGGCGCGAGCTGACGCCGGTCGAGGCGGGGCGGTTCTTCGTCTACGGCAGCCACGACGCGGACAAGGTGCCCGAAGGGTCCGAGCCGCTTCTGATCGAGGCAGCGATGGCGTTCGGGACCGGGCACCACGGCACCACCCTTGGCTGCCTTCGGGCGCTCGACCGGCTCGACGGGCAGGGGATCGTGGGCAAGAAGGTCGCCGATATCGGCTGCGGCACGGCGGTGCTCGCCATGGGCGCGGCGCGGATCTGGCCGAACCCGGTGATCGCGTCCGATATCGACGAGGTGGCGGTCGAGGTGGCCGAGGCCAATGTGCGGGCGAACGGTCTCGAGGGGCGCGTGGAATGCCTCGAAGCCGTTGGCTTCGACCATCCGCGGATCGCCGAGGCGGCGCCCTTCGACCTCATCTTCGCCAATATCCTGATGGCGCCGCTGATCGAGCTGGCCCCGGATATGGCGAGGCACACCGAGCCGGGCGCCCATGCGATCCTCTCCGGCATCCTCACCCGGCAGGCGGACGAGACGCTGGATGCCTATGTGGAGGCCGGCTTCGAGGAGGCCTACCGCGAGGTGATCGGGGATTGGGTGACGTTGACATTGCGCCGCACCTGAACCCGGAAGCTTCCTCCGACCCGGCGCGATTTGCCTCAACCTTGTCTCAATCCGGAGCTACATGGTCCGCCATGTGACTCCGGTGGGGGCCGGTCGGACATGCGAGGCTGGCATGACAGAGGGATCGAGGGACTTTGCCGCAAGACATCAGCGGATCCGTAACAGGCATCGCCGCCTTGCGGGGGGTTATGTCACGCGGTTGAACGCCAACGGCGTGATCGAGCATCGTCCGGCCCGGAGGGTGAACGTTCCGCTTGCGGCGCCGCTGGCGATCCTCGTCGCAACCTTCCTCGGATTGCGGATCCTGCTTCTGTCGCAACTCGGTGCGGCGCAGTATTCCCACCACCTCAACATGCTGTCGCAGGGCGGACTTGCCGAGCGGATCGGCGCGGCGCTTCTGACGCCGGATCCGGTGACCGAAGCCGTAGCCGAGATGGTCCCGGCGGTGCTCTGAGAGGTTTCGATAGACTGGAGAACGAAAAACGCCGCGCCCGGAGCTTCCGGAGCGCGGCGTTTCTGTCTTGGTGTCGCGCGTCTCAGCGGCGGCGGGCGACGCGCGGGATGTCGGCGCGGGTCAGGCCGACGTCGTCGAGCTCGCGGTCGGTGAGTTCCGCCAGTGCCTTTTCGGTGCGGCGCACTTCGCGCCACTGCGCGGCAGTGCCGAACATGTTGACGAAGAGGCCGCCGATCTGACCGGCGACATTGAGGTTGGAGGGGCGGGCGGGGTCGTAGATGCTGATCGACATGTGCGGAATCCTTGATGTGCGGAAGATCTGGGCGCTCTGGGCTGCTTGAGGCTCAGGTAGAAGGCGCTCTGTGAACCCGCAAGCCGTGAAAACCGCATGGGTCACATGCGAAATTTGCATGGCGATCGTCGCTGCATGGTCATGATTTCAAAAGGTTTCTGTGCCGTGAGGGGTCAAGCGTGTGGCGCGTGTCGCATCCGGTCGTCAAAGCGTCGCGAAGGGGCTCCGGAAGATGCGGCCCACCGCTTCCCCTTGGCGCATGTTCGCGCTTCGTGCTAGGAGGGGCAAAACGACAAGAGCGAGGCGGCAGTGACCCGAGTGCTGGGGATCGATCCGGGATTGGTGAATCTCGGCTGGGGCGTGATCGAGGCCGATCGCGGCCGGATGCGCCACGTGGCGAACGGCACCTGCCATTCGGGCAAGGGTCCGCTCGCCGAGCGTCTGAAGGCGCTCTATGCCCAGCTGTCGGAGGTGATCGAGCGGCATGCGCCCGAGACGGCGGCGGTGGAGCAGACCTTCGTGAACAAGGACGCCGTGGCGACGCTGAAGCTCGGCCAGGCGCGGGCGGTGGCGCTGCTGGTCCCGGCGCAGTTCGGGCTCTTCGTCGGGGAATACGCGCCGAACAAGGTCAAGAAATGCGTCGTGGGCGTGGGACATGCCGACAAGACGCAGGTGCAGCACATGGTGAAGATGCAGCTGCCGGGGGTGACCTTCGCCTCGGCGGACGCCGCCGACGCGCTGGCGATCGCGATCTGCCACGCCTTCTACATGCCCTCCGAGACGCCGATGGTGGGAGGCGCAGCATGATCGGGCGCGTTTCGGGCCGGATCGCCTACAAGGCGGACGATCACGTGCTGATCGACGTCGGCGGCATCGGCTATGTCGTCTATTGCTCGGATCGGGTGATCGCGGGGCTCGGCGTGCCCGGGGAGTGGGCGGCGCTCTTCACCGATCTCATGGTGCGCGAGGATCTGCTGCAGCTTTTCGGTTTCCCTACGCTGGTCGAGAAGGAATGGCACCGCCTGCTGATGTCGGTGCAGGGGGTCGGCGCCAAGGCCTCGCTCGCGATCCTCGGCACGCTCGGGGCCGAGGGGGTCAGCCGGGCGATCGCGCTCGGCGACTGGAATTCGATCAAGGCGGCCAAGGGGATCGGGCCGAAGACCGCGCAGCGGGTCGTGAACGAATTGAAGGACAAGGCGCCGACGGTCATGGCGATGGGCGCGGGGCCGGTGGCCGCGGCCTCCGCGCCGGGGATGTCCGCGCCGGAGCCGGATGCGGTGATCGATGCGGAGCCCGCGCCTTCGGCCCCTGCGCCGGCGCAGGGCGGTGCGGCGCAGTCCGAGGCGCTCTCGGCGCTGACCAATCTCGGCTATTCCCCCGGCGAGGCGGCGGGCGCGGTGGCGCGGGCTGCCGGGGACGCACCCGAGGCCGACACGGCGGCGCTGATCCGGGCGGCGCTCAAGATGCTGGCGCCGGCATGACCGGGGCCGCGCGATGAGTGCCGGACCCGATCCGATGATGCGGCCCGAGGGGCAGGCCGAAGACCGCGACCGCGCGCTCCGCCCCGAAAGCCTCGACGAGTTCGTCGGGCAGGCCGAGGCGCGGGCCAATCTGCGCGTCTTCGTGCAATCCGCCCGGCAGCGCGGCGAGGCGATGGACCACACGCTCTTTCACGGTCCGCCCGGCCTCGGCAAGACGACGCTGGCGCAGATCATGTCGAAGGAGCTCGGGGTCAATTTCCGCATGACCTCGGGACCGGTTCTGGCCAAGGCGGGGGATCTCGCGGCGATCCTCACCAATCTCGAGGCGCGGGACGTGCTCTTCATCGACGAGATCCACCGGCTGAACCCGGCGGTCGAGGAGGTGCTCTACCCGGCGATGGAGGATTTCGAGCTCGACCTGGTGATCGGCGAGGGGCCGGCGGCGCGGACCGTGCGGATCGAGCTGCAGCCCTTCACCCTCGTCGGCGCGACGACGCGGCTGGGGCTGCTGACGACGCCGCTGCGCGACCGGTTCGGTATCCCGACGCGGCTGCAATTCTACACGGTCGAGGAGCTCGACCTCATCGTGACGCGGAACGCGGTGAAACTCGGCGTGCGGGCCGAGCCCGAGGGCGCGCGCGAGATCGCGCGGCGGGCGCGCGGCACGCCGCGGATCGCCGGGCGGCTGTTGCGGCGGGTCGTGGATTTTGCCGTGGTGGAGGGCGACGGCGTGGTGACGCGCGCGCTTGCCGACTGGGCGCTGACGCGGCTCGGGGTGGACGGGCTCGGCCTCGACGGCGCGGACATCCGGTACCTGCGGCTCATCGCGGAGAATTACGCGGGCGGTCCGGTGGGGATCGAGACGATCTCGGCGGCGCTGTCGGAAAGCCGCGACGCGATCGAGGAGGTGATCGAGCCCTACCTGCTGCAGCAGGGCCTGATCCAGCGCACGCCGCGGGGGCGGATGCTGGCGCAGAAGGGCTGGTCGCATCTCGGCATGCCCGCGCCGGCGGCGCCGGGGCAGGCGCGGCTCTTCGAGTGAGGCGTTTGCGCCCCGCGGCGGGTGCGGGAGCCTCCGGCGGGGATATTTGTGGTCAAGAAGAAAGGAGCGGCGCGCGTGGCCGGGTGGCGGGGGAGCCTCCGGCGGGAGTATTTCTGCCAAGAAGAAGCGCGCGTGCGGATTGAGGCGGGGGCTGCGGGGGACTAGCTGAAGGGTGACAAAGGAGAGCTTCATGACCAATCCGCTGCTTGCCGAGTGGGACACGCCCTTCGCGCTTCCGCCCTTCGACGCCATTTCCGACGAGGATTTCCCGGCCGCCTTCGAGACGGCGCGGCTCGAGCATCTCGCGGAGGTCGCGGCGATCGCAGAGCAGCCCGAGGCGCCGTCCTTCGACAACACGATCCTCGCGCTCGAAGGGGCGGGGCGGTCGCTCGACCGGGTGCTGTCGGTGTTCTTCTCGCTGGCGGGGGCGGACAGCACCAAGCGGCGGCAGGAGCTGCAGCGGGACTTCGCGCCGAAGCTCGCGGACCATTCCTCGCAGATCTACGGCAACGAGACGCTGTTTGCGCGGATCGCGGAGCTCTGGGAGCGGCGGGAGGAGCTGGACCTCGCGCCGCAGGAGGCGCGGCTTCTCTACCTCACCCATCGCGGCTTCGTGCGGGCGGGCGCGGCGCTCTCGGGCACGCAGGCGGTGCGGATGAAGGAGATCAAGGCGCGGCTGTCGGTGCTCGGCACGGCGTTCACGCAGAACCTTCTGGCCGACGAGAGCGGCTGGCAGATGGAGCTCTCCGAGGAGGATCTCGAGGGGCTGCCGGAGATCGTGAAGGCCTCCGCGCGGGCCGCCGGAGAGGAGCGGGGCGCGGCGGGGCCGGTGATCACGCTGTCGCGCTCGCTCATCGTGCCGTTCCTGCAATTCTCGCCCCGGCGCGATCTGCGCGAGACGGCGTGGCGGGCCTGGACCTCGCGCGGGGCCATGGGCGGGGAGACCGACAACCGCGAGATCGCCGCCGAGGTGCTGGACCTGCGCCACGAACGGGCGGGGCTTCTCGGCTTCGAGACCTTCGCGGCCTACAAGCTCGAGACCGAGATGGCCAAGACGCCGGAGGCGGTGCGCGAGCTTCTGGTCGCGGTGTGGAAGCCGGCGCGGGAGCGCGCGCTCGCCGATCAGGCGGCGCTCGAGGAGATGATGCATGCGGACGGCGCGAACGGCCCGCTCGCGGCGTGGGACTGGCGCTATTACGCGGAGAAGCGGCGCAAGGTGGAGCACGATCTCGACGAGACCGCGCTCAAGCCGTACCTGCAGCTCGAGCGGATGATCGAGGCGGCGCAGACCTGTGCGCATCGTCTGTTCGGGCTGGAGTTCAAGCCGCTCTATGTGCCGCTCTATCATCCCGATTGCCGGGCCTGGGAGGTGACGCGGGAGGGCCGGCACGTGGCGGTCTTCGTCGCGGATTACTTCGCGCGGGCGTCGAAGCGGTCGGGGGCGTGGTGCTCGGCCATGCGGATGCAGGGCAAGCGCCCGGTGGAGCAGTCGCCGATCGTGGTGAACGTGTGCAATTTCGCCAAGCCGTCGGCCGGGCAACCGGCGCTCCTCAGCTACGACGACGCGCGCACGCTCTTCCACGAGTTCGGGCATGCGCTGCACCAGATGCTGTCGGACGTGGAGTTCGCCTCGATCGCGGGCACCTCGGTGGCGCGGGACTTCGTCGAGCTGCCCTCGCAGCTCTACGAGCACTGGCTCGAGGTGCCGGAGGTGCTGGGCGAGTTCGCGACCCATGCAGAGACCGGAGAGCCGATGCCGAAGGAGATGCTCGAACGGGTGCTGGCGGCGGCGAATGCCGATCAGGGGTTCCAGACGGTGGAATACGTGGCCTCGGCGCTGGTCGATCTGGAGTTCCACGACGCCGCGGCGCCGGAGGATCCGATGTCCAAGCAGGAGGAGATCCTGGCGCAGCTCGGCATGCCGGAGGCGATCGTGATGCGGCACGCGACGCCGCATTTCGCCCATGTGTTCGCCGGTGACGGCTATTCCAGCGGGTACTACAGCTACATGTGGTCCGAGGTCATGGATGCCGATGCCTTCGCCGCCTTCGAGGAGGCGGGTGGCGCCTTCGACGAGGGCATGGCACGGCGGCTCGAGGAGGCGATCCTGTCGACGGGCGGATCGGAGGAGGCGGGCGATCTCTACCTGCGCTTCCGCGGCCGGATGCCGGGCGTCGAGGCGCTTCTGAAGGGGCGCGGGCTCGCGGCCTGAGGTCAGGCCGGGGAGGGCGCGGGATCCGTGCCCTCTTCGCGATCGAAGTACGCGGCCCGGGCCGGGTCGGCGGGGACATGCGGACGGGGTTGAACCCGTCGATCCCCATCCTCACCTCAGTGACACGCAGCGGCGAGGACGGCGTGAAATATGCATGCATCTGCCAGTTGACAGACATGCGCACTTTGCCTAACTCCGCATGCGTTAGCACTCGCCGCGAGTGAGTGCTAAAGGGCTCGCTCGAGCGAGGAGCCCTGACATAAACTTTGAGCCAAGGAGACTCGAAGATGGCATTCAAACCGCTTCATGACCGCGTGCTCGTTCGCCGTGTTGAAAGCGACGAGAAGACCAAGGGCGGTCTGATCATTCCCGACAGTGCGAAAGAGAAGCCGGCTGAGGGCGTGGTCGTTGCGTGTGGCGAAGGCGCGCGCAAGGATTCGGGCGACCTGATCCCGATGGCAGTCAAAGAGGGTGACCGCGTCCTCTTCGGCAAGTGGTCGGGCACCGAGGTGCAGATCGACGGTGAAGACCTGCTGATCATGAAGGAATCCGACATCCTCGGCGTGACCGCGGATGCAGCGGAGGCGAAGGCGGCCTGAAGGGCGCCCGACCTCATTCTTCATACAAACCCGAATTTTCCTGAACCAGGAGAGAAGTGAACATGGCCGCCAAGGACGTGAAGTTCGATACGGATGCCCGCAACCGGATGCTGCGGGGCGTCAACACCCTCGCCGATGCGGTGAAGGTGACCCTCGGCCCCAAGGGCCGCAACGTCGTGCTCGACAAGTCGTTCGGCGCACCGCGCATCACCAAGGACGGTGTGTCGGTCGCCAAGGAGATCGAGCTCGAGGACAAGTTCGAGAACATGGGCGCGCAGATGGTCAAGGAAGTGGCCAGCCGCACCAACGACGAAGCGGGGGACGGCACCACCACCGCGACCGTTCTCGCCCAGTCGATCGTGAAAGAAGGCGTGAAGGCCGTCTCCGCCGGCATGAACCCGATGGACCTCAAGCGCGGCATCGATCTTGCCACCGCGAAGGTCGTCGAGCACATCCGCAACGCCGCACGCAAGGTCGAGAATTCCGACGAAGTCAGCCAGGTCGGCACGATTTCGGCGAACGGCGAAGAATCCATCGGCAAGATGATCTCGGACGCGATGCAGCGCGTCGGCAACGAGGGCGTCATCACCGTCGAGGAGAACAAGGGCACCGAGACCGACGTCGAAGTCGTCGAGGGCATGCAGTTCGACCGCGGCTACCTCAGCCCCTACTTCGTGACCAACTCCGAGAAGATGATCGCGGAGCTGGATGACTGCCTCATCCTGCTGCACGAGAAGAAGCTCTCCTCGCTGCAGCCGATGGTTCCGCTGCTCGAGCAGGTGATCCAGAGCCAGAAGCCGCTCCTCATCATCGCAGAGGACGTCGAAGGCGAAGCGCTCGCGACTCTCGTCGTGAACAAGCTGCGCGGCGGCCTCAAGATCGCAGCCGTGAAGGCTCCGGGCTTCGGCGACCGCCGCAAGGCCATGCTGCAGGACATCGCGATCCTGACCGGCGGCCAGGTGATCTCCGAGGATCTCGGCATGAAGCTCGAGAACGTCGGCATGGAGATGCTCGGCTCGGCCAAGCGCGTGTCGATCTCGAAGGACGAGACCACCATCGTCAACGGCAACGGCGACAAGTCCGAGATCGAAGCACGGGTCAACCAGATCCGCGGCCAGATCGAGGAGACCACGTCGGACTACGACCGCGAGAAGCTCCAGGAGCGTGTCGCGAAGCTGGCGGGCGGCGTGGCCGTCATCCGCGTCGGCGGTGCGACCGAGATCGAGGTGAAAGAGCGCAAGGACCGCGTCGATGACGCCCTGAACGCGACCCGCGCGGCCGTGCAGGAAGGCATCGTCGTCGGCGGTGGCGTCAGCCTCGTGCAGGGTGCCAAGGCGCTCGACGGCCTCACCGGTGCGAACTCCGACCAGAACGCCGGTATCGCGATCGTCCGCAAGGCTCTCGAGAGCCCGCTGCGCCAGATCGCCGAGAACGCAGGCGTCGACGGTTCGGTCGTCGCGGGCAAGATCCGCGAGAGCGAGGACCTCAAGTTCGGCTACAACGCCCAGACCGACGAATATGGCGACATGTTCAAGTTCGGCGTGATCGACCCCGCGAAGGTCGTGCGCACCGCGCTCGAGGATGCGGCGTCGATCGCAGGCCTGCTGATCACCACCGAAGCGATGGTCGCAGACCGTCCGCAGAAGGAAGGTGCAGGCTCCGGCGGCGGCATGCCCGACATGGGCGGCATGGGCGGCATGATGTAATCATGCTCCCTTGGCCTGCGCCCCCCGGGGCAGTGGGCCGAACGGACACAGTGGAGCCCGCGCATTTGCGCGGGCTCTTTTTTCATTCCCGAACAACGGTATGATGCCGGATTATCCGAAAGACGGCGGAACTCCGCTCAACAAGCGGCGTTAAGTGCCCAAGAGTAAAGCAGAGGCTTAGAGGCATCATGCACCCGATCATCGTCACCCTTATGATGCTCGTGACCATCGTAGGAATGTTCTCGCTCAGCGGGGCGCTCATCGCGCTTGCCGGCCGCGAGCCGCGTACCGCAACCGCCCCGGCACCGCGTCCGGTTCCGGCGCCGAACGGCTGACACGCGACACATCACGGGACTTCGAAAGGGACCGCTCCGGCGCCAGCCCCTCAGATAAATGTTG
>NZ_JALZ01000006.1 GCF_000521785.1 Roseivivax halodurans JCM 10272
ACCTCAAGAAGAAGGGGCGTGCGCCGCAAGGGTGGTCGCCCGCACCCACCACCCGGGCTCTGCGCGGGCGATTTCCTCCGCAGCCTGATCCGCTTCGGCCCGTGTATCGTAGAGACCGAAGCAGGTCGCGCCGGAGCCCGACATGCGGGCGAGGCGCGCGCCGGAGAGGGCCGCGAGAACCGCACCGATCTCGGGCGCGATCGCCCGCGCCGGGCCGGCGAGGTCGTTTCGCTGCGTCGCGATCCAGTCGGCGGCGTCCGCGGGGCAGGACAGCAGCGGCAGATCGGTCGGCATGGGCGGGTTCTCGCGGACAGTCAGGCGCTTGAACACCTCGGGCGTCGCAACCGGAACGCCGGGATTGACCAGAACGGTCGGCAGGGGCGGCAGGATGTCCACGGGCCGGCGCTCGTCTCCGACGCCTCTGACGCGCTGCACGCGCGGATCGAGGCACATCGGCACGTCCGCCCCGAGCGCGACGGATCCCTCCGGCACCGGGAGGTCCCAGAGGCGCGAGAGAAGACGCAGGGCTGCGGCCGCATCGGAGGAGCCGCCGCCGATCCCCGCCGCCGCGGGCAGGTGCTTGTCGAGGATGAGCCGCGCCCCGCGGGGCGCATCGAAAAGGCGGGCTGCCGCAAGGACGAGGTTCTCCGGCCCGGTCGGGACATCCGCTCCCATCGGACCGGTCACCTCCAGCGTCAGCGCATCCGCGGGTTCCGCCGTCACCGTGTCACCGACATCCGCGAAAGCCACCAGCGAATCCAGCAGGTGGTAGCCGTCGGACCGGCGACCGGTGACGTGCAGCGTGAGGTTGACCTTGGCGGGGGCGTGTTCGCTCACCCGCGCATCATTCTCCCGCATCGGCGGCAACGTCGAGCGGATCGGAGCCTTCCTCCGCGAGGACGCGATCGAGACCGACCTCGAGCTTGCGGCGGATGCGGTCAGGATCGGCGTCCTGGCTCACCTCCTCGTAATCCACGAAGGACAGCGCGCGCATCCACATGAACTCCGCCTCGCGCTCGCGCCCGACGGCCCAGTAGACGTCGCCGAGATGGTCGTTCACCACAGGATCGATCGGCATCAGTTCCGCCGCGCGCTCCATGTGGCCGACGGCCTCCTCGTAGCGACCGAGACGGTAGAGCGCCCAGCCGAGGCTGTCGACGATGTAGCCGGACTCGGGCGAGAGATCGACCGCCTTCTCGATCATGCCCAGGGCCTCGTCGAGCTTCTCCTGCTGCTCGACCAGGCTGTAGCCGAGATAGTTCAGGACCTGCGGCTGCTCGGGATTGAGCTCGAGCGCCTTGCGGAAATCGGCCTCCGAGGAGCCCCAGTCGCCCATGCGCTCGTGGCTGATGCCGCGGGCGTAGTAGAGGAACCATTGCGCGGGATCGGGTTCGGCGAAATCGTCGAGCGCGGCACTGTAGGCCTCGATCGCCTCGTCATAGCGCTCGAGCTGGCGGTAGAGATCGCCGAGCGAGGACATCACGACCGGAAGATCCCCGTGGCTCTCGGAGAGCGATTCGAGCACCTCGACAGCGGCATCGACCCGGCCCGACTGGCGCAAGGAGGCGGCGCGGCCGAGCTCGGCGGCGTGGAAGGACGGATCGTCACGGGGCACGCTGCGATAGGCCTCGACCGCGAGATCGTGCTGGCCCACCTCGTCGTAGAGCTCGGCGGTCAGCAGGATCGCGTCGACATGTTCGGGTCGCAGATGCGTCGCCACGCGGGCATAGATCAGGAGGAAGTCGCTCGACATCTCGGAGGCGAACGCCCCGGCGAGCGTGTAGAAGACCTCGGCCAGCCCGTCGCGCGCGCTGCGGGCATGGGTGAAGGGAACCTTCTCGCCGGAGGTGAGCTTGGCGCGGAGTCCGCGCAAGGCGGGATCGATGTCGGCGGTGAAGGCCTCGTCGATGAGATCGGCGGCCTGCGCCGACCGACCGAGCTGGCTCAGGATCTCCGCTCGGGCCATGATGGCGCGGCGCGTGCCCTGGACGGCTTCCATGGTGCCGGAAGCGAAGATCGCCTCGGCGCCCTCGTAATCGCCGACGGAGGCGAGCGCGAGCGCCTTGTGATAGGAGGCGAAGGGACCGAGCCCCTCGATCGACTTGACCTCGTCGAAGGCGACGAGCGCGGCGGACATGTCGCCCTCGCCGAGTAGCGCCCACGCCTTCACGAGGCCGTCCACGAGCGCCCCGATGCCCTTGCCGCTATCGATAAGCGCGATGGCTCCGGCATAGTCGCCATTACCGAGCCTCTGCGAGATCAGCCCCATCTGCGCGATGCGGCTGCTTTCTCCGAGATCGAGGAGGCGCTGGCCGAGCGTGCCGGCCCGGTCGAACTCGCCGAGCGCCATATGCGCGAAGACGGCGTTTTCCAGAAGGCCGGGGCGGTCCTCGTCGCGGGCGATGGTGCGGGAATAGTAGCGCGCGGCGGCCTCGAAATCGCCTTCGATGCTGGCGGCGCGGGCAGCGAGGTAGTCGCCGGCAAAGCCTTGCGCGGTACCGAGGGATGGAGCGGCAAGGCTCGCGGCCAGCACCGCGCCAAGGGTCCAGTGGCGTGCCCGTCCGGCCATGTCGGTCTCTCCTCGTTGCCGCTCGATACCTGCCGGAGACTATCTGGCGCTGCGGGCGCACGCAACGCGGCGCTTTCGATGCGGTCCGGCGAGCGGTGTCACGGTTTCGTCATGCCAAAAATGCAGACGCCGGCCCAGCAGGGGACCGGCGCCTCGAGCGTCGCGTGACGAAGTGCCGTCACATGTTGGGATAGTTCGGCCCGTCTCCGCCCTGGGGCGTAGTCCAGACGATGTTCTGCGCCGGATCCTTGATGTCGCAGGTCTTGCAGTGAACGCAGTTCTGGAAGTTGATCACGAAGCGCGGCTCGGTGTCGGTATCGACGAATTCGTAGACACCGGCCGGGCAGTACCGCTGGGAGGGCCCCGCGAATTCCTTCCAGTCGACCTCGACCTGCTTCTCGGGCTCCTTCAGCTTGAGATGCGAGGGCTGGCTCTCCTCGTGGTTCGTCATCGCGAAGGACACGTTCGTCAGCCGGTCAAAGCTGATCTTGCCGTCGGGCTTGGGGTAATCAATCTTGGGGAACTTGGACGCCTTGCCCGTCGCCGCGGCATCGCTCTTGCCATGCCCGAGCGTACCCAGCACCGAGACGCCGAAAAGCGAATTGGTCCACATGTCGAGCCCGCCGAGCGACAGCGACGCCGATAGGCCGTATTTCGACCAGAGGGGCTTCACGTTGCGCACGGATTTAAGATCCTTGCCGATGGCACCGTTACGCACCTCGGTCTCGTAGGCGGTCAGCTCGTCCGAGACGCGCCCGGCCTTGATCGCGTCGAAGGCGGCCTCGGCCGCGGCCTTGCCCGAGAGCATCGCGTTGTGGTTGCCCTTGATGCGGGGGACGTTGACCATGCCCACCGAACAGCCCAGCAGCGCCACGCCCGGCGCGACCATCTTGGGCATCGATTGCCAGCCGCCTTCCGAGATCGCCCGCGCGCCATAGGCGACGCGCTTTCCGCCCTCGAGCAGGTCCTTGACCAGCGGGTGATGCTTGAAGCGCTGGAATTCCATGTAGGGGTAGAGGTGCGGGTTCTCGTAGTTGAGATGCACCACGAAGCCCACATAGACCTGGTTGTTGTCGAGATGGTAGATGAACGACCCGCCGCCCGCGTTCTTGCCGAGCGGCCAGCCCATCGTGTGGGTGACCGTGCCCTCGCGATGCTTGGCGGGGTCGATCTCCCAGATCTCCTTCATGCCGAGGCCGTATTTCTGCGGCTCGACGCCCTTGTCGAGCTCGTACTTGGCGATGACCTGCTTGGACAGCGATCCGCGCACGCCTTCGCCGAGGAAGACGTACTTGCCGTGAAGTTCCATGCCGGGCTCGTAGCCGTCACCCGGCGTGCCATCGGGGTTGAGGCCGAACTCCCCCGCGACGACACCCTTCACCTCGCCGTTCTCGCCATAGACGATCTCGGAGCAGGACATGCCCGGGAAAATCTCCACGCCGAGCGCTTCGGCCTGTTCGGCCATCCAGCGGCAGACATTGCCCATCGAGACGATGTAATTGCCGTGGTTGTTCATCAGCGGCGGCATCGGCCAGTTCGGAACGCGGGCCTTTCCCTCCTCGCCGAGGAGGTAAAAGTTGTCCTCCTTCACCTTCACGGTGATCGGCGCGCCCTTTTCCTTCCAGTCGGGAATGAGCGCATCGATGCCGCAAGGGTCGAGCACGGCGCCCGAGAGGATATGCGCACCCACTTCGGAGCCCTTTTCGAGCACGACGACCTCGAGCTCCGCGTCGAGTTGCTTGAGCCGGATCGCGGCGGACAGGCCAGCCGGCCCCGCGCCCACGATCACCACGTCGTATTCCATCGTCTCGCGCTGGATGTCGCTCATGTCTCTCCCTTCGGGCGGCGGCGCCCTTCTCCGTCGGTGTTCCGGTGAACTAAAGCGCGCCGCGCCGCAGGGTCAATCGTGACACGGCGTCCCGAGGACCCGGAACGCCCTGCGCACGGCTCAGGTGTTCACCACGTAGCCACCGTTCGGGTGCAGCGTCTGGCCGGTCATGTAGCTCGCATCATCGCAGGCGAGAAAGAGATAGCTCGTCGCGATCTCCCACGGCTGGCCGGCGCGCCCCATCGGGGCCTGCGTTCCGAAATCGGCGACCATCTCGTCCGGCATCGATCCGGGGATGAACGGCGTCCAGACCGGCCCCGGCGCCACAGCGTTCACCCGGATGCCGCGATCGAGCAGCGCATTCGCCATGGAGCGGGACAGCGCCAGAGTCGCGCCCCGGGTCACCGAATAGGTCACCAGCTTGTCGTTGCCTTTGAAGGCGTTGACCGAGGTCGTGTAGACGATCGCCGCGCCCTCCTTCAGGTGCGGCAGCGCCGCCTGCGTCAGGAACATCGGGTGCATGACGTTGCTGTCGATGGTCCGGCGGAGCCGCTCTTCCGAGATGTCCTCGAGCCCGTCGTCGAGCCATTGCTGCGCGGCGTTCACGACCAGCACGTCGAGCTTGCCGAAGCGGTCGAGCGTCTGGCGAATGGCGCTCTCGGCATGGTCCTTCTCGCCGAGATCGCCGGGGATGAGGAGTGCCTCAGATCCCTCTTCCTCCTCGACGAGGCGCTTCGTCTCCTCGGCGTCCTCGTGCTCGTCGAGATAGGCGATGGCCACCCTCGCCCCCTCGCGGGCGAAGAGATGGGCGGTCGCGCGCCCGATGCCGCTGTCGCCGCCCGAGATGAATGCGACGCGGTCCTTGAGCTTGCCGACGCCGGTATGGCGCGGCACGCAATCGGGCTCGGGGCGCATGTCGTGCTCGTCGGCGGGCATCCGGTCCTGGTGCTGCGGCGGAAAGGCGGTGTCGTCGGCCATGGCGGGTCTCCTCATGAGGGCTTGCCGGTGGAAGTCGCGGCCCCCCGGCCCTGTTCCGCCCCGGACCGGTGGGTTCGCAAATGCGCATCGGCGGCCGCCTGCCCCCCTTGAACCGGCGCCTCCGATCGGTTTCAGTAGCCAACTGACGCACCGGAGCCGCAACCTTGCGGCTCATCTGCCCCACGACGCTGGACCACCCATGGACAAGATACCGATGACCCGCGCGGGCCACACCGCGCTCGAGACCGAATTGAAGACCCTCAAGTCCGAGGAACGCCCGGCCATCATCCGCGCCATTTCCGAGGCGCGCGAGCACGGCGATCTCTCGGAGAACGCGGAGTACCATTCCGCGCGCGAGAAGCAGAGCTTCATCGAGGGCCGCATCAAGGAGCTCGAGGGCATCCTGTCGCTGGCGGAGGTGATCGACCCCAAGACGTTGTCGGGCGCGATCAAGTTCGGCGCGACCGTCACGGTCGTCGACGAGGACACCGACGAAGAGAAGACCTGGCAGATCGTCGGCGAACACGAGGCCAATATCGAGAAGGGCCTTCTGAACGTGAAATCGCCGATCGCGCGGGCGCTGATCGGCAAGGAAGAGGGCGACAGCGTTGAAGTCCGCACCCCGGGCGGCGACAAGGCGTACGAGATTCTCAAGATCACCTACGTCTGACTTCTGGAGAGGCCGCCCATGGCCGATGACACCAACGCCCGCCGTGCGCCCCTCGGCCTGAGCGACCACAGCACTCGCGGGGGCCCCTCCGGAGGAGAGACCCTCGCGGTGGCTCTGGGGGCGCTCTGGATCGCGCTGTCGGGCGGATATTTCCTCTTCTCCGGCGCGACGGGGCAGGACGGCCTGCGCTTCGTGCTCGTGCTGATGACGGTCTTCCTGCCGGTGGCAATGATCTGGGTCGCGGCGACGGCGATGCGGGCGACGCGGATCATGCGCGAGGAGAGCGCGCGCCTGCAGGCCACGGTCGATGCGCTGCGCCACGCCTATGTGGCGCAATCGCAAGGCGGCCGGAACGATCCGCAGATCACGACCATTGCCCGGAACGTCGACGAGCTCCTGAAACGGCAGCGGCAGCGCGCCTCCGGCACCGACGAGCAGCCGCCGCAGCCCGGACCCTCCGCCGAGGCGAAGGACGGCAACGCCCAAGGCTCGCTCGCGTTCGGACCGGCCGCCGAAGAGACCGTGCCGCAGCTCTCGAATTCCGACCTGATCCGCGCGCTGAACTTTCCCAGGACCGCGGAGGACAAGGAAGGCTTCAACGCCCTGCGCCGCGCCTTCCGGGACCGGCCGGCGGCACAGCTCGTGCAGTCCGCGCAGGACGTTCTGACGCTTCTCTCCGAAGAGGGCGTCTACATGGACGATCTCTCCCCCGACCGGGCCCGCCCGGAGATCTGGCGCCGCTTTGCCCAAGGGGTGCGCGGCCGCGAGGTCGCGGCGCTCGGCGGCATACGAGACCGCTCCGCGCTCGAGCGGACGGCGAAGCGGATGCGCGAGGATCCGATCTTCCGGGACGCCGCGCATCACTTCCTGCGCCTCTACGACAAGGCGATCGCGCGGTTCGATCCGGTCGCGACCGACGCGGAGATCGCCGACTTCGCGGACACCCGGTCCTCGCGCGCCTTCATGCTGCTCGGCCGGGTCGCCGGGGCCTTCGACGGGCCACAGGGGACCTGACGCCGCAGGCCCCTACCCCTCCGCGGCGTCCGTCTCGACCTCGAGAGCGAGCGGCGCGGCCTTGCGCGGCAGATCCTCGATCGTCAGCGGCGTCGTTGGCTTCGAAAGCCGGTTGCGCACCACCCAGTGCAGACGCGACGAGGCGCGCGTGATCGCGACATAGGCGAGGCGCTTCCAGAGCGGCTGCCCTGCCTCGACCCGGCCCATCCGGGCGGCCGCGTAGAGGTCCGGCGCGAAGACTTGCACGTCCTGCCATTGCGAGCCCTGCGCCTTGTGGATCGTCACCGCCGCGCCGTGCAGGAAGGTCGCCCCCATGCGCGCGGCGAAGGGAATGAACGGCTCCTCCTCGTCCGGCTTCTCGATCTTCACGATGGACGCGGCCGACATCCGCGGATCCTCCGCTCCCACGACGTGAAGCCGCGAGAACCCCGAACGCTTGCCAGGCCCGAGATAGATCACCTGCGCGCCCTTGATCAGGCCCCGCGCCTCGAGATCGAGCCGCTTCTTGCGGTGCTTGAGCGGCAGTTCGATCCCGTCGCAGATGAGCGGCTCGCCGATCAGAAGCTCGGTCTCGGGCGCATCGTGCACCGCGCGGAAGGCGTTGATCAGGCGGATGCGCGTAGCGTTGCGCCATACGAGGACCGGCGAGCGCGCCATGAGGTCGACCTCGACCCTCTGCGCCCAGACGACGCGGTCGTCCGCCCTCGCCTTCTCCTCCACCATCCGCTCGAAATCCTCGAAGCCGAGCTCAGGATCCGCGAGCGCATGGGCGAGATCGAGGATCGGGTTGTCCGCGGCCTGACGGTGGATGCGGCTGAGCTCGAGCGTCTCGTCTTCGGGCACGTCGTCGAAGACCATCTTGCCCGACTGGTTGACCGGCGCGAGCTGCGCCGGGTCGCCGAAAAGGACGAGGTTCGGGAAGATCTCCTGGAGGTCCTCGAACTGGCGCTCGTCGAGCATCGAGGCCTCGTCGACGAAGCCCACGTCCAGCGGCTCTTCCCGCCGCTTCCAGCCGGTGATGAAGTCCGATCCCCGCAGTCCCGCGGCCGCCAGCGCCGCCGGGACCGACTTGTGGCCCTGATACGAGGCGAAGGCGCGGTCGAGCATCTCGGGCGTCAGGTCCTCGATCTCGGGCTTTTCGACATTGCCCATCAGCCATTCGGCGATCTTCTCGTATTCGGGATCGTAGACCGGCGTGTAGAGGATGCGGTGGATCGTCGTCGCGGGCACGCCGCGGGTCCGCAGCACGCTCGCCGCCTTGTTGGTCGGCGCGAGCACCGCCAGCGTCCGCCGCTCGCGCCGCTTGCGCGCCTCGTAATCGCCCGAAACGAGATCGACGCCGGCCGATTGCAGCGCTTTGCAGAGCTCGGCGAGCAGCAGCGTCTTGCCGGAGCCTGCCTTGCCGAGAAGCGCCAGTCGCTTCGACGCGCCGCCCCCCGGAGGCCGGGTTGTGCCGTCGGTGAGGTCGATGCCCGCCTCGCGCAGCATCTCGCTCACGCGGTCGTAGGCCTCTGCCTGGTCGTCGGAGAAGGTAAGCTGCGGCGTCGTCATGGCGCGACCCTATCCGTGCCGATCCGCCGGGACCAGAGCCCGTGCTTGGCTCCGCCGCCGGGTCATATTACGGAGGTCGTCATGCGTTTCCTGCCCCGCCTCCGCAGCTTCCTCGGCCGGCATATCGATGCTCCCCTCGACCCCGACGCCCCGTTCGCGGCCATCGGCGACGTGCACGGGCGCGACGACCTGCTGGAGAGGCTCCTCGGACGGCTCGAGGGGGAGCTTCCGGCAGGCGCGCCCCTGGTCCTGCTCGGCGATTACGTGGACCGCGGGGCGGCGAGCGCCGGGGTGCTGCGCCGCCTGCAGGCGCTTGATGCCGAGGCCCGCGTGACCTGCCTGTGCGGCAACCACGAGGCGATGCTGATCGAGTTTCTCGATTATCCGGTTCTGGCCGGACCGAGATGGCTGCGCAACGGCGGCGTTCAGACGCTTGAGAGCTTCGGCGTGACCGGAATGCCCGCCGGACCCGAGGCCTCCGACTGGGAGGCTCTGCGGGACCGGTTCCGGGGGGCGATGGGCGGCGACCTCGAAACCTGGCTGCGTGCCCGTCCGCTCCGCTGGCAGAGCGGCAATGTCGCGGCCGTCCATGCCGGCGCGGACCCTGCCCGACCTTTGTCGGACCAGCGGGACGACGTCCTCCTCTGGGGGCATCCCAGCTTTGCGACCATGCGCCGCCGCGACGGAACGTGGGTCGTGCACGGCCACACGATCGTGCCGAGACCGGCCGCGGCGGGCGGACGCATCTCGGTCGACACCGGCGCCTATGCCACAGGCGTTTTGACGGCGGCCATCGTGGAGCCCGGATCCGTCCGCTTCGTCAGCACCTAGGCAGCGCTCGCCGCCGCGGCGCGGAGCGGGGTCCGGCCGAAGGCATCGTCGAACCAGCGGCGCGACTGGTCCGGCGCGATGCCCGCGCTCTGGGCCACGCGCGCCTGCGCTTCGGGCGTGAATTCCCACAGGCCGATGGAGATCGCTCCGCGCCCCTCCCCGGTCGTGCCGAGCACCTCGGGCGAGGCGCCGATCCGGCGGTAGATCCGCACCATGCGCGCATCGAAGACGCCGACGTAATGCTCGACGCCGAAGCCGTGCATGACCTCGCCCCCCGCCAGCATCAGCGCGGCGGCGGTGCGTGGATCGGTCTCCCGCGCGAGGCAGAACCGCGTGCATTCCCAGATGAGCGGGCTGACGATAGTGCCGCCGCCGATCAGGTCGGTGAAATGCTCGTTCACCATTGTCCGCCCGGTCGTCGGCAGAAGCCGCATGGAGCCGCCATGCGAGCCGTCCGCCTTTTCCCAGATGACGTAGAGCGGATCGAGCGCGTCGTATTGATCGACCTCCGCCCCGTCGGGCCGCAGGGGCAGATCCCACCCGAGCCGCGTGACGAACTGGTCGGCGCGGTCTCGGAACATGCCGTCGCGCAGGCGGGGGTGGCGAACGAGGTCGGTGCCGTAGATGTATCGGATCATGGAATGTCCCTCCGCAGACGTGATGCAGGGACACTCGCTTAAACGCGGTTAACGGCCTCCAAGTCGCACGTGCGGCATCACACCACGATCGCGCCGCGCTGCAACGCGCGGGCCACCGCATGGGTGGTGTTGACGGCCCCGAGCTTGTGCCGCGCGCTCTCGATATAGACCCGCAGCGTGTGCTCCGAGATCGAGAGCGTGCTCGCCACCTGCGCCCGGCTGTATCCCACCGCGAGCAGCGTCAGGGCATCCACCTCGCGCGGCGAGAGCGTCACGGCACGGTCGGGCGTGCGATCGGGCTCGAGGTCCAGGGCCTTGCGATTGAAGTCGTGCGCAAGGAGGATCATGTCGCGCCGGTTGCGCTCTATGAAATCGGCCCAGGTGGCGTCGTCGCAGGAATCGTTGCAGGTGAAGAGCGCGAATTGCCCGTTCGGCCCGCGGATCGGGATCGAGTATCCCTGATTGCCCACCCCGTGCTCGATCGCATCGGCGAGAAAGCCCCGGGCGGCCCGGCTCGACCAGTCGAGGCGCTTCCACTCGACCGGGTGGAAGCGCTGGTAACAGCCGAGGATCACGGGATCTATCCGCACGTACTTGCGCTCGAGATAGCGTAGCACCCAGGCCTCGGAATAGGTGCCGCACCCGTATTGGTCGCCGTTGCTGTTGACCCAGTGATACACCACGTTGGTGATGCCGTATTCGTCGCGAATACGTTCGGACAGGGCCTGCAGATCGTCGATGCCCTCAGCGGAGTCCAACCCGGCGAGAACCCGGTCGATCGAGCCAATCGTGGAGACGTAGCCCATCGTGGGCCTCCTCTTCGCGCGACGCGATCTCGATATGCGCGACGAGCCTTGTGTCGTCCAGCTGCACCGCAAGAGCCGACAGCCCGTTCTGGCGCGCATAATCTCCGAGATCGGACAGAACGTCGATGATCCAGTCGTGTTTCATCGTTCTCGCCCCCAAAAGGTTAACGTTGTGTTAATCGAAATTACCAATTCGTGGGGCCGCTGCCTATTCGCGGATTGTCCTTCCCCAGATCAGGGGAAGGCGCGGCGCGCGAAGGCCTTCCTCCGATTGGGCGTCCGTCCCGGACCGAGCCAGCCCCCCGCGACCCGGATCCATTCCCTGGGGCGAATCGCCTCGTCCGGACCAAAAAAAGGGGGCGCCGAGCGCGCCCCCCTTAACCTTCCGCTCACGCGTGTCCGTCACTTCCGAGCTTCGAGCGCGTCCTCCAGCGTCCGCAGGCCGGTCTTCGGGGATTGCACCAGCACCGACATGTTCCCCGGCTTGTGCTCGTTGCGCATCATCTTCATGTGCGCCGCGGGGATCTCTGCCCAGGGAAAGACCTCGGACATGCAGGGATCGAGCCGGCGCTCGAGCATCAGCTTGTTCGCCGCCGCCGCCTGCTTGAGATGGGCGAAGTGCGACCCCTGCAGGCGCTTCTGGTGCATCCACATGTAGCGCACGTCGAACGTCGTGTTGAACCCGCTGGTGCCGGCGCAGATGACGACCATGCCGCCCTTCTTCACCACCAGCGTCGAGACCGGGAAGGTCGCCTCGCCCGGATGCTCGAAGACCATGTCGACATTCACGCCCTTGCCGGTGATGTCCCAGATCGCCTTGCCGAACTTTCGCGCCTCCTTGAGCCACTCGTTGTATTCGGGCGTGTTGACCGTGGGCAGCTGCCCCCAGCAGTTGAAGTCCTTGCGGTTGATGACGCCCTTGGCGCCCATCGACATGACGAAGTCGCGCTTGCTTTCGTCCGAGATGACCCCGATCGCATTAGCGCCCGCCGTGTTCGCCAACTGGATCGCGTAGGAGCCGAGCCCGCCCGACGCGCCCCAGACCAGCACGTTCTGGCCGGGCTTCAGCTCGTGCGGATGGTGACCGAACAGCATCCGGTAGGCTGTGGCGAGCGTCAGCGTGTAGCAGGCGGCCTCCTCCCAGGTCAGGTGCTTCGGGCGCGGCATGAGCTGCTGGGCCTGCACGTTGGTGAACTGCGCGAAGGAGCCGTCCGGCGTCTCGTAGCCCCAGATCCGCTGGGTCGGCGAGAGCATCGGGTCGCCGCCGTTGCACTCCTCGTCGTCGCCGTCGTCCTGGTTGCAGTGGATCACCACCTCGTCGCCGACCTTCCAGCGCCGCACCTTGTCCCCCACGGCCCAGACGATGCCCGACGCGTCGGAGCCCGCGATGTGGAACTCGGCCCCGTGCACGTCGAAGGGGGAGATCGGCACGCCCTTGCCCGCCCAGACGCCGTTGTAGTTCACGCCGGCCGCCATCACGAGCACGAGGACCTGATGGCTGTCGAGCGTCGGGACGTCGACGACTTCCTCCTGGAACGACGTGTCCGGATCCCCGTGACGCTCCCGCCGGATGCACCAGCAGTACATCTTCTTCGGCACGTAGCCCATCGGGGGCATTTCGCCGACCTCGTAGAGATCCTTCTCGGGCGCGTCGTACTGGGCGATGTCTGTCTGCGTGTCGAGAGCCATCGGAGCCTCCTTCGTGATGTCCTGAGGGGGCCCGGGACGCCTTTGCCGCGCCGCAGAATCGCCACCCGTTTGGTGACGGATAACTTTCGCCACGCAACAATTCAACACGAATGACGCGGCTGTTTGAAACTTTATGACCCCGCAGGTGCAGAAAGTTTCATCTTCGCGCCCGGGTCAGGGACCAGATGCGCAATGGAAGCGGCGTAATATTCCGCGAGCGCCCGGCCGCTCTCGGTGACGCGGTAGCCCCCTTCGGCCTCCTCCGCGATCTCGCGCTCGATGAGCGTCCGCAGCCCGAACTCCACCGCGTAATCGCGCTGGCCCCGTGGCAGGTGCACCGTCCCTCCCTTCAGGCCCTCGACGGCCTTGCCAAAGGCGCATTCGAGCCCCGCGCGGTCGAGCGGCCCCTCCGACAGCAGCAGATGCGCGACCATCGGCACCGGCAGGACGGGGGTCACGGCGCCGATCCGGCTCAGAAGTTCGGTCCCGAGGCGCTGCGGCGCATCCGCAAGTTCGGGCCTGTCCCGCAACGACAGAGGCGTTCCGAAACTCACCGCGGCATAGCCGAAGCGGTGGAACCGGCCCGTCAGCCGAAGCCAGAGCTGGCGCAACGCGAAGCGCGCGACGACCCCGATGCGCGCATCGAACCGCCGCCCCCCCTCGGCCGCCGCCTTCACCAGGATGCGGTCCTCGAGCACACGGTCGTAATTGAGCGCGACCGGCACGAAGACGACGTCCCGCTCGTCGAGATCCGCGCCATCGGTGATGTATTTCAGAAGACCGACCTTCGGCGTCGAGAGCGCGCCGTCGAGGCTGAGACCACCCTCGGGAAAGATCGCCTGTGTCACCCCGCCGGTCGTCGCCATCTGCACGTAGCGCTGCAGCACCCGGCGATAGAGCCCGTTGCGCGACTTCCGCCGGATGAAATAGGCCCCCATCGCGCGGATGAGGCGGGAGAGGGGCCAGACCTGCGCCCACTCGCCCACGGCATAGGAAAGCGCGGAGCGGTCGGCCGCGAGGTAGGTGACCAACACGTAATCCATGTTCGAGCGATGGTTCATGACGAAGACCACCGTCGCGTCCTTGTCGATCGCCGAAAGCTCGCTCGTGTCGTGTCGCACCATCCGAACGCGGTAGAGCGCGTTGGAAAAGGCGCGCGCGGCCCGGATCGCTATGCCGAAATAGGCGACGGCCGAGAACGACGGCACGATCTCGCGCGCATAACGGCGCGCCTCCTCGAAGGCGACGTCCTCGCGCACGCCGGTCTCGCGGGCATGCTCCACGATCGCCTCGGTCACTTCCGGATCGTAGCAGAGCCGCTGGATCAGGTCGTAGCGCCGGGCGAGTTTGAAGGGCTGGATCGGCCGTTCGAGCCGCTGGTTGAGCCGCGCCACGGCCCGTTCGAGACGCCGCCGCAGGAACCAGCGCACCGACGGAAACAGGAAATGCGACGCGAAGGTCACCGCCGCGAACGCCAGGATCAGAACGAATAGCCAGACGGGAAGAGTGACGGTCGCGGTCATTGCGGCAAGGTCGCAGGCGCGCGGGACGCTGGCAAGTGTGCGCGCCTCCGCACCGAGGTCTCGCTAGGTCGGCGCGCATGCGCCAGACGCCCCGGTCGTCGCCGGCATCGGGCACGCCGCGCCGCGATGGCAATCACGTCCCGTGCCGCAACGCAGCGAATTGACATTGGCACAATATTTCTACTATCCCGACTGATACGAAACAAAATTACTCTCTCAGTTCATCCAACAGGTGACGCCCGCCATGACCGACACGCCAGCCCTGCCGACCCGCGACAAGCCGTGGCTGATCCGCACCTATGCCGGCCATTCCACCGCCGCGGCCTCGAACGCGCTCTATCGCGGCAATCTCGCGAAGGGGCAAACGGGTCTTTCCGTCGCCTTCGACCTGCCGACGCAAACCGGTTACGACAGCGATCACGAATTGGCCAAGGGCGAGGTCGGAAAGGTCGGCGTTCCCGTCTGCCATCTCGGCGATATGCGGACGCTCTTCGACCAGATTCCGCTCGAGCAGATGAATACGTCGATGACGATCAACGCGACCGCGCCCTGGCTGCTCGCGCTCTATATCGCGGTCGCCGAGGAGCAGGGAGCCGATATCTCGAAGCTCACCGGAACGGTCCAGAACGACCTGATAAAGGAATATCTCAGCCGCGGCACCTATATCTGCCCGCCGAAACCGTCGCTGCGCATGATCGGAGACGTCGCGGAATATTGCTACAAGCATGTTCCGAAATGGAACCCGATGAATGTCTGTTCCTATCACCTGCAGGAGGCGGGCGCGACGCCCGAGCAGGAGCTGGCATTCGCCCTCGCCACCGCAACGGCGGTTCTCGACGAGTTGAAACCGCGCGTGCCGGAAGAGGATTTCCCGATCCTCGCGGGACGCATCTCGTTCTTCGTGAACGCCGGCATCCGCTTCGTCACCGAGATGTGCAAGATGCGGGCCTTCGTCGATCTCTGGGACGAGATCCTAGCAGAGCGCTACGGCATCGAGGATCCGAAATACCGTCGCTTCCGCTATGGCGTGCAGGTCAATTCCCTGGGCCTGACCGAGCAGCAGCCGGAGAACAACGTCTATCGCATCCTGATCGAGATGCTTGCCGTCACCCTGTCGAAAAACGCCCGCGCCCGGGCGGTGCAATTGCCCGCGTGGAACGAGGCGCTCGGCCTGCCCCGCCCCTGGGACCAGCAATGGTCGATGCGGATGCAGCAGATCATGGCCTACGAGACCGACCTTCTGGAATACGACGACCTCTTCGACGGCAATCCCGCGGTCGACCGCAAGGTCGAGGAGCTCAAGACCGGCGCGCGGGCGGAATTGTCGAACCTCGACGCCATGGGCGGCGCGATCGAAGCCATCGATTACATGAAGGGCCGGCTCGTCGAGTCCAATGCGGACCGAGTGGTGCGCGTCGAGCGCGGCGAGACGGTGGTGGTCGGCGTCAATCGCTATGTCGAAAGCGAGCGCTCGCCGCTTCTCGGCGAGGATGGCGGCATCATGACCGTCGATCCGGCGGTCGAGGCGGATCAGGTCGGACGGCTGACCGAATGGCGCTCGAGCCGAGACGCCAGCGCAGTAACGGCGGCGCTCGCGAAACTGAGGGCGGCGGCGCGCGAGGGGCGCAACGTGATGGAGGCCTCGATTGCCGCGGCGAAGGCAGGCGTCACGACGGGCGAATGGGCCGGCGAGATGCGCGCGGCCCACGGCGAATATCGCGGTCCCACCGGCGTGTCCAAGGCGGTGTCGAACAAGGCCGAGGGTCTCGACGAGCTGCGCGACGCCGTCGAAGCGGTCTCGAGCCGACTGGGCCGCAGGCTCCGGTTCCTCGTCGGCAAGCCCGGCCTCGACGGCCATTCGAACGGGGCGGAACAGATTGCCTTTCGTGCCCGGGATTGCGGAATGGACATCGATTACGAGGGTATCCGACTGACGCCGGCGCAGATCGTGGCCGCGGCAGAAAGCGGAAAAGCCCATGTCGTCGGTCTTTCCATTCTCTCGGGCAGCCATTTGCCACTTGTCGAGGAAACCCTCCGGAGGCTGCGCGACGCCGGTCTTGGCGATCTGCCCGTGATCGTCGGAGGCATCATTCCCGAGGACGATGCCGACCGCCTCCGCAAAATGGGCGTCTCCCGCGTCTATACTCCGAAGGACTTCGAGTTGAACTCTATCATCCGCGATATCGTGACGCTGGTGGACTCGAAAGCGATTGCAGCCGAGTAGCGACAGAAACACCCGTCATAGCAGAAAGCCACCCGCCTCCGGGTGGCTTTTCTTTTTCGGATTGATATTAACCTCTTGGTGACACAAATTATGTCTTGTGAACGTTACGTGAATTCTGAACACACCAAGATTACTGAAAAAATTCGGAGGCAGTCATGGAACTCAATCTCGACGAATACTCGAAGGACGAACTCAAGAAGCTCAAGGTCGACGTGGATCGGGCATTGAAGACGATCGATCAACGCCGGAAAGCCGAAGCAAAGCGCGCTGCGGAAACGGCTGCTAAGGAATACGGCTTCTCCCTCGACGATCTCGTGGTCGATGGCGGCAAGGGATCGAAGGGGCTCCCGAAATACAAGAACCCGCTCGATCACTCGCAAACCTGGACCGGACGGGGTCGCAAACCCAACTGGGTGATTTCTGCCCTCGAGGACGGCCAATCGCTCGACGACCTGAAGATCTGAACGAATGACCATCCATATCGGGGCCGCCCCGGGTGATATCGCGGAAACCGTGCTCATGCCCGGAGACCCGTATCGCGCGAAATGGGCGGCCGAGACTTTTCTCGACGATCCCAAACTGGTCAACGACGTGCGGGGCATGCTGGGCTATACCGGCACGTGGAAAGGCCAACGGGTCACCATTCACGGCTCGGGCATGGGCATGCCCTCGCTTTCGATCTATGCGAACGAGCTGATCCGCGACTACGGCGCGAAGACCCTGATCCGCATCGGCTCCTGCGGGGCGATGCAGGAGCAGGTCTCCCTGCGCGACGTGATCATCGCGATGACGGCGAGCGCGCTCTCGACCCCGTCGCGCGGCATCTTTCGCGAGATCGGCTTCGCCCCCTGCGCCGACTGGTCCCTCCTGCGCGCCGCGACCCTTGCGGCAGAAGCGCGCGGCGCGACCTACCATGTCGGTGGCGTCTATTCGGCGGACGTCTTCTACGACGAGCGCCCGGACCTCAACGAGATCATGACCCGTCACGGCGTGCTCGGCGTCGAAATGGAGGCGGCGGAGCTCTACAATGTCGCCGCCCGCCACGGCGTACGTGCGCTGGCCGTGCTGACCGTGAGCGACCATCTTCTCAGGGAAGAGGCACTGTCGTCGAAGGATCGGGAAACCGGCTTTTCGGAGATGGTCCAGATCGCCCTCGAGGCCGCCTTCCCCTGACAGCGGGCGGCGCCCCTTCCGGGGCGCGCCTACAGTCCGTGGCCGCGGTCGTAACCATTCGGGACCGTCGGCGCCCAGCCCTCGAGCGCCCCTGCCCGCGGCACGAGTATCTCGACGTCGAGCGGATGGCAGGCCGCGGTGTCGCTCGAATGCTCCGCCCCGCAATCCCCGCCCGGACAGGCGCTGAGCGCTCCCAGAAGGCCGATTTCCGCGAAGAAGGTCAGCGCGTCGCCCGGCCGGACCGGCGAGGCCTTCATGAAGTACCGGCCCGCCTCACGTGTAAAGCCGGTGCACATGAAGACGTTGAGAACGTCGTGGACATGCGCTTCGGCCTCCTGCGGCGTCACGCCGATCTCTGCCGCCAGGGCGCGCGAGAGGTTCGAATGGCAGCAATGGTGATACTGCGCGCCCGAGAGGAGCTGCGCGGTATAGGGATCGCAGCGCGTCCCGATCACGTCGTGCACCGACCCGCCGTCGGCATCGATGCCGTACCAGCCGAGGTCGTCCGCCACGATCGTGGCCATGGCGCGCAAATAGGGAAAGGACGACCAGAGCCTGTCCCCTGTGCCGACATGCGTGCCGTGCAGCGCGCGGGTCTTGCCCGAGTAGAAGCGCTCCGCCAGATCGTCCGTGGCCCAGAGGTTCAGATCGCCGACCTGCGGCCCCTCGACCGACCGTATCCGGAAGAACGCCCCCGCAGGCACGCGGAACGTCGCCGCCTCGCGCGGAGCAACCCGGATGGTCTCGACGTGCTCCGCCCCGTCCAGAGCCGCGCGATACGCCTCCAGCGGTGGCGTCGGCAGTGCGTCTGGCGGATAGCAGATTACCGCAGGGGCGGACCGTCGCGCGTTTGCATCCTCCGGCTCTCGTGTCATCGCCGCGCCTCCCTGCTTCTTCTTGGCTCAAATACTCAAATCCCACCGGGCCAAAAAAGAAAAGGCCGGGACGGTGCCCGGCCTTCAACACAGGTGACGTGACGCGATCAGATCGCGACCACGTCCAGCGGCGGGAAGCCGTTGAAGCCGACCGAGGAATAGGTCGACGTGTAGGCGCCGCAGCTGCGGATGATGATCTTGTCCCCGGCTTTCAGACCGAGCGGCAGCTCGACCGGGCGCTTTTCATACATGACGTCGACCGAGTCGCAGGAGGGCCCGGCAAGGACGCAGGGACCGAACTCCTCGTGGTCGCGCTCGGTGACGAAGGCGTAGCGGATCGCCTCGGCCTCGGTCTCGGCAAGGCCCGAGAAGCGGCCGATGTCGAGATAGACCCAGCGGTGGACGTCCGCATCCGACTTGCGGGAGACCAGCATCACCTCGGCAGCGATGGCGCCCGCCTCGGCGACGAGGCCGCGACCGGGCTCCGCCATGATGTGCGGCACGTGGCCGAAGCGCTCCTCGACCTGCGCCATCACCAGCGCGGCATAGGCATTGGGCGCGTCGATTTCCTCGGTATAGTAGGCCGGAAAGCCGCCGCCGATGTTGAGGGTCGAGAGGTCGTGCCCGGCCGCCTTGGCCGTCCGCCAGACATCCGCCACCTGATCGAGGGTGCCGGCCCATCCCGCGGCACGCTTCGTCTGCGATCCGACGTGGAACGACATGCCGATCGGCTCGAGCCCGAGCTCGGTGGCGAGATCCATCAGCGACACGACCTTGCCTGGCGCGCAGCCGAACTTGCGGCTGAGCGGCCAGTCAGCTTCGGTCGAGCCGACGAGGAGACGCACATAGACCCTCGATCCGGGCGCATGCTCGGCGATCTTCGCCATCTCCTCCTCGGCGTCCACGGCGAAGTGGCGGATGCCCTTCTCGTAGGCGAAGGCGATGTCGGAGGCGCGCTTGATCGTGTTGCCGAAGGAGATCCGGTCGGGCGCTGCGCCCATCGCCAGGCACAGCTCGATCTCGCCGCGCGAAGCCGCGTCGAAATTCGAGCCGAGCCCGACGAGGGTGCGGATGACCGCCGGGTCCGGGTTCGCCTTGACGGCGTAATGGATCGTGGCGCGGCCAAGCCCCTCTTTCAGCGAGCGGTACTGGGACGCGACCGCCTCGGTGTCGATCACGAGCGTCGGGCGGTCGAAGGTGGTTTCGCGGATATAAGCCTCGGCGCGGGAGACAGCGCGCTCTGCGCGCACGACTTCGGTTGCCGAAAACTCGGTGACGTATGCGTTCATGTTCCATCTCCAATAGGACCCGGTCCGAAGTTCGGACCGACCAGTGCTGTCAGAGACGTTACCGTCGCTACGTAACCGTGGGGCGGACCCATGGGACAGAGGCGCGTGCGTTGGCGTCTGCGGTAGAGGCGGATATCGGGTATCCGACGATTCTCTTCAAGACATCTTTTTGCGCGAATTTCCGAATTTTCCGTGAGCCGTTCAGACGTTGTTCTGAAAACACGTATCGGGCGTCTGCCCCGGGGATCCGGTGGTCTTCGCACCGCAATGGACACAGGTGAATGTGGCTTCCGTGTCACTCTGGCGGTATTCGCGCCAACGGCAGGCGCGTGTCGCACGGTTCGAGAACACGGCGATGAGCACGAAAGCGACGATGAGGCCGACGATCACGATCAAGGGCAACTCTCCTTCCTGCTCGGGGCGGGCCACGCCCCCGCTCTTCGGGACCGTGACCCTAGTGTCATCCGGCGCGGCGCCAAGTGCCTGCGCGATCAGGCGGCGGAGTGGTAGGGCAAGGTGCCGGGAGTGTCGTCCGATCTGGTCGTCTCCGTACGGGAAACGGGCGGCTCCGGTGTGAAATAGGCGAACTGCTCCTCGAGCAGCGCGAGGGCGGCTTTCGCCTTTGCCGTGACGTTGGTTTGTGTGGATGTGTACATGTGAGAGCCTCGAGCTTGCGATTGCTGTGGCCCCTCCCTGCCGAACGATATGATGCCGCGCTGCGGCATTGCCAACCTCTTTGGTCGCATGCGCGCCATGACCGGTCCGCAAACCTATGGTCGCGCATAAAAAAACGCCGCCCGAAGGCGGCGCTTTCGTGTGCGTGAGGTCGCGTTCAGATGGACCGCTCGACCATCGTTTTCTTGATCTGCGCAATCGCCTTGGCCGGGTTGAGGCCCTTGGGGCAGGTCTTGGCGCAGTTCATGATGGTGTGGCAGCGGTAGAGCTTGAACGGATCCTCGAGATCGTCCAGCCGCTCGCCCGTCGCCTCGTCGCGGCTGTCGATGATCCAGCGATAGGCGTGCAGAAGCGCGGCGGGCCCGAGGAAGCGGTCGCTGTTCCACCAGTAGGACGGGCATGCGGTCGAGCAACAGGCGCACATCACGCATTCGTAGAGGCCGTCGAGCTTCTCGCGATCCTCGATCGACTGGCGCCATTCCTTCGCCGGATTTGGACTCTTCGTCTCGAGCCAGGGATGGATCGAGGCGTGCTGCGCGTAGAAATGCGTGAGATCCGGGATCAGGTCCTTCACCACCGGCATGTGCGGCAGCGGGTAGATCTTCACGTCACCCTTCACCTCGTCCATGCCGTAGATGCAGGCGAGCGTGTTGATCCCGTCGATGTTCATCGCGCAAGACCCGCAGATCCCCTCTCGGCAGGACCGGCGGAAGGTCAGCGTCGGGTCGATCTTGGTCTTGATGTAGATCAGCGCGTCCAGGATCATCGGACCACAATCGTCGAGATCCACGAAATAGGTATCGACGCGCGGGTTCTCGCCATCGTCCGGCGACCAGCGATAGATCGAGAACTTGCGCAGGGTGCCGCCGGTCTCGGGCTTGGGCCACGTCTTGCCGGTGCGCATCTGGGAGTTCTTGGGCAGGGTCAGTTGGACCATTTCAGCCTCCTTGGGACAGAAGGGCCGGCAGCCCCTCGGCTACCAGACAGATAAGTGTTTGCGGCGCAGGGACAAAGCCGTGCGACGATCCGCGCGGGGGCTGTCATATCGCCCCCGCCGCGCGCGCGTATTCGGTGGCGAGGCAGCGCACGCTCTCGGGCTTCTGCACCACCTCGGAGACGATCTGCGCCGACGATTCCGTCGGGCCGCCAATCGAATCCGCGCCGAGCGCGTAGATCTGCTGGGCGCTCGCATTGTCGATCACGCAGTTGATCGCTGGTTCGAGCGGCAGGTTCGGGTAGCGCTCGAGCACCACCCGGTTGACCGTCGAGCGCGCGGCATTCCGCGCGATCTGGTCCTGCGTTTGCGGCGTGCAGGCCGCGCCGAGGCCGAGGATCGCGAGGAGTGCAAGCATCCGCATCAGAAGGTCCGCGCCTTCGGGGCGATCCGCTTGAGCTCGATGCCGCCCTTGTCTTCCTGCGTGAGCGGATCCTCGATCACCGGACGATAGGTCAGCTGCACCTCCGCGCCGTGCACGCGGCTGATCGTGTGGACCCGCCAGTTCTCGTCGTCGCGGTCGCCGAAATCCTCGTGCGCATGGGCGCCACGGCTCTCCTTGCGCGCCTCGGCCGACACGATGGTCGTGAGCGCATTCGGCATGAGGTTGGTGAGCTCGAGCGTCTCCATGAGGTCGGTGTTCCACACGAGGCTGCGGTCGGTCACCTCGAGATCGTCGAGCTTGCCGGCGATCGCCTTCATCTTCTCGCAGCCCGAAGACAGCGTCTCGGAGGTGCGGAAGACGGCGGCGTCCTCCTGCATGGTCTTCTGCATCTCGGCGCGCAGTTCCGCCGTGGGCGTGCCGCCCTTGGCGTGGCGGATGCCGTCGAACCGGTCGAGCGCCTTGTCGATCTGTGCGACGTTGATGTCGCGCGGCGAGGCCGCCCGGTCCACCGTCTTGCCCGCGCGGATCGCCGCGGCGCGGCCGAAGACCACGAGGTCGATCAGCGAGTTCGACCCGAGGCGGTTCGCCCCGTGCACCGATGCGCAGCCCGCCTCGCCCACGGCCATGAGCCCCGGCACGATGGCGTTCGGATCGTCCTCGGTCGGGTTCAGCACCTCGCCCCAGTAGTTCGTCGGAATGCCGCCCATGTTGTAGTGGACCGTCGGGATGACCGGGATCGGCTCCTTGGTGACGTCGACGCCCGCGAAGATCCGCGCGCTCTCGGAGATGCCCGGCAGACGCAGCTGCAGCGCCTCCTTCGGCAGGTGCGAGAGGTTGAGGTGGATATGGTCGCCGTTCGGACCGACGCCCCGCCCCTCGCGGATCTCCATAGTCATCGAGCGCGAGACGTAGTCGCGCGGCGCGAGGTCCTTGTAGGTGGGCGCGTAGCGCTCCATGAACCGCTCGCCCTCGGAGTTGGTGAGGTAGCCGCCCTCGCCGCGCGCGCCTTCCGTGATGAGGCAGCCCGCGCCGTAGATGCCGGTCGGGTGGAACTGCACGAACTCCATGTCCTGAAGCGGCAGACCCGCGCGCGCAACCATGCCGCCACCGTCGCCGGTGCAGGTATGCGCCGAGGTCGCAGAGAAATAGGCGCGTCCGTAGCCGCCGGTCGCCAGCACAACGGTCTTGGCGTTGAAGACATGGATCGTGCCATCGTCGAGCTTCCAGCACACCACGCCCTCGCAGGCGCCGTCCTCACCCATGATGAGGTCGATGGCGAAATACTCGATGTAGAACTCGGCGTTGTGCTTGAGCGACTGGCCGTAGAGCGTGTGCAGGATCGCGTGGCCGGTCCGGTCCGCCGCTGCGCAGGTGCGCTGCACCGGGGGGCCCTCGCCGAATTCGGTCGTGTGCCCGCCGAAGGGCCGCTGGTAGATCTTGCCCTCCTCGGTCCGGCTGAACGGCACACCGTAATGCTCGAGCTCGTAGACCGCCTCGGGCGCGTGCCGCGCGAGATATTCCATCGCGTCGGTGTCGCCGAGCCAGTCCGACCCCTTCACGGTGTCGTACATGTGCCACTGCCAGTGGTCGGGCCCCATGTTCGACAGCGACGCGGCGATGCCGCCCTGCGCCGCCACGGTGTGCGAGCGGGTCGGGAAGACCTTGGTGACGCAGGCGGTCTTGAGCCCCTGCTCGGCCATGCCGAGCGTCGCGCGGAGGCCCGAGCCGCCGGCGCCCACGACCACGACGTCGTAGTCGTGAACTTCGTATTCGTATGCAGCCATATGCTATTCGCTCCGTTTCTCAGAGGGCCAGGCGCGCGATGGCGAAGATCGCGACGACCGAGGCGCCCCAGCAGAGGCAGGTCATGCCGATGATCAGGACTTTCTCCCAGAGACCGTGGACATAGTCCTCGATCAGCGTCTGGAAGCCGTCGGCAAAGTGCAGGAAGGAGACCGTCAGCGTCAGCACGGCGATGATCGCCGGGAACGGACGCGACAGGTGATCGGTGACGCCGGCATAATCCTTGCCGATGGCGGGTGCCACGGCGATGAGGAAAAGCGGGATCAGCACGAGCAGCGCGACGGATTGCACCTTCATGCGCCAGAAATGCTGCGTGCCGGACTTGGCGCTGCCCCAGCGGTTCGCCCGCTTGCGGTCGGTGATGTAACTCATGTCGTCTCTCCCTCAGACCGCGAACAGGATGATCAGCGTCAGCAGCCACAGCACGAAGGATCCGCCGACCACCCCGTAGCCGAGCTTGTAGGCGGTATCGAGATCGAGCCCCACGCCGGAATCCCAGATCAGGTGCCGCACGCCCGCAAGGAAGTGGTACCACAGCGCCCAGAGCGACAGGGCGAGGATCAGGATGCCGAACCAGCTGGTGACGAAGCCGTCCGCCACCGCGAAGGCATCCGGTCCCGTCGCCGCCGCGATCAGCCACCACACGATCATCAGCATCGCCACGATGAGCGCGTTTCCGGTGATCCGCGTGAGGATCGAGGTGATCGACGTCAGCTGAGGGCGATAGACCTGGAGGTGGGGTGAGAGCGGCCGCGAGCCGCGGTTCACGTCTGCCATGGGTGCATCCTTTCGTGTCCCTTGCCCCGGGGTTCTAATGGTTTTTGCCGTGGTGTCACGTCGCGACCGTTTGGCGGGGCGCGGTTTTTTGGCGCAACGCCGGGTCTCCGGCAATGTCGTGATCACAGCCGCCGGAAGCGTGATCACGAAATCGGCCGCGGGTGGTGTTCGCCCCTCGGGGGGACCGATTCTCTCCGCCGCGGCGCCGGGGCGCGCAGATCAGAGCTGGCCTAGACCGGCATCAGCGCCCAGTAATCGAGATCGAGAAGCACGCCCGGATGGTACCGTCCCGCCCCGTCCTTGAGCGATCCGACGGTGCCGTCCGTCGTCGCGACGAGCCGCAGACGGATCGCGCCGACGCCCGGTCGGTCGGTATCCGCAGTCTCGATCACCTCGGACCAGGCCCGTACGGTATCTCCGGCGAAACAGGGATTGGCATGGGCCCCGCCGTTCAGCCCGACGATCATCTGCGCGTTGGCAAGGCCGTTGAACGACAGCGCCCGCGCCATCGAAATGACGTGCCCGCCATAGATCAGCCGCTTGCCGTCCTCGCGCATCGTGCCGTCGAAATGGGTCTTCGAGGTGTTCTGCCAGAGGCGCGTCGCCATCATGTGCTCGGCCTCCTCGATCGTCACCCCGTCGACGTGGTCGACGATCTCGCCCGGCTGGTAATCTCCGAGCCGGTGCGGCTCTCCCGCAAGCTCGAAGTCGCAGCCGGAGAAATCGAGCCCCTCCGGGATGCACAGGTCGGAGACGTCGAGCGCCGGCTTGAGGTCGGGCACCACAGTCGGCGGCGCGTCGGATGCTTCGTCACGCTTCTTCACCATCACCCAGCGGACATAGTCGAGAACCACCTCGTCCGACTGGTCGAAGCCGCGCGTGCGCACCCAGACGACGCCGGTCTTGCCGTTCGAGTTCTGCTTGAGCCCGATCACCTCGGATTCGGAGCGCAGGGTGTCCCCTGGCCAGACCGGCTTCCGGAACCGCCCTTCCGCGTAGCCGAGATTGGCGCGTGCGTTCAGTGACACGTCGGGGACGGTCTTGCCGAACACGGTATGGAACGCGATCAGATCGTCGAGCGGCGCAGCGGGCAAACCGCAAGCCTGCGCGAAGGCGTCCGACGAATGGATCGCGTGCCGGGCGGGGTAGAGCGCGTGATAGAGCGCGCGCTCTCCTGCCCCGACCGTCCGCGGCACCGCATGCCGGATGACCTGACCGACCTGGTAATCCTCGAAGAACCGGCCGGCATTGGTCTTGGCGGTACGGCCCGCGGCCATCACTGGGCTCCGAGCTTGAGATCGGGGGAATAGTCGCCGTCAACCTCCTTGATAACGGCCTGCCCGCAGCGCATCACGCCGTTCGCGGCGTCGAAGGCATAGGTCGGACCGTCGTAGAGCTCCCAGCCCTTCGAGAGCGCCTCGGACACCTTGTGACAGAAGGCCGACGTGTCGTCGGACGACAGGAAACGGTAGAGCTTCATCGGATTACCCCGGGAACGGCCAGACGCCCAGCCAGGCGTGGATTGCGGTGATGATCGCGAACATCGCGACGGTGATGACGACGAGAAGGATGTCCTTCTTCGCCGGCCCCGGCTCGGGGCGCACCCAGTCCTCGGTGCGGTTGATGAGGATGACCTCGACCACCGCCCAGGCCAGCATCGCACCGAAGAGGATGATCGATGCGAGATCGCCGTTCACCAGGAGGTGCGCGACCGCCCAGATCTTGACCGCCGTGAGCTGCGGGTGCCGCAGCTTGCCGCGCAGTCGGCCCTTGGTTGCGCTCATGCCGTAGACGAACACGGCCACGATCATCAGCAGGTTGTTGATGTGGACCATGAAGGCCGGGGGCGTCCAGACGGGGATGAAGGCCGCACCGCGATAGCCGATGACGATCAGCACGAGGCCCGCGAGGATGGCGACGGCCATGATGCCCTTGCCGGCACTGCCCATGGAGGCCCGTTGCCCCGGCGCGAGACGCTTGAAGAGATGCGCACCGACCCAGAGGGCGATGCCGAGGATGAGAAGGATCATTGGCTTACTCCGCTGCGATCTGCCCTATCGCCTCGGCTTGTGCCAGAATCTTGCGGGCAGTGTCCACGTGCAGGTTCTCGACGATCTTGCCGTCGACCACCGCGACCCCCTGCCCCGAGCGCCTGACTTCCTCGTAGGCCTCGATCTGGCGCTTGGCGAGTTCGACCTCGGCCTCCGACGGTCCGAAGCTCGCGTTGGTCACGGCGATCTGCGCGGGATGGATCAGGCTCTTGCCGTCGAACCCCATGTCCCGCCCCTGCCTGCACTCCGCGGCAAGCCCCTCCTCGTCCTTGAAGGCGTTGTAGACCCCGTCGAGGATCACCCGTCCATGGGCCTTCGCCGCGATCAAGCAAAGGCCGAGCCCTGTTATCACCGGCTGCCGGTCAGCTGTCGCCCGCGCGCCGAGATCCTTCACCAGATCGTTCGTGCCCATGACCATGCCCTTCAGCCTGGCATGCGCCGCGATGGCCGGGGCCTCGATCATGCCGAGCGGCGTTTCCATCATCGCCCAGATCGGCAGATCGCCGGTAATTTCGGCAAGCGCATCGAGCTGGCCGGGGCTTTCGACCTTCGGCAACAGGACCGCGTCGCAGTCCATGCCGGCGACCATCTCGGCATCGGCGCGGCCCCATTCGGTGTCGAGCCCGTTAATCCGCACGATCCGGTAGCGGGGGCCGAACCCGCCGGCCGCAAGTTCCGCCGCCAGCGTCTCGCGCGCCGCGCCCTTTTCGCCGGGCGACACCGCGTCCTCGAGATCGAAGAGGATCGCGTCCACCGGCAGGCCGCGCGCCTTCTCGATCGCGCGCGGCTTCGATCCGGGGATGTAGAGGGCAGAGCGGAAGGGGCGGACCATCATGGAGGGCTCTCCGGGAAAGCAACAAAGTTGCGCGATATGGGGCATTTCTTGGCGAAATGTTCAAGCGGAAAATGCCGCGATGCAGCGGACCCGGAAGAAACCGTTAACCAAGAGATGAGAAAGCGCGCGGCGCGGTTAACCGGGTGGAGAGGGCGGCATGAGATGCTCTGCCATCGATGGATCGTCACGATTGGAGCGATGAAGCGATGATCAGGCAGACCTTGGCACTTGCGGCTCTGGCCGCCCTCACCGCAGCCGGCGCAGCCTCCGCGCAGCAGGGGCGCGCCTGCGGCCCGCGCGACACCGTGCTTGAAAAGCTCGAGAAGAGATACGGCGAGACGCGGCAATCGGTCGGGCTCGCCGCGAACGAGCAGATGGTCGAGGTCTACGCCTCGCCCGAGACCGGGACATGGACGATCCTGATGACCTCGGCCGCGGGCGTGACCTGCCTCATGGCCACGGGCCAGGCCTTCGCCGAATGGACCGAGACCGAGGCGGCGGGCGACCCCGCCTGATGCATCAGGTCAGCGCGACCCAGACGAGCCGCGCGCCCGTGACGGTCAGAAGCACGTAGGTGAGGCCGAAGAAGACCCGGTCCGAGATTGCCCGGTGCGCCCGCACTCCGATCCAGGTGCCGAGCACCGCAAACGGGGCTAGCGCCAGACAAAGCAGCAGCGTCTCGCGGGTGAAGATGCCCATCCCGGCATAGAGCCCCGATTTCGAGAGGTTGATCGCCCAGAAGACCAGCACCGTCGTCGCCTGGAACGTCGTCTTGTCGAGCTTGCGACCGAGCAGGTAGACCGCCGCTGCCGGCCCGCCCGCGTGACTGACAAAGCTCGTGAAGCCGAGGGCGACGCCTGCCGTACTTCCCGCAATCGGTCCCATTGGCTCCTGCCCGAGGCGGATCCACCCCGCGCGCAGCGCCGCCTGCCAGGCGACGAAGGCCAGCGCCACGAAGCCGATGATGAAACGGATCGCGTCCGGATCGGCCCAGTCGTAGAACACCGCGCCCAGCGCGACACCCGGCAGCCCCGAGACGATTAGCAGGCGCGCATCCCGCCAGTTCCAGCGCTTCCAGTAGGCCGGAAGGCTCACCGCATCGATCAGCATCAGGAGCGGCAGCATGATCCCCAGAGCCGCGCCCGGATCCAGCACGAGCGCGAGAATCGTTGCGCTCGCGAAGGCCGCGCCCGACCCGAACCCCGCCTTCGACACGCCCGCGAACACCACCGCGGGCACCGCCACCGCGTAGACCGACCAGCTCAGAAGCTCCATCCGCGCACCCGTGCCTTAACCACCGCTATCAGCGCCGTTTACCGCTATCGGCCCGGATGTCCCACCCCTCCGCCGCGATGCGGCGCCCTTGCGCGAGCGCCGCTCAGGGCTTAGCCATGCGCGAAACGACAAACGGAACCGGAGACAGACCCATGGCCAGACCCAAGATCGCGCTCATCGGCGCGGGCCAGATCGGCGGCACGCTTGCGCATCTCGCCGCGATGAAGGAACTCGGCGACGTCGTGCTCTTCGACATCGCCGAGGGCACGCCCGAGGGCAAAGCGCTCGACATCGCCGAGTCGGGCCCGGCCGAAGGCTTCGACGCGCATCTCAAGGGCACGTCCGACTACGCCGACATCGCCGGGGCCGACGTCTGCATCGTGACCGCCGGCGTGCCGCGTAAGCCGGGCATGAGCCGCGACGACCTTCTGGGCATCAACCTCAAGGTCATGAAGGCCGTGGGCGAAGGCATCGCCGCGAACGCGCCCGACGCCTTCGTCATCTGCATCACCAACCCGCTCGACGCGATGGTGTGGGCCCTGCGCGAATTCTCGGGCCTGCCGCACGAGAAGGTCTGCGGCATGGCGGGCGTTCTCGACAGCGCGCGCTTCCGCCACTTCCTCAGCCTCGAATTCGACGTGTCGATGAAGGACGTCAGCGCCTTCGTGCTCGGCGGCCACGGCGACACCATGGTGCCGCTGACCCGCTACTCGACCGTCGCCGGCATCCCGCTGCCGGACCTGATCGACATGGGCTGGACCACCAAGGACAAGATCGACGCGATCGTGCAGCGCACCCGCGACGGCGGCGCCGAGATCGTCGGCCTCTTGAAGACCGGCTCGGCCTTCTACGCGCCCGCCACCTCCGCCATCGAGATGGCCGAGGCCTATCTCAAGGACCAGAAGCGCGTCCTGCCCTGCGCGGCATGGTGCGACGGCGTGCTCGGCCTTAAGGGCCTCTATGTCGGCGTGCCGACGGTGATCGGCGCCGGCGGCGTCGAGCGCATCGTCGACATCAAGATGACCAAGGACGAGCAGGCGATGTTCGACAGCTCCGTGAACGCCGTGCGCGGCCTCGTGGACGCCTGCAAGGGCATCGACGACTCGCTCGCCTGATCCCTGCCCCGGCGGCGCGACCTACCGCGCCGCCGGGATGTCCCGGATGAGCCCTTCGAGCGAGCGGCTGCTTCCGTACCGACGCGAATATTGCCAGACCGGCGAGCGCGCCGTCGCATTATTCCTAAAGAGTATGTCCAGGTAGACGCGCGACCCGTCGTGATGGGTTGCCCCGTGCCAGCGTGTCTTCGCCCCCACCGATCCCCCACATGAACCGGTGGTGCAGGAAGGCAGCGATGCTGTCCGAATAATAACGACGGCCGGCAGATCGACCGGTAGCGACTAAGAAACTCCCGAAGGATGTTTGCCTCGCTACGGGCGAGCGCGACGACCGGCACGGCTCCCGGGGCAGACCGGCCCGGGCCGGCACGGCAGAGCGTCTTCGTGGGCGGGCCTCGTCATACATGACACCGGGCCAGACAAGTTGCCGGTGCCGCTCAAGCGCGACTCGGTCAAAGGCGCCAACCGGCGCTCCAGTTTGTGATCACAGCCTGCAAACCTGTGGTCACAAAGGTTCGAATTCGGCGAAAATCGGCATTCGGGCTGGAAAAACCGGTTCATCCCGCCCTAGCTGCATGCCTATACCAAGGGCAACCGCAGCAATACGGGGACAGGATTTCCATGAACATCCACGAATATCAGGCCAAGCAGCTTCTGCGCAGCTACGGCGCGCCGGTCTCGGACGGCCGTGTCGTCCTCCGCGCCGAGGAGGCCAAGACGGCCGCCGGCGGTCTCGACGGCCCGCTCTGGGTCGTGAAGGCACAGATCCACGCAGGCGGCCGCGGCAAGGGGTCGTTCAAGGAAGCCGATGCCGGCGAGAAGGGCGGCGTCCGCCTCGCCAAGTCCGTCGAGGAGGCGGCCGAGGAAGCCAAGAAGATGCTGGGCAAGACGCTGGTCACGCACCAGACCGGCCCGGCAGGCAAGCAGGTCAACCGCATCTACATCGAGGAAGGCTCGGACATCGAGACCGAGCTCTACCTCGCGCTCCTCGTCGACCGCGTCACCAGCCGCGTCTCCTTCGTCTGCTCCACCGAGGGCGGCATGGACATCGAGGAGGTCGCGGCCAGCACCCCCGAGAAGATCCTGTCCTTCAGCGTCGATCCCGCGACCGGCTACCAGGCCTTCCACGGTCGCCGCATCGCCTTCGCGCTCGGCCTCGAGGGCGCGCAGGTCAAGCAATGCGTCAAGCTGATGGGCCAACTCTACACCGCGTTCATCGAGCGCGACATGGAGATGCTCGAGATCAACCCGCTGATCGTGACCGACAAGGGCGATCTCAAGGTACTCGACGCCAAGCTCAGCTTCGACGGCAACGCGCTCTACCGCCAGTCGGACGTCGCCGAGCTGCGCGACGAGACCGAGGAGGACCCGAAGGAACTCCAGGCGTCCAAGTACGACCTCAACTACATCGCGCTCGACGGCGAGATCGGCTGCATGGTGAACGGCGCGGGCCTCGCCATGGCGACGATGGACATCATCAAGCTCAACGGTGCGGAGCCGGCGAACTTCCTCGATGTCGGCGGCGGCGCCACCAAGGAGAAGGTCACCGAGGCGTTCAAGATCATCACGTCCGACAAGAACGTGAAGGGCATCCTCGTGAACATCTTCGGCGGCATCATGCGCTGCGACGTCATCGCCGAGGGCGTGATCGCCGCGGTGAAGGAAGTGGGCCTTCAGGTTCCGCTGGTGGTGCGCCTCGAGGGCACCAATGTCGAGCAGGGCAAGAAGCTCATCAACGAGAGTGGCCTCAACGTGATCGCGGCGGACGACCTCAAGGACGGCGCGCAGAAGATCGTGGCCGAGGTGAAGGGCTGAGCGGCGGCCGGGCGACTGGTCCGTCAGGGCCTTCGTCCGGCCCGGCGGCGGGCCGAGGAACGGGAGTTACGTCAGGAATGGCGATCGGCGTGAACAAAGCAGCGCTTTCGGGGGTTTCCCCGACATGCGTCCAGGCCCTTGCGGGGCCGGCTGCCTTTGTCCCGCGCCACGATTCCGGGCCGTCCGGCCCGGCGCTCATGCCAACCTGACCCACAAGGGATCCGACATGTCGATCTTCTCCCGTACTTCAAGCCACCTGCCCAGCGTCCGCGACCTGCCGGACGTGCACCTGCCCGACATGAGTCGCATCTCGCCCTACACCCCGCTTCTCGCGGGTGCGGCGATGATCGGTGCGGGCATCCTGCTGCGCCGCACGGCGCCAGACACGCTGCGCCTTCCCGAACCCGCTCGGCAGCCGAAGGCGCTGCGCGACGTGCGCACGCGCTCCGACGCGGCCCGTGCGGCGCGGGACGGCATCGCCCGTTTCATGCCGAACAACCTGACCAAGACGCTCGGCCGGTCGCTCGTCCTGATGGGCGCCGCGACCATCGCCGTGCGGATGCTCGACGAACTCGTGGACGACGATTCCGCGCGATACTGACGAACACCGGGCGGGCCAATGCGCCCGTCCCGAGGGACAAAGGACCAAGGATACGATGGCAATTCTTGTCGACGCGAATACCAAGGTGATCTGCCAGGGCCTGACCGGCAGCCAGGGGACATTCCACACCGAACAGGCGATCGCCTACGGCACCAAGATGGTCGGCGGCGTAACCCCCGGCAAAGGCGGTCAGACCCATCTCGACCTGCCGGTCTTCAACTCCGTGCATGAGGCCAAGGCCAAGACCGAGGCGAACGCCTCGGTGATCTACGTGCCGCCGCCCTTTGCCGCCGACTCGATCTGCGAGGCGATCGACGCCGAGATGGAGCTGATCGTCTGCATCACGGAGGGCATCCCCGTGCTCGACATGATGAAGGTCAAGCGTGCGCTTGAAGGCTCGAAGTCGACGCTGATCGGCCCCAACTGCCCCGGCGTGATCACGCCCGACGCGTGCAAGATCGGCATCATGCCCGGTCACATCCACAAGCGCGGCAAGGTCGGGGTGGTCTCGCGCTCGGGAACGCTTACCTACGAGGCCGTGAAGCAGACCACCGATGTCGGTCTCGGCCAGTCGACCTGCGTCGGCATCGGCGGTGACCCGATCAAGGGGACGGAGCATCTCGACGTGCTGAAATGGTTCCTCGACGACCCCGAGACCGAGGCGATCATCATGATCGGCGAAATCGGCGGCTCGGCGGAAGAGGACGCGGCGCAGTTCCTCGCCGACGAGAAGAAGAAGGGCCGCTGGAAGCCGACCGCCGGCTTCATCGCCGGCCGCACGGCGCCTCCGGGCCGCCGCATGGGCCACGCGGGCGCGATCGTCGCCGGCGGCAAGGGCGGCGCCGAGGACAAGATCGAAGCCATGAACTCGGCCGGCATCGTCGTGGCGGACAGCCCCGCGACGCTGGGCGAGGCCGTGCTCGCGGCGATCGAGAAGGGCTGAGGCAAGCCGAGGGCGGGTGCACCGGCATCCACCCCGCCCCGACGCGGCACCGTCCGCTCCGGGGATACGACATCATCCGGAGGCCCCGGCCATGCGCCGGGGCGCGTCCGTGCCCGAAACCCGGGCGGATATGGAGACAGAGAGAATGACCGACCAATCTCCGAATGACCTCTTCCACGCCTCGTCCTTCATGCAGGGGGCGAATGCCGATTACCTCGAGCAGATGTACGCCCGGTATGCGAACGACCCCAATGCGGTCGACGAGGCATGGCAGGCCTTCTTCCAGGGCCTCGGCGACGACGAGATTGCGGTCAAGAAGGAGGCCGCGGGCCCGTCCTGGGCGCGGCGCGACTGGCCGCAGCAGCCGCAGGACGAGATCACCTCGGCGCTGACCGGCGACTGGCCGATGCCGATGATGCCCGCCGAGGCCAAGGGCGCGGCGCAGAAGATCGAGGCGAAGGCCGAAGAGAAGGGCGTCAAGCTCACCGACGACGAGGTCCAGCGGGCCGTGCTCGACTCGATCCGGGCGCTGATGATCATCCGCGCCTACCGGATCCGCGGCCATCTCGACGCGCAGCTCGACCCGCTCGGCATGCGCAACGTCGACCAGGAGCATCCCGAGCTCGATCCGAAGTCCTACGGCTTCACCGAGCGCGACATGGACCGGCCGATCTTCATCGACAACGTGCTGGGGCTCGAGATCGCCTCGCTGCGCGAGATCGTCGGCGTGCTCAAGCGCACCTATTGCGGCACCTTCGCGCTCCAGTACATGCACATCTCCGACCCCGAGCAATCGGCCTGGCTCAAGGAGCGGATCGAGGGCTACGGCAAGGAGGTGAAGTTCACCCGCGAGGGCCGCAAGGCGATCCTCAACAAGATGGTCGAGGCCGAGGGCTTCGAGAAGTTCCTGCACGTCAAGTACACCGGCACCAAGCGCTTCGGCCTCGACGGCGGCGAGAGCCTGATCCCCGCGATGGAGCAGATCATCAAGCGCGGCGGCAATCTCGGCCTCAAGGAGATCGTCGTCGGCATGCCGCACCGCGGACGCCTTTCGGTGCTGGCCAACGTGATGGGAAAGCCCTACCGCGCGATCTTCAACGAGTTCCAGGGCGGCAGCTTCAAGCCCGACGACGTCGACGGCTCGGGCGACGTGAAGTACCACCTCGGCGCCTCGAACGACCGCGAATTCGACGGCAACACCGTGCACCTGTCGCTGACCGCGAACCCCTCGCATCTCGAGGCGGTGAACCCGGTCGTCCTCGGCAAGGTCCGCGCCAAGCAGGACCAGTACAAGGACGCGACCCGCACGCAGGTCCTGCCGATCCTGCTGCACGGCGACGCGGCCTTCGCGGGCCAGGGCGTCGTGGCCGAATGCTTCGCGCTCTCGGGACTGCGCGGCCACCGCACCGGCGGCACGATCCATCTCGTGGTGAACAACCAGATCGGCTTCACCACCGCCCCGCACTTCTCGCGCTCCTCGCCCTACCCGACGGACAACGCGCTGGTGGTCGAGGCGCCGATCTTCCACGTCAACGGCGACGACCCCGAGGCGGTGGTGCATGCCGCCAAGGTCGCGACCGAGTTCCGCCAGAAATTCGGCAAGGACGTGGTCATCGACATCTTCTGCTACCGCCGGTTCGGTCACAACGAGGGCGACGAGCCCATGTTCACCAACCCGCTGATGTACAAGCAGATCAAGGGTCACAAGACGACCCTGACGCTCTACACCGAGCGGCTGGTGAAGGACGGCCTCATCCCAGAAGGCGAGATCGAGGACATGAAGGCCTCGTTCCAGTCCCACCTCAACGAGGAATTCGAGGCCGGCAAGAACTACAAGCCGAACCGAGCCGACTGGCTCGACGGGCGCTGGTCGCATCTCGACCGGCAGAAGGAGGGCAAGTACCAGCGCGGCAAGACCTCCATCAAGAAGAAGACGATGGAGGCGATCGGCAGCGCCATCTCGAACGCGCCGGACGGCTTCCCGCTCCACCGCACGGTCGGCCGCCTTCTCGACAACCGCAAGCAGATGTTCGAGACCGGCAAGGGCTTCGACTGGGCAACCGCCGAGGCGCTCGCCTTCGGCTCGCTTCTGACCGAGGGTTATCCGGTGCGCCTCTCGGGCCAAGACTCGACCCGCGGCACCTTCTCGCAGCGCCACTCGGCCTTCATCGATCAGGAGACGGAGGAGCGCTACTACCCGCTCAACCACATCCGTGACGGACAGGCGCGCTACGAGGCGATCGACAGCGCGCTCTCGGAATACGCGGTGCTCGGGTTCGAATACGGCTACTCCCTCGCCGAGCCGAACGCGCTGACGGTCTGGGAGGCGCAGTTCGGCGACTTCGCCAACGGCGCGCAGATCATGTTCGACCAGTTCATCTCGTCCGGCGAATCCAAGTGGCTGCGCATGTCGGGCCTCGTCTGCATGCTGCCCCACGGCTACGAGGGCCAGGGCCCCGAGCATTCCTCGGCCCGCCTCGAGCGCTGGCTGCAGCTCTGCGGTCAGGACAACTGGATCGTCGCGAACTGCTCGACCCCGGCGAACCTCTTCCACATCCTGCGCCGCCAGCTGCACCGCTCCTACCGCAAGCCGCTGATGCTGATGACCCCGAAATCGCTCCTGCGTCACAAGCTCTGCGTCTCGGATGCCGAGATGTTCCTCGAGGGCTCGTCCTTCCACCGCGTCCTCTGGGACGACGCGGACCACAAGGATTGGGAGCACGACCTCAAGCCCGACAACGAGATCAAGCGCGTCGTGATGTGCTCGGGCAAGGTCTACTACGACCTGCTCGAGGAGCGCGACAAGCGGGGCATCGACGACGTCTACCTGATCCGCGTCGAGCAGTTCTATCCGTTCCCCGCGGTCTCCGCGGTCAAGGAGCTCGAACGCTTCAAGCAGGCCGAGGTGATCTGGTGCCAGGAAGAGCCCAAGAACCAGGGCGCCTGGACGTTCATCGAACCCAACATCGAATGGGTGCTCAACCGCATCGAGGCCGATCATCGACGGCCCCGCTATGTCGGTCGCGCCACCTCGGCCTCGCCCGCCACGGGCCTGGCCTCGACCCACAAAGCCCAGCAAGAGGCGCTCGTCGACGAAGCGCTGACGATCGAAGGAAAGTGATCCCATGACCGAAGTGCGCGTGCCCACCCTGGGCGAATCCGTGACCGAGGCCACCGTCGCCACCTGGTTCAAGAAGCCGGGAGACAGCGTCGAGGCGGACGAGATGCTGTGTGAGCTGGAAACCGACAAGGTGACGGTCGAGGTGCCCTCCCCCGCGGCCGGGACCCTGTCCGAGATCGTGGCCGAAGAGGGCGAGACCGTCGGCGTCGACGCCCTTCTCGCCAATATCGAGGAAGGCGCGTCGGGCGGAGGCTCATCCTCCGGCGGCGGCGAGGCCAAGGAGGAGAAGTCCGAAGCCAAGGAAGAGCCCGCGAAGGAAGAGGTCGCCGATGACGGCGGGTCCCAGGGCGACAACACCGGCACCAAGGTCGACGTGATGGTCCCGTCGCTCGGCGAGAGCGTCTCCGAGGCGACCGTCGCCACCTGGTTCAAGAAGGCCGGCGACGCGGTCGAGGCCGACGAGACCCTCTGCGAGCTCGAGACCGACAAGGTCTCGGTCGAGGTGCCCTCGCCCGCGGCGGGCACGCTGTCCGAGATCATCGCCGAGGAAGGCTCCACCGTCGAGGCCGGCGGCAAGCTCGCCGTCATCGCCAAGGACAGCGCCGGCGCGGGCCCCGACAAGGGCGGCGAAAAGCCGAAAGCCGGCACCGAGGATGGCGGCGATGCGCCCGCCAAGGCCAAGGGCGCGACGCAGTACGACACGCCCCCCGCGGGCGATGGCGGCCCCGGCCGCTCGGATGTGGAGGACGCGCCCTCGGCCAAGAAGGCGATGCAGGAAAAGGGCGTCAGCCGCGACGACGTTCAGGGCTCGGGCCGCGACGGCCGCGTCATGAAGGAAGACGTCTCCAAGGCGCTCGAGGCCACCAAGTCCGCCCCGCAGGGCCAGTCCGAGACCAAGAAGGCGCCCCGAGCGCCGGTCGCAGCCGAGGACGAGAGCCGCGAAGAGCGCGTGAAGATGACGCGCCTGCGCCAGACCATCGCGCGCCGCCTTAAGGACGCCCAGAACACCGCGGCCATGCTGACGACCTACAACGAGGTCGACATGACCGAGGTCATGGCGCTGCGCTCCGAGTACAAGGACCTCTTCGAGAAGAAGCACGGCGTCCGCCTCGGCTTCATGTCCTTCTTCACCAAGGCCTGCTGCTTTGCGCTGAAGGAAGTCCCCGAGGTCAATGCCGAGATCGACGGCACCGACATCGTCTACAAGAACTTCGTGCACATGGGCATCGCCACCGGCACGCCCACGGGCCTCGTCGTTCCGGTGATCCGCGACGTCGACGCAATGTCCTTCGCCGATATCGAGGCGGCCATCGCCGAGAAGGGCAAGCGCGCCCGCGACAACAAGCTCTCGATGGCCGAGATGCAGGGCGGCACGTTCACGATCTCGAACGGCGGCGTCTACGGCTCGCTGATGTCCTCGCCGATCCTCAACCCGCCGCAATCGGGCATCCTCGGCATGCACAAGATCCAGCAGCGGCCCATGGTCGTCGACGGCAAGATCGAGGCGCGCCCGATGATGTACCTCGCCCTCAGCTACGATCACCGCATCGTCGACGGCAAGGGCGCGGTGACCTTCCTCGTGCGCGTGAAGGAAGCCCTCGAGGATCCGCGCCGGATGCTGATGGACCTGTGATGCGCAGGCGGGCGCCGGTGCGGTTTTCGCGCCGGCGCCCGCCGCTAGCTTCTCCGGAAAGCGCCCGGGATCCTCTCCGGGCCCGAAAGGAGACCACGCCCCATGACCCAACCGATCCACATCCCCGGCGAACGCCCCGAAGTGAGGGTGATGCACGAATCGCAGCACGGCGGCCTTCAGTACCGTCTGATGGTCGACGCCGATTACGGCCCGTCGGGCGGTGTCTGCCAGGGGATCTTCCACCTCTATGGCGGCCACACCGAGAAGGTGCACCGCCACGGTCTCGACGAGACCGTGCACGTCATCGACGGCACCGGGAAGGTGTCCCTCGAGGACCGCGAGATCGAGATCAAGACCGGCGACACGCTCTTCATCCCCGCAGGCCACCGTCACGGCTTCGACGCGGACGACGACATGACGCTGTTCTTCACCTTCCCGACCGACCGCTTCACCAAGGTCGATTACGATTACGACGGAGCCGCCTGATGCGCGACGCGCGCGGAGACATGACGCAGCTCGTCGCCGCGCGCCGCGCCCTGCCGCGCATGGCGGGCCTGACCCCGCTCGCCGAGGTCGGCCTCGACGTCGATCTCGTCTCGCCCTACCAGATCTCCTGCGGCGCGCCGGACGGCCCCGCGCTCCTTTCCTACAACTTCCTCGACGCGCCCACCGCCCGGGCGCGCCGGGCCGAGCTCGCCCGTGCCGGCTACCTTCCGGCCATGCTCTTCAACCGCGTGCTCGACGCCGCGCTCTCGCTGGCGGGGCTCGCTCGCGGGGACATCTACCTCACCCATTCGTGCCACCTCCTGCCGCCGGCGCGATCCGCGACCGTCCCCCGGGCCGCCATCGACGCCAGCATGGATGCGGTGACCCGGCACGAGCTCGCATCCCGCCCAGTCATCGCCCTCGGCCGTGCCGCCGCCGATGCCTGCCGCCGCTTCGGCCTGCCCCATGTCGCGCTCCCGCATCCCTCCGCCCGCGGGCTGACCGCAAAGGACAAGGCCCGCCGCCTTGCGGACGCGCTCCTGCGCGCCCATGCTGGGCCCGGATGCCGGAGGCCCGCACATGCCTGACGACACGCTCTCCCCGCTCCGTCGCTTCGGCCTCGGAGCCATCGTCACGATGCCGGCGCAGATAAGCGCCGCGACCACGCCCTCCGCCCATGAGGGCGGCATTCCCGTCCTGCGCACCCTCGTCCCAGGCGCGGGCTTTCTCGCCACCCTCCGGCTCTATCTGCAGGCCCCATGACCCCAGAACTCACCGCCCTCGTCCTCGCCGCTTTGCTCCAGATGGTGCAATTCGCGCTCTTCGCGATCCCCGCCAACCGCGAGCTGGGCCCCGGTTACACCATGTCGCCCCGCGACCGCGAACCGTCCCGCGGGCTCAGCACCGGCACGAGCCGCCTCCAGCGCGCGATGAACAACCATTTCGAGGGGCTCATCCTCTTCTCGATCGCGGTCTTCGCCGTGACGCTCGGCGACGCGTCGAACACGCTCACAGCGCTCGCCGCCTGGACCTATCTCGGTGCCCGCATCCTCTACGTGCCGGCCTATTATCTCGGCTGGCGCCCCGGCCGCTCATTCATCTGGATGATCGGCTTCCTCGCGACCGCGCTCCTGTTGCTCGCGGCGCTCTTCTGATGCTTCTTCTTGGCGAAAATACTCCGGGGTGAATTGGCCGCGAGGCCAAGAGGGGCAGCGCCCCTCCCCCGTTCCAAAAAACCTGAAAGGACAGTGACCCATGGCAAGCTACGACGTCATCGTGATCGGCTCCGGCCCCGGCGGCTACGTGGCGGCGATCCGCGCCGCGCAACTGGGGCTCAAGACCGCCTGCGTCGAAGGACGCGAGACCCTCGGCGGCACCTGCCTCAATGTCGGCTGCATCCCGTCGAAGGCGCTGCTGCATGCCACCCACCAGCTGCACGAGGCCGAGCACAACTTCGCCAAGATGGGCCTCAAGACCTCCGCGCCCAAGGTCGACTGGGACCAGATGCTCACCTACAAGCGCGAGACCATCGAGACCAACACCAAGGGCATCGAGTTCCTCTTCAAGAAGAACAAGATCGACTGGCTGAAGGGCTGGGGCTCGATCCCCGAGAAGGGCAAGGTCAAGGTCGGTGACGAGACCCACGAGGCCAAGAACATCATCGTCGCCACCGGCTCCGAGGTCGCGCCGCTGAAGGGCGTCGAGATCGACGAGAAGACCATCGTGTCCTCCACCGGTGCGCTCGAGCTCGGCAAGATCCCCAAGAAGATGATCGTGATCGGCGCCGGCGTCATCGGGCTCGAGATGGGCTCGGTCTATTCCCGCCTCGGCGCCGAGGTGACCGTGCTCGAATACCTCGACACCGTCACCCCGACGATGGACGGCGAGGTCCAGAAGCAGTTCCAGAAGATCCTCGGCAAGCAGGGCCTCAAGTTCGTTCTCGGCGCCGCCGTGCAGGGCGCGGAGGTCAAGAACGGCAAGGCCCGCGTCACCTATAAGCTCAAGAAGGACGACAGCGAGGAGACGCTCGACGCCGACGTCGTTCTCGTCTCCACTGGCCGCCGTCCGGTGACCGAGGGTCTGGGCCTCAAGGAACTCGGCGTCGAGGTCAGCGACCGCGGCTTCGTGCAGACCGACAAGCACTGGATGACATCGGTCGACGGCGTCTACGCCATCGGCGATGCGACCGAGGGCCCGATGCTCGCCCACAAGGCCGAGGACGAAGGCATGGCCGCCGCCGAGGTCATCGCCGGCAAGGCGGGCCACGTGAATTACGGCGTCATCCCGAGCGTGATCTACACCCACCCCGAGGTTGCCGCGGTCGGCCAGACCGAGGAGGAGCTCAAGAAGGAGGGCCGCGACTACAAGGTCGGCAAGTTCTCCTTTATGGGCAACGGACGCGCCAAGGCCAACTTCGCCGCCGACGGCTTCGTCAAGATCATCGCCGACAAGGAAACGGACCGCATCCTCGGCGCGCATATCATCGGCCCGATGGCGGGCGATCTGATCCACGAGCTTTGCGTCGCGATGGAGTTCGGCGCGGCGGCCGAGGACGTGGCGCTCACCTGCCACGCCCACCCGACCTATTCCGAGGCCGTGCGCGAGGCGGCGCTGGCCTGCGGCGACGGCCCGATCCACATGTGATCAAGAAAAGACCCGGGCGCGATCAGCGCCCGGGTCCCTCTCGCGCGGGCACCACAGGCGCCGCGCAACCTTTCCCGAAAATCCGGCTCTCAGGTCCGGCCGCGCTTCGGCGGCTGATCGCCGCCCTTGCGGGGCGCGGCCTTGGCACCCTTCGGCGGGCTGAAGCGCTTCGACGTGTCCGAGGCATCCGCCCGCGGCTTGGGCTTGCCGGCAGGCTTGCCGAACTTGCCCTCGCCCGCGGGTTTGCCGAACTTGCCTTCCGGCTTTCCGAACTTCCCCTCGGGCTTGCCGAACCCGCCGCGCTTCTGCGGCGCGCCGTCCTTGCCGGGCTTGCGGGGAGCATCGCCGGGCGACTTGCGCGCAGGTCCGCCCTCGCGGGCCGCGCCCCCATCCTTGCGCGGCCCCGGCTTGCCGAAACCCTCGCGTTTGCCCTGCGGCCGGTCGCTCTCCCAAGGCTTGCCCCGGGGTTTGCCCTCGTCCCGGGACCTGTCCCGAGGCTTGTCGTCCTCCCAGCGCTTCTTCCGGGGCGCGTCGCCGTCCTCACGGCGGGCACGCGGCTTGTCGTCGTCCCACCGCTTGGCACGCGGCGCGTCGCCATCCTCGTGGCGGCCGCGCGGCTTCTCGTCGTCCCACCGCTTGGACTTCGGCTTGTCGTCATCCCAACGCTTGGCACGCGGCTTGTCCTCGCCCCGGTCCGGCCCGCCGGTGCGCGGCCCGTCGCCCTTGCGGTGTTTCGCCGGGGGCCGTCCGCCCTCGGGTCGCGACGGTCCCATGTCCGGCACGCCGTCGAGGCGCTTCGCCGTGAGCCCTTCCTCGAGCACGCCGTCCGCTCCGAGCGCCGAGACGAGAGCCGGTGCCGACGCCTCTGCGACCTCGACGAAGGTTTCCGACTTCTGCACCCGGATCGCGCCGATGGCGTCCTTCTCGAGCCCGCCCGTGCGCAGCAGGATCGGCAGGAGCCAACGCGGCTCGGCGCGGTCGTCGCGACCGACCGACAGGCTGAACCAGACGCTCGGCCCGAACGGCGCGCGCTCCTTGCGCACCGGAGCCGCAGCGGGATCCGACAGTTCCTCGGGCGCGGAATGCTTTGTGCGGTAGAGCCTCAGATAGGCCGCCACGATCGCCTCCGGCCCGTGTTCGGCGAGCAGGCGTCCGGCAAAGGACGCCTCGTCCTCGGTGATCTCCTCGGCCCACACGGGATCGGTGAGCAGCCGCTCCTCGTCGCGCGCGCGCACCTCGTCGGCGCTCGGCGGGGCCATCCACTCGGCGGTGATCCGGGCGCTCTGCAGAAGGCGCTCGGCCTTCTTCGCGACCTTCGGCGGCACCACCATCGCCGAGATGCCCTTGCGGCCCGCGCGACCCGTGCGGCCCGACCGGTGCAGCAGCGTCTCGCCGTTCGAGGGCAGCTCGGCATGGATCACCAGCTCGAGGTTCGGCAGGTCGATGCCCCGCGCCGCCACATCCGTCGCGATGCAGACCCGTGCCCGCCCGTCGCGCATCGATTGCAGCGCGTTCGACCGCTCGGACTGACTGAGCTCGCCCGACAGCGTGACGACCGCGAATCCCCGGTTGCCGAAACGCGCCGCGAGCCGGTTCACCGTTGCGCGGGTATTGGCAAAGACGATGGCGTTCTGCGCCTCGTGGAAGCGCAGCAGGTTGATGATCGCGTTCTCGGTGTCGTGCTGCGCCACCTGCAGCGCCTGGTACGAGATGTCGGCATGCTGGCTGCGCTCGGAGACCGTGTTCACCCGCACCGCATCGTGCTGGTACTGCTCGGCGAGCTTGGCGATCATCGGCGGCACGGTCGCCGAGAACATCAGCGTGCGCTTGTCCTCGGGCGCCTCGCCCAGCATGTATTCCAGATCCTCGCGGAAGCCGAGGTCGAGCATTTCGTCGGCCTCGTCGAGCACCACCGCGCGGATCGACGAAAGGTCGAGCGAGCCGCGCTGGATGTGGTCGCGCAGACGGCCCGGCGTTCCGACGACGATATGCGCCCCGCGCTCCAGCGCCCGCCGCTCGTCGCGCATGTCCATGCCGCCGACGCAGGAGGCGACACGCGCATTCGCGCCCTCGTAGAGCCACGACAGCTCGCGCATCACCTGGAAGGCAAGCTCCCGCGTCGGGGCCACGATCAGCGCGAGCGGCGCGCCCGCCTCGCCGAAGGTCTCCTCGTCATCAAGCAGCGTCGGCCCGATGGCGAGCCCGAAGCCCACCGTCTTGCCCGACCCGGTCTGCGCGGACACCAGAAGGTCGGCCTCGACGAGATCCGGGTCGATCACCGCCTCCTGGACGGGCGTCAACGTGTCATAGCCGCGCTTCGAGAGCGCATCGGAGAGGGTCTTGATCATTCGGGAAACCGTTCTGCGTAGGTCGAGCGGCGCAGCGGCGCCGCGATCTGTCATCTGGACAGGAGGAGAGGCCGCCCTCCTAACGTAAAGCGTGCCCGATGTATACGGAAAATCGCGTGCCGGAACGTCGCGGCGCCGCGAGAAGCCTATTCGGCAGCGACGACCGCATCCCGCGCCTCGGCGAGCAGCTTGTCGGAAGCGAGCTCCACCTCGTATTCCAGCCGCGCCAGCATCGTCGCCTTGGGCGCATCGGCGGGGATGCGCGGCAGGAACTCGACGACGCCGAGCCCGGGCCGCTTCATGATCCCGCTCCGCGGCCAGAAGAGACCCACATTCGTCGCGACCGGCACGCAATCCTGCCCGAGCTCGCGGAAGAGCGCAGCGGTGCCGGTCTTGTACTTGACCTTGTCCTCCGGCGCGACGCGGGTGCCCTGCGGATAGATGACCAGCTGCCCCGGCAGCGCCTTTCCCTTGTCGACGTCCGCCAGCATCTTCGAGATCGCCTGCCCGCGCTTGCCCCGGTCGACCGGCACGCAGCCCACGCGGTAGGCGTAGAGCCCGATCGCCGGCGTCCAGAGAAGCTCGCGCTTCATGATGAACTTCGCCCGCGGCAACGCCGCGAATATCATCAGGATGTCGAGGAAGGACTGGTGCTTGGCCGCGACCATCACCTCGTCCGTCGGGATCTCGCCGCGCACCTCGGTGCGCAGGCCCACCATCCAGCGTAGGCTCCACATCGCGTAGCGGGCGTAGGACCGGCAGGCGAAGCGCGCCGCCTGCCGCGACACCAGGGCCGCCGGCAGGAACACGATCCCCCAGACCAGCATCAGGAAATAGACATGCACCGTGTAGATCAGCGAGCGCGTCCATTGCAGGGCGTCTTTCATGGAAGGTCTCCTAGTACACTTGTGGTGGCGATGCGCGTCGCGAGGAAGGCCACCGCGCCGGCGAGGAGCGGCACGAGAAGCGGCCAGAGCCAGTGCAGCCCGCGGAACCCCAGGCCCGTGAGCACGCCCCCCGTGTCGCCGGTGTCGGGCATCAGGGCCACCGCCGCAAGTCCGACGGCCGTGCCGAGCGCGGCGCCCGCGACGGCGCGCAGAGTGAACCGCCGCACGAAGGCGGCGGCGATGTAATCGTCCGTCGCGCCGACCAGCCGCAGCACGGAGATCACCTGCGCATTGGCGGCAAGCGAGGCGTTCGCCGCGAGGCTCACCATCGCGCCGAGCGCCCCGAAGATGAGCGCCAGCGCGCTCCAGCCCATGACGCGCAATCCCGAGGCCGCCGCGAGCAGCGGACGCCGCCATCGCCGGTGGTCGTCGAGGACGGCGCCCGGCACCTCCGCCTGCAGGCGCAGCCGCAGACCGTCGGGATCGTAGCCGCCGCCGGTCTCCTGGAAGGTGATGAGCCGCGGCACCGGCAGGCTCTCGAGCGGCAGGTCGGGCCCGAACCACGGCTCGAGCAGCGCGCGCTGCTCGTCATCCGTGAGCGGTTGCACCTCCGTCACGCCCGGTGTTGTCTCCAGCACCCGCAGCGCCGCCGCGAGCTGCTGCTCCATCTCGCCCGCCGGAGCCGAGACGCGCAAGGTGGCGCCCCGCGCCAGCTCCTCGCTCCAGCGGTCGGCGAGCCGGCCGGCGGCAAGCGACAGCGCCAGCGCGAAGACCGCGAGAAACGCCATCGCGGCGGCGGTGAAAAGCGTCAGCCTGGCCGTGATCCCGGTCGGCGGCACCACGCGGTCCGCGGCCGGATCACCGCGCAGGATCTCGGCGGCCTGTCGGACAAAGCGCCTCACAGATCCGCCCCCGCAGCCGTGACCTGCCGGTTCGCGATCCGCAGCACCCGCGCCGGGACCTGCTTTTTGGCCACGCGCACGAGGCCGAGGTCGTGCGTCGCGACGATCACCGCGCGCCCCATCCGGTTGAACTCGACGAGCAGCTGCAGAAGCCGCTGCGACATCTCCCAGTCGACATTGCCGGTGGGCTCGTCGGCGAGGATCGCGTCGGGCGAGACGATGACCGCCCGGGCCAGCGCGGCGCGCTGCCGCTCGCCACCCGAGAGCTCCGGCGGACGCGCATCCGCCCGTTTCGAGAGCCCCACCCATCCGAGCAGGTCGTCCAGATCCCGCCGCGCCGCCGGCCCGTCCCGGCCCGCCACGGTCAGCGGCAGGGCCACGTTGTCGGCAACGCTCAGATGGTCGAGAAACCGGCAATCCTGATGCACGACCCCGATCCTCTGGCGGATCGCCGCGATGCCGTCGCGCCCGAGCTCCTGGGCAGGGCGGTCGAACAGACGCACCTCGCCCGCGGTCGGCTGCAGCGCGGCATAGCAGAGGCGCAGGAAGGTCGTCTTGCCCGCCCCCGAGGGCCCGGTCAGGAAATGGAACGACCCCGGCGCGATATCGAGCGAGACACCGGTCAGAAGCTCCCCGCCGCCATAGCTGTAGGCCACATTGTCGAACGTGATCACCAGGTCCATCCGCAGCTGGGAAGAGGGCGTGCCGCGGTCCGCGGTCGCCCGCGTTTGTGCCCGAGCAACGGTTCGGTTGCAATCCGCCGCCCTTGACCGGATTGGACTTTCGGCTGCACTGACGGCACCATAATGTGCGCCGGACCAGCCGGCGGCGACCGGTGACAGAGGCAGGACTAAAAGATGCGGCTGATCTGCCCCAAATGCGAGGCCCAGTACGAGGTCCCCACGGACGTCATTCCCGACGAGGGGCGCGACGTGCAATGTTCGAATTGCGGCACGACGTGGTTCCAGGCCCATCCGCGGGCCTCGGCGGCGAACGACCACGCCGCCCCGGCGGTCGAGCCGCCCCGTGCCGAGCCCGCCCCCGACACCGACACATCCCCCGCGGGAGCCACGCCCGGTGCGGGGCAGCCCTCCGCCCCAGCCCCGGATGAGAGCGGCGCAGAGACGCTTTCCGAAACGCCCGCGCCGGCAGATCCACAGGCGACCCCGCCCGAGCAGCCCCGCGCCCGCCGTCTCGACCCGGCCGTGGCCGAGGTCCTTCGGGCCGAAGCCGAACGCGAGTCGCGCCAGCGCGCGACCGCAGGGGCAGCGCCCGCGCCCGGACCGCATGGCGCATCGGGCAGCGATCCCGCGCCCGGCGCTCCCAAGGCCGATCCGCACAGCGCGCCGAAGGACGAGACCGGACGTGCCCGTGTCGCCGCCGCCTCGACCGGAGATGTGGGCGGCCGCGGCCGCTACGACCGCGCCGAAGACAGGCTCGGCGACCAGGGACCGACACCGGCCGAGATCGCATCGCGCCGCGGCCTGCTCCCGGATGTGAACGAGATCAACCAATCCCTGCGGCCTGGCGAAAAGCGCCCGAAAGAGGCGCCCCTGTCCCGCGGCCGCGTCATCGAACAGAAGAAATCGAGCGGGTTCGGCCGCGGATTCGTCACGATCCTCGTGATCGGCATCCTGCTGATTGCGCTCTACCTCGCCGCGCCGGCGATCGCCGAGGCCGTCCCGGCGCTCGCCGATCCGCTCGCCCTCTATGTCGCCGGGGCGGATGCCGCCCGCGTCTGGCTCGATGCGCAGATAACAGCCCTGCTCGCCTGGCTGAACGGGACGACCTCCGGGGCGTAACGGCGGCGCGCGTCCGCGACGCCTCAGACCAGCTCTATCGCCACCGCGGTTCCCTCGCCGCCGCCGATGCAGATCGCCGCGACGCCGCGCTTGAGGCCCCGCGCCTCGAGGGCGTGGATCAGCGTGACGATGATGCGCGCGCCCGAGGCGCCGATCGGATGGCCGAGCGCACAGGCCCCGCCTGCGACGTTCACCACCTCGGGGTCGAGCCCCATCTCGGCCATGAACGCCATCGGCACCACCGCAAAGGCCTCGTTCACCTCCCAGAGATCGACATCCGCCGCGTCCCAGCCGACGCGCTCCAGCACCTTCCGCGCCGCCGGAACCGGCGCGGTGGTGAAGAGCCCCGGAGCTTGCGCGTGGCTTGCATGGCCGAGCATCCGCGCCCGCGGCGCGCGCCCGGCCGCCTCGGCCGCGGCACGGCGCTCCATCACCAGCGCGGCGGCGCCGTCCGAGATCGAGGAGGAATTCGCCGGTGTCACCGTCCCGCCCTCGCGGAAGGCGGGCTTCAGCTGCGGGATCTTGTCGGGCCGCGCCGCTCCCGGCTGCTCGTCGATGCGCACCTCCGTGTCGCCCTTCCGGCCCTTCACCCTGACCGGCACGATCTCGGCGTCGAAGGATCCCTCCTGCGCCGCGAGCGCGCGTGTCAGCGAGCGCAGCGCGTATTCGTCCTGCGCCTCGCGCGTGAACTGGTAGGCCTCGGCGCAATCCTCGGCGAAGGTGCCCATCAGGCGGCCCTTGTCGTAGGCGTCCTCCAGCCCGTCGAGGAACATGTGGTCGATCACCTGCGCGTGCCCGATCCGCGCGCCCCCGCGCATCTTCGGCAGAAGGTACGGCGCGTTCGTCATGCTCTCCATGCCCCCCGCCACGATGACGTCCGCATGGCCCAGCGCAAGCCGGTCCCAGGCCATCATCGCCGCCTTCATGCCCGAGCCGCACATCTTGTTCACCGTGGTGGCGGGCACGCCCTCGCCGAGCCCTGCGGCAAATCCCGCCTGGCGTGCCGGTGCCTGCCCCTGCCCCGCGGGCAGCACGCAGCCCATCAGGAGCTCGTCCGGCTCGGCCCCCGGCGCATCGCCGAGCGCGGCGCGGATCGCCGCGCCGCCAAGATCGGACGCGCTTGCGCCCGACAGGCTGCCCTGGAAGCCGCCCATCGGCGTGCGCCGCGCTGCGGTGATCACGATCTCGTCCATGTCTCCCCCCTGACGAAATATTCCCAATCACGAATTGGAAAGGATTTGCCCCTAGCCTGCCCAAAGGTTGGCAAGGGAGCCTCGCGAAGTCATGCACCTCGACACCGAAACACGCAACGGCACGCGTCTGGTCCGCGTCGGCGCTCCGCGGATCGACGCCGTCGTCGCGATCGAGTTCAAGGACCGGATGCGCGAGGCCACGACGGGGGAAGAGCCGGTGATCCTGCTCGATCTCGAAGAGGTCGAGTTCGTCGATTCGAGCGGCCTCGGCGCCATCGTCGCCGCCATGAAGCAGCTCGGCCCCGGACGCCGCCTCGACCTCGTGAACCTGCAGCCCAACGTGGACAAGGTCTTCCGCCTCACCCGCATGGACACGATTTTTGCGATCCATGCCTCGCTCGAGGCGGCCTCCGGCGCCGATGCCCGGTAACGCGGTCATGTGCGCGGAGGCGGAGCGCCCCGATCACCGCAAGAGCCCGCTGACCGCGACCGAACGGGTCTGGCCAACCGCCGCCTCGGTACGCAACGCGGTGATGCGCATCGAGGCGCTGCTTCGCAACCACGGCATCGGTGCAGCTGAGGCCGGCCTCGCCGCCCTTGCCCTGGCCGAAGTGCTCAACAACGTCACCGAACATGCCTATGCCAACGCGCCCGCGTCCTGGATCCGCATCGATCTTGCGCTCGACGGGCCGAGTCTCGACCTCACGATCGCGGATCGCGGCTCGGCCATGCCGGGTCTGGTCCTGCCGGCAGGTTCCCCGGCGGATCTCGACGTGGCGCGCGAGGACCTTCCCGAAGGCGGCTTCGGCTGGTTCCTGATCAGGCAATTGGCGAGCGACATCCGGTATGTCCGCGACGGCGGGACAAACCGCCTGACGCTCGCCTTCGACCTGCCGGCGCTCGGCCGGCTCGACGGTCCCGTCTGAGGCCGGGACGCGCCCCTCGCTGCCTCCGCGCAGCGGCGCGTTAACCCTGCCATGATCGATCTCGGAAACGCCCGGCCGATTGCGCAAAGAGGCCCGATTGGCCTCGCATAGTCATCCTCGTAGCTGCAAACGGCTTCCCTCGGCGCCGCGTGGAATTGCCCCCACCCATCGCGCGGCGCCGAGGTCTACCTCTCCGGCACGGTGACCCGTTGACCCCGCGCGCGGGGCCTCTAGGCTGCGCCGCGCAAGAGGAGGCCCCCATGAGAGATTTCCAGCGTCCCGGCCGGTCGGCCGTCTATGCCGGCAACGGCATGTGCGCGACGTCGCACCCGCTCGCCGCTCAGGAGGCGGTCCGCATCCTGCAGGCCGGGGGTAACGCGGTCGACGCGGCCATCGCCGGCGCGGTGCTCCTCGGGGTCTGCGAGCCGCACATGACCGGCATCGGCGGGGATTGCTTCGCGCTGGTGGCGCGCCCCGGCGAGCCCATCGCCGCCGTCAACGGCTCGGGCCGCGCCCCCGCCTCCGCCGACGCGCAGGCGATGCGCGACGCCGGTCACGAGGTCATGCCCCTGAACGCGCCGCACGCGGTGACGGTCCCCGGCGCGATCGACGGCTTCTGCACCCTCTCCGACCGCTGGGGCAAGCTCGGACTCGACGCGAGCCTCGCGCCCGCCATCCGCTATTTCGACGAGGGCGTGCCCGTCGCCCCCCGCGTGGCGAACGACTGGGCCGGCCTGACGGGCGCCCTGCAGGGCGCGGCACGCGAGCACTTCCTGAGCGGCGGTCACGCGCCCTCCGTCGGCGACCGCTTCCGCCTGCCGGGCCAGGCCGAGGTGCTGCGCCGCGTGGCGGCGAAGGGCCGCGCCGCCTTCTACGAGGGCGAGGTGGCCGAGGACATGATCTCCGCCCTCGCCGCCGCGGGCCATACCGGCGAGGACTTCGCCGCCTCGAAGACGAGTCTCGGCGAGCCCATCTCCGGTCAATACGCGGGCGCGACGCTGTCGGAGCATCCGCCCAACGGTCAGGGCGCGACCGCGCTTCTGCTGCTGAACATCCTCTCGCACTTCGACCTCGCATCGCTCGATCCGTTCGGCGCCGAGCGCGTCCATCTCGAGGCCGAGGCGACCAAGCTCGCCTACGACGCCCGCAACCGCTTCATGGCCGACCCCGATCACACCGCGCGGCTCGATCACATGCTGTCGATGGAGACCGCCAAGCGTCTCGCCGCGCTGATCGAGCCGGACCGCGCCCTGCCCTCGCCCACCGAGGCCTCCGAGGCCGTCCACCGCGACACCGTCTACATCACGGTGGTCGATCGCGACCGCATGGCGGTGTCGCTGATCTACTCGATCTTCCACGGCTTCGGCTCGGGCCTCGCCTCGGAGAAGTTCGGGATCCTTTTCCAGAACCGCGGCGCGGGCTTCTCGCTCGTGCCCGGGCACCCGAACGAGTACGGGCCCCGAAAACGGCCGATGCACACGATCATCCCCGGACACCTCGCCGAGCCCGATGGCGCGACCGTGCCGTTCGGCGTCATGGGCGGGCAGTACCAGTCCGCGGGCCACGCCCGGTTCGTCACGAACCTGCGCGATTTCGGCCTCGACCTGCAGACGGCCCTCGACGCCCCGCGGAGCTTCGTCGAAGCTGGGCAGCTCCAGCTCGAGCGCGGCTACGATCCGGCGCTCGCGAGGACGCTCGCCGAAAAGGGCCACGATGTCGCAGAGGCTCCGTCCGCCATCGGCGGCGCGCAGGCGATCCGCATCCGGCCCGACGGCGTGCTCGAAGGCGCGTCCGACCCCCGCAAGGACGGCTGCGCGATCGGCCACTGATCCGGCGCGGCGGGGGCGCTGCCCCCGCACCCCCGGGATATTTCCAATAAGAAGAAGGGGCGCCGGGGCGCGTCAGTAGCTGTATTCGGCGAAGATCCGGTCGAGATTGCCGTCCCAGTCGCCGCGATACTTGGCGAGAAGCTCGTCCGCGGGCACCTGACCGGTCTCGACGCTGTCCTTGAGCGCATTGAGGAAGTGGGTCTCGTCCGGCAGGAGGCCGCCCGCGCCCTGCCGCGCGCGTGCCTTGAGACCCGCCTCGGCAAGCTCGAGAATCTGGCGGGCGAGCTCGCGCATGTCTATGTCGCCGACCTTGGCCTGCAGCCCGTCGACCGAGGCCGCGACGCGGAGCGCCTCGCGGGTCGCCGCGTCCCAGCCCTTGGCGATGTCCCACGCGGCATCGAGCGAGGGCTGGTGGTACATGAGCCCGACCCAGAAGGCCGGCAGCGCGCAGAGCCGGCGCCACGGGCCGCCATCGGCGCCGCGCATCTCGAGGAACTTCTTGATCCGCGCCTCGGGGAAGATCGTGGTGAGATGGTCCGCCCAGTCGCTGAGCGTCGGCTTCTCGCCCGGCAGCGCCGGCAGCTCGCCCTTCAGGAAGTCGCGGAAGGACTGGCCCGACGCATCGACGTAGCGCCCGTCGCGGTAGACGAAGTACATCGGCACGTCGAGCGCGTATTGCGCCCAGGATTCAAAGCCGAAGCCCTCGTCGAAGACGAAGGGCAACATGCCGGTCCGATCCGCATCGAGATCGCGCCAGACCCGCGCGCGCCAGGACTTGTGACCGTTCTCCTCTCCGTCGAGGAAGGGCGAATTGGCGAAGAGCGCGGTCGCGACCGGCTGCAGCGCGAGCGCGACCCGCAGCTTCTTGACCATGTCCGCCTCGGATCCGAAGTCGAGGTTCACCTGCACCGTGCAGGTGCGGAACATCATCGTCTTCCCCATCGTGCCGACGCGGTCCATGTAGTCCCGCATGATCTTGTAGCGGCCCTTGGGCATGATCGGCATGTCCTCGAAGGACCATGTCGGCGCCGCGCCGAGCCCGATATAGCCCGCGCCCACCGCGTCCGCGACGTCGCGCACCTCGGCGAGGTGGGCGTTCACCTCGTCGCAGGTCTGGTGGATCGTCTCGAGCGGCGCGCCCGAGAGCTCGAGCTGCCCGCCGGGTTCGAGCGAGACGTTGGCGCCGTCCTTCTCGAGACCGATCAGCGCCTCGCCCTCGTAGACGCCGGTCCAGCCGTGCTTGTCGCGCAGGCCCTCGAGCACCGCGCGCACCGAGGTCGGCCCGTCATAGGGCAAGGGTTCGTGCGTCTTCTTGATATAGCCGAACTTCTCGTGCTCCGTGCCGATCCGCCAGTCGGATTCGGGCTTGCAGCCGGCTTCGAGATACTCGGCCAGCTGACCCTCGTGCTCGATGGGCCCGCCGCCGGATTGTGGGATGGACATGTCTGGCGGCTCCGCTGGTTCGTCTCGTTGATCGTTCCGAGGGATGTAGGGAACCGCGCGGGGTGTCAATGCAACGGAAGTCGGCGCTCGCGCAGGTCGGGTCTGCGCCAGATCACCACCGGGTGATCTGGCCGGTGGCGCATGCGGCGCAGCATCGCCTCGGTGTCGAGGCCGGGCAGCGCCGCGAAGGCGTCGAAGAGATCGTCCGCCCCGGTCGCGGTGAGCGGAATCGCGAGCGGCGGCTCGCCGGGCCGCGCGAGGATCCAGTGGGCGGGCTTGCCGGTCGGATCGAGCGTGAGCTTCCGCAGCGCGTCGATATCCGCGATCCCGCCGTCGAGCGGCCCGAAATAGGCGATCCGCCCCTCGGTCACCTGCACGACGCCCGGCCCGCCACCGCCCGACCGGAACCGCGCACGCTGGATGCCCGCCCCCGCGAGCGCCGCGCCGGCGATCGCGACGGTCCACCCTAGAATGCCGCCCCAGCCCTGCGCCCAGAGGATGCCGAGCACGATCACGCCGCCGCCGATCAGGGCCTCGGCCCAGCGGGAGAGCGCCGCGCGGGCTCCCGGGCGGATCATCGCCAGTCTCCGAACCGCGTCTGCCAGAGCGTCAGAGCGGCGACCGCCGCGGTATCCGCCCGCAGGATCCGCGGCCCGAGCGCGGCGACATGGGCCTGCGGCATCGCGTCGAGGCGCGACCGCTCGGCCTCGGAAAAGCCGCCTTCGGGACCGACGAGAATCGCCCAGGGACCGTCCCCCGTTGCCGACGCGAACGCCCCGGCGCCGCCCGCGCGGGCCTCGTCGCAGAACATCAGGCGCCTTTCCTCGGGCCAGTCCGACAGCAGCGCCGGCAGCTTCGCCAGCTCCGTCACCTCCGGCACAAAGGTCGCGCCGCATTGCTCCGCCGCTTCCTTGGCATGGGCCTGCAGGCGATCCTGCCGGATGCGCTCGGAATTGGTGAAATCGGTCGCGACCGGCACCAACCGCCGCACGCCCATCTCGACCGCCTTCTCGACGATGAAGTCGGTGCGCGCCTTCTTGACCGGCGCGAAGAGCAGCCAGACATCCGGCGGCAGGGACTGCGGCGCGGCCTGCGCCACGGGCTCGAGCGAACCGCCGCGCTTGCCCGCCTCGGCCACCCGCGCGGTCCATTCCCCGTCCTGCCCGTTGAAGACCGCGACCTCGGCGCCCTGCCCGAGCCGCATCACCCCGAAGAGGTAATGCGCCTCCTCGCGGGACAGGGGAACCGGTTGTCCCTCGGCAAGGGGGTGATCTACATAGAGCCGGACACGAGCCATGGAGCCGACATATGTCCGATGCCAGCGAAGGGCCAGAGGGCGCCGTCGCCGACGCCTACAAGGGCAACTGGGTCGATCGGTACGCGCCGGAGGCCTTCAAACCCTATTTCCGCCTGTCGCGCCTCGACCGTCCCATCGGGACGTGGCTCCTTCTGCTGCCGTGCTGGTGGGGGCTCTTCCTGTCGATCGCGGCGACCGGCGATCCACGGTTTTTCGACATCTGGATCTTCGCGGGCTGCGGCATCGGCGCGATCCTGATGCGCGGCGCCGGGTGCACCTGGAACGACATCACCGACCGCGGCATCGACGGATCGGTGGCGCGGACCGCCTCTCGGCCCATCCCCTCGGGCGCGGTCAGCGCGAAACAGGCGCTCGGCTGGGCGGTAGCGCAGTCGCTGACGGCCTTCCTGATCCTCCTCACCTTCAACTGGGCGGCCATCGGGCTTGGCGTGCTGTCGCTCCTGCCGGTCGCGGTCTACCCCTTCGCCAAGCGCTTCACCTACTGGCCGCAGATCTTCCTCGGCCTAGCCTTCAACTGGGGCGCGCTGCTCGTCTGGACGGCCCATGGCGGATCGCTCGGATGGCCGGCGGTGCTGCTCTACGTCGCGGGCATGGCGTGGACGCTCTTCTACGACACGATCTACGCGCATCAGGACAAGGAGGACGACGCGCTCATCGGGGTGAAGTCCACCGCCCGCCTCTTCGGCGACGCGACCCCGGCGGCGCTGCGCGTCTTCCTCGTGGCGTGTGTCCTGCTGATGGGCCTCGCGGTGATCGTCGCCTCCCCCGCCGGGGGAACCCTCGCGCTCGTCATCGCGCTCGGCGCACCTCTGGCCATGGGGGCCCACATGCTCTGGCAGCTCGGGCGGGTGAAGCTCGACGATCACGACCGGCTCCTCAGCCTCTTCCGCTCGAACCGCGATGCGGGGCTCCTCGCGGTGCTGTTTTTCGCCGCCGCCTGCCTCGTCTGATTGCAGAGATTGCGTGTCGCGCGTATCACGTCGCGACAGACGATGACACAAACGGTCTTGACATGCGCCTTTCCTCCGTCGCGATCCTCGCCGGCACCTTCACGACAGCAGCCGCAGCCTGCGCCGTCGCCGCGGTCTTTTCGGTCCGCATGGTCGAGCAGGGCTCGATCGCCGGCGTCGAGAACCGGCTGACGAGCGAGGGAATCGACTGGGCCGGGGTCGATGCGAACGGACTTCAGGTCTTCGTGCACGGCACCGCTCCCTCCGAATCCGAACGCTTCCGCGCCGTCTCGGCCGCCGGCAAGGTCGTCGACGCCGCCCGCGTCATCGACGAGACGCTGGTCGAGGAGGCCGAGGACATCAAGCCGCCGCGCTTCTCGGTCGAGATCCTGCGCAACGGCGACGAGGTGCAGCTGATCGGTCTCGTGCCCGCCGATTACGACCGCGAGATCCTGATCAAGACCGTGGCCGGCATCATCGGCGACCCCGAGGGCGTGTCGGACCTGCTCGAAACGGCTGATTTTCCCGTTCCCGAGGGCTGGGATGCTGCCATGGATCTCGCGACGCAGGCGCTCGAAGACCTGCCCCGCGCCAAGATCTCCGCCGCGACCGGCGTAGTGTCGGTCCAGGCCATGACGAACAGCGTCGAGGAACGGCGCGAGGTCTCCGCCGCTCTCGAAGGCGCGGCCCCCGAAGGCATCGCGCTCGCCCTCGACCTGACCGCCCCCCGGCCGGTCATCTCGCCCTTCACTCTGCGCTTCGTCATCGACGATCGGGGCGCCCGCTTCGACAGTTGCTCGGCCAATACCGAAACCGCCAGGGACGCGATCCTCGCCGCGGCCCAAGAGGCCGGCGCCAAGGGCACTCCCGGCTGCGTCATCGGCCTCGGCGTTCCCTCGCCTTCCTGGGGCGACGCCGCCTCGGCCGGCATCGCCGCGCTCGCGCGCCTCGGGGGCGGCGAGCTGACGCTCTCGAATGCGGACGTCTCGCTGATCGCCGCGCAGGGCACCGCGCCCGACACGTTCGACACGGTTGTCGGCGACCTCGAAGCCGCCCTGTCGGCGCCCTTCGTGCTCGACGCGGTCCTGCCCGAACCCGAGGATCCCGAGGATGACGGGCCGACGGAGTTCGTCGCGACGCTCGGCACCGAGGGCAAGGTGCAGCTGCGCGGCCGCATGGAATCGGAAATGTCGCGCACCACCGCCGACAGCTACGCCCGCGCCCGCTTCGGATCCGAGGCGGTTCGCGTCGGCACCCGCATCGACGACGATCTGCCCGACGGCTGGTCCGCCCGCGTTCTCGCCGGGCTCGAGGCGCTGTCGATGCTCGCCGACGGCGAGGTGCGCGTCACCCCCGAGATCGTCACCGTCGGCGGCCGCACCGGCAATGCCGAGGCCAATTCCGAGATCACGGCGCTCCTGTCGGAAAAGTTCGGCCCCGACGCCTTCGAGATCGACTTGACCTACGAGGAGAAGCTCGATCCGACGCTCGGCATCCCGACGCCCGCGGAATGCGTCGATCAGGTCCGCCAGATCATCGGCGCCCGCAAGATCACCTTCGAGCCCGGCTCGGCCACGCTCGACGTCTCCGCCAAGGAGATCCTCGACGAGGTCGCCGACCTTCTGAAGATCTGCGGCGACATCCCGCTCGAGATCCAGGGCCACACCGACAGCCAGGGCCGCGAGGTGATGAACCAGCAGCTGTCACAGCAGCGCGCCGAAGCGGTGCTCGACCAGCTGCGCCAGCGCCGCGTTCTGACCGCCTCCTACGACGCCGAAGGCTACGGCGAGGCAGAGCCCATCGCCGACAACGACACCGAAGCGGGCCGCGAGGCGAACCGCCGGATCGAGTTCCACCTCATCGAGCCGGAGACGCCCGAAACTCCCGAGGGCGAGACACCGACGGAAGACATTGAATATCCTGCCCCGACGGGCGAAGAAGCCTTGACGGAGGCCACGGCCACCGACGAGGCTGAAACAAGCGCCGAGGAAGGGCCGGAGGATGAACAGGACTGAGTTCATTTTCACCACAGCGATCATCCTGTTCGTGGCATTCTGCCTCGGCTGGTTCGCCAACTGGCTGGTGCACCGCTTCACGCGCGTCAGCCAGGCGGACGTGAACGAGCTCGAGCGCATGAGCCAGGAGCTGCACGAGGCCGAGGAGACGCGCGATCAGGCGATCACCTACCTCCAGCAGCGCGAGGCCGAGCTCACCAACCAACTCGCCCAGACCGAGGCCGAGCTGGCCGCCGCGATGGAGGGTCTGCGCGATGCCCGCCACGAGGCCGAAGAGATGCGCTCCCGCGTCGAGCGGATGAGCATCTGATCCTCACGCCTGCGCCGCGGCCCGGGTCTTGGCCTGGGCGCGGCTGATCTGCACCGCCAGGATGCCGCCCGCGATGACCGCGACGCCGAGAGCGTCGAGCGGGCCCATCTGCTCGCCGAGAAAGAGCGCGGCGATCGCGACCCCGAAGAACGGGTTGAGGAAGTGGAAGGTCGCCGCCCGCGTCGCGCCGATCTGCCCGACGAGCCAGAACCAGACCAGCGTGGCGAGCAGCCCCGGCACCAGCGTCGTGTAGAGGAACGCCCAGAAGAGCGGCCAGGACATCGCGACCACATGCTCCTCGAACGCCGCGGGGACCGCGAGCGCGGCCGCTCCGACCAGCATCTGCAGCCCGACGACCATCAGAAGGTTTCCGCCCGAACTTGCCGTGCGCAGCGCCAGCGTCGCCACCGTCAGGGACATCGCGCCGAGCAGGCAGAGCATCAGCCCGAAGCCGTCGATCCCGCCCGAGAGCCGCGCGCCCATGATGAGCCCGACGCCGGTGACCCCCGCCACGAGCCCCGCGACGCCCAGCGGCGGAAGCTTCTCGCGGAACACGACCCAGCTTGCGAAGGCCACCATGAGCGGCATGGTCGAGGCGATGATCGCCGCCAGCGACGCCTGAACCGTCTGCATCGCAACGAAGTTGAGCCCCAGATAGAGCGTGTTCTGGCAGATCCCGAAGACGATCGTCGCCCGCCATTGCTGGCGCGTCAGCCGCATCGACTGGCCCAGCGCCCTGGCGATGACCACGGCGATCAGTCCCGACAGCAGGAAGCGCAGCGCCAGTGCCGAGAGCGGCGGCGCCGCGGTGACGATGATCCGTGCGGATGTGAAGGCGGATGACCACATCGCCGCAAAGGCGAGACCTGCGAGAATGGCGCGAATGTCCATGACGGCTCCCGTGACGTTCGGCCGCACGAGACAGCGCTGGCGCGCCGGGGTCAAGCAAGTGACCCGGGAAGGCGCCCCGAAGGCCACACCGCTCCCCGAAGGCGCGTACCGACACGGCAGCGCCGGCACAAAAAACCCCGCCTGCAACGCGCAGACGGGGCGAGTGGCGCCGCGGGCCGCGAGGCCGGGCGCTGGCGGTAACCGAATTCTCCTGAAGGCGAGGGTCAGCCGTGCTCGGCCATCTCCGAACGGATCTGCTGGCGCAGCACGTCGATCGGCACGGTCTGCCCGTCCTTGACGAAATGCCAGTAGGTCCAGCCGTTGCACGAGGGCGCCCCTTCGAGCGCCGCACCGACCTGGTGGATCGAGCCCTTTACGTCGAGCCCCACCAGCGTTCCGTCGGCGCGCACCTTGGCGCTCTTGCCGGTGCTCGACACCAGCGTCTCTCCGGGGCGCAGCATGCCGCGCTCGACCAGCTGCCCGAAGGGCACCCGCGGCTCGGCCCGCTTCGGACGCGAGACCTCGAGCGCCGCCTTGTCGAACTTGCGCACGCCCGCGATCCGCGCCTCGGCGACCTCGCGATAGCCCGCATCCCGCTCGATCCCGATCCAGTCGCGGCCGAGCATCTTGGCGACGGCGCCAGTCGTCCCGGTCCCGAAGAAGGGATCCAGCACCACGTCACCCGGCTTCGAACATCCGACGAGCACGCGATGCAGAAGGCTCACCGGCTTCTGCGTCGGATGCGCCTTCACCCCGTCCGCATTCTTCAGCCGCTCCCCGCCCGAGCAGATCGGCAGCACCCAGTCCGAGCGCATCTGGATGCCCTCGTTGAGCGCCTTCAGCGCCTCGTAGTTGAAGGTGTATTTCGCCCCTTCCGACCGCGAGGCCCAGATCAGCGTCTCGTGCGCATTGGTAAGCCGCTTGCCGCGGAAATTCGGCATCGGGTTCGACTTGCGCCAGATCACGTCGTTGAGAAGCCAGTAGCCCTCGTCCTGCAGCGCCGCGCCGACTCGGTAGATGTTGTGGTAGGAGCCGATCACCCAGATCGCGCCGTCGGGCTTCAGCACCCGGCGCGCCTCGCGCAGCCAGGTCCGGGTGAAGGTATCGTAGGTCTCGAAGCTCGCGAAGCGGTCCCAGTCGTCGTCGACCGCGTCGACGCGGGAATTGTCCGGCCGGCGCAGATCGCCGCGCAGCTGAAGATTGTAGGGCGGATCGGCAAAGATCAGGTCGACGCAGGCATCCGGCAGCGACGCCATCGCCTCCACGCAGTCTCCTGCCAGGATCGTGTTCAGTGGGAGCGCGGCGGCGCTCGTCATCCGGTCCATCTTCGTCATTCTCTGCCTCGATACCCGGCGCCTCTGACGGGCGCTCTAATGCGGTTCGAGACGAGAATGAGTCATTGGTGATTCGCGGTCAATTAGGTTTTTGAATCAGGGACTTGGCAAATCTTCTTGATACAAGATGTTGCGCACGGGCGCAAAGCTCCGTCTATGGTGTGGGGTCACACCGAGATTTTGCAGCGCCGATCTGTGGTTTTTAGACGGGTATCCCATGTTGGTCTCCCAGCCGTAGCCGGGAAATTGTTGCGCCAAATCCCGCATGAGGGCATCGCGCACCACCTTGGCGAGAATGCTCGCCGCCGCGATCGACACCGAGCGCCCGTCCCCCTTCACGAGGCAGGTGTTCGGCAGCTCGCAGGTCCGCGGGCAGAGCGGCCCGTCGATGAGCAGATGTGCCGGCACGCGCGGCAGCGCCGCGACCGCCCGCATCATCGCGATGTGGCTGGCGCGGAGGATGTTGTGCGCATCGATCTCCTCGACCGAGGCGACGCCGACCCCGCTCTCGCAATGATCGCGGATATGCGCGGCGAGCGCCTCGCGCCGCTTCGGGCCGAGCGCCTTGGAATCCATCAGCCCCTCGGGCAGCGCCGCGGGATCGAAAAGCACCGCCGCCGCGATGACCGGACCGGCCAGCGGCCCGCGTCCCACCTCGTCGACCCCGGCCACCGGGGCGTCCCCGCGCGCGATGAGCGCACGCTCGAATGTGTCGTCCGGCTCCATGCCGCGCGGGGTAGCGCAAGACGCAAGGCCGCGCCAGACGCTCAGCGGCGGATGCGGTAACCCGCCCGCTGCAGGCACACCGAGTTGTAGGCCTGCGCAAGTCCGTCCCGAGTCCGCACCGTCACCCGGCATTGCTGCGGCAGATCCCGCCAGGAATGGCCCGCACGGGCAAGGCAGCCCGGCCCCATCACGACCTGCGGCCCCTTGTGGCGCACATGCATCGTCCCCTGGCACGCGACCGGCAGCGTCATGTGCCGAGCGCCCCCGATCGCACCATACCGCCCCGGCCCGCGGTCGGCCCGGTGGCCGCGATCGCCCCAGCGATCGCCGCCACCGTGCCAGCCGTCATGCCCCCTGGACCTGCGACCCTCGTGCCAGCGATCCCGCCCCCGGTCGAAGCGATCGTCAGGCGTCCACGATCTGCGGTCGTGCTCCCGGTTCTCCGCCTCGCGCCGGTCGCGCTTCTTGTCGTCGTCGTCGTCGTCATCGTCGTCGTCATCGTCCGCGCGTGCCTGACTGACGGCGCGGCCGACGATGTAGAGCGTGGCGATGCCGCCCACGATCTTGGCGACGTCCGCGGCATCGGCCGCACGCGCAGGAACGGACGACATCGGCACCAGGGCGGTCGCAAGCGCACCGGCGAGGATCAGGGTTCGGCAGAGCATGTCTGGATCTCCTTGTTCGGAAGCGCGGCGCGCCGTCGCGGCCGCCGCCGGAATGTCCCGAAAGCCTCACCCTCCCCGCGCCGCCTCGCAATTTCACCCGGGCGCTATGGAATAACGGCCCGCTCGGCGCCGCGCGGTTATTGTCTTTCCGCCGCCCCGCCGCCACTCTCGCCGCATGTTGAGACCATTGCTCTTCCTGGCGCTCATGGCGCCCGCCACCGCACAGGCGGCCTGCTACGCCGATTACAAGGCCAAGCAGGACGATCCCCTGCGGCTCCATTACGGCGTCGCCGAGATCGCAGGCGCCTGCAACGCCAACGCCGCCGCGGCCGAACTCCGGCCCCGCCTCGCCGAGGCCGGCTGGCAGCTTCTGAACATCGTGTCGGTCTTCGACGACAACGGCCTCGAGGAGAGACGGGACAGTGCCGGCCAGAACTTCCTCCGCTACTGACGCGCGGCGCTCGGGCACGCGGATCGTCGCCTTCGGCATCGCCGCCATCGTGGCGCTGCTGCTCGGCGCGGGCGCGTGGCTGCTGCTCACCCTGCCCGACGCGGGCGCCTTCAACGCGCGGGTCGAGCAGCTCTTCATCGCGAACGACGATCTCACCACGCAGGCCGAGGTCAAGCTTCTCGAGATCCTCGCCCAGTCCGGCACCGCCTTTTCGGAGACGCTCGCCTCCTACCGGATGACGATCTTCGTGCTGATGGTCTTCGCCACCGCGCTGATGATCGCCGCACTGGTCTTCCTCGTGATGCTGGTCACGCTCAACCGCCGCATGGCCGAGATCGAGCGCTCGGGCATCGACATCTCCTCACTGATCGTCAGCCGCGAGGAGAACACGGTCTATCTCAACACGATGGGCTTCAAGCTCACCGAGGCGATGATGGAGACGCTGGCCATCCTCGCCGAGGCCCGGCTCGACGGCGACATGCTCACCGGCGCGCAGATCGAGGGCATGATCTCGGGCCGCCCGGCCGAGGATTGCGACGAGGCCGCCGGCGCCACCCGCATCAAGCGCCTGCGCGACGGGCTCGGAAACCAGCTCGTCTCGGAGCTCATCGTCAAGACGATCGCCCGCCGCGGTTACGTGCTCGCGGTCGACAAGGGCGTCATCGAAATGGTGTGATCGCGCAAATTTCAGAGAGACTGTCCCGACGTCAGCGGGAACTTGCGCATTTCTATCGGAACAATCGGCGGAACCCGTGATTTTCCTAATGCAGACACATTGGGGAGTCTCACATGCCTGACCGCCTGAAACGCCGCTCTCCCCTGGGCTCGGGGCTCATCGTCCTCGCCGGCCTCGCGGGAGCAGCCATCGCGCTTTATCTCTTCCTTACGCCGCTGAGCGGCGTGACCGGCACGATCGGCGCGCTCATCGTGCTCGCCGCCTCTCTCGCCGTCGCGCTCGGCGGCCTCCTCATGATGGCCACAGGCAGCGCGGTCTGGCGCTGGCTCACGGTGCTCGGCATCCTCGGCACGGCGCTCGCGGCCTTCTTCCTCCACGGCTGGTGGATCATGCTGGCGATGCTCGTCGCCCTCGTGGGTGTGGTGCTCGCGGGCATCGGTCCCGTCCGCAAGACCCAAGGAGCCACAGCATGATCCGCACGACCAGCGTCATCGCCCTCACCGCCGCACTCGGCTTCGCCCCCATCGCCCTTCCCGCGCAGGAGGAGCAGCCCGCCCAGGACCTACCGTCGGACACCGGTTCCGGCGACGCGCAGCAGGACGGCGATCAGGCCCCGTCGAGCGATGCCACCGAGGATACCGGGATCCAGGACAGCGCGGACGACAACGACACGTCCGGGCAGCCGGACGCCGCCTCGGATGAGGACGACGCGACCACCGACGAGGCCACCGGCGACGGCGCAGATTCCGGCAGCGCCACGTCCCCGGAGGCGCAAGAGACCAATCCCGACGAGGGCAGCGCGACGGAAACCGGCACGCCCGAGGCCGACCAAGCCCCGACCGGGACGGCCACCGACGCATCCGAGGGCACGGAGCAGGCACGAGCGCCGCGCACGCCCTCCCCGATCGTTCCCACGGAACCCACCTGGACCGGCTTCCACGGCCAGCTCAGCGCGCAGAAATATTCGCCTCTCGACCAGATCAACGCGGACAATGTCGGCGATCTCGAGAAGGTGTGGGACTACCATACCGGCGACGTCTCGGACGGCTCGGGCGAGCGCCCCGCCACCGTCTGGTCCGCCACTCCGATCTATGCGAACGGCCTGCTGATCATCGGCACGCCCTTCTACCGCGTCATCGCCCTCGATCCTGCGACGGGCGAGGAGGTCTGGAGCTTCGACAGCCAGTCGACGCTCGAGGCCCTGACCCAGCCCGCCCTCAAGAACCGCGGCGTCTCCTACTGGGAGGCCGAGAACCCGGTCGATGGCGAGGCCTGCCAGAAGATCGTCTATCTCGGCACGATGGACGCGCAGCTCTTCGCCATCGACGCGGAAGACGGACAGCCCTGCGAAAGCTTCGGCGAGAACGGCGTGCTCAACGTCAACCAGTGGAACGAGACCGAGGACCGCTGGCCCCTCTCGCTCCTGCAGCCGCCGACCATCGTCGGCGACCACGTCGTCATCGGCTGGGCCGGCAAGGACTGGGAATGGGAAACCGCGCCTCCGGGCACCGTCTTCTCGGTCGATCCGCGGACCGGCGAGCTCGAATGGACGGTCGAGCTTCTGCCCGAGGACGTGCGCGAGCGCACCGGCACCGCGAATGTCTGGACGCATATGAGCGCCGACGAGGAGCTGGGGCTCGTCTACCTGCCGGTCTCCTCGCCCTCCCCGAACTACTGGGGCGGCAACCGCACCGAGGACATCCCGCTCGCCACCTCGACCACCGCCGTGGACGTCGAGACGGGCGAGGTCGTCTGGTCCTACCAGTACGTGCATCATGACGTCTGGGATTACGACACCAACGCGGCCCCGACCCTCATGGACATCACGGTCGACGGCGAGGAGATCCCGGCTCTCCTGCAATCGACCAAGATGGGCACGCTCTGGGCGCTCAACCGCGAAACCGGCGAGCCGATCTGGCCCGTCGAGGAGATCGAGGTTCCGACCGACCAGAACATCGAAGGCGAGGAGCTGAGCCCGACCCAGCCGGTGCCCACCGTTCCCGAACCGGTCGTCGATCTCGAGAACCGGCCCGAGGCCTGGTGGATCGCCGACCTCTTGTCGCTCGGCAAGTGCAGCCGCATCTTCGACAACGCCCGCTACGAGGGCGTCTTCACCCCGCTCACCACCGAAGGCTCCGGCACGCTCGTCTATCCGGCGACCTTCGGCGGCCAGCAATGGGGTGGCGTCGGTTACGATCCCGAGAACCAGATCGCGATCGTGAACTCGTCCCGCGCGGTGCAGATGCTCAAGCTCTACGAGCGCGAGGAATACGACGAAGAGGCGGGCGGCTCCGGCAACGAGGTCGGCTTCTACCCGCAGACCGGATCGCCCTACGGCTTCGAGCTCTACGTGCCGCTCAACTGGCTCGGCATGCCCTGCTGGGAGCCGCCCTACGGCGACATCCGGGCCATCGACATGAAGACCGGAGAGACGCTCTGGACCCGCCCCATGGGCGCGTCGCAGAAATACGGCTTCTACATGCCCGAGAGCATGGGCTCGCCCACCATCGGCGGTCCGGCCGTCACCGCGGGCGGCCTGATCTTCATCGGCGCCTCGATGGACGCCAAGGTCCGCGCCTATTCGGTCGAGACCGGCGAGGAGCTCTGGGAAGACAACGTCATGGCCCCCGCCGTGTCGAACCCCGCGGTCTTCGAGCATGAGGGCAAGCAATATGTCGCCTTCACCGCCGGCGGGAATTCGATCATCAAGGATCAGGTCGGCGACCAGCTGGCCGTCTACGCCCTGCCCGACTGAACCCTTTGATCCGAATTGACAATTTCCAGCGCCCCGCCCTCACCGGCGGGGCGTTGCGCGCTTCGTGAGCGGCTTCCCGCGCCTTCTCGCATCTTTCGGGCCGGACCCTGCGGAACGCTATGATCGGTAGCTGGTTACCATCTCACGCGTGACGACGAGACCGTCCAGCACCACGCGATGGGAGAGAACCAATGAAAGACCTTGGTGACCTTTTCACGTACATCCTCGGCGACATGTACTGCGCCGAGCACCAGATCCTGACGGCAATGCCGACGATGTCGGGAAAGGCATCGGACGACGACCTCCGCGCGGCGCTGGAACAGCTCCGCCGGGACACGCAGGCACAGATCGACGTGCTGACCGAGGTGTTCGCCACGCTCGGGATCGCGGCAAAGCCCGGCCTCTGCCCGGCCATCGGATCCATCCTCGTCGAAAGCGGGCTCTTCATGAGCGAGGCCGCAAAGTGCGAAACCCGCGACGCGGGCCTCATCGCCGCCGCCCAGACGCTTGGTCACTACAAGATCGCCCGCTACGGCACGCTCATCGCCTGGGCCGACGAGCTCGGAAAATCCGACATCGCGGAACAGCTGCGCGCCAATCTCGCGCGCGAACACGCCGCGGATGCGAAGCTCTCGAAGCTCGGCCAGACCGAGGTGAACAAGGAGGCGGCGTGAGGGGCAGGAAGCCCCCGGCACGTTCCTGCCGAAGCCGCCCCGATTGCGAAACGCGAACCGGCGGAGGCCCGAGGGAACGTCTCCCGTATGATGCGGTTTCCGCCGCAGAGCCCCCGGGGCAATGGTGTTCCGGGGACATCGCATCCAGAAGGAGACGCGATATGAAAGATCTCAGCGGATTGTTCGAACACTTCCTGCGCGACATCTACTACGCGGAGAAGCAAGTCCTGAAGACCCTGCCCAAGATGGCCCGGAAGGCGACCGATTCCGACCTCAAGGCCGCCTTCGAGGAACACGAGGAAGAGACCGAGGAGCAGATCGAGAACCTCAAGAAGGTGTTCGAGAGCCTCGGCCTCAAGGTCAAGGGCGTCACCTGCGAGGCGATCGAGGGCATCCTCGAGGAAGGCTCCGAGATCATGGACGAGACCGACGAAGGCACCGCGCGCGATGCCGGCATGATCGCCGCGGCGCAGGCCGTGGAGCATTACGAGATCACGCGCTACGGAACGCTCGTCGCCTGGGCCAAGGAACTCGGCCATCCCGAGGTCGCCGATCTTCTCGGCCGCAACCTCAAGCAGGAATACGCGGCGGACGAGAAGCTCTCGAAGCTCGGCAAGACCGAGATCAACAAGGACGCGGCCTGATCGCGACTTCGCGCCGGCTCACGGGCCGGCGCGGACATCCCTGCGGACAATTCCGTAACGCCCGCTCCCGCAAGGACATTTTCACGCCGATTGCCCGAACCGAGGGCCGCCCGGAAAGAAAATTCCCGACAGGTCGCTTTTGGATCTCAAAAAGCCGCTCTCAAAGTCTGCTTTTCTCTCCATCACACCTATCTGACCGGTGAGACCGCAGAACCCACCCATGGCCAGGATCAAGCCCATGTTCGTCGACATCATCACCTACGCCATCATCGCAGCAGCAACCCTGTCCGGCGCCGTCATCGTGTGGGACTTCCAGCGCAAACAGCGCTGAGTCGAAGGGCGGCAAGCCCGCAGACATTCAAAGACCCAACGAAAGCCCCGGCCCCCGCGCCGGGGTTTTCTGTGACCAGACCACCGCAGCAAAAACGAAAACGCCCCGGACCGTTGCGGGTCCGGGGCGCTCTCACGATGGGAAGGCGGTGAGGATCACTCCTCGGCCGGCTCTTCCTTCTTCTCTTCGGTGACCTCTTCGCCGGTCTCCTGATCGACGACCTTCATCGACAGGCGCACCTTGCCGCGATCGTCGAAGCCTAGAAGCTTGACCCAGACGTCCTGGCCTTCCTTCAGCACATCCGACGGATGGTTGAGGCGCGTCGGCTTGATCTGGCTGACATGCACGAGGCCGTCGCGCTTGCCGAAGAAGTTCACGAAGGCGCCGAAATCGACGATCTTCACGACGCGGCCCTTGTAGACCTTGCCCTCTTCCGGCTCCGCCACGATCGAGTAGATCATGTCGTAGGCCTTCTGGATCGCCTCCCCGCTCGAGGACGCGATCTTGATCACGCCGTCGTCGTTGATGTCGACCTTCGCGCCCGACGTCTCGACGATCTCGCGGATGACCTTGCCGCCCGAGCCGATGACTTCGCGGATCTTGTCCTGCGGCACGGTCATGGTCTCGATCCGCGGCGCGTGCTGCGAGAAGGAACCGACTTCGCTCAGCGCCTTGTTCATCTCGCCGAGGATGTGCAGCCGGCCGGTCTTGGCCTGCGCCAGCGCCTTGGACATGATCTCGGACGTGATGCCCGCGACCTTGATGTCCATCTGCAGCGAGGTGATGCCCTTCTCGGTGCCCGCGACCTTGAAGTCCATGTCGCCGAGGTGATCCTCGTCGCCGAGGATGTCGGTCAGGATCGCGTAGTCGCCGTCATCCTCGAGCACGAGGCCCATGGCGACGCCGGCAACCGGCGCGGTCAGCGGAACGCCCGCATCCATCATCGACAGCGAACCGCCGCAGACGGAGGCCATCGAGGACGAGCCGTTGGATTCGGTGATCTCCGACACGACGCGGATCGTGTAGGGGAAGTCCGTCGCCGCCGGCAGGACTGCCTGCAGCGCGCGCCATGCGAGCTTGCCGTGACCGATCTCGCGGCGTCCCGGAGGGCCCACGCGACCTGCTTCGCCGACCGAGTAGGGCGGGAAGTTGTAGTGCAGCAGGAAGTTCGAGCGGAAGTTCCCGTGCAGCGCGTCGATGATCTGCTCGTCGTCGCCGGTGCCGAGCGTGGTGACCGCCAGCGCCTGCGTCTCGCCGCGCGTGAAGAGCGCCGAGCCGTGGGTCCGCGGAAGGAAGCCGGTCTCGGCCTCGATCGAACGCACCTCGTCGAGCGCACGCCCGTCGATGCGGCGCTTGTTCTTCACCACGTCAGCGCGAAGGACGGTCGACTCGAGCTTCTTGAGCGCGGAGCCGAGGTTCGGATCGGCAAGCTCGTCCTCGGAAAGCTCGGCCTTGATGGCCTCTTTCGCGGACGACACCGCCGCCTGACGCTCGAGCTTGTCGGTGATCGCGTAGGCGTCGCGCATCTTGGCTTCGCCGAGCGACTTCACCTTGTCCGAAAGCGCGGAGTAATCCGGCGGCGTGAAGTCGAACGGATCCTTCGCGGCGTCCTCGGCGAGGTCGACGATGAGGTCCACGACCGGCTGGATCTGCTCGTGCGCGAAGTTCACCGCGCCCAGCATCTCTTCCTCGGTAAGCTCGTAGGCCTCGGATTCGACCATCATGACGGCGTTCTTGGTGCCGGCGACGACGAGGTCGAGCTTCTGGTCGGGATTGTTGCGCAGCCCCTGCATGTCCTCGACATCGGGGTTGAGCACGTATTCGCCACCCTCGTAGCCCACGCGGCAGCCCGCGATCGGCCCCATGAAGGGCGCGCCCGAGATGGTCAGCGCCGCCGAGGCCGCGATCATCGCCACGATATCCGGATCGTTGACGAGGTCATGGCTCAGCACGGTGCACATCACCAAGACTTCGTTCTTGAAGCCCGGCACGAACAGCGGACGGATCGGACGGTCGATCAGGCGCGCGGTCAGCGTTTCCTTCTCGGTCGGCCGCGCCTCGCGCTTGAAGAAGCCGCCGGGCACCTTGCCCGCGGCGTAGTATTTTTCCTGGTAGTGGACGGTCAGCGGAAAGAAGTCCTGGCCTTCCTTCTGCTGCTTGGCAAACGTCACGTTGGCCATGACAGAGGTCTCGCCCAGAGTGGCGATGACGGTGCCGTCGGCCTGGCGCGCGACCTTGCCGGTTTCGAGCGTGAGGGTATCTTCTCCCCACTGCATCGACTTTTTCGTTACGTTGAACATCAGCGTATCCTAGCTGGGAGCGCCCTTGGCCGGATGCCAAGTCTCCCGTTGCATGTGGCGGCCCCATTGCCGCCGGCCCCATTATCCTATCCTTCACGGCGCCGGGGCCCGGGCGCCACGTCTCAGATGGCTCGCCTCTAACGCAAAACCGCCTGCGATGAAACCGCCATTCGGTAGCGGTCCCTCCCAATGAAAAAGGGCGGCCCGCAGACCGCCCCTCTTCGCATACTCTGTGCCGGGATCAGTTGACGCTCGTCTGCGCCTCTTCCGCAGCCGAATTCATCGCGTCCTGCACGCTCTGCTCGCCGTCCGTGCCACAGACCTCGAATACGCCGGTCACGAGCGCGGTCAGGTGGACGTCGTTCATCTCGCCGCCCGAGCCCATGCCGCTGTCGCCCGACATGGAGCTTCCCGACGTGCCGCTGCCGGACGCCATGTCCGTATCGCCCGACATGGAGCTGCCGGACGTGTCGCTGCCGGATGCCATGTCGCTGTCGTCCGAACTCATGCTGCCGGAGCTGCCAGCATTGTCCGCACCGACGGTCGCCGAATCCATCTCGGTCGTGCCCGGCTCGACCTCGGTTTCGGCGGTCGTGGTGCCGGAGCCGTCCTCGACATCGCCGGCGCCCACGGTGCCTGCAGTCGTGTCGGACGTTCCGAGATCGGTATCGCTTCCGCTGTCGGACGACATGGTCGTCGTGCCACCTTCGGCGGTATCGCCCGACATGCTGCCCGAGGACCCGTCGGAGCTGGCGGTCGTGCTTTCGCCGCTCTGCGTTCCGTCCATTCCGTCGGTGCCCGTCGCACCACCCTCCATGCCTTCCGACATGGCCTCGCCGGTCTGGCCGGCGGCGCCGCTCGAGGATGGCATGATCGGCATCAGGATCTGGCCCTGAGCCGGGGTATCGAGCACGAGGAACTCGGCGCAGGTGATGTCCGCCGATCCCTGCCCTGCGCTGGCGGTCTGCCCGCCGCTTCCGGCCATGCTCTCCGAAGAGGTCGTCTCGCTCGTTTCCGAAGATTGGGAATGCGCGGCACCAGCCATAACGAGTGCGGTGCCCGCGACGAGCGCGAACTTGCGTGTGATGATCATGTCAGGTTCTCCTCCGGACGCTTGTCTTGCGTCATACGCTTCTCCGCCGGCACCTCAGAAACTGCCGGCAGACCGCAGCGGTTCCGCGTCGGATCGGCCCGAATGCCGCAAATTCGGCGTTACAAACGAAAAAGGACCGCATCTGCGGTCCTTCTCCGTCGGGCGCGGGGCCCGCATTATCGGCGCTCGATCAGCGGCGGATGCCCAGCTTGCCGATCAGCGTGCGATACCGCTCTTCGTCGTTGCCCTTGAGGTAGTCGAGCAGCTTGCGGCGCTGCGCGACCAGCTTCAGGAGGCCACGGCGCGAGTGGTTGTCCTTGTGGTGCGTCTTGAAGTGCTCGGTCAGCGCGGTGATGCGCGTCGTCAGGATGGCGACCTGAACCTCGGGCGAACCGGTGTCGCCGTCCTTGGTCGCGAAGTCCTTCATGACCTTCTGCTTGTCTTCCTGCGTGATCGACATCGGGATCTCCTTTCGGATACGTGTTTCGGTGATGGCGCAAGCCGGGATGTCGTCCAGCAGGGCCCATGGAGAGATCCGGCCGCCGGGGCTGGATGGGCGCGTATAGGGCGAATCGCTCCGGACCGCAAAGGGAAATCCCGGAGAAGCCTCAGGCTGCCGGAAGTGGCGCGTATCTATCCGAAATTAACCACAAAACAGGGTCGATTTTGTAAGAAACGTACAGAGGATGCCGTGGGTGACCGTCCTTGGTGGTCCCCAGATGCCAGAGATCCGCCATGCTCCGCGCCGCTCTCTGCCCCGCCTCTCGAAAGCCCCCGTGCACGCCCCAGGCCGCGATGGTCCACGCCGCCCTGTCGTGCCAATCGGCCAGAAGCGCCGCGTTCTCCGGCCCCTCGGGATCCTCGGCACGCTTAAGATCGGACGGTTTGGTGGCCCGAAAAGCGAAGAGATTGGCGATACTTACCCCGCCCGCGCCCATCCGCTGCGCCCGCGTCTCGCAGCGATGGATGGTCGGATCGTTGGCCAGCTCGGTCGCCGTCGAGGGGTTCAGCATGACGAAAAGCACCGGCGGCACGCTCTCGTCCCAGACCCGGGACAATCCGTAGCGATACCGCTCGCATTCCGAATAAAACGCTTCCGAAACAGTGCCTTCGTGGATATGTCGACGCGAGATCATGGGCCCCCTCCTGCCCTCGAACCCGCCGATACACAAGCCCGCTTGGCCTCCGGCCCGCGCCGCATAGATTGCCGCCCATGACCGACTTGCCACAAAAGCTCCAGAGATGGTTCGACGCCCGCGGATGGCAGATGCATCCCCACCAGCAAGCGATGCTCGACCGCGCCTCGGCGCCCGCGCTCCTGCTCATCGCCCCGACCGGAGGCGGCAAGACGCTGGCGGGATTTCTCCCGACTCTCTCGGAGCTTAGCGAGGCCCCCGCCCCCGGCCTGCACACGCTCTACGTCTCGCCGCTCAAGGCGCTCGCGGCCGACATCAAGCGCAACCTGCGCACTCCGATCGAGGAGGCGGGCCTCAACATCCGCGTCGAGGACCGCACCGGCGACACCACCGCAACGCAGAAGAAACGCCAGCGCGCCGATCCGCCGCATATCCTGCTGACGACCCCCGAAAGCCTCGCGCTCCTGACCTCCTACGAGGATGCCCCCCGCATGTTCGCGGGCCTCAAACGCGTCGTCATCGACGAGATCCACTCCCTTGCCGAAAGCAAGCGCGGCGATCAGCTCATGCTCGCCCTCGCCCGCCTGCAGACGCTCTGCCCCGACCTGCGGCGCGTCGGCCTGTCGGCCACCGTGGACGACCCCGAGGCCATCGCGCGGCTCCTCGCCCGCCATCCCGACCGAACCGAAATCCTCGAGGCGGATCCCGGACCCGACCCCGACATCGAGATGCTGGTGACGGATACGCCCCCGCCCTGGTCCGGCGGCGGCGCGAAATACGCGATCCCCGCCGTGCTCGATGAGGTCCGCAAGCACAAGACAACACTCATCTTTCACAACACCCGCGCGCAGGCCGAGATCTTCTTTCACCACCTCTGGCTCGCCAACGACGAGGGCCTGCCGATCGGAATCCATCACGGCTCGCTCGACCGCGGACAGCGCGAGCGCGTGGAGGCGGCGATGGTCGCGGGCGATCTGCGCGCCATCGTCTGCACCGGCAGTCTGGACCTCGGCATCGACTGGGGCGACGTGGACCTCGTGATCCAGGTCGGCGCGCCCAAGAACGTCAAGCGACTCGTCCAGCGGATCGGCCGCGCCAACCACCGCTACAACGCGCCGTCGAAGGCGCTGCTCGTCCCCGCCAATCGCTTCGAGGTGGTGGAATGCGTCGCCGCCCTGAACGCGGTGCGCGCGCGCGATCTCGACGGCGATCCGCGCGGCCCCGGCCCCCGCGACGTGCTCTGCCAGCACATCCTCATCGCCGCCTGCGCGGGACCGTTCGACGCCGACATGCTCTATGCCGAGATGATCTCGGCCGGGGCATATGCCGGGCTCACCCGGGCCGAGTTCGACGCCTGCCTCGATTTCTGCGCCACCGGGGGCTACGCGCTCCGCGCCTACGACCAGTGGCGGCGGATCCTGCAGCGCGAGGACGGACTCTGGCAGCTGCGCGATCCCCGCTCGGCGCAGCGCATCCGCATGAACATCGGCACGATCCAGGACACCGACACGCTCAAGGTCCGGATGCGCGGCCGCGGCGGCAAACCGCTCGGCGAGGTCGAGGAAGGCTTCGCCGCGACGCTCACCAAGGGCGACACGTTCCTCATCGGCGGCCAGATCGTGCGCTATGAAGGCCTGCGCGAGATGACCGTCGAGGTCAGCCGGGACGCCGCGCAGAAGCCCAAGATCGCCACCTTCATGGGCACGAAATTCGCGACCTCCACGCAGCTCTCGCACCGGATCGTCGAGATGTGCCAGCAGGCGGACTGGCCGGAACTGCCCGAACACACCGCCGACTGGCTGCGCCTCCAGCGCGAGGTCTCGCGCCTGCCGCAGCCCGGGCGCCTGCTCATCGAGAGCTTCCCCCATGACGGCCGCGAACAGCTCGTCGTTTACGGCTTCGCGGGCCGTAACGCGATGCAGACGCTCGGCCTCCTGCTCACAAAGCGCATGGAGGAAGAGGGTCTCGCGCCCATGGGCTTCGTCGCCACGGACTACGCAACGCTGATCTGGGGGCTCGACGCGGTCACGAATCCAACGCCCCTCTTCGACATCGACCGGCTTGAGGCGGGCCTCGACGGCTGGCTCGCGGGCAACGCGGTGATGAAGCGCACCTTCCGGGCCTCGGCGCATATCGCCGGCCTCTTGGAGCGTCAGGTGGGTGGCCAGCGCAAGTCCGGCAAGCAGGCCACGATGTCGTCGGACATCCTCTACGACACGCTGCTCAAGTACGACCCCGACCACCTGCTCATGCAGATCACCCGCGAGGAGGCGATGCGCGGCCTCGTCGATTTCGACCGGATCCGCGAGATGGCCGCGCGTGTCGAAGACCGGATCGACCTCTTGCGGCTCTCGCGCATCACGCCGCTCTCCGCACCGCTTTTCCTCGAACCCGGTCGGGTGCCGATCAAGGGCACCGCGGACGAGCGCCTCCTCGAAGAAGAGGTCACCCGCCTCCTCGACGCATCGGGCCTCGCCGGGATCGACGCGCCAGCCAAACCCGTCTGGCGGGTGCCGTGGTGACGCAATTCACCAAACGGATGCCGAGTGCCTCGCGCGGCAGCAGCCTTCCCCCGAACATGCTGCGTCGTCTCGACAAAAGTATCCCGCCGGAGGAGGCGGTCGGCCGCGCCGGCACAAGCCCCCTTGCACCGGCACTCGCCACGGGCGATCAGACAAAGCATGAACCGACTGTCCTTCGATTTCCGCGGAGAGCATCTCGAAGCGCTCGGCTCCGGTGCGTTGCACTGGCCGGCTCGAAGCGTGCTCGTCGTGTCGGATCTGCATCTCGGGAAATGCGCGCGGCTCTCGGCAACCGGCGGCGCGGCGCTGCCGCCTTATGACGCTCGCGAGACGCTGGGGCGGCTCGAGCGCGACATCGCCGCAACTTCGCCGGCCCATGTGATCTGTCTCGGCGACAGTTTCGACACGGCCGATATCCGGGCCCATCTGCCGATGGAGGAGCGGTCGCGCATCGCCGATCTTGCTGGCGCGCGACGCTGGACGTGGATCGAAGGCAATCACGACCCGGGGACCGCAGGCCTCGGCGGCGAGACCCGGGCCGACCTCGGCCTCGGTCCCCTGACCTTCCGCCACATCGCCCGCCCGGACCCAGGCGGCGAGATCTCCGGGCATTACCACCCGAAGGCGAGGCTGGCTTTGCGCGGCAGGATGATCTCGCGCCCCTGCTTTCTCTTGGACGCCGAGCGGCTGATCCTGCCCGCCTACGGCGCATATACCGGCGGTCTCCGGACGGACAGCCCGACGCTGTCTGATCTCATGGCGCCCGACGCGCACGCGATCCTCTGCGGCCCGAAACCCGTGCGCATCCCGATGCCCCGCGCGGCGGTCCAGGCCCGGACGGGCACATGATCCAGCCCCGCTGCCAGGCCAGTTTCGACCGGCAGGCGATGATGGCCACGCTGGGCGCGCGGCTCCTCTCCTGCGACGCCGGCGCCTGCGAGATCGAGGCCCCGGTGCTGGATATTGCGACGCAGCAGCATGGCTTCGGCCATGCCGGCCTCACCTTCTCGATCGGCGACAGCGCGATGGGGTACGCGGCGCTATCGATCCTTCCCGAGGACCGCGAGGTGGTGACGTCCGAGATCAAGACCAACCTTCTCGCGCCAGCTCGCGGCGATCGACTGATCGCGCGCGGCCGGGTGATGAAGCCCGGCCGCAGGCTCATCGTTGTTCTGGGAGAGGTCTTCGCGGTGACGGACGGGGCCGAGCGGCAGATCGCGCTCCTGACCGGAACGATGGTTCCCGTCGATCCCTGACCCTCAGGAGCGCAGCGCCTCGTGATGCGCCCAGACCGGCTGGTCGGGCACGTGCAGCCGCAACACGTCCCCAAGCCCAAGCTCGCCCGGTCGCTCTACCCATGCCGTGACGCCCCGACGTCCCTTGGCAGCGGCCTTGAAGCGCTTGCCCGCCACCTCGTGCTCCTGCGCGATCTCGCGGGCGGGCAGATTGCAGGGCCTGTTCGCCATGTCGACGACGAGCGTCGTTCCGTCCGGTCCCTGCAGGCGCGAGGACGGAGGCAGATTGGTGAGATCGGGTAGTCCCTCGACCACCATCGTCGCGCCCAGCCATTCGGGAGCCACCGCGCCCAGCGACATGCGCTCGGCGATCTCGGCCATTTCCTCGGCCGAGACGATGGCGAGCTGACGGACGTTCCGGATTTCCGTTCCCCGCGGATGCTGCAACAGCACGCGGCTGCAGGACAGGCGCGTCACGCCGGCGTGGCGGTCGCCCCGAGGCCCGTCCCACCCCAGGAAAATCCGGGCGGTTCCGCTCGATCTTATGCCGGATGCATCGGGTGGCACTGTGCCGAGCCACACGATCGTGGCCATGAACTCGGTAGGCATCAGGGCGGGCATTCACGTCTCCTTGGCGGCCGGCGGCACGATATCCGCCGCCTGTCACCCCGAGTCCAGACGCTCGGGCGTCATGGCTGCGTGAGACTAGTGTAGATGCACCGTGAAAAAGAGACGGCGGAAGGGGAAAAGGACGGTTCCCTGTGCATCCTTCGGATAGGCCTTGCCGATCGAGGCTTCGTAGGCGGCGATCAACTGGGCCCGCTCACGCTCGTCCAAGGGATGCATGATCGGCCGCGCATAGGTGCCTTCCGTGAACCGGCGCACCGGATGACCCTCGCCGTCGGGCGCAAGCTCCTGGTAATACTCGGTCTCCCACACCGTGACGCGGCCGAATTCGGCGAGCATGCGGAAATATTCGGCCGGAAGCAGGATGCGCGGACGCCGTTTCGGATCGACCTTTCCGGGGAACATCTCGTCGGCGATCTGCACCCAGAGGCGGTGCGACGGCGCGTTGTTCTGGTTCGGAAGCTGCACGGCGAGCACGCCCCCCGGTGCGAGCGACCGGGCGAGATCGGGGATCAGCTCCGGATGATTGCCGACCCAGTGGAGCGAGGCGTTGGCGAAGATGAGCGCGGGGGGAGCCTTGGGGCGCCACTCCGCGAGATCCTGTTCGATCACCTCGGCATAGACGCCAGTGCGGCGGGCATGCTCCAGCATCGCCGGGCTCGAATCTACGCCGATCAGAGGGCGCCGGAGCTGCCCGAGCGCAGGCCCCACGGCGCCGTCGCCGCATCCGAGATCGACGATATCGCCGTCGGGCAGAGGTCCGACCGTACGCAGCAGGTCGAGGGCGGGTCTCAGTCGAAGACCCCGGAACCTGTAATAGGTCCCGGGGTCCCAGTCCGGTTCTTGCAGATCGGTCATGCGGACGGTTCAGGCTCCAATCCGCCATCGCCCGCGGGCTTGGACTTCGGCTTGGTCTTGGGGATCGCGGTGACGCTCGGCTTGTCGTCCTCGATCACAGGCGTGCCCGCGCCGTCGTCGCCGGCACTCGGCGGATCGCCGTTCATCACGCGCTTGATCTCCTCGCCGGTGAGCGTCTCGTATTCGAGAAGCCCCTGGGCCAGACGCTCCCATTCGGTCTTGCGGTCGCTGAGGATGTTGTAGGCGCGCTCGTAAGCTTCGGTGATGAAGCGCTGCACCTCCGCCTCGATCAGCTCCTTGGTATGCGCCGAGACCGACAGGCCCGCGGTGTTGCCCTGGTAGCCCTCGTGCGCCTCGGAATAGTCAATGTTGCCGATCTTGTCCGACATGCCCCAGCGCAGGACCATGGCGCGTGCGAGGGCGGACGCCTGCTGGATGTCGCCGGCCGGGCCGTTCGACACCATGTCGTCGCCGTACTTGATGATCTCGGCCGCCTTGCCGGCCATCGTCATCGCGAGTTTCTCCTCGCATTCCGACTTGTGCCAGTTGAGGCGGTCGATCTCGGGAAGCGAGACCACCATGCCGAGCGCGCCGCCCCGCGGGATAATCGTCGCCTTGTAGACCGGATCGCATTGCGGAAGTGACAGGCCGACGACGGCATGCCCTGCTTCGTGGTACGCGGTCTTCTCCTTCTGCTCGGGGGTGAGGACCATGGAGCGGCGCTCCGAGCCCATCATCACCTTGTCCTTGGCGTTCTCGAAATCGACCATCGTGACGAAACGCCGGCCCACACGCGCCGCCATCAGCGCCGCCTCGTTCACGAGGTTGGCGAGATCAGCGCCCGAGAAGCCGGGTGTGCCGCGCGCGATGATGCGCAGGTCGACATCCGGACCGAGCGGGGTCTTGCGGGCATGCACGCCGAGGATCTTCTCGCGACCCTTGATGTCGGGGTTCGGCACGGTGATCTGGCGGTCGAAGCGGCCGGGGCGAAGCAGCGCCGGATCGAGCACGTCGCGGCGGTTGGTCGCGGCCACGATGATGACGCCCTCGTTGGCCTCGAAGCCGTCCATCTCGACGAGAAGCTGGTTCAGCGTCTGCTCGCGCTCGTCGTTGCCGCCGCCATATCCCGAGCCACGGTTGCGACCGACGGCGTCGATTTCGTCGATGAAGACAATGCACGGCGCGTTCTTCTTGGCCTGCTCGAACATGTCCCGAACGCGGGACGCGCCGACGCCGACGAACATCTCGACGAAGTCGGAGCCCGAGATGGTGAAGAACGGCACGCCCGCCTCGCCCGCGATGGCACGTGCGAGCAGCGTCTTACCGGTGCCCGGAGGGCCCACGAGCAGCGCGCCCTTCGGGATCTTGCCGCCGAGGCGGCTGAATTTCTGAGGGTTGCGCAGGAATTCGACGATCTCCTCGAGCTCTTCCTTGGCCTCGTCGATGCCGGCGACGTCGTCAAAGGTGACGCGGCCGTGCTTCTCGGTCAGCATCTTGGCCTTGGACTTGCCGAAGCCCATGGCGCCGCCGCGGCCGCCGCCCTGCATCCGGTTCATGAAGTAGATCCAGACGCCGATCAGGAGGAGGAACGGCAGCAGCGAGATCAGGAAGGACTGGAAGCCCGACTGCTCCTGCTGCTCGGCGCGGACGGTCACGCCGTTGTCGACAAGCAGGTCGGTGACCTGCGCATCCTCGGGCTTGACCGTGATGTAATCCTGGCCGTCGGAGGACCGGAAGCGGACGCGCTCTCCATCGATCGTGGCGGACTGGACGGCGTTGTCCTCGACGCGCTCGACGAACTCGGTGTAGCTGACCTCGCGGCTTTGCAGCGTCGAGCCGCCGCCGGAGAAGAGGTTGAATAGCGCCAGGACGAGCAGAAACAGCACGACCCAGAAGGCGATATTGCGAGCGTTGCCCACGAGGAGCCTCCTTGAATGAGGTTTGGGGCCGCCCGTGGCAGCCTCGTATCACGCCAACATAAGGATCAGGGCGGGGCGTTCAATCCGAAAGCAGGAAATCCGCAAAGCGGTTGGCTCCCCTTCGCGGCAAAATTTCGACATCGTGACCGGGTCCGACCCCCAGATGCACCGAGGCCACCAGCCTGTCCCCGTCCCAGAGCGCAGGCAGCGCCCTCGCCCGGCGGTGCGGCGGGACATCTGCGGGCTTTTCCGGGACTTGCTGCCAGCCCTCCTCTCCGAGGGCGCGCACCTCCAAGCCCTCCGCAGCGCTGCCGGAGAGGCGCCACCGCCCGTCCCAGAGCGCGCCCGCCGCCGCGCTGAGGCCCTTCACCGCGGCAGGCTCGCGCGCGACCCACAGGGCGGATCTGTCGCAACCCGCCTCGCAACCCGCAAGGGTGCCGCCGCCGCCGGAGAGCAGCCGGTCGAGCAGAGCCTCGAGCGGCGCGGCGCGTGGTTTGTAGTCGCCGCCCGCGACCCAGCGAAGCGCCCCGACGAGGAGACGCGCTTGGGTTTCGCGGTCGAGCGCGGCGAAGGAGTCGCGGTCGAAATGCAGCTCACCGGTCGGTACGCCCTGCGATGTGGGAGCGCTCGAAATGCGCTCCGCCGCCTCGGATGCGCGGCGTTTCAGCGCCTCCCGGGCGCGCCCGAGGCGATTGGCGGCGTCGGCCAGCGCCGCGACATCAATCCCGGCCTCCGCGACTGCCGGCAGCGCCGCCCGGATGCGCGCGCGCTCGTAGTCGGGATCGGCGTTCGTCGGATCGTCCACCCAGGGCACCTTGAGCGTCCGGTTGTAGTGGCGAAGCTCCTCGCGCCCCATCCCGAGGCAGGGCCGGATCAGGGTAAAGGCCGAGCCCGGCGCGGGGACTTCGGGCGGCCAGCCCGCCTGACGCGGCTCTGCCGTGCCCCCGGCCTCTGGCACGATCCGGCGAGCGCTCTTCATCGCCGCCAGCCCGTCCACCCCGGCTCCGCGGGCGAGGCGCATCAGAAAGGTCTCGGCCAGGTCGTCGCGCGTATGCGCCATGGCGACATGGACGAGCCGTCCGCGCCAGCCGTCGATCAGCCTCAGACGGGCGCGCCGGGCCGCATCCATCACGTTCCCCTGCCCGGACCAGTGCCAGCGCAGGATCGCATGGGAATGACCAAGAAGAGCGCATTCCCGCGCCACCATCTCGGCCTCGGACGCGCTGTCCGCACGCAATCCGTGGTCGATGGTCACCACCCAGAGACGGATGCCGAAGACGCGCGCCCAGCCATGTGCGAGCGCCAGCATCGCCATGCTGTCGCCTCCGCCCGATACGGCGAGTCCGATCTCGCTCGGGAAATCCGGGCCGAGGAGACGGCCCATCTCGGACGCAAACCGCGTCTCGAGAGTTTCGGTCACTGGCAGGAGAGGCCGGACCTCGCCTCCTGTGCCCGGGCGACGGCATCGCTGCCGGGATACCGGTTCGGCACTTCCGCAAGCGTCACGCAGGCCTCTCGGGTGGAGCCGAGCTCGCCGAGCGCCGCACCGAGCCGCCAGAGCGCCTCGGGCGCCACGGGCGTGTCGGGATAGCCCGAATAGACGTCGAGATAGGCGCGCGCCGCCTCGCGTGTGTTGTCGAGCCCTTCGAGCGCTTGTCCCCGTCCGAGCAGCGCCGCGGCATCGAGCGGCCCGCCGGGGTATGTCGTGCGGAACGCCTCGAACTGGTCTGCCGCGGATTGGTAGTCGCCCGCCTCGAGCGCCGCGCGGGCGCGGCGGTAATCCTGCTCCTCGGCGGCGGCGAGCTGCAGGTCGGGATCGGAGAGCGGCAGCGGAGCCCCACTATCCGCGCCTCCGGTATTGCCCGCATCAGTCTGCGGTGCGGGTGTCGGCGTCGCGGCACCGCCACCGCCCGCCGCGCTTCCGGCCGGTGCGGCACCGCCCAGCGGATCCTCGGTATCGAGCGAACCGATATCGCAGCCCTCTTCGAGCTCGCAAAGCCGGAACTTGAGGTCGCCGATCCGATTGGAGCCGTCCTGAACGACCCGTTCGATGCGGTTTTCGATCTCCTCCGTCCGACCGGTGAGATCCTGAAGCGCCTGCTCGATCTGGTTCACCCGATCGAGCGTGGAGCCGGCGACGTTCACCGAAGAGGTCCCCGTCGTCGAGAGCTCGCGCTTCAGTCTCTGCAACTCGTAGGAAAGCGCCGAGACGTCCTGGCGGATGTCGGCAAGCGTCTGGCCGTCCTGCGCCGCCACGGGCGATGCGAGCAGGACGGTGGACAGAAGGAACGCGGCGATACGGCTCATGCGGCCCTCGATCAGCTGATGGCGCCGGCGGTGCCGAAGGAGATGACGGTCACCGCCCGGCGGTTCTTGGAATAGCAGGCCTCGGTGGAACAGACCTCGATCGGGCGCTCCTTGCCGTAGCTCACGGTGCGCAGGCGGTTCGCGGCGACGCCGTTGGCGATGAGGTACTCCATCACGGCGCTCGCCCGGCGTGCGCCGAGCGCGATGTTGTACTCGCGGGTGCCCTGCTCGTCCGCATGCCCCTCGATTACGGCGAGGTAGTCGGCATTGCGCTGGAGCCACTGCGCCTGCCCGTCGAGCGTCGCCTGCGCTTCGGGTGAGAGCGTCGACTGGTCGACCGCAAAGAGAACGCGGTCGCCGATGGTCTGGTTGAAATAGGCCGGCGATTGCGGATCGTTCGCGCTGCCCGGGACGATGCCGCCCGCGCCCGCTCCGGCCATCCCGCCGGCGCCCGCACCACCTGCCCCGGCGCCGCCGAAGCGGTCGGGATTGGTGCACGCGGCCGCCAGAAGCGCCGTCGAGAGAAGAAGGGCCTTGGTCAGATGGGTCATTGTCACTGTCCTGCTCGGGTTTTGCCGGACCGTATCACAGCCGGATTCGCTTGGGAATGTCGCCCGCGCCGTATGGCAGGACGCACGGGAACGTGACGGAGCCTGTCCGGGCCGGAAAGGCTCCGTCGATCCGTCACTGCAGCGGCCCCCAGCTCGGGTCGGAGGCACCGTCGGGCGTCGGCACGCGCTTGAGGTTCCGCCCCGAAATGTCGACCGAATAGAGCGACGAGGTGCCCTGCGCGCCCTGCGTCTCGCGGGCGAACATCAGCACACGCCCGTTCGGGGCCCAGGTCGGGCTCTCGTCGAGGAAGGACGCCGTCAGAAGCCGCTCTTCCGAGCCGTCGATGCGCATCACGCCGATGTGGAAACGCCCCGCATTCTGCTTGGTGAAGGCGATGAGGTCCCCGCGCGGCGACCAGACCGGCGTGCCGTAGCGCCCCGGACCGAAGCTGATCCGCTGCGGCTCGCCGCCGTTCGCGGGCATCACGTAAAGCTGCTGGGTGCCCGAGCGGTCGCTCTCGAAGACGATGCGGCTGCCGTCGGGCGAGAAGGACGGCGCGGTCTCGATGGCGGGGCCCGAGGTGATCGCCGAGGTCGACCCCGACGAGATGTCCATGCGGTAGATGTCGGTATTCGAGCCCGTCGTCGCCGAGTAGAGCAGGCTCTGCCCGTTCGGGGTGAAGCGCGGCGAAAAGCTCATCTGCCCCGACTGCGCGGGCAGCACGCGGCTCTGCACGTCGCCCACGTTCAGCATGTGGATGCGCGGGCTGCCGGTCTGGTAGCTGGTGTAGATCACCCGGTTGCCGTCCGGCGAAAAGCGCGGCGCGAGGACGATCGCCCCGCTGTCGGTGAGGTACTGCACGTTGGCGCCGTCGTAATCCATGACCGCGATCCGCTTGGCGCGCTCGTCCTTGGGGCCGCTTTCGGACACGAAGACGACGCGGCTGTCGAAATAGCCTGCCTCGCCGGTGATGCGGGAATAGACCTGGTCGGCGACCTTGTGGGCGAGCCTGCGCCAGCCGCTGTCGGTTGCGGCGAACTGCATGCCCTCGCCCATCTCGGTGCCCGCGAACACGTCGTAGAGGCGGAACTTGGCGACGACGCGCCCGCCCTCGACGCTGATGGCACCGGTGACCAGCGCCTGGGCGTTGATCGCCTTCCAGTCGGCATATTGCACCGGGCTCGAGAAGCTCGACACCGACGAGATGAAGGCCTCCTGCGGGATCCGGCGGAAGAGGCCGGTCCCGGTGAGATCTTCGGCGATGACCTGAGTGACCTGCCGCGCCATCTCCTCCGCTCCCGCCGTTTCGGCGATGAATTGCGGAAGCGCGACGGGCACGGGCTCGATCACGCCCTCGGTGATGTCGATGCGCAGCGGGCCGTCCTGCGCGGAGGCCGGCCAGGCGGTCAGCGCGAGGAGGAAGGCGGCAGCGATGCCGGAGAGGATCTGTCTCATATGTCACCCTTTCTGGCCGGGCCTGTCACCCAAGGCCCGGTTGGCGGAACGGTAGGGATGCGCGCCCCGGATTGGAACCGGCTGCGCGCCGAAGCGCGGCCCCCTCCTGCCCTGCGCGGGGTGCGGTATGCGATAGCAACTTTCACCGCAGGCGCATCCCGGAGGGGTCGAAGGTGATCTCGATCCGGTCCCACTGCCCGTATTTCTCGGGCGGCAGGTCGTAGCCGTTCCCCTGGCAGCGCAGGATCGCGCGGCGCGCGGCCTGGAACGCGGTCTCGACCGCCTGCGCGTTGCCGCCCGAGGCGCTCAGCTGTTCGATCGAGTTCGAGACCACCTGACCGTTCTGCTGCATGTCCATGCCCACGGTAATGGTCACGTTCGCCGCCTGACTGCCGACATCGACGACCCAGCAGCGCTGCACCGCGACGCGGAACGCATCCCTCTCGCCCGAGCTCATCGGCGGACCGGTCGGCACGTCGGGTTCGGGATCGGTCGTGCCGCCCCCGCCGAGCGCCTCGGCGAGCGCGGCGTCGACGCCCGACACACCGGTATCGGTCTCGGGCTCTGGCTCCTGCGGCTCCGGTTCCGGCTCGGGCGTGGGCTCCGGTTCGGAAGCTTCGGCGGTCCGCGGTTCGGGTTCCGGCTCCGGAGTGGGCCGGTTCGGCCGGGTCCGGGGACGGGCCGAGCTGTCGGGCGCGCGGGCGGGCTCCTCGGCCTCGGTCACGATCTCGGAGGTCGCGGCTTCGGGCGCGGTCGCCTCCTGCGGTGGCTCGGGAGAGACTTCCTCCGCGGGCTCGGGCTCGACGCTGTCCTGCACGTCCTCGGCCACCTCCGCGTCGGGTTCGGGCTGCGGAACGGGATCGGGCGCAACCCGCGGCGCCGGTGGCGGCGTGGGTGTGTCGGATACCTCCGGCGTGTCGGGCTGCGGCTGCGGTTCGGGCGCCGGTGGCTCGGGCGCAGGCGGCGTGTCCGGCGCCTCGGCCTCGGGTTCGGGCGGGCTCTCCGGCTCCGGCTCGGGCTGCGGTTCTGGCTCCGGTTCTGGCGGCGGTGCGGTCTCCCCTGCCTCCGGCTCGGGTGGTGCGTCCACGTCCTGATCCGCTTCGGGAGGCTGGCTGCGCTCGGTCAGCGCGGCGAATTCCTCTTCCGAGATTACCGAGACCTCGCGCACCTCCGCCGGATCCGGCTCGGAGCGGAACACGCCCCCGAACAGGACCCAGAGGATCAGGGCGGCATGCGCCCCGCCCGAGATGTAATGGCCCGTGTGCATGGGCCGCCCCTCAGTTGCCTTCGCTCTCGGGCGCGCCGAGCCGCGGGCCGTCGTCGAGCGCTGGTCCCCCGATATCGGTCACGAGCCCGATCGAGGCGAAACCGCCCGCGTTGAGCGCGCCCATGACCTCGGCCACGTCCCTGTAGGAGACCGCACCGTCGGCGCGCAGATAGACTCGGTCGTCAGATCGTTCGGCCGCGATGGCCCGCAGACGCCCCACAAGCTCTTCCCGCGCCACTTCGGTGGTCATGATCGTCACGGTGCCGTCGGCCTCGACCGTCACGGTCAGCGGCTCCTCGTTGTCGGAGGGAAGCGCGGTCGCGGCGGTCTTCGGAAGCTCCACCGGCACGCCGACGGTCAACAGCGGCGCCGCGACCATGAAGATGATCAGGAGAACCAGCATCACGTCCACGAAGGGCGTGACGTTGATCTCGGCCATGGGCTGCGCGCGGCCGCGGCTGTTGCGCCTTCGCCGTCCGCCGCTCCCGCCCTTCTTGATGACACTCGCCGCCATGTCAGCCGTCCAGCTGGCGCGAGAGAATGGTCGAGAACTCGTCGGAGAAAGCCTCGTAGCCGCCGACCAGCCTGTCCGCGTCGGTAGAGAGTTTGTTGTAGAAGATGACCGCGGGAATCGCCGCGAGCAGGCCGAGGCCAGTGGCCAGCAGCGCCTCGGCGATGCCCGGCGCCACCACGGCGAGGTTGGTGTTCTGCTGCTCGGCGATCTCGATGAAGGCGTTCATGATGCCGAAGACGGTGCCGAAGAGGCCGACGAAGGGCGACACGGACCCGACGGTCGCGAGCACGCCGAGCCCGCTTTGCAGATCCTCGGCTTCCTTCTGCACGGCGACGTCCATCGACCTGTCGATCCGCGCCTGCGCCCCGGCGATAAGCGCGCCGTCGTCCCGGTGCGAGCGGCGCCATTCCGACATTCCCGCGGCAAAGACCCGCTCCGAGCGCCCGCGCGGCTCCGGGCCGATCTGGTCGAAGAGTTCGTCGAGCGGATCGCCGGACCAGAAGGCGCGGTCGAACCGGGCCGCCTCGCGGCGCGCGGCGCGGAAGGTGATGATCTTCTGGATGATGATCGCCCACGACCAGAAGGACGCGAGGATCAGCGCCAGCATGACCAGCTTGACGGTCAGCGTGGCGCGGGCAAACAGCGCCCACATCGAGAAATCGACCTGCGACGCCGCCTGGAGTGCTTCGGTTTCCATGTGCCTGCTCTTTGTCTCGTGATCGGCCTCTGCCGGGCCGCCTTAAGCACGGCTCTACACGAAATGCGACGGCGCGGCCAACACGATGTCGTAAGCGAACGCGGAAAAGCCCCGGCGACTCAATGGACTTTTTGGCGGATCTCCGCCGGAAGACGTACCGGCTGGCCGGACAAAGTGGCGCAAACCGCGGTGACCTCTGCCCGGAAGAGAGGTTTCCCGGTTCGCGTCACCTCTTGCGACATCACGAGCCGCGCGCCGGAGACGCTCACCGTTTCGGTCTTGACGATGAGCTCGTCATCGAGCTTGGCCGGCCCGAGGAAATCCGCCTCGACCCGCCGCACCACGAAGACGATCCCCTGCTCGCGCATGGCGTTCTGGTCGATGCCGAGGTCGCGCACCCACGCCGAGCGCGCCCGTTCGATGTATTTGAGGTAATTGGCATGGTAGACGATGCCGCCCATGTCGGTGTCCTCGTAATAGACCTGAACGCGGAATTCGTGGGGCATCATCGTCGGGTCTCCTTGGAGGGCTCAGGCCAGTCTGCCGGCGGTCAGCCGGGCATGAAGGCGGAGGGCATGGGAGGTGTCGCGCGCCACCGCGGGCATGACCGGATCGTAGGCGGCACGCAAGATGGCGGCGACCTCCGGCTTCAGAACCGTGCGCCCGTCCTCCAGCCGCGCAAGCGGCGAACGTTCGGTGAATGCCAGATCGGACCAGAGCAGCATGGTCTGCACCACCTGCGACAGAGCCAGCGTGTCCGCGGAGACCTTGGAGAGCTCCTCGTCCACGCGCAGGAAGACGAAACAGGCGCGGATCGCACCCTGATCGTCGAAACGGAAAACCCGGTACTGGTTCGCATCCGCCGCCTCGAGGCGCTCGACCAGCGGCCCGAGTCCCTCGATCAGCCGGTCGAGGTTGGGCACGCCCAGAAGCTCCTGCCAGTCGCGGAAGAAGAACATCATGACGTTCGAGCCGAGCTCGGGATCGGTCTCGGCGATCTCGTGACCCGCCAGCTCGGCCACCGCCTCGAACGCGCCCTTGACGGTGGCGAGGGTCGCGTCCTCGACCCCGAACACCACCGGTGCGATCGGACGACCCCATCGCGCGCAAAGATAGGTTCCGTCCGACCGGGTGAAATAGAGGGCGATATCGTCGGGGGCGGGCGCGTCGGTCATGTGGGGCCTCCAGCAGATCGCGCCTCACCTGCCATAGCGCAGGTGCAAGTCCAACCTGCAATTCCCCGCCAGAGCAGGATATCACCCTTCGGACGCACGATGATGCCGCATCGAACGTGTCCCGGTCAGGCCGGTGGAACGCCGCAGACCGGGCAATCGTCCCGTCGCTTGAGGGCGATCTTCCGCGTCTCGCCCCAGAGCGCGTCGTAGATCAGCATCTCGCCCCGGAGCGGCGCCCCGGCGCCCGTCACGAGCTTCACGGCTTCGACCGCCATCATGGCCCCGACGACCCCGGGCAGCGGGCCGAGCACCCCCGCCTCCGCGCAGGAGGGAGCGAGGCCCGGCGCCGGACGTGCGGGAAAGACGCATTGATAACAGGGGCCTCCCGCTGCCGGGTCGAACACCGAAAGCTGGCCCTCCCACTGGCTGAGTGCACCTGATACCAGCGGCTTGCCGGCTGCGGCCGCGACGCGGTTCACGAGGTAGCGGGTATCGAAATTGTCCGTCCCGTCGAGAACGAGGTCGTAATCGGCCACAAGATCCGCGGCGATGCCGTCTTCGAAGCGTCGGTTGTAGGGGCGGATCGTCACATGGGGGTTCTGGGCGCGCATGGCGGCCTCGGCGGAGAAGACCTTGGGCATGCCGATATCGGCGTCGCGGTGGATCACCTGGCGCTGGAGGTTGGCGTTCTCGACCAAATCGTCGTCGATCACCCCGATCGTCCCGACCCCGGCGGCCGCGAGATATTGCAGCGCCGGCGCACCGAGCCCGCCCGCGCCGAGGACCAGAACGCGCGCCTCGCGAAGGGCCTTCTGCCCGGGCCCGCCGATCTCACGCAGGACGATGTGGCGGGCATAGCGGTCGAGCTCTGCCGTCCCGAAGGTCCCCGGCTTTTGCGGTTTCGCCTCAGCTTCCTCCGCAGCCACTTCCGCCTCGTTGTCGGCGGCGCGCGCCTTCACGCGCTTGAGGATCTGCCGGTAGGCCAGCACCAGCAGCGCGAGGCCGCCAAGGACAAGCCATTCCCCCGCGCTGCCGCCGGTCGCTTCGCGCAAAGGATGTCCGGGCGGCAGGAGCACGTTCACCACCAGGATTAGCACGTAGAGGAGGCCGAGCATGTAGAGCCGCGCCTGCACCGGCTGGCTCAGGCGTTTTCCCCCGAACCAGATCGCCGCGGCGAGGATCAGGACGAAGAGCATCAGGCCGCGCCCGTGGAGCCGAAGCCGCCCGTGCCGCGCGCGGTCTCGTCCAGTGTGTCGATCTCGGAAAAACGGACCTTCACCACCGGCGCGAAGACAATCTGCGCGATCCGGTCGCCGTGCGTGATGCGGAAGGCCTCGCTCCCGGCATTCATCACGATGACGCCGAGCGGGCCGCGGTAATCGCTGTCGATGGTGCCGGGCGAATTCGGCAGCGTGATCCCGTGCTTGAGCGCCAGTCCGGAGCGGGGCCGGATCTGGGCCTCGTAACCCTCGGGGATCACCAGCCGCAGCCCCGTCGGCACGAGGTTCCGCGCGCCGGGTTCAAGCTCCAGGTGCCCGCCATCGGGCAGGTTCGCGCGCAGGTCGGCTCCCGCGGCTCCGCGCGTCGCGTAAGTCGGAAGTCCGAGCGTCCGGTCCGCGCCCTCGTCCCAGAGGAACCCGATCTCCACCCCCCTCATGCGAGAGCCTCGGCGATGCGTGTGCCGAGCGCCATCGCGACGGCGTCCTTGGTCATGCGATCCCAGGTCTCGGCACCGGATTCGGTGATCAGCGTCACCGCGTTCTCCGAGCCGCCCATGATCCCGGTGGCGGGCGAGACATCGTTGGCGAGGATCCAGTCGCAGCCCTTGCGGGACCGTTTTTCGGTCGCGTGGCGGATCACGTCATGGGTCTCGGCCGCAAAGCCGATGACGAGCCGCGGGCGGCCGGTTTCGAGGTGGGACACTTCCCTGAGGATGTCGGGGTTCTCGGCGAATTCGAGGATCGGGGCGCCGTCTGGCCCCTTCTTGATCTTTGTCGCGGATTCCGAAGCCACGCGCCAGTCGGCGACTGCCGCCGCGAAAATCGCGGCATCGGCCGGCAGCGCGCTGAGGGTGGCGTCGCGCATCTGGCGCGCAGTCTCGACCCGGATCACCTCCACGCCGTCGGGCGGCGGGACGGCGGCCGGGCCGGTCACGAAGGTCACCTGCGCGCCCATGCCGACGAGCGCCCGGCCGATCGCGGCCCCCTGCGCTCCCGACGATCGGTTGGCGATATAGCGGACGGGATCAATGGGCTCATGTGTCGGGCCGGACGTCACGACGATGCGCTTGCCCGCAAGCGGTCCGTCGCCAAGCGCCGCGTCGATGGCGGAGAGGATCTCGAGCGGTTCGGCCATCCGCCCCGGGCCGAACTCCCCGCAGGCCATCGAGCCGTCGTTCGGCCCGACGCTCAGCACGCCGTCCTTTGCCAGGATCTCGCGGTTGCGTCGGGTTGCGGCATGTTCCCACATGCGCACGTTCATGGCGGGGGCGATCATCACGCGGGTGTCGGTCGCCATCAGCAGCGTCGATGCCAGATCGTCGGCATGGCCCTGCGCCATCTTGGCCATCAGGTCGGCCGTGGCCGGGGCGACCACGACGAGATCGGCGACGCGGCTGAGCTGGATATGCCCCATCTCCGCCTCCTTGGTGAGGTCGAAGAGATCGCGATGCACCTCCTCACCCGCCAGCGCGGCGACCGAGAGCGGCGTCACGAATTCCTCGGCCGCGCGGGTCATGACGGGGGTGACGGCCGCGCCGCGGTCGCGCAGGCGGCGGATCAGCTCGAGCGTCTTGAAGGCGGCGATGCCGCCTCCGATCACCAATAGGATGCGCTTTCCTGCCAACATCGCCGGCCCCCGTTCTTCGACGCGGCGGACCCTAGGCCGCGCGCCGGTCCGGGGCAAGGCGGCTCAGCCCTCGCGGAACTCCGCGCAGGGATCGCCGCGGTCGACATCCGGGCCGATCTCGACGAGGTCGAACTCGCCCTCGGGATCCCCGTGCGCGCGCTCGCCCTGCCCGAGGGATGCGACCGTCACATCGGGCGCGACGCGCCCGAGATAGGAGGGCGCGCCCCAGTCGAGCCGCGCGTGTCCGTTGCCCGTTATCACGGCGACCGGACCGCCGGTCTCGCGGAGCGCGCCCAGGGCGGCGCGTGCGATGACCGCGTCCCGGAGACGCTGGATCTCGACCATCACCGGCAGCATCTCGTCAGGGAGCGCGTTGCAATGCGCCTCGGCCTGAAGGGCTTCACGCGCGACCTGTTGCTCGTCGGGGAGCGTCTCCGTCAGCCCCCAATCCGCTGCGTCCGGGCCAAACGTGTCCGAGATCGGTCCGTCCATCGCCGAGCGCGCAGCCTCCCGAGGGACGGCCGCGCCGTAGATCGCCGCCTCGGGTGCCGCTGCAAAGATCGGCCAGTAGAGCGAGAAGTCGGGCCATCCGCTCTCCGCCCAGCCGAGAGCGGCTTCGAGGCTTGCCTCGTCGCCCCGTGCCCCGGGCGCGGCCGCTGCCTGATCGGGCGTCAGCATCTCGAACACGAGCGCCGTCGGAGCGATCTCGGCCACGAGTTCTGCCTGACGGGCGTGGTGAGCCGGATTGTCGTGCTGCTCTCCGAGAAAGACGATGTCCGCCCCCTCGAACGTGACGGGACCCGCGGCGGCGGCCACGGGTCCCAGGACAGCAAGTGTCAAAATGGCGCGGATCACGCGAGGAAGGCGTGAACTTCGCGAGATTGCGTCTCGAGCGAGCGGCGCATCTTCTGGAACGCCGCCGCCTCGAGCTGGCGGACACGCTCCTTCGACAGACCCAGCTCGTTGCCGAGGCTTTCGAGCGTCCGCGCCTCGTCGCGCAGCTTCCGCTCCCGCACGATGAAGCGCTCGCGGTCGTTGAGAGCGTTCATCGCCGACAGGAGCCACTCGCGCAGACGTGCGATGTCGTGGGTATTCTCGACGAGCTCGGAGGCCTGATCGGCCTCGTCCTCGAGCGCGTCGATCCATTCGCGGCCCTCGTCGTCCACCGATTGCGTCGCGTTGAGCGAATAGTCGGAGCCGGAAAGGCGCCCTTCCATCATCTCGACATCGTGCAGTGGCACGCCGATTTCGGTCGAGATGAGCTGGCGCAGCTGGTGCCGGTCGAGCGTCTCGCCCGATGCGGCGGCCTCACGCTCGAGCCTCGCCTGCACCCGGCGCATGTTGAAGAACAGCGATTTCTGCGAGGAGGTCGACCCGGTGCGTACCATCGACCAGTTGCGCATCACGTAATCCTGGATCGACGCCTTGATCCACCACACCGCGTAGGTCGAGAAGCGCACGCCGCGGTCGGGGTCGAACTTGTCGGCAGCCTTCATAAGGCCGAGGCCCGCTTCCTGGATGAGATCGTTCATGGGCGCGCCGTAGCGCTTGAACTTCGATGCCATCGAGATGGCGAGGCGCATGTAAGCGTTGATCAGGCGGTGAAGCGACTTTTCGCACCGCTCGTCACGCCATGCATAGGCAAGTCTGAGTTCCGTTTCGGCGTCCAGCAACTCGGCCTTCATGGCGCGGCGTGACAGGGTCTGATCGTTGAATGCTTCAAGTGCCATGGTCGCTCCCCGTGTCAGGTACGATAGTCAGCTCAGGTTGGCCTCTCGTACTCGTATACGTGAGCGGAACGCCGCCGGATCAGTAAAGGTTGCATAGAAAGTTGCGGAACCGCGCGATCCTGCGACACAAGACCATCGCGGTCTCGTGACTTGCGCACCTTTTCGAGCGGGTTCCTGCCGCTTCTTCCGGCGCGCTAGTGCGCATCTGTCAGGAAAAGATGACGCTGCCTTTTACAAAAGCAAGGCGTTAACCGCCCGATAACCTTGTTGCTGTCAGTCTGGCGGGCGGTTGCGGGGGAGACATGGTCGCTCAGGCTTACACAGTTGCGTTCGAGGGCGTCGAGGCGCGCCTCGTCGAAGTGCAATGCGCCATCACGCCCGGTCTCCCCGGCTTTTCTCTGGTCGGCCTGCCGGACAAGGCGGTGAGCGAGGCGCGAGACCGCGTCCGCGCGGCGCTTGCCTCGATGTCGGTCGCCCTGCCCTCGAAGAAGATCACTGTGAACCTCTCGCCAGCCGATCTGCCGAAGGAGGGCTCGCATTTCGATCTGCCGATTGCTCTCGCCCTGCTTGCGGCGCTCGACGTCGTTCCCCTCGACGCGGTTGCGGGGACGCTGGCGCTCGGAGAGCTCTCCCTCGGCGGTCAGCTCGTCCCGGTGATCGGCGCCCTGCCCGCGGCAATGACCGCCGCCGAGGAGGGCCGCCAGCTGCTATGTCCCAAAGCATGCGGAGCCGAGGCTGCGTGGGTCGATGCCTGCAGGGTCATCGGGGCCGGATCGCTGCTTGACGTGATCAAGCATTTCACCGGTCAGGCCGTGCTCGCCCCCTGTGAGGCCGGCGAAGTCGCGCCCCCTGCCTCCATACGCGATCTTCGGGACGTGAAGGGGCAGGAGAAAGCCAAGCGGGCGCTCGAGATCGCGGCGGCGGGCCGCCATCATTTGATGATGGTGGGATCGCCGGGATCGGGAAAGTCGATGCTCGCGGCGCGTATGCCGGGGCTCCTCCCGTTGCTTTCCCCTCTCGAGGCGCTCGAGACATCGATGATCCATTCGCTCGCCGGCCTTCTCGACGAGGGAGGTATCTCGCGCGAACGCCCGTTCCGCGAGCCGCACCACACGGCGAGCCAGGCGGCGATCATCGGCGGTGGACGGGGGGCCAAGCCGGGTGAGATCAGCCTCGCGCATAACGGCGTCCTCTTCATGGACGAGTTCCCGGAATTCCCGCGCCAAGTGCTCGAGACGCTGCGCCAGCCAATCGAGACCGGAGAGGTCATGGTCGCCCGCGCCAACGCGCATATCCGCTATCCTTGCCGATTCCTGCTGATCGCGGCTGCAAACCCCTGCAAATGCGGCCATCTTGCGGAACCCGGACGCGCCTGCTCCCGCGCGCCGATCTGCGGCGAGGATTACATGGCGCGGATCTCGGGACCGCTGATGGACCGGTTCGATCTCCGCGTCGAGGTGCCCCCCCGTCGCCTACACGGATCTCGACCTGCCGGCATCGGGGCCGTCCTCGGTCGAAGTGGCGGCGCGGGTGTCGGAGGCCCGATCGGTTCAGGCCGCCCGTTTTGCGAACGCGCCGGGGGCCTACACCAATGCCGATGCGCAAGGTGGCATGCTCGAGACGATCATGCCGGATGCCGCCGGGAAGGCCTTGCTGACCCGGGCCGCGGACCGGCTGGGGCTATCGGCGCGCGGGTATCACAGGGTCATACGCGTGGCGCGAACGATCGCCGATCTCGAGGGCAGCGACGGTGTGAGCGGCCCGCATGTCGCGGAGGCCTTGTCCTACCGGCTTGCCTTCGCGTCGAGCGAGGATTGAATGAAGTTCGCCGCGCTCTGAAGGCTGGCGCGCGCCTCGGGGATCCAGCCGTCGAGGATCTGCCAGACATGTGGCACATCCGGCAGGACCTCCTCGGTCACCTCTGCTCCGTAGGCGCGGAGCCGTTCCGCCATTCGGCGGGAATCGTCGCGCAGGATCTCTCCTTCGCCGTATTGCAGCAGCACCGGCGGGCAGTTCGGGAACGCGGCATAGAGCGGCGAGGCACGGGGATCGGTCCTGCGATGACGGCCTAGAAAGAGCTCGACAACGTCCTCGAGCCGCTCCCCCGGCAGCATGACGTCGGCCTCGGCATTCTCGCGGATGCTGTCGCCCGTCAGCGCAAGATCGGTCCACGGCGAAAAGGCGAAGGCCGCGCGCGGCGGCGTGCCGCGCAGACAGAGCTTCGACAGGAGCGCGAGCGCGAGCCCTCCGCCCGCGCTGTCGCCGCCGATCACGATATCCTCGGGCGCATAGCCGAGCCGCCGCAGATTGCGCCAGGCCCGCTTCGCGTCGTGATAGGCCGCCGGGAAGGGATGTTCGGGCGCGAGGCGGTAGCGCGGAGCGCAAACCTCAATGCCGCAGCGATCCGAAAGTTTGGCGAGGGGCCCGGCGTAGTTTTCCGGCGATCCCGCCACGTAGGCGCCGCCGTGGAAGTAGAGGACCGCCTTGCCCTCTGCGACCGGCCCCGCGGAAATCCAGGTCAGCCCGTCAGGCCGCGAGAACCGGCGCATGAAGGGAGGCGGCCTGAGGAAGAGGTTCATCTGGCCTGCGTCGTGAGCGAACACCCCGGGATCCTCGATGCGCGCGAGATACGGCTTGACCAGCGCGCGCATGTGGAATCCCAGAAGCTTCGATTGCCAGCTCATGATCGTCGTTTTGCCTCGATGGCCTCCCAGATGCGCTGTGTGATGTTAATGCCGTCGAACCGTTCCAGTTCCTGAATGCCGGTCGGGGAGGTGACGTTGATTTCCGTCAGCCAGTTGCCGATCACGTCGATGCCGACGAAGATCTGGCCCTTTTCCCGCAGCGTCGGGCCGATGGCAGCGCAGATCTCGTGATCGCGCTCGGTGAGCGAGACCTTCTCGGGGCGGCCGCCCACATGCATGTTGGAGCGTACCTCACCCTTCGCGGGCACGCGGTTGATCGCACCGACCGCCTCTCCGTCGACGAGGATGATGCGCTTATCGCCCTTGGTCACGTCGGGCAGGAATTTCTGCACGATGAGCGGCTCGCGCGAGAAGCCGGTGAACATCTCGTGCAGGGACGTCAGGTTCCTGTCGTCGGCGCCCAGCTTGAAGATGCCCGCGCCGCCATTGCCGTAGAGGGGCTTGAGGATCACGTCGCCGTGCCTCTCCCGGAACGCCTTCAGGGTCTCGAGATCGCGCGCGATCGTGGTCGGCGGCGTGAGATCGGGGAAGTTGAGGACGAGCAGCTTCTCGGGAGAGTTCCTGACCCAGAAGGGATCGTTCACCACAAGCGTGCCCGGCCCGAGCCTTTCGAGCAGATGGGTCGTGGTGATATAGTGCATGTCGAATGGCGGGTCCTGCCGCAGCCAGACCACGTCGAAATCGGCGAGATCCACATGAGTCATCTCGCCGAGCGTGGCGTGATTGCCGCGCTCGCGCTGTACCTTCAGTGATTGCCCGCGTGCAGTGATGCGCCCTTCCTCGTAGGCGAGGTGATCGGGCGTGTAGTAGAACAGCTCGTGACCGCGGGCCTGCGCCTCCTCCGCGATCCGGAAGGTGCTGTCGGCGTCGATGTTGACGGGCCCGATCGGGTCCATCTGAAAGGCGATCTTCATGGAATTCCTCGCGGCTCTGGTCGATCCCTAGATGGGGCAGCGCGCGCGGGGAGGCAATGCGTCTCAGCTTTCGCCGAAGGCGTTCTCGATCACCTTCACAAGCCCCTGCCCGTCGACCAGCGCGACGTCGAAACGCATCGCGGTCAGGGCGCCAAGCGGTTCACCCTCGCAGAATTCGCCCGCCGTGCGGCAGATCCGATCCATCTGACGGCGCCCGAGCCGAACCGCCGCATTCTCGAAGGACCGGCTCTTCTTCACTTCGACGAAGATGAACCCCTCGCCGTCGCGAACGATCAGGTCGATTTCGCCAGCCTCGCCGCGCCACCGCGTGTCGACGACCGCATGGCCCCGGCGCGCATAATCCTGCGCGACGGTGAATTCCGCCGAACGCCCGGCCTCGAAACTCCGCGCCCTCCGCGTCCCTCTGCAAGCGGCGTCACTCTGCATCGCGCCTCCTCTGCATCGCCTTCTGATAGACGGGACGGCGCGCCACACCGAACACGCCCGAGACGTGATCGGCCGCATCGCGCACCGACATCTCCTCAAGCGCCTCGTCCAGGGCCTGGTCTATTTCCTCTTCGCTAACGTCCGCTGAACGCCCCCGTCCCACCAGAAGAACGACTTCGCCCTTCGGAGGGGCACCCGCATACTCCGCCGCGAGGCTCTCGAGCGTGCCGGTGCGCACCTCCTCGAAACGTTTGGTCAGCTCGCGCGCCATCGTCGCCGGCCGGTCTCCCAGGACCCGCGCGGCGGCTGCAAGCGTCGCGCCGAGCCGTTTGGGCGATTCGTAGAAGATCAGCGTCGCCGGCACCTCGCGCAATTCGGCGAGCGCCTTGTCACGCGCGCCCTTGGCGTTCGGCAGGAAGCCCGCGAAGAGAAACCGGTCGCTCGGCAGCCCCGACAGCGTCAGCCCGGTCACCGCAGCGGACGCGCCGGGCGCTGCCGTAACGGCATGGCCCGCTTCGCGGGCGGCACGGACGAGGTCGAAGCCCGGATCCGAGATGAGCGGCGTTCCGGCCTCAGAGCAGTAGACGACTGACCGGCCGGCCTCGAGCTCGGCCATGATCCGGGGCCGCATCTTGGCGCCGTTGTGCTCGTGATAGGAGAGGCACGGTCGGCTCCCGAGGCCGATACCGTGGATTTCCATCAGCCGTTTCAGAGACCGCGTATCCTCGGCGACGAGCACGTCGGCCGCAGCCAAAACATCGAGCGCGCGCAGCGTGATGTCGCGCGCGTTTCCGATGGGGGTGGACACGAGAGTAAGGCCCGGCGCAACCTCGCCATGGGGGGGATTCATGATTGGACGACTCCTCGGCCTGCTCTACACTGTGCGTCAAAATCGCGCGGTGTTCGGCGGCCCGCGCACGACAATCCAAGATCGAGGGAGCCCTCCACATATGTTTGCCCAACTCGCCCCTGCCCGCAAGGCGATTGCCCGGGCGGCCGGCGCGCTCGCGCTGACCGCGCTTGCCGCCTGCGACGCCGTCCCGCTGCCCAACATCAGCTCCGGCCCCGGCATCGACACCAGCGAGCCGGTCCCGGTCGCGCTCCTGGTGCCGCAATCGGACGCGAACGCCGCCAACATCGCGCGCAGCCTCGAGAACGCCGCGCGCCTTGCCATCGCAGACCTCGACGGGGCTCAGATCGACCTTCGGGTCTACGACACCGCGGGCAACACCCAGACCGCGGCGGCAGTGGCGCAGCGGGCCGTCGACGAGGGTGCGGGCGTGATCCTCGGGCCGCTCTACGGCGAGGCGGCGAATGCCGCGGCCGTGGCGGTGGCGGACGAGGGCGTGAACGTTCTGACGTTCTCCAACAACACGCAGATCGCGGGCGGCAACCTCTTCCTGCTCGGCTCAACCTTCGAGAACACCGCCGACCGCCTCGTCTCCTACGGCGCTCGCAACGGGGTCGACGACCTCGCGGTGCTCTACACCGACAACGTCCCCGGCCAGGTCGGCCGCAACGCGATCCAGTCCGCCGCGAGCCGAAACGGCGCCCGCGTGGTCGCTGCGGAGGGCTACCAGCTGAACGCTGACAGCCTCTCGGCGGCGCTCGGGCGCGTGAAGCCGCTGGTCGACAATGACCAGGCCGAAGCGCTCTTCCTGACCGATACTTGGGAGGGAGGACTGTCGGTGGTGCTGCAGCTCGGCCCGGACCAGGGCCTCGCGCCCGGTGCGGTCCAGTACATGGGCCTTACGCGCTGGGACACCCGTCCGGACGGCTTCAGCCTCCCCGGCATCGAAGGAGCGTGGTTCGCACTGCCCTCGCAAGGTGCCTCGCAATCCTTCGAAAGCCGTTACCGGAGTGCTTACGGCGCCGCCCCGCACCCGCTCGCCGGGCTCGCCTTCGACGGCATCGCGGCCATCGGCGCGCTGGCCGAACAGGGACGATCCGATGCACTTTCCGCCCGCGCCCTCACCCAGAACTCTGGTTTCCAGGGTGCCACCGGTGTATTCCGCCTGAGATCCGACGGCACCAACGAGCGCGGCCTCGCCGTCGCCACGGTGCGCAATCAGCAGGTGGTGATCCTTGACCCAGCCCCGAGCGGCTTCCGCGGCGCCGGTTTCTAAACCGGCCACCGAAACGCAGGACATCCTGACCCCAAGACCGGCGGCCGGACGCGATCCCGACCTGATCGCGCCGGCCGCTTCGGTGTTCGACCTCGACGCCGTCCGCGCCGAGCTGGCCGCAGCGCTGGAAGACCTGTCCGGCGAGCCCGACATACGCCGCGCCACCGTGCAGATCCTCGGAGCGGCCCGCGACCGCGGCCGAGACGCAATTGCCACGGCATTCCGGGAGAAGCCCCGCGCCTCGGGCGAGGCGATCCGCAGCTACACCTGGGTGACCGACGGCCTCGTGACGCTCGCCTGGGAGGTCGCGACACAAACACTGCACCGCAGGCCGAACCCGACCCAGGGAGAGCGCATCGCGGTGCTCGCCGTCGGGGGCTACGGCCGCGGCGCGATGGCTCCGCATTCCGATGTCGATCTGCTGTTCCTCACGCCCTACAAGATCACGCCCTGGGCCGAGAGCGTCATCGAATCGATGCTCTACATCCTGTGGGACCTCAAGCTGAAGGTCGGCCACGCCTCGCGCACGGTGAAGGATTGCCTGCGGCTCGGGGCGGAGGATTTCACCATCCGCACCGCGATGCTCGAACATCGCTACCTTGTCGGCCACGAGCCGCTGGCCGACGAGCTCGAGCAACGGCTCTGGTCCGACCTCTTCCAAGGCACGGAGCGCGAGTTCGTCGAGGCAAAGCTCGCCGAACGCGATGTCCGGCACGAGAAGCAGGGCGGCCAGCGCTACCTCGTCGAGCCCAACGTGAAGGAAGGCAAGGGCGGGCTTCGCGACCTGCAATCGCTCTTCTGGATCACGAAATACGTCTACCGCACCGACGACACCGCCGAACTCGTGCGACACGGCGTCTTCCGACCCGACGAGCACGAGACCTTCGTGAAGGCCGAGGCCTTCCTCTGGGCGGTGCGCTGCCATCTGCACCTCATCGCGGGCCGTGCGATGGAGCAGCTCACCTTCGATCTGCAGGTCGAGGTCGCGGCGGCGATGGGGTTCGAGGATCGCGCGGGCCGCCGCGGCGTCGAGGTCTTCATGCAGTCCTATTTCCGCCACGCGACCGCGGTGGGCGATCTCACACGGATCCTGCTGACCTCGCTCGAGGCCGAGCAGCGCAAGGAGCCGCCTTTGCTCATGCGCGTCTTCAAGCGCACGCCGCGAACCGGCCCGGGCTGGACGGTCGCGGCCGGGCGGCTGACCTTCGCGGACGAGAAGGCGTTCCTCTCGGACAAGCTCAACATCCTGCGGATCTACCAGGAGGCTCTGCGCACGGGTCTTCTGATCCACGCGGACGCGCTCCGCCTCATCAAGGCGAATCTGCGGCTGATCGACGAGGAGATGCGCCAGTCGCCCGAAGCGAGCGCGATCTTCCTCGACATGCTGCTCGAGCACGGCAACCCCGACCGGGCACTCCGGCGGATGAACGAGGTCGGCGTGCTCGCCGCCTTCATCCCCGAATTCGAGCCCATTGTGGCGATGATGCAGTTCAACATGTATCACAGCTACACGGTGGACGAGCACACCATCCAGTGCATCTGGCACCTCTCCGAGATCGAGGAGCACAAGCTGGTCGAGGAGCTTCCCGTCGCGACCTCGATCCTCGAGGGCGAGGTGAACCGCCGCGTGCTCTACGTCGCCCTTTTGTTGCACGACATCGGCAAGGGGCGGGACGAGGACCATTCCATCGTCGGCGCCAAGATCGCGCGCAAGGTGGCGCCGCGGCTTGGGCTCGATCCCGACGAATGCGCCAAGGTCGAGTGGCTGGTGCGCCATCACCTGCTGATGTCTGACATGGCCCAGAAGCGCGACATTGCCGATCCCCGGACGGTTCGCGATTTCGCCAAGGCCGTCCAGACCCGCGAACGGCTGGACCTGCTGCTCCTGCTCACGGTCTGCGACATCCGCGGCGTCGGTCCCACCACTTGGAACAACTGGAAGGCCGCCCTGCTCCGCGCGCTCTACCGCCAGACGCGGCGCGGGCTCGAGAACGGGATGGAGGACCTCAACCGCGAGAACCGCGGCACCGAGGCGGTCAAGCTCCTGCGCGAGCGGCTTTCGGGCTGGGACGAGGCCGACCTCGAGACCGAGATCGAGCGCCATTACGACCCCTACTGGCAGGGCCTGCACGTCACCGCGCACGAAGTCTTCGCCCGCCTTCTGAACGGGATCGAGACCGACGAGATCCGCATCGACATCCACCCCGACGAGGACCGCGACGCGACGCGCGTCTGCTTTGCGCTCGTCGACCATCCCGGCATCTTCTCGCGCCTCGCCGGGGCGCTGGCGCTCGTCGGCGCCGACGTCGTCGACGCGCGGACTTACACGACCAAGGACGGCTTCGCGACCGCGGCGTTCTGGATCCAGGACGGCGACGGCAGCCCCTACGAGGCCGAGCGCCTGCCGCGCCTGCGCGACATGATCCGCAAGACCCTGCGGGGCGAGGTCGTGGCCCGCGAGGCGATGAAGTCGAAGGACAAGATCAAGAAGCGCGAACGCGCCTTCAAGGTGCCGACCTCGATCACCTTCGACAATGACGGCTCCGAAATCTACACCATCATCGAGGTCGATACCCGCGATCGTCCCGGACTTCTCTACGATCTCACCCGCACGCTCGCGGCGCAGAACATCTACATCGCGAGCGCCGTCATCGCGACCTTCGGCGAGCAGGTCGTCGACAGCTTCTATGTGAAGGACATGTTCGGGCTGAAGCTGCACTCGTCGCAGAAGCAGAAGGCGCTCGAGAAGAAGATGCGCGACGCCATCGCCGCAGGGGTGGAGCGCGCCTACAGCTGATTGGGGGGCCGGGCGGACCGGATCGGCGCGTCCCGGCCGAGCGGGCGGGCAATGGCACGGCCTGCGCAAGCGCGCTCTTTCCCCGCCCCCGCATATTGGGATAAGCGACGGGAAAACAACGCCCGATCTGCGGGCAGAGGCCATCGAGCATGCGACCCATCCGACTTCTGACCGGCGTTCTCACCGTGGGCGTCTGGACACTCCTCTCGCGCGTGCTCGGGCTCGTTCGAGAGATCGTCATCCTCGCCCTGATCGGTCCGGGCCCGGTGATGGATGCCTTCGTCGCGGCATTCCGCCTGCCCAACATGTTCCGCCGGTTCTTCGCCGAGGGTGCGTTCAACGCCGCCTTCGTGCCGATGTTCTCGAAGCGCCTCGAAGCGGATGACGACCCGCTCGGCTTCGGCTCCGAGGCGCTCTCCGGCCTCGCCTTCGTGCTCCTGATCCTCACCGGCCTCGCGCTCGTCTTCATGCCCGCGCTGGTCTGGGCGACGGCCGAGGGCTTTGCCGGGGACGAGCGGTTCGACATGACGGTCGCTTATGGACGCATCGTCTTTCCCTATATCTTCTTCATCTCGATCGCGGCGCTGCTCTCGGGCGCGCTGAACGCGTCGGGCCGGTTCGCCGCTGCGGCGGCAGCCCCCGTCCTTCTGAACGTCATGGTGATAGGCGCCATGATCGCCGCGGAATATCTCGGCGGCCAGGTCGTCACGGTTCTTGTCTGGACTATACCGCTCGCGGGCGTCGCGCAGCTGGCGCTCGTCTGGATCGCGGCCGAGCGGGCGGACATCTCGCTCCGGCCACGCCGCCCCCGCTGGTCGCCCGAGATGAAGCATCTCACGCGCGTTGCGGTGCCCGCCGCGCTCGCGGGTGGGGTCATGCAGATCAACCTCCTCGTCGGCCAGCAGGTCGCCTCCAATTTCGACAAGGCGGTGGGCTGGCTCTATGCCGCCGACCGGCTCTACCAGCTGCCGCTCGGCGTCGTCGGCATCGCCGTGGGCATCGTCCTGCTTCCCGACCTCTCGCGACGCCTGAAGGCGGAAGATCACGAAGGGGGCAAGGCGGCCTTCTCGCGTGCGGGCGAGATATCCCTCGCTCTGACCCTGCCCGCGGCCGTCGCGCTCATCGTTGTGCCGCTCCCGGTCGTCAGCGTCCTCTTCGAACGTGGTGCGACTTCAGCGTCGGACGCGCAGGCGATCGCGCTCGCCGTCGCGATCTACGGGCTCGGCCTACCCGCCTTCGTGCTGCAGAAGGTCCTCCAGCCGCTGTTCTTTGCGCGCGAGGACACGAAAACGCCGTTCCGCTACGCGGTCGTATCGATGATCGTGAACGCCGCCCTTGCCGTCGGTCTTGCACCGGTGCTCGGCTGGATCGCCCCCGCCATCGCGACGACGGCGGCCGGCTGGGTGCTGGTGATCCTCCTGGCCATCGGGGGCCGTCGCCTCGGCCCCGTCGCCCGCTTCGACACCCGATTCCGGACCCGCGTCTGGCGCGTGGCGGCCGCCTCGACCGTGATGGGCGTGGCACTCTGGGGAACGATGATCGCACTCGACCCTTTACTGGAGAGGGGCGGCGTGCGTTACGTCGCCCTAATCGTGCTGATTACCATCGGGGTCGTGATATATGCAGCCGTCGGACACGCTATCGGAGCCTTCCGGCTCTCGGAATTCCGAGACGCCTTCCGGCGCAAGCGCGGCTGACGCTGCCAAGCTCACTGCCTACATCACCGCCGCCGAAATCTATCCGGCTCTCGAGCGGATGGTAGCGGGCGCCAAGCGCGAGGTCCTCCTCTCGTACCGGGTGTTCGAGCCCGACACCAAGCTGCGCGCGCCCGAACTGCGTGAGCAGGGCCTCGACACGTGGCTCGACCTGCTCGACTCGGTGACGAACCGCGGCGTCAGCCTGAGGATGATCATCACCGATTTCGATCCGCTCTTCGCCGACGACCTGCACGAGCTGTCCTATCTTTCGGCAAGCTGCTTTGCCGAGCATGTGTCCGGGGACGTTCAGATCCTGCTCGCACCGCACGGGCAGGAGGTCGGATGGATCTGGCGCCGGGCGCTGTTTCTCAAGGTCGTGGAAAAGCTCAAGAAGCTGAAGGAAAAGACCAAGGACAAGCTGACCCCGATCCAGCGCAAGGTGCTCAAGGAGCGTCCCTATCTCCGTCCCGTTTCCCTCCACCAGAAGGTGGCGGTGGTCGACGGCGCGCGCACGATCACCGGCGGGCTCGACGTCAACGAGCGGCGCTGGGACGACAACGATCACGAGCAGCCGTCGGAAGAGACCTGGCATGACGTGAGCCTCTATGCTGAGGGCGAGATCGCCCAGGCGGCGCGCGCGCATTTCGTGGAAACCTGGGCGGCGGCGTTGCGCGACGAGGCGACGTCGATGGCCGACCCGGCGGAGCCGATGAAAGAGCCGGCGCGGGTGGAGGGAACGCACGATCTGCGCTTCATCCGCACCATGTCCAAGCCGAGCAACGGCCCGTTCAGCTTCGGCCCGAAGCCCGACAAGGTTGAGCATGAAGAGGAAACCATCGCCGCCATCGGGCAGGCGAAGAAGCTCATCTACATGGAGAGCCAGTTCCTGCGCCACCGTCCGATCTCGGACGCGCTATGCGCCGCCGCGCGGAGGGAGCCGGATCTGCAATTCATCCTCCTCCTCCCGCCCGAGCCCGAGCGCATCCTCTTCGGGGGCGCGAAGAGCTGGGATGCCCGCCATGCCCACGCGCTGCAGACGCTGGCCCTGACCGACATCCGCAAGGCGTTCGGCAGCCGCGCTGCCCTGATCTCGCCCGGCCAGAAGCAGGCGGCGACCGAAGGCTTCTCGCGTGCGCTCGGCGGAGCAGGGCCGATCTACGTGCACGCCAAGGTGACGCTGATCGACGACGTCTTCGGGATCGTCGGATCGGCCAATCTCAACGGCCGCTCGATGCGCTGGGACACCGAAGCGTCGATCCTCTTCCGCGACGAGAAACGCGCGCGCGACCTGCGCCTGCGGCTCGCATCGAAATGGATCGGCTCGCGGCTCGGCGAAGAGGATTCCGCCCGGGCCGAGACGTGGACGCATGCCGCTCAGGCCAATGCCGATCTCGCGCCGGAGAAGCGGATCGGTTTTGCGATGCCCTACCCGCTCGGCCGGGCGCGCCGCTTCTCGCGGCACCTTCCCATACTGCCCGACGAGATGTTCTGAAGCCTCAGCGCCGGATACGTGCGATCAACCGCCGCGTTCCGCCCGGCACCATGAGCATCGTCAGTCCGAACCCGCAGACGAATCCGCCGACCTCGGCCACCCACCACGGGCCCCCGCCGAAGAGCAGGCCGAAGACGAGCTGCAGCCCGAGCAGGACGCCGATCAGCGAGAATGCGCGCAGCTGCGCCTCGCCGAGCCGCTTGGCACGGATCCAGGCGAGATAGGTGAACGCTCCGATGAGCCCGTAGACCGGGGGAAAGCCTCCGTAGAGCGGCGTGCCGATGCCCAGAGCCGCATAGATCAGCGCGCCGCCCGCCGCCGAGCCGAAGAAGATGCCAAGCGTACGGCCCTGTCCAAGCGCCTCCGCCACCATCTTGCCGAGGGCGAGCAGCATCACGCAGGCAAAAAGCGTCGAGGTGAAGGCGCCGTTGACGAAGGGATAGGTCACGAGCCGCATCACGTGCTCTGGGGGAAAGCTCCTTGTCTGCGCCATCCAGCCGAGGATCTCGCCCGAGAACGCGAAGCGCTCGATCGCGGCAACCCGCCAGCCGATCGCTTCCGGTCCGCCGGCAAGTCCGCGAGCGCCGAGCGAGAAGGTCAGCTCCGCGACCGCCATCACGCCGAAGAGCGCAGGGATCGCGGGAGGGATCGGGTTCACCGGGCTGGCATTGTGATGGCTGGGCACGCGGCACCTCCGGGGCTCTTTGTCGCGCCTGACTACAAGGCGGCCGGCCGGATGGCCAGCACGGGCGCACGGCCTAGCTACCCTGCGTCCCGCCCGCTCCCGGAGCGCCCGAATGTCCGACCGCGACCGTTATCTCTCCCGCCCTCTGCCGGTGCCCTCGCGACGCCTCGGCCGTCTCGTGCGCATCGGCGGGCTGACCGGGGGCCTCGTGGGCCGCGCCGCCTGGGTCGGAGCCGGGGAACTCGCACGCGGACGGCGTCCCGATTTCGAGCGGCTGATGCTGACACCGGCCAACGCCGCCCGCGTGACGGTCGAACTCGCGCGGATGCGCGGCGCCGCTATGAAGCTCGGCCAGCTCATCTCCATGGAAGCGGGCGAGTACCTTGCCCCAGAGCTTTCGGAGATCCTCGCGAGCCTCCGCTCCGAGGCGCATGCGATGCCCGGCCCGCAGCTGAAGAAAGTGCTCGCGGACAATCTGGGGCGGGATTTCCTTAAACGGTTCCGGAAATTCGACGTCACGCCCATCGCCGCCGCCTCGATCGGGCAGGTTCATCGCGCGGTGACGAAGGACGGGGCGGAGCTGGCGATCAAGGTGCAATATCCGGGCGTGCGCGAGAGCATCGACAGCGACATCGCCAATCTCGGTGCCGTCATCCGGTGGTCGGGCTTGGTGCCCCGCGGCCTCGACCTCGCGCCGCTTCTCGAGGACGCGCGGAGCCAGCTTCACGAGGAAGCGGATTATGCCGCCGAAGCGGAGTCGATGACGCGCTTTGCGGACCTTCTCGAGGGCGACGCCCATTTCGCCGTGCCCCGCCCTCATCCGGAGCTCTGCACCCGCGACGTCCTCGCGATGGAGTTCATGCCCGGCATCCCGGTCGAGCGGATGACCTCCGCACCGCAGAAGTTGCGCGACGGGATCGCCGAACGGCTCATCGCGCTCCTGCTGCGCGAGCTCTTCGAGTTCCGCCTGATCCAGACCGATCCTAACTTTGCCAATTACCGCTACGACGAGACCGAAGGCCGGATCGTCCTGCTCGATTTCGGCGCGACCCGAAGCTATCCGGAGCCTCTGGTCGAGGATTTCCGAGCCCTGCTGCGCGCAGGCCTTGCCGAGGATCGGTGCGCCATGCAGGAGGCCGCGACACGGATCGGCTACCTGAACTCGGACCTCCCGCCTGCGCGCCTCTCGGTGCTGCTCGAAATGATGGAGATGTGCTTTGCCCCGCTCCGTCAGACGTCCCCCTTCGACTTTGGGGCCTCGGACCTGCCGAGGCGCCTCACCGAGGCCGGGATCGCGCTCGGACGCGACCGCGAGATCGTGCCGGTGCCGCCGACGGACGCGCTGTTCCTCCAGCGCAAGGTGGCGGGAATTTACCTTCTTTCGGCACGGCTCGGGGCCCGCGTCGCGCTTCGACCTCTGGTCGCCCCCTACGTCTGACGTTCGGTGCGCCTGCGCACAACGCCGGTCCTCTTTCGACAATTTCGCGAGACGGGGCGCAGACCTATTCTTGAGGAACACGTCCACACGGGATCGACATCATGACCACCAAAGCCCCACCCGACATGAGGATCGGGCACGTCCACCTGCGCGTCTCGGATCTGGAACGCTCGATCGCGTTCTACCGCGACGTCCTCGGCCTGACGCTCATGCAGCGTTACGGCTCCAAGGCCGCGTTCCTCTCTGCGGGCGGCTATCACCATCACATCGGGCTCAACACCTGGGGCAGCGAGGGTGCACCGCCGGCTCCGACAGGTCACCCGGGGCTGTTCCACACTGCGTTCCTTTTCCCGGACCGAGCCTCGCTGGGCGCGGCGCTGAAACAGGCGATCGCGGCCGGGGTCGAGATCGAGGGCGCGGCGGATCACGGCGTGTCCGAGGCGGTCTATTTTTCGGATCCCGACGGCAACGGGATCGAGATCTACCGCGACCGTGCCGAGGCGGAGTGGCCTCGCGACGGGGCAGGAAATCTCGCGATCATCAACGCCCCGCTCGACCTCGAGGCGCTTCTGGCCTAGGCCGCCTGACCCGGGTGGACCTTTGCGGCGCCCGGGACTAGCGTCGCGCCCGCACCAGAGACGAGGGCAGACCATGGCGACCGGGCGCAACATCCGCACGTATTTCGAAGGCGAATGGCACGAGGGGGATGTGCCCGTCATGCGCGCGGCGGATCACGGGGCGTGGCTCGGCTCGACGGTCTTCGACGGCGCGCGGTTCATCGACGGCGTGGCCCCGGATCTTGACCGCCACTGCGCCCGCACCAACCGCTCGGCAGAGGCGTTGATGATCGCCCCCACCATGAGCGGCGAGGAGATCTTCCAGATCGCCTGCGAGGGCCTGCGGATGTTCCCGAAATCCGCGCCTGTCTACGTCCGGCCGATGTACTGGTCCACGGACAGCGAGCCTTCCGCGATCATGCCCAAGATCGGCGAGAGCCATACCGGCTTCGCGCTCTGCCTCGAGGAGTTCCCGATGCTGCCCGACGAGCACCTTGTCTCGCTCGGCCGCACGCGCTTCCGCCGTCCGGTGCTCGAGGACAACGTGGTGAACGCCAAGGCCGGAGCGCTTTACGCCAACAACGCGCGGATGCTGCGCGACGTGGGGCTGCGCGGCTTCGAGAACGCGCTCGTCGCCGACGCCATGGGCAACGTGGCCGAAACCGCGACGTCGAACGTCTTCATGGTCCGCGACGGCGTCGTCTTCACCCCTATCCCGAACGGAACCTTCCTTGCCGGGATCACGCGGGCGCGTCACATCGAGAACCTGCGCGCCGACGGCTTCGAGGTGGTCGAGACGGTCCTGACCTTCCGCGACTTCCAGGAAGCCGACGAGATCTTCCTCACCGGCAACCTCAACAAGGTGACGCCGGTCGGCCAGTTCGAAGACACCTATTACCAGTTCGGCCCCATCACCCGGCGTGCGCGTGAGATCTACTGGGACTGGGCGGCCTCGCAGACGGTCTAGAGCGGGCAAACTTCGCTGCGCTCGTCGGCGGTTGCCTGGATCCGCCCCCTGCGCCATGATCCCGCCCCGAGGAGAACCATCATGCGCAAGTTCCTTGTCGTCCTCGACGACAGCCGCGAATGCCTCAACGCGATGCGGTTTGCCGCGATGCGGGCGTCCAAGACCGGCGGCGGCGTGGCCGTCCTGTCCGTCATCCCGCCCGACGAGTTCAACCATTGGGTCGGCGTCGGCGAGATCATGCGAGAGGAGAGCCGCGAGCGCATCACCGCGCATTTCGAGGTCTTCGCCAAGTGGATGCGGGACCGGCAGAAGGTCGACCCCGAGCTGGTGATCCGCGAAGGCGATCCGGTGACCCAGATCATCGCGCAGGTGGACGAGGATCCCGATATCGGCGTTCTGGTTCTCGGGGCCGGTACCGACAAGCAGGGCCCCGGCCCGCTGGTGACGCAGCTCACGCGCATCGCCGGCAACCTTCCGATCCCCATCACCGTGGTGCCCGGCGACCTCTCGAAGGAACGCCTCGAAGCGATCACCTGAGCCAACCATCGGGCGAAAAGCGGATCGCGCCGAAGGCCCACTCTGGGCCGCGGTCAAAGTTTAGAATTGTTCCAAACCTTGACCCTGTGCGGCGGCATGCGCATATTCCGGTCAACCACGAAAGGGGCCTGCCCATGTTCATCCAGACCGAATCGACCCCCAACCCGGCGACGCTCAAGTTCCTGCCGGGCCAGACGGTGCTCGAAGCGGGCACCGCGGACTTCCCCTCGGCCGAGGGCGCGGGATCCTCGCCGCTCGCTCAGCGCCTCTTCTCGGTGAACGGCGTGCGCGGCGTCTTCCTCGGCAACGATTTCGTCACCGTGACCAAGGCGGAAGAAACCGACTGGGACCACGTGAAGCCCGCGATCCTCGGCGCGATCATGGAGCACTTCCAGTCCGGCCAGCCGGTCATGGCGGACGGCGCGATGGAGGCCGCCGGTGACGGCCATGCCGAGCATACCGGCGAGGACGGCGAGATCGTCGGCCAGATCAAGGAACTGCTCGACACCCGCGTGCGTCCGGCGGTTGCTCAGGACGGCGGCGACATCACCTTCCACGGCTTCGAGCGGGGTGTCGTCTACCTCCACATGCAGGGCGCCTGCGCCGGCTGCCCGTCTTCGACGCTCACTCTGAAGATGGGCATCGAGAACCTGCTGCGGCATTACATTCCGGAAGTGACGGAGGTCCGGCCGGTTGGCGTCTGACCCCATCGTCCTCGGCTTCGACACATCGGCCGCGCATTGCGCGGCCGCTTTGCTGTGTGGCGACCTGGTTCTTTCGGTCCGCGGAGAGGGAATGGCGCGGGGACAGGCCGAACGACTGATCCCGCTCATCGAGGACATCCTGGCCGAAGCGGGTCTCACTTGGCGCGACCTCGCGCGGGTCGGCGTCGGCATCGGCCCGGGAAACTTCACCGGCATCCGCATTTCCGTCGCCGCGGCGCGCGGGCTTGCGATGTCGCTCGGCATCCCGGCGATCGGCATCTCCACCCACGACGCAATCGGCGGGCCCTGCCCAGCGGTCCCTGCCCCGCGCGAGCAGGCATATCTGCGGGACGCCGAAGGGCGCATCACCCTCAGCCCGCGCACCGAGGTGCCCACGAACGCCTCCTGGCCGCCCGCCTGCGGCGCGCTGGCCGTCTCCATCGCGACTCTCGCCCGCGACCGGGTGCCGGGACCGCCTCCCGCACCGCTCTATGCCCGGCCGGCGGATGCGGCTCCGGCGCGGGACGCGCCACCGGTCATCCTCGATGACGCCTGAGGCGATGGCCGGGCTCATGGCCCGCGCCTACGAGCACCAGACGCCGTGGAGAGCGTCCGACATCGAGGACCTCGCCGGCCGCAAGGTCACGCGCATCTACACCGCCGAGAACGGTTTTCTGATCGCGCAGGTCATCGCCGACGAGGCGGAGATCCTCGCCCTGGCCGTCGATCCTTCGGCGCAACGGCAGGGCATCGCCTCCCGCCTTCTGGGCGACTTCCACGCCGATACCTGGTCAGGCGGGGTGGTCCGCACGGTCCTCGACGTGGCCGAGGACAACCTTTCCGCACGCGCTCTCTACACCCGGCACGGCTATGAGGAGACCGCTCGGCGGGCGGGCTATTACCCGCGCCGGGACGGGCCGGCGGCCGCGGCGCTGCTCATGTCGCGCACAATGACGAAAGGTCACAATGGATCGTGAGCGGGCCGGGAGGGTCTGTGGGGGAAAAAGCGGTTGACCCTCTTGACCCCCTGCGGCCTAAATTGCCGCCAGATCGCTCGATCCAAGACTGGCGGCCGGCCATGACCCGCGCCGCGACACTTCCAAGGCCAGGGAGCCCTCGATGACGATGATGAAATCCCTTCTCGGCGCCACGGCAGCGCTGGCGCTGACGTCCGGTGCCGCGCTCGCAGACCCGGCGCTGATCTACGACCTCGGCGGCAAGTTCGACAAATCCTTCAACGAGGCGGCCTTCAACGGCGCCGAGCGTTGGGCCGAGGAAACCGGCGGCTCCTACCGCGACATCGAGCTCCAGTCCGAAGCGCAGCGCGAGCAGGCCCTGCGCCGGTTCGCCGAGGCCGGCTTCAACCCGATCATCACCACCGGCTTCTCGATGTCGACCCCGATCGACAACGTGGCCGGCGACTACCCCGACACGAAGTTCGTGACGATCGACGGCTACGTCGATCCCGAGGAGCATCCGAACGTGAAGTCGATCCTCTTCGCCGAGGAACAGGGCTCCTATCTCGTCGGCATGCTCGCGGCGATGGCCTCCGAGACGAACACCGTGTCCTTTGTCGGCGGCATGGACATCCCGCTGATCCGCGCCTTCGCCTGCGGCTACGCTCAGGGCGCCAAGGCCGTGAGCGACGACATCGAGGTGATCGCGAACATGACCGGCACCACGCCCGCGGCGTGGAACGACCCGGTGAAGGGCTCCGAGCTCACCAATGCGCAGATCAGCCAGGGATCCGACGTCGTCTTCGCGGCTGCGGGAGGTACCGGCATCGGCGTCCTGCAGACCGCCGCCGACAAGGACATCCTGTCGATCGGCGTCGACAGCAACCAGAACTACCTGCATCCCGGCCAGGTCCTGACCTCCATGCTCAAGCGGGTGGACGTGGCGACCTATGACGCGATGCAGGCGGGCGCGGATCTCGAGACCGGCGTGGAGACGCTGGCGCTCGAGGACAACGGCGTGGGCTACGCTCTCGACGACAACAACCGCGAGCTCATCACCGAAGAGATGCAGGCCGCCGTCGACGAGGCGCGCCAGAAGATCATCGACGGCGAGATCGAAGTGCACGATTACCGCTCGGACGACAGCTGCCCCGCACTGTCGTTCTGATCGCACCGGATCAGCCATGATTGACAAGGGCCGCGGATTTCGCGGCCCTTGCCCGTATACGCCACGCAGGGCCCGCGCATGACCGACACCGCCCCCGCCATCGAACTCAAGGGCATCTCCAAGTCCTTCGGACCGGTCCAGGCGAACAAGGACATCTCGATCCGCGTGATGCCGGGCACGATCCACGGCATCATCGGCGAGAACGGGGCCGGCAAGTCCACCTTGATGTCGATTCTCTACGGGTTCTACTCGGCCGATGCGGGCGAGATCTGGGTGAAGGGCGAGAAGACCGTGATCCCCGACAGCCAGGCGGCGATCCGCGCAGGCATCGGCATGGTCTTCCAGCACTTCAAGCTGGTGCAGAACTTCACAGTGCTCGAGAACGTGATCCTCGGGGCCGAGGATGGCGGGCTCCTGAAACCGTCGCTCTCGAAGGCGCGGGGCGTGCTGAAGCAGCTCGCCGAGGAATACGAGCTGTCCGTCGATCCCGACACCCAGGTCCAGCATCTGTCGGTCGGCCACCAGCAGCGGGTCGAGATCCTCAAGGCGCTCTACCGGCAGGCGGATATCCTGATCCTCGACGAGCCGACGGGCGTTCTGACGCCCGCCGAGGCCGACCACCTCTTCCGCATCCTCGACAACCTGCGCGCCGAGGGGAAGACGATCATCCTCATCACGCACAAGCTGCGCGAGATCATGGAGATCACCGACACGGTTTCGGTCATGCGCCGCGGCGAGATGACGGCGACCGTGAAGACCGCCGAGACGAGCCCCGAAGAGCTTGCCGAGCTCATGGTGGGCCGCAAGGTGCTCCTGCGGGTCGACAAGGCGCCGGCCAAACCGAAAGAGGCCCTGCTCGAGATCGAGAACCTTCGCCACTTGGACGGACAGGGCGTCGAGAAGCTGCGCAACATCTCTCTCGAGGTGCGTGCCGGCGAGATCGTCGGCCTCGCGGGTGTCGCGGGCAACGGTCAGTCCGAACTTCTGAACGTGCTCGGGGGCTATGCCGACGCGACCGGAACCGTGCGGGTGAACGGCAGGGAGATCCCGCTCTCCGGCCGTGGCTGCGACGGCATGGCGCGTCGGGCCGCAGGCATCGGACACGTCCCCGAGGACCGCCAGCGCGAGGGGCTCATCATGCCCTACTCCGCGTGGGAGAACACGGTCTTCGGCTATCACCACGGGCCCGAGACCGGATCGGGACTTCTGATGGACAACGCCGCGATCCGCAAGGAAGCCGCCGCCAAGATGGAGCGGTTCGACGTGCGGCCACCCGACCCGTCGCTGGCCGCCAAGAACTTCTCGGGTGGCAACCAGCAGAAGATCGTCCTCGCGCGCGAGATCGAGCGGAACCCGGATGTTCTTCTTATCGGCCAGCCGACCCGCGGCGTCGATATCGGAGCGATCGAGTTCATTCACGAGCAGATCGTGCGGCTGCGCGACATGGGCAAGGCGATCCTGCTGGTGTCGGTGGAGCTCGACGAGATCTTCGCGCTCTCGGACCGCATCGCGGTCATGTTCGACGGCAGGATCATGGGTGTGCGCGACGCCGGAGAGACCGACCAGCGCGAGCTCGGCCTCCTGATGGCCGGGATCACCGAGGATCCGGGCGGGGATGCCTACGAGGCCGTGGACGCTGCCATGGACCAAAAAGATCACCGGGAGGCTGCCCGTCATGGATAGGATGCCCGCCTGGGCCGACGCGGTGCTCGTGCCCCTCATCTCGCTCCTGCTCGCGGCCCTCCTGTCGGCGCTTGTCATTCTCGGGATCGGCGAGAACCCGATCGAGGCGCTGAAGCTCATGGTCGAAGGCGCGCTCCTGCGGTCCGCCGGATGGGGCTACACGCTCTACTACGCGACGAACTTCATCTTCACCGGGCTCGCGGTGTCGGTCGCCTTCCACGCCAAGCTCTTCAACATCGGCGGCGAGGGGCAGGCGATGATCGGGGGCTTGGGCGTCGCGCTCGTCTGCCTCTACCTGCCCTGGCCGCACTGGTCGCTCGCTCTCGTCGCGGCATCGGTCGCGGCTGCGCTCTTCGGCGCGGTCTGGGCGTTCATTCCCGCCTACCTGCAGGCCAAGCGCGGCAGTCACATCGTGATCACGACGATCATGTTCAACTTCATCGCCGCGGCGCTTCTGAACTACCTGCTTGTCAACGTGATGAAGCCCGAGGGTCAGCAGGATCCGGCGACCGCGATCTTCCCCGCCGCGACGCATCTGCCGACCTTCCAGGACATGTTCGCGACCGAGGCGATGCCGCTCTTCCGCGGCTCTCCGGGCAACGTGACGTTCTTCCTGGCCATCGCGGCCTGCCTCGTCGTCTGGGCCCTGATCTGGCGCACCCGGCTCGGATACGAGATCCGCGCCCTCGGCCATTCCGAAAGCGCCGCCAGATATGCCGGCATCTCGCCCGTGCGGACCATCGTTATCGCCATGCTCATATCGGGCGCGCTCGCAGGCCTCATGGGCGTCAACACCGCGATGGGCGAGGCCGAGCGGCTCGTGATGAACGCGACCGAGGGCGCGGGCTTCATCGGCATCGCCGTGGCGCTGATGGGGCGCAATCACCCGATCGGGGTCTTCCTCGCCGCGATCCTCTTCGGGTTCCTCTATCAGGGCGGCGCGGAGCTGGCGCTCTGGACCAACATTCCGCGGGAGCTGATCGTGGTGATCCAGGCGCTGGTGATCCTCTTCACCGGCGCCCTCGACAACATGGTGCGGATGCCGCTCGAGCGGGTCTTCGCTGCCCGCCGCCGCGCCGCCCGCAAGACGCCTGCCGAATAAGCCCGAGGACGGACCCGAGATGGATTACAACACCCTCCTTCAGGTGCTCGACTCCACGGTGCGGCTCGCGACGCCGCTCCTCCTCGCCTGTCTCGCGGGGCTCTTTTCCGAGCGCTCTGGCGTCATCGATATCGGCCTCGAGGGCAAGATGCTGATCGCCGCCTTCTTCTCGGCCGCGATCGCCGCAATGACGGGGTCGGTGTGGCTTGGACTTGGTGCAGGCATCGTCTCCGCCGTGCTGCTGAGCCTCGTGCACGGGCTCGCCTCGATCACGTTCCGCGGCAATCAGCTGATCTCGGGCGTCGCGATCAACTTCCTGGCTGCCGGTCTGACAGTTCTCATCGCGCAGGACTGGTTCGGTCAGGGCGGGCGCACGCCGTCGCTGATCGGCGGCGGCCGCTGGGGCAACATCACGCTCCCCTTCGCGGACACTCTGTCGGGCGTTCCGGTGATCGGTCCGCTTTACGCCCAGCTCATCTCGGGCCATTCGCTCCTCGTTTACGTGGGCTTCCTGATGGTGCCGCTGACCTGGTGGGTGCTCTTCCGGACGCGGTTCGGCCTGCGCCTGCGTGCGGTCGGCGAGTCGCCCGAGGCGGTCGACACGGCGGGCGTCTCGGTCGTCGGGCTGCGCTACGCCGCGGTGGCGATCTGCGGGCTCCTCTGCGGGATCGCGGGTTCCTACCTCGCCACCGGCCTTCAGGCGGGCTTCGTCAAGGACATGACCGCGGGCCGGGGCTACATCGCCCTCGCGGCGCTCATCTTCGCCAAGTGGCGGCCGTGGCATGCGCTCGGCGCCTGCCTGCTCTTCGGCCTCCTGCAGGCGGTGGCGCTCCGCTACCAGAACATCGACCTCGGCGGGATCACCATCCCGGTGCAGGTGATGGACGCCCTGCCCTACATCCTGACCGTGGTGATCCTTGCCGGGTTTGTCGGCAAGGCGATCCCGCCGCGGGCGGGCGGGGAGCCCTACGTCAAGGAACGCTGAGCGCGCCGGCGGCTCTCACGGGGAAGCTGCCGGCCGGACGCAAAGACCCTCGGTGTCCATGTCCGGATTGAGAACATAAAGAGAACCAAGTATCGTTCCGCCATGTCCCTGCCCCGACTCGCCCGCCGACATCACGACGCGCCGCCCGCCCTCACGCTCTGGAGCGAGGTGGCGTTCCCCCTCGCCCGAGTGCACGAGATCTGCGGCCGGGCGCGCCGGACCCTCGCGCTGCGCCTCGCCGCCGCGACCGAAGGCACGATCCTCTGGATCGCCCCGGCCCATGCGCGCGATCCGCTCAACCCCGACGGGGCGGCGGTGCTCTGCGATCCCGGGCGGGTGCTTTTCGTCACGGCCCGCCGCACCGAGGATCTGCTCTGGGCGCTGGAGGAAAGCCTGCGCGCCGGGGTCGCCCCGCTCGCCGTGGCCGAACTGACCGAGCCGCCGGGCCTGACCCCAATCCGCCGCCTGCAGCTCGCCGCCGAGGCCGGAGCGGCCGCGCACGGGCTGCGCCCCCTCGGCGTGATCCTCACCCCCGGCGCGGGCGGCGCGCCCGGCGTCGAGACCCGCACGCGGATGGAGCCCGATCACGCCGGCGACGCCGAGGGCTGGCGCCTCGAGCGGCTCCGCGCCCGCATGGCCCCGCCGCGCGCCTGGCGGATCGACGGAGAGGGCGTGGCACATCCCGCGGCCGTGCCCGAGCCCGAGCCCGGCGGTGTACCGGCTTGAACACCAGGCACCGATATGTCCTTCTCCGGCAAAGACTTTCAGCACCAATATCACGGAGACGCCCGCATGGCCCTCGCCCGTTCCCCTCTCGCCCTCGAAAGCCGCCCGCTGCACTGGCAGATCGCTGCCGTGTTTTTCGGAACCGTCGCGCTCGCCGTTGCCTCGCAGATCTCCGTCCCGATGGTCCCGGTCCCCGTGACCATGCAGACCTTCGCGGTGATGACGCTTGGCGCGCTCTACGGCTGGAAGCTCGGCGCGCTCACGGTGCTCGCATGGCTCGGCGAAGCGATGCTGGGCGCGCCGGTCCTCTCCGGCGGCGCGGGCGGCCCCGCGCCGTTCGTCGGCCCGACCGCGGGCTATCTCGCCGCCTTCCCGATCTGCGCGGCCCTCACCGGTTGGCTCGCCGAACGTGGCTGGAACGGCCGTCGCCCGCTGCTCGCCCTTGCGGCAATGGGCATCGGCCACGTGCTATGCCTTACGCTCGGCGCGGCGTGGCTGACCGTGCTCTTCGGCTTCGAGACCGCCATCGCCACGGGAGTCGCGCCGTTCCTCGTCGGCCTCGCCCTCAAATCCGCGCTCGGCGCGGTGGTGCTGCGCCAGATCGCGCAGATGTCGGGCAAGCGCGCCGAGTGACCGTCCGGCTCCGGCCCCACCACCTTCTGTGCGTGCTGACCTATGTGGGGGCGGGCTACACGCCCGCCTTCACCGCGAACATGGACCGGGTGGTCGGACGGCTCTCGCGCCGGGAACCCGTCCGGATCGTAGCCGGCCCCGACGACATCTGCGTCCCGCTAAGCTCCGATCCTTCGGCCCATTGCCACGGGCCGCGCGTCAGAACCCGCGACAGGCGCGCCGCCCGCGACGGCACGCGCCATCTCGGCCACCCCATCGTGCCCGGCGCAACCTTCACGCTCGACGCCGCGACACTCGCGCGGCTTCGCCGCAGCTTTGCAAGAGGCCGCGTACGGTCCGCCTGCACGGGCTGCCCGTGGTCCGCGCTCTGCACCTCGGTCTCGCGCCGCGCCTATCCGGGAACGCGCCTCTCATAGCCCCACTGGCCCCTGCCGGACCGATCCGCTAAGGACGGCGCGACCTTTCCACACGACGGCGGAGCGACATGGCACGGCACCTCATCACCTCGGCCATTCCCTACATCAACGGCATCAAGCATCTGGGGAACCTCGTCGGCTCGCAGCTGCCCGCGGATCTCTATGCCCGTTACCTGCGCGCCCGCGGCCACGAGGTTCTGTTCCTCTGCGCCACCGACGAGCACGGCACTCCGGCCGAGCTCGCCGCCAAGAAGGCTGGCAAGCCCGTCGCCGAATACTGCGCTGAGATGCACAAGGTTCAGGAGGAGCTCGCGAACGGCTTCCGTCTGTCGTTCGATCATTTCGGACGCTCCTCTTCGCCGCAGAACCACAAGCTGACCCAGCATTTCGCCGCGAAGCTCGACGAGGCGGGCCTCATTCGCGAGGTCAGTGAGACGCAGATGTATTCGCCAGAGGACGGGCGCTTCCTGCCCGATCGCTACATCGAGGGCACCTGCCCCAATTGCGGCTTCGACAGCGCCCGCGGCGACCAATGCGACAATTGCACCAAGCAGCTCGATCCCGTGGACCTGATTAATCCCCGCTCCACGATCTCGGGCGCGACCAATCTCGAGATGCGCGAGACAAAGCACCTTTTCCTCTGCCAGTCGCAGATGCGCGATCGCTTGGCTGAGTGGATCGACAGCAAGGCGGACTGGCCGGTGCTCACGACCTCCATCGCCAAGAAATGGCTCTTCGACGGCGACGGTCTGCAGGACCGCGGCATCACCCGGGATCTCGACTGGGGCATTCCGGTCCGGAAGGGCGACGAGGACTGGCCGGGCATGGAAGGCAAGGTCTTCTACGTCTGGTTCGACGCGCCCATCGAGTACATCGCCTGTGCGCAGGAATGGGAAGAGGCCGGCAAGGGCTCGGACTGGCAGCGCTGGTGGCGCACCGACGCGGGCGCGGACGACGTGCGCTACACCCAGTTCATGGGCAAGGACAACGTGCCGTTCCACACCCTGTCCTTCCCCGCGACGATCCTCGGGAGCGCCGAGCCGTGGAAGCTCGTCGACTACATCAAGTCGTTCAACTACCTCAATTACGAGGGCGGCCAGTTCTCGACGTCTCGCGGGCGGGGCGTCTTCATGGATCAGGCGCTCGAGATCCTGCCCGCGGATTACTGGCGCTGGTGGCTGCTGTCACATGCACCCGAGAGCAACGACGCCGAGTTCACCTGGGAGAACTTCCAGTCCTCCGTGAACAAGGACCTCGCGGACGTGCTTGGCAACTTTGCCAGCCGCGTGACCAAGTTCTGCCGCTCCAAGTTCGGCGAAGTCGTGCCCGAAGGCGGCGCGTGGGGCGAGCGCGAGAGCGCTCTGGTGGAAGAGCTGAAGGGCAAGCTCGCCGAGTACGAGGCGCAGATGGAGGCGATGGAGATCCGAAAGGCGGCCGCGTCCCTTCGTGCGATCTGGGTCGCCGGCAACGAATACCTTCAGGAGGCCGCGCCCTGGGCGACCTTCAAGGAGGATCCCGACACCGCCGCGATGCAGATCCGGCTCGGGCTGAACCTCATCCGCCTCTACGCGGTGCTGTCGCAGCCCTTCATTCCCGATGCCTCGGCGCAATTGCGCGAGGCGCTCGGCGTGCAGGAGGCGGAATGGCCGCAGGATCTCGAGACCGACCTGCAGCGTCTCGCCCCCGGACACGCCTTCACCGTTCCGGACGTGACCTTCCGCAAGATCGCCGATGCCGAGCGGGAGGAGTGGCAGGAGCGTTTCGCCGGGGTTCGGTAGAAGTCAATCCGCCGAGAGATGCGCAATCCCCCGGGCCAGCGCATCCTCGGTGATCGTCGCATTGAACTCTAGATCGCTCAGCCACGAGCGTTCCTTCTGGTCGAAGCCGTGCGTCGCGCCGTCGTAGACATGGACCTCGACGGCCTCGGGAACGTCCTCGGCCAGAGCCTCGCATTCGGTCTCGTCGACGATGGCATCGTCGCGGGCCAGCAGCATCAGCGTCGGCACGGAAGTCGCAAGACCCTCGGCCGCGACTTCGGACAGCAATCCGCAATAGGGATAGAGCGTCACGGCGCCGGTGATGCCGCCGAGGGGATCCCTGCCCTCGGGCCAGCGCGTCAGCCCGGGCGGCACCCGGTCGAGCTCGGCGAGGCGCAGATAGTCAAGGATGGCCCAGCCGCCATGCGAGGCTCCGACAAGCGCCAGATGCTCACCGTCGAGGCGCGGATCGCCATCGATCTCGGCCAGCGCGACGGCGATGTCCCCTGCCCGTTCGGCGCCGATCATGCGCTGTCCGCTGCACACCAGCCGCCACATGGGATCGTCATCCAGTTTTCTGGGGGTATGGCTGTCGAGGATCATCGTGGCCCAGCCCGCCGCGTTCAGCGCCTTGGCCCAACGATCCATGTTGTCGCGCACGCCGTCACAGCCGGAGAGCAGCAGCGCCGTCTTGTAGGGGGGACCCCCGGAGGGGAGGGAGAGCCGCGCCGCAGGGGCCAGCATCTCCCAACGCGCGGCAGGCGTGTCCTCGGGTACGAGACCCGCCTGCCGGCGAAAGACGTTCAGTGCCGCCGCCCCCACGAGTAGCGTCACGACAAGCAGCGTGACGACGATGGCGGGGCGGCGCCTGCTCACGGATCGATCAGGCCGCTTTGATCTCGACCAGTTCGATGTCGAACTTTAGGTCGCGGCCCGCGAGCGGGTGGTTCGCGTCGAGCGTCACTTCGCTGTCGGTCACTTCGGTCACCACGACCGGTACGGTCTGGCCGTTCGGCGTCTGCACCTGCAGCTGCGTGCCCGGATCGAGCGGGATGTCCTCGGGGATCTCGGTGCGCGGCACGGCCTGCAGGGCATCCGGGTTGCGGTCGCCATAGGCTTCTGCGGCGGGCACCTCGACGGATTTCTTGTCGCCGACCGTCATGCCCGGCATCGCGTTGTCGAGCCCAGGGATGATCTGGCCGGAGCCGACGGTGAATTCCAGCGGATCACGGCCTTCGCTCGAGTCGAAGGTCGAACCGTCGGTGAGGGTTCCGGTATAATGGATGCGGACGGTGTCACCCGCTTTGACTTCGGTCATGGGTCTGTCCAATTCTATTCGGGGTGGGTTTGGATCGGCGGCCCCGGGATATGTTGTCGTGCTCCCGCGGGATCGCGCCACGCGCCTCGCACGCGTCTTGCACAGCCGGGAAAGTAGTCATCCGATAGACGGAATGCAAAGGGGGTCGGCCCGAAACCGCCCCCTTCCGGCCGATCTTCTGACCAGACGTCAGGCAGAAACCGGTCACAGGCGTGGCGCGTTTCTGTGGCAGGTGCGCCATGCCACGGGGTTCGACCGGTTCGGCCTGCGTTGATTCCGGGTCCCTGATTCGACCATTGTCGTCCCGTTACACCAAAAAGAGTGCTGCCATGATCTCCCGACGCCATTTCCTCGTCACCGCAGCGGCCGCCTCGGCGCTCGCTTCTCCGGCCATCGCGCAGCAGGGGTTCACGCTGGAGCCGATCTATCGGCCGCAGCGCGTGCGGATCAAGTCCAGCCTCGGGGCGCCGCAGATCCTGATCCTTCCGCGCGCCCACTTCCTCTACTTCGTCGATCAGCAGGGCTCCGCGCTCCGTTACGGCGTCGGGGTCGGTCGCGCAGGTCTCGAATTCTCCGGCGAGGCGGTCATCCGCGTGAAGAAGGAATGGCCGACCTGGCGTCCGACCCAGGAGATGATCGAGCGCGAACCGCAGACCTACGGGCGTTTTGCGGGCAATGATTACGTTCAACCCGGCGGACCGCAGAACCCGCTCGGCGCGCGGGCGCTGTATCTCTTTCAGAACGGCCGCGACACGTTCTACCGGATCCACGGCACCACCCAGCCGCAATCGATCGGGCGATCGGTGTCGAACGGGTGCATCCGGATGCTGAACGAGCACGTCATCGACCTCTATCAGCGGGTGCCGATCGGGACAAAGGTCACGGTGCTCTGAGGCGAGACGCGGTTTTTCCACATTAAGCAACGGCGAGCCCGGGGATTGCCCCTGGCCCGCCCATATCTCGCCTCATTTGTCCGCGACCGTATAGTGTGCACCGATTCTTAACCGGTCCAGCGCAGCATCCGATCAGGCGGAGGGAAATGGACATGGTGGGCGTGATCGTACTGGGCAGCATCTTGGGCGCCGTCATGTCGGTGGTCGGATATTTTCTCGTGGGCCTAGGCCTTTGGACGGCATTCGGGATCTATGTCGGGACCCCGCTCCTGCTCGTCGCGATCACCTGTGTCGTGCGCACGGTCCGACCGGGACGCAAAAGCGAGACGCATCTCGCCTTCGCGGACTGACCCGGCCCTAAAACGCCACCCTCAGAAAGAGCAGGATCGGGATCACCCCGGCGGCGATAATGCAGAACTTCTGAGCGATATCGGTGGCGCGCGTCAGCATGGAGCTGCTTTTTAGTGTGTCCCCGTAAGCCTGAGCCAGGAACGGGAGGGCCTCGGCCTGACCTTCCTCGATTCGGAGCTTGTGCTCGACACGGGCCTTCAGCATCTCGTAGCGTTTGCGCATCGCGTCGTTGTCACTGCTTTGCACATGATCCGTCGTGCCGTGCATATCGATCTCCAGTGCCTTCAAAACCCGGGCCAGAACCCGACGTTGTCAGATGGCGCGCATGTCGGTCCGGGCAACGTATCTCCGGGTCACATGAATGGTACTTGCGTGAACCCGTGTTCAGCGTCATGATAACTACGCTAAGTTACCGTTATCGACCTGTCCTCTCTCGGGGCTCAGTCTCTCGATCGACCCATACTGAGCCGACCCTGACGCAATACCGCGGTCAGGCCACCAATTGAGAGGATTATCACGATGGCCACCGGCACCGTGAAATGGTTCAACAGCACCAAAGGCTACGGCTTCATCGCACCCGACGGCGGCTCCAAGGATGTGTTCGTGCACATCTCCGCGGTCGAGCGCTCCGGCCTGACCGAGCTGAAGGACAACCAGAAGGTCACCTTCGAGATCCAGTCCGGCCGTGACGGCCGCGAGTCCGCCGTCGATCTGGCTCTCGCCTGATCGCTTCGGAACGGACCGAGGCGTGATGGACGGGCGCCCCTCGGGCGCCCGTTTTCTTTGTCGGCTAGCTCTCGGGCGACTTGGCGACCGCCAGCCGTCCCGCCGGCCAGAGCACCATCTTTGTCCGCGCCGTCGCGACATCTCCGTTCAGCCAATCGGAAAGACCGGCCGGCTCCAGCAGCACGCCCATTCGGTCATGCACCGGCGCCACGTCCTCGTTCGGCGCACAGGTCACGGTGGCGAATTGCGCCACTTCGGTCCCACCCGGCGCCGACCAGACATCCCAGACGCAAGCGAACCAGAGCCAACCTCCGCCACTGTCCGAGATGGTCCAGCGGGTCTTGCGGCGCGCATGCCCCGTCCATTCGTACCAGCCCGTGACGGGAAGGGCGGCGCGCCGAACGCCCTCGAAGGCCGTCTTGTCGAAGACGGTCTCGGACCGTGCATTGACCAGCGTTTCCATCACCGGCCGCCCGCGGGCGTTCCTGCGCCCCTGCGGAATGAGGCCCCAGCGCATCTGGCGCCAGCCATCCGACGTCACCAGCCAGAGAGCCTCGCCTGGCCTGATGTCGTCCCGCCCGTGATCGTCGGCACTCGGTGGCGGCAACCCGACTTCGCCCGCCGCACCGCTCAGGGGCGCTGTGAGGAACAGCCGCCCCGGCATGTCAGTTGGATCCGGGCTCGGCCCCGGTGCCGCCGCTCGCCTCTCTCAGCAGCTCTTCGACCATGGGCCCGATATCCGCCACGATGCGCGCAACGCCTTCTGCGTTGGGGTGGATACCGTCGGATTGCATGAACCGGGTCATGCGCGCGGGCGTGTCCCCGCCGTCGGCGAGCCCCGCGAGGAAATTGGGGTAGAGGCTGACGCCGTACGCCTCGGCCAGATCGGGGTACATGGCGTCGAACTCGCGCTTGAACTCGGCCCCGAAATTTCCCGGCGCCGGCAGCCCGGCGAGCAGCACCGGCAGGCCCTCCGCGGCAGCCACATCGAGTATCCCCGAGAGGTTCTCCTTTGACACGGCAGGGTCGATCCCGCGCAGCAGATCGTTTCCGCCAAGCGCCACGATCATGGCGTCGGTCTCGTCGTTCAGCGACCATTCGGCCCGGGACAGGCCCCCCGCCGTCGTGTCGCCCGAAACCCCGGCATTGATCACGTCCACGTCATGACCGCGCTCCGTAAGCCACGCCTCGAGCTGCGGCACGAAGCCGTCCTCCTCCATCAGACCGTAGCCCTGCGTGAGAGAATCCCCCAGTGCGACCAGTTCGAGCGGCTCTGCCCGTGCCGTGCCTGCCAGCACCGCAAGCACCAGCACCGCCTTGCTGAGCCTGCCCGCGACCCCATATCCCGTTGCGTTGCGCATGATCCCGGGACCCTTTCCTCGTATGACCGATACCGTACTCTCGCTCAAAGATGTGACCTTGCGGCTGATGGGCAATGCCGGCCCGGTCGAGATCCTGCACGGCATCACGCTCGATGTCGCCCGCGGCGAGACGCTCGGCCTCGTCGGGCCGTCGGGCTCGGGCAAGTCGTCGCTGCTGATGATCCTCGGAGGTCTCGAACGCGCGACGGGAGGGTCGGTTCATGCGCTCGGGCACGATCTGACGGAAATGGACGAGGATGCCCTCGCGCGCTTCCGACGCGATCACATGGGCGTGGTGTTCCAGTCCTTCCACCTCATCCCGACGATGACGGCGCTCGAGAACGTCGCGACCCCGCTGGAGCTTGCCGGCGCTGAGGATGCCTTCTCGCGTGCGCAGGCGGAACTGGAGGGAATGGGTCTTGGCGCGCGCCTCGATCACTACCCCTCGCAGATGTCTGGGGGCGAGCAGCAGCGCGTGGCGCTCGCCCGCGCCGCCGCGCCGCGCCCGCAGATCCTGCTGGCGGACGAGCCCACCGGGAACCTCGACGGGCAGACGGGCGATGCAATCATCGACGCGCTCTTCGGGCTGCGGGACAGGCACGGCGCAACGCTGGTGCTCGTCACGCACGCGCCGGCCCTTGCCGACCGCTGCGACCGCGTCGTCCGCCTGCGCGACGGCCGCGCCGAGAGAGACCGCGTCCGGGCCGCGGCGGAATGACCCTCGCCGTCGCCTCCCGCTTCGCCCGGCGCGAGCTCCGCGGCGGGCTCAAGGGCTTTCGCATTTTCCTCGCTTGCCTCGCGCTCGGGGTCGCGGCAATCGCCGGGGTCGGCTCGGTCCGCTCCGCGATCCAGGCTGGTCTTCAGGATCAGGGCGCGGTGCTTCTGGGCGGCGAGGCTCAGGCTCAATTCACCTACCGCTTCGCAAGCGAAGAGGAACGGGACTGGCTGGAAACCGTCTCGATCGGCCTCTCGGAGGTGGCCGATTTCCGTTCCATGGCGGTCGTGCGCCGCGAAGGCGGCAACGACCGCGCCCTGACGCAGGTCAAGGCGGTCGACGACGCCTATCCGCTCCTCGGCGCCGTGGAACTCTCGCCCCAAATGCCGCTCGCCGAGGCACTTTCGGACGATGGCGTCGTCATGGCTCCGATCCTCGCCGACAGGCTCGGCCTCGCGACCGGCGACACGCTGCGGCTCGGCGACAAGGACTTCACCCTCCGGGCCATTCTCGAGACCGAACCAGACGATGCGGGAGGCGGCTTCGAGCTCGGACCGCGCACAATCGTCGCGACCGCCGCGCTCGACGGGACGGGACTGCTGGAGCCGGGCACGCTCTTCGAGACCGAGTACCGGATGCTGCTGCCCGAGGACGCGGATCTCGACGCGCTCGAGGCGGAGGCGGAAAGCCGTTTCCGCGACAGCGGTATCCGATGGCGCGACATGCGCAACGGTGCGCCGGGCACGGCGCAGTTCGTCGACCGGCTCGGGGCGTTCCTGATCCTCGTGGGACTCTCGGGCCTCGCGGTCGGGGGCATCGGCGTGTCGTCCGCCGTGCGCGCATACCTCGCCCGAAAGACATCCGTGATCGCCACCCTGCGCACGCTCGGGGCGGACCGGGCGACGATCTTCCAGACCTATTTCCTTCAGGTGGGCGCGCTTGCGCTTCTCGGCATTGCCATCGGGCTGGTCCTGGGCGCGCTGGTGCCGCTTCTTTTCGCGCCGATCATCTCGGAGGCGCTACCGATCCCCACGCTCTTCGGCGTTCACCCGGGACCGCTCTTCGAAGCGGCGATATACGGCATCCTGACCGCGCTCGTGTTCACGCTGTGGCCGCTGGCCCGCACCGAGGACGTCCGTGCCGCCACACTCTTTCGCGACGCGCTTTCGTCGGCCCGCGCCCTGCCCGCGACGCGCTACGTGGTCGCGACCGGGGTGCTGCTCGCGCTCCTCGTGGGCCTCGCAATGCTGTTCTCCGGCGCCATCGAGCTCACGCTCTGGACGGCCGGCGGCATCCTCGGCTCGCTCCTGATCCTCGTCGCCGCGGCCTTCGGTCTGCGCGCCCTCGCCCGCCGCGTCGCGCCCGCCGCCCGCGGTCGGCCCGCCCTGCGGTGGGCGCTCGGCGCCATCGGTGGCCCGAGGGACGAGGCGGCCTCGGTGGTACTCTCTCTCGGGCTCGGCCTCGCCGTCCTTGCCGCCATCGGCCAGATCGACGGCAACCTGCGCAGCGCGATCTCGCGCGATCTGCCGGATGTGGCGCCGTCCTACTTCTTCGTGGATATCCAGAAGGAACAGATGCCGGAATTCCGCGAGATCGTGACGTCCGATCCCGCCGTGAGCCGGGTGCAATCCGCACCGATGCTCCGCGGGATCATCACCGAGATCAACGGCCGCCCGGCGCGAGAGGTCGCCGGCGACCACTGGGTCATCCAGGGCGACCGCGGGGTGACCTATTCCGAGACGCCGGCCGAAGACACGCGCATCACCGCGGGCGAATGGTGGCCCGCGGATTACGACGGATCGCCTCAGGTCAGCTTCGCCGCCGAGGAGGCGGAAGAGATCGGGCTCGAACTCGGCGACGCGATCACGGTCAACATTCTTGGCCGCGACATCACCGCCGAGGTGACGAGCTTTCGCGTGGTGGATTTCTCGACCGCCGGCATAGGGTTCGTCATGACCATGAACCCCGCCGCGCTCGAAGGCGCGCCGCATAGCTTCATCTCCACCGTCTACGCCGATGCCGAAGCGGAGGCAGACGTTCTCCGCGAGGTCGCCGACGCCATGCCGAACGTCACCGCGATCGGCGTGCGCGACGCCATCGACAGGGTCTCGGAGCTTCTCGCCGGGGTGTCTGAGGCCGTGCGCTGGGGCGCTGCGGCGACGCTGCTGACCGGCTTCCTCGTCCTCATCGGCGCGGCGGCCGCCGGAGAGCAGGCCCGCACCTACGAGGCCGCGGTCCTGAAGACGATGGGCGCGAGCCGGAGGCGCATTCTCGCGAGCTTCGCGATCCGCTCGGCGCTCCTCGGCGCCGGTGCCGGCATCGTCGCGATCGTCGCCGGCATCGGCGGCGGCTGGGCGGTGACCGCCTTTGTCATGGAGACCTCCTTTGCCCCGGTCTGGCCTTCGGCTCTCGGCATCGTCCTCGGCGGCATCGTCGCGACGCTCGCCGCCGGACTGGCATTTGCGTGGCGCCCGCTCGCGGCACGTCCGGCGCAGGTGCTCCGCGCGCGCGAATGACGCGGTGCCACCTTCCCGCTTGAACGCACAGCGTCACCCCCCTAAGCCCTGAGACCGACTCTTCAGCCAGACAGGGACACCCCTCACGATGACCGAGAGCCTGCCGATCCCCCTTACCGCTCCGATCAGCCGGGCCCAGAGAACGCAGGTGTTGAACCTCGTGCGCCGAGCCGCCCGCGCCGAGATCCTGCCCCGCTTCCGGTCTCTTGGCGAGGCCGAGATCGACACCAAGTCGGGGCCCCAAGATCTCGCGACGGATGCCGACCGCGAGGCAGAAAAGATGATCGCTCGCGGGCTTCTGGCGATCTGGCCGCACGCGCGTATCGTCGGCGAGGAAGACGCAAGCGCCAACCCGGAGGTGATCGAGACGCTGAGGGAGGCCGAGCTCGGCTTCACGATCGATCCCGTCGACGGGACCTGGAACTTCGCCAAGGGGCTGCCGCTCTTCGGGGTGATGGTTGCGATGACCCGGTACGGCCGCCCCGTCTGGGGCATGCTCTACGATCCGATCATGGACGACGTGATCTGGGCCGGGCTCGACGGGCCGGCGGAGCTTGTCAGGGGGCGGATGCGTCCCCGTACGCTGCGGGTCTCGTCCGGCGGGCCGCTCCCGGAGCTTTCGGGCTTCACTTCCCTCCACCTCCTGCCCGAAGACAAGCAGGAGCGGTTCGCGACGACCTTTCCCAAGCTCGCGCGCGCGGTGTCGATGCGGTGCGCGTGCCACGAGTTCCGGACGCTTGCGCAGGGCGGCGTGGACTTCGTGCTCGCCACCAAGGTCACGCCATGGGATCACACACCCGGCGCCTTGATCGTGGAGCGCGCGGGAGGCGTTGTCCGCATGCTCGACGGCTCGGATTACACGGCCGGCAAGACCGAAGGATACCTCCTCGCGGCATGCGACGAGGCGACTTGGTCCCGCCTGCGCGATCTTTGGGACTTCCTGCTCGAGGAGTGAATCGCGCCGGACCGGATACGTCTGCGGCGCGGCTCCATGAGAGAGAACGAGATCGCGAAGCGCGGGCATTGGCGCAGCCCGCTCCGCGACGAGGAGACAATACCCCAAAGCTCTTAATCACCGTTTCTGGAATACCGTAATGCTGTGGCCTGAATACGCGATTTCCCGTATACCGCACGACGAGCGACTGGAATAATAATGATCGCAACTTACAGTGTATGTTGCGCGGGTTCCTTCAGGTTACGCCGCGTTAGTGGCGACTCAGAAGGAGTTCAGGTCCATGTCGAGTACAGTTTCGGTTTCCCCCCGTGCAGATGCCGCCCTGGTTGCGTCGGTCCCGATAAGCGCCCTTGGCCGCAACCGCGTACGCCAGTCGGCAAAGCGTCTGCTCAGTCTGGCCCTGAACTCGCTCGCCACACGCGATTTCAGCCGCACGCAACCCTCCGAAGTGCAGGAATTCCGCGGTCTCTGCCGGACGCTCCTGATGAGCGGGGAACTGACCGAGCAGGACGCCTCGAAGCTTCAGCAATACGCCGCGATGATCCACGAGGATCTCTGCCGCAAAGACGACCCGATGTAACAGGCGTCACGCGCCCTGCCGGAAGAAAGCCGCGGGACGACCCCGCGGCGTTTGTCTGATCCCGTTGCTCACTCCGCGGCTTCGGCATAGTCCGACATCGGCGGGCAAGTGCAGATGAGGTTCCGGTCGCCGTAGACGTTGTCGACGCGGTTCACCGGCGGCCAGTACTTGTCGACCCGGAACGCCCCCGGCGGGAAGCAGCCCTGCTCGCGGCTGTAGGACCGCTCCCAGGCACCCACGAGATCCTCGACCGTGTGCGGCGCGTTCTTGAGCGGATTGTCCTCGCGGTTCATCTCACCCTCCTCGATCGCCCTGATCTCTTCGCGAATACCGAGCATGGCGTCGCAGAAACGGTCGAGTTCGGCCTTCGTCTCGGATTCCGTCGGTTCGACCATCAGCGTTCCCGACACCGGCCAGCTCATCGTCGGGGCGTGGAAGCCGCAATCGACCAGCCGCTTGGCGATGTCGTCCACGGAAATGCCGGCGCTCTCCTGGAAGGGCCGCGTGTCGATGATGCATTCGTGGGCGACCCTCCCCTTCGGCCCGCGGTAGAGGATCTTGTAAGCGCCTTCGAGCCGCTTGGCGATGTAGTTGGCGTTGAGGATCGCGACCCGCGTCGCCTGCGTCAGGCCCTCGCCGCCCATCATCTGGATATAGGCCCAGGAGATCGGCAGGAGCGACGGCGATCCGAACGGCGCCGCCGAGACGGCCCCCTCGCCCGACCGGGGATCGGCTGGCAGATGTTCTGAGAGATGCGCCTTAACCCCGATCGGCCCCATGCCGGGGCCGCCGCCGCCATGCGGGATGCAGAACGTCTTGTGCAGATTGAGGTGGCTCACGTCGCCGCCGAGATCGCCCGGCTTCGAGATCCCAACCATCGCGTTCAGGTTCGCGCCATCGATATAGACCTGCCCGCCGTGCTGGTGGGTGATCTCGCAGACCTCCTTCACCGTCTCCTCGAAGACGCCATGCGTCGAAGGATAGGTGATCATAATCCCGGCGAGATTGTCCGAATGCTTCTCGGCCTTCTCGCGGAAATCGGCGAGGTCGATGGACCCCATCTCGTCGCACTTCACCGCCACGACCTTCCAGCCGACCATCTGCGCCGAGGCCGGGTTGGTCCCGTGCGCATTGACTGGAATCAGGCAGACGTTCCGGTGCCCCTGCCCCTGCGCCTCGTGCCAGGCCGCGATGGTCAGCAGGCCCGCATATTCTCCTTGCGCGCCCGAGTTCGGCTGCATCGAGATCGCGTCGTACCCGGTGATCTCGCAGAGCTTGGCGTTCAGGCCCTCGATCATCTCTAGGTAGCCGGTGGCCTGATCGTCGGGGCAATAGGGATGCAGATTCGCGAATTCGTGCCACGAGAGCGGCATCATCTCGGCGGCGGAGTTGAGCTTCATCGTGCAGGAGCCGAGAGGGATCATCGCGCGGTCGAGCGCCAGGTCCCGGTCGGCAAGCCGGCGCATGTAGCGCACCATCTCGGTCTCGGCCCGGTTCATGTGGAAGACCTCGTGGGTGAGGTAATCGCTTGTCCGGATCAGCCCCTGCGGCAGGCGGTACTCGGTCGATTGCGGATCGTCCTTGCGCTCGAAGCCGAAGGCGCGCCAGACCGCCTCGATCTTGGCAGGGCGCGTGGTCTCGTCGACCGTGAGACCGATCTTGGTCTTGCCGATCGGGCGCATGTTGACCTCTTCGCGCCAACCGGCGGCGATCACACCCTTCTGGAAGAGGCCCACATCCACAGTGATCGTATCGAAGAATTCGCCCGGCTCGACGGCGAACCCGGCCTCCTCGAGCCCTCGGGCGAGTCGGACGGTCTTGCGATGGATGCGCTGCGCGATGGCCTTGAGGCCGTCCGGGCCATGGAAGACCGCATAGAAGCTTGCCATGACCGCAAGCAGCGCCTGCGCGGTGCAGACATTCGAGGTCGCCTTCTCGCGCCGGATATGCTGCTCGCGCGTCTGCAGGGCGAGGCGGTAGGCGCGGTTGCCGCGGGCATCGACCGACACCCCGACGAGGCGCCCGGGCAGCGAGCGCTTCATGCTGTCCTTGCAGGCGATGTAGGCGGCGTGCGGGCCGCCGTAGCCCATCGGGACACCGAAGCGCTGGGTGGTGCCGACGGCGATGTCGGCGCCCATCTCACCGGGCGATTTCAGCAGGCAGAGCGCCATCGGGTCGGCCGAGACGACGGCGATCGCGTTCTGCTCGTGGAGCTTGGAAATATGCGCGGTGAAGTCACGCACATGGCCGTAGGTACCCGGATATTGAAAGAGCGCACCGAAGACGGCGCTCGGGTCCATGTCGTCGGGATCGCCCACGATGACCTCGATCCCGAGGGGCTTCGCTCGCGTCTTGACCACCGAAATGTTCTGCGCGTGGCAATTCTCGTCGACGAAGAACGTCTTCGCCTTCGACTTCGAGACCCGCTCGGCCATGGTCATCGCCTCGGCGCAGGCCGTCGCCTCGTCGAGCAGCGAGGCGTTCGCGATCTCGAGCCCGGTGAGGTCCGAGATCATCGTCTGGTAGTTCAAGAGCGCCTCGAGCCTGCCCTGGCTGATCTCGGGCTGGTAAGGCGTGTAAGCCGTGTACCAGGCGGGGTTCTCGAGAATGTTACGCTGAATCGCGGGCGGACAGATCGTTCCGTGGTAGCCCTGCCCGAGGAACGAGGTGAACACCTTGTTCTTCTTGGCCGTCTGCCGCATCCACCAGAGCAGCTGCCGTTCGGACATCGGCTTGCCGGTCTCGAGCGGCGCGTCCTGCCGGATCGCCTCGGGCACGGTCTCGGACATCAGCGCCTCGATCCCGTCCACGCCGAGTGTCTCGAACATCGCGTCCATCTCCGACGGCGACGGTCCGATGTGGCGGCGGTTGGCGAAGTCGTAGGGCAGGTAGTCGGTGGGTTCGAAGGTCATGTCACATCTCCCCGGCGAGGGCGGGCCGCCCCCGGCATATCATTGGGCGGACTGCGGATCGGCCCGTGGGACCGCCGCAGCGCCGGCACTCGGCATCCGCTCGGTCAGCCGACGAAGTCCTTGTAGGCGGCCTCGTCCATCATGTCGTCGAGCACCGAGAGGTCCTCGACCTGGATCTTGAAGAACCACGCATCCCCCTCGGGGTCGTCGTTCACCTTGGACGGGTCCTCCACGATCGCATCGTTGACCTCGACGATCTCGCCGTCGACCGGCGCGAGGATGTCGGAGGCCGCCTTGACGCTCTCGATCACCACGACCTCGTCGTCCTTCGAGACGGTCCGTCCGGTGTCGGGAAGCTCGACGAACACCACGTCGCCCAGCTGTTCGGCCGCATGGGTGGTGATGCCCACGGTGATGATGTTGTCCTCTTCGGGACGCAGCCACTCGTGCTCTTCAGTGAACTTCATGTGCAATTCTCTCCTGCTGTCTGTCTCAGCGCTTGAAGCCGGGGGAGGTGAAGGGAAGCCGCTCGACCATGACGGGACGGCGCTTGCCGCGCAGATCGCCCCAGAGCGTCGTGCCCGGAGCGGTCATCGCGGCGGGGACGTATCCCATGGCTATGGGGCCACCGATTGTGGGGCCGAAACCGCCGGAGGTGATCCGCCCCACCGGTTGTCCGCCGTCCTCGGCGGCATAAAGCTCGACGCCCTCGCGCATGGGTGCCCGTCCCTCCGGTCTGAGACCGACACGCATACGCGGTGCGGCCTCGGCCAGTTCCCGCAGGATGCGCTCGTCCCCCGGAAATCCGCCGGCGCGCGCTCCATCCGCCCGGCGGAGCTTCGACACGGCCCAGGACAGAGCCGCCTCGACCGGCGAGGTGCCTTCGTCGATGTCGTGACCGTAAAGGCAGAGCCCGGCCTCGAGCCTGAGCGAGTCGCGCGCGCCGAGGCCGATGGGCTCCACCGCATCATGCGCAAGCAGCCGGCGCGCCAAAGTCTCGGCTGCCTCGGCGGGCACGGAGATCTCGTAGCCGTCCTCACCGGTATAGCCCGAGCGGGAAACCCAGACCTCGGCCCCCTCCATCTCGTAGGTGCCGACATCCATGAATTTCATCTCCGCGACGCCCGGCGCGAGCTCTGCAAGCACGCTCTCCGCGGCGGGGCCCTGCAGCGCCAGCAGCCCGCGGCCCTCCAGCTCCTTTACGGTCACGTCCGGCTCGAGCCCGGCCCGCAACCGCGCGATATCCTCGGCCTTGCGTGCAGCGTTCACCACGAGAAAGAGGTGATCGCCGTAATTGGCGACCATGAAGTCGTCCTCGATCCCGCCCGCGTCGTTTGTCAGGAGCGCATAGCGCTGCCGCCCCTCGGCGAGACCGCTCACGTTGGCCGGCGTCAGGCGCTCGAGCGCCTGCGCGACATCCGCCGACCGCGACCGCAGCACGACCTGCCCCATGTGGCTGACGTCGAAGAGCCCGGCCTTCTCACGGGTGTGCAGATGTTCCTTCATGACGCCGAGAGGGAATTGCACAGGCATGTCATAGCCTGCGAACTCCACCATCTTGGCGCCGAGCTCCACATGGAGCGCGTGGAGCGGCGTGCGCTTCAGCCCGCCCTTGGGCGATCCGTCCGCCTGTTGCTGCTGCACCGCATGGTCATGGTGGTGCTCTCCGGGACCGTGCGGCACGCCGCAGCCGCAGATGTCACGGGTCTTGAGATGGCTGAACTCGTCGTCTCTCTGGCTCATGCGGGTCCCCGTCCGGCTGCCTCGTCACATGGCCCGGCGCCGGCGGTGAAACGCCAGAAGCGGGCGGTTCGGATACGGTACGGAAAGCGCAATGCTCCCGCACCCGGAACGCCCCCTCTGTCCATCCGCCTGAGATCGTTATCCCTTCGGCGGGTCCGGGATCTCGCCCGAACCTCTCTCCAGAGTTCGTGTCGCCGCGACGGTCCGTCTGGCCTGAGAGTTTCCGGGGCGGTTGCTCCTTCGGCACCGGCGCAAGGCCGGTTCTCCCATCGCAGTCGGCGCGAAGCTAGACGAAGGTCGGGGCGCTGGCAACCTGAAGGTCGCGGATGACCGGATCAGCCGCTCGCGGCACGCGATACGAGTCTCATCGGCTCCTCGCCGGAGAAGAGCGACGCGAGGTCGAAATTGTTCTCGACGAGACTGTGCAGCGTCACGGCGTCGAGCACCTGGTAGAACGCCTGGCCGGCGAGCGTGAGAGCAGAGCGGAGCCGGCACGCCTGCACCAGCGGGCAGGTGTTGGTATCCGCCGCAAAACATTCCGCGATCGGCACACCCGACTCGAATTCCCGGAAAACCGAACCGACCCGGATCTCCCTCGCCGGGCGGCCGAGAGCGATGCCGCCATACCGGCCGCGCCACGTCCTGAGATACCCCATCTGGGCCAATTGGTTGACGATCTGGCCCAGATGATGCTCCGATGCGTTGCACGCTTCGGCGATGGCGGTCTTGGTGATGCGTTGGTCCGGGCGGGCGGCACAATACATGAGCACACGCAGAGCGATATTTGCCCTCTTGGTAATTCGCATTGTGCAAACCCGCCTGTGTAGAATCGCAGTTCAATCTTAATACATGACAATGAGTGTATCGCATAAAGGTAATTAAACGCTGGTGATGACCTTCGATTTCTTCTTCGGCTACGGAAGTCTGGTGAATACGCAGACTCACACGAACCGCCCGAATCACCCGGCGAGCCTGTCGGGATGGCGCCGCGCCTGGCGTGCGCTGCCCAACCGGAGCGTGTCCTTCCTGACCGCGGTGCCCGACGCCGAATCGGAGATCGACGGGCTCGTCGCCGCAGTCGCCCCCGAGGAATGGGACGCGCTGCACGCCCGCGAGGCCTTCTACGACAAGCACGATGCCACCCCTCTGCTCAGACACGCAGCAGGGGACAAGGCGAGGATCGCGGTCTTTGCGGTTCCCGAAACGACAAGTACCCGGCCAACGCGCGAGGTGCCGGTCTTGCTCAGTTACCTCGACGTCGTCCTGCAGGGCTACCTGCACGTTTTCGGCCCGGAGGGCGCCGAGCGCTTCATCGAGACCACAGACGGCTGGGACGCCCCGATCCTGAACGACCGCGGCGCCCCCCGATATCCGCGCGCCCAGCATCTGACCGACGCGGAGACGGCCTGGGTGGACGACGCCCTCGCCCGCCGCGGCATAGCGCCGTTCGCCGCGTGATCCTCGGCCTCGGTCGCAAGCTGCTGCGGCTCAGCCGGCGGCTGAGTGTACGCGTCGTGATGATGGCGGTGCTCGCTCTCGTGGGAACCGCCGCGGCCCCGCTGCTCACCGGCATCATTCCGGACGGCCTCACCGAACGGTTCGGGCGCGACGCGGTCCTCCCGGTGCTCGACATCCTCGCCTCGTCGATGCTGGCGGTGACGACGTTCTCGCTCGGCGTGATGGTGCAGGCGTTCCACACCGCCTCCGGGCAGGCGACGCCGCGCGCCTTCCGGATTCTCGTGCAGGACAGCACGACCCAGACCGTGCTCGGCACCTTCGTGGGCTCGTTCCTCTTCGCGCTGACGGCCATCGTCATGTATCGGGCGGGCTTCCTGAGCCCCGAATCCTCGGTCGTCATCGCGCTGCTTACCGGCGTCACCATCACCCTGATCATCGTCGCCATCCTCCGCTGGATCGCGCATCTCAGCCGGCTCGGGAGCATGGATCACACGCTCGACCTGTGCGAGCGCGCAGCCGCCGAGGCACTGGGTGATGCCGCGCGCGAGCCGGGCTTCGGCGCATATGCGACGGACGAGCCCGTTCCCGGAGACGGCCATCCGCTTGCCGCATCCCAGACAGGTCACGTCACCAGCATCGATATCGACTCCCTCGATTCCGTCCTGACGGAACGCGACGCCACGCTCTGGCTGACCGTGCGGCCGGGCGACTTCGTGCTCGCGGGGCAATCGGTCGGAGTGACGGACAGGAAGGTGGACGACGAGGAGTTGCGCGGCGGCATCCTCATCGCGAATGCACGCGAGCAGGAGCAGGATACCCGCTTCGGCCTGACCGTGCTGGCCGAGATCGGCGCGAGGGCGCTCTCTCCCGGCGTCAACGACCCCGGCACCGCGATCGACGTCATCAAACGTCAGACGAGGCTCCTCTGGGACCATGCCCGCGCCGAGCGGACCGAGCCCTTGCACCGGACGACCCGCATCCGCATCGCGCCGCAGGATCCGGCCGCCCTGCTGTCATCGGCCTATGACATGGTGATCCGCGACGGCGCAGACAGGATCGAAGTGATGGACGAGATGCTGCGCGCCCTTCAGCGCATCGCATCCTGCGAGGATCCGGGCCTCGCGGGAGCCGCGCGGAACAAGCACGATTACGCGGTCCGTCAGGCGCGGGCCGCGATCGATTTCGACGAAGATCGCGAGCGGCTCGATCGCCGAGCCGCAGAGCTCTAGCGCGCGAGGTCCTTCGCGCGCACGACCTGCATCAGCGGCATGACGTCGGCCATCTCGGGGCCGCGGTCCATGCCCGTCACCGCGCGGCGCAGCGGCATGAAGAGGCCCTTGCCCTTCCGACCGGTCTGCTCCTTCACGGCCGACGTCCACTCGCTCCAGGTGTCGGCGGTGTAGGGCGGCTCGGGCAGGAGAGTCATGGCCTCGGCGACGAAGGCGCGGTCCTCGTCGTCGATCTTGGGCTCGGCACCCTCGCTGAACATCTGCCACCACGGCCCGAGGTCGTTGCGCGTTGTGATGTTGTCGCGCGCCACCTGCCAGAAGAGCGGCGCCTTGTCGTCCGGTACGCCGAGCGCGCGGATCTCGCCCTCGACCGCCTCGTAGGGCAGCGCATGCAGGTAGCGGGCGGTCAGCGGATAGAGGTCGTTCACGTCGAACTTGGTCGGAGCCGACCCGAACTGCGCCGGATCGAAGCCGTCCGCGATCTCGTCGAGCGAAGCGCGCAGTTCCACCGGCTGCGACGAGCCAAGACGCGCCATCAGCGACAGGAGCGCCGCAGGCTCCACGCCGTTCTCGCGCAGATCCTTGAGCGCAAGCGAGCCGAGACGCTTCGAGAGCCCCTCACCCCCAGGGCCGGTCAGCAGCGAATGGTGGGCGAAGGACGGGTGCCCGTGCCCGAGCGCCGCCATGATCTGGATCTGCGTTGCGGTGTTGGTCACGTGGTCCGAGCCGCGCACAACGTGGGTCACGCCCATGTCGGTGTCGTCGACCACCGAGGCGAGCGTGTAGAGCACCTGCCCGTCGCCGCGGATCAGCACCGGGTCGGACACGCTCGCCGCGTCGATCGAGAGCGGGCCGAGAATGCCGTCCTCCCACTCGATCCGCTCCTGCGCGAGTTTGAAGCGCCATACGCCGTCGCCGCGCTCTTCGCGCAGGCGGGCCTTGTCCTCGTCCGTCAGCGACAGGGCCGCGCGGTCATAGACCGGCGGACGACCCATGTTCAGCTGCTTCTTGCGCTTGAGGTCGAGCTCGCCCGGCGTCTCGAACGCCTCGTAGAACCGGCCCTTGTCGCGCAGCTCGTCCGCGGCGGCATGATAGCGGTCGAGCCGTTCCGACTGCCGCTCGATCTTGTCCCATCCGAGCCCGAGCCAGTCGAGGTCGCGCTTGATGCCGTCGACATATTCCTCCTTCGAGCGCTCGGGATCGGTGTCGTCGATGCGCAGGATGAAGGTCCCGCCGGCCTTGCGGGCGATCAGGAAATTGAAGAGCGCCGTGCGCAGGTTGCCGACGTGGATGTGGCCCGTGGGCGACGGGGCGAAACGAGTTGTGGTCATGAGCGGGCTCCGTGCATGCGGCGCGGGGTGTTGCACGGGACCTTCGATTTGTCCATGCCGCACGGCCGTCGCGTCATCCTCCGCGAGCTCCTTAGAAAGCCGGGCGGTTCACAGCGGCGCCCCCGGGCAGACATGCCCACGGCCTTGCGGTTGCGCCACGGATACGCGACGTCCGAGGCACAGAGAGCGGAGACACCCAATGCGCGCCTTCATCGCCCTGCCCCTGCCCCCGTCCGACGCGGACGTTCTCGAAGCGATGGGTGACAGGCTCGGCTTTGGCCGGGTGATCCCGTCCGAGAACGTGCATCTGACGCTCGCCTTTCTCGGCGACGTGCCCGAGGCCGACCTCGCCGAAATCGCCGAGGGTCTCGAGAGCCTCTCGCCTGCCGCCTTCACCTATCGCCTTTCCGGTGTGAGGAGCTTCGGCAACAGCCACGGCGGCCATGCGCTCGCCATGGGGGCCGAGGGCGGCGCGCCGCTCAAGGACCTGCACGACCGCGTACGCTCGAGACTCTACGGCGCGGGCATGCCGCTCGAGCGACGGCGCTTCCGCCCACACGTGACCTTCGCCCGGCTGCCGGGTCGGCTGACCATCGAGGAGGAGGGCAAACTCAAGGCGTTCCTCGAACGCGAGGCGCATATGGCGATCGAGGACATTCCGGCGGACAGGTTCACGCTTTACGAGTCGATCCTGACCAAGGACGGATCGGTCTACGAACCGCTCGTCGAGTATCCGCTCGCCCCTCCCGGCTGACCGGTAGCGCATGCGCCTAGCGGAACGCCGGTCCGTGCGCCCAGATCGTCAGGGACTGGCGCGCGCCCTTCGTGACAGGGGTGACGCGGTGCACAGCGTAGGACGGAAAGAGCGTCGCCGTGCCCCTGTCCCGCTTCGCCTCGAGGATGTTCGCACCGGGCATGATCTCGAGCCCGCCTCCGGCATAATCCCCCGGCTCGGACAGTTGCACGACCATGGTGAGCTTGCGCCGCGACGCCGCGCGTCCGTCGCCGATATCCGCGTGCCAGTCGAAATGTCCCTCCCGCTCGGCCCCGTAGCGCGCGATCTGGGGGCTTTCGGCGAAGTCCGTCAGGTCGAAGTCGAAGGCCTCGCGGTTGGCCACGCGGACGAGGTCGACGATTCGGTCCATCACCCAGTCCGCGCCCTCCACCTCGTCGAGCCAGACGAGATCCGCCCGCCTCTGGTTGTGGTCCTTCTGCGCGCGGGTAAGGCCTGCGTCACGTGGTGTGGCGGTCTCGGACAGGGCGACGATGCGGTCGCATTCGACGGGGCTGAAGGCGTCGGGGATGGTGTGGCAGGTGGTCATTGCAGTCGGGAACTCCGGTCAAGGCCGATGCTCCTGACACAAGACGTGTCGCCCCGCGCGCCGGTTTGCGACGCGCGGGGCGGAAAGCGACATTCGTGTGGATCAGGCTGCCAGCTTCGCCGTCTTCTTGACGAGGCGCGTTGCCTGATGGCGCAACGCCCGCGTCTCGGCATCGCCCATCTCGCCGGCCGCCTTGGAGAAACCGTACGGGTTGCCGCCGGCCTCGAAGATCGACTGGTCGGTATAGCCGGGCGCGACGATGACCGTGCCCCAGTGCATGAACGTGGTGTAGAGCGTCAGTAGCGTCGTTTCCTGCCCGCCATGCGTGGTGTTGGCCGAGGTGGCCGCCGTCACGACCTTGTCCTCTAGCTTGCCTTCCATCCAGAGCGGCCCGAGCGTGTCGATGAACGCGCGCATCTGGCTGGTCGGGTTGCCGTAGCGCGTCGGCGTCAGGAAGAAGTAGCCGTCGGCCCAGGTCATGTCGTCGTGGCTCACCTCCTTGATATCGGACATCTGGTCGAGTTGCTCCTTCCAGGCGTCCTGCCCCTCGACCACCTCCTTGGGCGCCGTCTCCGGCACCCGGCGGAGCCGCACCTCGGCACCGGCGGCCTCGGAGGCGGATTTCGCCTCGAGCGCCATCGTGTGGTTGGTGCCATAGGTCGAATAGAAGATGATCGCGATCTTCGGCTGTGCCATGTCGTACCTCCTGAGCTTGTTCGCACGGGCAACATCTAGCCCGGATCACCGTTCCGCGGGCCTGCGCAAAGGTGCTGTGCGTGTCCGCAGGGCTTTCCGAGCAGCGCAAGGCGCGGCATATCTGCGGCCATGACACGCACCGATCACGACAGCTTCGAGAAGATGGCCCAGGCCGCCCTCGGCGCTTTGCCCGCGCCCTTCGACGCCTATGCCCGCGATGTGCTTCTCAGGATCGAGGACTGGCCGGACGACCGGATGCTGTCGGAGCTCGGGATGGACGATCCGCTGGACCTGACCGGCCTCTACGACGGGGTGCCGCTGCCGGAAAAGTCGGTGAGCGATCCCGCGCCCTTTCCCGACACCGTGTGGCTTTTTCGCGAACCGATCCTCTCGGAATGGCGCGAGCGGGGAAACGTGGAGCTCGAGGATCTCGTCGCGCATGTCGTGGTGCACGAGATCGCGCATCATTTCGGCTGGTCCGACGACGACATCGCCGAGATCGACCGATGGTGGGAGTGAGCCCTCAGAGCGTCCGGTCGCCCTCGCCGCGCCGGTCGAGCCAGACCATCATCGCATAGGCGGACCCGAGCGCCAGCACCGCAGCGGCAAGGCCGAGAAGGACGAGGCCCGAGATGCCCTCCATCTCGATCAGGATAAATTTTCGCACCACGGCCAGGATGCCGATGACGAGAACCGTCCGAACCTGCGCGAAGCCGCGCTCTCCCGACACCATGAGATGCACCGAATGCGACAGCTCGAGCGCGATGATCGCGCCGAGCAGAAGGTCGAAGAGCTGCTGGAGCGTGCTGTAGGGGACTTCCGCGATGGAGCCCGTCGCCACCTCGTAAGTGAGCTGAACGAAACTCGCCGTTGCCACCACGGACACGGCAGCCGTTCCGAGCAGCAGGACGAATGCCACGACCCGCGCGAAAATCCCGTAGCCTGCGTCGATGATCGCCTTCATCCGCGACGAACTAGTGCGCGGCGCGCGCTTGTCCTCAGCGCCGCCCCTCGCGCCAGCGGTTCACGATCGGATAGCGGCGATCGAGCCAGAACGCCTTGGACGAGAGCCGCGTCCCCGGCGCCGACTGGAAGCGCTTGTATTCGCTGACATAGACGAGGTGCTCGACCTTGGCGGCATCCTCCGCCGAATAGCCCGCATCGACACAATCCGCGAGGGATCCGTCCCGGTCGATCAGGATCTCGAGGATGCCGTCCAGCACCGGGTAGTCGGGCAGAGAGTCGCTGTCCTTCTGGTCGGCGCGCAGCTCTGCCGAGGGCGCCTTGGAGATCACCCGCGGCGGGATCACCTCGCCCGCCGGAGCCTTCATCCAGTCGCGGTGCGTCTCGTTGCGCCAGCGCGCGATTTCGAAGACGCGCGTCTTGTAGAGATCCTTGATCGGATTGTAGCCGCCCGCCATGTCGCCATAGATCGTGGCGTAGCCGACCGCGACCTCTGACTTGTTGCCGGTCGTGAGCAGCATCTCCCCGAACTTGTTCGACATCGCCATGAGGAGAAGGCCGCGCAGGCGGGACTGCAGGTTCTCCTCGGTCACGTCCTCGGCCCGCCCGTCGAAGAGCGGCGCGAGCGTGTCGGTGATCGCGTCCCGCCCCTGCGCGATCGGCACGAAATCGTAGTGGCAGCCGAGCCGTTCGGCGACCTGGCGGGCGTCCTCCAAAGAATGCTCGGACGTGTATTCCGACGGTAGCATCACGCACCGCACGTTCTCCGGGCCGATCGCATCGGCAGCGATGACCGCGACGATTGCGCTGTCGATGCCGCCCGAGAGGCCGAGCAGCACCTTCGGGAAACCCGACTTGCGCAGGTAGTCGCGAAGAGCCTCGACCATCGCGCGGTAATCCTGCTCGAACGCGTCCGGGTGCGGATCGAACCGGCCCGGCACGCAGCGCCAGCCGGCATCGGGGCGCTCGAGATCCACATGCTCCACGCATTGGTCGAAGACCGGCAGCTGCACCGCCATCTCTCCGCCCGGATTCAGGACGAAAGAGCCGCCGTCGAAGACCTGGTCGTCCTGGCCGCCCACCAGATTGAGATAGACCAGAGGCAAGCCCGTCTCGACCACGCGGGAGACCATGTGGTTGAGCCGGATCTCCTGCTTGCCGCGATGATAGGGCGAGCCGTTCGGCACCAGCAGGAACTCCGCCCCCGTTTCGGCATGGGTTTCGGCCACGTCCTCGTACCAGGCGTCCTCGCAGATCGGCGAGCCGATGCGCGTGTTCCCGACGCTGTAGGGACCGCCGATGGCACCGGCGTCGAAAATCCTCACCTCGTCGAAGACCGCGGCGTTCGGAAGGTGGTGCTTGAGCTGGACCGCCGTGATCGCGCCGCCCCTGAGGATGAAATAGGCGTTGTAGAGCTCTGTCCCTTCGATCCAGGGCCCGCCGATGGCGAGCGCCGGGCCGTCGGCACAATCGGTCGCGAGCTGGCGGACCGTCTCGATGGCCGCCAAGTGGAAGGCGGGCTTCAGCACGAGGTCCTGCGTGTTGTAGCCGGTGATGAACATCTCCGGCAGCGCCACGAGATCCGCCCCCGCCTCGCGCCCGGCCTCCCAGGCGTCGCGGGCGAGCGCGGCATTGCCCTCGAGATCGCCCACCGTAGCGTTGAGCTGTGCCAGTGTCAGGCGGAACCTGTCAGCCATCGCGGGCCCCTTCGGTCGGTCTTCGGTCGGCGTGGACATAGCAGATGCGTCCGCGAGGGGAAGCGGGGCGCAGAACGCGCGGCCGATATCGCCCCCAAAAGACGTTGTGCCACATCCCCGCGCCCGTTAGGTTTCGGCTAATTTCCACCCGGCATCACAAGATTTGGGGGCAGGAAGAGGCATGAGCGGGCAGGCTCGTCTTTATCTATTCGCAGCGGCGGCCTGGCTGCTGCCGGCGCTCGTTTCCGCGCAGTCCGATGATGTCGCGACCAAGCAATATGACGACGGCGGCATCTACAAGGGGACCTTCCGGGACGGCTTCCAGCACGGAACCGGGACATACCGGCTGCCCAACGGCTACGAATATACCGGCGAATGGGTCGAGGGGGAAATCCGCGGCGAAGGCGCTGCGCATTTCCCCAACGGCTCCGTCTACGAGGGCCAGTTCGCCAAGGGCAAACCCGAAGGCGTCGGGCACATCACTTTCGCGGACGGCGGCACCTACGAAGGCACCTGGAAGGACGGCAAGATATCCGGTCAGGGCGTTGCGATCTACGCCAACGGCGTGCGCTACGAGGGCAGTTTCCGCAACGCGCTGCACCATGGCCGGGGCACCATGACGGCTCACTCCGGCTATTCCTACCAGGGCGATTGGGTGAACGGGGTCAAGGAAGGCAACGGCACGATCACCTATCCCGACGGCTCGGTCTACGAGGGCCGCGTCTCGGAGGGCGAACGCGAGGGCCAGGGCACGCTCACCACGCCCGACGGGCTGACCTACGAAGGCACCTGGACCGCCGGGCAGATCGACGGCGAGGGCACGCTCACCCAGCCCAACGGCGATGTCTACGAAGGCGAGCTTGTCGACGGGCGCCGCAACGGTCAGGGCACGGTGACCTACGAGAACGGCGACAGCTATGTCGGCGCGTTCCGCAACGACCAGCGGCACGGTCAAGGCACCTTCTCGGGCTCCGACGGCTACGAATACATCGGGTCCTGGTCCGAGGGTGAGATCGAGGGCGAGGGTCAGATCACCTATCCCGACGGGTCGGTCTATGTGGGCGAGGTCGCGGACGGCCTCGCAAACGGCACAGGCAAGATCACCTATCCCGACGGCTCCACCTACGAGGGCAACTGGGCCGATGGCGTGATCGACGGGACGGGCCGGGCGGAATACGCAAACGGTCTCGTCTACGAAGGCGGGTTCCGCAACGCCAAGAACCATGGCCAGGGCACGATGAGCTATCCCGACGGCTACCGCTACGAAGGCGAGTGGGTGGACGGCCAGCGCGAGGGTCTCGGCACCGCGACATATCCCGACGGGACCGTCTATACCGGCACATTCGAAGGCGGCCGGCGGCATGGCGAGGGTCGGATCGAGATGGACGACGGCTTCCGATACGACGGCCAGTGGCGCAATGGGGAAATCTACGGCGAGGGTGTCGCCACCTATTCGAGCGGCGATGTCTACGAGGGCATGTTCGTCGACGGCAAGCGGCAAGGCGAGGGCACCATGTCCTATGCGTCGGGTGAAACGCGCTCCGGCGAGTGGGTGAACGGAGCTCTCGCGCAAGAGACGCCCGCGGCGAGCGCCGAGGACGCACCGGAAACGCCCGAAGCGCCGGAAGGCTAGGCCGCCGGTCGCCCCGGACCTTCTGTCGCGCACGATCTTCTTGCCGCGCCGCTCCCCTCCCCTAACTCGCGGCGCATGGAAAACGCACTCATCATCGGCGCCTCGGGTGGCATCGGTTCGGCGGTGGTGGCCGAACTCGAAGCGCGCGGCGTGTCCGTCACGGGGCTCTCGCGCTCGAAGGACGGTCTCGACGTCACCGACGAAGGCTCGGTCGAGGCCCAGCTCGGGGCGCTGGAGGGCCCGTTCGATCTGATGTTCACGGCGACCGGCGCGCTCGAGGTGGACGGTGCGCATCCCGAGAAGACGATCAGGCGGCTCGATCCCGAGGCGATGCTCGGCCAGTTCCGCCTCAACGCGATTGGCCCGGCGCTGGTGCTGAAACACGCGATCCGGCTCGTGCCGCGCCGCACACCCGCGGTGATGGCGACGCTGTCGGCGCGCGTCGGGTCGATCGGCGACAACGGACTCGGGGGGTGGTATTCCTACCGCACCGCGAAGGCCGCGGTGAACCAGGTAATCCATACCGCCGCCGTGGAGTTCGCCCGGTCGCACCGGCACCTCGCCTGCGTCGCCCTCCATCCCGGCACGGTGGAGACGCGCTTCACGGCGGATTATTCCGACCACCATCCGACGGTCACCGCGGATGTCGCCGCCCGGCGCCTCTGCGATCTCTTCGATAGGCTCGGACCCGAGCATACCGGTCGCTTCTACGACTACGCCTTCGAGGAGATCCCCTGGTGAGCCGCCTGATCCTCGTCCTCGGCGACCAATGCTCCGAGCGGCTTTCGGCCCTGCGCGAGGCCGACAAGACCAGCGATATCGTCGTCATGGCCGAGGTTGCCGAAGAGGCCACCTACGTCCAGCACCACCCCAAGAAGATCGCGCTGATCTTCTCGATCATGCGCAAGTTTGCCGCGAAGCTGCGGCAGGACGGCTGGGATGTACGATACAGCGAGCTCGACGACACCGAGAACGCGGGTTCCATCCCCGGCGAGCTGCTGCGCCGCGCCGAGGAGACCGGCGCCACCGACGTCCTCGCCACCGAACCCGGAGAATGGCGGCTGATCGAGGCGCTGTCGGACATGCCGCTCAAGTGCCGGCAGTTGCCCGACGACCGGTTCATCGCCAGTCACGAGGATTTCGAGATCTGGGCGAAGGGCCGCAAGACGCTCCGGATGGAGTATTTCTACCGCGAGCAGCGCAAGAAGACCGGCTATCTCATGGAGGACGGCGAGCCGGCGGGCGGCAAGTGGAACTACGACCACGACAACCGCAAGCCCGCGCCCGGCGAGATCGATTTCGGCGGCCCGATGCACTTCAGCCCCGACGAGACCGTCGAAGCGGTGCTCGACCTCGTCGAGAGCCGCTTCGGCAACTGGTTCGGAGAGGCCCGCCCGTTCTGGTTCGCGACGACGCAAGAAGAGGCCCGCCGCGCGCTCACCCATTTCGTCAAGCACGCCCTGCCTTGGTTCGGCGATTACCAGGACGCGATGATGGGGGGCGAGCGCTTCCTCTATCACTCGGTGATCTCGGCCTACATGAACGTGGGCCTCCTCGATCCGCGCGAGGTCTGCGACGCAGTCGAGCAGAGCTGGCGCGACGGCGACACGCCGATCAACGCCGCCGAAGGCTACATCCGCCAGGTCATCGGCTGGCGCGAATACATGCGCGGGATCTACTTCCACGAAGGGCCGGACTACCCCCGTCGCAACGGGCTCAATCACCAGCGTGCCCTGCCCCCGCTCTACTGGGGGGCCGAGACGCATATGCGATGCCTCGCGCAGACGGTGGAGCAGACACGGGAGGACGCCTATGCCCACCACATCCAGCGACTGATGGTGACGGGCAACTTCGCACTGCTCTGCGGGATCGATCCCGCGGAGGTCGAGGACTGGTACATGCGGGTCTATGTCGACGCCTTCGAATGGGTCACGGCGCCAAACACTGTGGGCATGAGCCAATTCGCAGACGGCGGGGTGATCGCCTCAAAGCCTTACGTCTCCTCCGGCAGCTACATCGACCGGATGTCGGACTATTGCTCGGACTGCGCCTACTCCGTGAAGAAGAAGACCGGCGAGGGCGCCTGCCCTTTCAACTTGCTCTACTGGCACTTCATGGACCGGCATCGCGAGAAGTTCGAGAAGAACCCCCGCATGGCGCAGATGTACGCGACCTGGGACCGAATGAAGGACGACCGGAAAGAAACAGTGCTGTCCGAGGCGGAAGTTTTCCTCGACCGGATGTCGAAGGGCGAGACCGTCTAGGCCCCGCCCCGCCCCGCATCTCAGCTCTTCTTCCGAACCTCGGTGCTCTTCTTGAGGACAGGCGTGCCGTCGTCCTGCCGGATCAGGAAGGCGGGCTCGTTGACGCTGGCGTCGCGCGTCACCTCGCTCCCTTTGATCGTGCGCGTGACCTTCTGGGTGAAGCGCTCTTCGATCTCGCCGTCGGCGGTGCCGTTGCCCCAGTCCCACTCGACGCGATCGCCCTTGGAATAGCCCATGTCCTGTCCTTCCGAATGCCGGGTATCCCGAGCAAACGGCGAACGCGCGGCGCGGTTCCCGCCCTCAGGCGAAGGGATCCTCGGGATAGCCCACGCCCGTCAGGTAGAGCCCCTGCGGCGGCGCCACCGGCCCGCAGGCGGCCCGGTCCCGCGCATCGAGCGCCTCGCGCACCCGCTCCGGCGGCCAAGACCCGCTGCCGACCTTCTCGAGCGTGCCGACGAAGCTGCGCACCTGGTTGTGCAGGAATGATCGTGCGCTGAGCGAGACATGGATCTCGCGCCCCGCGCCGGTCTCGACCTCGGCGATATCGAGCGCATCGAGGGTCTTCACCGGGCTCTTCGCCTGGCACATCGTCGAGCGGAACGTCGTGAAGTCGTGCCGTCCGACCAGATGCGCCGCTCCCTGCCGCATCGCGTCCACATCGAGCGGGCGCTGCACCTGCCAGACCTGCCCCGCCTCCATCGTCGCCCGCGCCCGGCGATTGAGGATCCGGAAAAGGTACCTCCGCTCCCGTGCCGAGAACCGCGCGTGCCAGTCCTCCGGCACAGACGCCGCCGCCACGATCGCGACCGGCGACGGCTTCAGGTGATGGTTGAGCGCGTTCATCAGCGTTCCGGGCGCCCAGTCCTTCGCCATGTCGCAATGGCAGACCTGTCCACGCGCATGCACGCCGGCATCGGTCCGCCCCGCCGCCCCGATGCGCGGAACGCCACGCTCGAGCCGTGCCAACGCGGCTTCGATCGCACCCTGAACGGAGGGGCGATCGTCCTGCCATTGCCAGCCCGAGAAGGGCCCGCCGTCGTATTCCACCTTGAGCGCATATCTGGGCATGGCGCGGGGCCTAGCCCAGCCGCCTGGTCCGGGCAAGCGCGACGGAGGCGGAGCCCCATGCCGCCAGGCGTCCTCACCGGAGCTTGAGCCGACCTTCGGGCCGCGGGACGCGCGGCTCGAGCTCGGCTGACGCGTGTCGCAAGCGGCCAGACCGTTTCGTCACCGTCAGGGAGCACCCTCTGCGCAACATTGATCCCTGCGACACCCAACACCCCGTTGCCTTCCCCGCAGCCCTCTCGCAGATTGCTGCCATGCAGCTTTACCTCCCCATCGCCGAGGTTTCGGTCAGTCTGATCCTTCTGCTGGGCCTCGGTGTCATGGTGGGGATCCTTTCGGGTATGTTCGGCGTCGGGGGCGGTTTCCTGATCACGCCTCTCCTCTTCTTCTTGGGCATCCCGCCTGCCGTCGCCGTGGCCACGGGCGCGAACCAGATCGTGGCGAGCTCCGTCTCGGCCGTTCTCGCCCATCTCAGGCGAAAGACGGTGGATCTACGCATGGGCACGGTCCTCCTCGTCGGCGGGCTCTTCGGATCGGCGCTCGGGGTCTGGCTTTTCAACTTCCTCAAGGAGCAGGGCCAGGTCGATCTGCTGGTCCGCCTCTGCTACGTGGTCTTCCTTGGCATCATCGGCGGGCTGATGCTGGTCGAGAGCCTCCGCGCGCTCCTCAATGCCAAGAAGGGCGCCGCGCCCAAGCGCCGGAGCCACGGATGGGTGCACGGCCTGCCGTTCAAGATGCGGTTCCGGACCTCCGGCCTCTACATCTCGGCCATCCCGCCGCTGCTCGTCGGCGCCTCCGTCGGCATCCTCGCGGCGATCATGGGCGTGGGCGGCGGCTTCATTATGGTGCCCGCGATGATCTATCTCCTCGGCATGCCGACGAAGGTGGTCGTCGGCACGTCGCTCTTCCAGATCATCTTCGTCACCGGCTTCACGACGATCCTGCATGCGGTCACGACCCAGACCGTCGACATCTTCCTCGCCCTCGCGCTCATCACCGGGGGTGTCGTCGGGGCGCAGATCGGTACCGCCCTCGGCGCGCGGCTCAGGGCCGAGCAGCTGCGCATCCTGCTCGCGCTCCTCGTGGTCGGCGTCTGCATCAAGCTGGCCTTCGATCTCGTGCTGTCTCCGGGCGAGCTCTACGTGATCAGCCAGGAAGGCTCGCCGACATGATCCGTCTCGCGCTTCTCCTGATCGCCTTCTCCCTGCCCGCCGCAGCGCAAGAGGACGTGGTTCTCGGCCTCAGCCAGGACGCGGTGTCGATCTCCACAGATTTCGACGGCTCGGAGATCCTCGTCTACGGCGCGGTCAAACGCGAGGTGCCTATTCCGGAGGATCCCCCGCTCGAGGTGGTGGTGACCGTCTCAGGGCCGTTCGTGCCGCTGACGGTCTACCGCAAGGAGCGCCGCTTCGGCATCTGGGTGAACGCCGATGCCGTCGAGATCGACCTCGCGCCGTCCTTTTACGCGGTCGCGACTTCGGGGCCCTTCGGTCAGGTCGTCTCGAACGTCGAGGACCTGCGCCACAGCATCTCCGTCCCCCGTGCGATACGCTCGGTCGGTGCGCCGATGGACATCGAGGATGCCGCGGCCTTCTCCGAGGCGGTCATCCGCATCCGCGGCGATGCCGGTCTCTATCAACTTCGCGAAGGGGCGGTGGACGTGCGGGAGGAGACGCTCTTCTCGACCCGCATCCGGCTGCCTGCGAACCTCACCGAGGGAGCCTATGCCACACGCATCTTCCTCACCCGGGGCGGCACCGTGATCGGAGAGGAGGAGCGAGTCATCGAGGTCCGGAAGGTCGGCCTGGAGCGCTGGCTCTACAATCTCTCCCGCGACCTGCCGCTGGTCTACGGCCTTCTCTCGCTGACCCTCGCCATCGCCGCGGGCTGGGGCGCCTCCACCGCGTTCCGCCTGATCCGGAGCTGACCCCATGCCCCGCATCCCGCCGCCGACCCGTTCCGAATTCGCCGCATTCCTGCCCGTGCAGACCCGCTGGGCGGACAACGACGAATACGGCCACATGAACAACGCGGCCTATTACGCGATCTTCGACAACGTGATCTCGCTCTGGCAGATGGCGCAGGGGATCGCGATAAGGGGGCCCGAGGCGATCCGGTTCGTCGTCGTCGAGAACGGCTGCACCTATTTCCGCGAGATCGGCTTTCCGGACGAGATCGAGGCGGGCCTCAGGCTGGCCGGCATGGGCACTTCGTCCTACCGGATCGAGGTCGGCCTCTTCCGCGGTGACGCGGACCCGGCGGCGACCCTCGGCTTCTTCCAGAACGTGCTGACCGACCGCGAGGGTGCGCCGCGCGCGATCCCGGACCATCTGCGCGCGACGCTCGACCACCTCAGGGTGTGATCAGTCCTCGGCGGTCTGGAACTCGGGCGCCTGTTCCAGCTGCTCCTTGCCAAGCCGCGTGACGATCGTGATGTCCTCGTCGTCGGGAGAGCGGGCAAGGCGCAGATCGGCGAGGGGAATCATCACGGTCTTCTGCCCGATCCCGATGAAACCGCCGATATCGGTGGTGATGCCCTGCACCTGCCCTGCATCGTCGAGAAGGATTTCCGACACGTCGCCGATCTCGCTCAGGCCGGCGAGGATGGGCTGCAGGGGCTCGCCGCCGTCCCAGGTGCCGGCATCGTATTCGCCCTCGAGCGATACGATCCTTGCGTCCTGCAGCATCGTCGCGGTGATGTAGGGCGCCTGCTGCTGCTCCTGCTGCGGCGCCGGGTCGGACGAGCCGGTCTCTTGCGCGATGGCGGGGACGGCGAGCCCGGCCATGAGAATGGTGACGAGGGCGGTGCGGCGCATGGCGAATACCTTTCGAGGGAATTGTGTCCTCGACAAACCGTGGCGTCGCCCGACGGTTCCCGCGGGACATGCGCGCTCTTGTCCTCGTCGGGCGGTCCACGGGACGGTGGGCGGGGCGATGGCCGCAGGCCGAGCGGCCGCCCAGCCGTCAGCCGCTTTCGTGGAAATGGCCGTAGATACGCTCGGCCAGCGCCGCGCTGACGCCTTCGACCGCCTTCAGGTCGGCGAGATTCGCCCGACCCACCGCCTTCGCCGACCCGAAATGCTGCAGAAGCGCGCGTTTGCGCGACGCCCCCACCCCGGCGATCTCGTCCAGCGGATTGGCCGAGACCGCCTTCGAGCGTTTGGCCCGATGCGTTCCGATGGCGAACCGGTGCGCCTCGTCCCGCAGGCGCTGGACGAAATAAAGCACCGGATCGTTGCGCCGGAGCGCGAAGGGCCTCTCGCCGAAGCGATGGAACTCCTCCTTGCCGTGGTCACGGTCGACGCCCTTGGCGACGCCGACCATCGCCACGTCCTCGACCCCGTGCTCGGCCATGATCTCGTGCACCGCCGAGACCTGCCCCGCGCCGCCGTCGATCAACAGCAGATCGGGCCAGAGCCCCTTGTCGCGGTCGGGATCCTCCTTCAGCAGCCGCTTGAAACGCCGCGCGAGCACCTCCTTCATCATGCCGAAATCGTCGCCGGGGGTCAGCTCGTCGCCGCGGATGTTGAACTTGCGGTACTGGTTCTTCATGAACCCGTCCGCCCCGGCGACAATCATCGCGCCGACCGCGTGCGCGCCCTGGATGTGGGAGTTGTCGTAGACCTCGATCCGCTCCGGCACCGTCTGCAGCCCGAAGGCATCCGCAAGACCCCGCAGAAGCTTCCCCTGGGCCGCGCTCTCGGCCATCTTGCGCCCGAGGCTCTCGCGCGCGTTGCGCAGTGCGCCGTCCATCAGCTCGGCCTTCTCGCCGCGCTTCGGCACCGCGATCTCGACCTTGCGCCCCAGCTTCTCGGTCAGCGCCTCGGTCATGAGGTCGGGGCTCTCGATATCGTGCGACAGGAGCAGCAGCGGCGGCGGGTCCTTGGTGTCGTAGAACTGGCCGATGAAGGCCTCGAGCACCTCGGCCTCGCCCACATCCTCGCCGACCCGCGGATAGAAGTCGCGGTTGCCCCAGTTCTGGTTCGCACGGATGAAGAAGACCTGAACGCAGGCCTGCCCGTTCTCCATGTGAAGGGCGAGGATGTCCGCCTCGGTCACGCCCCGCGGGTTGATCCCCTGAGAAGTCTGCACCTGCGTCATCGCGCGGATGCGGTCGCGCAGCGCCGCCGCCCGTTCGAACTCCATTGCCTCGGAGGCGGCCTGCATCTGCTTGGCGAGCGTTTCCTGGATCTGCGTGGTGCGGCCCGAAAGGAACCGCTCCGCGTCCGACACGCTCTCGGCGTAATCCTCCTCCGAGATCTTGCCCACGCAGGGCGCCGAGCACCGCTTGATCTGGTGCAGCAGGCACGGCCGCGTCCGGGTCTCGAACACCGAATCCGTGCAGCTGCGCAGAAGGAATACCTTCTGCAGCTGGTTGAGCGAGCGGTTCACCGCCCCGGCGCTCGCGAAGGGGCCGTAATAGCTACCCTTCTCCTTCTTGGCGCCGCGGTGCTTCTTGATCATCGGATAGGGATGATCGCCGGTCACGAGGATGTTCGGGAACGACTTGTCGTCCCGCAGGAGCACGTTGAACTTGGGCTTGAGCTGCTTGATGAGGTTCTGCTCGAGCAGCAGCGCCTCCGTCTCCGTCCGCGTCGTGAGGAACATCATCGACGCGGTTTCGCGGATCATGCGCGAGATGCGCGGGCTGTGTCCCGAGGGCCGCGCGTAGTTCGACACCCGCGCGCGCAAGTTCCGGGCCTTGCCGACATAAAGCACCCGGCTCTGGGCATCGAGCATCCGGTAGACCCCCGGGCTCGTTTCGAGAGTCTTCAGGTAACTCTGGATGCAGGCATGCCCGGTCAGCTGCGGGGCGTTTTCGGTGTTCTCTTCACTCATCCGTTCGGTGGATCGCTCATCACGTCAGAATTGCAACGCCCATCGCGATTCTCCTCGCGACTCACACGCTTCGGCCGACAATCAAGTCCAAAGACATCCACCGAAGTTGTGGACAAGTCTGAGGGAAAGTCTGGAATTGGCGCCTATTAACCTTGTAAACAAGGGCCTTCGTTACTTTGCCCAAAAAACAGGCGGAATAACAAGGTACTGTTTTTGAAGCACAAAATTCGCTCCCTATTGCAAAGGCATGTAATCATTAAGATTTGGGTAACGGTTTCATGACGGGGAAGAGAGGCGGTGCACAACTTTGCCACAATTCAGCTCCGCGTCACTCCGTTCCGATGACGTCCGGGGTCTGCCAGGCGAGATGCTGTCCCCCGTCGACGCAGAGAAGCTGACCAGTGATGCCGGGAGAATCGTGGAAGTATCCGAGGGCGCCGCAGATGTCCTCCGGGTTCGCTCCGCGCTCGAGGATCGTCGCCGCGCGCTGCTTCGCGAAATGCTGGTCAGACTGCCGCCCCCCCTGGAGCGTCGGCCCCGGGCCGATGGCATTCACCCGGACCCTCGGTGCGAGCGCTTGGGCTGCCGTGCGGGTGAACGCCCAGAGGCCCATCTTTGCGATCGTGTAGGACATGAATTCGGGCGTCAGCTTGCGGACCCGCTGGTCGATCATGTTGACGACGAGGCCCTGCGCCACCGGCTCTCCGTTCGCGTCCGACATCACGGCCGGCACCTGCTCTGCCAGCGCCTGCGTCAGCACGAAAGGCGCGCGCAGGTTGCTCTCGATGTGGCGGTCCCAGCTCTCGCGCGTAGCGCTTGTGATGTCGTCGTGCTCGAAGATCGAGGCGTTGTTGACGAGGCGCGTGATCTGCCCGCCGAGGTCCGCCGCCGCGCGACCGAGCAGCGCCTGCGTCTGCGCCTCGTCCAGAAGGTCGGCCTGCACGGTGACCGCCTCGCGGCCTTTCTCGCGGATCATCCGCGCCACCTGTTCGGCCGCATCGGCCGACCCGTTGTAGTGCACGGCGACGTCGCATCCGCGGTCGGCGAGATAGAGCGCCATGGCGCGGCCCAGCCTCTTGCCGCCGCCGGTCACGAGAGCGCGGTGCCGGATCGTTTCAGTCATGCCCGGAGACCCCCAATTACCCCAACACGCTGAGGACGTAGCCCACATATGCGAGGGACAAGACGATCCCCCAGACCCGGCTGAGGCTCCATTTCAGGAATACGAACGGCGCGAGCGCCAGGGACGCGGCCAGCATCACCCAGAGATCCTGGCGCAGGAACTCCGGATCCACCTCGATCGGGGTGATCAGGGAGGCGATGCCGATGATGGCAAGCAGGTTGAACATGTTCGACCCGATCACGTTGCCGAGCGCCACGTCCGTCTGCCTCCGCAAAGCCGCGGAGACCGTGGTGGCAAGCTCGGGCAATGACGTGCCGACGGCGACGAGCGTGAGGCCGATGACCGTGTCCGAGACGCCGAAACGCTGCGCAATCTCGCGCGCGCTGTCGACGAGCAGGTCCGCCCCGAGCGGCAAGCCGATCAGGCCGAGCGCGAGGTAGAGCAGGATCTTCCACCAGGCCATGCCCGGATCGGCGCCCTCGACCTCCTCCTCGTCCAGCGCCGCCTCGCCCGCGCGCCGGTGCTTGACCGTGTCGCGGAAATTGTCGGCGAGGATCGCTGCCAGAACGGCAAGCAGCACGATGCCGGAAATCCAGTCGAAGGTCCCGCGGAAGGCAAGCCCGATGAAGAGAACCGACGCGCCGAGCATCAGCACGTAGCTCTTTCGGGAATCGCAATCCACAGTGTGCATGACCGCGATGATCGCCGGAATGCCCAGCACCATCAGGATGTTGGCGGTGTTGGATCCGACCACGTTGCCGAGCGCGATGCCCGGCACACCGTCGAGCGCGGCATTGACCGAGATCAACAGCTCCGGGGCCGAGGTGCCAAAGGCCACGATCGTGAGAGAGACGATGAGAGCCGGCACGCCGAGCCTCAATGCGACGTTGACCGCCCCTTTCACCAGAGCATCCCCTGCGAGGAGCAGGATTCCCAGCCCCAGCGCCGCCATCAACCAGACCATGTCAGCCCTTTCCCACCTTGCAAGGGCATGGCCCTTTCCCGATCCGGTAGCGTCCGCAATCGGGGCATTTCCTTTGGCCGACCCGCAATCCCTTGGGCATGCGCAACTTGCCGAACATGCCGATCACGCCCATGAAGACGAGAAAGAGGATGACGATCTTCAGGATCATGTCAGAGGCCGAAGCGCGCGAATTCGGCCCGCTCCTCGATCCCGGCAAGCGCGTCCTGCGCGATCTGGGTTCCGAACCGGGCGAGGAACGGCTTCTTCTGCTCGTAGCGGCGGAACTTCACCTTGTCGCCGAAGCGGTCCTTCATCATCGGGACGAGATGACCGATCCCGTCCGCGAGCCCGACCTCGACCGCCTTCTCGCCGATCCAGACCTCGCCGGTGAAGAGCTCGTCATTGTCGGCGAGCTTTTCTCCGCGCCGCTCCTTCACATGGGAAATGAAGTTGCCGTGCAGCTGCTCGAGCCAGCGGTTGAGGCGCTCGACGTCCTCCTCGTTCTCCGGACGGAACGGATCCAGCATCGACTTCGAGCGCCCGGCCGTATGCACGCGCCGCTCAAAGCCCTGCCGCTGCAGGAAGACATGCGCCCCGAAGCCCGCCGAGATGACGCCGATGGAGCCGAGGATCGAGGAGCGGTCGGCGTGAATCTCGTCCGCCGCCGAGGCAAGCCAGTAGCCGCCCGAGGCGGCGACGTCCTCGACAAAAGCGAAGACGGGGATCTTCTTCTCCGTGGCGAGACGGCGGATGCGGGCGCCGATCAGGGCCGATTGCACGGGCGAGCCGCCGGGAGAGTTGATCTCGAGCGCGACCGCCTTCGGCTTGCCGCGGGAGAAGGCTTTTTCGATCTGGGCGGCGACGCTGCGGTCGCTCAGGGCGCCGCGGCCGGGGCCGCCGATGGCCCCCTGCAGCCGGACGACCGAGATCACGGGGGCGGGGTTCACGAAAGGAACGCGGAGCTTCATGCGCCCTGATGTAGAGGCGGGTGGGCGCACAAACAAGCGGCCTTCCGCGGCGGCGGATCGAAGCATGCGGATGGAAACCAAACCTGACGCTAGGGCAGCCGCGCCGCTCACATGAAGCTCTGCGGATCGATGTCGATCGCCATGCGCAGCTCTCCCTTCAGGCGGAACTGTCCGGCCCATTCCGCGAGCGCGCGCTGCAGCGGCACGCCCTTCGGCGCCTTGACCAGAAGCCGCACGCGGTGGCGCCCCCTGACCCGCGCGACCGGCGCCGGTGCGGGTCCGTAGACTTCGGCCCCGACACGCCGCAGCGCGCCGTCCTGCCGGGCCATGGCATTGCCCAGTTCGAACACCTCCTGCACGTCGGTCGAGGACAGGATCACCCCCGCCATGCGACCGTAGGGCGGCACGCCCGCCTGCCGCCGCTCCTCGGCTTCCGCGCGCCAGAATCCCTCCTCGTCGCCCGAGAGGATCGCGCGGATCACCGGATGCTCCGGCTGGTAGGTTTGCATGAGCGCGATGCCACGCTTCTCGGCCCGGCCGGCGCGTCCCGCGACCTGCCGCATGAGCTGGAACGTGCGCTCGGCGGCGCGCAGGTCGGATCCCTGTAGGCCCAGATCCGCGTCGATCACGCCGACAAGCGTCAGGAGCGGAAAATTGTGTCCCTTTGCCACCAGCCGAGTTCCGATGATGAGGTCGGCACCGCCGTTCGCGATCTCCTCGATCTCGGCCTTGAGCTGCCGGGCCGAGCCGTAGAGATCGGACGACAGCACAGCGATGCGCGCCTCCGGGAAGGCCTCGCGCGCCTCCTCTGCCATGCGCTCTACCCCGGGGCCCACGGCTGCGAGCTTACCCTCGGCCTCGCAGGAGGGGCAGGCCTCGGGGAGCGGCTTGCTCTCGCCGCATTGGTGGCAGACGAGCCGCTTGGCGAAGCGGTGTTCCACCATCCGAGCGTCGCAATGGTCGCAGCCGATCTGGTGCCCGCAGGCCCGGCAGATGGTGACCGGAGCGTAGCCGCGGCGGTTTAGGAACAGGAGCGCCTGCTCGCCGCGCTCGATCCGCGATGTCACCGCTTTTTTGAGCGTGGGCGAGATCCAGCGGTTCGACGGGAGGTCCTCCCCGCGCATGTCGATGGGTCGCATCTCGGGCATGACCGCCTCGCCGAAACGCGACGTCAGTGTCAGGCGCCGGTACTTCCCCGCCTCGGCATTGGCCCAGCTTTCGAGCGAGGGCGTCGCGGAGGCGAGCACCACCTGTGCGTCGTTCAGCGAGGCGCGGAGAACCGCCATGTCGCGCGCGTTGTAGAGAACCCCGTCCTCCTGCTTGTAGGAGGTGTCGTGCTCCTCGTCGACGACGACGAGGCCGAGGTTCCGGAACGGCAGGAACAGCGCCGAGCGCGCACCTACGACGAGCTGTGCGCCGCCGGTGGCGATCATCTTCCAGGCCCGGCGGCGCTCGGTCGAGGTGACGCCGTGGTGCCATTCAGCGGGTCTTGCGCCGAACCGCGCCTCGACCCGGGTGAGGAACTCGGACGTCAACGCGATCTCCGGCAGAAGGACCAGCGCCTGACGTCCCTGCCTCAGACATTCCGCGACCGCCTCGAGATAGACCTCGGTCTTGCCGGACCCGGTCACACCCTTCAGGAGCGTCGTGCCGTAGCGCCCGCTGCGGACGCCGTCGCGGAGATCATCGGCGCCCGCCTGCTGATCCTCGGTCAGCGCCTTGCCACCCCAATCGGGGTCGAGCCGCGGATAGGGGGTGTCTCGGGGCGCATCCTCCTCGCGGACGACGCCCTGCTTGACGAGGCCCTTGATCACCGAGGCGGTCACGCCGGCCGCATCGGCCAGTTCCTTCTGGGTGAGCGCGAGGCCTCCCATCTCGTCCAGAACGTCGAGCACCCGCCGCCGCGCATCGGTTTCGCGGTCAGGCCGTCCCTCGCCCTTCCGGTAGATCTTGCGCATGGACGGTGCATCGCCGACCGCCGGTGCCCGGGTCGCCAGCCGCAGCATCGCCGGCAGCGGCGTCAGCGTGTAGGCCCCGGCCTTCTCGAGGAAGTCCCGCAGCTCGTCGCGCATCGGGGCGACGTCGAGAACGCGGGTGACGGGCCGGACCTTGGCATAGTCGAAATCGCCCTTCCCCGGCCCCCAGATCACGCCGACGACGCGGCGCGGACCGAGCGGCACCTCGACGAAGGCGCCCTGCCAGCAGCCGCCCTCCGGCGCGCGGTAATCGAGCGGGCGGTCGAGCGGCTGCGTCGTGAGCACGGCCACCAGATCGCCCTCGTGAAAGAACCCGTCCATGTCCCCGATGCCTGTCGCCTATGCGGCGGGCGAGGCTTTCGCCGCCTGCCCGCATGGGGTAAGACACCCGGGAGCCTTTGCCAAGCAATCCCCGAAGGACGCTGACTCCATGAAATTCTTCGTCGACACCGCCGACATCGACGCCATCCGCGAGCTCAACGAGCTCGGCATGGTCGACGGCGTGACCACCAATCCGTCGCTCATCAAGAAATCCGGCCGGGACATCCACGAGGTCACCAAGGAGATCTGCGAGCTGGTCGACGGCCCCGTTTCGGCCGAGGTGATCGCGCTGACCGCCGAAGACATGATCGCCGAAGGCCGCAAGCTTGCCGAGATCGCCGAGAACATCACCGTGAAGGTCCCGCTGACCTGGGACGGGCTCAAAGCCTGCAAGGTCCTCTCGGAAGAGGGCCGGATGGTCAACGTCACGCTCTGCTTCTCGGCCAACCAGGCGCTGCTCGCGGCCAAGGCCGGGGCGACCTTCATCTCGCCGTTCATCGGGCGCCTCGACGATCTGAACCTCGACGGGCTCGACCTCATCTCGGACATCCGGCAGATCTACGACAATTACGGCTACGAGACGCAGGTCCTGGCGGCCTCGATCCGCACGGCGAACCACATGTCCGAATGCGCCAAGCTCGGCGCGGATGTCTGCACGGCGCCGCCGCAGGTGATCCACGCGATGGCGAACCACGTGCTGACCGACAAGGGCCTCGACGCCTTCGTCAAGGACGCGCAGGAAGCCGGTATCAAGATCGTCTGATCTAAGCTGCGGCTTTCGAACCTCCCGATCAGCCCTCGCCCTGCGGCGGGGGCTTTTCTTTGTGAAAATGCTCCGAAGCCAAACGAAAAAGCCCCGCCTGTTCGGCGGGGCTTTCGAGATCGGATCGGCGCAGGCGCGATCAGCTGTGCTTGTGCTTGATCGGCTTCCAGATGCGCTTGTTGGTCAGGTAAAGCAGCACGGAGAGCCCGATGAGGAACAGCACGCCCGTCAGACCCGCCTGCTTGCGCGCCATCATCTTGGGCTCGGCCGTCCACATCAGGAACGCCGCGACGTCCTTCGCCTCCTGCTCGAGCGTCGGCTCGGGCTGACCCTCCGCGTACTCGACATCCTCGCCGTAGAGCGGCGGCGCCATCGAGATCCAGCCGCCCGGGAACGCCTCGTTCTCGTAGAGGATGGTGCCCGCCTGCTGCCGCTCCTCGCCGGTATACCCGGTCAGGAGCGAGACGATGTATTCAGGTCCGCCCATCCCCTTGAAGAACTGATTGAGGCCGGTTCCGTAAGGGCCGTGGAAGCCTGCGCGCGCCTTGGCCATGAGCGACAGGTCGGGAGCACCGGCCGCCTCGTTCGCCGGGAACGTGTCGGTCGGACGCGCAGGACGGTAATCGTCGATCTCCTCGTCGAAGACCTCGAAGTTGCCCTCGGCGTAGGCGCGAACCTCCGCATCCGAGTAGCCCGGCCCGCTCTCGTCGCCGAGCGAGCGCAGCGGCACGTAGCGCAGGCCGTGGCAGGCCGAGCAGACCTGCGTGTAGACCTGCAGGCCGCGCTGCAACTGGGCCTGATCGTAGCTGCCGAACGGCCCCTCGAATGAGAAGTCGTAATCGGTGACGTGGCCCTCCTCCGCGGCATAGGCGCCGGTGCCGACGAGGGTCGCGACCAGGGCGGAAGCTGCGAGTTTCTTGAACATGCTTCGGTCCTTTCTCATTCCGCCGGCGCCACGTTGGGCTTCTGGGCTTCGCCGCCGGACGCGCCGTGATGCGCCTCGAACTCGGCCTCGATCGTGTCGGGACGCTGGAGCGGTTTCTCGATCACGCCGAGCAGCGGCAGGATCACGAGGAAGTACGCGAACCAGTAGGTCGAGGCGATCAGCGAGATCCAGTCGTAGGGGAACGTGGTCGGCTGGGCGCCCACCCACATCAGGACCATGAAGTCAACGATCAGCAGGGCGAACCACCACTTGAACATCGGACGATAGCGTCCCGAGCGGACCGAGGAGGTGTCGAGCCAGGGTGCCAGCGCCATGACCGCGATCGCACCGAACATCGCGAGCACGCCGAAGAACTTCGCGTCGACGATGCCGCCGGTGATGAAGCTCGCCAGCTGCACGACCCAGACCTCGCCGGTGAAGGCGCGCAGGATCGCGTAGAACGGCAGGAAGTACCATTCGGGCACGATGTGCGCCGGCGTCGCGAGCGGGTTGGCCTCGATGTAGTTGTCGGGGTGACCGAGGTAGTTCGGCATGAAGCCGACGATCGCGAAGAAGACGGCGAGGATCACGGCGAGCGCGAAGAGGTCCTTCAGCACGTAATAGGGCCAGAACGGCACGGTGTCCTTCGCCGCTTCGGCCTTGGAGCCGCGGCGGACCTCGACGCCCGACGGGTTGTTGTTGCCCGTCGTGTGGAAGGCCCAGATGTGCACGATCACCAGCCCGAGGATGACGAACGGGAAGAGGTAGTGCAGCGAGAAGAACCGCGTCAGGGTGTAGTTGCCCACCGCGGGCCCGCCGAGCAGCCAGGTCTGGATGCCTTCACCGATGAACGGGATGGCGCCGAAGAGACCGGTGATCACCGTCGCGCCCCAGAACGACATCTGCCCCCAGGGCAGAACGTAGCCCATGAACGCGGTGCCCATCATCAGCAGGTAGATCAGGATGCCGATGATCCAGGTGACCTCGCGCGGCTGCTTGTAGGAGCCGTAGTAGAGGCCGCGGAAGATGTGGAAGTAGACGGCGACAAAGAACAGCGAGGCACCGTTCGCGTGGATGTAGCGCAGGGCCCATCCGCCGTTAACGTCCCGCATGATATGCTCGACCGACGCAAAGGCGAGGCTCACGTCAGGCGTGTAGTGCATGACCAGCGTGATGCCGGTGGCGATCTGCAACACAAGCGTGAAGGTCAGCACGATGCCCCAGATCCACATCCAGTTCAGGTTCTTGGGCGTGGGGATCATGATCGTGTCGTAGAGAATTCCGAGCACGGGCAGCCGCGAATGCAGCCACTTCTCGCCCCCGGTCTTCGGTTCGTAATGGTCGTGGGGAATACCAGCCATATTTTCCTCCCTTAACCCAGGACGATCGTTGTTTCGTCGGCGAACTCGGCGACCGGCACCGGCAGGTTCTGCGGTGCGGGTCCGCGGCGGATGCGGCCGGCGGTGTCGTAATGCGAGCCGTGGCACGGGCAGAACCAGCCGCCGAAATCGCCGGCTCCGTCCCCGAGAGGCACGCAGCCCAGATGTGTGCACACGCCCATCATCACGAGCCACTGGCCTTCGGGGTCGAGAGTGCGGTTCTCGTCCGTCGCGTCGGCTTCGCCCTGGATGTTCGCGTTGCGCGCGATCGGATCGACGAGCTGCGACAGGTCGACCTCGCGGCCCTGCTCGATCTCCTCGGCGGTGCGGTAGCGGATGAAGACCGGCTTGCCGAGCCACTTCACGGTGATCTGCGAGCCTTCGTTGACGCCCGAGACATCGACGCGGATCGACGACAGGGCACGCACGTCGGCCGAAGGGTTCATCTGGTTGACGAGGGGCCAGACCGCCGCACCGGCCGCCACCGTCCCGGCACCCGCTGTGGCGTAAAAGAGGAAATCCCTCCGGGTGCCTGCGTGATCGTCTGCGTGGGACACGAGATCATCTCCATTCCTGAGCCCGCAGCGGGGCGCGCATTATTCGGTGGGCCGCTTGTGCGCAGACGCAATGCGGCTCATGCGGCCGCTGTTTAACGAGGCCGCCCGGTCCCGTCCAGAAGTCAAAAGAGCGCAATTCGGCAAAGCGCTCTTGTGTCGCGGTTGAGCGGAACCACTTAAGCGTATAACGCTTTGTCGGAAGCGGCACTCTCCCTTGGGGTATACGATGAAGACGAACATTTCCGCGGCGGCGGCCATTGCTGCGCTGTCGCTTTTCTGCACCACCTCGAGCGCGACCGCACAGGACTTCGAGTTCTCGCTCTATTCGGGCTGGCAGACCTCTCCTCACAGCCGGATCAACGGCGACTATCCCGGCACGGGCGAGGATATCGACGCGTTGATCGGCTGGGAAGGCCGCTCCTTCGAGATGCCCATCTATTACGGTATCCGCGGCACCTGGTGGCGGACCGACCGGCTCGGCTTCGGCGCGGAATTCACCCACACCAAGGTCTACGCGCCCGACGACGATAAGGACGACGCGGGGTTCGACCGCCTCGAATTCACCGACGGCCTCAACATCGTCACGGCGAACGCGCTCTACCGCTGGCCCGACCGCTTCAATTCCCTGACGCCTTACGTCGGCGGCGGCGTCGGTCTGTCGCTGCCGCATGTGGACGTGGACAGCTCCAACGGGTTCGACACCTACGAGCTTCAGATCGGCGGCCCTGCGATGCGGCTGATGGCCGGCGCGAGCTACGACATCACCGAGCGCGTCTCGCTCTTTGGCGAATACCAGTTCACCGCGTCGCACAACGAGGTCGAGCTCGAGGGCGACGGCTCCATCGAGTCGAACATCAAGACCAACGCGGTGAATTTCGGCCTGACGCTGAAGTTCTGAGGACGCGGGGCGCCCTCGCCGGGCGTCCGTTCTTCTGGGCGCCGCGCTGCATTCGATCATGCGGCGCAGCGTTTTAGCCTCAGGCGGGCGCAGTCTCCGTCATGGACGGGCGCTGCGCGAACGCCGACTGCCACTCGGCGAGCTGGGGATGACCCGCGCGCCAGTCGCGGTCCGCCAGCCGCAGGTCGAGATAGCCGAGGGCACATCCCAGAGCCACCTGCGCCATCGTCACGCGGCCTTTCAGCAGCGAAGTCCAGCGCTCCTCCAGCGCGTCGAGCGCGCGCGCGATCTTGGCCCATTGGGCCTCGCGCCAGGGCTCATGCACCTTGTCCTCGGGACGCAGGCGCACCTCGTAGGTCATTGCCAGCGCCGCCTCCGCGATGCCGTGCGCCAGCGCCTCGAGCGTCAGAACCTCCCAGAGCCGGCTTTCCGGATAGAGCCCCGCCCCGCACCGCGCGTCGAGATACCGACAGATGACGCGGCTGTCGTAGATCGCAGGCCCCTCGTCGCGCGCAAGCGCCGGCAGCTTGCCGATCGGGTTCGCCGCCGCCAGCCCCGTGTCGGGCTCCATCGGCGTGCTCTTGACGTTACGGATCTCGGTCTTCGCCCCGAGGCCGGTCTCGTGCAGGCACACCCTCACCATGCGCGCAAAGGGCGAGGCATCGGAGGAATAGAGCGTTAGCATCGCGGATCTCCCGGGTTCGGTCAGCCGCGAGCCTATGGCGCGGCCGGGACGGGCGAAAGCCCTATCCGCCCTTGGGGTGCGCCGCCGCATAGACGCGCATGAGATGGGCGCTGTCGACCGAGGTATAGGCCTGCGTCGTCGAGAGCGAAGCGTGGCCGAGGAGTTCCTGGATCGCCCGCAAATCGCCGCCCGAGGCCAGAAGGTGCGTCGCGAAGCTGTGCCGGAACGCGTGCGGCGTCGCGCTCGAAGGCAGGCCGAGCTGCGCGCGCGCCTTCTCGGTCGCCGACCGGACGAGCCGGGGATTGAGAGGGCCGCCTTTCGCTCCGCGAAAGAGCGCATCTCCTGCCGTCATCTCGAAGGGGCAGACCGCGATATACTCCTCCACCGCCCGCCGCGCGACGGGCAGCAGGGGAACGAGCCGCTCCTTCCCGCCCTTGCCGAGGATTCGAAGGGATTGCCCCATCGGCAGATCGGCCCCTGTCAGCCCGAGCGCCTCGGAGATCCGCAGACCGCAGCCCCAGAGTAGCGTGATGACCGCGACATCGCGCGCGGCGATCCAGCCCTCGCCCGCCTGCACCTCGACCGCGCCGATCATGTCGCGGGCGGCCTCCTCGGTCAGCGGACGCGGCAGCTTCTTCTCGAATTTCGGGGCCCGCGCCAACAGCACCGCGGTCGGCTCGAAGCCTTCGCGCTCGGCCAGCCAGCGATAGAACGCCTTCACCGCCGAGAGCTTGCGGGCCATCGTCCGGGCTCCCGCCCCGTCCGCACGCACGGCGGCCATCCACGAGCGCATGTCGCGCGTCTCGATCCGCGAGAGCGGCGCGAGGCCCTGCGGCTCCGCGAAATGGCCCGTCATGAAGGTGATGAAGCCGACAACGTCCGTTCGATACGCGGCGAGCGTCGCCTCGGCGCTGCCCTTGAGCGCCCGGCTCGCCGCGAGCCAGCCCTCGAGCGCATCGCGCGCCTGCGGGCTGATCTCGACTGTCACGAGAGCCAGCGCCGCATGGAGCGCTCGAACACGCCGGCGAAGAAGGCGAGAAGGTCGGTGCCCTGCGCCGGCGAGAATTGCTGCGCATCCTCCGCGCCGAGCACGAGCAGGCCCGGAAGACGTCCGTCGCCGAAATCGAGCTTGAGACAGGCCTCGGAGCCGACCCAGCCTGCGAGCTCGCCATAGACACGTTTGTCACCCTGAGCGAGCTGGCGCAGCGTCACCTGACGCACCGGCGCGTTGCGCCCCTCGCCGATATACTGGTCGACGAAACCGGGCTCGGCCACGGTCAGCACCTCGCCAAGCTTGCGCACCGCCGGCACCTCGCCGCCCTCGCGGCTCTCGAGAACCAACTTCACGCAATCGACCCGCAGGATATCGGCCACGTCGCCACCGAGATCGCGCAGGAAGGTCTCAAAATCGAGCGGATCGAGCAGCCGGAGGATCGCGCGGTGGATCTGGTTTGTGCCGGCGAGATTCTCGTAGGCCGCCGCGATCACCGAGCGGTGGGTCTCCTCGAGTCGGTCGAGCCGTGTTTCAAGCCGCTCCATCGCGATGCCGCGCAGATCGACGATGTTGCTTCCCATCGAGCGCTCGTTCGCGGCGACGAGAGCGCGCATCAGGTCCGCGTCCTCCAGAACGATATCCGGCTTGGCGATGATCGTGTCGCGCAGGGTGTCGTCGATTTGGGCGGGATCGCTCATGGGGGGCCTCGTCTTCTCATCGTTGCGGAAGGCGCGCAGACGAATGATGCGGCCCGTCATGGTCTTGGGCGAATGTCTTGAAGTCCGCAGGCCAAGTCAATCGTGCCGAAGCCCGGCCCTGACCCTGGGTGGCGCATCGGCCACGTGCCGTTCAGGTCCCGAGATAGTCGCGCAGCGCCGGCGGCGGATCGGCAAAAAGCTCCTCCGTCGGTCGCGCGGGTGCAGCCCGCCCCTCGGCGACGACGACGGTCCGTTCGGCGAAGCGGCGGGCGTCCCCCGGATCATGGGTGACGATCAGGGCGAGCGCGCCCATCTCGTCCGCGACTCGGCGCACCTCCGAGAGCATCTCCGCCTTCAGCGCGGGACCGAGCGCCGCGAAGGGCTCGTCGAGCAGCATGACCGGGCGGTTCTGCAGGATCACGCGGGCGAGCGCTGCGCGGCTCTGCTGTCCGCCCGACACCTCCCCGGGGCGGCGCTGCCCGAACCCGCCGAGCCCGACACGAGACAAGGCGGCGTCCCTTCGCTGCGCCTCGGACTTGTCGAGCCGCCCCCCGCGCGGCCGAATGGCGAGCGCGAGGTTCTCGTCGAGACTGAGATGCGGAAAGAGGTTGTTGTCCTGGAAGAGCGTCGCGACCGGACGCTTGCCCGGCGGCAGACCCGTGATGTCCAAGCCGTTCCAGAGGACGCGGCCCGATGCGGGCGTCCTAAATCCCGCGACGGCATCGAGCAGGGTAGACTTGCCCGCCCCGGACGGTCCGATCACCGCGACCCGCCCCGGCGCGTCCAGCGAGAGGTCGGCCGACAGGGCGAAATCGCCCGCTCGGACAGTCAGGGCCTCAAGCGTCAGCAACGCGTCCTCCCCGGTCGAAGAGCCAGAAGAGCGCGAGCGACAGCGCCAGAAGAAGAAGCGCCGCGCCCTGCGCCGCCTCCATCCGGTAGCTGCCCATGAGGCGGTAGACCTGCAGGGGCAGCGTCGCCCGCTCGGGATCGGCAAAGAGCGCGATCACGCCGAGATCGCCCATCGACAGCGCCGCGGTCAGCCCCGCGGCGAATCCGAGCGGCCGGCGCAGGCGGGGCAGAAGGATCCGCGTCAGCCAGAGCCGGGGCGAGAGGCCAAGCGCCGCCGCGAGCCTGCCGTAATCCGTGCGGACGGCTTCTGCCTCGGGACGCAGGATGCGCAGCGCAAACGGCAGGGCGACCAGCGCGTTGACGAGTGCCGTGGCCGGCAGCGCCAGCGCAACCGGGTTCACGTAAGGACGCACGAGAATGAAGAGCCCCGTCCCGAGCACGAGGGGCGAGACGGCGATGCCGAGAAGGCCGACCACCTCTCCGCGCCGCGTGGCAAGCGGCAATGCCCAGATCAGGCAAAGTGCCGTCGAGAGTAGCGCCACGGCGATAGAGTGCAGCGCGGCGCGCCAGACCGGCCAGCCGAGATCCGGGAGCCCCGGCGCTCCGTTCAGCGCGACAAGCGCGAGTGGGGTCAGAAGGAAAAGAGCGGCAAGCCCGATGGCGAATGCGTCGAGTGCGCGGGCCGGGCCCCGTGCGGCATCCCAGCGCGGCACCACACGGTCGAGCCCTGCGCCCTGCCCTGCCCGGCCCGAGAGCCGCAGTGCAACCAGCCCGGCCGCGAGCGCGAGCGCCAGTTGCAGGCAGGCCAGCATGGCCGCGCGCCCGAGATCGAAATCGAACCGGAGCGCCTGATATATGGCGAGCTCCACAGTCGTCGCGCGCGGCCCGCCCCCGAGCGTCAGGGCGACGGCAAAGGACGAGAGGCAGATGACGAAAATGACCGCCGCCGCCTGGGGCCCGATCCGGACGAGCATCGGCCATTCGATCACCCGGAACATCTCTCGCGAGCTAAGGCCGAGCGAGGCGGCGAGACGGAACCGCTCGCCCGGAATGGCGAGCCAGCCCTGCAGGATCATCCGCGTGGCGAGCGGCAGGTTGAAGAAGACATGCGCGAGGATCACCCCATGCGCCCCGTAGATGGTCATGCCGGGGACCCCGAGCACATCGAGTCCGCGGTTCACGAGGCCGGACGCGCCGAAGACCGAAACCAGCCCCAGCACCGCGACGATCACCGGCAGGATGAACGGCGCGCCGAGAAGCGTCACGAGAAGCGAGCGCCCCCGAAAGCGGCGCCGCGCCAGCGCGCGCGCCACCGGGATGGCGAGAAGGACGCTGAGCGCCGCCGACAGCATCGCCTGCCAGAGCGTGAAGCGAAGCGCCTGCCACGCGCCCGGCCCGAACGCCGACAGCCCGTCGGCCCGCCAGAGCACCGCTCCGACGGGCACCAGCGTCAGGGCGCAGACGAGCGCCCCCGCGATCAGCGCGAGAGGGCGCTGCGCCATGCCTCGATCGCCTGATCCTTGAGTTCGGCGGCCTCGTCCTCGGTGTAGAACAGCACCTTTTCGGGAAGCTCGAGCTGCCGGAAGCCCTCGGGCCAGTCCTCCCGCGGGAGCTTGGCCGGGAACGACCAGTTGCCTGTCGCGATCATGGACTGGAAATCCTCGCTGAGGACGAAAGCCATGAATGCATCGGCCAGCTCGGGCACGTCGGTCGAGGCGACCTTGGCGGTCAGCTCGGCCATGAAGTAATGCCCTTCGGGGAAGATCGCCGCCTTCACCGTGTCGTCGTCCTCGGCGATGATGTGATAGGCGGGCGAGCTTGTGTAGGAGAGCGCCATGTCCGCCTCCCCGTCGGTGAAGAGGCCGTAGCTCTCCGACCAGCCCTTGGTGACGGTGAGGATGTTGTCCGACAGATCCTCCCAGACCGCTTCGGCCTCGTCGCCGTAGATTGCCTGCACCCAGAGAACGAGCGCGAGCCCCGAGATCGAGGTGCGCGGATCCTGGATCACGATCGACAGATCGTCCGGCGCGTTGCGAAGCTCGTCGAAGCTCTGCGGCGGCTCCGTCACCCGGTCCGTATCGTAGACGAAGGCCGTATGCCCGTAATTGTAGGGCAGGAAGACGTCGTCGCTCCAGTCGACGGGCAGCGTGAGCGTCGACGTGTCCTGCCCGTGCGGTGCGAAAAGGCCGCTCTCTCGCGCCCGCCTGGTCACGTCGGTCGTCAGGCCGAAGACGACGTCGGCCTCGGTGTTGTCGCCCTCGAGCAGCAGCCGCGGCATCAGATCGCCTGTCGAGAATTGCAGATCGCAGTCGCAGCGTGCCTCGAAAAGCTCCTCGATCTTCGGGCCGGGGCCCCATTCCGAAGCGACGTAGTCGCCCGCATAGATCGTGAGCACCTGCTCCTGCGCGGAGACCGCGCCGGCAAGACAGGTGGCCGCTGCAAGGGTCAGGGTGGCTTTCATTGCCGATCCTCCTCTCAAGCGGCGGATGGGCAAGGGGGCGGGAGCTCGTTCCGCAAAACCTTCCCTCCGCCGGTGTTACCCGGTTCAGGTTCAACGGGTTCGCGGGATCTCCCGCATCTCAGCCGTGGGCGCATGCGCACCGTCCGGCACCCCGAGGTACAGATGGACGTAGTGGAGAGCGGGGGGGCGGGCAAGTGGCGTTCGTCCGCGCAATCGTGACCGCGTTGCCCACCCCGGTTGAGCCCGCCGGCCTGGCATGGGACACCTGCCTCCCCGCAACGACCGAAAGGGTCGACCGATGACCGACCAGAAGACACGCCTCAAACAGATCTGGGACCGCCTCAACCCTGCCGAGCCCAGTCCTCTCTATCTCGCCAAGCTGATGGCGTTCATGCTGACCTGCTTCGCAATCGCGCTGCTGATCGGGCACTACACTTGAGAGCCGCCCTTGAGCGCGCCCCGCGCCTCCCCTAACAGGGGGCGGCAAACCGGAGAGCGCACATGTCCCTCAACACCTTCGGCCACGTCTTCCGCGTCACGACCTGGGGCGAGAGCCACGGGCCGGCCCTCGGCTGCACGGTCGACGGCTGTCCGCCGAACGTGCCGCTCGACGAGGCCGGCATCCAGCGCTGGCTCGACCGGCGCAAGCCGGGGCAGAACAAGTACACGACGCAGCGCCGCGAAGCCGACGAGGTGCGCATCCTGTCGGGTGTCTTCGAGGGACACACGACCGGCACGCCGATCCAGCTGATGATCGAGAACACCGACCAGCGCTCGAAGGATTACGGTGAGATCGCCGAGACTTTCCGTCCGGGCCACGCCGACATCGCCTACTGGCAGAAATACGGCATCCGGGACTATCGCGGCGGCGGCCGATCCTCGGCGCGCGAGACCGCGGCGCGGGTCGCGGCAGGGGCGGTGGCGCGCGCGGCGCTCGCCGCGCTGGCGCCCGAGCTCGCGATCACCGGCTACATGACACGCATGGGTGCCCACGGGATCGAGGGCCCGCGCGATTTCGCCGAGGTGGGTGCCAACCCGTTCTGGGTTCCGTCCGCGCAGACGGCCGAGACCTGGGCCTCGTACCTCGACGATCTGCGCAAGTCCGGCAATTCCTGCGGCGCCGAGATCGAGGTGACCGCCTCGGGCGTGCCCGCGGGGCTTGGCGCGCCGGTCTACGGCAAGCTCGACACCGACCTCGCCGCGGCGATGATGAGCATCAACGCGGTCAAGGGCGTCGAGATCGGCGAGGGCATGGCGGCGGCCCGACTGACCGGCGAGGAGAACGCGGACGAGATCTTCCTCGGCAACGACGGAATGCCTGTCTATTCCTCGAACCATGCGGGCGGCGTGCTGGGTGGGATCTCCACCGGGCAGGACGTCGTGGTGCGCTTCGCGGTCAAGCCCACCTCCTCGATCCTGAAGCCCCGCGCCTCCATCACCAAGTCAGGCCAGCCGACCGAGGTGGTGACCAAGGGGCGTCACGATCCGTGCGTCGGCATCCGCGCGGTGCCGGTCGGCGAGGCCATGATGGCCTGCGTGCTGCTCGACCACCTCCTGCTCGACCGCGCCCAGACCGGCGGTGTGCGCGGCGAGATCGGCTGACGCGAAGCGTCGGGCCGCAAGGTTCATCCGCAGCCCTATCCACGACGCCAAGGCCGTGACCGGTCCCAGCCGCTCTCCGCGCAGGTACAGGCCGATCCAGCCGGCATGCTTCCTCACTCGGCAGCCTCCGCACCGAGTGAGAGCCCGCCGACCCCGGCGAGAAGCCCGACGATCTCGTCCACGCCGACACCGTGCTTCAGCTGCGCGAAGACGGTCGGCAGCGCGGGCCGCATGCGGGCGGAATCGCGCTCCATCACCTCGAGCGAGGCGCCCACGTAAGGCGCGAGGTCGGTCTTGTTGACGACGAGGATGTCGGAGCGGGTGATCGCTGGGCCGCCCTTGCGCGGGATCTCCTCTCCGGCGGCGACGTCGATGACGTAGATCGTCAAGTCCGCCAGTTCGGGCGAGAACGTGGCCGAAAGGTTATCCCCGCCGCTCTCGATCAGGACGAGCTCGAGATCGGGCAGCCGCTCCGTCAGCTCCGCGATGGCGGCGAGGTTGATCGAGGCATCCTCGCGGATCGCGGTATGCGGGCAGCCGCCGGTCTCGACGCCCCGGATGCGCTCGAGCGGGAGGATCTGCCGGCGCATCAGAGCTTCGGCGTCCTCCTGCGTGTAGATGTCGTTGGTGATCACCGCCATCGACAGATGCGGGCTGAGAGCCTTGGCAAGCTCGGCGGTCAGCGTGGTCTTGCCGGCGCCGACGGGGCCGCCGATGCCGACGCGGAGCGGGCCGTTGGGAGAAGGCATGTGAGGTCTCCTTTCAGGAACGGAAAAGCCGCACGGGCAGGGTCTCGTGTCGCGCTGACGCGATGTCGATCGCCGGGGCGAAGCCGCCGAGATCGTCCAGGGTAGCGCAGAGCGCGGCGGCGGCCCGGTCCGCGCAGAGAGGTGTCAGCGCGGCGAGGATTCCCTGCCCCTGCGCTTGCCCGAGCGGAACAAGCCGGATCGCGGCGCCGGTGAAGTTGGAACAGGCCGAGAGCAGCGCGGCTTCGAGCGCCTGTCCGGGATCGAGACCGAGCAGGTGCACCGCGCGCCCCGCGGCGACGGGATAAGCCAAGTCCGGCAGATCGAGGCCCCAGACATGGCGCATCGTGGCGGCGAAGGCCGCGCCCTGCAGCGCGGTCTCGCGCCTGCGCTCGGCCGAGCCTGCGAGAGCGATGGCCAACTCGTCCAGCGGCGCGGGCGCGTCTCCGCGCGCGGCATGGGCAAAGATCACCGCATCGGTCCATCCCGCTCCGTGGGCCAGCCAGGTCGAAAGCCAGTCCTGCGCGTCCCCGGCCGAGGTCACGCGGCCCGTCGCCACCAATGTTTCGAGCCCGTGGGAATAGGCGAAGCCGCCCGTCGGGAAGGCGGGCGAGAAGATCTGGTGCAGCGTCAGCCGCTCAATGCTCATGAGCGTGGCTGTGGCTGTGACCGTCCGGCCCCTGCGCGTGGGAATGGTCGTGCCCGTGCGTGCGGCCGTGGCCGTAGGCGCCGCCCTCGGGGGTGAACGGCGCGACGATCTCGGTCACCTCGGCGCCGATCCGCGCCAGCATGTCGGACATGACGTGGTCGCGCCGGATCAGCAGCCGGTCTTCCTCGATCTGGCAGGGCGTGTGGCGGTTGCCGATATGCCAGGCGAGCCGGGTGAGATTGCCCGTGACCGCCAGCAGCGGCTCGGGCGCGGCGTCGACCGCGATTTCCTCGCCGCTTTCGGCAACGAGAACCGAGCCGTGATCGAGCGAGGTCGTATGGGGAAGATCGACCAGCAGGCGGCGCCCGTCTTCGAGCGTCAGCACCTTGCGGCGCAGGAAGCGCGCCTCGTAGTCGAGGCTGACCCGGCCTGCGGGCTCTGCATGGGCGTGCGGGTGAACATGTCGGGAGACGAGGTCGGGGGCGCTCATGTCGCGCCCCCGGCAAGCATGACCGCGGGATCGCCCGCGGTCAGAGATAGTAGCGGTCGCTGAAGACCTTGCGCACGAGGTCGGCGCGCGTCGTGCCGCGCTTGCTCAGCTCGGCGTCGGACATCCCGTTGATCGCCGAGATCTGGCCATAGCGCGGGTTGTTCTCGACGAGAAAGGTCAGGCCCCTGGTCAGGCCCTCCGTCATACGGTCGAGGATCCCCCCGAAGGAGGTGTGTGTTGCGGTTGCGGGTGCACTCTGTGCCATCGATTCGGTCCGTTGCGTCTGTGTCATCTCCTCCCGTGCCCACGAAATAGGCAATGTGAGAACGACACCCAACGGCCAATACTCCATCCCCGCTATGCAGTGACGACATGGAACGGACCTTTCAGAAGAGGAAGTAACGCTGCGCCATCGGCAGGACCGTGGCGGGCTCGCAGGTCAGGAGCTCGCCGTCGGCCCTGACCTCGTAGGTTTCCGGATCGACCTCCATCACCGGCGCGTAATCGTTGAGGACGAGATCCTTCTTGCCGATGCCGCGCGTACCCTTCACCGCGACCGTCGACTTGGCGAGGCCCAGCGAGGCTCCGATGGCATCCGACTGTGCCGCCTCGGAGACGAAGAGCACCGCCGAGCGCTCCACCGACCGGCCATAGGCGCCGAACATGGGCCGCGAATAGACCGGCTGCGGCGTCGGGATCGAGGCGTTCGGATCGCCCATCTGCGCCATCGCGATGGTGCCGCCGATCAGGACCATGTCGGGCTTCACCCCGAAGAAGGCGGGTGACCAGAGCACGAGATCGGCGCGCTTGCCCTCTTCGATGCTGCCAAGCTCGTGAGCCATGCCGTGGGCGATCGCGGGATTGATCGTGTATTTCGCGATGTAGCGGCGGACGCGGAGGTTGTCGTTGTCGCCGGTTTCGCCCGAGAGGCGTCCGCGCTGCTTGCGCATCTTGTCGGCGGTCTGCCAGGTGCGGATGATCACTTCGCCGATCCGGCCCATCGCCTGGCTGTCCGACGCGATGATCGAGAACGCCCCCATGTCATGCAGGATGTCCTCGGCGGCGATGGTCTCGCGCCGGATGCGGCTCTCGGCGAAGGCGACGTCCTCGGGCACGCGCTTGTCGAGATGATGGCACACCATGAGCATGTCGAGATGCTCTTCGATCGTGTTTGCCGTGTAGGGCCGCGTCGGGTTGGTCGACGACGGCAGGACGAAGTCCTCGCCGCATATCTTGATGATGTCTGGGGCGTGCCCGCCGCCCGCGCCCTCGGTGTGGAAGGCGTGGATGGTCCGGCCCTTCATGGCCGCGACGGTGTTCTCGACAAAGCCGCTCTCGTTCAGCGTGTCGGTGTGGATCATCACCTGCACGTCCATGTCGTCGGCCACGGACAGGCAATTGTCGATCGAGCCGGGCGTCGTGCCCCAGTCCTCGTGCAGCTTGAGCGAGCAGGCCCCGGCGCGCACCTGCTCCTCGAGCGCGCCCGGAAGCGAGGCGTTGCCCTTGCCCGCGAGTCCGAAATTCATCGGGAAGGCGTCGAGAGCCTGCAGCATCCGGCCGATATGCCACGGCCCCGGCGTGCAGGTCGTGGCGAGCGTGCCGTGCGCCGGGCCTGTGCCGCCGCCGAGCATGGTGGTGATGCCGGAATGGAGCGCGTCCTCGATCTGCTGCGGGCAGATGAAGTGGATGTGCGAATCGAAGCCGCCGGCGGTCAGGATGCGCCCCTCCCCCGCGATCACCTCGGAACCCGGACCGATGACGATGTCCACGCCCGGCTGGGTGTCGGGATTCCCGGCCTTGCCGATCTTCGCGATGCGCCCGTCCCGCAGACCCACATCCGCCTTGTAGATGCCGGTCGCGTCCACGATCAGCGCATTCGTGATCACCGTGTCGACGGCGCCTTCCGCACGCGAGGCCTGGCTCTGGCCCATGCCGTCGCGGATCACCTTGCCTCCGCCGAACTTCACCTCCTCGCCGTAGGGCCCGGTCAGGTCGCGCTCGACCTCGATGACGAGATCGGTGTCGGCGAGGCGGACTCGATCCCCGGTGGTCGGGCCGAACATCGCCGCATGATCGGCGCGCGAAAGGGTGGCGGGCATGGGACGGGGCTCCTGTCGGTCAGGGGCCGCGACGCGAGCGCCGCGGCCCGGTATAAGTCAGCTCTCCGCGTCCGAGGTCGAGGCCTCGGGCATGGTGGGTGGGGTCGCCGGCTGCCGCCGCGCCCGGCGGCGGGTCCCGGGCTTGGCATCGTCGTCTTTGGCCTCGACTTTCGGCGTCCGCGTCGCGGTGGCGCCGGTCGTGGCGTCGGCCGCCTTGGCACTGGTTTTCGAGGCGGGCTTCACATCGCTGGCGGTTGCGTTGCCGGATGTCGCGGGGGCCGCCTTGTCACTGCTGCCGGAGCCGGACGCCGGGGTCTCGGACTTTGCCGCAGCGGCTGCCGTCTGCGATTTCGGGGTATCGGAAGCATCCTTGGTCTCGGCAGTCGTCGCTGCTGTCTCTGCCTTGCCTTGGGTCGAGACAGTCTGGCCGGTCGCAGTGGACTTCGAGGACGTCGCGGTTTTGGCGGCGTCCGATTTGGACGTATCGGCCTTCGAGCCGCTCCCCTTGGTCTCTGACTTGGCCGCGCTGGCGGTCGAAGCTTTCGGTTTCGACGCCGTCGATGCGCTCGGCTTGGACGTTGTCGAGGCGCTCGATGTCGACTTTGCCGCACTTTTCGCAGCAGGCGTCTCTGCCTTCGCTGCGGTCGCCTTGGTTGTCGTGGCTTTCTTCGCGGTAGTCTTGGCACCTGTCTTGGCCGGAGCATCCCCCGCCTTGGTTCCGGCTGCCGGTGCGGGACTGACGGCGCGTTTCCGTGGTGGAGCAGTGTTGGCCGGAGCGGCCTCGGCCGCCTTCTCGGCCGCGCGGGCGGCGGGCTTCGCGGCATTCCGGGCCACAGGTGCGACGCCGCAGAGGTTCACCGGGCGAGCCATAGGCAGGTCCCAGAACAGCCGCGACTGCTGCAGGGCGGCATCGTAGAAGAACTGAGCGACGCGGAGCTGCGCCCCCCAGGCCTGGCTCGTCCAGACCGCCATTTGGCTTGCAGCGGTCATCGGGGTCATCATCAGCATCTCGTCTCTTCCTTGCGTGATCCGTGGCGATCGGGGCCGGGTGGAGGCTCCACCGCGCGCAGGAAACCATGACGCTGCATCGCAGCACAAGCACTGGTTTTCCGTTGCGGCACCTTGGGCGGTGCCCCGCGCCTCAGAGGGCTCCCATCACCTTCTGATTGAAACCGTAGACACGGCGACCCCCGGAATACGGAATGAGCTGCACCTCCCGCCGCTGTCCCGGCTCGAAACGCACGGCCGTGCCGGCCGCGATGTCGAGCCGGTGCCCGTGCGCCGCGCTCCGGTCGAAGTCGAGCGCCGGATTCGCTTCGGCGAAGTGGTAATGGGAGCCGACCTGCACCGGACGGTCGCCGGTATTGGCCACCATCAGGGTGATCGCCTCGCGCCCCTCGTTCAGGGTGAGATCGCCCGGACCGACGAAAATCTCTCCGGGGATCACCGCCGGTTCCTCCGACGGGCCGCTACAACGCCACCCGCAAGGACGAGCACGGCGAGCGCGCCGACCACCGCGAGCCAGCTTGCGCCGTCATGAGGGTGGACGTGGGCGCCCGGATGGGCAGCGGCCGGTGCCGCGAGGAGGATGAAAGGGGCGCTTCTCAGCATGTGATGTCTCCTTCTGCGGGGCCATCGCCCCGGCATGTCAGCGGATGGGGTTGTGGACGGTGACGAGCTTGGTTCCGTCCGGGAACGTCGCCTCGACCTGCACCTCGGTGATCATCTCGGGCACGCCCTCCATGCATTGCTCGGCGCGGATCACCCGCGCGCCGGCCTGCATCATCTCGGAGACGGAGCGGCCGTCGCGAGCGCCCTCGACCACCGCGTCGGTGATCAGGGCCACCGCTTCGGGATGGTTCAGCTTCACGCCGCGGGCGAGACGCCGGCGCGCGACCTCGGCCGCCATCGCCACCATCAGCTTGTCCTTCTCGCGGGGGGTCAGGTTCATGTCGGTCTCAGATCATCCAGGGTCGGGGCAGCGGCGCGTCGCTCAGCGCCGTCAGAAGGGGCACAAGGGTCCGGCGCATCTCGAAGCCGTCAGGCGCAAGGAGGCGCGCGACGACCAGATCCTCGCTCGGCGCGGACGCTCCCGCGGTGTCCGGCAACCCAGTCCGAATGCTGTCAAGCCGGCCGGACGCGCCGGGCGCGGCGAGGATCAGCGTCGCGACGGCACCTGCACCATCCGCGACATGGGGCCGTCCGAGCGTCGTCTCGGCGTCACCGTCGAGCGCGAGACGGTCGGCATAGACCAGCGTGCCGTCGACGCGGAGATCGATCCGATCCCGCAGATGCAGATCGCGCACCCGCTCGCCCATCGCGGCCCGCCCGAAGATCAGCGTCTCGATCCCGAGGAAGCTTGCGCACCCCGCAAGATCGACGGAGAGCGTCCGGTCGAGCGAGCCGCGGTCGAAGAGGATCGTCTCCTGGGGCAGCCAATGCAGCATCGCGCCCTGGCCCGCCGACAGCCGCGTCCTGACCCGGCCGGGCGCTCCGGGCACCGCGCGGTAGATCCGTTCGGCGGCCTGCGTGGTCAGCGCGACCTTGGCCTCCGGCGCGACCTCAACGGAGAGGGAAAAGTCGTCCCCGCCGGTGATGCCGCCCGCGGTGTTCAGCCAGACCGCCTGCAGCGCATCGCCCTGCGGATGGGGAAACATCAGCTTGGACGATCCGCTCTGCATCAGGTCGGCAATGACCGACGACTCCCCCCGGCGCCGCACGGCGAGCCGTGCGCGGCCATGGGCGCGCTGCGCCGCGTTCTGCCCTATGCCCTGATCGTATGGAATGATCCGCCCCTCGCCTGATTGCGACTATCCTTCACGGCTCGGGCGGGAGCGGCAATCCGGTCGGGCGCCGCAGGTCGGGCAATGACCCGTCCGCGCTGCGATCGCCGCTCAAAACTTATGCAACGCGCCCGAAAAACAGGCGCCCAGGAATCACCTCTCGTCGGCGGCCTTAAGCGGCGCCTGCGGAGAGAAGCTGCAGGCCTCGGGCTTGATGTCGAGAAGCGGCGTTCCGTCGATGCAATCGAGCCCGCGGACGATCAGCACATGGCCTTCGCGCCGCACGATCCTGACGCGCGAAAGGCCGATCGGGTTCGGCCGTACAGGAGAGCGGAGCGCAAACGTCCCCGTGACTCGCCCATCGGATTTCGGGCTCTGATGCACGAGATCGCGCCGCGAGCGGTCGAGCCAGTAGAGCACGTCGGCGCGAGCGAAGCCTTCCGCCAGTCCGTCGAGCGCCGGCGCCAGCTCGGGCAGAAGCTCGAGCGCGCAATCCGGCCCGTCCTCGCGCCCCTGCCGCGGGCAATCGGCGCGGGTCGCGAAGGGGGTGCGGATGCGCCCGATGAAGCGGAGCTCGGCATCGCCCGGCGGTCCGAGATCGAGCACGCGCTCGCCGTCGCGAAGTGTCGTCTTGGTCATCGGGCACCCTCCGGAGTTCTTTCGCACAGACGATGCCGCCACGAGGGCCTCCGGGCAAGTCGCCGCCTTGTCGCGCCGGCCCGCCCGGTGCATCCTCGCGCATGATGCAGACCTCCGCTCCAGACCCCGAATATCTCACCGTCCGCGAGCTCGCCGACCTGTTGCGTATCAAGGAGCGCAAGGTCTACGACCTTGCCGCCTCCGGCGACGTGCCCTGCGCAAAGGTGACGGGGAAGCTGCTCTTCCCGGCCCGCGACATCCGCGCGTGGATCGCGTCCGGAACGCTCAGCGGCAGCGCCCCTCCGAAAGCGCGACCGATGGTGTTTCTCGGCTCGCACGATCCGCTTCTCGACTGGACGCTCCGACAGGCTCAGACCGGGCTCGCGACGTATTTCGAAGGCAGTTCGGGCGGGCTGCGCCGCTTCTGCGCTCGTGAGGGCGTGGCGACGGGCCTGCACCTCTTCGACAGCGGAGAATGGAACATTCCCGTCGTCGCGAAAGAGGCCTCGGGGCAGGACGCGGTGCTGATCGCCTTCGCGGCCCGCAGACGGGGCATCGTGACGCGCGCCGATAGTTCGGTGACAGACATTCCCGGCCTCGAGGGGCGCAGGCTCGTGCCGCGCCAGCCCGGCTCCGGCACCGAATCCGTCTTCGGCCATCTGCTGAACCAAGCCGGCCTCTCCCGGGCATCGCTGGACCTGGCTCCGCCGGCGCTCAGCGAGCAGGACGCGGTCATGGCGGTCCAGCAGGGCGCTGCGGAGGCGACCTTCGGTCTCGAGGCGCTCGCCGCCGCCCATGGGTTGCGGTTCGTGCCGCTGATCGAGGAGCGCTTCGATCTGCTGATCGACCGGCGCGCCTATTTCGAACCCGAGATGCAACGCCTGATCGCGTTCCTCGGCAGCGCCGCCTTCAGCGATCAGGCCGCGCGCCTTGGCGGCTACGACACCTCCGAGGCGGGCAGCGTCCGCTGGAACGGCTGAGGGTCAGAACGGCGGCTTGGCCCGGAACTTGACGCCCGCGCCGCCATTGGGATGCCGCAGCCGCAATTCCTCGGCGTGAAGCATCATGCGGGAATACTCCCCGGCCGTCTCCGGCGCGTAGAGCGGATCGCCCAGGATGGGATGCCCGAGCGCGAGGCAATGCACCCGCAGCTGATGGCTCCGCCCGGTCTGGGGATAGAGCCGCACCCGCGTCTCGTCGTCCCCCTGCCTCTGCACCTTCCAGTCGGTGATCGCGCTGCGCCCCTCGAGATGGTCGACCTTCTGCAGGGGGCGGTTCGGCCAGTCCACGGCGATGGGGAGATCGACGCTGCCCCTCGGTGGATCGAGACGGCCGGCGACGCGCGCGACATATGTCTTCTTCATCTGCCGTTTCTCGAATTGCAGGCCGAGATGCCGCTGCGCGTGGGGCGTCAGCGCAAAGACCATGACGCCCGAGGTGTCCCGGTCGAGACGGTGGACCAGCAGAACCTCCGGGAAGGCGACCTTCAGGCGTTCGATCAGGCAGTCCGACAGCTCCGGCCCCTTGCCCGGCACGGAGAGCAGCCCCGCGGGCTTGTCGACCACGAGGATCTCGTGATCGGCATGGAGGACCGGGATCTCCTCCTGCGGCGGGTCGTAGCTGCCTGTCATGACCCGGCCTCCTGCCAGCGCGCGGGTCCGCCCGCAAGCCGTCAGGCGATCTCGTGTCCGCCGGCGCGCAGATGCCGCGCCACGGCAGCGATGTGGGCGGGGCCGGTCTCGCAGCATCCCCCGACGATCTCGGCCCCACGGGAGAGCCAGTCCGCAGCGAAGTCCGCGTACCGATCCGGCCCCATGTCGCGCCGCGCCGAAAGGCGGTCGACGGCGGGCCGCGCCGCGAGAAACTCCTCGGTGATCGTCTCGAAGCCATTGGCATAGGCGCCGCGCGGGCATGTCACGCCCGCCAGAGCGTCAAGCGCGTCTCCCACCGCTTCCGGCGCCGAGCAATTGATCAGGACGGCCTCGGCGGCGCTGTCGCGCACCAGCGGGACGAGTTCCGACACCTCTTCGCCCGAGCGCAGCCTGGTGCCGTCGGTGTCCGAGACGGTGACCGCGAGCCAGCAGGGTCGCTTGGTCGCCTGCATCGCCGCCAGCGCGGCGCGGGCGTGACCGACCGAGGCAACGGTCTCGAAGATCAGAAGGTCGGTCTCGGGCGAAAGCACCGTGACCACATCGGTATATTCCCCGACGGCGGTGCCGTGATCGGGAAAGAGGTCCGGCCGGTAGGTCGCCCGGAGCGGTCCGATGGCGCCCGCGACGAGGCCGAACCCGTGCGCATCGCGCGCCGCCCGCGCCTCCTCTATCGCCAGCGCCCTTAGTTCCCCGATCCGGTCGCCGAGCCCGTCATGGCTCAGCCGGTCGGGCAGGATGGCATAGGTGTTGGCGGTGGCGATCGTGGCTCCGGCCTCGAAGAAGTCGCGATGGACCCGTTCCGTCAGGCCAGGCCTGTCGAGCAGCACCCGCGTCGCCCAGAGCGGATCGTCCGTCGCCGACCCGCGCTTTGCGATCTCCTGGCCGACGCCGCCGTCGAGTAGCGTGATCCGCGCCATGCCCGTATTCCCCTTCGATGATGCGGCCGGATCTAGGCTACCACCAGCCGGACGGCCAGTGCCGCGAAGACAAGGGCGGACATGCGATCGAGCAACCTCGACCGAGCGGCGAGCCGGGACCGCAGCACACCCCCCGCCGCCCCGTACGTGCCGGTTACGAGAAGACCGGTCAGGGCGAAGAGCGTTCCGAGGACGAGCAACTGCGCCCAGACCGGCCCGCGGTCCGGATCGGCGAATTGCGGCAGGAAGGCGAGGATGAAGAGCGCGACCTTGGGGTTCAGCACGTTGGTCACGACACCCTTGCCGAAGGCGCGCAGAAGGCTCTCGGTGCCAGCCTCATCGGTCTCTGGTGGCGTTGCCCGCCATGCATGCAGCGCGAGCCACGCAAGATAGGCCGCGCCCGCGTAGCGCACGAGATCGAGCGCGGCGGGCGTCGCCGCCAGAACCGCCGCCAGCCCTGCGGCGGTGAGGAGGACGTGAAAGAGGCAGCCGACCGCCACTCCAGCCGCAGCGGCGATCCCGGCACGCGGACCGCCCCGGGCGCCGCAGGCAAGCGCGAACATCACGTCCGCGCCGGGGGTGAGGTTCAGCACAAGCCCCGCGCCGAGGAAGGCCGCCAGCGTCCCGGCGTCTGGCAGCAGCGCGATCACCCGATCACCGCCGAGGCGGCCAGCGCGATCCCGTAGGCGATGAAGCAGGCCGCGAGGCCGCGGCGCACCCAGACCTCGGCAATCGCCGACAGAGCCCGCTGACCGAGCCAGGCGCCGAGGGCGGTATAGCCGGTATAGCTCGCCGCGGTGATGACCAGCGCGGTCGGGACGATCAGGATCATCTGCGTCCAGATCGGCACGCCGGGTTCGACGAATTGCGAGAAGGCGGCGAGGTAGCCCGCGACGCTCTTGGGGTTGATCGCCGCGATCAGGAATGCGCTCAGCCAGACGGAGCCGGCGCGGGCGGGCGCCTCACCGAGATCGCGCGCCGCCGACCGCCAGGTCCGGATGCCGAGCCCGATCAGCACCGCCGCTCCGGCGATCCGCGCGATGCCGAACGCCGCTGGCGAGGCGGCGATCAGCGCCGTCACGCCCGCAGCCGAGAGGCACAGGAACAGGAGCGCCTGCGCGAGGATCGCACTCACCCCGATGAGCGCGCGCGGCAGGCCGAGCGTCATGCCGTTCCGGATGCAATTGACCGCGTTCGGCCCCGGGGAGGTGACGAAGACGACCCAGAACGCCGCGAAGACGAGCCATCCGCCGAAGCTCATTCGGCGCGAGCGAAGGCATCGCGCAGGATCGCCTCGAGCGCGGCCGCATCGCCCGGGCCGAAGGCGGACGGCCGGTCGCTGTCGATGTCGAGCACCGCGATCAGGCCCCCCGTGCCGTTCCGAACCGGCAGCACGATCTCGGAGCGCGTCGAGGACGAGCAGGCGATGTGCCCGGGAAACGCCTCGACGTCATCGACGATCTGCACCTCGCCGGTGCGCGCTGCAGCGCCGCACACACCGCGGTCGAAGGGGATGACGAGGCATCCATGCCCGCCCTGATACGGCCCGATCTTCAGCAGCTCCGGCCCGACGACACGATAGAACCCCGTCCAGTCGAAGCGGGCATCGGCGTGGTGGAGCTCGCATGCCACCGTCGCCATCAGCGCCACCGCATCCGTCTCGCCCTCGGTGAGGCTGGCGATCGTCTTGCTGAGTTCGGCGTAATCGGCCTGCATTTCCGGTCTCCCTAAGGTCTCGCACACGGTCGGGCTACCGGAGCCGTCCCGCTCCGGCAAGCGCCGCCGCCCATGCACTTCCAAAAGGCGCACACGGAGCCACATCGCGGCGATTGCACCTTCCCGCCGGTCGTGCTTCCTGCGTGCCATGACGCTCGAGCTCTTCACCGCCCTTCTGGCTTTCGCCCTCGTGACAGTGATCACGCCGGGGCCGAACAACTTCATGCTGATGGCCTCGGGGGCGAATTTCGGCGTCGCGCGAAGCCTGCCGCACATGGCCGGCATCGCGCTCGGCTTTCCGGCGATGGTGTTCTTCGTCGGATTGGGGGTGATGTCGGTGTTCGACCTCTGGCCACCCGCCTACACGATCCTGCGCGTCGCATCGGCGGCGTACCTGCTCTACCTCGCCTGGAAGATCGCAACCGCCGCACCGAAGTTCGAGAGCGAGAGCGGGGGCCGTCCGCTGACCTTCCTGCAGGCGGCGGCGTTCCAGTGGGTGAACCCGAAGGCCTGGTCGATGGGCCTCTCGGCGATCACGCTCTACGCGCCGGGCCGCGGCGTGTCCTCGGTGCTCTGGGTTGCGGGGGTCTACGTCGCCTGCTCGCTGATCTCGACCTCGGCCTGGACCGTTCTCGGCACGGCGATCGGACGCCTTCTCGGCGCGCCGCGCCGACTGCGGATCTTCAACATCGCCATGGCGATCCTGCTCGTCGCGACGCTCGTTCCAGTGTTCCTCGCCGGCTCTGCGGGCTGACCCGGCGCGGTTGCATCCGCCCCTCCCCTCCGCCATATCGGGCTCAAACCGCGGAGCCCCGATCCCATGCACTATCTCGACTTCGAAAAACCCCTCGCCGAGATCGAAGGCAAGGCCGAAGAACTGCGCGCCATGGCGGCGGCGAACCAGGAGATGGACATCGGCGACGAGGCCGCCGCGCTCGACCGCAAGGCCGAGACGATGCTGCGCGATCTCTACGGAAAGCTCACGCCCTGGCGGAAATGCCAGATCGCGCGCCACCCCGAGCGTCCGCATTGCAAGGACTACATCGCGGCGCTCTTCACCGAGTACACTCCGCTCGCCGGCGACCGCACCTTCGGCGACGACCACGCGGTGATGGGCGGTCTTGCCCGGTTCAACGACCGCCCGGTCGTGGTGATCGGCCACGAGAAGGGCAACGACACCCAGTCGCGCCTCACCCACAATTTCGGCATGGCCCGCCCCGAGGGCTATCGCAAGGCGATCCGCCTCATGGAGATGGCCGACCGCTTCGGCCTGCCGGTCGTCACGTTGATCGACACGCCCGGCGCCTATCCCGGCAAGGGCGCCGAGGAGCGCGGCCAGTCCGAGGCCATCGCCCGCTCGACCGAGACCTGCCTGCAGATCGGCGTTCCACTGGTGTCCATCATCATCGGAGAGGGCGGATCGGGCGGCGCCGTCGCCTTCGCCACCGCCAACCGCGTGGCGATGCTCGAGCACTCTGTCTACTCGGTCATCTCGCCCGAGGGCTGTGCCTCGATCCTCTGGAAGGACAGCGAGAAGATGCGCGAGGCCGCCGAGGCGCTGCGCCTGACCGCTCAGGACCTGCACAAGCTGGGCGTCATCGACCGGATCATCTCCGAGCCGCTCGGCGGCGCGCACCGCGATCCCGAAAGCACCATGGCGAGCGTCGCCGCGACGCTGACCGCCATGCTCGGCCAGCTCGAGGATGTCAGCCGCAAGGATCTCGTGAAGACCCGTCGCGAGAAGTTCCTCAAGATGGGCTCCAAAGGCCTCGCCGCCTAGACGACCAGCATCCTCAGCCCCTGCGTCACGTCCGATCGGACGGCAAGGCGCAGCCCGGGCTCGTCCCCGGCCTTGAGCGCGGCGATGATCAATCTGTGATAATGCGGCGCCTCGGACCGGCGCAGCCGCGTGTAGAGCGCCCGCATCGTCGGGCCGAGCTGCAGCCAGACCGTCTCCGCCATCGCCAGCATCGCCGGAGCCTGGGCGCGCAGGTAGAGCGTGCGGTGGAACTCGAGATTGGCCCGGATGTAGCCGACCGCGTCGCGGTTCGCGACGACGTCCGAGATGGTCGAGTTGATGGTCTGAAGGCGCTCGATCAGCGCCATGTGGGCCCGCGGCAGCGCCCGGCTCGACAGCTCGACCTCGAGCAGCGCGCGGAGCGCCGCCAGCTCCTCGATCCGCTCGTTCGACAGCTCCGGCGTCGAGACGCGGCCCGAGGCCGACATCGACAGTGCCCCCTCCGCGACCAGCCGCTGGACGGCCTCCCGGGCCGGCGTCATGGAGACGTCGAACTCCCGCCCGATCCCGCGCAGCGTCAGCGCCTCCCCCGGCGCGATCTGGCCGAACATGATGCGCGAGCGCAGGCCGCGATAGACCCTGTCATGGGCCGAGGGTGCCGGATCCGAGGCGCGTGGGCCGAAGATCGGCGAGGAGCGGGACGACGAGAGCATCGGGCCATGTGATCACAAACCGTGGCCGCGTCAATCCGGGCACGTCGCCGGGACCGAAGAACGCCCGACGGAACCCGCGCTCAGAACCGGTAGCGGTGCAGCCCTCCGCCCTCGCGGCGAAGCCAGGTCCGCGGCGCGCGCCAGTCGCCGTAGAGCTCGGTCACCGTGTCCCAGAAGGCGCGGCTGTGATCCATGTGCCGAAGATGGGCGACCTCGTGCGCGGCCACATAGTCGAGCACCTCAGCCGGCGCGAGCACGAGCCGCCAGGAATACATCAGCGCGCCCGCCGAGGAGCACGAGCCCCAGCGCGAGCGGGTGTCGCGCAGCGTGAGCCGCGCATAGGGACGGCCGAGCGCCCGCGCGTAGGTGTCGGACGCCCCGGCCAGCCGGTCGCGCGCCCTTGCCTTGAGCCAGGCTTGCGCCCGGACGCCCGCGCGGGCCGGATCTCCGGGCACCTCCAGAACGCCTTCCCCGAGGCGCACCCCACGTCCCTGCCCCGGGACGATCTCGTGAGGGATGCCTTCGATCGGAATGGTCGCGCCGATACCGACCTCCAAGTCCGGCGCGCGCGCCTCGAGATGGCCGCGCAGCCAATCCTCCTTCTCGCGCAGGAAGGCGAGCCCCTCGGCCTCCGGGACCCGACGGGGCAAGGTCAGCGTCACCTGCCCGTCCACCCCCGAGAGGCGCAGCGACATGCGGCGGGCCCGCGCGGAGCGGCGCAATTCGACGGGGATCGGCGGGTTGCCGGGCAGCGCGATACGCCCCATATCTCGACCTCATCATCCACGCGGCGACCACGGCCCAACGGACTTGACCGTTGACGGTCACTCCGGCTTATGGCAGGGGGCCGTGATCCACCGCAAGAGCCACCGATTTTCGTGAAAGGGACCTCCCATGCCGAAGGAAGAATGGGGTGTCAAACGCGTCTGCCCCACCACGGGCAAACGCTTCTACGACCTGAACCAGAACCCGGTCGTCAGCCCCTATACCGGCGAGGTCGTCGAGGTCGAGACCGGCAAGCGCAGCATGATCGCAGCCGATGCCGCCGACGGCGCCTCGCGCAAGTCGCAGAAGAAGAAGGGCGAGGACGGCGAAGGCAACGACGATGACGAGGACGTCAATGTCGAGCTCGACGACGACAGCGTTCTCGACGACGACGAGGACGAGGACAACGTCTCGCTCGACGAGATCGCGGACGTCTCGGACGACAACGACGACTGACCTCGCGTGAGGGGGGCGCGGAGCGGGATTTCCTCTTGATCCCGTCCGCCCCCTTGGATAGAGGACGCTCCACGGCGCCCGAGGCGCCGCGGAACGGGGCCTTAGCTCAGCTGGGAGAGCGCCTGCATGGCATGCAGGAGGTCAGGGGTTCGATCCCCCTAGGCTCCACCAATTCCTTCATGAAAAGCACCAGATAGTTCTGCCTTTTTCGTCAGAGGACTTGCCTCTGCCGCGCAGACGGGTGCTGTTTTCCCTACGAAAATCCATGCTGCCTTGATCCGCGCCTTTCGGAGCGTCGACCGCTGCGCAGCCCTTCCCCTGTCAAACCCGAGGATGGCGCATGAGCGACCATTTCTTCATCGTGACGGGCGGTCCCGGTGCGGGCAAGACCAGCCTGATCACCGAGCTCCCCCGCCGCGGCTTTCATACGATCCCCGAATCCGGCCGCACGGTCATTCGCGAGGAGATGGCGCGCGGCGGAGACGCCCTCCCCTGGGCGGGACCGCACGGCCTATGCTGAACCGATGCTCGAGCAGGACCTGCGCCCACAGCGCCGCACAGGCGCTCTCAGGCCCGGCGATCTTCGACCGCGGCATTCCCGACATCATTGGCTATCTGACGCTCTGCGGCCTTCCCGTGCCATCACACATCGCCGCAGCGGCCGAGGCAGCGAGTTACAACGCCCGCGTCTTTCTGGCCCCGCATTGGGATCGAATCTTCACACAGCACATCGAACGCAAGCAGACCTGTGCTGAGGCCGAAGCTACATTCACCGTCATGCGGGACACCTACACTATGCTTGGATACGAAATCATGGAGCTGCCGTACGTCGAAATTGAAAGGCGCGCCGACTTTGTCTGTAGGCGACTAGCTAGTTGACCGTCACCCCAGACGCCGCTGCTAAAACCGACAAGCTGCATGGTCCCTCCGACCTCCCATTGCTTAACGCTCACAGCCTTAACTGGACCTTAGGCATCACCCGAAGGGCTGCAGAGCAGCTTCTTCACTGAAGGAGCGGCTCAGGGGCACGGATGCAGGTCCTAAGTTGACCTCTCCGGCTAAGTGAGCCACGGGACCCTTAACATGGGGTCTGCTCTTGCCTTAGCGGAATTTTTCAGGAATTATTCCTAATAAATGCCGGATTTTGAAAGTAAAACTTTGTCCAGTCTTAAGCAGAAGCTTGCAACGACTAAACCGCGTGAAGACAGCGGAGCGCCAACGGCCAGCCGCTATCATTTCCAAGCTCTATGCGGGCTAGTATTGGCGCTGGAGAGACATAAGCTAGACGGTGATTATGCGCTGGTTTTTGAGTTTCACGATGACATCGCGATATTCGACAACTCAGTAAATCCGCAGAAGGTCAAGTTTTATCAAGTAAAGTCTAAGAAGAATGGCCACTGGACCACAGCGGCCTTGACAAAGCGTGATGCCAAAAAGCGCGAAGAAGCTTTTTCTTATTTAGGTAAAATGTATCAAAACGTTGTCGTGTTTAGCGGCAGTGTGGAATCCAGCACATTCCTAAGTAATGCCCCCGCCAAATTTGCTCCAGGCGACAAGCAAAGCTTCAGCCTGTCAGAGTGTGACGACGTCGATCTAGAGGGTATAATTAAAAAACTTAAAGAAGAGTTCTCAGACGAAGATACGATAAAAAGCGAACTCCTTTGGATCGAAAAATCTGACTTGAGCCTTGATGACGCAGATACCCATGCCAAGGGGAAGCTAGAAGCCTTTGTTGTCGAACATCTGGGGGAAGTTGAATTCTCACTGTCTGCGCTCTTCAAGGCGGTGTCAGAGGAATGCACATCCAAAGCACGTGCGACAAAGACTGACTTGGCAGACTACGACGATGTTGTAGCTCAACGGGGAATAACTCGCCAAGACACAGAGGGGTGGCTGCAAGCTGTGTCTGCTACTGTTAGTTGCCCAAAGTGGGAAGAAATCGCACCAGAAATCAACTTGCCCGCACCACAAAAGATACGTTTAAGGCGTGAGTGGAATGCCTATCGCGTTGCCGTTCTTAATCCTAACGAAGCGGTACGAAAGATTAGGCGAATGATTGCAGAGCATCTCTATGACCATGGCGGAACTAGCATGGACTTGAACGGGCTCCTGGCGAGTGCATTCTCAGCGCTGGAAGGCAGTGCACGTGCAGAGCTAGGAATGGCATCAGATGAACGTATAAAGGCTATGATTTTATATGAAGCGTATTCAATCGAATAAACTAGAGAACTACAAATCTCTAATACGAAACTTGAGGACGAAGCAGCATGAAAAAGCTGAAATTCAAAAAACTTTGGCTGCTGTCAAGTCAAGAAAAGAAGGCCAGAGTTGAGGATTTCAGCCAAGCGACTACCGCCGTCGTGGCAGACAACGATTTTGGAAAGTCAAGCCTAGTAAAATCACTGTACGCCACTCTTGGCGCGGACCCGTCACGCACGCCGGAAGCCTGGAAGAATGCAAATGTTGAAACACTTCTAGAATTCGAGATCGACAATAGAAGCTACCTTATTCTCAGGCAGTCAGGACGCTTCGCTCTCTTTGATGACTCAGGTTCCTTACTTTGGACAGCGAGTTCCATCGTCAAAGAGTTGGGGCCAAAGATCGGCGAGCTTCTTGATTTTGAGATTGTGACAAAGCTAAAGGGAGGCAAAAATGCAGTGCCTCCACCAGCATTTTGCTTCCTTCCCTTCTACCTTGATCAGGAGAAGGGGTGGGTAGACACATGGGCTTCATTTTCAGGATTGGAGATGGTGAGCGGTTATAAAGATGATATTGCTCGCTATCATACCGGAATCCGCCCTAAGGAGTTTTATCGAGCGAAAGCTGTGCGCGATGAAGCGGCAGCTGAACGCAATGAACTAGCCCAGGAACGCAAGGCTCTGTCCAAAGCGAAGAAGCGTTTTAGTGAAAAACGCAGAAATGTGGGTATTGCACTAGATATTGGTGCGTTTGAGGACAGGATCAAGGCGCTCTTGAGGGAACAAAACGCGCTGCAGTCGAGCTACGATGAAGTTCGGGGCGAAATTGGACAACTCCAGGCGCAAAGAACTTCTTCACAAGAAGAAGTAGAAATCGCGGCGAAGGTACTATCAGAACTTGAGGCAGATGTAAAATTCTCACAAAAGCTAAGCGAAGCTGAAATTGTGTGCCCAACTTGCAGCACTGTGCATGAAAATGACTTCGCCAACAGGTTCGGCCTTCACAATGATGCAGAGGCTTGTCGCATTATTCTTGTCGAGGCGAGGGCTAAAGTCGAGAAGCTTGATAGAGATATAGAGGCTAAATTTAGAGCGGTACCAGAGCTGCAGGGTCGCATCGGTCGAATTCAGGAAATTTTGGAGGAAACGAGAGGGGAAGTTAAACTCGGTGATATGCTGCGAGATGAAAGCGAGCGGATTGTCGATAACACCTTTGAGCAAGAGGAGCGTTCAATTGACGGCGACATTGGAGCATTGAATGACAGGATTGCGGAAGCAAGGAAAGAGATGAGCTCGTTCGACAAGAAGGAGCATAAAGATAGGATTATAAAATTTTACGCAGGAAAGCTTCGCGAATTTTGTACGAAGCTTGGAGTCGAAAATGTTCCTACAAATATGTGGGACAATATCCGCCCAACCGTTAGAGAGACGGGCAACAGAGCTCCGCGTCTTCTCCTAGCTTACAATTATGCAATTCTACACACTATTTTCAAATTTTCGACGTCATGCTTCTGCCCAATAGTTGTTGACACTCCCCTTCAACAAGACCCTGATCCGCAGAATTCAGAAAGAATGATCAAATTTGCGCTTGAGGAGCGCCCGCAAGGAAGCCAACTGGTACTGGCTACCGGTAGCTTGCATGGCGTCGAGTTGTCTGGGCGTGAGATCAATCCAGAAGCCAAAGAGCAGCTCCTAAGAGCAGATCAATATGAGGTCGTCCGAGAGCATATGTTGCCGTTTATGAACGCGGTTTTGGAGGATTGAAGTTTCCCATTCGATCAACTTTCACGTCCGATATACCCCCCCCCTTTCGTGAAAGAGTACTTCCCCGCCCTTGCAATTCTCCAGGAAGCCCCAGCGTTGTCGCTGATATAGCCGAATGCAACGGGCTGGATGAGGTCGGCCATCAATGTTTCGGTCCCTGCCGCGCCAGCGTGCGATAGACGGTCGGCCGCGAGACAGAGAAGAGGTCGGCCAAGTCCGACACCGAATACTCCCCAGTTGCGTGCATCCGTGTCAACTCCGCCGCCTGTCGGTCGGAGAGCTTTGGCTTCTTGCCCCTCAGCTTCCCTTTGGCGCGGGCCACCGCCATGCCCTCGCGGGTGCGAAGCCGGATTAGGTCGGCTTCGAACTCGGCGAAGGTCGCCAGCACATTGAAGAACATCCGCCCCATCGGATCGGCTGGGTCGTAGACCGTGCTTCCTAGCGCGAGCCGCACCCCGCGCTCAGCTAGCCCGTCGGCGATGTCGCGCGCGTCCGGCACCGAGCGGGCCAGCCGGTCGAGCTTGGGAACAACCAGCGTGTCGCCCGCGCGCACGGCAGCCAAAGCCTGAGCTAGTCCAGGCCGGTCGCGGTTGCGCCCGGTGAGTCCATGGTCGGTGTAAATGCGATCGGGGGCAACGCCGAGGTATTCCAGCTCCGCACGCTGCGCGGCGAGATCCTGAGCGTCGGTAGAACAGCGGGCATAGCCGATGCGAAGGTCTGTCATAGGAAAAATGTAACGTAAGAGGCCCGCTCAGAGATAAACAAATCGTACCAATCTATCGAGACAATGTTTCCCCAGCACCAGCAGAGGCCAGATGCGAGTTCAAAACTGTCCGGCAAAGGATCCTCTAACGTACACGCATCGGTCGTTCGCCGCATCGCGTGTGAGCGGCGGCACCGCGGGACCTTCCGGTCATTCGGCGGCCAACCGATGCGACTGCAGCATGACGTTGGAGGCGCTCGCAGCCGCAGCAAGCGGGGTTCTGCGTCGCGGCGCAGATCACGGAAGCGGTCGTTGAAAGCTGCGCCAAACCGGGAAATCTGAACCCACCTTTCGCTGCGCCTCATCGCAGCGCTACCGATGCGGACTTTCCAGCCGTTCAGGGTCGACAGCCGACCTTGTCCTCACCTGAGCTGTCCAGCCGCGTCCTCGATGATATCGCGCGCGTAGCGCACCCTCGCCGACAAGCGACGACCGCGCCGCATGACGAGCCAAAGTTCGTGCCAGCGGCGCTTCGGCAGCTGGACAACCCGGAGGCTTGCCTTGTCGGCGAAAGCTTCCACGCCGCTTCTGGGCAGGAGCGTGTAGCCGACTCCCTTGGCCACCGGGGCGGGAATCTGACCGATCTGGTTGACCGAGCCGCGCACGCTCAGCTGGTCGGCGCCAGGGTAGTCGTCCGGGTAATTGAGCCTCAGCAGGTCATCGGCATAGCCGTATCCGTCGGGATGCGCGATAAAGCCACGAGCTTCGAGATCGGCGAACGTCACCGGCGTGTCGCTGGCATCCGCAGGCAGGAGGAGGCACAGTTCCTCGCGCCCGAGATGTTGGGCCTCGAGGCGCGGGTGGTCGGGATTCGCCCCCAGTACGCCCAAATCGAACCGCCCCTCGAGAAGCCCCGACAGAATGTCGGCCTGCGGCGCCGCCGCGAGATGGACGCTCAGGTCGGGCGCGGCGCGCATCCAGGGCAGAAGGGTCGGGTAGAGCAGCATCGCAAAGCTGCCCGAGCATGCGATGTGGATCGCGCCGACATCGCGGTCGTCGGTCTCGATGTCGTCGCGCAGACGCTTCTCTTCGGCCCGGCGTGACAGGCCGAGGGAGAACACCGCCTCGCCCGCTGGAGTGGGGGTGAAACTCTTTCCCTGCCGGCTGATCAGCGCCTGCCCAACCTGCTGCTCGAGCTTTCTGAGATGCTGACTCACCCCCGGTTGGGTCATGTTCAGATGCTCTGCGGCACGGGTGAAGTGCCCGGTTTCGCACAGCGTGGTGAAGGTCTCGAGCCAGGTCGCGTTGAGCATCAGGTGATAACGCTGCGTTCTGATTTGTATGCCGATTGATAATTTCACAGAAGGACCTGCGCAGTCCATATCGGCATCGACGCAATGCTGAAGGAGACGCAGAATGGCCCCGACACCCCGCACCTTTTCCCACATCGGCCTGTCCGTCCCGGACCTCGAGGCCGCGGTGAAATTCTACTCCGAAGTCCTCGGCTTCTATGTGGTGATGGAGCCTTCGGAGACCGTCGAGGACGACAGCGCCATCGGGGTCATGTGTACCGACGTGTTTGGACCCGGATGGGGCTCGCTACGGATCGCGCATCTGTCGACAGCGGACGGCATCGGCATCGAGATCTTCGAATTTCCCGGCAATTACGCGCCCGAGGACAAGCTCGAGCACAAGCGCCACGGCACCTTTCACTTCGCGGTGCAGGATCCCGACGTCGAGGGTCTGCTCGAGCGCATCGTCGCGGCCGGCGGGCGACAGCGGATGCCCGTGCGCGAATACTTCCCCGGGACGAAGCCCTACCGGATGGTCTATGTCGAAGACCCGTTCGGCATCGTCTTCGAGCTCTACAGCCACAGCTACGAGCTCACGTACTCGGCAGGCGCCTACGCATGACTCGACGCGCCGGACTTGGATGGGCCGGCTCAACGCCAAGTACCTTCATCTGCCCCAACAAATTATAAAGCGCAGACGAAGTTCGCCTGGTCCAGTTTCCTGATAGGCGATCTGGCGCCGCACCCACAGGTCGTGCCCAGAACGGTCTGTGGGTACCGGCGCGGAATTTCGCGGGCGAGATGCCGTTCTGCGCTCCCATCCGTCCCTTCCTGAGATCTGACGGGCAAGTCAAAGCGGACCCGTGTCCCGGTGCCATCATGGTCCGATCGCATCTCGGCATCCAGCTGCCGGCCGAGCGTCTCGACCAGACGCCGGCCAAAACCACCAGTCGTGACAGTCCTTCTTTCCGATCCCGAATGGCTGCCGCCGGTTCCGTTATCCTCGATCTCCAGGATCAGACGGTCCGAGCCACTGCGCCGGAGTGTCACCTGTAGAGTGCCGCGTCTCTGGTTTGGGAACGCATGTTTGAATGCGTTGGTGACGACTTCGTTCACGATCAGCGCGAGCGGTATGGCGCGATCGGTGGCGACCCGGATGTCATCGGCGGAGACATCGAGAGAAATCCCACGTTCTTGGGCGCCCGACGCCTCCGCCAGATTCTGGCACAGCGTTCCGATGGAAGTCGCGAGGTCGACGAAACGCACGTCGTCGCCATGATATAATGTTCCGTGAACGGCGGCGATCGTTCGGACACGCGCCGCCGCATCGCGCAGACGATCGACACCCGCTTCGCCTCCGCGAGCTGCCTGCGCCGCTTCCATGTTGAGGATCGACGTGACCAGTTGCAACGAGTTCTTGACCCTGTGGTTGACCTCCGCCAGCAACAGATCGCGCGCCTCGATGGCAGCGCGGAGCTCCTCCTCTGTCTGATGCAGATCGGTGACGTCGACTACGATACCAGTCAGCTTGGAATGCTCGCCCGAGCCCCGGACAAGCTCCATGCGCGCGGACAGCCATCTGACCGTTCCGTCCGGCCAGACGGCACGGTACTGGTTGCTTTCTTGTGTCCGGCTCGGTGCGGTCCGCAGCTCCTCGATCAAGGTTATCGTGCGGCCCCGGTCCTTTTCGTGGACGCGCCTGTAATAGGCTGAGACATGGCGCCCCGCCTCGCCGGGGCCATAGCCGTGGAGGATCTCGAACTCCTCGGACACATCGACCTCATCGGTCTCGTAATCGAGCTCGAAGAAGCCGAGCTGTCCCCCCATTGTGGCCGCACGTTGCTTGGCGGCGGTAATCCTGGGGCGAATGATTTCCTGAGTGACGTCCCGGGTTGTCTGAAGCGCACCGATGATCTTTCCTGAGTCCTCAGGACCTTGGAATATTGGCGAGTGGGTAATCTGCCAGTAGCGCTCAATGAAGCTGCATCCGGACGCTGCGGGGAGATCATGTTGGAAGATTTCCATGGTGTCAGGCTCGCGGCTTGCAACCATACGGTCGAGCGAAGCGGCGACCGCCGGCCGGACGTCAACCTCCGGCAAGTGCGGGTTCGGCGGGAAGACATCGAACAGCTTGTGCCCAATGGCCGCCTCTCGTGGTACTCCTGTCAGCCGCGCATGGCGCCAGTTGAGGTCGATCACCGTCAGATCGAGCGTGTAGGCGATGTGAGCAAAAGGCGAGGATGCCATGAAGTCGAGTGAAGTTGGTGCATCCGTGCGCCCGGAGTCGTCAAAGTACATTGGTCAAATCTCGACGATCGGCCGGTGGAATGATTATAAGAGAACACGAAAATGTCTGTCGAGGAACGCGCGCAGCTTTGTCGAGCGGATATGCGCTCGCCGATATTAGACGTGTGCGATCGTGGACGCCACGAGTATCGTGATGCCTTCCGAGCTTGCCTGCAGTGAACTCACAATCAGGGAAGACGCTGCATCCCGTTGGTTGCACTTGTAGCCGACCGACATGGTCGCCGCGACCGTGCCCCGTCCAAAGGATGAATCGCCCGCGAAATCTGTCCGTCTAACCGGAGACACGATGCGTCATAGAGGCGGTATGGTGGTGCCCTACTTGCTGTTCGCCGCGCGTGTTCAGTTGTCACGGTAGACGCGAAAATGCCCGTGGCGTGCTCTCTCTACAGCTCCGCGGAGTACCGTCCGTTGAGGACGGAGGACGCGTGCAAGATGCCGCGCGGGTCGCGCCGGGAGTATCTATCCGCAAACCCTCCCACGGCGGTGAAGGCCAAAGGAGTCGACAGGCTCCAAACCGGAGATAAAACGGTCGCAACCACTCCCGGGACCAGTTCGGTGGCCCTGCTCAGGGCAGGGCCACCCCAGATCGCGCCACTCGCTTCTTATCCTGCTTCAGGCTGGAAGCGCACCGGCTCCTCCGCACGCGAGGCGTTTTGAGACATAGACTCGCGGCTATCTCTTAGCGACCTCATGTCGATCACGTGCCGGAAGTGTCCGATGCCACCCTGCTCAAGGCTGTCGAGCGCGTCGTTCACATCGTCGATGCCGATCATCTGGATCGCAGGGGCGATGCCGTGCTCGGCGCAGAGGTCGAGCACTTCCTGCGTGTCCTTGATCCCGCCAATCAGCGAGCCGCCGATCGTGATGCGGTTGAATACCATCGGCCCGGGCGAGAACGCCTCCAACTCGATCATGTTGCCGACGATCTGAAGTCGTCCGTCATGCCGCATGAGGGAGAGGTAAGGCGCGATGTCGAACGGAACCGGGATCGTGTTGATCATCAAGTCTACACTGCCCGCCTCGGCTTCCATCGCGTCCTCATCGGTCGGGTCGACCACCTTGTCGGCGCCCATCTCGAGGATTTCGGCACGCTTTTTTTCCGAGCGCGAGAACGCCACAACCGTCGCGCCGAGGGCCTTGGCAATCTGAACCGCCATGTGGCCAAGACCGCCAACCCCGGCGACCGCAACGGTATGTCCGGGTTTCAGACCGAACTCTTTCATCGGCGCATAGACTGTGATGCCGGCGCAGAGGATCGGTGCCGCGGCCGCGGAGTCGATCGCATCGGGGATGCGAAGCACAAATTCCTCACGCACCACGATGGTTTCGGTGTAGCCGCCATAGGTGTTCACGCCGGAGGGGATCTTAGTTCCGTTATAGGTCAGCGTCGCGCTCACCGGGCCTTCGCAATATTGCTCGTCATGCGCCTCGCACGGACCGCAGGACTGACACGAATTGATCATGCAGCCGACGCCGACACGATCGCCTTCCTTATACGCGGTGACGCCAGGACCGGTCTTGCGAACGATGCCGACGATCTCGTGTCCTGGAATGCAGGGCCAGACGGTGTTGCCCCAGTCGTTGCGCGCCTGGTGCAGATCGGAGTGGCAGACGCCGCAATGGGTAATCTCGATCTCAACCTCGCCCTCGCGCGCTTCGGGCTGGTTGAAAACGATGGGCCCGAGGCGGGATGTCGCGTCGAAGGTGCCGTAGCCAAGAACGTCCATGAATACTCCATGTGTTGTCCTCCCCGCGCCGGAACAACCGCATGCAGGTTCAGTTCCGGAGCGGTTTGTGTCGGTCACCCCGTCGTGACATGACTTAGGGGTAGCCTTTTGCTTTGTCTGTCCTTCGATTGCGGCTGTGTAGCTCAGCGGTAGAGCGGCCGCTCAAGACGGTCTGTCCGGGAGTTCGATCCCTGCTGAGTCACCAACGGATCGCCCGGTCGCAGCGACATGCGACCGATGCCCAAATGGCGGAACGGCAGACGCGGCGGCGTGAGGGGGCGTCGGCCGAACGGCAGTGCAAATTCGAGGCTCGCTTTGGGCACCGGCATACCGGCAGGCGCCTCGTCCGACAGCGATTTCCGCAAGCCGTTGTCGCGCTCGGCGGAGAAGTCCTGGCTATCATGGATGGCTCATGATCACCATATTGCAGGTTAGGATCCCGCCCGCGCACCCATTAAGGCCGACTGGCGTTTCTCGTCTGACCCGCCCTCGACTTCGGGAACTATGCGAGTCACAGAGTTGCGTTTCACGACAACCGCCATCACGGTGCCCGGAAATGCGAGACCATCAGGCGGACTGCATCAACAGGGCCTTGCCGGGCCACTCGTTGTCTTCCACGGCATTGGCCAAGAGGAAGGCCACATCTCCGCGCGCGGCGGTTGCCTCTACGTCGACGTCCTCGCCTAATCGAATGTCACGAGTGCCGTCCTCTTCGGTCAGCGCAACAGGGCGCAGGATGGCGTATTCTATCCCAGATGCCATGAGGTGTTCGTCGGCGTCGTGCTTCGCTTGAAGGTAATGGGCCAACTTGCTGTCCACATCGGGATTGTCGGCACCCACCGTGCTGAGCATGACGAAACGCGACACCTTGGACTGCACAGCAAGATCGATCAGGCGTTTTGCGCCGTCGCGGTCGATCTTGTCGGTCATGTCCGGGCCTGTTGAACTGCCTGAGCCCGCGGCGAAGACGACCACGTCGCAACCTTCGCAGACGGTGTCGTTCAGGTCTGCCAAGTCTCCGTGACGCAATTCAACGTCTTCGGGAAGCGCGCTCTTGTCCGAGCCGTCGCGCACCAACGCGATCGGGTCATGGCCGCGTGTCTTCAGCTCTTTGACAAGGCGCAGGCCGGTCTTGCCGGTGGCACCGGCGACGAGGATTTTCACATTGGTCTCCTTTGATCATGGGGCGGTCTTGCACGTGGCGACGACCGGGCGGCCTCGGTGGACCCGCTGCGCCCGGTCGGTGTGTCAGAGCATAGCGAGAAGCTTGCGCGCCGCTTCTTCCGACGATGCGGGGTTCTGACCGGTGACCAGCTTGCCGTCAGTGACGACGAACGACGTCCAATCGTCGCCCTTCTCGTAGCTTCCGCCATTGGTCTTCAGCATGTCCTCGACGAGGAAGGGCACGACGCCGGTCAGGCCGACGCCTTCTTCTTCGGTGTTGGTGAAGCCTGTCACGGTCTTGCCAGCCACCAGCGGTTTGCCGTCCGCACCCTTGGGGTGCTTGAACACGGCAGGCGCGTGGCAGACCGCTCCGACCGGACGGTCACTGTGTGCGAAGGTCTCGATCAGGCGGGTGCTGTCAGCATCCTCGGCCAGGTCCCACAACGGTCCATGGCCACCGGGATAGAAAATAGCATCGAAGCCTGTCGCATCGATCGATGACAGCACTTCGGTATGGGCAAGCACCTTCTGGGCATCTGCGTCTGATTTGAAGCGCTCGGTCGCCTCGGTCTGGGCATCCTCGGTGTCGCTGCCGGGATCGAGCGGCGGCTGGCCGCCTTTGGGGGAGGCAAGCGTGATGTCCGCGCCCGCGTCCTTAAAGACGTAATAAGGCGCCGCAAATTCTTCGAGCCAGAAGCCCGTCTTCTTTCCGGTATCACCAAGTTGGTCGTGCGAAGTGAGAACCATCAGGATCTTCATGGTCATAACCTTTCATCGAGTTTGAGATTGGATAAGTCTGCGTACGGCAGGGTGGCTTCGGAGCAAGGGAACAAACGGTGCAGTCAGTCGTTCCGGGCGGACCGTCGGCTGACGTCCGGGCAGCCAGGCCGATTGTAGTTCGCCCTCGTTCAGCGCTGCGCAAAGTGAAGCTTCGCACACGCTACGCTCAATCGCGCCGCGAAGACACTTCGGGTCGCTCGGATCGTCCCGAGTGTCACGCATTCCCGATCGGGCAAGATGGCAGAGAGCGGACCCCTCGCTGGCGGGACACGGACGGAAAAGATGCGCAGGAAGCAGCCTGAGGATGATTGCCTGCAAAATGCCTCAGTCCAAGTGAGAAGCACAGCCTTATAGCGGCTGCGGCCGTGCTTCTCGGGTTGATCACCCCCACGGTGTGACGAGGTACTTCTCACCGGTACGCATGGTGCGGTAGTCCATCACGGCGTCTTTTGTCAGCATCTCCTCCAAAGTGACGCGCTCCTTGTAGTGGCTCGCGAAGGTCGTCGTGAGATTATCGCGAACGCGCCGACGCATGCGATCCATGGCATCCTGCCCGACTGACTGGAGGAAGGGGAACAGCAGCCAGCCCGACAGTGTCCAGCCGAAGCCGTAGCCGGGCGTCAGGATCGTCGCGCCGGTATCGAGACGGCCGTAGATGAACATGCGCTTCTGCTGGTTCGAGCCGTAGCGCGAATATTCGGTCATCCGTTCTATCGCGACATGCTCCATTGCCTTGAACGCCGTATCGACGAGCTTTCCGCCGCCCACGGGGTCGAACCCATAGGACGCGCCGGTGTCGCGGATGGCGGCGGTCAACTGGTCCATGAAATCCTCGTCGGAGGAATTGGCTACGTGAGCCGCACCCAGATCCTTGAGCAGGTCAGCCTGGTCGCTCTTGCGCACGATGTTGACCAGCCCGATCCCGTCCTCCCGGCAGATGCGGGTGAGCATCTGGCCGAGGTTCGACGCGCCGACCGTGTGCAGGATGGCGTCCTGCCCGTCCGCCCTGGCGTTCTCGACGAAGCCCAAGGCGGTCATCGGGTTGACGAAGGCGCTCGCTCCCTCTTCCGACGCATGGTCGCCGAGCGGTAGGCATGTCCCGGCATCGGCCATGCAATACTGGCTGTATGCGTTACCCGGTACGCAGGACACGCGCTGTCCCATCAGGGCCTGCGCTGCATCGCTGTCGCCCGCGGCGATCACCGTACCGGCGCCTTCGTTGCCCGCGGGCAGCTTCAGGCCGTGGCGGGTTATTGACGCGGCGTTGGCTTGTTTGGGCATCTTGGCCACAAACTTGCCCGGACTGTACTCCGCATTGTCCATGTCAGCGCCACCGACGAGGATCGCGAGGTCGGACGGGTTGATCGGGGCGGCTTCCATGCGAACCAATACTTGGCTGCCGGTGGGATCGTCGAAGGTCACGTCCTCCAGCGAGACGGTCAGCGTGCCGTCCGCCTCCAACGTGGTGAAGAGGTGTTTTCCGGTGGTGGCCATTGCGGGGTCCTTTGCTCAAGGTGTTTCGGTTAACAACTAAACCAATCGGTTCAGATATCACGGCGCACGGTCGGAGCATGACGTGACGGGATGACGTCTGTGTGGTGGATTGTCGGATTGGCGGGGTCGGAAGAAACGGGACGCACGCGTTAAGGCACGATGCTCGCTAAACGTAGGAAAGGGGTGCTGTCCGCTTCCCAATGACAAAAGGTTGCGGGCTTTCCGATGTCCTCAGACCGAGCTGTTTCGGTTGGCTCGCGTACGGTCCCACAAGGTAAAGGACAGGGTGACTCTGCCAACGTGCGCCAATACGATTCTGCTGTGCGATGTCACGAAAGTCGGGCTCGCGGAGCCTGCATCGTGGCGACGATAGTCGCAGAGAATGGCAGGTCAGGGCCGGTCGTTACTCGGGCCGAGTTGCTGCGCGCGAAGAAAGCGGCACGGCGGACCTACCGGTAATTCGCCGCACATGCTCGGTTTATGCTGCGCCTGCGCAGTCACCCGAGAGGAAGGTCGGTGAACTGCCCTTCGCCGCGAAGGCGAGATGATCTGCGCCAATCTGCAAGATCGGAAGTCTTGGCGCCAGATTATCCGGCGTGCAGATGCGGCCACACGTGATGCTTCGGATCCGAAGCGGATGTACTTCCGGCACCCCGAACGCTATCTTGCCATGAGATGGTCGGCGACCGCCTGGTAGGCGGGCAGCGAGGTGGGATCGATGAAGCCGTTCTGCGCGCGGGGGTAAGATGCGACGCGAACCAGAACCATTTCGGCGGTGGGGTCGACGTAGATCGTCTGACCGTGGGCGCCGCGTGCGGCATAGGCGCCGTGCTCGTTGTGGAAAATCCACCACTGGCTTGTGTAACTGCCGTTCGGGATCGTCGGAAAACCTGCAAACTTCGACCGGTCGCCACCGGCGGAGATCTTCTGTGCCACCTCCGCCGGGAACAGGCGCTTACCGTGGATCTCGCCCTCGTTCAGCATCAGCGTGCCTAGACGCGCGAGATCGCGCAGGCCCGCCGTGACGCCTCCGCCCGCGAAGGGCACGCCCTTTGCGTCCACAGTCTGATGGGCGTCCATCTCGGCGCCCATCGGGCGCCAGAGGCGCTCTGAGGCGAGGTCGGTCACCGACTTCCCCGTCACGCGGCTGATGATCCAGCCGAGCATGTCGGAGTTGATCGTCTTGTAGTGGAATGCGTCCCCGTGATTGCCCTCCGGCTCAACCTGCTGGAAATACTCCCAGTAGCTGTCCGGCCCCTCGTAATCGGCCGGCTTGGGCAGCGGGCTCGCCGCCCGCGAATAGTCCCAGATTTCGGCGTTCGGGTCCGAGTAGTTTTCGGAATACTGGACCCCCGTGGTCATATCCATGACCTCCCGGACGGTCGAGCTCGCGACGGCACTGTCGCCGATCTCCGGGACCACCTCACGGACAGGACGCGTGTCGTCCAGCACGCCCTCGGCCAAGAGAATTTCGGCCAGGAGCCCTGTGATCGACTTCGTCATCGACATGATCGCATGCTTGCCGTCTTCCTCGAGGCAGCCGAAGTAGCGCTCGTAGACCACCTCTCCCCGATGCATGACGATCATGCCGTCGGTGTAATTGGCGTAGAGCGACTCCTCCCACGTAATCTCCTCCGTGCCGTCGATCGGCATGAAGGTAAGAGCGTCGATCTCCAGGGCGAGATCGGCGAACTCGGACGGGGTGGGATAACTCAGCGGAACAGGGGCTCCGACTCCTCGTCTGATCACTTCCGTGGGCAGAAACTCGCGAAGGTGACACACCGACCAGCGCAACTTGGGGAAGCTGAAATAGTTGCTGTCGGGCTGTGTGATCAGCTTGTCGTCAGGCGGCGGGAAACCCTGCATCCACCCGATCACGTTTGGATCGGACTCCTGAGCCGAGAACACGTCCGTCTGTGCGGGAACCGATGTTGCAGAGATCGCGGTCACAATCGTGGCTATGCCAATCCCGGATACGAGCCGATCCACTTGCTTCTCCCTTTGTCAGAAACCCGGCATTCATCCTGACGCTTTGATGCAATTACGGAGAGCTATGGCTGAAAATGGGTG
>NZ_JALZ01000007.1 GCF_000521785.1 Roseivivax halodurans JCM 10272
AACATTTACGTTAGGGGCTGGCCGAACCGGCGGGCCTTTTCGTTTTCGACGCTCCGCGGATCAGTGCACCACGGCGTCCTCGGGACGGGGATGGCTGCTCGTCGCGATCCGGTCGCCGATCACGAGCCCGTCCGGACCCGCATGGACGGGGATCGTCGCTCCGTCGGCGACATCGCCGGAGAGAAGCATCTCGGCCAGCGGGTCCTGCAAGGCGCGCTGGATCACACGCTTGAGTGGACGCGCCCCGAAGACCGGATCGTAGCCCTCGTCGGCGAGCCACGCTCTCGCGCTGTCGTCGAGTTCGAGATTGATCTTCCGTGCCGCAAGCCGCTTGAGCAGCCGCCCCACCTGGATCTCCACGATGCCCGCCATGTCCTCGCGCTTGAGCCGGTCGAAGATGATCGTCTCGTCGAGACGGTTCAGGAACTCGGGCCGGAAATGCGCCCGGACCGCCTCCATCACGTCGCGCTTGGCCGCCGCGCTGTCCGAGCCTTCGGGCAGTTGCGACAGCGCCTGGGACCCAAGGTTCGAGGTCAGCACGATCAGCGTCTGCTTGAAATCGACCGTGCGCCCCTGCCCGTCCGTCAGAACGCCGTCGTCAAGCACTTGAAGGAGCACGTTGAAGACGTCCGGATGGGCCTTCTCGACCTCGTCGAAGAGCACGACCTGGTAGGGCCGGCGCCGCACCGCTTCGGTCAGAACGCCGCCCTCGTCGTAGCCGACATAGCCCGGAGGGGCGCCGATCAGGCGTGCGACGGAGTGCTTCTCCATGAACTCCGACATGTCGACGCGCACCATCGCCTGGTCGTCGTCGAAGAGGAACTCGGCGACGGCCTTGGTGAGCTCGGTCTTGCCGACGCCGGTGGGCCCGAGGAAGAGGAACGAGCCGAGCGGCCGGTTCTCGTCGTTCAGGCCCGCGCGCGCCCGCCGGACCGCATTTGCGACCGCGGTGACCGCCTGGTTCTGGCCGATGACGCGCTTGTGCAGCCCGTCTTCCATGCGCAGGAGCTTCTCGCGCTCGCCTTCGAGCATCTTCGACGTCGGGATGCCAGTCCAGCGCTCGACGACCTGCGCGATCTGCTCGGGGCGCACGGCCTCCTCGACCATGACGCCTTCCTGCGCCTCGGCCTCCTCGGCCTCGCCGAGCTGCTTCTCGAGCTGCGGGATGATCCCGTAGGAAAGCTCGCCCGCCTTGGCGAGGTCGCCGTTGCGCTTGGCGATTTCGAGATCGGCGCGCGCCCGGTCGAGCTGTTCCTTCAGCGCGCGGGCCTCGCCCAGCCGGTCACGTTCCGCCTGCCACTTCGCGGTCATCTCCGAGGCGCGCTCCTGCAGGTCGCCGAGCTCCTTCTCGAGCTTTTCGAGCCGGTCGCGCGAGGCCGCATCGTCCTCCTTGCGCAGCGCCTCCTGCTCGATCTGCATCTGCAGGATCTGACGGTCGAGCGCGTCGAGCTCCTCGGGCTTGCTGTCCACTTCCATGCGCAGGCGCGAGGCGGCCTCGTCCATCAGGTCGATGGCCTTGTCGGGCAGGAAGCGGTCGGTGATGTAGCGGTGCGAGAGCTGCGCCGCCGCGACGAGGGCAGAATCCGAGATCCGCACGCCGTGGTGCAGCTCGTACTTCTCCTTGATGCCGCGCAGGATCGACACGGTGTCCTCCACCGTCGGCTCCTGCACCATCACCGGCTGGAAGCGCCGGGCGAGCGCCGCGTCCTTCTCGACATGCTTGCGGTACTCGTCGAGTGTCGTCGCACCGACGCAGTGCAGCTCCCCGCGCGCCAGCGCCGGTTTCAGGAGGTTCGAGGCGTCCATCGCGCCGTCGGCCTTGCCGGCCCCGACCAGCGTGTGCATCTCGTCGATGAAGAGGATGATCTCGCCCGCGGCGGCCTCGATCTCCTTCAGGATGGCCTTGAGCCGCTCCTCGAACTCGCCGCGATACTTCGCGCCCGCGATCAGGGCGCCCATGTCGAGCGCGAGCAGGCGCTTGTTGCGCAAGCTCTCGGGCACGTCGCCGTTGACGATGCGCAGCGCGAGGCCTTCGGCGATGGCGGTCTTGCCGACGCCCGGCTCGCCGATGAGGACGGGGTTGTTCTTGGTGCGGCGGGACAGGACCTGCATGGCGCGGCGGATCTCGTCGTCGCGGCCGATGATCGGGTCGATCTTGCCCTCTTCGGCGCGCTCGGTGAGGTCGAGCGCGTATTTCTTGAGCGCGTCGTAGCCCTCTTCGGCATTTGCCGTATCGGCGGTGCGGCCCTTGCGGATCTCGTTGATGGCGCCGTTGAGCTTCTGCGCGCTCACCGCGCCGGCTTCGAGCGCCTCCTTGGCCGGGCTCTTGACCACCGCCAGCGCCGTCAGCATCCGTTCGACGGGAACGAAGCTGTCACCGGCCTTCTTGGCGATCTTCTCGGCCTCGTCGAGAACGCGACCCGTGGCGCTGTCGAGATAGACCTGCCCCGCGTCTCCCGAGACCTTCGGAATCTTGGCCAGCCGGATGTCGAGCGCCTGCACGACGCGGGACGGCTCTCCGCCCGCGCGGGTGATGAGGTTCGAGGCAAGCCCCTCCTCGTCGTCCAGCAGCGCTTTCAGGATATGTTCGGGGGTGAGTTTCTGATGGCTCTCCCGCATCGCGATCGTCTGAGCGGCCTGGATGAAACCGCGCGCCCGTTCCGTGAACTTCTCCAAGTTCATGGGGTTCTCCTCTTCTTGCAAGCGCCCCGTATCGTGGATGCCCTGACATAGGCACATCCCCTCGGAGCCTCGTTATCAAGATGGGGAGCGAATGCTGCGATGCAAGATTGCAACAGATGCAAAAAGGGCGCCCGCAGCGGGGCGCCCTTTTAAGAGAAATTTCAGGTCATTCACTCCTGATTGGCAAGCGCTTCGCTGGCTTCGCGCAGTTGCTCGAAGGCGTCTGCCGCAGCCTGCGCGGCCTGATCGGCGCGCTCGGCTGCGCCTGCCGCGGCCTCGCGGGCCTGCTGGGCCGCTTCCATCGCCTGCGTTGCGGCTTCGGACAGCGCCTGCATGTCCTCCGGCGACATCGCCGGTTCGGACGGGCTGTCACCGGACTGGCCGGATTGCGCCTGCTGATCGGAGCCCGATTGATCCTCGGAGCTCTGCGCGCCGCTGTCCGAGGCCTGATCGCCGCTCTCGCCAGCCGAAGAACCGCCGGCCGCCTGCGCGTCACCCTCCGAGGATTGCGAGCCGGACTCAGCGTCGGCGTTGTCCTCACCGGATTGCGCCGAACCGGAAGTGGCGGAGGACTGGCCCTCTTCGCCGGAACTGCCTTCGGCCTGGTCGCCGGAGGCATCGGAACCGCCGTTCGAGGATTGCGAGGTGCTCTCGGCGTTCTGCTGCGTCGTGTCCGAACCGCTTTCGGAGGACGCGGCCTGCTGGCCTGCCGCGGCGCCGGCTGCGGCACCCGCTGCGGCGCCACCGCTCGAACCGCTGCCGGTCGACGACGCTGCGTCAGAGCTCTCCGGCTGCTCACCTTCGGAGGACGATGCCTCGTCGCTGCCATCCGAAGCGCTGTCCGATTCCGAGCTGGCTTCGCTGGATGCGGCGGCCTGGCCTTCGCTCGGCGAACCGGCTTCGCTGCCGTCACCTTCCGACGCGCTTTCGGACTCTGCCGGTTCGCTCGAAGAACCACCCTCTTCGGCGGCCTGAGCGGTCTCTGTCCCGCCGGCCTCAGATCCTTCGGAGCCGGACGATGCGGCCGTATCACTCTCGCCGCTCGATGCGTCGCTCGCGGCGCCCTCGGAGGCCGATGCATCGCCACCCTCTTCGGTGCTGGCGGCATCCTCGCTCAGGCCCGCTGCATTCGCATCGCCACCTTCGTCCGAGCCGCTTTCGGAGGCGGTATCGTCCGACGAGCTGTCTTCGGAGGCCTCGTCGCCGCCCGGGGCACTGCTGGCCGGATCGACGGACTCGCCGACTTCGCCCTGCGATGCCTCGGCTTCCGTCGCGCCTTCGTTCGCCTGAGCGATCTCGGTGCCCGAACCCTCGCCTTCGGCCATCTCGTTCGACCCGGTTGCCGAGGCCATCTGGGTCTCGGGCTCGCCGCTGCCCTGGGTGAAGCTCAGAGTGATCGCGATGCCGAGCGCGACCACCACCGCCGCACCCAACGTGATGGGGGCGACGCTGGTCGGTTTCTTTGTCGCATGGCCCTTGGGCTTGTCAGCGGGCGTCCCACCCTCGGTGGTTCCCGTGGTCTTGGTCTCGTCGGCCATGTCGATCTCCGGCAATGAATAAACTGGTAAGGAACGAACTAGGGGCGAAATCCGTTCCGGCTAAGACATATAGGCCTAATTGCATACGACAGGTCGGCGCGGGAAGCCGGCAGGACGGGAGATGGAATGTCAGACAATCGACTTATCGTGGCCCTCGACGTCGCCGACGCGCTGACGGGACTGACCATCGCGCAGAAGATCGGCGAACACGTCAACTTCTACAAGATCGGGCTCGCCATGCTCACCGGCGGCGGCCTCGCGCTTGCCAACGAACTCAAGGACCAGCACGGAAAACGCATCCTGCTCGACCTCAAGCTCTACGAGAGCGCCGGAACGATCGAGACGGCGGTGCGCGGGCTCGCCCGGAACGGCATCGACGCCCTGACGGTGCACGGCGATCCGCATGTGGTTCGCGCGGCCAAGGAAGGGGCATCCGGGACCGCCATGCAGATCTATGCGGTGACGATGCTGAGCTCTCTGGGCCGGGCAGACCTCGATGCCAATCTCATGCGGGACGGCGATCCGGGCGAGCTTGCGGCCGAGCGCGCGGCCCGCGCGTTCGACGCCGGCGCCGACGGCGTGATCTGTGCCGCCGGGTACGTGGCGCGTGTCCGCGCCCTGTCCGAAGCGGCGGAGCGGCTGATCGTTGCACCGAACATTCGCGTCGGTGGCAGTTCGCGCGGGGAGGATTTCGCCTCTGCGCCTCCGCGGGACACCCTGACCCGCGGCGCGGATCATATCGTCATCGGTCAGATGGTCACGGGGGCGCGCGATCCGGCAGGGGCCGCACGGTCGATCCTGGCCGAAATCGCCTGAGCATCGGGGCATATTACGGGAGTGTTACCGGAGAATTGCGTACATTCCGGAACGGCAAGCGCAGAACGGCGTTAGGGTGCCAACGATGGTTCAGCCAGCGAGGTCCGACATGTACGAGTCAGTATCCACCGTGGACGACATCCGCTACAACCCGGCAACGTCCTCTTTCGAGGGACTTGTGACTTTTGAGACGCAAGACGGCCGGACGCGGGTCGCCGCCGAGTATCCTGCTCCGCTCGACATGGAATACGACGCCGCGATCGAAGAATTGCGCGCGGAGGCGATGAGTTCTCTCGAGCGTCCGAATGCGCTCAGATCCGTGACGAAAGCCCGCCTGTCGGACAATGTGCCGACGGAACGCGGAGGGTTCTTCCCAATTCGTGAGCTTTTCGGAAACCTTTTCGGGAACCGGGCTGCCTAACGCCGCGTTAGCCCCCTGTTCCCCTGGGGTCTTTATCTGTCCCGAAGACCTCTGACCCAGCCGGGACCGGTCTATTCCCGCCGGTCCCGGTGCCCATACCGGGACTTCCCTCACCAGTGTCGGCAAGGAAGCGGCGCAGCATCTGCTGATGCGGCGGAATGGCGTCCGTGCGATTCAGCAGGACGTCTGGCGCCATGAGCGTCCACCCGGTGCCCTCCGTGCCCAGCCGCACGTCCTTGGCATGTTTCGCAGAGAGCTTCGCGGCGAACATCCAGTGACGCCCAATTTGGTTCTGGCGGTCTGCTTTCCAGAGGAAGGCCGAAGGATCGAGGTCCAGCCCGACCTCTTCTTTCGTCTCGCGCACCGCGCAGACCTCCGGGCTTTCGCTCCCTTCCCGTCCTCCGCCCGGAAGATCGAGGCGGCCCGGCCACACGATACCCGGATATGGATCGCGCCGGATCACCAGAATTCGGCTTCCGAGGAACAGGAGCACCTTCGTTCCCGCGAAGGCGTCGTCTGGCGCCGCACTCATGGCGTCTGGCATCCGGACACCCTATGATGTGCATGCATCTGCGCGTAGTTCATCCCAATGCCTGCCCTCTGTCGCGACTGCCTCAACCGTTTTGACGCCGGCACGCGCTGCCCGGCCTGCCGCTCTCCGCGCGTCGTCTCGCACGGCGAGCTCTGGTCCCTGTCGATCGCGCACATGGATTGCGACGCCTTCTATGCCTCGGTCGAAAAGCGCGACAATCCCGACCTCGAGGGCAAGCCCGTGATCATCGGCGGAGGACGGCGCGGCGTCGTCTCGACCGCCTGCTACGTCGCCCGCATCCGGGGTGTGCGCTCTGCGATGCCGATGTTCAAGGCGCTGGAGCTCTGCCCCGACGCGGTGATCGTGAAACCGCGCATGCAGGTCTATGCGGAGGTCAGCCGCGCCGTGCGCGCGATGATGGAGGATCTCACCCCGGCGGTGGAGCCGCTGTCCCTCGACGAGGCCTTCCTCGACCTCAGGGGCACGGCGCGGCTTCACGGTGCGCCTCCGGCGGTGCTGCTCGCCGGGCTCGTGCGACGCATGCGCGACGAGCTGGGCATCACCGGCTCGATCGGGCTCTCGCACAACAAGTTCCTCGCCAAGATCGCGTCGGACCTCGACAAGCCGCACGGCTTTTCGGTGATCGGAGCCGCCGAGACGGTGGACTTCCTGCGCGAGAAACCCGTGCGGATGATCTGGGGCGTCGGCGAGGCGGGTCAGGACAGTCTCGAGCGCGCCGGCATCCGCACCTTCGGAGACCTCATGCGATGGGACGAGCGGGACCTCACGGCGCGGTTCGGCTCGATGGGGACGCGCCTCTGGCATCTTGCGCGCGGCGAGGACCATCGCCGGGTGTCCGCGCATTCGCCGATCAAGTCGGTTTCGAACGAGACGACCTTCAACGAGGACACAGCCGATCCCGATCTCCTCGACGGCCATCTCTGGCGCATGGCCGAAAAAGTCGCCGACCGTGCCAAGGCCAAGGGGATTGCGGGCCGTGTCGTGGTGCTGAAGCTCAAACGCGGTGATTTCACGCTGATCACCCGCCGGCAGTCGCTGCGGGAGCCGACCCAGTACGCCGACCGGATCTACCGGACGGCAAGAGGGCTCATGGATCAGGTCGAGCCGGGCCATGCCTACCGGTTGCTCGGCGTCGGGATCTCGGATCTCTGCTCGGCCGAGGTGGCGGACCGCACGCCGGATCTTCTGGACCCCGGCGCCGCGAAACGCTCCGAGGCCGAGCGTGCGACGGATCGCATCCGCGCCCGCTTCGGGGAAGGCGCAATCCTCAAGGGACGGGCGCTGCGATAGCCGCCCTCAGCCCATGATCCGGTAGTAAAGCGATTCCGGCAGAAATTGCCCGCCGCGCAGCGCCCAGGAGAACGGCCGCGGAAAGGCGCGCTGGAACTTGTTCGATGTCATGTGATCGAAGACGATCCCGGCGGCCTTCTCCGGCTCCATGATCTGCGGCATCTTGAAATCGTTCTTGTCCGTGAGCCGGGTGCGGATGAAGCCGGGCGCGACAAGCTGCACCTTTACGCCGGTCTTGCGCAGATCGCATCTCATGCATTCGGCCATCGCCATCACGCCAGCCTTGGAGGCGGTGTAGGCGACGGAGCCCGGAAGCCCGCGATAGCCCGTGAGCGAGCCCGTCAGCACGATGTGCCCCCGGTCCCGCGCGACGAAGCGCGGCACGATCTCGCCCATGCAGCGCATCGCGCCGGTGAAGTTCACGTCGGCCATCGTGTTCGCCTTCTCGGCGTCCCATTCATCCGCCCCGAACGGCCAGTAGACGCCGGCGAGGAACACGACACCGTCGATCTCGCCCGCATCTTCCACTGCCCGGGCGACGGCTTCGGCATCGGTGACGTCCAGCGGCAGGGCCCGCGCCTCGCCCGGCAGATCGCCCGCCAGGTCCCGCAGCTTGTCCTCGCTGCGCGCCGAGAGGATCAGCGACACGCCCTCCGCGCTCATCTTTCGCGCGAGCGCCGCGCCGAGCCCGTCGCTCGCGCCGATCAGCCAGTATGTCTTGCCGCTCAGATCCGTCACGTATCCTCCTTCCGGCGCCGCGCCGGTATCTCGAACTCGCGAAACAGGTCGTGCCTCACGATGGTTCCGCCGCAGCGCCGCGCGGTGCGTCACGGGTCGGTGTGACGGCCAGAACCGCAAGCGCGACGAGCTTCAGCCCGCATGGAAGGGCCGCATAGAGAAGCGTGAGGCCGATCAGCGCCCGCTCCGGGTTCTCGGCTCCGGACTCGAAGCCGAGCGCGTCCAGCAGCGGCAGGAGCGCGATCGCCGCGAAGGCCAGCGTCAGCTTCTGCACGAAGGACCAGAGGGCGAAGCCGCCGGTGGCGGAGGGCGCGATCTTGGCCATCCGTCCGGCGAAGATCGCCGGCAAAAGGGTGAGGTCGGCGCCCGTCGCGGCGCCAGAGGCGATGCAGATGAGCGCGAAGAGCGCGACATCCCCCGCGCCAAGCGTCAGCGCGCCCCCGAAGGAGAGGATCGCGAGGACCATCGCCGCCATGAGGGTGCCCCGCTCTCCCCGCGCAAGCGCGATCCGGCCCCAGATCGGCGCGGCCAATGCGGCCGACAGGAAGAAGAGGACGAGGAGCGGCCCCTCCCAGCCCGGCGCCTGCAACCGGCTTTCGACGAAGAAGAGAAAGAGCGACGAGGTGACGGCAACCGGCGCCGCGTTCGCGAAGGCGATCAGCAGAAGGCGGCGGGCCGTGGCATCGCGCAGAACCGCCCGAAAGCCGGCGGGCGCGACCTCGAGCGACCTGCCCCAGTCTCCCCGCATCATCCACGCCGCCGCCAGGGAGGCCGCGGCGAAGACCAGCGCGAAGATCGGGAATGCCGGCAGCCCGGCCTCCTGCAGCACGCTCGGCAGGATCGCGGCGAGGCAGACGCCGGTCAGCGCGCCGGTCTCGCGCCAGCGGGCGAGGCGGACGTGACCGCCCTCTCCGAGGCCGCCTGCGAGCACCACACCCCGCGCGTAGAAGGTGATCGTGAGAAAGGAGAAGCCCGAGAAGACCAGCGTGAGCGTCAGCGCGAACCACCAGATCGCCGGGATCGGCGGGGCAATTGCGAAGAGCCCGATCATCCCGGCCGCCAGCACGAGGGTGCCGATGGCGACGGCAAGCCCCTGTCGCCGCCGGACCGCTTCCGCAAGCCGGCCGAGCAGGGGGTCCTGGATGACGTCGAAGAGCCGCAGCACGAAGAGAACCGTCCCCATCGCGGCGAGGCTCACGCCGTATTCGTCGGCATAGACCTTGGGCGCATGGATGTAGATCGGCAGGCCTGCCGCCGAGAGCACGCCTCCGAAGGCGGCATGCGCGGGAAAGCGCGGCCCGTCGCTCACGACACGTCGTGGGCGGGCGGTTCGGGCCGGGACCGGAAGCGTGCCCCCTTCCACCAGAGTTTCAGCGCCTGCCAGTGAATCAGCGCCAGCACCCGGCGCGATCCGAACGGGCGGCGGAGGAGCGCGCCGAGGATGCCCCGGTTGGTCAACGCCGTCCGCCGCCCGGTGAGCGTCGCGACGAGGCCGCCGCCGTCATGGGTGTAGTCGATCCAGATTCCCACCCGGTCCGACGAGATGTCGAAGCGGAAGCGGTAACCTCCCGAGACCGGCTGGAAGGGCGAGACATGAAAGATCTTCTGCGCCTCGAGGATGTCGCCGGGTGCGATGGGCTCTCCGCCGGGATGGGAGCAGAGATAGGAATGCCGGTCCCCGAACGTGTTCGAGACTTCGGCGATGACAGCGACGAGCGCGCCGGCCGCGTCGTGGGCGAGCCAGAAGCTCACCGGATTGAAGACGTGGCCGAGAAGGCGCGGCTGCGCCAAGAGCTCGAGTTTGCCGTCCGCGCGGACCTGATGCCGTGTCAGCACCTCGCGCGCCCATCCCGCGCCGCGCCCGTCCTTCGGAGGCCCGCCATGGTCCCGATCATGAAGGCTCGCGACATTGCCGCGGTTCCGCGAGAAGAGAGCGGGCCCCGAAGCCGGGGACCCGGCATCCACCAGCACGTAATCGATCGAGTAGCGGAAGGCGTTCTTCACCGATCCCTTGCGACCGTGCCAGGTATGCCCCGCGATATGATCGACCCGCGCCATTCCGTCACTCCGCCGCGACGAGGCCCGCCCGCGCCCGGATGGCGCCTGCCACGTCCCATGCGCTGGCGAGGCCGTCCTCGTGAAAGCCGTTCTTCATCCATGCGCCGCAATACCACGTATTGCGGGTACCGTTATGGGCGCGCATCGCCTCCTGCGCCTCCAGAGCTCCCAGATCGTAGACCGGATGCCGCAGCTCGGCCTCGTCGAAGATCAGCTCTTCGCGGATCTCCCGGGTGGAATTGAGGGTCACGAAGAGCGGATCGTCCATCGGGATCGGCTGCAGCGAATTCATCCAGTAGGTCAGGTCTATCGTGTTGAGCGCGCGCACCTTGTCCTCGGTGTAGTTCCAGGAGGACCAGACGCTGCGCCGCTTGGGCATGATCCGGTCGTCGGAATGCAGCACCATCCGGTTCGGCTGGTAGGCCACGGCGCCGAGGATTCGCCGCTCCGCCCCGCTCGGATCCTCGAGCATCTTCAGGCTGTCGTCGGAATGGGTGGCGAAGATCACGTCGTCGAAGAGCTCCCACGCCCCGCCCCGGGCGCGCACTTCCGCGCCGCGCAGCCCGCGGCGCACGCCCGCTACCGGGGCGCCGCTGCGGATCTCGACGCCCTGGTGCACCAGAGCCGTCTCAAGCCGCGCAACGTATTCCCGGCTTCCGCCCTCCACCGTGTACCATTGGTGCTGGCCGGTATGGTGCAGAAGAGCGTGGTTCTCGAAGAAGCGGATCAGCGCGTGGGCCGGGAAGTCGAGGATCTTCTCCGTCGGTGTGGACCAGATCGCCCCCGAGAGCGGCAGCAGGTAGTAGTCGCGGAACCAGGGCCCGGTTCCGAGCTTCTCGAGGAAATCGCCGAGGCTCTGCGTCGTGTCCGTCGCCGCATCGAGCGCGCGCGCATTGAAGCGGAAGATGTCCCGCAGCATGCGCAGGAAGCGCGGATTGACCGCATTCTTCGGCTGCGCAAAGACCGCCCGCGGGCCGGCCAGCCCGTATTCCAGCGCTCCGCCGCGCAGGCTCGCCCCGAAACTCATGCTCGATTTCGCGACGGGCACGTCCAGGCGGTCGAAGAGATCGGCGAGAAGCGGGTAATTGGCGTAGTTGAACACGATGAAGCCGGTGTCGACCGGCTGATCGCCGCGCTTGCCCGCCAGCTTCGTCCGCGCGTGCCCCCCGAGCCGCGGCTCGGCCTCGAACAGTGTCACGTGGTGCTCGTCGGACAGGTAGTAGGACGCGCCCAGCCCCGAGATGCCGCCTCCGATCACTGCGATCTTGCGCGGGGCTGCGGACAGGCGTTCGAATGGCATGTACTCGGTACTCCGGAATGCGGGTCTCGGGACTGTTACGGAACCCGCGGACAGGCGGATGACTTTGAGATCCATAGACCCAAAAGTGATCCAGCGTAGAGGCCCCTTCGTATGCCGGACATGTTGCGCAATGCCCAACGCGTCGAGGATTTTGAACCCGGGGCTCCGATCCCGGTCGAATTGCCGCACCCGCCGCGGCACGAGCCGGCGGCCAGATCCGTGCACGATGCCGGGATGACAGCCGCGAAAGGCCTTCCCGACCCGTGGACGGGCAGATTGCACGATATCCGGGAGAACCGGAGCGAGGCGGCCTTCGTCGCCGTGTTCGAACATTTCGCGCCGCGGGTGAAGGCCTTCCTGATGAAGTCCGGATCCGATGCGGCGCTCGCAGAGGAAATCGTGCAGGACGTGATGACGACGGTCTGGCGCAAATCGCATCTCTTCGATCCCGCGCGCGCCAGCGTCGCGACGTGGATCTTCACCATCGCGCGCAACCGGCGGATCGACACGATCCGCAGGACAAGGCGCCCGGAACCCGAGGATCTGCCCTGGGGCCCCGATCACGAACCCGACGCGACCGATATCCTCGGTCTTCAACAGGACAGCGCGAAACTGGTCGATGCGCTGAAGACGTTACCCGAAAAACAGAGGCTGCTGATCGAGAAGGCGTATTTCGGTGATCTCAGCCATCGGGAGATCGCCGCGGAAACCGGGCTTCCGCTCGGCACCATCAAGTCCCGCATCCGGCTGGCGCTGGACCGCCTGCGCCATGCCATGACGTGAACGGAACTCCAGTCATGATCGAGCATCACCTCACCGACGACCTTCTGATGGCCTATTCCGCAGGCACCCTGCCCGAAGCGTTCGACCTTGCCGTGGCGACGCATCTGTCGCTCTGCGACACCTGCCGCGCCGCGGCCGAGAGCTACGACGCGGTCGGCGGCGCGCTCATCGCGGATGGCCCGGGCGCCGAGGTCTCGGACGACTGCCTCGAGGCGACGCTGGCCCGGATCCGCGGCGAGGCGCCCGAAGCCGCGCCGCGTCCGATAGATGCCAGCGGCGTGCTTCCCGCTCCGCTTGCGGCCTATGTGGGCGGCTCGCTCGACAAGGTCGCCTGGCGCCCCGTCGGCATGGGCGTGAAGCAGGCAATTCTCGAGACCGGCGAGGGTGCAACGGCACGGCTTCTCTTCATTCCGGCAGGAACCGCCATGCCCGACCACACCCATCGCGGAACCGAGATCACCATCGTTCTGCAGGGCGCCTTTGCCGACGAGGGCGGGACCTTCGCGCGGGGTGACGTCGAGATCGCGACCGACGCGGATCACCACATGCCGGTCGCCGACATCTCGGAGGATTGCATCTGCCTCGCGGTGACCGATGCCCCGCTGCGGTTCAGGGGAATTCTTCCGCGGCTCGCGCAGCCTTTCCTCAAAATCTGAGCGGCCGGGCCTCATTTAGCGCACGACATATGTAAATGACGCTGAATTAATCGCCTCATACGTGCGCTCTTGCGCGGGCGAAGGCGTCTATTTTTCAATTAGATGCGGCCCGAAGCAAACGTTAACACCCGGATAATGCAGAAAATTAGCCGCGTTAATCCAAGCTTACACGCTGCTCTGCAGCGTGACTCACAGCCTCCTCGCCATTACAACTTTCAGTTGGGACAGAGGGGTCGAATCATTTAGAGGGAGGCCGTTTTGCACGAGAGCAGCACGGAAAGCCGTCGGAAGCTGATCGAACTTCTCGAAGCGAAGGTGGGTCGGGAGCGCGCGCGCGAATTCCTTCACACCCCAAATCCGATCCTCGGCTGGCAGAAGCCTGCCGAGATCCTCGACGCAGACCATCTCGGCCTTATGCGCATGACTGTGCTCGTCACGAGCATGGGACGGGAGAGCGTCGCCGCCTGATCCGAACGTCCAGGTCTTTGGAGAAAAAAAGGCGGCGCAATCGCGCCGCCTTAGTCGTTTCAGGGGGGGGCTGAGGTCAGCCCTTTTTCTTCTTCGGCGGCATCAGGTCGGTGATCGTGCCCTCGAACATCTCGGCAGCGAAGTTCACCGTCTCCGACAGCGTCGGGTGCGGGTGGATCGTGTGGCCGAGGTCGATCGCATCGGCCCCCATCTCGATCGCGAGCGCGGCCTCCGAGATGAGATCGCCCGCCGCGGTGCCGACGATCGCCGCGCCGATCACGCGCTGATCCTCCGGGTCGAAGAGCAGCTTGGTCATACCCTCGGAGCGCCCGTTGGACAGCGACCGGCCCGATGCGGCCCAGGGGAAGACGCCCTTCTCGACCTTGATGCCCTTTTCCTTGGCCTGGGTCTCGGTCAGGCCGCACCACGCCACTTCGGGGTCGGTATAGGCGACGGACGGGATCACGCGCGCATCGAAGGCGCGGTTCTCGCCCGCCGCGACCTCGGCCGCGACCTTGCCCTCGTGCACCGCCTTGTGCGCCAGCATCGGCTGGCCGACCACGTCGCCGATGGCAAAGATGTGGCTCTGTCCCGTGCGCTGGAATTCGTCGACCGCGATGAAGCCGCGCTCGTCCACGGCTACGCCTGCGTTCTCGGCGTCGATCAGCTTGCCGTTGGGCTTGCGGCCGACAGCGACCAGCACCTTGTCGAACGTGTCGGTGAAGCTCTCGCCCTTCTCGTCCTCGAAGGTGACCTTGAGGCCCTTCTTCTGCGCCTCCATCCCCGTGACCTTGGTCTTGAGGAAGATGTTCTCGTAACGGCCCTTGATGCGCTGCATCAGCGGCTTCACGAGGTCCTTGTCGGCGCCTGGGATGATCTGATCCATCAGTTCCACGACCGTGATCTTCGATCCGAGCGCGTCGTAGACGCAGGCCATCTCGAGCCCGATAATCCCGCCGCCGAGCACGAGCATCCGTTTGGGGATGTCCTCGAGTTCGAGCGCGCCGGTGGAATCCACCACCCGCGGGTCGTCATGCGGGATGAACGGCAGCTCGACAGGTTCCGACCCGGCGGCGATGATGCACTGGTCGAAGCTGACCTTGGTCGTGCCTTCATCTCCCTCGACCGCGATCATGTTCGGCCCGGTGAACTTGCCGAGGCCGCGCACGACCTCTACTTTCCGCTGCTTGGCGAGCCCGTCGAGTCCGCCCGTGAGCTTGCCGACGACGCCGTCCTTGAACTCGCGCAGCTCCTTGAGGTCGATCTTCGGCTTTCCGAAGCTCACCCCGTGGCTGCCCATCTCCTCGGCCTCGGTGATGACCTTGGATACGTGCAGCAGCGCCTTCGACGGAATGCAGCCGACATTGAGGCAGACGCCCCCGAGCGAGGGGTAGCGTTCGATCAGCACCACCTTCTTGCCGAGGTCGGCCGCCCGGAACGCCGCCGAATAGCCGCCGGGGCCGGAACCGAGCACGACGACCTCGCCGTGCACGTCCCCCTTACCCTGATCGCCACCCGCGGGCTGCACGCTCTTGGGGGCGTCCTGCTTCTGATCGGAGCCGCGGTCGCCGTAGCCACCGCCCTGCTCGCCGCCCTGACCTTTCGGCTCATCGGCCTTCTCGTCTTCGGCGCCCGCGTCGTCCGCGGCCTCGAGGGTGATGATCACGTCCCCCTCGGAGACCTTGTCGCCTTCCTTGACCTTGATCTCGGTGACCTTGCCCGCATGGCTCGACGGAACCTCCATCGTCGCCTTGTCGGACTCGAGCTCGATCAGGGGATCTTCCTTCTCGACCGTGTCGCCGACGCTCACCAGGACGGTGATCACCGGAACACCCGAGAAATCGCCTATGTCGGGTACCTTGATATCCATCTCGGGCCCCCTCAGAGCATCAGCCGGCGCGGATCGGCCAGCAGGTATTTCAGATGCGCGCAGAACCGCGCGGCGAGCGCGCCGTCGATGGCGCGGTGGTCGTAGCTGAGCGACATCGGCAGCATGTTGCGCGGCACGAACTGCTCACCGTCCCAGACCGGCGCCATCTTGGAGCGCGTGAGGCCGAGGATCGCCACTTCGGGCGCGTTGACGATCGGCGTGAACGAGGTACCCCCGATCCCTCCGAGAGAGGAGATCGTGAAGGACGCGCCCTTCATGTCGTCGCCCTTGAGCTTGCCGTCGCGCGCGGCCTTGGAGAGGTCGCCGAGCTCCTGCGAGATCTCCACGATCCCCTTGCGGTCGGCGTTCTTGATCACCGGCACCATCAGCCCGTTCGGCGTGTCCGCCGCGAAGCCGATGTTGTAGTAGTGCTTGCGGATCAGCTTGTCGCCGTCGGGATGGATCGAGGAATTGACCTCCCAGTGCTTCTTGAGCGTCGCGACGCTGGCCTTGACGATGAAGGACAGGAGCGTGACGCGATAGCCCTCCTCCTTGGCCTGCGTGTCGAGTTCCTTGCGGTACTTGTCGAGGTCGGTGATGTCCGCCTCTTCGTTGTGGGTGACATGCGGGATGTTCAGCCACGAGCGGTGCAGCGCGGGGCCCGAGATCTTCTTGATCCGGGACATCTCAACATCCTCGACCTCGCCGAACTTGGAGAAGTCCTGAGGCGGGATCGGCGGGATACCCATGCCGCCCTGCCCCGCCTGACCGCCAGCCGGCGCCGGAGCCGCCTGACCTTTCAGCGCCTTCTCGACGTCCTCGCGCAGGATGCGGCCCTTGCGGCCCGACCCGTTCACCGTGCCGAGGTCGATGCCGACCCGGCGCGCAAAGGCGCGCACGGAGGGAGAGGCATGTACCTTGGAGAAGCCCTGATCGGTCACGGCGCCCGCGGCACCGCCGGGACGGGGCTGCGAGGAGCGCTCCTCGCCGCCCGAGGCCGCCGCCGGCTGCTGCGATGCGCCGCCACCCGAGGAGCCGGCCTCATCCGATTTCTCGGCTTTCGGCTCTTCCTCGACCTTTTCCTCTTTGGGCTGATCTTTGCCCTCGTCGGCCCCCGCGCCGTCCTCTTCGATGATCAGGATGACCGTGCCTTCGGACACGCTGTCGCCCTCGCCGACCTTGATCTCCTTGACGGTGCCGGCATGGGAGGACGGCACCTCCATCGTCGCCTTGTCGCTCTCGAGCTCGATCAGCGGGTCTTCTTCGGCAATCGTGTCACCCACGCTCACCAGCACGGAGATCACAGGCACATCGGTGAAATCGCCGATATCGGGCACTTTTACTTCGGTCGTCATTCTCTCTCGCTCCCTCGTCCGGCGCTCAGGAAAGGCGCGGGTTCGGCTTGCCGCCGTCGATGTCGTATTTCTTGAGCGCTTCGGTCAGGTCCTTGTCGGACACGGCGCCCTCGCGGTGAAGGTCGACCATCGCGGCCGCCGCGATGTGGTTGGCGTCGACCTCGAAGAACCGCCGCAGGTTCTCGCGGCTGTCCGACCGTCCGTACCCATCGGTGCCAAGAACGGTGTAGCGGTTCGGCACGAAGGCGCGGATCTGCTCGGCGAAGGTCTTCACGTAGTCCGTCGCAGCGATGACCGGGCCTTTCACGTTCTGCATGAGCTGACTGACGTAAGGCACGCGCTCCTCGCCCAGCGGGTTCAGCCGGTTGTGCCGCAGAGCATCCTGTCCGTCGCGCGCCAGTTCGGTGAACGAGGTCGCCGACCAGATGTCCGATGTGACGCCGAAATCCTCCTTCAGCATCTCGGCGGCGCGGATCGCCTGACAGAGGATGACGCCCGAGCCCATCAGGTTGACGTGCTTCTTGCCGGGACGCGAGGTCTTGGACATCCGGTAGAGGCCCTTGATGATCCCTTCCTCGGCACCCGTCGGCATCTCGGGGTGCTGGTAGTTCTCGTTCATCAGGGTGATGTAGTAGAAGACATCCTCCTGATCCTGATACATCCGCTTCATGCCGTGCTGCACGATGACCGCGACCTCGTAGGAGAAGGTCGGATCGTAGCTGATGCAGTTGGGGATCGTGGACGAGATGACGTGGCTGTGCCCGTCCTCGTGCTGCAGGCCCTCACCGTTGAGGGTCGTCCGGCCCGCGGTGCCGCCCAGAAGGAAGCCCCGCGCGCGGCTGTCGCCGGCGGCCCAGGCAAAGTCGCCCACCCGCTGGAAGCCGAACATCGAGTAGAAGATGTAGAACGGGATCATCGGCACGCCGTGCGTCGAATACGCCGTCGCCGCCGCGATCCAGTCGGCCATGGAGCCGGCCTCGTTGATGCCCTCCTGCAGGACCTGGCCGTCCTTGCTTTCCTTGTAGAACATCATCTGGTCGGCGTCCTGGGGCGTGTAGTTCTGCCCCAGCGGGTTGTAGATACCGACGGACCGGAAGAGCCCCTCCATGCCGAAGGTGCGGCTCTCGTCCGGCACGATCGGAACGACGTGCTTGCCGATCTGCTTGTCGCGCAGGAGCGTCGTGAGGATCCGCACGAAGGCCATGGTCGAAGAGAACTCGCGGTCGCCGGAGGACTGGAGCTCCTTCTTGAACTTGTCGAGGCCCGGGATCTCGAGCTTCGGCACGTCGTAGGTGCGCTTCGGGAACTCTCCGCCCAGCTCGTTGCGGCGCTCGGTCAGGTAGGACTTCTGCGCGTTGTTGAGGGTGACGAAGGGCACCTTCTCGAGATCGGCGTCGTCGATGGGGATCCGGAACCTGTCCCGCATCGCCTTCAGCTGGTCGACCTGCATCTTCTTAGACTGGTGGGCGATGTTCTGACCTTCGCCGGCCGAGCCCATTCCGTAGCCCTTCACCGTCTTCACGAGGATGCAGGTCGGCTGGCCGTCCGCGTGGGTCGCGCGGTGGTAGGCGTTGTAGACCTTCTTGACGTCGTGACCGCCGCGGCGGAGCGCCCAGATCTCGTCGTCGGTCCAGTCCTTCACCAGCTCCGCGGTCTCGGGATACTTCCCGAAGAAATGCTCGCGGATATAGGCGCCGTCCTTCGACTTGAAGGTCTGGTAGTCGCCGTCGATGGTCTCGTCCATCAGCTGGCGCAGCTTGCCGGATGTGTCGCGCTCGAGCAGATCGTCCCAGCCGCGGCCCCAGAGCAGCTTGATGACGTCCCACCCCGCGCCGCGGAACGAGCCCTCGAGCTCCTGCACGATCTTGGAGTTGCCGCGTACCGGGCCGTCGAGGCGCTGGAGGTTGCAGTTGATCACGAAGATGAGGTTGTCGAGCCCCTCGCGCGCGGCGATCGAGATCGCGCCGAGGCTCTCGGGCTCGTCCATCTCGCCGTCGCCGAGGAAGGCCCAGACCTTGCGGTCGGACTTCTCGATCAGGCCGCGGTTCTCCATGTATTTCATGAAGCGCGCCTGGTAGACCGCCATCATCGGGCCGAGGCCCATCGAGACGGTCGGGAACTGCCAGTAATCGGGCATCAGCCACGGGTGCGGATAGGACGACAGGCCCTTGCCGTTTACCTCCTGGCGGAAGCTCGTCAGCGTCTCCTCGTCGATCCGGCCCTCCATAAAGGAACGCGCGTAGATCCCCGGGATCACATGGCCCTGGAAGAACACCAGATCGCCGCCATGCATCGTCGACTTGGCGCGCCAGAAATGGTTGAGGCCGACGTCGTAGAGCGCCGCGGACGAGGCGAAGGAGGCGATATGCCCGCCGATCCCTTCGCTTTCCTTGTTGGCGCGCACGACGGTCGCCATCGCGTTCCAGCGATTGATGGTGCGGATGCGCCACTCCATCTCGAGATCGCCGGGCACGTCGATCTCGTCATCCGGCGAGATCGTGTTCTGGTAAGGCGTCGTGGCCGAAAACGGCAGCATCGCACCCGCCGCGCGGGCCTGCTGCACGGCCTTGTCGAGCAGGTAATGGGCGCGGTCCGGGCCGTCGCGCAGGATCACGTCCTCGACGGCCTCCTGCCATTCCTGCGATTCTACGGGATCGATGTCCTGCGGCGTGTCTTTCATGAGCCTCTTCCCTCGATCGCGGCGCGGCGCGCCGAAATTAGTTTAACGCTGAACAACTCGTGTCGTGCAACCGGACCGTACCCGTCCATACCGACCACAAAGTCCTCCACCACCGGTTCCGGCGACGGGTAGCACCCTAATTGCTGTCGATATAGACGAAGGCTTGAATAACCGCCATGCGCGTCGGGCATGCCGTATTGTTTAACGCTGAACGATATCGCGTTCTGCGGCGCTGGCACCACGCGTGCGTCCTCCCTCATCCGGCTCCGCGTGCATCTTCGGCAACTGACGGAGCGTCCGCCGCTTTCGGTGCACCATGGCGCACAGCGACCCTCTCAGGGTGAACGACATAGGCGGGAGATTGAAAGAGAAAACGTCGCAGGTGTTACACAGACGCCATTGCGTGCCCCGCTAGTCGGTTCCGGTCAGTGCCGGAGGCTCCGCGGCAGGCTCTCCCGAGAGCTCCTCGAAGTCGAAATTGTCGAGCCGTCGTGCGCGCCGGCCGGCCTTCTCGGCGCTGATCTTGATCTCGGCGATGTCCTTCTGAGCCTGACCGAAATGCCGGTCGAGGTTTTCGACCCGGCTGCCGAGCCGGTCGACGTCGGAGTAGAGCAGGCCCAGCTCGCGGCGGATCGCGCCGGCCTGTTCGCGCATCCGCGCGTCCTTCAGGATCGCCCGCATCGTGTTGAGGGTCGCCATGCAGGTCGTGGGCGAGACGATCCAAACCCGCGCGGCGAAGCCCTCTCGCACGATCTCGGGGAAGTTGGCGTGAAGCTCGGCATAGACCGCCTCGGAGGGCAGGAAGAGGATCGCACCGTCCGCTGTCTCGCCTTCCAGGATGTACCGCTCGGCGATGTCGCGGATGTGCTTGCGCACGGCGAGCCGGAAGCTCTGCGCGTCGCGGTTCAGCCGCTCCTTGCTGTCGGCCCGGCGCAGCGCCTCGTAGGGCTCCAGCGGGAACTTGCTGTCGATCGCAATCGGCCCCGGGGGCTGCGGCAGATGCACGAGACAATCCGCCCGCCGCCCGTTCGAGAGCGTCGCCTGCAGCGTGTAGCTGTCCGAGGGCAGTGCCTTGCCGACGATGTCGGTGAGCTGGATCTCACCGAAGGCGCCGCGGGTCTGCTTGTTCGAGAGGATGTCCTGCAGGCTCAGGACGTCCCCCGAGAGCTTGGTGATGTTGTCCTGCGCCTTGTCGATCGCCGCGAGCCGCTCCTGCAGCTGGGTCAGCGAGGTCGCGGTCTTCTGCGCCTGCCCGTTCAGCACCTCGTTCAGCCGCTCCTGCATGTCCGAGATGCTGCGCGCCTGTTTCAGCTGGCTGTCCGCGAGTCGGTCGCCCATCTGGCGCTGCACCTCGGCAAGCCGCGTCTCGACCGCCTGGAGCACGTGCATCTGGCTCTGTGCGGCTGTCTCGGACACGGTCTGCAGGCTGCCCGACAGCTGCGTCTGTCCCTGACCGAGCCCCTGCACGTCCCGCCCGAGCCGGCCGAGATGCCGCGCGAGATCCTCGGTCGTGCGCGCCGACCGTCCCGCGCGGGAGACCGAAACCCAAAGGAGCACGACGATCAGAGCGAGCACCAACGCCCCGCCTGCCACCGCCAGCGCAAGCGGATCGCCGGCCGAGAGGCGCGCCAGAGCCGTCTCGATCATGTCCGCCCGAAGAGGCGCTCGATGTCCGAGAGCTTCAGTTCCACGTAGGTCGGCCGACCGTGGTTGCACTGCCCGGAATGCGGCACCGCCTCCATCTCGCGCAGGAGCGCGTTCATTTCCTCGGCGCGCATCCGGCGGCCCGAGCGGATCGAGCCGTGGCAGGCGACGCGGCTGAGGATCGCCTCCAGCTTCTCCTGCACGAGGCCGCTCGAGCCCTGATCGGCAAGCTCGTCGAGCACGTCCCGCACAAGCGCCTCGGCATTGACCTCGCCGAGGATCGCCGGCGTCTCGCGCACCGCGACCGCGTTGCCGCCGAACGGCTCGACACTCAGGCCCATCCGCGACAGCTCGTCGGCCGCCTCCAACAGGAGCGCCCGCTCATGCTCGGAAAGCTCGACGATCTCCGGAATCAGCAGGGCCTGCGCCGCAACGCCCCGTTCGGCCATCTGCGTCTTTAGCTTCTCGTAGACCAGCCGCTCATGCGCGGCGTGCTGATCGACGATAACGAGCCCGCCTTCGGTCTGCGCGATGATGTAGTTCTCGTGCACCTGGCCCCGCGCGGCACCGAGCGGCTGCGCTTCCGCGGGCTCCTTTTCCGCTTCCGGCTCGGCCTCGACCACGCGCCCGCTCCACGCACCCTGCATCTCGGCAAAGCCGGGCTCGGGCGCGGGGCGCGCCGGGGCCTGCGCCGCGTAGGAGGCCGTTCGTGCGCCCATCGAGGGCCGGTCCATCTGGTAGACCCGGGGCGGCCCCGAGGGCTCGGGACGCATGGCGCCCAGCGCGGCGCTCGACACCGTCGTCGAGGCCCTGTGCCCGGCCTCGGCCAGCGCGTGCCGCAGGCCAGACAGGATCAGGCCGCGTACCGTCCCGGCCTCGCGGAACCGCACTTCGGACTTCGCCGGATGCACGTTGACATCCACGAGCTTCGGTGCGCAATCGACGAACAGCGCCACCGCGGGGTGCCGGTCGCGGCTGAGAAAGTCCTGGTAGGCGCCGCGCAGCGCGCCGATGAGCATGCGGTCCTTTACCGGGCGGCCGTTGACGAAGAGGTGCTGCGCCACGGCCGAGCCCCGCGAATAGGTCGGCAGGCCCGCAAGGCCGGTCAGCCGGAACCCCTCGCGCTCGGCGTCGACGGCAATCGCGTTCTCGGTGAACTCGCGGCCCATGACCTGGGTCAGCCGCCCCCGGAGCGCGTCGAAGAGATCCCCGGTCACCGGGTCGGCGCGGAAGGTCGTGCGTCCCTCGCCTCCGCCCGATACGTCGCGGAGCGTGAACCCGATGGAGGGCTCGGCCATCGCGAGGCGTCGGATCACCTCGCCCACGGCCTGCGTTTCGGCGCGGTCCGAGCGCAGGAACTTCAGCCGCGCCGGCGTCGCGTAGAAGAGATCGCGCAGCGTGACCGTGGTGCCGCAGGCCCGCGCGCAGGGCTTCGGCTCGGCCATCACGCCGCCCGAGACCGCGAGCTCCGCCGCTTCGGATCCTTCCGCGCGCGACTGGATCACCAGACGCCCGACCGCCGCGAGCGACGGCAGCGCCTCGCCCCGGAAGCCGAAGGAATGGATGCTGAGCAGATCGGTGCCGTCGATCTTGGACGTCGCATGCCGGGCGAGCGCGAGCGGCAGGTCGGCGGGCGTCATGCCGCAACCGTCGTCCGTGACGCGGATCAGCGTCTTGCCCCCGTCGGCGATGTCGACGGTGATGCGCCGCGCGCCCGCGTCGATGGCGTTCTCTACCAGTTCCTTGACCGCAGAGGCCGGACGCTCCACCACCTCGCCGGCGGCGATCCGGTTGATCGCGCCATCGTCGAGCTGGCGAATCTCTCGGCGCTCTGCGCGGATATTGGGGCTGTGCGTGTTCATCGCACTAAACCTAGCAGGATCAGAGCGAGTCGGGCAATGGGACAAGCGCCCTTGCGCGGATATCGAATGCCGGTGACCTCAGCTCCCGGTCGCGGCGGCGAACCAGTCGCGGATGGCGGCGCGGTCGGCGTCCGAGACGTCGGTAACGTTGCCCGGCGGCATGGCATGGCTGAGCCCGGCTTGAAGGTAGATCCCGCGCGCATGGGCGGCGATGTCGGCTTCGGTCTCGAGCTTCACGCCCTTCGGCGGCCAGAGCACACCCTGCCAGACGGGCTCGGCCGCGTGGCACATCGAGCAGCGCGAGGTCACGATGTCGGCGACCTCCGTGTAGCCCTCGGCCTCGACGAAGCGCTGCGCCTTCGCCGCCTGCTCCTCGGCATCCGGCCGGAACATCGGCGCGGTCGAGAGCCACATGATCACGAGGAAGATCACCGCCGTCGCGGCCCAGGTCCAGGTGGGCTTGGCTTTGCGCGCATGCATGGAGTTGAAGTAATGGCGGATCGTCACGCCCATCAGGAAGACAAGGCTCGCGATCACCCAGTTCCACTCGCTCGCGAAGGCCAGCGGGTAGTGGTTCGACAGCATCAGGAAGATAACCGGCAGCGTAAGGTAGTTGTTGTGGGTCGAGCGTTGCTTGGCGATGCGGCCATATTCCGGGTCGGGCTTCTTCCCCGCCTTGAGGTCCGCCACCACGATCTTCTGATTGGGGATGATCACATGCGCGACGTTGCCGGTCATGATCGTCGCCGTGAACGCGCCGAGATGCAAAAGCGCCGCCCGTCCCGAGAACACCTGGTCGTAGAAATACGCCATCGCCACCAGCACCACGTAGAGCAGCAGCATCAGCGCCGTCGGATGCTGACCGATGGGCGACTTGCAGAGCCGGTCGTAGACCAGCCAGCCCAGAACCAGCGAGGCCGCCGAGATGCCGATCGCCTGCCAGATTGCAAGGTCGAGCGTGGCGGGGTCGATCAGGTAGAACTCCGCCCCGAACCAGTAGACGATGATCAGGAGCGCGGCGCCCGAGAGCCAGGTCCAGTAGCTCTCCCATTTGAACCAGGTCAGGTGCTCGGGCATCGCGGCCGGTGCGACGAGGTATTTCTGTATATGATAGAAGCCGCCGCCATGGACCTGCCATTCCTCGCCGTCGGCGCCGGTCTCGAGGTCGCGGTCGCGTCGTAGGCCGAGGTCCAGCGCGATAAAGTAGAAGGACGAGCCGATCCACGCGATCGCCGTGATGACGTGCAGCCAGCGCACCGCGAATTCCGCCCAGGCGCCCATCGCCGCGAGATCGTACATGTGCTGTCCCTTCCCTGCTGCATGCCGGCGTGACGCTATACGCCGGGCCGGGGGGCTGTTAATCCTCGATATCCCGAGACACTTTCAACCCCGACCGAAAAGTCGCCCATGGCCTATGTCGCAAACGTCCGCACGTTCGTGCGTGTCTACGAATTGGGCAGCATGTCCGCCGCCGCCCGCGATCAGCGCTGCTCGCCCGCGGTGGCGTCCTCGCGTATCGCCGAACTCGAGCGCCACCTGGGCGCGCGGCTCTTCAACCGCACCACGCGGGCATTGACCCCGACCGAGGCCGGGCAGCTCTTCTACGACGGCGCACGCGAGATCCTGTCGTCGATCGAGACGGCGGAGGGCCGGGTCATGGCGGCGGCGGACGCCCCGCGCGGCACGGTCTTCGTCGCCGCGCCGCTCGGGCTCGGGCGGCGGGTGATCGCGCCGATGATCCCCGCCTTCCGCGAGGCCTTCCCGGATATCGCGGTGCGGCTGCGCCTCACCGACCGAGCCGTCGACATGAGCGCGGAGGGGCTGGATCTCGCGCTCCATTTGGGGCCGCTTGTCGACAGCACGCTCAAGTTCCGCAAGATCGCGGATTGCCCGCGCAGCCTCGTCGCCGCACCGGAGTACATTGCCCGCCGCGGGCATCCGAGGGACGGCGCGGCGCTGGTGGAGGACGGGCATGACTGCCTCAATCTGCGCTTTCCCGGAGCGACGGAGTTCCGCTGGACGCTGGCGACGCCCGAGGGTCACCGCAGTTTCGCCGTAAGCGGCCCTCTCGAAAGCGACGATGGCGACGTGCTGACCGACTGGGCCCTGGCGGGCCTCGGGATCGCGCTGAAGCCCGAGTTCGAGGTCGCCGAACACCTTGCTTCGGGGCGCCTCGTCCGCGTCTGCGAGGCGACGCCGCCGCTGCCGGTCCCGCTCGCCTGTCTCAGCCCAACGCGGACGAGCGAGGATCCGAAGCTGCGCGTCTTCGCGGAGCGTGTGGAAGCCGCCTGCCGCGCGGCGCTTGCGTGAACTTTCGGGTCAGCCCACCGGATTCGGCACATCGCGCCCTGCGAAGAAGGCATCGAGATTGTCGGCCACCATGTGCCCCATCGCCTCCCGCGTCTCGCGCGTGGCCGAGCCGAGATGCGGCAGAAGCACCACGTCCTGCCTCGTCATCAGCGCCTTTGGCACCTGCGGTTCGGCCTCGTAGACATCGAGGCCAGCGCCGCCGATCTCGCCCGCCTCGAGCGCCGCGACGAGTGCCGCCTCGTCCACCACGTCGCCGCGTGCGGTGTTGACGAGGAGCCCGTCGGGTCCGAGGAGCTTGAGCTGGTCCGCCCCGATCATGTGCCGGTTGGCGCCGCCCCCGGGAATGTGGAGCGACACGACGTCCGCCGCCTCCATCACGGCCTCGACGGTCTCGAGCCGCTGCGCGTCGAGGCCGGCCATCGCGTCTGCGCCGGGCTCGGAGCGGTTGTAGTAGACTACTTTCATGCCGAAGCCCGCCTGCGCCCGCCGCACCGTCGCGATGCCGATGCGGCCCATGCCGACGATGCCGAGCACCCGTCCCGAGAGTTTCCGGCCGATCATGTGCGTCGGCCGCCAGCCGGTCCAGTTTCCGGCGCGCAGCTCCCGCTCGCCTTCGCCGGCCCGCCGCGCGAGCATCAGCATCAGCGTCAGGGCGAGGTCGGCGGTGCAATCCGTCAGTACGCCCGGCGTGTTGGTGACCGTGAGGCCCGCGCCCCGCGCCGCCTCGAGATCGATATGGTTCACGCCGACGCCGAAATTGCCGAGGATCTTTGCCCGCAGGCCGTCCTCGAAACAGCGCGCGGGCAGCTTGTCCGACACCGTCGGGCAGACCGCGTCGTATTCGCCGAGCGCCGCGCCGATCTCGTCCGCGCTCATCGGCGTATCGTCCGCGTTCAAAGTCACGTCGTAGTCCCGCGACAGCCGCGCCTCGACCGCTTCCGGCCATGTCCGCGTCACCAGAACCTTCGGTTTCGCCATGTCTCGCATCCCTCCCGCCTGACGCTACAGGTATGACGTCCCGCGCATCCCATTACCATCGCCGACAGCGTCCAAGGGCTTGCCCTACGACCAAAAGCTGCGGCCTTCGCCCCGGGTTGCGACGCATCACTGCTTGTCCGCCGAGGCGGAGCCGTGCTTGATGCCTCGGACACCTGCCCGAGGGAGGAAGCGGAATGGCCCCAAAGACCGATATCGAAATCGCCCGCGCGGCCCGCAAGAAGCCGATCCTCGAGATCGGCGAACGCCTCGGGATCGGCGCCGACCATCTGCTGCCCTACGGACATGACAAGGCCAAGGTCTCTCAGGACTTCATCGACGGGCTCAAGGATCGTCAGAGCGGCAAGCTGATCCTCGTGACCGCGATCAATCCCACCCCCGCGGGCGAGGGCAAGACCACGACGACCGTCGGGCTTGGGGACGGACTGAACGCGATCGGGAAGAAGGCCTGCATCTGCATACGCGAGGCCTCGCTCGGTCCGAATTTCGGGATGAAGGGCGGTGCCGCGGGCGGCGGCTACGCGCAGGTCGTGCCGATGGAGGACATGAACCTCCACTTCACCGGCGACTTCCACGCCATTACCAGCGCCCACAACCTCCTCGCCGCGATGATCGACAACCACGTCTACTGGGGCAACGAGGAGGATATCGACATCCGCCGCGTGACCTGGCGGCGCGTGATGGACATGAACGACCGGGCGCTGCGGCAGATCACCACCTCGCTCGGCGGTGTCGCCAACGGATTTCCGCGCGAGACCGGCTTCGACATCACGGTCGCGTCCGAAGTCATGGCGATTCTCTGCCTCGCGAAGGACCTCAAGGACCTGCAGGAGCGGCTCGGCGCGATGATCGTCGCCTACCGCCGGGACAAGAGCCCCGTCTATGCGCGCGACATCAAGGCCGACGGCGCGATGACGGTGCTTCTCAAGGACGCGATGCAGCCCAACCTTGTGCAGACGCTCGAGAACAACCCCGCCTTCGTTCACGGCGGTCCCTTCGCCAATATCGCGCATGGCTGCAACTCGGTCATCGCGACGAAAACCGCTCTCAAGCTCGCCGATTATGTGGTGACCGAGGCCGGCTTCGGCGCGGATCTCGGGGCCGAGAAATTCATGAATATCAAGTGCCGCAAGGCGGGCCTCGCGCCGGACTGCGTGGTTGTCGTCGCCACGGTGCGGGCCATGAAGATGAACGGCGGCGTCGCCAAGGGAGATCTCGGGGCCGAGAACGTCGAGGCCGTGAAGGCCGGCTGCGCCAATCTCGGGCGTCACATCGAGAACGTGAAGGGCTTCGGGGTGCCGGTCGTCGTGGGGATCAACCATTTTGCCGGCGATACCGAAGCCGAGATCGCGGCGGTGAAGGCTTATGTCGAGGGTCAGGGCTCGGAGGCGATCCTCTGCAAGCATTGGGCCGACGGCTCGAAGGGCATGACCGAGATGGCGACGCGCGTCGCCGAGGTGGCCGACAGCGGCAAGGCCGATTTCCGCACGCTTTATCCGGACGACATGTCTCTCTTCGAGAAGATCGAGGCCGTCGCCCACAAGATCTACCGCGCCGGCGCCGTCGTCGCCGATGGCAAGATCCGCGCGCAGCTCAAGGAATGGGAGGATCAGGGCTACGGCAACCTGCCGGTCTGCATGGCCAAGACCCAGGATTCCTTCTCGACCGATCCCGGGCAGCGCGGTGCGCCCACCGGCTTCGACCTGCCGGTGCGCGAGGTGCGGCTGTCGGCGGGGGCGGGCTTCGTCGTCGCGATCTGCGGCGAGATCATGACCATGCCGGGCCTGCCGAGACAGCCCTCGGCGGAGGTGATCCGCCTCAACGATGCCGGCGAGGTCGAGGGGCTGTTCTGAACATTTGCCATCGGGGCGGGCATGACGCACAACGCGCAAGGTACCCGGCCCCGATGGAGAGACACATGCGCCCGCCCGAGGATCTGCCCGACATGGCCGAATTGCGGCGCGAGGTCGACGCGACCGACCGGGCGCTCATCGACCTGCTGGCCTATCGGGCGCGGCTCATCGACCGGGCGGCGGAGCTCAAGCCGGAAGAGGGCCTGCCCGCCCGGATCGAGGCCCGCGTCGAGGAGGTCGTCGCCAATGCGCGCGGCGGGGCCGCCAAGGCCGGATTCGATCCGGACCTTGCCGAGAGGCTGTGGCGGGACCTGATCGAATGGTCGATCCGGCGCGAGGAACGGGTGCTCGGCACCGGCGCTGAGCCGGCGACCGACGGAACATCAGAAGAGGACAGGTCATGAGCGCGACACTTCTCGACGGCAAGGCATTTTCCGCCAAGGTCCGGGCCCGCGTGGCCGACCACGTCTCCACCCTGAAGTCCGAGCACGACATCATCCCGGGCCTCGCCGTCGTGCTCGTGGGCGAGGATCCGGCAAGCCAGGTCTATGTCCGCTCCAAGAACCGGCAGACGGTCGAGGCGGGGATGAACTCCTACGAGCACAAGCTCGACGCCTCGGCATCGCAGGACGAGCTGCTGGCGCTCATCGCCCAGCTCAACGCGGACCCGGCGGTGCATGGCATCCTCGTCCAGCTGCCGCTTCCGGACCACATCGATTCCAACATGGTGATCAACGCGATCTCGCCCGCCAAGGACGTGGACGGCTTCACCATCGCCAATGCCGGCCTCCTCTTCACCGGCCAGAAGTCGATGGTGCCCTGCACGCCGCTCGGTTGCCTGATGCTGCTGCGGGATCACCACGGCTCGCTCGCGGGCCTGAACGCGGTAGTTCTCGGGCGCTCGAACATCGTCGGCAAGCCGATGGCGCAGCTTCTCCTCGGCGACAGCTGCACGGTGACCATCGCACACTCGAAGACGAAGGACCTCGCGGAGGTCTGCCGCAGCGCCGACATCCTCGTCGCCGCGGTCGGACGGCGCGAGATGGTGCCGGGGGACTGGGTCAAGCCCGGCGCATCGGTCATCGATGTTGGCATCAACCGGATCGATGCGGGCGACGGCAAGACCCGGCTCGTCGGCGATTGCGACTTCGCGAGCTGCTCCGAGGTCGCGGGCGCGATCACGCCTGTGCCCGGCGGTGTCGGCCCGATGACGATCGCCTGCCTTTTGGCCAACACCATCACCGCCTGCTGCCGCGCCAACGGGGTGCCCGAGCCGGAGGACCTGACGGTCTGAGCAATCTCCCCCGGGGGGATCAGCCGACCTGGCGCCCGGCCGCGTGCACGCTTCGCACCACCGGGGTGCCGGCGAGGCGGGTCACCCGGACGACATCCGCGCGGAGGCCCTCGGCGAGACGGCCGCGGTCGGTCAGGCCGGTGGCGTCCGCCGGGGCCGCCGTCACGGTGCGGATGCCGCGGGGCAGGTCACCCCAGAGATCCCCGAGCCGGAACGCCCCGAGCATCAGCGAGGACGGGATGTAGTCGGAGGACAGGATGTCGAGGCGGTCCTCCTCGGCCAGCCGCTGGGCCGCCACGTTGCCGGAATGCGAGCCGCCCCGGATGAGGTTCGGCGCGCCCATCATTACCGCGATCCCGTGCGCGTGACAGGCGCCCGCGGCTTCCTCGGTCGTGGGAAACTCGGCGAGCCGGACGCCGTGCCCGGCGCTCGTCGCGACCTGCGCCTCGGTCGTGTCGTCGTGGCTGGCGAGCACCGCGCCGAGCCGCCGTGCCGCATCGACCGCGCCCGCCTCGTGGGCCGCGCCGAACCGAGCCTGCAGCCCGCGCAAGTTGTCGAGATGCGCCTCGAAATCCGCCTCGTTTCCGCCGTGCTTGCCGAGCACGTAGTCGCGCAGCTTCGAGACGTCGCGGAACTGCCGCTGGCCCGGCGTGTGGTCCATGATCGACAGGATGCCGACCCGGTCCTCGTCGCCGAATTCGCCGAGCTCCTCGAGCAGGGTCTCAGAGCAGACCTCGGCGCGCAGATGCAGGAAGTGGCTGATCCGCAGCACGCCCCTGCCCCGCAGATCGAAGAGCTCCCGCGACAGCTCGCGGGCGTATTTGCGGTAATCCTCGCGTCCGTCCGAAATCACCGATCCGACGCGCATCGCGTCGAAGACGGTGGTGATCCCCGCGCTCGCGAGCTCGCCGTCATGGGCGAGGATCGCGGTCATGTGCGGCCAGTCCACACGCGGCCGCGGTTCGATATGGCGCTCGAGATTGTCGGTGTGGAGCTCGATCAGGCCCGGGATGAGGTGATCGCCCCCGCAGTCGATCGCTCCCGGCGCGCCGCTCCGCCCGGGAGAGATCTCGGCGATCTCGCCACCGCGGATCACCAGCGTGCCGCGCAGGACCTCGTCCTCGCGCACGATCTCCGCATTGGTCAGAATGGTCTCGGTCATCTTGCCCGCTCGCTCCCGAGCTGTTTGAAATCCTGCCTGACACTGCAACGTGACACCGACAAGGTTAGGCCAGAGCCCATGACGGACTACAAGCGCTTTGCCATCTACTACGCGCCCGAGCCCGGAGCCTTCGCCGATTTCGGCGCGCGCTGGCTCGGCTGGGACGCGGCGACCGGCGAGCCGCGCGAACACCCCGACGTGCCGGGCCTGCCGCGACCCGTTGCCGAACTGACGGACAGGCCGCGGAAATACGGGCTTCACGCGACCATGAAGCCGCCTTTCCGGCTTGCGCCGTATTCGTCGCAGGATGCGCTGGCGGCCGATATTGGTGACCTCGCCGCTGCCATGTCGCCGGTCAGCTTCCGGGCGCTGAAGCTCGTGTCGATCGGTCCGTTTCTCGCGCTCGTGCCGGACGGCGATCCCGGTCCGCTCGAGGCGCTGGCCGGGGCGGCTGTGTCGCGTCTCGACGCGCATCGCGCCGCCCCCTCGGCAGAAGAGCTCGCGCGCCGCCGCAAGGCCTCGCTGTCGATGCGGCAGGACCGGCTGCTCGAGACATGGGGCTATCCGTACGTGATGGAGGAGTTCCGGTTTCACATCACCCTCACCGGTCCCCTGCCGCAGGAAGAGCGCGGGCACGTCCGCGAGGCGCTCGGTCACTGGATCGACCCCGTTCTGCCACAACCCTTCGTGATCGGGTCGATCTGCCTTTTCGGGGAGGCGCAGGACGGCTTCTTTCACCTGCTTCACCGCTTCGACCTGACCGGCTGAAGGTCGGAGACCATTACCGTCCGCCCGCCCCTTGCGGACGGGAAAACAACGGTGCGGGACACCGAACCGAAATGACGCAGCACCCGCTCGGGCATATCTTGTGGCGTCGCGGCGTCACCCGACGCAGGTTCCGCGGCTTTCGACAACAATTCACGGTAGCGCCAACGGTCTTGTTACGGACTTCTGGTAGTCTACCCTGTGAAGTCACTGATCGACGGCGACCCACACATGCTCGATACGCAATGCAAATGTCTGGATGAACAGCAGATCGCTGCGCTCCCGTTGCGGCGGTCAAAGAAGCATGGGCTCGAAGTGCTCATGGTGACCTCGCGCGACACGAAGCGGTGGGTGATGCCGAAGGGCTGGCCGATGGACGGAAAGAAGCTCTGGTCCGCCGCCGAAATCGAGGCGCTCGAGGAAGCCGGTGCAACCGGGTTCGTCGGCAAGGTTCCGATCGGCGCGTATCACTACGTCAAGCGCATGGGCGGCAAGCCCGACATCGCCTGCCATGTGACGGTCTACCCGATGGTGGTCGAGAAGCTGAAGAAGCGCTGGAAGGAGCGCAAGGAGCGGACGCGCCGCTGGTTCGACCTCCGGAGCGCGGCGAAACGCGTGGACGAACCCGATCTCGTGCAGCTGCTCCTAAAACTTCATTCGGACAAGGATTTCCTGCCCGCCAAATTCGCCAAGCGGATCTAGCAGGTCCACCGCGATGCACGGAACGCCGCGGTTGGTTTGTTCCCGGCGGCAGCGCGCAGATGAGTCGCGGGGACCGGACGCCCCACAAAACGATGTCAGGCATATGCGCTGCGTGCGGCGCCGACGCGCAGGGCCTGAACACCGGCATTGACCCCGAGCGCCAGCACCAGGAGCACGATGCCGAGCGCGAGGGCCAGCGGCAGATCCCCTTTCGATGTCTCGAGCGCGATCGCCGTCGTCATGACGCGGGTGAGATGATCGATGTTGCCGCCGACGAGGATGACCGCACCGACCTCGGCCACCGCCCGGCCGAAACCTGCGAGCGCGACCGTCATGAGCGAATAGCGCGCATCCCATAACAGCGCCTGCGCCGTCTGGCGGCGCGTCAGGCAGAGCGAACGGAACTGCTCGGCATACTCGCCGTGAAGATCCTCAAGGACCTGTCGGGACAGAGCGGCGACGATGGGCGCGATGAGGATGGTCTGCGCGATGATCATCGCGGTCGGCGTGTAGAGGAGGCCGAGGAACCCGAGCGGTCCCGAACGCGAGAGATGCAGGTAGACCAGAAGGCCGACGACGACCGGTGGCAATCCCATCAGCGCGTTCATCAAGATGATCAGCGCGCCGCGGCCGCGGAACCGCGCGATGGCGACGATGGCCCCGAAGGGAAAGCCGAGAAGGCAGGCGAGCCCCGTCGCGGTCAGACTGACGCGCAGCGACAAGGCCACGATCTCCCAGAGATCGGCATCGCCGGAGAACACGAGCGTCAGCGCGAGCGAGAATGCTTCTGCAATATCCTGCAAGGTTTACCGCTCCTTCGGGTGTTCGGGCGGCAGGATGCGGGAAATGACGCGCAGATCAAGAGAGACTTGTAACAAGTCGCCACCTCTGTCCTCGTCATGCCGGGGCGGCTGCGCCGCGCAGCCTGGCGGTTGCACGCTGGGAGGCGTAGTTGTAGCAGCGCGCCTGCGAACACGGAGTTGCGACATGATCCTGACCAGACGGACCCTTATGGCGCTCGGCGCCGCATCCGCAGCCTCTGCCCTGCTGCCTCACGCCGCCCGCGCCGCTTTCACGCCGCGACCGGACGGCTGGCGCCGGTTCGAGCTCACGACGCGCATCGTCCTTCCCGAAACCTCGGAGCCCGCGCAGGTCTGGGTGCCGGTTCCCTCCATCACCGAGCCGGGCTGGATGAACTCCGGTTCCGCGCAATGGAAGACCAGCGCCGACACCGTCGAGACGAAGACGGACCCCGAGAGCGGTGCGGAGATGGTCCACGCGACCTGGGAGGCAGGCGCCGGCGAGCGGGTCATCGAGGTCACAGCCACCGCGCGGATCGAGGACCGGTATATCGACCTGACCACCCCGCAGGACGTCGCCCCCCTGAGCGAGGCGGACCGCGCGCGCTACACCGCGGCGACCGACCTCATTCCGACCGACGGCATCGTGCAGGAGACTGCTGCGCAGATCACCGACGGGGCGTCCGGCGACTTCGACAAGGCGCGCCGGATCTACGACTGGGTCGTCGAGAACAGCGCCCGGAACCCCGAGACGCGCGGCTGCGGTCTCGGCGATATCGCGTCGATGCTGCACATGGGCGATCTGACCGGGAAATGCGCGGACCTGAACGCGCTCTTCGTGGGTCTCGCGCGTGCCTCGGGCCTGCCCGCGCGGGATGTCTACGGCATTCGCGTCGCGCCGTCCGAGTTCGGCTACAAGAGCCTCGGCGCGGGATCGTCCAACGTCACCGGCGCCCAGCACTGCCGGGCCGAGGTCTTCCTGAGCGAGTTCGGATGGGTTCCGGCGGACCCCGCCGACGTGCGTAAGGTGATGCTTGAGGAGCCGCCGAAGGACCTGCCGCTCGACCACCCCAAGGTCGAGGCGGCGCGCCGGACGTTGTTCGGGGCCTGGGAAGGCAATTGGGTCGGCTACAACTTCGCCCATGACGTGCGTCTGCCAGGCTCGGCCAACGACCCGGTGCCGTTCCTCATGTATCCGCAGGCCGAGATCGCGGGCGACCGCCGGGATCCCCTCGATCCGGAAAGCTTCGCCTACACGATCACCGCCCGGGAGATCGGCTGACCGGACAGGCGTGCCGCGGAACGCCTGCGTGCTGACATTCGGAATTCCGAAGGTCACTCGGGAACCTGTCTGGGCGCGCGGCGTTACTGCGACTAACGCCGGCGCGTAGCGCCGCCTGGCTCCGGATACATCAATGACCGACAAGACTTCCCGCGATCTGGAGGGCGATGGCCCTCATTCCGCGACCTATTCCCGCGAAGAAGCGCTCCAGATCGCGAAACACCGGGCGCTGGCGCCCCGCGCCGTCTACGAGGTGATCAATCTCGAAGGCCGGGAAGAGATCAAGCGCCCGTTGAGCTCGCTCTGGTGGTCGGGGATTGCCGCGGGCGTCGGGATTTCCTCCTCGATCCTAGCCGAGGGGATCCTGCACACCATATTCGCGAACCACCCCTACCAGGGGCCGATCGAGAACATGGGGTACACGATCGGCTTCATCCTCGTGATCCTCGGGCGGATCCAGCTCTTCACGGAAAACACCATCACCGTCGTCCTTCCGGTGCTGAAGGACAAGTCGCTGTCGCTCTTCGGCTGCGCCGCGCGACTCTGGGCGGTGGTCTTTGCGGCCAATCTCGTCGGCACGTTCTTCGTGGCGCTCCTGACCACTCACGGCGGAACCGTTCCGCCCGAATATGTCGAGGGGATGAAGGCGATTTCGCACCACTTCTCCGAATACACGTGGGCCGAGGCGCTGCGTTACGGGGCGCCGGCGGGCTTCTTCATCGCCGCCGTCGTCTGGATGCTGCCCTCGTCGGAGGGGTTCGAGATCTTCGTGATCTTCCTCTTCACCTACCTGATCGCGATGGGCGGCTTCACTCACGTGGTGGCGGGATCGAACGAGGCCTTCATCCTCTGGCTTTCGGGCGACATCACCGCTGCGAAATGCTGGTTCGGACTGATCCTTCCGAGCTTCGTCGGCAACGTCATCGGCGGCACGGGCCTCTTCGCCCTGCTCGCCTACGGTCAGGTCAAGGCGGAGATCGACCATCAGACGGATGCGCACAAGGAAGAAGAGAAGCGTGACCGGGAAAACGGCACCCGGAGGAACATGCAGGGGCAGCCCGGAGAGTGATCTCCCGGCCGTCCGGGCGCGCCGGCCGAAAGGCGGCGCGCCCTTGCCTCGTCAGTCTTCTAGACTGTCCTGGCGCTTCTTCTCGACCAGCTTCAGCTCTTCGGCCTTGCGGTCCTTGAAGGTCTTGCCGTAGCCTTCGATCTCGCTTTCCGGGATCACCTCTTTCGCACGGCCGAAGACCTCGTCCTCTTCCTCGTCCATGTGATGCTCATAATCGTGCTTGAGCTGCTTGAACTTCTGCAGCCAGGCCGGGCTCGACATGTCCATGCCCTGAAGCTCTTCCATCAGGTCGTCCATCTCCGCGTGCTCCTCGACGGAATGCCGCGCGCTGTCCTGGCCCCAGGTCTTGGACATGAGCTTGGAGTAGAAGGTCTCCTCCTCCGCGGCCGCGTGGCTTTTCACGTCGTGGAAGAATTCGTTCCAGGCGGCCTTGCGGTCCTCCGATGCGCCTTCGGTCTCGGCGATGGTCGCGAGGAGCTTGCGATGGTTCTCGTGGTCGGCCTTGATGGCCTCGTAGATGGACATTGTGTCTGATTCCGTTCTGAAGCTGTTCGAAGGGCGCGGGGCGCGCCGCTGCCGGTGATGTAGCGGCCGCGCCCTGCTCGTCACGCGCTCACGGCAAGAGCGCGAGCCAGCACCAGACAGTGATCACGGAAAGCCCCGTCGCGATCAGGACCGAGGAGGCCGCGACGCGCCGGGCGCGGCCGTACATGTTGGCGAAGACATAGGCGTTCACCCCCGGCGCCATGGCGGCGGTGATTACCGCCGAGCGGAAGTCCGGGTCCGACAGCTGGAACGCGCTGCCGAGCGTCCAGGTGATCGCCGGATGCAGCAGGAGCGACACCGCGCAGACGAAGAAGATGATGCGGAAGTCGCCGTCGGGCCGGTACCGGTAGAGGACGCCGCCGAGGCCGAAGAGCGCGGCGGGAAGCGCGGAGCGTATCAGCATGTCGAGCGCGTCCACGACGGGGCCGGGCAGCCCGAGATTCAGGAGGTTGAAGGCCGCACCGAGGGCGATGCCGATCACCAGCGCGTTGCGGAACATTGCCTTCAGGACCTGCAGCGGCAGGGCGGCCGCGCGGGTCCCGGACGAGCCAGCGCGGGCGATCTCCATCGCGGTGATGCCGAGCCCGTAGCAGAACGGGGAATGCATCGCGATGATGGCGTAGTTCGCATCGAGCGCACCCGCTCCGTAGGCGCGTTCGGTGATAGGAAGCCCGAGGAGGAGCGAGTTCGCGAAGAGACAGCAGAAGCCGATCGCGACCGAATCCTCCCAGGACCGGTTGAAGAGCCGCCGCCCGGCGAAGAGACCGAGGAAGAATCCCGTTGCGGAGCCGGCATAGAAGCTGACGAGGAGCGCGGGATGAAAGCTCTGCCCGAGGTCCAGCGTCCAGATCGCGCGGAAGAGAAGGCAGGGGATCGCGAAGTTCTGCGTGAAGGCCATGAGGCCGTCGACGCCGCTTTCCGAGAAGAGATTGCGCCAGACCGCAAGGTAACCCGCGCCCATGACGAGGAAGACGGGCAGGATGACTTCGAGAAGCGCCTGCATCAGTCCGCTCGGGGCGTCAAAGCGGCACTCTCAGGACGAGGCCGTCATGCGCCGGGGTGATATGTCCGGGTGTCTCCTGAGCGAGCGTCTCGTAGTCGAGATCGATATGCATGTTGGTGAGGATGGCGCGTTTCGGGGCCGCTGCCTCGATCCATTCCAGCGACTTGGCGAGATGCGCATGCGTCGGGTGCGGCTCGCGGCGGAGCGCGTCGAGGATCCAGTAGTCGAGACCCTCCAGCATCGGCCATGCCTCTGCCGGGATCTCGGCCACGTCCGGCAGGTAGGCGACGTCGCCGATGCGGAAGCCGAGGGCGTCAACGCTGCCGTGATTCACCTCGAACGGGTTCAGTGTTACCGGACCGCCCGCACCCTCCACCGTCACGGGGCCGTCGATGGGGTTCATCTCGAGGATCGGGGGATAAGGGCTGCCCGCCGGCTGGGTGAAGGCGTATCCGAAGCGGTTGATGAGGTTGTCGCAGGTCGGCCCGTCCGCCCAGACCTTCAGCCGCTCGCGGGTGTTGAAGACGATCATCCGGAGATCGTCGATGCCGTGCACGTGATCGGCATGGGCGTGGGTGTAGACCACCCCGTCGAGATGCCCGACATTCGCGTCGAGAAGCTGGGCGCGCAGGTCCGGCGAGGTGTCGATGAGGACGGTGGTCGTCCCGCCCTCGGTCTCCTGCTCGACGAGCAGCGAGCAGCGCCGCCGCATGTTGCGCGGGTTGTCGGGATCGCACGCGCCCCAATGGCCGCCGAGCCGCGGCACGCCGCCCGACGATCCGCAGCCGAGGATGGTGAAACGTCTCTCGCCGGTCATGCCGCCTCGGCCCAGGCGGCCGCCTTGGAGAAGAGCCGGTCGAAATTGGCCTCGGTCGCGGCGGCGAACTCGGCGTAGGAGAGTCCGAAGACCTCCGCGCCGACCTTTGCCGTATGGACCGTGTAGGACGGCTCGTTGCGCTTGCCGCGATAGGGCGGAGGCGCGAGATAGGGGCTGTCGGTCTCGACGAGGATGCGGTCGAGCGGCGCCGCCTCGAAAATCGCGCGGAGCTCCTTCGACTTCGGGAAGGCTGCGATGCCCGACATCGACAGGTAGAAGTCGCAATCGAGCGCGGATCGCGCCAGCGCCTCGCCCGACGAGAAGCAATGCATGACGCAGGAAAAGGGCCTGCGCTTGTAGCCCTCGGTCAGGATGCGCGCCATGTCCTCGTCCGCGTCGCGGGCATGGATGATCAACGGCAGACCGGTTTCCTGCGCGGCCTCGATATGGACCCCGAGGCTGCGCTTCTGAACCTCGGCACTCTCGGCGGTGTAATGGTAGTCGAGCCCCGACTCGCCGATGCCGACGAATTTCGGATGGCGCGCCAGCGCGACCAGCTCCTCGACGGTTGCCATAGGCTCATCCGCCGCGCTCATCGGGTGGGTGCCCGCAGCGTAGAAGACGGCGTCGTGCGCGTCGGCGATGGCGCGGACGGCGGGCTCGGTCCTCAGCTTGGTGCAGATGGTCACCATGCGGTGCACGCCGGAGTCGATGGCGCGCGCGATCACCTCATCCCGCGTCTCGCCGAAATCGGGGAAGTCGAGATGGCAATGGCTGTCGGTGATGAGAGCGTCGCTCATGAGGTCGCGTCCTCTCGGGCTCGGGGGCGTGCCGCGAGGTATCTAGGATCGCCGGGAGAGGGTCAAGGCAGCCACCCCGCGCACGATCGCGCGAGCGGCTTAAAGGGACGCGGCTGTCGCGTGGCGCCTCGCGATCAGGCGGCGACATCCGCCGCGGTGTCCCGGATGCGGGAGACCATGTCGAAGATGAGCGCGGCGGCATCGATGTTGACGGCCCGCCCATGGCGTGCCCTATCCCCGGCGCTCTGCGCGATCTCGGCCCAGGCCCGTCCGGCCCGCGGGTCGGGCGCGAGCCGCGCGAGAAGCCGCGGCTCTTCGGGATGGGCGGCCCGCGCCGGCGGCGTGCCGGTCACACCTGTCCGGGCAAGCCGCGCCAGCGCGAGATCGGTGAGCCAAATGAGCAGGTCGAGCTGCGTTTCCCTCCCGCGTGTGGCCACCCTGTCCGCAAGGGCAAGCGCCTTGGGCCGGCTCATGTCGGGCATCGTACCCATGAGGTCGACGAGGTCGCCGTAGAGCTGCAGCCCGCCGAGATTGAGGAGCCGCAACGCCGCTCCGACGGACCCTGCCGAGAGCTCGGTCAGGGCCTCCGTCTCCTGCGGCGACACCTCGGCTCCGGCAAGGCTCAGCGCCTCGGCCATCTCGTCGGGACCGAGGGCGGCGAGGCGCAGCTCGCGGCAGCGCGACCGGATTGTCGGGAGGAGCCGCGCAGGGCGGTGGCAGACGAGCAGGAGCACCGTGTTCGCCGGCGGTTCCTCGAGCAGCTTCAGGAGCGCGTTGGCGGCATTGACGTTCATCTCGTCCGCCGCGTCGACGACGATCGCCCGGCGCCCCCCGTCGGCCGAGGAGAGCGCCATGCGGCGCTTGAGCCCGCGCACGTCGGCGACGCGGATGTCGGCGGCGATCCGGTCACCCTTGTCGTTCAGACCGCGGCGCAGAAGGAAAATCGACGGCTCTGCCAGTGCAAGGCTGCGGCGCGTGACGGGGTGGTCGGCCCCGATGTCGAGCGTCTGCGGCGGCTCCGGGTCCCCCAGAAGCCCCCCGCTCCCCGCGGGCGGCGTCGCGACCAGAAACCGCGCGATGCGCCAGGCGAGCGTTGCCTTGCCCACGCCCTCCGGGCCGGTGATCAGCCAGGCATGGTGCAGGCGGTCGCCGGCATAGGCGTCGAGAAAGCCGCGTTCTGCAGCCTCCTGGCCGACGAGCCGCATCGTCTCGCGCGGGTGGGGTGCGCCTTCGACCCGGTCCGGTTCGGGAAGCGGATCGCTCATTACACGTGACCGAGGAACTTGCGCGCATAGGTCAGAACGTCGCTGTGAACCTCCGCCTCGGGACGGTTGCCCGCCAGAACGCGGAAGCGGCGGGCGCGGTGCGCGAGGTTGAGGAAGCCTGCCCGCAGCGTCGCCTGCAGTTCGATTCCGAAATTCTCGAAGCGCGCCTCGGATCCCACGCGCTTCGACGCGCGGGCGAGAGCGATGTTGGGATTGATGTCGATGAGGAAGGTCAGGTCCGGCTCGAGCCCGATCATCAGCGCGTGCAGTGTGTCGACCTTGGACCGCAGGTCGCCCCGCGTGATGCCCTGATAGGCGCGCGTGCTGTCAACGAACCGGTCGCAGATGACGATCTTTCCCGCCTCGAGCGCCGGAGTGATGGTTCGCTCGACATGGTCCCGGCGCGCCGCGGTGAAGAGAAGAAGCTCCGTCTCCGCCGACCAGCGATCGGGATCGCCATGGAGCAGAAGCGAGCGGATCTCCTCCGCGCCCGCGGAGCCGCCGGGCTCGCGGGTCAGCAGCACATCGTGCCCCTCCTGACGGAGCGCCTCGGCCAGAAGCCGCGACTGGGTGGACTTGCCGCTGCCGTCGATGCCTTCGAAGGTCAGGAATGCGCCGTATCGGGAGTCGCTCATTACATCACGTCCTGCGGAGAAGGTCCGAATCTCCGCAGGAGTACGCCGCCGACCGTCATCACCCGGTTAACGAAACCGGCCCCCTGAACTGCGTTCTCCGCGACGAGCGGCACGCGATGCTCGGGCAGGCCCTCCGGGCGGACGATGAGTTCGGCCAGCTTCTGGCCTTTGGCGATCGGCGCTTCAAGCGGTCCGGTATAGACGACCTCGGCCTCGAGCGGAGCGCCGGTCAGGACCGGAACGAGCAACGAGACGTCGGTCTCCGCAACCAGTCCGACTTCCGGCTGCGCGCCCATCCAGACATCGGCGGTGGCGATACGGGTACCGCCTTCCGCGATGCGCTTTTCGGCGAACTGCCGGAACGCCCAGTTGACGATCGCCTCGCTCTCTTCGGCCCTTGCGCGGTTGCTGTCGAGCCCGGTCAGCGAGAAGATGATCCTGCGGCCGTTCTGCTCGGCCGATCCCACGAGCCCGTATCCGGCCGCCTGGGTATGCCCGGTCTTGAGCCCGTCGGCACCGATCCCGAGACCGAGCAGAGGGTTGCGATTGGACACGTTCGCCGGCGCGCGGCCGTCGAACTCGAACCTCTGTTCGGCGAACATCGGGTAGAAATCCGGAAAGTCCTCGATGATGTGGCTGGCGAGGAGCGCGAGGTCGCGCATCGACATCACGTGTCCCTCGGCCGGCCAGCCGTTGGAGTTCTTGAAGACGGAATTGGTCAGTCCCATCTGCTGCGCGCGCCGGGTCATCAGATCGGCGAAACCGTCCTCGGTTCCATCCGGCGACAGGGCCTCGGCGATGACCACGCAGGCGTCGTTGCCCGAGAGCACGACGATCCCGCGAAGGAGGTCCTCCACCCGCACCCTGTCGGTCGTGTCGAGGAACATGGTCGAGCCGCCATAGCTCGCGGCATGCGAGGAAACCGGCAGGCGCTCGTCGAGCGACAGGCGCCCTTCCTCGATGGCCTCGAACGCCATGTAGAGCGTCATCAGCTTGGACATCGAGGCGGGCGGCATCTGCTCGTCGGCGTTCTTGGCCAGAAGCACGGTTCCCGTCTTCTGATCGAGGACAAACGCGGCGCGCGCCGAGGTGTCGAAGGCCTGCGCCGGCAAGGCAAGGGCGACAACCGCGGCGAGCGCGGTGGCGAGTGATCTGAATATCGTCATTGGCTCCTCCGATGGGGCGGGCTCGGTGTTTGGTATCTCAACCGGGCGGGGAGCGGGAGTCCGCGCCCGGTCACATGAGGCGGCGGGCTTTACTCCGCAACGGCGTAGGCGTCACGGAACCCCTCGCCCTTGATCGTCTCCAGCAGGGCCGAGCGTTCCGCGTCCGAACGTGCGGGGCCTACGAGCACACGCCAGATGGACCCGGCCCCGGCGGTCTGCGCACGGATCGCCGGATCGAGACCGGCGTCGCGCATGGCGCCCGCGGCGTCGCGGGCGCTTTGCTCGAGGCCAAAGATGCCGACCTGGATGTACGGGCGGTCGAGCGAGGGCGGCGCCCTTCGGGCGGCGGCCGGCGGCCGGGTACCGGGCGGCTGCGCAGCGGGCGCATCGACCGGGCCGCTGGTCGCGGCCTCGTCCGACACGCCTGGCGACGCCTCGGACATGCGCCCTCCGGCGCGGCGCAGGACAACGACGGTCAGGTCCGCCGGTTGCCCCGCCAGCATGCCGAGCGCCGTGGCGGCGTCCGAGGAGACCTGGAGCTTAGGGCCGGAGCTCTCGCGCTCGCGCCTGAAGAGTGCACCCGTGACGCTCTGTCCGTTCGACCGGTTGCGGATGATGACGCGCTCGGGATCCGCCACATCGGGATGGGCAACCCAGACCCCGCCGAGCGACGGACGTCCGTCCCACAATCCCGGCTCCGTTGTCTGAAACACGTCCGGAGCCTCGATGTCGCGCGCCGCCGCGCCACCGGTCTCCGGGCCGGCGATCTGTTCCCCGCCGCTGACGCGATCGAAGGCGGCCCTCACCCCGTCCGGACCGCAGCCCGAGAGTGCCACGGCTGCAAGAATGGTCGCCATAGCCGTCCCGCGACCTGTGCAAACGGGCTCATCCTTCGATGTGGTGACCATGCTCGCCCTTGCCCGTCCTCGTGATCCCGCACGCTGCCGGCTGTCCCGGTCTGCCGCGTGTCGACCCGCGCCCGCGTCCGGGCGCGATCGGAAGTGTAACCAACGGCCGGGAGCTTTGGAAGGCATATGCCCTTCGCGACGGCAATTCCGGCACCCTTCCAGAATCGGGAACACAGGCATAGACACCCGCATACCGGAGGCTTGGCAGAGCGGTCGAATGCGGCGGTCTTGAAAACCGTTGACCCTTCACGGGGTCCGTGGGTTCGAATCCCACAGCCTCCGCCAGTTGAAGCTACATTTGGCTTCATTCCAAAGCGTTATGGGCCTGACATCTGCCCTCGCCCCCCACTTTGCCCCCATCCTGCACCGCCATGACTTGTTCAGCCCTCGCGGCTCGGAAGTCTTTGAGACGGGTTACGTTGTCGACGAGCCGAAGGCGCGCCGATGCTGCTTCGGCTCCGTGATGCACAAGGCGATGACAGTTCGGGTAGCACGCGGCAGCATTGTCGATAGTATCCGGGCCTTCCGCCGCCAGCGGCAGAACGTGGTGCATGTCCAGAAACGGTTCGCCGTCGGCCTTTAGGAAAGGAGCCGCTTCGCCGCACGCTTCGCAGATGCTGTTGGCCTCCTTTAGGCTCCGGACAGACACGGATGCGCGTGCGCTGGAAGCTCCGAAGGGAGGCAAACTTGTCTCTCAGGCGAAAATGGCCCTTACCGAGGTGGCGGATAGAGACCCGCTCCAATGCGCTCACGTCGCACCCTGCAAGCTGGCCAATTGCTCCAAGGCGACCTTCTCACCACGAAAGAGCGGGTTGATCGGAAAGGCGATGTCACCACAGAACCTCTGCATCGAAATGGCGCCGTTCCTGGCCGCAAGTCGCGACAGCAAGGAAGTCGCCGGCTCGCTCGCGGCATGTGACACCGTTAGCGGCAGCTGCGGGAAGTTCGTTCCGGGAGTGGCAGCTAGGCTTTTGACCAAGCGAGGTTTCCGAGATCAGACAACGGCTGGATTGGCCGATCTTAAGATCGCCAGCTCAACTGAGCAATGTCGCTGTGATTTCGGGATATACCGGCTTCTGGGTCAGCAATGTGCAATATGACACGAAAGTCGGTTTTGCTTGACATCTTACAGAAAGGTGGTGGCGGACCGAGGAGGATTCGAACCCCCGACCCCCTGATTCGTAGTCAGGTACTCTATCCAGCTGAGCTATCGGTCCGTTGCGGCGTGACCTATCTCCCACGGCCCGGGGACGCAAGGGGGAAGATCCGATTTCTGGCGCCCTTCCGCCAAGGAAATGTGACGCTCAGCTCCATTCGCCCATGGGCAGGCGGATGACGAAGACGGTTCCCTCGGGTCCGCTATGCGCAAGATCGAGCGTGCCGCCGTGTCCTCGGACAAGTTCCTGAACGATGGCGAGGCCGAGGCCGGAGCCGCCCTTGCGAGCGCCGCCCTGGAACGCCTTGAAGAGATTGTCCCGCGCCTTGGCCGGAAGGCCCGGCCCGGTGTCGGACACCTTGATGAGCCAGCCGAGGTCCTCCGAACGGGCCGAGACCGTGATCTCGCCCGCCACACCCGATCCAAGGATCGCCTGGCGGGCGTTCTTGACGAGGTTCGAGAGGATGCGGTGCAGCTGTTCGGGATCGGCGCGCAGCATGAGGTTCGGGGGGATGTCGGCGGCGAGGGAGATGTCCGCATCGCCGATCGCGAGATGCTCGGCCTCGAGCACGTCGTCCACGACCTCGGCAAGGTTCACGTGGCTCAGGACCGGCGCGGGCTCCTCCGCGCGGCCGAAGGCGAGCGTCGATTCGCAGAGCGACACCGCGCGGGTCAGCGAGTTGATCAGCTTCGGGGCCAGCCGCTTGACCACCGGGTCCTCGGAGGTCTCGATCCGGTCGGTGAAGAGCTGCGCCGAGGTGAGGATGTTGCGCAGATCGTGGCTGACCCGCGCCACCGCGCCGCCGAGCTGGGCGAGGCGCTCCTTCTGGCGCAGCGCCTGCGTCAGGTCGGTCTGCATCTTCTGCAGCGCGTCCTCCGCTTCGCGCAGTTCGCGGACGGTCGCGGTCGGCTGGATGATGCGGCGCGCATCCTCGGGCGCCGCGGCGTAGTTCTGCATGTGCGAGACGACGCTCTTGATCGGCTTCACCAGAAGCCTGCGGACGGCGAGAAACAGCAGGCAGGCGGTCAGCACCGAGATGACCGCCGAGAGGCCGAGAATCCGAAGACCGTACTCGATCATCGCGGTGCGCAGATCGCCGGTATCCATCGTGACTTCGATCTGGAGGCCGGCCTCGCGGGAGGGGCTGCCTATGACGCGCACGAGCTGCTGCTCGGACGTCACGAGACGCATCAACGCATCCCGGATCAGCGTCATCGCCGAGGCGTTACGGAGATCGTATGTCGCCGAGATCTCGCCCGGGATCGGAGAGGCCAGCATCAGCTGGCGTGCCTCGTCGCGCCGCAGCACGACGTTGTAGACGCCGGCGTTCAGCAGGAGCTCTTCCTCGAGCGAGGGATCTATGGTGTCCGACGCGAGCGCCGCGAGCGAGGCGATCTGCGCTCGTTCGAGCCGCGTCTCGAGATAGCTCTCGCGGAACCGCGCCACGGAGGGCACGAAGATCAGCACCTCGGCCAGCATCACGAAGATTGTCGTGAGAATCAGAAAGCGGCCGGAAAGCGAATTGATCATGGTGCCTTAAATGGTGCGCAATCTCACGGCAGCCAGCGCTGAACCAGACCGACCACGCGCTTGACCGCCTCGCTCTCGAAGAGCTTCGGAGAGAAATAGGCGCCGGCCGCGCGTTTGTTAAGCTCCCCGTATGTCGGATAGGGCGCGACCATGCCCGTGACGTCCTTCATCTTGGACCCCGACGAGATCGCGAAGGCCCAGAGCGAGATGTGCTCGCCCGCCTGATGGCCCACGATCGAGGCGCCGACGGGTTTGCCGTTATGGACGACGACCTTGACGCGTCCCGTCGTATGTCGCTCGGCCTGGGCGCGGTCATTGCCCTCGTAATCGAAGCGGGCAACCTCGTGGTTCGCGCCCCACTCCTTCTTCGCCTCGGCTTCGGTCATGCCGACATGTGCGACCTCGGGATCGGTGTAGGTGACCCACGGAATGTGCGATGTCGCGGCTTTCGCCGGCAGACCGAAGAGCGTCGAGCGGATCACCACGCCCGCGTGGTACCCTGCGACATGGGTGAATTGCAGTCCGCCGGCCGCGTCGCCGATCGCGTAGACCTTGCGATTGGTGGTCCGGAGGTGCTTGTCCACACGGATGCCCGTCCGCGTCGTGCCGATGCCGGCGGCATCGAGGTTCAGGCTCTCGGTATTGGCCTTGCGGCCGACGGCGACGAGAAGGTGCGAGCCGGCGATTTTCCGGCCGTCGTCCGTCTCGACCGTGATGCTCCCGTCCGAGCCGGCGACCCTGGCGGCCTGCGCTCCCTCGATGACCTCCACGCCCTCGCCGCGGATGGCATCGAGAGCGATGGCGGACATCTCGGGGTCGTCCTTGCCGAGCGCCTTCTGGCCCTCGATGACGGTGACTCTCGCGCCAAGGCGGCGATGCGCCTGCGCCATCTCCATCCCGATCGGGCCGCCGCCAATGACGATCAGATGCGCGGGCAGCTCGCGAAGGTCCCAGAGTGTCTCGTTGGTCAGATACGGGACGGTGTCGAGCCCCGGAATGGGCGGCACGAAGGGACGCGATCCCGTCGCGAGCACCACGCGGCGCGCGGTGATGCGGAACTTCTCGGTCTCGACAACCGCATCGGTGTTCACGAAGCGGCCTTCCTCGCGGATGACCCGGACGCCGAGACCCTCGAACCGCTCCTGGCTGTCGTGAGGCGCGATATTGGCGATGACGCCGTGAACGTGGTCCATGGCGGCGGCGTAGTCGACCTTCGGCTCGACGCTTGCGACGCCGTATTGCGCGGCATGGCGCATGGCGTGCGCAACCTTCGCGGTCTGGATCAGCGCCTTGGACGGCACGCAGCCGTAGTTGAGGCAATCGCCGCCCATCTTGTGGCGTTCGAGCAGGGTGACGTCCGCGCCCATCTGGGCCGCGCCTGCGGCGACGGACAGGCCACCGGACCCTGCGCCGATGACGAGCAGGTCGGTCTTGATGTTGTCCATGGATCTAAAGGCCCTTCTTTCCGCGCAAAGCCTTGAGGATCATAGGGAGCGCCGCGAGCGCTGCCAGCCCGAAGAGCGGCAGAAGCACCTGTGGCTCGTAGAGAAGAGACAGGTCCGGGGTCTCGCCCCGATCGAAGACCTCGCCGACGCCGACGCCGATGGAGGTGAAGACGAAGGCTCCGGGAACGATGCCGAGCGCAGTGGTCAGGAGGAAGTTCCGGAAGCGGACCCCCACGAGCGCCGGAACGAGATTTGCGACGAAGAACGGCACCGCCGGCACGAGGCGCATCAGGAAGAGAACCGAGATCTCGTTTTCGTGGAGGCCGTCCTTGAGGCGCTTGACCGTCCCTTCGGACGCCTCGATCTTTTTCGAGAGCGACCGCCCGAGCCCCATCCGCGCGGCGAAGAAGATGGCCACCGCCCCTGCCGTGGCCGCCATCACGTTCAGGACCGTTCCGCCCCATAGGCCGAATAGGAACCCTCCGGTGACCGAAGCGACCGCGGCGCCCGGAAGCGAGAACGCGACGATCAGGACGTAGATGCCGACGAATGCCGCCGCGAGGCCGATGAGGTTGTCGTTCCGGAACGCCAGGAGTGCGTCGCGATTCTCGGCCAGCGTCTCGAAGCTCAGGACGTCGCGCAGCGTCAGGAACCCTGCGACGGCCACGACGAGGATTCCGATGAGCGGCAGGTGGCGCATGAGGCCGGTCCTTCCCTGGTGGCGGGACTGAGTGTCGATCTGCGTCATGGAGCGGTCTGTCCTCCGCGGCACGGGTGAGTGGCGTCTGACTGCAAGATGCAGGCCAGCGGGCCGTTAAAACACCCGCATCACGCGGCCTTGATGCCCGGTGACGGCGGCATGAGGCAAACCCGCGTTGGGCGCGCTCTCTGTAACACTTCCCCGCGCCTTCGACCCCGATTTGTTGCAGGCGGGACATCGCACGACGTTTGACGCGGGGTTTGACACGCGTCCGCTGCTTGCCTATAGCGCGGGCTTCCAGAGAGATTCTGCCCTCGCGCCTTCGCGCCCGGGCCCTGACAGACGACGGAGACGGAGCGATGACAAAGCGCACCTACCAGCCCTCGAACTACGTGCGGAAGGCCCGCCATGGCTTCCGCTCGCGGATGGCCACCAAAGCCGGCCGCAAGGTCCTGAACGCCCGCCGCGCCCGCGGCCGGAAGAAGCTGAGCGCCTGACCATCCTGACCGCGCAGCCGCGCATGACGCCGCCGGAGGCCCCCGAGAGCGATTGCTTTCGGTCGGACCCGGCGGCGTCTGCGCGTCCGCGCATCCGGATCGAGACGCTGGCTCGGCGGCCCGAGTTTCTCGCGGCCGCCCGCGCGGACAAGCAGGGCACCAAGGCGATGCTCGTGCAAGCCCGTCACCGCGGTGACGGGACGGATGTCGTGCGCGTCGGCTTCACCTGCTCGAAGAAGGTCGGCAATGCCGTCGCCCGCAATCGCGCCAAGCGGCGCCTGCGCGAGGCGGCGCGTCTGGTGCTGACCGAGAACGGCCGCCCGGGCTTCGATTACGTGCTCATCGGAAAGCCCGGCGCAACCGCCGAACGCCCCTTCGACGCGTTGCAGGACGATCTCGTCTTTGCGCTGAACCGGCTTCATGCCCGGTCTTCGGCCTGACGTCAGAGCGCCGGCGGCCTGGGTGCTGGCCCTGCCGGTGCGCGCCTACCGCCTGGTGTTTTCGCCTTGGGTCGGCTTCAACTGCCGCTACCACCCGACATGCTCTGCCTATGCGCTTGAAGCGCTCGCCCGCCATGGCGCGCTGCGTGGCACATGGCTTGCCCTCCGCCGCATCGGCCGCTGCCACCCCTGGGGGCGGTCCGGCATCGACAACGTTCCCGATTGAGGGACGTTGTGCCCACGCCACAGCGAGACGGGGCGCAAACCTGCCCATAGGTAAAATAAGAGTCGCGTGACGGCCGTGATTCGGCGTATGTGTCCGGCACGGACCCGCAGACAAGAAGGAGGGTTAGGCATGACTGAACTTAACGCTCCGGCCAAGATCATGGTCCACCCGGTGTCGTCGCGAGGCTTCCGAGCCGCCGCCTGACACCGCCCATCGCGTCCGAAGCGTCTGCCGGCCGCGATATCCCGCAACCCCGAACCTCGGAGCCACGTGGCAGATCCACGGGCGACCTGCGTCTAGGTGTGCGGGACGGGCCTCCTGGCTCCGAGTCAGCTTTCTGACCGAGACCAGAGGATGTCTTCCATGATCTATCTCATTCATTCCGATCGCACGCCAAACGCGGACAGCATCGACGGCATCATTGCGCGGCACGGCGCGTTCCCCGTGCTGTTCGCAGCGCTCAAGGCACTGTTCAAGCTTCGGAAAAGGCGGCAGCGTCCGGCCGACGCCGCCACGCTTCCGGATCATCTGAAACGCGATATCGGGCTACCGCCGGAAGCGGCGCATGCGCGGCGGGACGCGCTTCCGCCGTTACGGACACCCTTCTAGCGGTCGCGCGGCCCCGGCACATGATCTCGGGGCCGCGCCTCCTTCACGAGGATTGCTCGATCACGCCGCAGGCGATGCGCCCGCCGGCTCCGGCATCCTCGCCGTAGCTGTCCGGGTTCTCGTGCACGATGATCGCCGAGCCGTCGTCGTCCATGATCGGTGCATCGCCGTCCTCGAGGCTCAGCACAGTGGAGGTGATGTCCGCGCGAACGTCTCCCTCGGCACTGGCGAAGACGTTCGGCAGGTCGCCGGCATGCGGCCCACCTTCGGCCATCAGACCGTGAGAATTGCCGTTCGGCGCGTAGTGATCTCCCGCCGAGGTGAAATCGTCCGCACATTCGCCGGTCTGGTGCACGTGGAAGCCGTGGCCGCCTTCGGGCATGTCGCTCGCCTCGACGTTGAAAAGCAGGCCATCATTGGTCTCGAAGATCTCGACCATGCCGACCTCGGCGCCGCTCGGATCCATGAGGGTGGCGGTTGCGGCCGGGCTCATGTCCTCGCCGCTTTGAGCAAAGACGGTGCTCGCGGCGAAGATCGCGGCCGAGGCGGTCAGGATGGTGGAACGCATGTTGGTCTCCCTTGCATCTGCATCTCTGCGCAAACGTGACGGTTGCACCCGTCGTTCCCCCTTGCCCGGTGCGACGCATGCGCCTATCCCGCGATCCATGCTCGACCATACAGACGACATCCACCCGCTCTTCCGCGGCGCGCCGAAGACCACGGAGTTCAAGAAGCTCCGCAAGCGCCTCGTGCAATCCGTGCGCGAGGCCGTGGATCAGTACGGCATGATCGGCCCCGGCGCGCGTGAAGGCGAGAAGCCGAAATGGCTCGTCTGCCTCTCGGGCGGCAAGGACAGCTACACGCTGCTGGCGATCCTGCACGAGCTGCAATGGCGCGGGATGCTGCCCGTCGATCTACTCGCCTGCAATCTCGATCAGGGCCAGCCCGGCTTTCCCGCGACGGTGCTGCCGCAATTCCTCGAAGAGCGCGGCGTGCCGCACCGGATCGAGTATCAGGACACCTATTCGGTCGTCGTCGACAAGATCCCCGAGGGACGGACTTTCTGCGCGCTCTGCTCGCGGCTGCGGCGGGGCCATCTCTACCGTGTGGCGCGCGAGGAAGGCTGCTCGGCGGTGGTGCTCGGCCATCATCGGGACGATATTCTCGAGACCTTCTTCATGAACCTCTTTCACGGGGGGCGGCTCGCCACCATGCCGCCGAAACTGGTGAACGAGGAGGGCGATCTCTTTCTCTACCGGCCACTTGCGCATGTTGCCGAGGCCGATTGCGAGAAGTTCGCTAGGGCCATGAATTATCCCATCATCCCCTGCGATCTCTGTGGCAGCCAGGACGGCCTGCAGCGCCAGCAGGTGAAGCAGATCCTCGACGGTTGGGAGCGCAACAGCCCCGGACGGCGGCAGGTCATGTTCCGCGCGCTGATGAATGCGCGCCCCTCGCACCTGCTCGATCCGAAGCTCTTCGACTTCGCGGGACTCGCACTCGATCCGAAGAACGAGGGTCCTTCGGACGCGGCGGGCGAGCGGCTTTAACCGTCCACAAATGTTCTTCCCGTTAGTCTGGCCTCGACACTGCCGGACATCGGGGGAATCGCCATCATGGAGCCAGGCCGCTCGCGCGACCGCGCTATCGTCACGTTTGCGCAGCAGCGCTGGCTGTCGGGGATCCAGATCCTCTCCTTCGTGCCGGCCTTGGCGCTCGGCTCCTACTGGCTCGCCGGCGAGGGGGCGCTCGCCTTTGTCGCACTGTTCGTCCCGCTCCTCGCCTTCGTTTCCGGGGCGCTGCGGACCGTACCGCCCGGACGCGTCGCGCGCGCTGCGGTGCAGGTCGACCGGATGGATCTCGCCGAGGCCGAAGAACACTGCTCCGAGATCCTTGCAGAGGCCCGCGCGGCGAATCTCTCGACCGCGGCCATCGCCATCGACCTCGGAGGGCTCGAGGAGGTGGCCGAGATCTACGGCGAACGCGAGGCCGAGTTCCTGCGCGCCAGGGTGCTCGAGCAGATGCGGCACGATCTCCGGCCGCAGGATACCGCGGTACGGATCGGCGACCGGCGCTACCTGATCGTGCTCGATCCGACGGCGAGGCTGGATGCGGAGCGCCTGACCGGCCTTGCCGGCCGTCTGCAGTCGCGCCTCGAGGGACCGGTGTCGGGCACGCAGCGCAGCCATTACCTGAGCGCCGCCGTCGGCCTCTGCGCCGGGTCGCGCCTTCCCGCGGTCGCCGGCGGCACCGAACTGCTCGACGCCGCCCTGACCGCACTCATGGACGCGTCGGGCGGCGGGGGCTCCGGGATAACCGCATGGTCGCAGGGGATGGGGGCAAGCCGGACGATGCGACGCGCCCTGCGCGCCGATGTCGCGCTCGCGTTCGAAAGCGGTCAGATCCAGCCATGGTTCCAGCCGCAGATCTGCACATCGACGGGCCGCATCAGTGGCGTCGAGGCCCTCGCCCGCTGGATGCACCCCGAGCGGGGCATGATCCCGCCGGCCGATTTCCTCGACTCCCTCGAGGCCGGGGGGCATCTTGCGCGGCTCGGCGAGGTCATGATCCGCGCATCACTTGCGGCGCTGAACGAATGGAGCGCCCGCGGCTTCGACATTCCGAAGGTCAGCGTGAACCTGACCGGGACCGAATTGCGCGAACCGACCCTGCCCGACCGGATCGCCTGGGAGCTCGACCGGCAGGACGTCTCGGGTGACCGTCTCTGCATAGAAGTGCTGGAAACCGCATTCTGCGAGGACACGGAATCGACGGTCTCGCGAAACGTCTCCCGGTTGAAGCGTCTCGGTTGCAGCATCGATCTCGACGATTTCGGCACCGGACATGCCTCGATCATGGCGCTCCACCGCCTTCCCATCGACCGCGTGAAGATCGACCGCGGCTTCATCGCCGGGATCGACCGCAACGAGAGCCAGCGGCGCATGGTCGCGGGCATACTGAGCCTTGCCGAACAGCTGGGCATTGAGACGCTCGCCGAAGGGGTCGAGAGCGCGGGCGAGCACGCGCTCCTCGCGCAACTCGGTTGCGGACACGTTCAGGGGTTCCGCATCGCGCGCCCCATGTCCGCGCCGCATTTCGCCGACTGGGTCCTCCGCCACAACCAGAACCTCTGCGCGCCCGACCTGACCCGCCGATCACGTTGATCATCGACCTTCCGGGCGTGGATCATGCCGGGGAGGCGGAGCACGGCACGTATCCGCTGCACGCTGCCGCCCTGGCGCAGGCAGTCACCCTGTCGCGGGTCACTTCGTTCACGCCGACAAAAAGAGGCCTGACCTCCCCGTCATATGATCCGCGCGACGCCCGGGCGCGGGCTCTGGCACCCGTTTCCCCTTGACCTCCGGGCACGCGGTCTGTTGAACGCCCCCATCTGCCACGGGACCCCGGAATCCGCGCTTCATGGACGATCAGAACAAGAACCTCATCCTCGCGACCGCGCTCAGCTTCATCGTGATCCTGCTGTGGTTCGTGCTTTTCCCGCCACCTGAGACGCAGACCGATCCCAACGGCGCGACCGCGACGGAAACCGCCCAGACCACCGGCGAGGCCGATGTCGAGGGTGGCCCGGCGGTGACGCCATCGGCGACGCCCGATGCCGCGTCGGCGGACAATGCCGACGAGGAAGCGCAGGAAAGCACCGAAGCGCCGCGCGTCGAGATCGACACGCCCCGCCTCGTCGGGTCCATCTCGCTGCTCGGCGGACGGATCGACGACCTCCAGCTCAAGGATTACACCGAGACGATCGAAGAGGATTCCGAAATCGTCTCCCTCTTCAATCCGGTCGGCGGTCAGGACGCCTATTATGCGCTCTACGGCTGGGCTCCCGGTCAGGGCCTGAGCCCCGAGGACGTTCCCGGCCCCAACACCGAATGGCAGGTCGAGGGCGAGGGTCCGCTCACCCCCGACAGCCCCGTGACGCTGACCTGGGAGGGCCCCGCGGGCCTCGTCTTCCGCCGCACCATCTCGGTCGACCAGAACTACATGTTCACCGTCGAGCAGGCGGTCGAGAATACCGGGGACGCCAGCACCTCGCTCGCGCCTTACGGCGTGCTCGCCCGGCACGGCGAGCCGGCCAACGCCAAGAACTTCTTCATCCTTCACGAGGGCGCCATCGCGATGGCCGATGGCGAGCTGTCCGAGACCTCGTGGGACGGCCTTACCGACCTTGACCAGAACGCCGGCGAGGGCGCCCGCGCGGAAGTCTATCAGGTCGACGAGAACGGCTGGATCGGCTTCACCGACCATTACTGGATGTCGAGCCTGATTCCCGATCACAGTCAGGGCTTCAAGGCAGTGGCCAAGTACGACGAGGCCCGCGACATCTACCAGACCGAGCAGGTTCTTCCGACGATGACGGTCGGCGCGGGCGAGAGCGCATCGGTGTCGACCCGTCTCTTCGCGGGTGCGAAGGAATGGGACACGATCCGCCGCTACCAGAACCAGCCGAACTGGCTCTTCAGCCTCTTCGGCGCAGAGCCCGACGCCGATTACCCCGAGATCGACCGTTTCGTGGATGCGATCGACTGGGGATGGTTCTTCTTCCTGACGAAACCGATCTTCTGGGTGCTGCACGAGCTGAACCAGCTCATCGGCAACATGGGCGTGTCGATCATCCTGCTGACGCTGATGATCAAGGCGCTGCTGCTGCCGCTGGCGTTCAAGTCCTACGTCTCCATGGCGAAGATGAAGGAACTCCAGCCCGAGATGGAGAAGATCAAGGAGCGCGCGGGCGACGACCGCCAGAAGCTCCAGCAGGAGATGATGGAGCTCTACAAGAAGGAAAAGGTGAACCCGGCCTCGGGCTGCCTGCCGATCCTTCTGCAGATCCCGATCTTCTTCTCGCTCTACAAGGTGATCTTCGTCACCCTCGAGCTGCGCCACGCGCCGTTCTTCGGGCCCTTCCAGGACCTGTCGGCACCCGATCCGACATCGTTCTTCAACTTCTTCGGCCTGCTGCCCTGGGGCGCGCCCGAGGCGGGCTCGCTGCTCGCGCTGGTCTTCATCGGCATCCTGCCGCTGCTGCTCGGCGTGTCGATGTGGCTGCAGCAGAAGCTGAACCCGGCGCCGCCCGACCCGACGCAGGCTATGATCTTCGCCTGGATGCCGTGGGTGTTCATGTTCATGCTGGGCAGCTTCGCCAGCGGCCTGGTGGTCTACTGGATCGCGAACAACACGATCACGTTCTCCCAGCAATACGCGATCATGCGCAGCCAGGGCTACACGCCGGACGTCTTCGGCAACATCAAGTCGAGCTTCCAGAAGAAGACCAAGACGGAAGACAAGAAGTGACAAGCGGCGCCAGTGTCCAGAGCCTCTGGCGCCACCCGATCAAGGCCCACGGTCGCGAGACCGTGGGCTCGGTCGTTGTGGAAGCAGGCCGAACGATGCCATGGGACCGGGTCTGGGCCGTTGCCCACCAGAAAAGCGACGCGGACGGGACCTCATGGTCCCCCTGCCGGAACTTCACCCGGGGCGCGAACATCCCTGCGCTCATGGCGATCGAGGCCAAGCTGGACGAGGCAGGCCGGCGCGTGACACTCACACATCCGGAACTCGGCTCGCTGGCCTTTTGCCCCGACGACGAGGCGCAGGCTTTCCTCGACTGGATCGCGCCGCTTCACGAAGATAGCCCCTTCAAACCGGCGCGCATCGTCACGGCCGGGCAACAGGGCATGACCGACAGCGCGTTTCCGTCCCTGACCATCTGCAATCTCGCCAGCCACCGCGCGGTCGAGGAGGCGGCGGGTCGCCCGCTCTCGATCCACCGCTGGCGCGGCAACATCTGGGTCGGCGGCCTCGCGCCTTGGGAAGAATTCGAGATGATCGGCCGTGAGATCCGCATCGGTGAGGCCATCCTCGCCGTTCGCGAGCGCACCGGGCGTTGCAAGGCAACCCACGCCGATCCCGAGACCGGAGCCCGGGACATCGACATGCTGGGCCTGCTGCAAGGCTTCGGCCACACAGATTTCTCCGTGCAGGCAGAGGTGACCCGCGGCGGCCGCATCACCGCAGGCGACACCGTGAGGCTGACATGACCACCCTGCCCTTCCCGCTCGCGGATGCACCCGAACAACAGGCCGCAGAAGCCGCGCACCGGCTCTTCTCTCCTGGTGCCGACTTCCTCAAGGGCGTGGTCGCGATGGACGGGCTTCCGCGCGACGACCGCCTCGAAGTGTGCTTCGCCGGCCGGTCCAACGTGGGGAAATCGACGCTCATCAACGCGCTGACGGGTCGCAAGGGGCTGGCGCGGGCCTCGAACACGCCGGGCCGGACGCAGGAGATCAACTTCTTCACGCTCGGGTCAAGCCATTACCTTGTCGACCTGCCGGGTTACGGCTACGCCAACGCGCCGCTGCCGGTGGTCGAACGCTGGCAGGCCCTTCTCAGGGCCTATCTCGCGGGCCGCGCGAATCTGCGTCGCGCTTTCGTGCTGATCGATTCCCGTCACGGAGTGAAGCCGCCCGACGAGGAAATCATGACCCTTCTCGACCGCAGCGCGGTGACGTTCCAGGCGGTGCTCACGAAGGCCGACAAGGTCAAGGAACAGGATCGCGAGAAGATGCTGGCCCAGGTGCGCGAGCGGCTGTCCAAGCACCCCGCGGCCTTCCCGGAGATCGTCCTCACCTCGTCCGAAAAGGGTCAGGGCATCGACACGTTGCGGGCGATCATCGCCACGCTGCCCTGATCCCGGCGTCCTTTACGCCTGACCTTGCAGGGCGCGAGGGCCCTGCCGCCTCCCCTTGCGTCCGGGTGCCCGCGCGCCGATAACGGTCGGGCCCGCGAAACGGACACCTAGATGCAGCCGCAGGACATGAACAGAGACTGGCACGCCACCGCCCGCACGCTCTCCGAAGCGCTGCCTTACATGCAACGCTATTCCGGCGCGACCGTCGTCGTGAAGTTCGGCGGCAACGCCATGGGCGATGTCCGCGACATGGCGCGATTTGCCCGTGACATCGTCCTGATGCGACAGGTCGGCATGCATCCCGTCGTCGTCCATGGCGGCGGGCCGATGATCAACCGCACGCTCGACAAGCTGGGCATCAAATCGGAATTCGTGCGGGGCAAGCGCGTCACCGATCAGGCGACCGTCGAGGTCGTGGAGATGGTCCTCACCGGCCTCGTCAACAAGCGCATCGTGCAGGCGATCATGGACGAAGGCGGCCGCGCAGTGGGCCTTTCGGGCAAGGACGACGATCTCATGGTCTGCGAGGCGGACGATCCCGAGCTGGGTTTCGTCGGCCGGCCGATCGAGATGAACGTGCAGGTTCTGCGCGATCTCTTTGCGGCCGGGATCATCCCTGTCATCGCGCCCGTCGCGACCGGCATGGATCCGAACGAGACGTTCAACGTCAACGGCGACACCGCCGCGGGCGCCATTGCGGGCGCGCTTCAGGCGGACCGGCTCCTGCTCCTCACCGATGTGCCGGGGGTCAAGGACACGAGCGGCGAGGTCGTCACCCAGCTCTCGCCCGAGGAAGTGCGCCAGATGACCGACGACGGCACCATCGCGGGCGGCATGATCCCCAAGACCGAGACCGCGCTCAAGGCGATCGAGCAGGGCGTGCGCGGCGTCGTGATCCTCGACGGCCGTGTACCGAATGCCTGTCTTCTTGAGCTTTTCACCGAGCACGGCGCGGGCTCGCTCATCCGCTCGCCGGATCTTCCGAAACACGAGCAGCGCACATGAGCGCACCGCTCCAGCTCGTGCTCATGCGTCACGCCAAGTCGGACTGGTCGTTCAGCGAGCCGGATCATTCGCGCCCGCTGAACAAGCGCGGCCGCAAGAGCGCCGAGGCGCTCGGAGACTGGCTGCGCGCGGAAGACTACGTTCCGAACCAGGTGCTCTGCTCGACCTCGGCTCGCACGCGAGAGACGCTGGACCTCTTGCAGATCGAGGCCGCGACACGGTTCGAGGACCGGCTCTATCACGCGGATCCCGAGACCGTGCTGCAGGCCCTGCGCGACGCTGAGTCCGCGCGGGTTCTCGTCATCGGCCACAATCCCGGCTTCCAGGAAGTCGCGCAGCGCCTCGTCGCTCACGCGCCGGACCATCCCCGCTTCGCCGATTACCCGACGGGGGCGACCCTCGTTGCGGATTTCGACATGGAAGACTGGTCGCAAGCCGGTTGGGGCATGGGCCGCCCGGCGACATTCGTGGTTCCTCGCGAACTGGCGCGGCTCTGACACCTCGGCGTGCCGGTCCCTAGGGGACGCGGCACTTATCGGTGAGAGGTCGCACCCCACCCGCCGCTCGCCGGCGTCAATGCCCGAGGATCTGGCTCAGGAAGAGCTGCGTGCGCGGGTTCTGCGGGTTGTTGAAGAACTCCTCGGGCTCGTTCTGCTCGACGATCTGGCCTTGGTCCATGAAGATCACGCGGTTCGCGACCTGTCGCGCAAAGCCCATCTCGTGGGTCACGCAGATCATGGTCATCCCTTCCTCGGCGAGCTCGACCATGGTGTCGAGCACCTCCTTGATCATCTCGGGATCGAGCGCCGATGTCGGCTCGTCGAAGAGCATGATCCGCGGACGCATGCAGAGCGAGCGGGCGATCGCGACGCGCTGCTGCTGGCCGCCCGACAACTGACCGGGATACTTGTCGGCCTGTTCGGGGATCTTGACCTTCTCGAGGAAGTGCATGGCCGTCTCCTCGGCCTCGCGCTTTGGGATCTTGCGGACCCAGATCGGCGCAAGCGTGCAGTTCTCGAGGATCGTGAGATGCGGGAAGAGATTGAAGTGCTGGAACACCATGCCGACCTCCGAGCGGATGCGGTCGATGTTCTTGATGTCCGAGGACAGCACCGTGCCGTCCACCTCGATCCGTCCCTTCTGGTGCTCCTCCAGCGCGTTGATACAGCGAATGAGCGTCGACTTGCCCGACCCCGAGGGCCCCGCGATCACGATGCGCTCGCCGCGATAGACCGTAAGGTCGATGTCGCGCAGGACGTGGAACGAGCCGAACCACTTGTTCATGTTGGAGATCTGGATCGCGACTTCGTCCGAGACCTTCATCTGCGCCGGGGTGCGGGTTTCGACGGCGGTGTCTGTCATTGTTCTGAACTCCTTACCGGCGATCGGTGTTGAGCTGACGCTCAAGCCATTGGGAATATTGCGAGATGCCGTAGCAGGTGACGAAGAAGAGGAGCGCGGCGAATCCCAGAAGCTCCCAGTAGACGCCGTTCCACTCCGTCGAGGCGAGGATAGGCCCGCGGATCATGCCGATGAGATCGAACATCGAGATGACTGAGACGAGCGTCGTGTCCTTGAAGAGACCCACCGCGACGTTGACGATGCCCGGGATCGAGATCTTGAGCGCCTGCGGCAGGATGATGAGGCGCATCGCCTGCGGGTAGTCGAGGCCGAGGCTGTCGGCCGCCTCGTACTGACCCTTCGGCAGCGCGGCGAGTCCGCCCCGGATCACCTCGGCGATATAGGCCGAGGCGAACATCGTGATCATGATGATCACACGCAGGATCAGGTCGAACGTGGTGCCGGGCGGCAGGAAATACGCCAGCACCACCGACGCGACGAAGAGGAGCGTGATCAGCGGCACGCCCCGGATGAACTCGATGAAGATCACGCAGATCCACTTGATGATCGGCATCGACGATTGGCGGCCGAGGGCGAGGGCGATGCCGAAGGGGATCGAGAGCGACACGCAGACCGTGCCGAGGATCAGGTTCAGCATGAAGCCGCCCATGTTGCGGCTGTCTACCGGCTCGAGCGCGAGGACGCCGCCGAACGGCACCAATCCGGCGAGGTACCAGACCAGAGACGCCGCCGCGATGCCGCCGAAGAAGCCCGCGGCGAAGCTCATCGTCACGAGGCGGGAATAGACAAGGTATCCCGCCACGAGGCCCGCCGCCGCCGTGACCGGCACGAGCAGCGATCCGCCCCAGATCAGCCAATATGCGAGGAACGGATAGATCGCCGTGAAGATCAGCATCCTCGCCGGGAAGACCTTGTAGAAGAGCACCGGGGCGATCGCGACGAAGAGCAGGACGAAGGCGAGCGTCGGCCGCCAATAGAGATCGGAGGGGTACTGGAAGCCGAAGAGGAGCTGGTTCCAGCGTTCCGTCAGGACAGAGAAGCACCCTCCGGTCGCACCCTGGAGAATCTCGCGACAGGCGGACAGCGACGGGGCCGTCCAGATGCCGTTCAGGAGCCACGGCGCCACGCCGGACAGGACCTTCCAGAGCACGTAGACCGCGAGGATGGTCAGGATCCCGTTCGACAGGCTCGAGAAGAGGTTCGCGCGCATCCAGTTCACGACCCCGCCTTGCGTTTCGGGGGCCGGCTGCTGGTCGATCATCGTGTCGCGGACATAGGCGACGGAATGCTCGTGCATGTCGCTCATCTCAGCGCTCCTTCAGCCGGACGGCGCTGTTGTAGACGTTCATTAGCGCAGAGATCGCGAGGCTGATCGCGAGATAGAAGAGCATCAGGAGCAGGATCGCCTCGATCGCGCGGCCGGTCTGGTTGAGCGTGATCCCCCCGAGCGTGCCCGTCAGGTCCATGTAGCCGACGGCGATGGCGAGGGAGGAGTTCTTGGTGATGTTGAGGTAATGCGAGATCAGCGGCGGCACGATCACCCGCAGCGCCTGCGGCAGGATCACGAGGTTCATGATCCGGCGCGGCCTGAGGCCGAGCGCGGCCGCGGCTTCGGTCTGGCCCCGGCTCACCGACAGGATGCCGGCGCGCACGTTCTCGGCGATGAAGGCGCCGGTATAGATCGCGAGCGCGAACCAGAGCGCGATCAGAGATCCGAGAAGCGTGATGCCGCCCGAGAAGTTGAACCCTCCGAGCTCGGGGATCTCAAGGCCGATCGGCCGCCCGAGCGCGTAGAACGCGAGCACGGCCGGCACGAAGAGGATCGCGAGGCTCGGCCAGAGCGTCGGGAGCAGCTTGCCCTCGTCATAGAGCTTGCGCGTGGCAAAGCGCCGATAGGCGATCATGCTGACGACGGACGCCGCGAAGATGCCCAGCACCACCCAGCCCGTCGGCTCGAGCAGCGGTTTCGGGACGTAGACGCCGCGATTGGTGAAAGCGAACATGCCGAGGATCATCGACGCGTCCGGATCGTCGCCGCGGAACGCGCTCGGCGCCGGAGCCACGGCGGTCATGATCGTGAAGATGATGATGATCCAGATCAGCACCGGCACGTTGCGGAACATCTCGACATAGGTCGCCATCAGCTTGGACACGAGCCAGTTGTTCGACAGCCGCAAGACACCGGCGAAAACGCCGATGATCGTGGCGGTGATGCAGGCGAGGATCGACACGAGCAGCGTGTTGAGGAGCCCGACGATCGACGCGCGCAGATGCGTCGACTGGCTGCTGTACTCGATGAGGGTCTGGTTGATGTCGTAGTTCGAGGACTGGCCGAGAAACTCGTAGCTGATCCCGATGCCCGCGGCGGCGAGGTTCGCGGCAAGGTTCGATCCGAGCCAGGCGAAAAGCGCCGCCACGCAGACGAGAGCGATGAACTGGAATGTGTAAGATCGGTATCGCGTGTCGTTCAGAAGCATGGATAGCCTGAACGACGATCCCGGCTCCTGCTGCGGGTCGCTGAGAGATGTCATCGATGTTTTCCCTGTGGCCTGCCTCGTCCGATCACCGGCGGGTTTGTCCCGTCCTCGCGCAGACGATGGCCTTCATGCCGCGGCCCGGCATCGCCGGATCGCGTGGGGGAGAGCACGCATGCGCGCTCTCCCAGTCGCCGTGATCAGCGGAAGGGCGGTGCGTACATCAGCCCGCCGTCGGTCCACTGCGCGTTGAGCCCGCGCGAAAGGCCGATCGGGGTCGACTCGCCGATGTTCTTGGCGAAGATCTCGCCGTAATTGCCGTTCGCCTTGATCGCCCGGTACGCCCAGTCGGCGTCGAGGCCCAGCATCTCGCCGAGATTGTCCGCGGAGCCGAGGATGCGGTTGATCTCGGGGCTGTCCGTGCCTTGCTTCAGCTCGTCGATATTGGCGGACGTGATGCCGTATTCCTCGGCGGCGATCAGCGCGTTGATCGTCCAGCGCACGACGTCTTCCCATTCGTCGTCGCCGTGGCGCACGAGCGGGCCGAGCGGCTCCTTCGAGATGATCTCGGGCAGGATCACGTGATCGCCGGGTGCCTCGAAGGCGGCGCGGGTCGCAGCGAGGCCGGACGCGTCGGTCGTGTAGGCGTCGCACGCCCCGGCGAGGTATTGCTGCTGCGCCTCGGAATTGGTCTCGATCGGGACCGGCTCGTAATCCATGTTGTTCTTGCGGAAGTAGTCCGAGAGGTTCAGCTCGGTCGTGGTGCCGGTCTGCACGCAGACGGTCGCCCCGGAGAGTTCCTTGGCCGAGGAGACGCCGAGCTCCTTCGGCACGATGAAGCCCTGGCCGTCGTAGTAGTTGATTCCGGCGAACTCGAACTTGAGGTCGACGTCGCGAGTGAAGGTCCAGGTCGTGTTGCGCGACAGAATGTCGACCTCGCCCGAGGCCAGCGCGGTGAAGCGGGTCTTGCCGGTTAGCGACACGAACTCGACGGCCTGCGGGTCTTCGAGCACGGCGGCCGCGACAGCCCGGCAGACCGCAACGTCGAAGCCTTCCCAATTGCCGTTCGCATCCGGCGCGGCGAAGCCGACGAGGCCGGTATTCACGCCACAATTCAGTGTGCCGCGCTCCTGCACGTCGCTCAAAGTTTGCGCGCCGGCGGTGCCCGCACTCAGCGCGGCTACGGTCAACGTGCCGAGAATCACGGATTTTTTCATGTTTACCTCTTCCTGTTAGGCGCCGCCGTCTCGTCGGGCGGTTCGCTAATCCCCTAGCAGGCCAGCCCGGACCTCGGTCCGGGCAACCCCCTTAAGTGCCGCCGAGTGTGGTCGCATTCATTCTTAGAGGTCAAGGCAGAGAGCATGACGATTGCCCGCGTTTTCGCCATATGCCGTTACGACGTGCACTCTTCAGGCGGAGCGCGTCAGCGAGAGGAAGCGTACGGCGTCGAGATAGGCGAGACGCTTCGCTTCGGCCGCGGCAAGCGCGTCCTCATCCTCGCCCCAGAGCTCCTGCTGCCAGATCTCGTCGATGCGCGATGCGGCCCAAAGCGCCTCGGGGTCGAAGGCTTTCCGCTCGGCCGCGAGCCCGAGGACGAGCGATCCCGTCAAGGAGACGAGGTCGTGGAACGCCGCAAGGGCAAAGGCGTCTAGCGCGTGCACCTCTGTCCGGAGCCGCTCGAGCGCGGCCGGGTCCTGACCCTCATGCATCACACCCGTACGCGGCGCGAGCCGGGCGCCGCAGGCCTCGGCCGCCCAGTCGAGCAAGGGATCCCAGGCCGCTTCCTGTCTCTCCACGAGTTCGGCCGGCGCGTCGGCGCGGTAGCAGAGAAGGTCACTGTCGCCATAGGCGGCGAGCATGTCGGCCACCTCTCCGTGCTGCGGGCGCACACGGTCGATGGCGGCATTGGCGCCGCGGGTCACGGGCATCGTTCGCGGGTCGATCCGCTCGTCCTGGGCCTGCCATTCCTCGGCGATCGCCTCGGCCATGGCACGCGACGGCACGACGAGCGCGGCCTTCGCCGGCGTCTTCACCGCGCGCCCGTCGAGCCGCACTGCATGCCCGCCCTCGACCTCCTCCGCCGAGGCCGCCGTCCAGAATCGCTTTGCCGCCCACTCGCTCATCGCGCCTCCACCCCGCGGATCGCCCGCGGCTTCTTCTTGGCGAAAATACTCCCGCCGGAGGCTCCGCCATACGTCACTTGCTCAGGAGCCAGCCCCGCTCTCACGCCGCCTCCCAGAGCGTGTCGAGAAGCGCCGGCAACTCGGCCGCCTTGTCGATCACGGTATGGGCGGCCCCTAGGCGCGAAACGGGGTGGTAGCCCCAGCTGACGCCGATCCCCGGCAGACCCGCGGCGCGCGCCATCTCCATGTCGAACTCGGTGTCGCCGATCATCACGGCGCGGGCCGCATCGACCCCGGTGACCGCCACGGCCTCGTGCAGCATCGCCGGATGGGGCTTCGAAGGGTGATCGTCGGCGCATTGCTGCGTGACGAAGAGCTCCCGCAACCCGTGACCGTCGAGCAGCTTGTCGAGCCCCCGGCGCGACTTGCCCGTGGCGACACCGAGCAGCGTTTCGGGGCGCGCGTTCAGGGTCTCGAGCACCTCGCGGATCCCGGGATAGAGCGGCGAGGAGAGCTCGACGCCGCCTTCCGCGCGGAGCTCTGTATAGGCCGCCTTGTAGCCCACGACCATCGCATCGAGTTGCGCAGCGTCGGCCTCGGGCGCGAGATGCGCGATGGCCTGGGGCAGGGACAGGCCGACGATGCCGAGGATCTCCGGTCGCGACGGCGCGGGCAGGTCCGCGACGGCGAAAGCCGCGCCCATCGCCGAGAGGATGTCGGCCTGACTGTCGACGAGCGTGCCGTCGACGTCGAAGATCACGAGCCGCAGGTCGGTCATGCGTCCTCCGCGAAGGGATCCACGGGAACGTCGCCCTCGGTCCAGCCGAGCGTTTCCCAGGTGCGCTTCATGTGTTCGGGCAGCGGCGCGGTGATCTGCAGCCGCGCGCCCGTCACCGGATGTGTCAGCGAGAGGTGCCGCGCATGCAGGTGCAGCTTGCGGCTTATCTCTCCGCCGAGCTGCGCGCCCCAACCGTCGCCGAGGTTCTCCTGCCCCGATCCGCCGTACTTGCCGTCGCCGACGATCGGGTGGCCGAGCTCGGCCATGTGCGCGCGCAGCTGGTGCGTGCGCCCCGTCACCGGGACGAGCGCGACCCAGGCCGCGCGTTTCGCCAGCGCCGAAAGCACCGCGTAATCGGTCGTCGCGTTCTTGGCACCCTCGGTCTCGGGCACCGCGTTCGGGTGCAGGCAGAGCATCTTCTCGCCCTCCCCGCCCTTGCCGTGGCCCGGCGCCTTCACGAGCCCGTAGCGGATCGTGCCCATCTGCGGCGTCGGAACCCCGGCGACCGCGGCCCAGTAGATCTTGCGCGTGTCCCGCGCCCGGAAGGCCGCGGACAGCTGGTTCGCCACCGCCCGGGTCCGTGCCAGCAGCAGAACGCCCGAAGTGTCCTTGTCGAGCCGGTGCACGAGGCGCGGTTTTTCTTCCGCCCCGAACATCAGCGCCTCGGAGAGGCCGTCGACATGGCGGGTCTGCTTCGAGCCGCCCTGACTTGGAAGGCCCGGCGGCTTGTTCAGCGCGATGATGTGGTCGTCGCGGTAGAGCACGCAGCCGCGGATCATCTCCGCATCCTGCCCCGACACGGTCGGCTTGGGACGCGAGGCTACTTCCTCGGGCTCGGGGATCGGCGGGATGCGCACCGCGGCGCCGGCCTCGAGCCGGTGCGAGCTCTTCACCCGGCCCCCGTCGACGCGCAGCTCGCCCTTCCGACACATCTTCTCGATCCGGCCCTGGGCGAGGTGCGGGAACTGCCGCTTGAGCCAGCGGTCGAGCCTCTGGTCACTGTCGCCCGGCGCGACGGTGAGTGTCTGGACGCCGCTCATGTCAGCGCCCCCCGCCCAGCCGCAAGGCCCGCGAAGACCGCGAGCAGCGACAGGATCACCGATCCGCCGACATAGGCGCCGGCCAGCGCCAGCTCGCCGCGCTCGTAGAGCGTTGCGGCATCGAGCGAAAACGCCGAGAATGTCGTGAAGCCGCCGAGCATGCCCGTGAGCAGGAGCGGCGCGAACCGGTTCGCGTTCCATTCGGCGAGTGCCACGACGAGAACCCCCATCAGAAAGGAGCCGACGACATTGACGGCGAACGTGCCCCAGGGAAAGCCGTGTCCGATCAGGCGCACGGCGGCGTGGCCTGTCAGATAGCGCGCGACGGCTCCGGCGGCACCGCCGAGAGCGACCTGGAGAAGGGTGAGGGTCATGTTTGGGCATGTCGCGTGGCGCGCGCACGGAGTCAAGCGCGAGGGCCTTGCAACGCACAAGTCCGAGGTGCAGGATTTTATCAAACGGTCAAACATCGGCCCCACCTTGCAGCAGGGATCAATCTTCATGGACGGCAATCTCAGCCCGAACGACCTTTCGCACATCGTCACCGCCGACAAGGCGCATGTCTGGCACCATCTCAGCCAGCACAAGGCGTGGGAGACCTCGGATCCGAACATCATCATCGAGGGCAAGGGCATGCGCGTCTGGAACCAGGCGGGCAAGGAGCATCTCGACGCCGTCTCGGGCGCGGTCTGGACCGTGAACGTGGGCTACGGGCGCGAGGAGATCGCCCGCGCGGTCTACGATCAGCTCTGCAAGATGAACTATTTCGCGGGCGCCTCGGGCAACGTGCCGGGCGCACTCTTCGCCGAGAAGCTGATCTCGAAGATGCCGGGGATGAGCCGCGTCTACTATTGCAACTCCGGCTCCGAGGCGAACGAGAAGGCGTTCAAGATGGTTCGCCAGATCGCGCACAAGCGTTACGGCGGCAAGAAGCACAAGATCCTCTTCCGCGACCGCGACTACCACGGCACCACGATCGGCTGCCTCTCGGCGGGCGGCCAGGACGAGCGCAACGCGCAATACGGGCCCTTCACGCCCGGCTTCGTGCGGGTGCCGCACTGCCTCGAGTATCGCCGCCACGAGCAGGAGGGCGCTCCGGCCGAGAATTACGGCGAATGGGCCGCCGACCAGATCGAAGAGGTGATCCTGCGCGAGGGACCGGACACCGTGGGCGCGCTCTGCCTCGAGCCGGTGACCGCGGGTGGCGGCGTGATTCCCGCGCCCGACGGCTACTGGCCGCGGGTGCAGGAGATCTGCCGGAAATACGACATCCTGCTGCATATCGACGAGGTCGTCTGCGGCGTCGGACGGACCGGAACCGAGTGGTTCGGCTACCAGCATTACGGCGTAAAGCCGGACATGGTGACGATGGCGAAGGGCGTTGCCTCGGGCTACGCCGCGATCGCATGCCTCACGACGACCGAGCATGTCTTCGACCTCTTCAAGTCGGACGAGACCGATCCGATGGATTATTTCCGAGACATCTCGACCTTCGGCGGCTGTGCGGCCGGTCCCGCCGCGGCGATGGAGAACATGCGGATCATCGAGGACGAGGACCTGCTCGAGAACACAACGGCAATGGGCGAGCACATGATGGGTCGCCTCGGCGAGCTCATGGAGAAGCATCGCGTCATCGGCGATGTGAGGGGCAAGGGTCTCTTTCTCGGCGCGGAACTGGTCTCGGACCGCGACAGCAAGGGGCCGGTGCCGGAAGCCCAGGTCAAGGCCGTGGTCGGAGACTGCATGAAGCAGGGCGTCATCATCGGAGCGACGAACCGGTCCGTGCCGGGCAAGAACAACACGCTCTGCTTCTCGCCCGCGTTGATCGCCACGAAGGACGACATCGACGAGATCGTAGCCGCGGTGGACGGCGCTCTGGGCCGCGTCTTCGGCTAGGCCCACCGGGCACGCGGATGCCTCAATCGAGAAGGGCCCGGCAATCGCTGCCGGGCCCTTCGTCGTTTTCGCCTCGGCGTCAGGCGGTCATTCCGCCGGAGCGGCCTCGGTGCCGCCGCTGCGCGCCGTGTCGTAGGAGGACACGGCGTTCTCCTCGGGATGCAGGTCCGAAGGCTGCGGGCGCTTTCCGACGGTGATGTAGTCGATGTCCTCCTCCATGAGCCCGAGCACCATCGACGGGATCATCATGAAGACGAGGCAGAAGACCGGCAGACCGACCACCGTGATCACCTGCTGCAGCGCGGTCAGACCCGCCTGCCCCGCCAGCATGATCAGCAGCACCGCGATCGTCCCCTCGGCGACACCCCAGAACACCCGCTGCCGCGACGGGCCGGGATCGGTGTCGCCGGTGCAGAGCATATCCACCACAAGCGACGCGGAGTCAGACGAGGTGGCAAAGAAGATCGCCACGATCAGGACCGCGAAGCCTTGGAGCAGCGTCGCCGCGGGGAAGTTCTCGAGGAAGGCGAACATGGCAAGCGGAATGGAATCCGCCACGGCCTGGCTGAGCTGTCCGGCCTGATCGCCCATCGCCTGCCGCGCCGCCTCGCCGATGCCGTCGAAGCCCATGGCCTGCCATCCGAAGATCGCGAACCAGACGAGGGTGAAGAGCGACGGCGCCAGAAGGACGCCCATGACGAATTCGCGGATGGTGCGGCCGTAGGAGATCCGCGCAACGAAGAGGCCCATGAAGGGCGACCACGTCACCGTCCAGGCCCAGTAGAAGACCGTCCAGGATCCCTGCCAGCCCCAGCCGTCGGTCGACGGGTCCCGGTCCGCCAGCATGTCGTTCCAGAACGCGAGCCGCGGCAGGTTCGAGAGGTACAGGCCCGCCGTTTCGACGATCCCGCGCAGCAGGAACAGCGTCGAGCCGGCGATCAGCACGAAGACCATCAGCGCCACGGCCATGCCGATGTTGACGTTCGAGAGGAGCTTCACACCGCTGTCGAGACCGGCGACAATCGAGGTCACGGCGACCGCGGTCAGCGCCACCACGATCAGAATCTGGATCGTCGGGCCGGTGCCGGTTCCCATCAGTTCGTTGAGACCGGCGGCGACCTGGCTCGAGCCGAGGCCGAGCGACACCGCGACCCCGAACAGGGTCCCGAGGATCGCGATGACGTCGATGGTCTTGCCGATCGGCCCGTGGATGCCCTCCTTCAGCAGCGGATAGAAGACCGAGGAGACACGCACCGGCAGGCGGTAGCGGTAGATGAAATAGGCGAAGGCGAGACCGGGAAGCGTGAAGATCGTCCAGGTGTGCAGACCGAGGTGGTAGAGCGCGATCGAGATCGCATCCTGCGCCGCCTCGCGGGAGTGCGGCTCCACACCGGGAAGGGGCGGTTCGGCGAAATGGCTCATCGGCTCGGCCACGCCCCAGAACATCAGGATCGTGCCGATGCCGCCCGCGAAGAGCATCGTGAACCAGGAGATGTTGGAATAGTCGGGTCGCGCATCGCGCCCGCCAAGGCGGATATGGCCGTGGCGGCTGCAGGACACCCAGATCAGGAAACCGAGCCAGACGTTCACGCCCAGTATGAAGAACCACCCCAGATTGGTGACGATCCAGGTCCTCGCCGCGGCAAACGCATCGCCGATCGGTCCGGTAAAGACGATCAGAACGAGCGCGAACACGACCATGAAGATCGCGGACGAGAAGAAGATGACGGGATCGGTCCGGAGGCCGAGGCGGCGGGCGAGGTCGTCCATGTGGTCTCTCCATGCAGCCTGAAAAAGGGCTTGCCGGACCGCGTCGACAGGACCGGCTTATGAGGGAGGGAACCCGAGGGGGTCGCCGCGGTTCCGCGTCAACATAAAAGAGTTCTTCAGAACATGTTCCGCGCAACAATGTTCCCGGAATGACAAAGGCCGCCCCGTGGGCGGCCTCTAGAGCATCGTCTCGATGCCAATCGATCAGCCGTTGACGCTGTCTTTCAGTGCCTTCGCCACGGTCACCTTGACCTGCTTGTCGGCCTCTTTCTTGAACTGTTCGCCGGTCGCAGGGTTGCGCACCATGCGCTCGGGGCGCTCGCGGCAGTAGATCTTGCCGACGCCCGGCAGGGTCACGGCGCCGCCGTCTGCAACTTCTTTGGTAATGATCCCGGTCAGCGCGTCGAGCGCCGTGCCGGCGGTCTTCTTGTCGCTGCCCATCTCTTCCGCAAGTGCAGCGACAAGCTGCGTCTTCGTCATCGCCTTGGCCATTTCATGGTCTCCTTGTCGACCCGCCTGTTGGGTCCAATTGCGCCAAATTAACTCTATCTTGATTGGAAACACAAGAAATTGCGTTGCACCAGTGTAAATGCGCGTGTCTTTGCCCGATTCCGGCACGTCACGGCCCGTCAGAGGAAGGCTGTCTCGTAGAAACTGCGCAATTTGCGCGAATGGATACGCTCAAGCGGCATGTCGCGCAATTGCTCCATCGCGCGTATCCCGATCAGGAGATGTCGGGCCACCTGCGTCTTGTAGAAATCCGACGCCATGCCCGGGAGCTTGAGCTCGCCGTGGAGGGGCTTGTCGGACACGCAGAGCAGCGTTCCGTACGGCACTCGGAAGCGGAAGCCGTTCGCGGCGATGGTCGCGCTTTCCATGTCGAGCGCGATGGCACGCGACTGCGAAAGGCGCTGCACCGGACCACGGGTGTCGCGCAGTTCCCAGTTGCGGTTGTCGACGCTGGCGACCGTGCCCGTCCGCATCACCCGCTTGAGGTCGTAGCCCGAAAGCTCTGTTACCTCCGCGACCGAGCTTTCCAGCGCGACCTGAATCTCGGCCAACGCCGGGATCGGCACCCAGACCGGCAGGTCGTCGTCGAGCACGCGGTCCTCGCGCAGATAGGCATGCGCGAGAACAAAGTCCCCGAGCGACTGCGAATTCCTGAGGCCCGCGCAATGCCCGACCATGATCCAGGCGTGCGGGCGCAGCACCGCGATGTGGTCCGTCGCCGTCTTGGCGTTGGACGGCCCGACCCCGATGTTCACGAGCGTGATCCCCGCCCCGCCCTTCCGCTTCAGGTGGTAGGTCGGCATCTGTGGCATCTTGAGGACGGGCTCGATCACCTCGTCGGGCGAGGTGATCTCGACATTCCCGGTCGAGACGAAGCTGGTGTAGCCGCTCTCGGGATCCGCCAGCGCCTGCCGCGCGAAGGCCTCGAACTCGGTCACGTAGAACTGGTAGTTGGTGAAGAGAACGTGGTTCTGGAAATGCTCGGGCGCAGTCGCGGTGTAATGCGCGAGCCGGGCAAGCGAATAGTCGACGCGCTGCGCGGTGAAGGGCGCCAACGGCTCGGTGCCGTCGGCATCGGGGGCATGGGTGCCGTTGACGATGTCGTCGTTGGTCGAGGTGAGGTCGGGCACGTCGAACACGTCGCGGAGCGGGAATTCCGCCGCGCCCTCCTGCGGGACGGTCACCTCGGAGCGCGCCGCGACCGCGAAGTGCACCGGGATCGGGGTCGTGGACGGGCCGATCTGGACCGGCACCGAATGCGTCGCCATCAGGAGCTGCAGTTGCTGACGCAGATATTCCCGGAAGAGATCGGGGCGCGTGATCGTCGCGGCATGGGTGCCGGGCGCGGCGACATGACCGAACGACAGACGGCTGTCGAGCTTAGAATGGCTCGTGGTAGTGATGCGCACCTCGGGATAGAAGGCCCGGTAGCGCAGCCAGGGATGCCCGGTGCGCATCGCCTCCTGGAAGGCCTCGGTCAGAAAGCCGACGGCCTCGTCATAGAGCGCGCAGAGCTGTTCGACCGCGGCATCGGCGTCGTCGAAGAGCGCGGGCGCCCCTGTTTCGGGGGTCCGGATCTCGAGATTGCCGGGAATGTCCTGCATGAGGGGCCTCGCATCACTGCTCGCGCGCAACGTGACACCTCCCCCCACCGGCCGCAAGACGAAGGAGGAGGCGCGGCATCCGGTCGCCCTTCGGGCTCCGGAACCGGGGTGCCGGACCGGCGTTCCTCGCCCATGCAGAGCGTGCAGGATCTCCTTTACTATCCCGACACTTCGCCCGGCATCCGGCGCGAGCGGAAAGGGCGCGGCTGGAGCTATATCGCGCCGGACGGAACGCGCATCTCCCGCGGCGCGGAGCGCAAGCGGCTCGACGCGCTCGCCGTCCCGCCCGCCTACGAGAATGTCTGGATCTGCCCCGAGCCTCTCGGGCATCTGCAGGCCACCGGGCGGGACGCGCGCCGCCGCAAGCAATACCGCTACCATCCCGACTGGACCGCCTTTCGCGCCAAGGCCAAGTTCGATCACCTCGCCGAATTCGGATCGGCCCTGCCGGCGCTCCGGCGCCGGATCCTGCGGGACCTGCGCGAGGGCGAGGCGGGCGATCACGGCTTTGCCATCGCCGCGATCCTCGCGCTGCTCGACCGGGCCGGGCTCCGGATCGGCAGCCCCAACTACGCAAAAGAGAACCGCACCTTCGGCGCGACGACGCTTCGCCCCCGACATCTCGACCTCGACGGGGACGCGATCCGCCTCGCCTTCCCAGGCAAGGGCGGGATGCGGGTTCGCAAGCAGCTCCGGGACCGGACGCTCGAGCGGACATTGTCGCGGCTCGACGACCTGCCCGGCCCCACATTGGTGTCATGGATCGACGAGAGCGGAGTCGCCCGCAGCGTGACGAGCGGCGAGGTGAACGCCTTTCTCGCCGGACAGACCGGGACCGACGCGGTCACCGCAAAGACCTTCCGCACCTGGACGGGATCGGTCGCGGCGCTCGAGACCGCGCTCTCCCAGGAGAAACCCACCATCAAGGCGCTGTCCGAGGCGGCCGCGGAGCGTCTGGCGAACACGCCGACCATCGCTCGAAACTCGTACATCCACCCCGACGTCATCGCCCTGACGGAAGAGACCGCCGATGCGCGCGCGGCTCTCGCGAGGGATGCCGAAGAAAAGGCGGGCCTCCGGAAGTCGGAGGCCACGCTGATGCGTCTTCTCGGCGGCTAGATCAGAGCGTCGCGCCCCCAAGCATAGCCGCGTTGGCCCGCGGGCACCCTAGGCTCAGCTGCGGACCTTCGCTTCGTAGGCGTCGGAGATGTCGCGCGTCATGGCGCCGACCTCGAAATTGTAGTCGCCGATCTGCCGCACGGGTGTCACCTCGGCGGCGGTGCCGGTCAGCCAGCATTGCTCGAAGCTCTCGAGCTCCTCGGGCATGATGTGACGCTCGCGAACCTTGATCTGGCGCTCCTTCAGCATGCCCAGCACCGTCTGGCGAGTCAGGCCGTTGAGGAAGCAATCGGGCGTCGGCGTGTGCACCTCGCCGTCCTTCACGAAGAAGATGTTCGCCCCCGTCGCCTCGGCCACATAGCCGCGATAGTCGAACATGAGCGCATCGCCGCAGCCCTTCGCCTCTGCGGCGTGCTTGGCCATGGTGCAGATCATGTAGAGACCGGCGGCCTTGGCGTGGCTCGGCGCGGTCTCGGGAGACGGGCGCTTCCACTTCGAGATGTCGAGCTTTGCGCCGCGGGTCTTTGCGTCGCCGTAATAGCTGCCCCATTCCCACGCCGCGATGGCGAGCCGCACCGGGTTGCGCAGGGAGGCGACACCCATGTCTTCGCCCGCACCGCGCCATGCGACGGCCCGGACATAGGCGTCGGTGAAGCCGTTTTCCTTCAGAAGCTGCGCCTTGGCTTCCTCGATCTCGTCGACCGAGAACGGGATCTCGAAGTCGAGTTGGTTGGCCGAGTAGTGCAGACGCTCGGAATGCTCGCGCGACAGGAAGATCTTGCCGTTATACGCGCGCTCGCCTTCGAAGACGGAGCTGGCATAGTGCAGGCCGTGGGTGAGGACGTGCACGTTGGCCTGCCGCCAGTCCACGAACTGGCCATCCATCCAGATCTTGCCGTCACGGTCATCATAGGCTCCGGCCATCGCGTCTCTCCTTGCCTGCCACCAGATTTTCCGTTTATTGCGCCGCATACGTCCGAACCGGACATAAACTGTCGCAAAAACTGCGAGTCGCTACCATCGGCGCCTTGGAATGTCAACAAAGCTGACTTAAAGTGCCGTCCAGATAGGCAGTCAGCGAAACGCGAGGCGAAGGCATGGCGGAGCCCGAACGCGCGACACATCAGGGCGGCGAGTCCCTGCTCTTCCTCACCGACGAGCAGCTGCGGCAGGGTATCGAGGCGATGTTCTTCGCCTATCGCGGCTTCACCGCCGATCCCGACCGCATCCTCGAGGAACACGATTACGGGCGCGCTCACCACAGGGCGCTGCATTTCATCCATTGCGCGCCGAGCACCACGGTGAAGAACCTGCTCGCCATTCTCGGCGTGACCAAGCAGTCGCTCAACCGCGTGCTCCGGCGCTTGATCGCGGACGGGCTAGTGGAAAGCCGGGTCGGGCGCGCCGACAAGCGCGAGCGCCATCTCCACCTGACCGAAGCGGGCCGCGCGCTCGAACAGCAGCTGTCGGACGCGCAGCGGGCGCGCATGCGGAAGGCGTATCGCGACGCCGGGCCCGAAGCCGTGGCGGGCTTCCGCACCGTGCTGGAAGCGATGATGGATTCCGAGCAGCGCCGCCAGTATCATGGCATGAGGAACGGGCGCGCATGAGACGCGCCGCAGGGACAGGCCGCCGGGAGGAACTGGCATGAGCGATCCGGATGCGCATCTGCTCATCGTGGACGACGACGAGCGGATTCGGGGACTGCTGCAGAAGTTTCTCGCGCGGAACGGCTTTCTCGTCAGCACCGCACGGGATGCGGGACATGCGCGGCGGATCCTGTCGGGTCTCGATTTCGACCTCATCGTTCTCGACGTGATGATGCCGGGCGAGGACGGCGTGGCGCTGACGCGCTGGATCCGCGAGGCGCGCACGACGCCGATCCTGCTGCTCACCGCAAAATCCGAGACCGAGGACCGGATCGCGGGGCTCGAGGCCGGCGCGGACGATTATCTCAGCAAGCCTTTCGAGCCGAAGGAACTGCTGCTGCGGATCAACAACATCCTCCGCCGGATCCCGGATCTCGCCGTCAGCAGCATGGCGCCGAAATTGCTCACGCTGGGTCCCATCCGATACGACATCGAGCGGGGCGAGATGTGGCGCGGGGAGGATCTCGTACGCCTGACCGCCACCGAGAGCCACCTGATGCGGATCTTCTCGGCGAAACCCGGCGAGGCGCTCAGCCGCACGCAACTGGTCGAGGATCTCGGCCGCGACCGCGGCCAGAGCCAGGAACGCGCCGTCGACGTGCAGATCACCCGCCTGCGCCGCAAGATCGAGGACGATCCCAAGCAGCCACGCTATCTGCAGACTGTGCGCGGGGCGGGATACATGCTCTCGCCGGACTGAGCGGCGCGGGGGGCGCCCCCCCCCCCTGCGGCTCCCCCCGCATTCGCGCTTACCTCGCCGGCATGACAGCCCTCATCACCCACGCCGATTGCCTGACCCACGTCACGCCCGACGGCCACCCCGAGCGCGCCGCGCGGCTCGATCACCTCCTGCACGCGCTTCAGCCGCTGGACCTCGACCGGATCAGTGCACCGCTCTGCACGCCGGACGATCTCCTGCGTTGCCATCCGCAGGATTACATCGACCGCATCCGGGACAAGACTCCCTCGCGCGGCATCGTTCCGATCGACGAGGATACGTGGCTCTCCTCGGGATCCTGGTCCTCCGCGCTCCGGGCGGTCGGCGGCGCGCTCAAGGCGGTGGACATGGTTCTCGCCGGCGAAGCCAGGAACGCCTTCTGCGCGACGCGCCCGCCGGGCCACCATGCCGAAACGGCAAAATCCATGGGCTTCTGCCTCTTCGGCACCGCGGCCATCGCCGCCAAACACGCGCTCGACTGCCGGGGGCTGTCGCGCGTCGCGGTGGTCGATTTCGACGTCCATCACGGCAACGGGACGCAGGATCTGCTGTGGGACGAATCCCGCGCCTTCTTCGTCTCCTCGCACCAGTCGCCGCTCTGGCCCGGCACCGGCGAGAAGGACGAGCGCGGCGCGCATGACCAGATCATGAACGTGCCGCTGCCTCCGCGCACCACCGGCAATACCATGCGCGACGTCTACGAGGGTGAGGTTCTGCCGCGCCTGCGGGATTTCGCGCCCGAGCTACTGATCATCTCCGCGGGGTTCGACGCGCATGCCGACGATCCGCTCGCGAACCTCGAATGGGAGACCGACGATTTCCGCTGGCTGACCCGCGAGCTCTGCGAGGTGGCGCAGGATTGCTGCTCCGGGCGCGTGGTATCGACACTCGAGGGCGGCTATGATCTTGAAGCGCTGAGCGCCGCGGGGCGCGTGCATGTCGAGGAACTCATGGAGGCCGCGCGATGAGCGAGACCGCGAAACCCGTCGAGGAGATGACCTTCGAGGAGGCCATGGCCGAGCTCGAACGCGTGGTCGGCCAACTCGAGCGCGGGGACGTGCCGCTCGAGGATTCGATCCTGCTCTACGAGCGCGGCGCTGCCCTGAAGAAGCGCTGCGAGGCCAAGCTGAAGGAAGCCGAGGAGAAGGTCGCCGCGATCACCCTCGACGCCGACGGACAGCCCACGGGCACGAAGGCCGTCGAAGGGCTCTGATGGCCTTCGAGGACGACCTCGCCGCGGCACAGGAGCGGATCGAGGCCGGGTTCGACCGGCTCTTCGCGGCGCACCCGCACACCGACCTTCACGCGGCCATGCGATATGCGGTGAGCGGCGGCAAACGGCTCCGCGGCTACCTCGTGCTGGAAGGCGCGCGCCTCCATGGCGTCCCCGACGCGCTGAACGCCGCCCTCGCCATCGAAGCCGTGCATGCCTACAGCCTCGTGCACGACGACCTGCCCGCGATGGACGACGACGACACCCGGCGCGGCCAGCCGACCGTGCATCGCAAATGGGACGACGCGACCGCGATCCTCGCCGGCGACGCCCTGCAGAGCCTCGCCTTCGAGCTTTGCCTCGCGCCCGGCTGCCATCCCGACGCCGAGGTGCGCGGCGATCTCGCCTTCACGCTCGCGCAAGCCTCGGGCGCGCAGGGCATGGTGCTCGGCCAGGCGCTCGACATCGCGGCCGAGACCTCGAACAAGCCATTGGATCTCGAGGCCATCACCCGCCTGCAGGCGGCCAAGACCGGTGCGCTCATCACGTGGGCGGGGGAAGCCGGGGCGCGGCTCGCCAGGGCCGATCCGGTTCCGCTCCGGACCTACGCCAATGCGCTCGGGCTTGCCTTCCAGATCGCCGACGACCTGCTCGACGTCGAAGGCGACGCCGCCGAAATGGGCAAGGCCGCACGCAAGGACGAAGCGGCGAACAAGGCGACCTTCGTGTCGCTCCTCGGCGTGGACGGGGCAAAGCGCCGCGCGTCCGACCTTGTCGATACCGCCTGTGCGGCCCTATCTGGGTTCGGAGAGGATGCCGAAGGCTTGAAGCAGGCGGCCCGCTTCGCTATCGCACGGCGGACCTGATGCCGGCCCCTCCCCATCCAGCCGACGCGCAAAGAGGAGGCGCGAGCCCGACATGACGAACCGCCCCAAGACCCCACTTCTCGACCGGGTCAACACGCCCGCCGACCTCAAGGCCTTCTCCGACATGGAGCTGCGACAGGTCGCCGACGAACTCCGCGCCGAGACGATCTCGGCGGTGTCCGAGACCGGTGGCCACCTCGGCGCGGGCCTCGGCGTCGTTGAACTAACCGTCGCGCTCCATTCCGTGTTCGATGCCCCGCGCGACAAGATCGTCTGGGACGTCAGCCACCAGACCTATCCGCACAAGATCCTCACCGGGCGCCGCGACCGCATCCGCACGATCCGCCAGAAGGACGGATTGTCGGGTTTCACCAAGCGGTCGGAATCGCCCTACGACCCCTTCGGCGCCGCGCATTCCTCGACCTCGATCTCGGCGGCGCTCGGCTTCGCGGTCGCGCGCGATCTCGGTGGCGACAGCGACACCGGCCACGGCGACGCCATCGCGGTGATCGGCGACGGCGCGATGTCGGCGGGCATGGCCTACGAGGCGATGAACAACGCGGGCCATATGGGCAAGCGGATGATCATCATCCTCAACGACAACGAGATGTCGATCGCGCCGCCGACCGGGGCAATGTCGTCCTACCTTTCGCGCCTCTACACCGAGGCGCCCTTCCACACGCTGAAGGACGCGGCCAAGGGCGCCGTATCCTTCCTGCCCGAGCCTTTCCGCGAGGGCGCCAAGCGCGCCAAGGAGATGATCAAGGGCATGGCGATGGGCGGCACGCTCTTCGAGGAGCTGGGCTTCAGCTATCTCGGCCCCATCGACGGGCACGACATGACACAGCTTCTGCCGGTACTGCGCGCCATCAAGGCACGGGCGCACGGGCCGATCCTGCTGCATGTGCTGACCAAGAAGGGCAAGGGCTACGAACACGCCGAGACACGCCCCGACCGAGGTCACGCGACCGCGAAGTTCGACGTCGCGTCGGGCGAGCAGAAGAAGTCCACGCCGAACGCTCCGGCCTACACCAAGGTGTTCGCGAACGCGCTGATCCGCGAGGCCGAGGAGGACAGCCGCATCTGCGCCGTCACCGCGGCGATGCCGGACGGCACGGGGCTCGATCTCTTCGACAAGAAGTTCCCCTCGCGCTGTTTCGACGTGGGCATTGCCGAACAGCACGCGGTGACCTTTTCCGCCGGCCTCGCCGCAGGGGGCATGAAGCCTTTCGCCGCGATCTACTCGACCTTCCTGCAGCGCGGCTACGACCAGGTCGTGCACGATGTCGCGATCCAGCGGCTGCCGGTGCGCTTCGCCATCGACCGCGCGGGCCTCGTCGGCGCCGACGGCGCGACCCATGCCGGCAGCTACGACGTCGCGTATCTGACGAACCTGCCCGGGTTCACGGTCATGGCGGCGGCGGACGAGGCGGAGCTCGTGCACATGGTTGCCACGGCGGCCGCGCATGACGAGGGCCCGATCGCGTTCCGCTATCCTCGCGGCGAGGGTGTCGGCGTCGAGATGCCCGAGCGCGGCACGCCGCTGCAGATCGGCAAAGGCCGGACGATCCAGAAGGGATCGGGCGTAGCGATCCTGTCCTTCGGCACCCGCCTCAAGGAGGTGCAGGAGGCCGCAGAGAAGCTCGAGGCGCGGGGCATACGGCCGACCATCGCCGACGCGCGCTTCGCCAAGCCGCTCGACCGCGAGTTGATCCTGCAACTGGCCGAAGAGCACGACGGGCTCATCACCGTCGAGGAAGGCGCCGTCGGAGGCTTCGGCAGCCATGTCGCGCAGCTTCTGGCCGAGGAAGGCGTGTTCGATGCGGGGCTGAGATATCGCTCGATGGTCCTGCCCGACATCTTCATCGACCAGGCCTCTCCCGAGGACATGTACGCAGTCGCGAAACTCAACGCCGAGGATATCGAGGCCAAGGTTCTGGACGTGATGGGCATCGCGCGGATGAGCGAGCGCCGGGCCTGAACCGGTGTGCGAGCCCGCCGGTCAGGCGGGCTCGGCTTCCAGAAGCGACCGCAGGCCGCTGCGATAATCGGGATAGATCAGCTCGACGCCGAGCTCGTTCTTCATGCGGTCATTCGCGACGCGCTTGTTCTCGGCGTAAAAGCTCCGCGCCATCGGCGACATCTCGGCCTTGTCGAAAGGGACCTCGGGCGGAATCGGAAGCCCGAGCAGTTCCGCGGCATGGGCGATCACGTCCTGCGGCGGCGCGGGATCGTCGTCGCAGACATTGTAGACCGCGCCGGGATTCGGGCGCTCGATCGAGGCGTGCAGAACTGCGGCGATGTCGTCCACGTGGATGCGGCTGAAGACCTGGCCGGGCTTGACGATGCGCCGCGCCTTGCCGCTCCGCACCTTCTCGAAGGGGCCACGGCCGGGGCCGTAGATACCGGCGAGGCGGAAGACATGCAGCGGAAGCTGCGGGATTGTGCCCCATTCGTGTTCCGCCTCGACCCGCTTCTCGCCCCGCGACGTGGTCGGCAGAAGCGGCGTCGTCTCGTCCACCCAGGCGCCGTGGTGATCTCCGTAGACCCCCGTGGTCGAAAGATAGGCAGCCCAGTACAGCGCGCTGGCATGCTCTTCGATGGCATCCCGCGCGAGCCGGAGGGATGGATCGCCCTCGTCGTCGGGCCCGACGGAAACGAGAAGATGGGTGGCCTGCGGCAACGCCGCGGCAATCGCCTCCGATGTGAAGTCGATGGCTTCGACGCCCTCGGCCTCCATCCGCTTTGCCTTGTCGTCATCCCGTGTCGTGCCGATGACTCGCCAGCCTTCGGGCAGCAGACGCCGGGCGAGAGCCTCGGCTGAATAGCCGTATCCAAGTGCAAAAAGCGTAGGTTGAGAATCTGTCATGGCCTCACGATGAGGCTCGGATGCCCGTTTGGCAAGCTATGCGCGAACCGGGTTGCGATAGCGCCATCGGCGGATGGACGCCGACAAAAGGCCTTCCGGCAATCTGAAGACCACAGATCGAAACTCCGAGGTTATGAGCTTTTCAGGTCCAACTGATCCGGAATGCCCCATGCGCCTGATTTCGACGCTCTGCCTTGTCGCCACGCTGGGCCTTGCCGCCTGCGGCACCGCCAGCATCAATGCACCGTCGGGAACCGCGAGCTTCGCCGCCGCCCCGCGCCAGATCCCTCTGCATCCGAACGAGACGCCAGAGCTTCGGGAGCTCATCAACAAGTATGCCGACGGCTACGGCGTGCCGCGCCCGCTGGTACATCAGGTGATCGTTCGCGAAAGCACCCACCGTCCCGGCGCCCGCAACGGCCCCTATTACGGGTTGATGCAGATCTTGCCCGCGACCGCCCGGGGAATGGGCTTCCGCGGCCAGCCTTCCGACCTCCTCGATGCGGAGACCAACCTCAGATACGCGGTGAAGTACCTGCGGGGAGCATGGCTCCTCTCGGACAGCTACGACGAGGCGGTCGGCTGGTACGCGCGCGGCTATTACTACGAGGCCAAGCGGCAGGGGATGCTCGAGGAAACCGGACTGCGGTGATCGGGCCGTGTGATATGGGGCGCTCAGGAGGCAAGACGCACGAGTTCGGGTGACACGTCGGTGTAGTCCGGACCGTGATCGACACGCACGCCGAGCGTTTCCATCTGTGCGATCCGGGCAAGGTCCCGCCGGTCCGCTCCCTTACCGGGTTCGCGCAGGATCACGCGGGCAATGCGGCCCGGATGTCGCTCGGTGGCCGCGAGATAGACCTTCGGGTCGTGCTGGCCGGTATCACCCACCAGCACCGCCGGCAGCGCGGGATTTGCAGCCAGAAGCGCATCGATCGCCGCGCCCTTGTGATCGCCGTGGGTGCCCGAGATGAACTGCGTCTTCGAGATGCCGAGATCGCGCAGAAACATGGGCCCTTTCGGCAGGTCGTGCCGGTCGAAGATCCTGAGCAGGAAGTAATGCAGGTTCCACGGCGAGGACGACACGAAGTAGATCGGCGCGTCCAGAGCCTCAAAGCCCTTCATGAGCGCGACCGCATCGGGGAAGATCTCGCGCGTCAGCGCGTTGCCGGTCAGCGACGTCCAGAGGTTGCGCAGGAGCGAATAGGCACCTGTGTGCAGCACGGTGTCGTCGATGTCCGAGATCACCATGAAGGGCGCCGCGGAGGAGGCAACCAGCGCCTCGAGCGTCACGGGATCGCCGCCATCGACCGAGACGTCCGCCGAGAACCAGCCTGGCCGGGCATCGCCGCGGGGGACGTGGAGGGTGAAGTACCCCTCGTCGTCGGTGACCGCTGAGTGGTCCCCGCAGCAGACCGTGCGCTCGGCCACCTCCCGTGTCAGGAAGAGCCCGGCCATCTGTCGCAGATTGACCCACCAGGAGGCCTGCGGCGACGGAGTCGTGCGGCGCAGGGAGGTCAGGACGCGCCCCCTCAAGAGGATCTCGTCCTCGGTCGCGTAACCGAGATAGGGATCGATCACCACGTTCGTCGGCGCCTGACGTAGAAACACCCGGTCGAGGATCCTCTCGACCGGGTGGGCGATGCGGGCAAGCGTCGTCTTCAGCATCAGCCGGGGCTCATCCCTCTCATTCTCTCGTTGCGGCGGCGCAGGACCTCGACCGTCGAGAGTAGCGCGATGGAGATGCCGACAAGGATTGTCGCGACGGCAAGGATGGTCGGCGAGATCTGCTCTCGGAGGCCGGTGAACATCTGCCACGGCAGCGTCTGCTGGTTGGCGGAGCCCACGAAGAGCACGATCACCACCTCGTCGAAGGAGGTGATGAAGGCGAAGAGCCCGCCCGAGATCACGCCCGGAAGGATGAGCGGCATCTGGACGCGGAAAAACGTGGTGACCGGGTTGGCGCCCATGTTGGCTGCCGCCCGCGTGAGCGACCGGTCGAAGCCGACGAGCGTTGCCGTTACCGTGATGATGACGAAGGGAATACCGAGCGCCGCGTGCGCGAGAATGACGCCGAGATAGGTGCCCTGCAGGCCGACGCGCGAGTAGAAGAAGTACATCCCCGCGGCCGAGATGATCAGCGGCACGATCATCGGCGAGATCAGGATCGCCATGATCACCTGCCGTCCGGGCACGTGCGGCTGGCTGAGGCCGATCGCCGCAAGCGTGCCGAAGGTCACCGCGAGCAGCGTCGCGATCGGGGCGATGATCAGCGAGTTCTTCAGCGCCTGCTGCCATTCGGAGGACTGGAAGAAGTCGCGGTAATGCTTGAGCGAATAGCCCGCCGGATCGAAGGCCAGCATCTCGGGCGTGAAGGTGAAGAAGTTCTCGGCGTTGAAGCTGAGCGGCATCACCACGAGGATCGGCGTGATCAGGAAGACGAAGATCGCTCCGCAGATCATCCGGAAGGCATAATGCCAGAGCACCTGCCCGCCGGTGAGGTAGGGCGGCAGCTTCGCGCGGTACCGGCAGCGGCCGATCCAGTAGATGAACCAGCCGAGGAACCAGCCGAAAAGGGTGCCGACGACGAGGCCGGGCAGCCAGCCGATCAGCAGCCCCGCCAGCGCGAAGAGCGCGAGCACACCCCACTTGAACGTCCTCTCCTGCGCGGTGCCCATATAGGCCATGGCCGCGTAGGCGAGCCCCGCGCAGATGAGCGCCCCGATCACGATGCCGGCGAGGCCGGAGCCCTGCGCGGTGCCGACGAAGAGACCGAAGAACGCTCCCGCCGCGCCGACGACGCCGCAGGTGAAGCCGTAGGGCATGGTGCGCGTTTCGGTGATGACCACGTCCGATGTCGTCATGGCTCAGCCCCCCAGCTTGACGTTGTCGATGCCGACGATCCGGTCGTAGGCCCAGTAGAGGATCAGCACGACCGCCAGCAGGATGGTGCCGAGCGCCGCCGCGAGACCCCAGTTGAGCGAGGACGAGATGTGGTAGGCGATCCGGTTCGAGATGAACGTGCCGGTGGTGCCGCCGACGATCTCGGGCGTGATGTAGTAGCCGATGGCAAGGATGAAGACGAGGATCGACCCCGCCCCGATGCCCGGCACCGATTGCGGGAAGTAGACGCGCCGGAAGGCGGTCATGTTGGTTGCGCCGAGCGATCTGGCCGCGCGGACATAGGTTGGCGGGATCGTCGACATCACCGAGTACATCGGCAGGATCATGAACGGCAGCAGAATATGCGTCATCGCGACGATCGTGCCGAACTGGTTGTTGATCATGACGAGCCGGCTGCCGTCCCCGACGAGGCCGAGCCAGACCAGCACGTCGTTGATCACGCCCTGCTGCTGCAGCATCACCTTCCAGGCCGACGTCCGCACCAGCAGCGAGGTCCAGAACGGCAGCAGCACGAGGATCATCAGAAGGTTTGCCGTCCGCGCCGGCAGGTTCGCCAGAAGGTAGGCGATGGGATAGCCAAGCAGGATGCAGCTGAAGGTGATCATGAGCGACATGAACATCGTGCGCTTGAAGAGAAGCCCGTAGATCCGCTCGTCCTCGTTGCGAAGCGCCGCGCCTTCGGGCGTCTTCTGCATGTCGACCGCGCTCAGGAAGTAGCCGGAGGTGTAGTCGGGCGAGAAGGCCTGGATCGTGCCCCAGAGCTCCGGATCGGCCCAATCGTCGTCGACCGACAGGAAGAACTCCTTGGTCGTCTGCGTCTCGAAGTCCGGGACGGCGGCGGCGGCCTCCTGCAGAAGCTCGGCATGCGGTCCCGAATAGGCCGAGACGTCGTTGTTCATGAGGTCGGTGTAAAGCGCGGTATAGACCCGGCTCCACGGCTCCTCGTCGAGCGGGCTCTCCCTGTCCTCGGTCCGGATGAACTCAACGAAGTTGAGGAAGCTGCGCGTGGTCTCGGGCAGGAGCGCCGCGACGCCTTCGCGGAGTTGGAACCTCGGCAGACGATCGCCCGAGTCCTCGGACCAGGCGCGCTGCGCCTCGAGCCATTCGTCCGACCCCATGAGCTCGGCCCAGACGACCTCGTCCTCCCACTGATCGTTCAACTCCTCGAACTGGTCGAGGTACGCCTCGCCCCGATCCTCCACGTCGCGCCCCGCCTGCCGGAAGAGCGACGACACGCCCGTTAGCTCGTAGTTGAGGCGGGTGCCGAGGCGGGTGTGGTTCTTGTATTCGGCCGCAAGGAAGAGGTCGTTGTAGAGCGCATCGTAGACCGGCTCGCCGGGGGCCTCGCCGCTCTCGTAATCCCAGTCCTCGAGCGCCTCGACCGTTTCGGGAAGCGTTTCGGAGACGATCTGGTTTTCGACCGAGCGGAACAGCATGTCCGCGATCGGGGCGATGAAGGTCAGCAGTACGAAGATCAGGAGCGGCGCGATCAGCATCAGCGCACGGATCTTCTGGACCCGGAGCGATTTCGCCAGCTGGCGTTTCAGCGGCGTTCCGTCCGCGGCGAGCATCCGGCCCGAGGCGTCGCGATTGTCGAGCGCCTTGGCCTGCGCCAGAGGATCGTCCGGCGTCGGCGCCTCGACCTTGTTGGGATCGGCGGTGGCGTCACTCATCTCTCAGGTCCCCTCGACCACCAGGATCACGGCATCCGCCGTGCGCCGCCGGATCTCGGCGACCTCCTGATATGCCTTGTCATTGTAGGCGGCGAGCGCCGCATCGTAGCTCGGGAACTCGACCACCACGTGGCGGTCGTGGCTCTCGCCCTCGACCACCTGCCCGCGGCCGCCACGCACGACGAAGCGACCGCCCAGCCCCTCGAGGATCGGCGTGTCCTTCTCTACGTACTCGCGGTACCCGTCCGGATCGCGGACGGAAATGTGGGCGATGATGTAGCCCTTCGGCATGGGCCCGTTCCCTGTCGGTCCTGCGCGCGCCGTTTGCCCGGCGCGTCGTCTGGTTGAAGGCGGGGCGGGCGGTGCGCCGCCCTGCCCCTTCGGTTTGTTCGGGCGAGCTTCCGGGCCCGCCCGTCAGATCACTGCGCCAGCCAGGACTGGAACTTCGCGTCGATGTCGTCGCGGTAGTCGGCCCACCATTCGTAGTTCTGCACGAAGGAGTTGGCGCTGTTCTCGGGGTTCGTCGGCATGTGCGGGGCCATCTCGATCCCGAGCTCGGCATGGGTCGAGACGAGCGGTGCCGAGCTCTGCCGCGCCGGGCCGTAGGAGATGTACTTCGCCTGGTCCGCGAGGCGCTGCGTGTCCGTCGCGAAGTAGAGGAAGTCGAGCACGCGGTTCAGACGGTCCTCGGGCAGCCCCTCGGGGATCACCCAGCCGTCGATGTCGTAGACCTGCGCGTCCCACAGCATCTCGAGCGGCTGGTCCTGCTCGGCGATCGCCGAGAAGAAGCGGCCGTTATAGGACGAGCCGATCACCGCCTCGCCGTCCGCGAGCGCCTGGATGCTCTCGGCGGCGGAGGTCCACCAGATCGTCTGGTCGCGGATCGTGTCGAGCTTGGCGAGCGCCTGGTCCTGGCCTTCCTCGGTCTCGAGAGTATCGTAGACCTCCTCGAACGGAACGCCGTCGCAGATGAGGGCCCATTCCATGTTGTTGATCGGCCGGCGCTCGAGCGTCCGGGTGCCGGGGAATTTCTCGGTGTCGAAGAGCGCGCAGATATCCGACGGCGTCTCGCCGTTCCACTCCTCGACATCGGTGCGGTAGGCGTTAGTGATCGAATAGGCGATCTGCGGGATGAAGCAGTCCGACACGATCATGTCGCCGAAATCGTCCGATGCCTCGGTGCCGTCGGGGGCCGGGGCGAGGATCTCGTCGTGGTCGACCTCCATGGCGAGGCCCTCGTCGCAGAGACGCATGGCGTCTGCCGCGGTGACGTCGACGAGGTCCCAGGTGATATTGTTGGCCTCGGCCATCGCGCGCAGCTTGGCGACCGCCTCGGGCGAGCTCTCGTCCCAGGTGATCGAGACCTCGGGGTGCATCTCGACATACGGATCGGTATAGGCGCTGACCTGGCTCGCCTGGTAGGCGCCACCCCAGCTCACCAGCGTCATGCTGTCGACCATGTCCTGCGCCGCCACGGCGCCGCCGGCAACGGTCAGCGCGGTGGTGGCCAGAAGCGTTTTCGTCATTTTCATCTTTGTCTCCCTGTCAGTTTCCCGTTGTCGTGTCGGGCCCGGACCACGGGTCGGATCGTCGGACCCCGACTTCGCCAAATATGCGCGGCGCGAAAAGGCGCCGCGCATGGTCGATCTCTGCGCGGCTCAGGAGGCGTCGAGCGCGCGGCAATCTTCGGGCAGCCAGCCGATCGTGATCCGCTCTCCCGGAGAGAAGCGATGCTGGTCGGCGCGGTTGCGCGTCTTCACGATGAAGTCGTCGTTCCCCGCCACCGACAGCCGCGTGCGGAAGACGTCCCCCATGTAGATGAATTCCTTCACCTCGGCCTTGAGCGTGTGCGCCTCGGGCCCGAGATCGGGATTGAACTCCACCCGCTCGGGGCGGATCGACACCCGCGTCCGGTCGCCCTTGTTCTTCACGTTGACCGGGTTGGCGTCGATGATGTCACCGGTATCGAGCCGAACGGTGCAGCGGTTGCCGCCGATCTCCTCGATGCGGCCCTCGAGCGTGTTGTTCTCGCCGATGAACTGCGCCACGAAGCTGTTCTTCGGCGCCTCGTAGAGCTCGTCCGGCGGAGCCAGCTGCTGGATGCGGCCGTCATCGAAGACCGCGACCCGGTCCGACATGGTCAGCGCTTCGGTCTGGTCGTGGGTCACGTAGACCACAGTGATCCCGAGGTCGTCCGCGATGCGCTTGATCTCGAACTGCATGTGCTCGCGGAGCTGCTTGTCGAGCGCGCCGAGCGGCTCATCCATGAGCACCAGCTCGGCCTCGAAGACGAGCGCGCGGGCGAGCGCGATCCGCTGCTGCTGGCCGCCCGAAAGCTGCGCGGGACGTCGCCCCCCGAACCGCCCCATCTGGACCATCTCGAGCGCGCGTTTGACCTTCTTCTCGCGCTCGGCCTTGCCCATGCCCCGCACCTCGAGGGGGAACGAGAGGTTCTCGGCGACCGTCATGTGCGGAAAGAGCGCGTAGTTCTGGAAGACCATGCCGATCCCGCGCTTGTGCGGCGGGATGTTGTTGATCGATTGCCCGCCGAGCCTGATCTCACCGTGAGTTGCGGTCTCGAAGCCCGCGAGCATCATCAGGCAGGTGGTTTTGCCCGACCCGGACGGCCCGAGCATCGTCAGGAACTCGCCCTTGGGCATGGCGAGGTTGAGGTCCTTCACGACCAGCGTCTCGCCATCATAACTCTTTTGCACGCGTTCGAATGCGACGAACGCGTCGTTCTCAGCCGTTTGCGCCAAAGGCCTGGCTCCCCGTTATGTCTGGCGGAGTTTTCTCCGCTCTTGCTGATGACCGACTAAAGCGCGTGCCCAAACAGGATGCAACTGTCCAAGTGATAATCGCGATCACGGCGCGCCGATACGGGATAACTGGCCAGAAATGCGGCAGGATCACAGGCGAAACTGCCATCGAAAATGCCGATATCAGTCGAATCGGTACGTCGCCCGGCATCATCGAGGCGCCGCAGCGAGGTCCCATCCGCTCGACGGGACCTTGCGTCAATCGGCCACTCCACGTCAGGATGTACACATCTTGCGAACACACTCGGCCATGGAACCGATTTATCGCTTAAAAATTGGTCATATGACGGGGATAGACCCCTAATGTCGTTTTCCGTCGCGCCCTGATGTACACAAATGGGCAGGACGGAGGAGTGACCCCCCGCCAGGAAAGGTGCGACATGCTCTACCATCGCTTCGCCAAGGACCTGCCATTCTCGGAAGCGGAATATACCCGCCGGCTCGAGAAGACGCGAACCGCGATGGAACGATCCGGCCTCGAAGTGTTGTTCGTGACCGACCCGTCGAACATGGCGTGGCTGACGGGGTATGACGGCTGGTCCTTCTACGTGCACCAGGGCGTGATCGTCCTGCCCGACGCCGACCCGATCTGGTGGGGCCGCAACCAGGACGCCAACGGCGCCGTCCGGACCGTCTGGATGGGCGATGACCGCGCCATCGGATATGCCGACAATTACGTCCAGTCGACCGAGCGTCACCCGATGGAGGACCTCGCCCAACGTCTCATCGGCATGGGCCTCGAACGCGCGCGCATCGGTGTCGAGCTCGACAATTACTATTATTCGGCCAAGGCGCATGCGGTCCTGTCCCAGGAGCTTCCCGACGCGACCCTGCTCGACGCGACCGCTCTGGTGAACTGGCAGCGCGCCATCAAGTCCGAGGAGGAACTCGTCTTCATGCGCCGCGCCGCCCGGATCTCGGAGCGGATTGTCGACGGCCTCGTGGAGCGGGTCGAGCCGGGTGTGCCGAAGAACGAGGTGGTGGCCGACGTCTATCGGGATGCGCTCACCAACCTTGACGGCCACTGGGGCGACTATCCCGCCATCGTGCCGCTGCTCCCGTCGGGCTCGGACGCCGCGGCGCCCCACCTCACCTGGGACGGCGAGCCCTTCAAGGAAGGCGAGGCGACGTTCTTCGAGATTTCGGGCTGCTACCGGCGTTACCACGCGCCGTTCTGCCGGACGATCTTCCTCGGCCCCCCGTCCGACCTCTTCCGCCGCGCCGAGGCCGCGCTCGTCGAGGGCCTCGAAGCCGGTCTCGAAGCCGCCCGCGCTGGCAACCGGGCCTGCGACATCGCTAACGCCCTCGCGGCGCCGCTCGAATCGGCAGGCATCGAACGCGGCGCGCGGTGCGGCTACCCGATCGGCCTGTCCTACCCGCCTGACTGGGGCGAGCGAACGATCTCTTTGCGCTCCGAGGACGAGACCGTGCTCGAGCCCGGCATGACGTTCCACTTCATGCCCGGCCTCTGGATGGCCGACTGGGGTCTAGAGATCACCGAGTCGATCCTGATCAAGGACGACGGCCCGGCCGAGACCTTCTGCAACCGTCCCCGCAAGATGTACGTGAAGGAGTAAGGATGCTGGAGCGCACCGAAGCCATCCTGTCGGACCTCATCGCGCATCCGACCGTATCCTCTGACCCGAATGCGGCGCTGATCGACCACATGGCGGACCGGCTCGAGAGCGCCGGGGCACGTGTCGAGGTATTCCGCGACGAGAGCGGACAGAAGGCCAATCTCTGGGGCACGATCGGACCCGAGATGGCCGGCGGCGTGCTGCTCTCTGGCCATTCCGACGTTGTTCCCGTGGCCGATCAGGACTGGTCGACCGATCCATGGCAGATGACCGAACGGGGCGATCTGCTGATGGGGCGCGGCACCTGCGACATGAAGGGCTTCATCGCCGCCGCCGTCGCCATGGCGGAGGATTACGCCGCCACCAATCTGCGGCGTCCGGTGCATTTCTGTTTCACCCATGACGAGGAAGTGGGATGCCTCGGGGCCCAATCCCTCGTTCCGCTCCTCAAGGAGCGCGAGGCCCTGCCCGCCATCGCCATCGTCGGCGAGCCGACCGAGATGCGGATCATCGAGGGCCACAAGGGCTGCTGCGAATACACCGCGCGGTTCCACGGGCTCGAGGGGCACGGCTCCAATCCCGACCGCGGGGTCAACGCGGTCGCCTATGCCGTCCGCTACGTTACGCGGCTGATGGAACTCGCCGAGGAACTGAAGCTGCGGGCCCCGCGCGAATCGCGCTTCGATCCGCCATGGACGACCGTGAACATCGGCAAGCTCGCGGGGGGCGTCGCGCATAACGTCATCCCCGGCCGTGCCGAGGTCGAATGGGAGATGCGGCCCGTCCAGTACGGCGATGCGGAATTCGTGAAGGAGCAGCTGCGGCACCTGATCGAGACCGAGCTCCTGCCCGCGATGCGCGCCGTCACGCCCTGGGCCGACATCACCGTCGAGACCATCGGCGAGGTCGTGGGGCTCGAACCGATGGACGACAACATGGCGCGCGCGCTGGTCACCCAGCTCACGGGCGGCAACTCGGCCGACGTCGTGCCGTTCGGCACGGAGGCGGGGCTCTTCCAGGAGCTCGGCATGTCGGTCGTGGTCTGCGGTCCGGGCTCCATCGCCCAGGCGCACAAGCCCGACGAATACGTATCGCGACAGCAGCTGGCGGAATGTCTGACCATGCTCGAGGGATTGCGGCGCAACCTCGCCGCATGAGCGCGGAGACGCGGCACGAGCGGCTCTATCACGAGCTGCGAAACCGCATCTGCATGCTCGATTATCCCCCCGGCGAAAAGCTCGGGGAGGAGGCGCTTGCCGCCGAATTCGGGGTCTCCCGCACCCCGCTGCGGCGGGTGCTGGGACGGCTCGCGGACGAAGGCCTCGTCGAGGCGCGGCACGGGGTCGGAACCATCGTCACCGATGTCGACGCGCGCGAGATGGGGCAGGTCTATGCCTTGCGCGAGGAGCTGGCGCAGCTGTCGGGCACCCTGACCCCGGCGCCGGTGACGAGCGCGACGATCGCCGAAGTGCGGCGGTTCATCCACTCCTGCGAGATGCTGGCCGAAGCTCCGGACAGACGGGCCTTCGCCCGGTTCAACATGGACTGGTTCGCCTTCACGCAAGGGCTGATCGGCAACGAGGCCCTCGCCGAAGTGTCGGAACGGCTCCATTTCCGCACAACCCGCATCTGGCTGCAGGCCATCGGACGGCTCGACCTCAACGCCGAGATCGCGGCCTTCCGCGAAGAGATCCGCCAGGTCGCGACCGCGCTCGAAGCGGGCGATATGGCCGCAGTCGGCATGATCCGCCGGGCGCACGTCTCGATGAGCTACAGACGGCTCTCGGCGGTGATGTGATGCGGGCAGCCGGGGGCCGCCCGCTCCATCGCGCGGATCAGAGCTCGTCGTTGGCGGGATACCAGTCGGGCATCATGACCTCGGCCGTCTCCACCATCTCCGCGAAGGCCTGCGGATCCTGAGTGCCGCCGTCGCGGCCGCGGTAATGGTAGGGATAGACGTAGGTCGGGTTGAACGCGTTCACCCCTTCGGCCGCCTGCTCCGCCGACATGGTGAACGGCAGGTTCATGCAGACGAAGGCGAGGTCGATGTCCTCGAGCGCCTGCATGTCCGGGGTCACCTCGGTGTCGCCGGAAATGTAGACGCGGAAGCCAGCGAAGCCGAGGATGTAGCCGTTGTCGCGCCCCTCGGGATGGACGTTCTGACGCTCTTCGGTGGTGTTGTAGGCCGGGATCGCCTCGATGGAGAGACCTTCCCATTCTGTGCTCTCGCCGTTGCCGATCTGCTCGGACATGCCCGCGAGATCCTCGGGCAGCATGTCGCCCACCGCGGGGTTGGTCACGAGGTGAACCCCCTCGCCCACGAGCGCGGAGAGCGTATCCGCCTCGTAGTGATCGCCGTGTTCGTGCGTGATGAGAATGAGGTCCGGGGCGGGCAGATCCGAATAGGCCTCGGCGCCGCCGACGGGATCGACATAGATGACCCCCTTCGGTGTCTCCATGACGAAGGACGCATGGCTCACCGGGTGAACCGTGATCTCACCCTCGTCGGTCTGGAACGTGTTCGACATGTTCGCCTGGGCCATGGTTGCGTAAGGCAGGACGGTCAGGGCGCCGGCGGCGGCCCCGGTGGTGGCAAGGAAGGCGCGGCGGGTCTGGATCATCTGGTCTTTCCTCTCCTGTCGTCTTCGCAGGCAAGGTAGAGCCCCGCCATTCGGCGCCAAATCCCCGTGTTCAATTCGCCGTGGGGGGGGCGGCGCGACGGGGCGCTACCGCCCGAGAGCGTCGAGATAGGCCCAGATATCCGCGGCGCCTGTGCTCTGTCGGAAAGCCATGCGCGCGCGGGCCGCGGGGTCGCCGAGGACGTTCTTTGTGTATTGCGTCGGGTTCTCGATATAGGCGGCGAAGTCGTCGGGGGTCCACGTCACCCCCTGCTCCCCGAGCCGGGTCAGCCAGCGCGAATAGTTGAAGCCGGGCTGGGCTCCGGCCCGTCCGCCGGCCGCGCCATAGAGGTTCGGGCCGGCAAGCCCACCGCCGCGCAGGACCGTGCCGTCCGGTGCCACGATGCGGTGGCACGCCGTACAATTGGAAAAGAGCGCCTCGCCGCGCGCGACGTCCTGCGCCATTGCCGGCGCGGCGACGGCCCAGAGGGCAACACAAAGAAAACGAACCATCGGGCGCGCTCCGGACAAGACCCACACGCCGAGATAAGTATCCGCGCGCCCAAGGAAAGGTAAAGGCGCGCAAGATCCCGTGTCTCCTCAGGCCACCGCCCGGGCCAGGGCGCATTGCCGCCAGAGCGTTTCGAGGGCACGCACCAGATGATCGATATCGTCGTCCGAATGCAGCGGGCCGGGAGTGAAGCGCAACCGTTCGGTGCCCTTCGGCACGGTCGGATAGTTGATCGGCTGCACGTAGATCCCGAAATCCTGCATGAGGATATCCGCCAGCATCCGGCACTTCACCGGATCCTGGATCATCACCGGGATGATGTGGCTGTCGTTCGGAAGATGCGGGATGCCCATCGCGTCGAGCCGGGCCCGCAGTTTCTTCACCTGCGCACGCTGGCGCATCCGCTCCATCTCGCTGCGCTTGAGATGCGCGACCGACACCTGAGCCGCCGCGGCCACGGCCGGCGGCAGAGCCGTCGTGAAGATGAAGCCGGAGGCGAAGGACCGGATGAAATCGCACAGCGCCTCCGATCCGGTGATGTAGCCGCCGACGACGCCGAAGGCCTTGCCGAGCGTGCCCTCGATCAGCGTGATCCGGTCCGCGAGACCGCGTTCTTCGGAGACGCCGCCACCGCGGGGCCCGTACATGCCGACCGCGTGCACCTCGTCGAGATAGGTCATCGCGCCGTGCTTCTCCGCGACCTCGACGATCTCCTCCATCGGGCAGATGTCTCCGTCCATCGAATAGACACTCTCGAAAGCGACGATGGGCGTCGCCTCCTTCGGAAGGTCCGACAGCTTGGCGTCGAGATCCTCGGGGTCGTTGTGCCGCCAGATCACCTTGCCTGCACGGGAATGACGGATGCCCTCGATCATGGAGGCGTGGTTCTTCTCGTCCGAGAGGATCACCGCATTCGGCAGCCTCGATCCGAGCGTCGAGAGCGCCGCCCAGTTCGACACGTAGCCGGAGGTAAAGAGCAGAGCCCGCTCCTTGCCGTGCAGATCCGCAAGCTCGGCCTCTAGCAGCGCATGCTGGTGCGTGTTGCCGGAGATGTTGCGGGTGCCGCCGGCGCCGGTGCCGCAGGCCCGCGCGGTCTCGCACATCGCGTCGATCACGGCGGGGTGCTGACCCATGCCGAGATAATCGTTCGAGCACCAGACCGTCACCTCCTCGGGGGTGGCGGCGGCGTGGCTGATGGCCTTCGGGAAGGCGCCCGCCTCGCGTTCGAGCTCCGCGAAAATGCGGTAATTGCCTTCTTTCTTCAGTGCCTCCAGAGCGCCTTTGAACATGGCGTCATAATCCATGAGCGTCCTCCCCCGTCGTCGTGGTGGTGTTGGGCGCGGGCAACATCCAGCGCCAGAGTTTCTCGTCGGGCAGCGGCAGAACCATGAACCAGTGCTCGAGGAGGGCGAGTGCGGTCATCGCGGCCAGAAGCGCGAAGCCCGCGGCGGCCGCCGGATCGGCCGCGGTGAAGAGAAGCGTCAGCCACACCGCGCAGGCGGAAGCGAGCGCGGTGACCGAGATCGGGAACAGCCAGTTGACGCTGGTCTTGCGGAAATGGCTCGGCACGTGGGCAAGCGCCGCAGGCATGAACTCGGTGTTGATCCGCGGCACGCCGAGAAAGAGGTTCAGTTTCGCCGAGACCCGCGCGAAGAACAGAAGCGCGAAGGTGTAGAAACCGAAGGCGTTGGCGGCGTGCTCGGTCAGGACCCACAGCGCCAGCAGCGTGCCGGCGAGCAGCATCTCGTGATAGGCGAGCACCCCCCAGGCGCGGATGAACCGCTCCCATTCCGGCAGGTGCCGGGGGCAGACATGCGCGTTCGGCCCAGTGATCGTGCCGGTGAGGAACGCCATCTCGATCCAGCCCCAGACCGCGAGAGCGGAGAGGAACGCGAGATAGATGCCGGTGATGCCCGGATCGCCTGCCGAGGCCCAAAGCCCCCAGAGCCCGAACACGAGCATCGGCACCGCGAGCATCGTAGCCCGCGCCCCGGTCCCGGCCCGGTCCGCGCGGCGCACGACGAGCAGGATCGCCCCGGTGGAGAACCACCAGGCGAAGAGCGCAAAAAGCGCGGCGATCCAGGACGCGTCGTTCACCGCATCTCCCCCGCTTCTTCTTGACGGAAATATCCCGGGGGTCTGGGGGCAGAGCCCCCAGCCTTGGCCTCGATATGTGCCCGGACCACCATCAGTAGGCCGGCTCCAGCCGTGTGCTCTCGGGCAGCTCGTGCCGATGCGCCGGGATCGTGTAGAGCCGGGCAAAGCACCAAGCCGCCTTGGCCTGGTTGGACCAGGATCTGAGCCGTCCCGCGACCCCGCCCTCTTTCTTGCCCTTGGCGATCGCGACGTTGGCGCGGCTCAGCCCCTCGAGCGTCGGCTGCCAGGCCGGGTGGTCGATGTCGAGCGTGATCGGGAAGATCTGCTCGGAGAGGATGCTCGTCTTGCGGAAGACCTCGTGCCCGTACCAGTCGGGATCGACCCCGAGCGCCTTGTGAAAGGCCGGCCGCTGGTGGTCGCGCACGTACATCGTCGCGAATACCGCCGTCAGGAAGAACTTGATCCACCAGACATTGACGCCCGAGGTCAGCTTGGGGTCGGTCTTCATCAGGAGCGCGAAGGCCTCGCCGTGGCGGAACTCGTCGTTGCACCATTCCTCGAACCACTTGAAGATCGGGTGGAACCGGTGCTCGGGGTGGGCCTGCAGGTGGCGGAAGATCGTGATGTAGCGGGCGTAGCCGATCTTTTCCGACAGGTAGGTCGCATAGTAGATGAATTTTGGCCGGAAGAAGGTGTATTTCTTCTTCTGCGTCAGGAAGCCGAGATTCACCGCAACGCCCGCCTCGCGCAGCGCGTCGTTGATGAAACCCGCGTGCCGCGCCTCGTCCCGCGCCATCAGCTGGAAGAGCTGCGTGACGTCCTTGTTGGACCCGCGCCGCTTCATCTCCTTGTAAAGGACGCAGCCCGAGAACTCGGCGGTGCAGGAGGAGATCAGGAAGTCGATGAACTCCTTCTTGAGCTGCGGCTCCATCCCCTCCCAGTCGACATGGTCCCAGTCCTCGGTCTTCTTGAAGTGGCCCTTATTGGGATCGGCGACCATCTCGGCGATGAGCGCGTCCCAGTCCCGGCGCACCGGGCTGACGTCGATCGCGTCGAGTTGGTCGAAATCCGTCGTGTAGAAGCGCGGCGTCAGCAGCGTGTTCTGCATCGCCACATCCGTGGCGAACTTGCTGTCGAGCTTGGCCTGCTCTTCCTGGATGGCGAGCCCTTCCTCGGCGGTCGAGGCGCGGGCGCGGGCGTCTGCGGCGAGATCGCTGTTCTGCACGTTCATGACATCACCTCGTCCGAGAAGGAGAATTCGCAGAGCTCCATGACCTCGAAATCGCCCGTCAGGCGGGTCCAGAGACGCTCCAGCGCGCTCGCGCGGAAAATCGTCGCCTCGCGCTCCTCGCTCACGACCTCGCCGAACGGGGCCATGATCTCGGGGCCATGCACCTTCACCTCGTCGCCCGGATAGACCGTGGTCCCGTTGTTGAAGCGCACATGCGCGTGCAGGCTCTCGAAGCAGTGGCTGATCTCGACGGTGCACGGGGCCCGTTCGATGTCCTTTGTCAGTAATCCCATGGTTCTTCCCTCCCTATGGGCGTTATCGCAGCAGCGTGGCGAAGGCCGCCGCGTTGTCCGCGCCGAACCCCATGAGGTCGGCGCTCCAGCCGGTGGACGGATCGTGGATCGCCACGCGGCCGTTCTCGGTGCCGACGAGCCGGATCGGCCCGTCGAGCGGAACTCTTGCATTCGTGCGCTTGCGCTCGAGCACGCGCCACACGCCCGACACGAACCCGCCCTCCTCGGGCGAGAGGTCGGCGATGACGGTCCCGGTTTCGTCCATCACCCGGGCCGCGCCGCTGAGATCGCCGGACAGGAACAGGATGCGTTCCTCCACGACGGGACTTTGCGGCGGCGTCGCCTCGAGGGGGCGGTCGCTCCAGACGGCGAAGCTCGTGATCGCGAGGCTGGTCACGACTAGCGCGACGAGCCCCCGCACGAGCGGCACCGGGACCAGCTCTTCACTCGGCTTGCGGAAATCGGTGTTGGTGGTCATCGCTGCCTCTCCCTCATTCCGCCGCAACCGCGGCGGCTTGCGCGACGCGCTCCACCTGCGGTGTCGTGAGCCGGGCCTGCGCGGCGTCGGCGATCATCGCCGCGACGCGCCCGGCCTCGGGGATGCAGCGCAGCGCGGGTTGCGGCGATGCGATCTTCCACGGCCGGCAATGCGGCCAGAGGGTGAGATAGGCGAACCGCGGCCCACCCTTCAGCTGCAGCGCGATGGTGCCGGTGCCGCGAGGACCGTGGGCAAGGTCGGCCGCGGCGATCTTGGTATAGGGCAGGTTGAGCGTCAGCGTCAGCGCAGCGCCGACACGCAGCGCGATGCGCCGGTTGGTGACCGTGTAGACGGAACTGCGCGCCTGGATCACGCCGAAGCCGATCAGCAGCGCCAGGACGATCCCCCCGAGGACGAGGAACGGCACGGCGTAGCCCACGGCAGCGCGCAGCGGGACCAGATCCATCAGCGACACGAACCGCCAGATCGCCAGAAGGGCGAAGTAGCCGGCAACCCAGGGCAGGCTCAGCGCCTGCCAGCTGAGCGCCCAGGCGTCCGGGCGCCCCTGCCAGAGGATTTGCTCGCCCTCGGGCGGCAGCTCCGGCAGGCCCTTGATCGGCTCGACTGCAAAATCGTCGTGATCCATGTCTTTCCCTCCCCTTCGTCGGGCCGCGGCGCGTGGCTGGCGCGCCCGCGGCCCCATTGTCCTCAGAGCCGCGGGATCTCGCGCTTGGCGTCGGCATAGAGAAGACCGCCACCGTAATAGGCCATGATCTTCTCTTCCTCGAGCTTGGTGACCTCGCCCGGCGCCTTGGTGGTCGGCACCCCGGCGAAATGCTTGCCGTAGATCGAGCGGACCTGGACCTGGCTCGGCCAGATCCGCGCCATGGTCATGGGCACGAGCCGCTTGCCCCCACCGTGTTCGGGCTCGAGCGAGATCTCGAGATAGCGCACAAGCTGCTCCGGCGCGTCGACCCACATGTCGGAGATCATGCCGACGATGACGTCGTCACCCGAGACGACCGGCATGCCGCGTGGATCGAACCCGGCCCGGAACGCGAAGCCGCCCGCCGCCATTGGCACGATCTTGGGATGGCCATGCCCGTCGAGTTCGGGCGCGTCCTCGCGGGGGCACCACGACCCGGGGCCGACGCCGGCCAGCATCGCATCGCCCGTCGGCGCGAAGGGAAAGCCCCCCGCCGCGTTCGTCGCCTCCATGGCCAGGTCCGTCCGGTCGATGTTCTGGCCCGACGGAACGGCCTTCTCGCCCTTGCCGTGCGGCAGCCGGAACACCTTGTCCGACGGCACCGGCCAGATACCGCCCGCATCAGCGCGGGTGCCGTCCTCGTCGACAAGCGGATAGCCCTCACGCTGGTTCTCACGCTGCAGGTAGATGACGAGGCCGACGAAGAAGATGAAGAAGATCCAGAGCGAGAGACTCGCCAGATCCAGGTTCCCGAATGGATAATCGTTGATCATTGCCCTGGTCCTCCTCGGCCGGGTTCAGGTGGGGAAGTCGGCGAGGCCGAAGCCCCGATCCGACCGGTCCTCGGGCGCGCGGGCGGCTCGCGTGACGAGCGGTCCGAGTGCGACGAGGGTGATGAAGAGAAGTCCGATTTCCGTGTGGTAGACGACCGAATAGCCGGTCGCGGGCGTCGCCAGCGGCGCGCCGAGGTCTCCGGCCATGGCGTGGACGTTGACCCAGTCGCGCACGCCACCGCCGATCGCGGTCGAGAGACCCGCCGCCGTCGCCTGCGCCGCGCCCCAGGCGCCGAGCGCGAGACCCCGCCCGGCGATGCCGCTCTCGGGCATGGTCATCGCGGCAGTAAGCGTCGAGACGGCGAAGTAGCCCCCGCCGAGCCCGATGAGCCCCGCGCCAGCAAAGAAGAGCGCCGGCGACTGCATCGGCGCCGCGAAGATCACGGTCGAAAACGCCACCACGCCGATGAGAACGCCCGTCGCCGCCATGCGATAGACGTTGGCGCGCCGAGCGAGCGCCTTGGCCGCGAGCGCGAAGCCGCCAAGCGCGCCGGCCGCCCACATCGCCGTCAGGAGCGTGGTCGAGGACACCGAGAGCCCGAGGATCTCGCCACCGTAAGGCTCGAGCAGCACGTCCTGCATGTTGAAGGCCATGGTTCCGAGGAACACCACGACCAGCAGCCGGCCCGCCGTACCGCCCGCGGCAAAGTCCGCCCAGGCCTCGGCGAAGCGCGGCCGCGGCGCCTCGCGCTCCTCGCGGCTCATCGGGCGCACCCGCTCCTGCTTCCAGAGCGCGATCACGTTGAGCACGACCGTCGCGACCGCCGCCCCCTGCACCACACGGATGAGCGTGAGCGGCGTGAAGTCGCGTAGGAGCCAGCCTATTAGCAGCGCCGAGACGCCCATGCCGATCAGGAACATCACGTAGAGGAGCGCCACGACCCGCGGCCGCGTCTCCTCGCTCGCGCGGTCCGAGGCGAGCGCCAGCCCCGCCGTCTGGGTCATGTGGAGCCCGAGCCCCGTCATCAGGAAGGCGAGCGCCGCAAGGACCTCGCCCGCGAAGGGCACCTCGTGCACCACGTCGCCACCAAGGACGAGCAGCGCCATCGGCATCACGGCAAGACCGCCCATCTGCCAGAGCGTGCCGAACCAGAGGTAGGGCACCCGCTTCCAGCCGATGGCGGAGCGATGGGTGTCGGACCGGAACCCAAGCAGCGCCCGGAACGGCGCGACGAGCACCGGCAGCGCGATCATCACCGCGACAACCACCGCCGGGACCGAGAGCTCGACGATCATCACGCGGTTGAGCGTGCCGAGCAGCATCACCGCCGCCATGCCGACCGAGACCTGAAAGAGCGACAGCCGCAGCAGTTCGCGCAGCGGAAGCGCGTCGGAGCCGGCATCCGCGAACGGCAGGAGCCGCCTCGATATGCGGGTGAGGCCGCTCACCCCCGCAGCTCCAACGCGTGCGAGATGTAGAAGCCCGAGGTGACCCGCCCGAGATCCCGGACCTCGCCGCCGAGCACCGCGGCGAGCCGCTCCGGCACGTGCGGCACCATGACAGGCGAGCGGTCCGAGCGCGGGAAGAGCTTGCCCGCGTACCACATCGCCATCAGCGCGCGCGTCCTCGGCGCGACGGTGAAGACGGCACTGCGGCGCGTGTGCTGCATGAGGCTGTGGAGCCGCGCCGCGATGTCGCCCTCGCGGTAGTAGATCAGGCTGTCCATGGCGATCACGTGATCGAAGCGGCCAAGCGCGGGATCTGTCATGTCGCCCGCGGCGAAGGTGACGCGCGCCGTCAGCGCCTCCGGCATGCGCGCCTCGGCCACCGACACGAGCTGCGGCGAGAGATCCACCGCCACCACTTCCGCGCCCCGCTCTGCCAGCGCCTGGCTCATCTGACCCGCGCCGCATCCGGCATCGAGCACCCGCGCGCCCACCAGATCGCCCGGCAACGCCGCCAGCAGCCGCTCGCGCATCGCGTCGCGCCCGGCGCGGACGGTCGCCCGGATCCGGCTCACCGGCGCGTCCGAGGTGAGCCGCGCCCAGGTCTCGGTCGCGGTGCGGTCGAAGTAGTCCTCGACGCGGGAACGGGTGGCTTCGTAGCTCATCAGTCGAATCCCAGCAGCTCGAAGATCTCGCGATCGGGCAGCGGCTCAGGCGCCAGCGGCTCTGTGCCGGCCAGAAGCGTCCTCGCCAGCGCGACGTATTCGGCTCGTGCCGCCAGCACGTCCGGATCGTCCTCCATCTCGAAGAGCGTGCGCTTCTTCAGCCGCGAGCGCCTGATCGCGTCGTAGTCCGGCATATGCGCCAGCCGCCGGAAGCCGACGACGTCGCAGAACCGGTCGACCTCGTCGGTGTCCTTGGAGCGGTTCGCGACGCAACCCGCGAGCCGCACCTTGTAGTTGTTCGACTTGGCCTGCACCGCGGCGATGATGCGGTTCATCGCATAGATCGAGTCGAAATCGTTCGCGGTCACGATCACCGCCCGGTCCGCGTGCTGCAGCGGCGCTGCGAAGCCCCCGCACACAACGTCGCCGAGCACGTCGAAGATCACCACGTCGGTGTTCTCGAGCAGGTGATGCTGCTTCAGGAGCTTCACCGTCTGGCCCACCACGTAGCCGCCGCAGCCGGTGCCCGCGGGCGGGCCGCCCGCCTCGATGCATTGCACGCCGCCCCAGCCTTCCGTGACGAAATCCTCGGGCCGCAGCTCCTCGGCGTGGAAATCGACGTCCTTGAGAATGTCGATCACCGTCGGCTGCAGCCGCCCGGTCAGCGTGAAGGTCGAATCGTGTTTCGGATCGCACCCGATCTGAAGCACCCTCTTGCCCATACTGGCGAAGGCTGCCGACAGGTTCGACGAGGTGGTCGACTTGCCGATCCCGCCCTTTCCGTAGACCGAGAAGACCTGCGCCCCCTCGATCTTCATGCTCTCGTCCTGGTGCACCTGGACCGAGCCTTCGCCGTCCTGGCCCTTCAGGACCGGCGGCCGCGATAGGCCGCGGGCCTCGAGCCCCGCCGCTTCTCGCATGGCGGCACGCCCTGCAGGCGGCTGCTTGTGGTCGAGCGGACTCATAGCTCCCCCTTCCGCGCAGGGCGGATCGCCCCCGCTTCTTCTTGGTAAAAATACTCCGGGGTCCGGGGCAGAGCCCCGGTCCGGCGATGGCTCCCGGTCGCGCCGGCCTGGCTGATATCGCGATACCCGCTCATTCTGCCGCCACCCCTTCCATCCGGTCCTCGAGCGCGTCCGCCGCATCCCGCAGCGCATCGAGCGTCGCGGCATCCGGCTGCCAGTAGGAGCGGTCCGACGCCTCGAGCAGGCGGTTCGCCATGCGGCTCGAGGCGACCGGGTTCAGCTCCGCGAGCCGCGTGCGCATCGCCTCGTCGAGCACGAAGGTCTCCGACAGCCGCTGGTAGACCCAGGGCTCCACCGATCCCGTGGTGGCCGACCAGCCGAGCGTGTTCGTCACCTGCGCCTCGATCTGGCGCACGCCTTCGGAGCCGTGCTTGAGCATGCCCTCGAACCATTTCGGGTTGAGCGAGCGCGACCGCGTCTCGAGCGCCACCTGCTCGGTCAGAGTGCGCACCTTTCCGGCGCCGCGCGTCGTGTCCGAGATGTAGACCGAGGCCTCCTGCCCCCGCGCCCGCCGCACCGCGCGGGAGATCCCGCCGAGCGTGTCGAAATAATGGTCGACCGTCGTGACACCGAGCTCGACGCTCTCGAGGTTCTGATAGGCGACCTCCACCCCCGACAGCATCCGCGTCAGCAGCGCGGGGTTGGGCGCAGCCTTGCCATTCATGCCGTAGGCGAAGCTCTTGCGCGTCTCGTAGGCGTCGGCGAGTTCGTCCTCGTCCCCGAAGGCGGAGCTTTCCACCAGCCCGTTCACGTTCGACCCGTAGGCCCCTTCCGCATTCGAGAAGACCCGCAAGGCGGCCTCCTCGATCCCGCAGGCTGTCTCGGCCATATGCGCCAGGGCATGCGCCCGAACCGGGTTCATGTCCTCGGGCTCATCCGCCTGCGCGGCCTTCAGTGCCGCTTCTGCCAGCATGCGCGTCTGCAGTGGCAGCAGATCCCGGAAGATGCCCGAGAGCGTCATGACGACGTCCACCCGCGGACGACCGAGCGTCTCGAGCGGCACGAGATCGGCGCCCGCGAGCCGCCCGAAGGCATCGAAGCGCGGCTCGGCGCCGATCAGCGCTAGCGCCTGCGCAAGCGGCGCCCCGTCGGTCTTGATGTTGTCCGACCCCCAGAGCACCAGCGCCACAGACCGCGGCACCGTGCCGTGGGTCTCGAGCAGCAGCTCCGCCTGCTTCCGCCCCTCCTCCATCGCAAAGACGGTCGGCATGCGGAACGGATCGAAGGCGTGGATGTTGCGCCCGGTCGGCAGGATCTCCGGACTGCGCATCACGTCGCCGCCCGGCACCGGCGCGACGAACCGCCCGGCAAGCGCGCGCATAAGGCCGTCGAGTTCCGACCCGCTGTCGAGCGCCGCTTCCATCCGCTCGCGCGTCCGGGCGTCCGGCGCAAAGGCGAGATAGCTCTCCCGGGCGGCATCGCTCATCGGCGCGCCGACCACGTGCAGCCCGTCCGGGATGAGCGCCTCTTCGGTCTCGAGAAGCCGGGACCAGAGCGTTTCGGGGTCACCTACGAGATCGACCGCCCCGGCCTGGGCCGCGATCAGGTCGGCAAGCTCCGACGCCCGGGTGTCGCCGGGTGCCATCTCGCGCCAGCGGGTCAGGGACTCCTTGAGTTCGAGCAGACCCTTGTAGAGCCCCGCCGCATTCAGCGGTGGCGTCAGATGGGTGACCGTCACCGCGCCCGAGCGGCGCTTCGCCAGCGTCGCCTCCGAGGGGTTGTTCGCGGCGTAGAGATAGACGTTCGGCATGTCGCCGATGAGCCGGTCGGGCCAGTCGCCGGGTCCCGCGCCCGCCTGCTTGCCCGGCATGAATTCGAGCGCGCCGTGCATGCCGAAATGCAGAATGGCATCGGCGCGGAAGCCGTTCTTGAGCCAGAGGTAGAACTGGACGAAGGCATGGCTCGGCGCGAACCCGCTCTCGAAGAGAAGGCGCATCGGATCGCCCTCCCAGCCGAAGCCCGGCTGGAGCCCCACGAAGACCTTCCCAAACTGCGCCCCGAGGACGAAGACGCCCCCGCCGTCCGACTGGATCCGGCCGGGCGCCGGCCCCCAGACAGCCTCGACCTCGGACAGCCACGGCGTGCCGCGCACCATGTCGTCGGCGCTTACGCGCGCCGCGACGTTCGCGTCCTGCCCGTATTGCTGGGCGGTGCCCTCGAGAAGCGCCGCGCGCAGAGCCTCGACGCTCTCTGGCGGATCGAGGTCGTAGCCCTCCGCCGCCATCCGGTGGAGCGTATGGTAGAGGCTCTCCCAGACCGACAGGTAAGCGGCGGTTCCGGCCGCCCCGGCATTCGGCGGAAAGCCGAAAAGCACGATTCCCACGCGCCGCTCGGCGGCGTCGCTCCGGCGCAGGCGCGCCGCCTTCTCGGTCCGCGCGACGAGCGCGTCGATCCGCTCCGTGCAGGGCGCCATCGCCTTGCCGCCCGCGCCCGTGCAGGCGCGCTTGCACCCGGAACATCCCTCCTCGCCGTGCCGGCCTGCAAAGACGTGCGGCCGCGTCGCGCCGTCAAGCTCGGGCAGCGCGATCAGCATGGTGGTCTCGATCGGTCCGAGGCCCTGACGGCTCTCCGCCCATTGCCCGAGCGTCTGAAACTCGAGCGGATGCGCGGCGATGTAGGGAATGTCGAGCCCCTGCAACACCTCGATCGCCGCGTCGTTGTCGTTGTAGGCAGGGCCTCCGACGAGGCTGAACCCCGTGAGCGATACCAGAGCGTCGATGCTCGCGCCGCGTGCATCGCGGAAATAGGTCGCGACCGCGGGCCGACCGTCGAGCCCGCCGGAGAAAGCCGGAATGACCCGGATGCCGCGCGCCTCGAAGGCGCGGATGACCCCGTCGTAATGCGCGGTATCTCCCGAGAGCACGTAGGAGCGCATCATCAGCAGCCCGACGGTCGCGACCGGCGCATCGGGCCGCGGCAATGCGTCCGCATCCCTTCCGATCCGGCCCGGCAGATCCGGGTGGTAGACGCCGCAATCGGGATATTCGACCGGCTCGGGCGCGCGGGCTCCGCGAAACTCTTCGCGGCCCGAATAGCGCGACAGCAGGAAGCGGATGAGCGCCGCGACGTTCTCGTCCGAGCCCCCGAGCCAGTATTGCATGCAGAGGAACCAGGCCCGCAGATCCTGCGCCTTGCCGGGGATGAAGCGCAGGATGCGCGGCAGCCGCCGCAGCATCTGCATCTTGCGCGCGCCGCTTTCCGTGGAGGGCTTCGACGAGCCTCGGAGACGCTTCATCAGTGCGCCCATGCCGCTTTGCGGCACGCCCATGTCGAGCGATCCCATACGCGTCAGCTTGACGATCTGTGCATCGGCGATCATCGCCACCAGCGCGTCGGCATCAGCCCGCCGCGCCGCAAGATCGGGCAGGATCGCTTGCACGTGGTCTTCAAGGAAGAGCAGCGAGACGACGATTATGTCCGCCCGCGCGATCGCCGCTTTCGCCGCGCTGAGCGCCTCGGGCGCCTCACCCCATTCGGCCGCCGAGAAGCAGCTTACCCGCAGACCAGGAAAATCGCGCGAAAGCTCCACCTGCGCGCGCTCCACCGGCCCGGCGGCATGCGCATCGAGGGTGAGGATCACCACCTCGTAGGGCGCGGGGCCCTGGGGGATATCCCAATCACCGCGCATAATGGGCCTTCGCCTCGTAGAGGGTCTCGACGCCGATCTCGGTCTCGCCGCGCGAAGCGGCGAAAGCCTCGGTGTTCCGCCGCGCCTTGCCGCGCACGAAGAACGGGATCTTCTTCAACTCCTGCTCGGCCGCAGGCAGCCAGACGACTTCCACCGCAGCGCCGACGTTGTCCCTCTTCTTGACGGAAATATCCCGGGGGGTCTGGGGGGCGGAGCCCCCCTCCTCAGGCGACGCATTCGCCGTGCCGTGATGCGAAGGGCCGGCGGCGTCGTGGAACTCGAAATCCTCGCGGAACATCGTCAGAAGATGCTCCTCGAGTCCCATCACGAGCGGATGCACCAGGGTGTCGAAGAGCACGTTCGCGCCCTCGATGCCCATGACGGGGGCGTAGCGGGCGGGGAAGTCCTGGACGTGCACCGGCGCCGAGATCACCGCGCAGGGGATGCCGAGGCGCTTGCCGATATGGCGCTCCATCTGCGTGCCGAGGATGAGCTCGGGAGACGCGGCCTCGATCGCCGCCTCCACCTCGAGGTAATCGTCGGTGATCAGCGCGGTCACGCCGTAATCCTTGGCGAGCACACGGATGGGTCGCGCCATCTCGCGGTTGTAGCAGCCGAGACCCACGACCTCGAAGCCCATCTCGTCGCGGGCGACACGCGCCATGGCCGCGACGTGGGTGCCGTCCCCGAAGACGAAGACCCGCTTGCCGGTCAGGTAGGTGCTGTCGACCGACACCGAATACCATGGCAGCCGCAGTCTTTCCTCGTCGAGGCGGGGTTCCACATCGAGATGCTGCGCCACTTCGGCCACGAAATCGCGCGTCGCGCCCGCGCCGATGGGGACGACCCTGGTGAAGGGAAGGCCGAGCTCGCACTCCATCCAGCGGCAGGCGCTCTCGCCCGTCTCTGGATACATGAGGACGTTGAGATGCGCCGCACCGAGGCGGGTGATATCCTCCGGGCTCGCCCCGTAAGGCGCGCAGACATTCACCGCCACGCCCATCTCCGACAGGAGCCGCGTCACTTCGGTGATGTCGTCGCGGTGACGGAAGCCGAGCGCGGTCGGCCCGATCAGGTTGACGGTCGGGGCCTCTGTCCGCTCGCAGGGTTTCGCGAGGGTGCGGATAATCTGGTAGAGGGTCTCGTCCGCGCCGAAGTTTTCCTTGCGCTGGTAGGACGGCAACTCGAGCGGGATGACCGGCACCGGCAGGCCGATCGTCGCGGCCATGCCGCCGGGATCGTCCTGGATGAGCTCTGCGGTGCAGGACGCCCCGACGATCATCGCCTGCGGCCGGAACCGGGCATAGGCCTCCTCGCAGGCGGTGCGGAAGAGATCGGCGGTATCCGAGCCGAGGTCGCGCGCTTGGAAGGTCGTGTAGGTCACCGGCGGGCGGTGATTGCGGCGCTCGATCATGGTGAAGAGGAGATCGGCGTAGGTATCCCCCTGCGGCGCGTGCAGGACGTAATGCAGGCCCGTCATCGCGGTCGCGACGCGCATCGCACCCACATGGGGCGGACCCTCGTATGTCCAGACCGAGAGCTTCATGGCGCGCGCCGGGGGCTCTGCCCCCGGACCCCCGGGATATTTCCGTCAAGAAGAAGCGAGAGCGGCATCATGCGGCCCCACTTTCAGCGTGTCGCGGCGGCGGAGCGGGCGGGAGAAGAGGCCGGCGAGATCGCCCGCCTGTTCGTAGAAATGCACCGGGGTGAAGACGAGTTCGATCGCCCACTTCGTGGTCAGGCCCTCGGCTTCGAGCGGGTTGGCGAGACCGAGGCCGCAGACCGTCAGGTCGGGCCGCGCCGCGCGCAGGCGAGCGAGCTGTTTGTCCACGTCCTGCCCCTCGGAAATCACGGGACCTTCCGCGAGGAGGTCGAGCTCGGGCGCCATGATGCGGCGGTGCAGGAAGGGCGTGCCGATCTCGACCGCCTCCATTCCGCATTCGCGGGTCAGGAAGCGCGCGAGCGGGATCTCGAGCTGGCTGTCGGGGAAGAGGAAGATGCGCTTGCCGCGCAGGATGTCCGCAGCCTGGGCGACAGCCTTGCGAGCGCGGGCGCGCGGCGCCTCGGTCACCGTGTCCACGACCGACGGTGCGATGCCGAACTCGGCCGCGATCGCCTTGAGCCAGAGGGTCGTGCCCTCCTCGCCGAACGGCAGAGGCGCCGCGATGTGGCAGGCGCCGCGGCGCTCGAGTGCGGCAAGCGTGTCGCCGAGGAAGGGCTGGACGAGCGCGATCCGCGTTCCCGGGCCAACGCCGAACTGGTCAGAGGCGCGCGGAGCCGGCAGCACGCGCACCGGGCCGACCCCGATGCGCTCCAGAAGGTCCAAAGCCTGCGCCTCGACCACGTCCGGCAGTGCGCCGACGATCAGCAGTTCCTCGGCCGTGGCTTCGGGAAGGCTCGGGACCATCGCGGCGAGACAGGCGTCCTCGCCTTGGGTGAAGGTCGTCTCGATGCCGCTGCCGGAATAGTTCAGCACCCGGACGTTCGGGGCGTGTGCCGCCGACAATCTCTCTGCGGCCTTGGCGAGGTCGAGCTTGATGACCTCGGACGGGCAGGATCCCACGAGGAAGAGCTGGCGGATGTCCGGGCGGCGGGCGAGAAGCTCGCTCGCCACCCGGTCGAGCTCGTCCTGCGCGTCGGCGAGGCCGGCGAGGTCGGTCTCTTCGAGAATGGCGGTGGCGAAGCGCGGCTCGGCGAAGATCATGACCCCGGCGGCGGATTGCAGAAGATGCGCGCAGGTGCGGCTGCCGACCACGAGGAAGAACGCGTCCTGCATCTTGCGGTGAAGCCAGATGATCCCGGTCAGCCCGCAGAACACCTCGTGCTGGCCGCGCTCCTTCAGAACGGGGGCGGTGCGGCAGCCGGCGGTGGCGGGAGGCGCGAAGCGGTCGGTCATGCCGGCGCCTCCATCCGGCGCGCCGCCCGGAGCTTGAGCAGGAACTGCGTCGCGTTGACGGCATAGGCGGCGTAGGCCGCCAATGCGACCGCCATCTGGGTGAGCGGATCCGCTCCGGCGAGGAGCAGCCAGAGATAGGCGCTGTGCAATCCGATCACGAGGAAGGAGAAAACGTCCTCCCAGAAGAAGGCTGGTGCGAAGAGCCACTGACCGAAGACGACCTTCTCCCAGATCGCGCCCGTGATCATGATCAGATAGAGGATGCCGGTTTTGACCACGATCGACAGCGTTGCCGCCTCGAGCCCCTCGCCGCTCCAGAGATAGCGGAGGACGAGCGTCAGCGAAGCCAGGAAGACGAGGAACTGCAGCGGCGCGAGCACGCCCTGGACCAGGGTCCAGACCGTCGCGTCCCGCCGCGCGCGTTCCGCGGGGCTGTAGAGGGGCGATGCCGGCCGCGCTCCGGTGGGGGTCGCTGATGACATGGGCGATTCCGTGTGACGCATGGGAAAAGCGTAGCTCCGCACGGGAAAATGTGTCAATCTAAACTTACACTATTCACATCGAAACCGCCGAAGCTCACCCAGAATCATGTAAGCTTTTAACATTTAATGCTTTATGCGGAGAGACTGCGTAAAGTAGACTTGTCAGATCAAATTGACGCTCGCACTGGCGAGCGCTTTGCTAAGCTGACACACTCACGTTGACCGGGTCGCGGACGGACCATCGTGCCCGCGACCCCCGGCCACAACCGGCAGAAGGTGATGCGCATGACCCAGATGACGATCGCACCGGACGACCGGGCCGATATTGCCTCGCTCGCCGGGACCGTTGTCTCACTTCTGAACGGGCGCCTCGGCGAGCGCGTCGTGAAGCGCGAGGGCACGGCGACGCGGTACTTGCTCGAAGCGGCGCGTGCTCCCGGCTTCTCCCCGTCCGACGTGCTGGCGCGCCTGCGGGCCCTCCCGCTTCCGGATACCTCCCTGCTGGGCACCTGCATTCCGGAGGCGGCAAGGACTCTTGGCGCACTTTGGCTCAGCGACGAGCTCGGCTTTGCGAGCGTCTCGATAGCGACATCCCGCCTGCAGGGTCTGGTGGCACAGATGGCACCGCCCGCCATATCCGAGACGAGATATGGGACCGAGACTCGCTCCGCCCTCCTCATCCTGCCGCCGGGAGAGACACATACGCTTGGGATCCATGTCGCTGCGGCGCAATTGCGCCGGCACGGCCTGTCGGTGCGGCTCATGTTCGGCCCCGATGAGGCGACGTTCCTGAGCACCCTGCAGAAAGATCCCTATGATCTCATCATGTTCGCCTGCCCTCGGCCCGAGCTCCTTGCCTTCGTGACGCGATTGGTATCAGTGCTGCGGAACACAAGCGCGTCCGCCGGGTTGACAGTTTTAGGGGGCGCCGTCCTCGACCGTCAGGACAACCTGACACAATTCACAGGCGTGGATCTCGTCACGAACGATATCCGGGCCGCCCTGCTTCGGCAGGAGGCGCTCGCCGCCGGAACCATTATGGTGCGATAGATGAGCAATGCTCCGAAGCCGCGTATGCGCGACACAGTCTCAGACGGAATCGATGCGTCCTATCTCGCATCGGTGGTTGCCGCGGCTTCCGACCTTTCGCTGCGCGTTGCGGACGACGGTACCGTGACGGAGATGATGGTCACACCCATGCAGGCCGCAGAAATGCGGTTGCCCGACTGTAGCGGACGCCCGGTGGCGGAGAGCCTGACGGGGGAAAGTCAGGCCAAATTCAACGCCGCGCGATCCGCCCTGATCGACGGAGCGCCGCCGCGCCGTCCGATCGAGCTCAACCATATCCTGCCCCACGGACGCGAGCTGCCGGTCCGATACACTCTGATACCTCACCCGGAAGGCGGATTCCTCATGCTCGGCCGGGATCTCTCGGCGGTTGCGGAGACGCAGGCACAGCTCGTTCAGGCCCAGATGTCCCTCGAACAGGGATACGAGGCCCGGCGCGAATACGATGCACGCTACCGCCTGCTGCTGCGGTCGGTGCACGATCCGATCATCTTCGCCTCCGCATCCGACGGCACGATCAGCGATCTCAACGAACCCGCGGCGTCGATCCTCGGCGGCACGCGCGAGAGCCTCGTCGGGCAGGGGCTCGCCGCGGAGTTCGACGATTGCGACCGGGCCGAGATGATGGACCGCCTGATGGACGCGGCCGGCAGCGACACGGAGCGCAGCCTCAAGATGACGGCCCGCCGATCCGGGCGCGAGGTCGAGCTGTCGGCGCAGATGTTCCGGGCCGCGGGCGAACGCTCGCTCCTCTGCCGCCTGAACGCACGGGCGGACAGCCTGGAGACGCCGGCCGGCCTCGCCCGAGACCTCGGCGTGATGTTCGAACGCACCGCCGACGCGATCCTCTTCACCGACCTTCGCGGCGAGATCCTGTCCTGCAACGACGCCTTCCTCGATCTGCTGAACGCCGCCCAGGTCGCGGAAGTGAAGGCACAGAACATCTCGTCCTATTTCGGCCGCGGGCGTGTCGATCTGAACGTCATCGTGGAAAATGCGCGCCGGGCGGGGCAGATGCGGCTCTACGCCACCAAGCTTCTGACCGAGCTCGGGGGCGCGACCCCGGTCGAGATCTCGGTGACCTATCTCAACGACCGCTCGAACCCGGTTCTGGCCTATCTCATCCGTGACGCGAGCCGGAGCGAAGCGCTGCGCGGCGCGCAACCGAACGGCGCAGCCGACAATGCCCGATCGGTGATGGAGCTGGTCGGATCGGCCACGCTGAAAGAGATCGTGGCCGAGACTACGGAAGTCGTCGAGAAGATGTGCATCGAGACGGCGGTGAGTCTCACGCGCAACAACCGCGTTGCGGCCGCAGAGATGCTCGGCCTGTCGCGCCAGAGCCTCTATGTGAAGCTGCGCAAGTACGACCTCCTCGATCGCAACACGGGCACCGAGGCCTGAACCGCCGAAAGTCTTGCGCCGACTCGCATTCGTGTGTCTAGTTGACACATGAGTGTCAGCTCAAGTTTACAACCTCGACGGTATCCGGATCCCGCGGCGCTCCTGCGGCTGATCAAGCCCGTGACATGGTTTCCCCCCGTCTGGGCCTATCTCTGCGGGGTTGTCGCGTCGAGTGCCTCCCCCCTGTCGGCATGGCCGCTCGTGATCCTCGGCATGATCCTCGCCGGGCCCGTGGTCTGCGGGATGAGCCAGGCGGCAAACGACTGGTGCGACCGTCACGTCGACGCGATCAACGAGCCGGACCGCCCGATTCCGTCGGGCCGCGTCCCCGGGCGATGGGGACTTTGGGTCGCGCTCGCGATGTCGGTGCTGGCGCTGGGGCTCGGCTCGGCGCTCGGCCCGTGGGGGTTCGGTGCGACCTGTCTCGGCGTGATTGCCGCCTGGGCATATTCCGCGGAACCTGTGCGGCTCAAGCGCTCGGGCGTCTGGGGCCCGGGCCTCGTCGGCCTCTCCTACGAAACCCTTCCCTGGTTCACCGGGGCGGCCGTTCTGAGCGCCGGAGCCCCCTCCCCGCAGGTCATCCTGATCGCGCTGCTCTACGGGATCGGCGCGCACGGGATCATGACCCTCAACGATTTCAAGGCGCTCGAGGGCGACCGCCAGACCGGCGTGAATTCCCTCCCCGTCACGCTCGGTCCCGAACGCGCGGCCCGCGTGGCATGCATCGTCATGACGCTGCCGCAGCTCGCCGTGATCGCCGCACTGGCGCTCTGGGATCTCCCAGTCCACGCCGCCGCCATCGCATCGCTGCTCGTGGGCCAAGCCTGGGCGATGCGCGTCATGCTGCGCGATCCGCGCGCCAAGGCGCCATGGTACAACGGCACGGGCGTGCTCTTCTACGTCAGCGGGATGATGATCGCCGCTGTCGCGCTGAGGGGGCTCTGAGGTGACACTCTCGTGGCTCTCCATCGTCCGGCTCGGCCTCGTCCAGCTCGCCCTCGGCGCGATTGTCGTCCTCACCACCTCTACGCTCAATCGGCTCATGGTGGTCGAGCTGGCACTACCGGCGACGCTTCCCGGCTTTCTCGTCGCGCTCCACTATGGGGTACAGATCACCCGGCCCCATTGGGGCTTCCGCTCCGACACGCTCGGCAACCGGACGGTCTGGATCGTCGGCGGCATGGCGATTCTCGCGCTCGGCGGGATCGGCGCCGCGCTCGGCGTGGTCGTGCTGAAGACGGCGTTCTGGTCCGGCCTGGTCATATCGATGGGCGCCTACGCCCTGATCGGGCTCGGCGTCGGCGCCTCCGGCACATCGCTGCTCGCGCTCCTCGCCACCGCGACGGCACCCCACCGCCGCGCCGCGGCCGCCACGATCACCTGGCTCATGATGATCTTCGGCATCGCCGTCACCGCGGGCGTGGTGGGCGGCCTCCTCGATCCCTATTCGCCGTCCCGCCTTCTCACCATCGTCACCGCGACCGGAACGGCGATGCTGGCGCTCACCATCGCCGCGGTCTGGGGTGTCGAGCGCGGAGTGACCGCAATCCCCGAGGCGCAGCCCCCGCCCTTCTTGGACGCGCTTCGCGACGTGTGGACCGAGCGGAAAGCGCGCAACTTCACGATCTTCCTCTTCCTGTCGATGATCGCCTATTTTATGCAGGAACTCATTCTCGAGCCCTACGCGGGCCTCGTCTTCGACTTCACGCCGGGGCAGTCGACACAGCTTGCCGGAGCGCAGAACGGCGGCGTCTTCGCCGGAATGCTGACCGTCGGGATCGTCGCCACCGGCCTGCGCATCGGCAGCCTGCGGACATGGGTCGCGGCCGGGTGCCTCGGCTCGGCTGCCGCGCTCCTGATCCTCGCCGGGATCGGGCCGACGGGGCCGGGCGGGCCGATCGTGCCCTCCGCCATCATGCTCGGCTTCTTCAACGGCATGTTCGCGGTCTCGGCCATCGGGTCGATGATGCAGCTCGCCGGCGACGGCCGCGAGTCGCGCGAGGGGACACGCATGGGCCTCTGGGGCGCGGCGCAGGCAATCGCGGCAGGCGCGGGCGGCCTCACCGGCGCCGCGGCGGTCGACGCGATGCGCAAGATCACCGGCGATGCTTCCGCCTTCGGAACCGTCTTCACAATCGAGGCGGCGCTCTTCGTCGCCGCCGCCGTCATGGCGCTCGTCATCATGGAAGGGCGGCCCCGCGCCCCCGTCCTGCAACCGGGAGTTTGAGCATGTTCGATGTCGTCGTCGTCGGAGGAGGTCCCTGCGGTGCCACCGCAGCCGAGGATCTCGCCCGCTCCGGATACAAGGTCGCGCTTCTCGACCGCGAGGGCCGGATCAAGCCCTGCGGCGGGGCAATTCCACCGCGCCTGATGCGCGACTTCGACATCGGCGAGGATCAGCTTCTCGCCAAGATCACCACCGCCCGCATGGTCTCGCCCTCCGGGCGGCACGTGGACATCCCGGTCGAGAACGGGTTCGTCGGAATGGTCGACCGCAAGGATTTCGACCCGTTCCTGCGCGCCCGTGCCGAGGCGGCAGGCGTGACGCGGTTCACCGGAACGTTCCTCAGGGTCGATCGGACGCACGGCACCGAGGTCGTCTTCCGCGACAAGGCGACGGGAGAGGAGGATGCGCTCCCGACGCGGCTGATCGTCGGTGCTGACGGGGCCAATTCCCGTGTCGGCAAGGCCGAGGTTCCGGGCGCCGAGAACATCCCTTACGTCTTCGCCTATCACGAGATCATCGCGGCGCCCTCAGCAGCCGGTTACGATCCGGCCCGCTGCGACGTGATCTACGACGGTCGCATCAGCCCGGATTTCTACGGCTGGGTGTTTCCGCACGGCGACACCGTCAGCGTCGGCATGGGCACCGAGAACCGCGGCATCGACCTCAAGGCCGCGACGGTCGACCTGCGCCGCCAGACCGGCCTCGCCCAGTGCGAGACGCTGCGCAAGGAAGGCGCGCCGATCCCGCTCCGTCCGCTCGACCGCTGGGACAACGGCCGCGACGTTGTGCTCGCGGGAGACGCGTCGGGCGTCGTCGCCCCCTCCTCGGGCGAGGGCATCTATTACGCGATGATCGCCGGCCGGGCAGCAGCCTCGGCCTGCGCCGCCTGCCTGACCACCGGGCGCGCCGCCGACCTCAAGCTGGCGCGCAAGCTCTTCATGAAGGAGCACAAGACCGTGTTCCGGGTTCTGGCCTCCATGCAGAACGCCTATTACAGGTCGGACGAACGCCGCGAGCGCTTCGTGTCGCTATGCCACGACGTCGACGTGCAGCGCCTGACCTTCGAGGCCTACATGAACAAGAAACTCGTCCGCGCCCGCCCGATGGCGCATCTGAAGATCGGCATGAAGAACATCGCCCACCTGACCGGCCTTGTCTCAGAGACCTACACATGACGATCGCCATCCCCGCCTGGGTGGACGGCGTCCTCACCCCCGTCGAGAAGCTCGAGGCGCACCAGAAGGGCCTGCGCCACAAGGCGGTGTCTGTCTTCGTGCTCGATGGCGACGCCGTGCTTCTGCAGCGACGGGCCGCGGGAAAGTACCACACCCCGGGCCTCTGGGCGAACACTTGCTGCACGCATCCGCACTGGGGTGAAGCGCCCGAGATCTGCGCGCGCCGTCGGCTCTTCGAGGAGCTCGGGATCGAGGGGCTGCCGCTCACGCACCGGGACATCGTCGAATACCGCGCGCCGGTGGGCGACGGGCTCATCGAGCACGAGGTGGTTGACCTCTTCACTGCCGATGCGCCCCGCGACCTGAGCCTCGCCCCCGACCCCGCCGAGGTGATGGAGACCGCCTGGATGCCGCTCGACGACCTCCGCGAGGACGTGGCGCGCAATCCCGCCCCCTACACGCCCTGGCTCCGGATCTACCTCGAGGACCATGCCGCGCGGATCTTTCCCGCCGGCCTGCTGACCTGACGGACCGCCTCTTCTTCTTGGCGAAAATACTCCCGCCGGAGGCTCCGACGGCATCACCTATCGGGCCGGATGGCAGGAAGTCCCGCGCGCCGGGTTTCCTTCCGCCCCGGCGCGCCTCATAGTCCCGGGCATGACCGTGACCCTCGCCGACATCCTTTCCGCCGCCAACACCATCCGGGGTCGCGCCGACGCGACGCCGATGGTGCCGTCCGTCCACATGGAACAAGCCTACGGCCATCCGTTCTGGCTGAAGCTCGAACTCGCCCAGCCGATAGGTGCGTTCAAGCTGCGCGGCGCGCTCAATGCGGTCGCGAACCTGCCCGAGGGGACACGCGGCGTGACCTGCTGCTCGACCGGCAATCACGGGCGCGGGGTCGCCTTTGCCGCCCGGGAGAAGGGCATGCGCGCCGTGGTCTGCATGTCGGAACTCGTGCCCGCCCCCAAGGTCGACGGGATCCGCGCGCTCGGCGCCGACGTGCACATTCACGGCCGCACGCAGGACGCCGCATTTGCCGAAAGCGTCCGGCTCGCCGAGGAGGAGGGATTTGCCATGATCTCGCCCTTCGACGACGCGCATGTCATCGCGGGTCAGGGCACGATCGGCCTCGAGATGCTGTACCAGCGGCCCGAGCTCGAGGCACTGCTCGTGCCGCTCTCGGGGGGCGGCCTCGCTGCGGGCATCGCGGCGGCGGCGAAGGCAATCAAGCCGGACATCCGCGTGATCGGGATCTCGATGGACCGGGGCGCGGCGATGTATGCCAGCCTTCAGGCCGGTCACCCGGTCGAGATCGAGGAGCCCGAGAGCCTCGCGGACAGCCTCGGTGGCGGGATCGGCATGGACAACCGGTTCAGCTTCCCGATGTGCCGCGACCTGCTGGACGACGTCATCCTCGTCTCCGAAGCGGAAGTCTACCGCGCGCTCCAGACGCTCTACTACGAGGAACGGATGGTGGCCGAGGGCGCCTGCGTCGTCGGGATCGCGGCCGTCGAGAGCGGCAAGCTGGACCTCACCGGCCCGACCGGCACAATCCTCACTGGCCGCAATCTCGACATGCGCGTTCTGGCGCAGGTGATTTCGGGACGGGACGTGCAGCTCGGCGACACGCATATCGAGGGACACAAGTATGGCACATGACATCCGCATCCTGACCGAGGCCGAACTGCGCGAGGTGGTCTCGCTCGACACCGCGCTCGTGGACGTCATCGAGCAGGCCTTCGTCGCCCTTGCGGGTGGTGAGGTGGTCATGCCGCCGGTTCTGTCCATGGCGCTCGAGCAGGTGAACGGCGAGGTGGACGTCAAGACGGCCTACATTCCCGGCTTCGACGGGTTCGCCATCAAGGTCTCGCCGGGCTTCTTCGACAACCCGTCGCTCGGACTGCCCTCCCTCAATGGCCTCATGATCCTGTTCTCGGCCAGGACCGGCCTTGTTCAGGCGGTGTTCCTCGACAATGGCTACCTGACCGACATCCGCACCGCCGCTGCCGGGGCGGTCGCCGCGCGCCACCTCGCGCCGTCCGAGGTTACCACGGCTGGCGTCATCGGCACTGGCGTTCAGGCCCGGCTCCAGATGCAGGCAGCGCATCTCGTGCGACCCTTCGAGCGCGTGCTGGTTTGGGGCCGCGACCCCGAAAAGGCAGCCTCCTGCGCAGCCGATTTGAAAGCCGCGCTCGGCGTCGAGGCCGAGATCTGCACGGGTCCCGAGACGCTGGTCGCGCGCTCGCAACTCGTCGTCACCACCACGCCCGCGCGCGAGCCAATCATTCAGGCGGAGTGGCTGCATCCCGAGTTGCACATCACCGCGATGGGCTCCGATCAGGAAGGCAAGAACGAGATCGCGCCCGAGGCGCTCGCCCGCGCCGACCTCTACGTCGCCGACCGGGTAAGCCAGACCGAGATCCTCGGGGAGCTTCGTGCCGCCCGAGCCGCAGGCCTCATGACCGGGACGCCACCGGAGCTCGGCGAGATCGTCACCGGCGCGAAGGGGCGCAACGGCCCCTCCGACATAACCATCGCCGACCTTACCGGCACGGGCGCGCAGGACACGGCGATCGCGTCCCATGTCGCGGCGCGGCTCGGCGATGCCGGCACGCTCGTGAAGGCTTGACTGTAAGATGCTCCGCCTCGACGCGCGCGACCTCGAGATCTTGCGGACGCTGTCGGCGGAGGGGCGTATCACAAAGGCGGAGTTGGCGGCCCGCGTAGGCCTCTCGCCGACTCCCTGCTGGGAGCGACTCAAGAAGCTCGAGAAGGCCGGCATCATCGAAGGCTATGGCGCACGGATCTCGCTGCGCGCCTTCGGCGCCCATGTCACCGTCTTCGTCGCGGTGGAGCTCGACACCCACAAGGCGTCCGATTTCCGGGTCTTCGAGGAGGCCGTTCAGGCGCACGAGGAGATCACCTGGGTCTGGGCGCTCGGCGGCGGCTTCGATTATCTCATGCAGGTGATCGCCCGGGATATCGACGCCTATCAGCGCCTGATCGACCACCTTCTCGAGGCGCGGATCGGGCTCTCGCGCTACTACACCTACATCGTCACGAAACGGGTGAAGGAGGCACACGGCCTGCCGATCTCGCTCCTTGCGCAAGACGGCTGAGCCCGAAACATCGTCTGCCGGCGCGCTCGTCCGAGAATGCCCACCCTTGCGAAACAGGCGATCCGGTCTGCCGGACGCGGCAAAGCCAGAGGATTCCACTGCGGGCGACCCGATCTTTGGTCCCCTTCGCTGGCCGCGACGCGTCATATGTCGGGCAGCAGCGCACACGGAGGATCGCATGACCATGCACCGCACCTTCCCGAAATCCCCCCTCTCGGATCTCGAGGATCCGCGGCTCGTTCGCAACTTCTCCTACGTGAACGGAAAGTGGCAGGGCGCCGCATCGGGAGAGGCCTTTGCCGTCACCAACCCCGCCGACGGCGAATGGCTGGGCGAAGTCGCGCAGCTCTCGGGCGAGGAATCCCGCGCCGCGGTCGACGCCGCGCACGAGGCCTTCGGAAGCTGGTCGCAAAGCCTGCCGCAAGAGCGCGCGCGGCTTCTCCGCCGCTGGTACGAGCTGATGAAGGAGCACAAGGAAGACCTCGCGCGGATTATGGTGCTCGAGCAGGGCAAGCCGATCTCCGAGGCGCGCGGCGAGATCGACTACGCCGCCGATTTCATAGAGTTCTACGCCGAGGAAACCCGCCGTCCGAACATCGAGGGCGTGACATCACACCTGCCCGACGCGGAGGTCGAGCTTTGGCGCGAGCCGATGGGCGTCGCGGCGCTGATCACGCCTTGGAACTTCCCCGCCGCGATGCTGACCCGCAAGGCCGCCGCAGCGCTCGCTGCCGGCTGCACCGTGGTCGCGCATCCCTCGGCCGAGACGCCGTTCTCGGCGCTGGCACTCGCCGAGCTGGCCGAGCGTGCCGGGCTGCCGCCGGGCGTCTTCAACGTCGTCACCGGCATCGCTCCCGAGATCGTCGAGCCCTGGACGCAGGACGCGCGCGTCCGGGCGCTGTCCTTCACCGGCTCCACCGAAGTCGGCCGGCTTCTCTACAAGCAATGCGCAGGTACCGTGAAGGCGCTGATCATGGAACTTGGCGGCCACGCACCTGTCATCGTCTTCAAGGGCGCGGACATGGAGAAGGCGGTCGTCGAGACGATGAAGGCCAAGTTCGCCACGTCCGGGCAGGATTGCCTCGGTGCCAACCGTATCTTCATCGAGCGCGCGGTCTACGACGGCTTCGTCGAGAAATTCGCCGAAGCCACCAAGGCGCTGAGCGTCGGCATCGGGATGGACGACCCCGACATCGGCCCGCTGATGAACGAAAAGGCGGTGGCCAAGCAGGAAGAGCACGTGAAGGACGCGCTCGACAAGGGTGCGCGCCTTCTCTGCGGCGGCAAGCGCCATGCGGCAGGCTCGCTTTTCTTTCAACCCACCGTTCTGGCGGACGTACCCGAGGGTGCGGCGATCCTTCACGAGGAGACCTTCGGCCCGGTCGCGGCGCTCGTGCCCTTCGACACCGAGGAAGAGGTCCTGCGCCGCGCGAACGACACCGAGTACGGCCTCGTCGCCTACGTGCACAGCAAGGACCCCAAGCGGATCTACCGCGCGACCAAGGCCCTCAACTTCGGCATGGTGGCGGTGAACCGCACCAAGGTGACCGGCGCGCCGATCCCGTTCGGCGGCATGAAGCAGTCGGGCCTCGGCCGCGAAGGCGCGCGCCAGGGCCTCGAGGCCTTCACCGAGATCAAGTACGTGTGCCGCGACTGGGGCTGACCGCCCGCCGCGTCCATGACCCCTAGCCCCTCACCGCCGCTCGTGGCGGAGGCACCGGACAATAGGAAGGAGTTTGAGCGATGCTCAAGAACGACATGCTCGAAGAATGGGACCGGGAGAACTTCTTCCACCCCTCGACCCACCTCGCCGAATTCGCGCGCGGCAACGCCCCGCAGCGCGTGATCCAGACCGGTGACGGCTGCCATATAGAGACCCGCGACGGCACGAAGCTGCTCGACGCCTTCGCCGGCCTCTACTGCGTCAATGTGGGCTACGGCCGCCAGGAGATCGCCGAGGCGATCGCCGACCAGGCCCGGGAGCTCGCCTATTACCACGCCTATGTGGGCCACGGCACCGAGGCGTCGATCACGCTGTCGAAGATGATCCTCGACCGCGCGCCCTCGAACATGTCGAAAGTCTATTTCGGCCTCTCGGGCTCGGACGCGAACGAGACCAACATCAAGCTGGTCTGGTACTACAACAACATCCTCGGACGCCCCGAGAAGAAGAAGATCATCTCGCGCTGGCGCGGCTATCACGGCTCGGGCCTGATGTCGGGCTCGCTCACCGGCCTGCACCTCTTCCACCAGAAGTTCGACCTGCCGCTGAACCAGGTGATCCACACCGAGGCGCCCTATTATTTCCGCCGCGACGACCTCTCGATGAGCGAGGACGACTTCGTCCAGCACTGCGCATCGGAACTCGAAGCGCTGATCGAGCGCGAGGGCGCCGACACCATCGCCGCCTTCATCGGCGAGCCGGTGCTCGGCACCGGGGGCATCGTGCCGCCGCCCGCCGGCTACTGGGACGCGATCCAGAAGGTGCTCGACAAGCACGACATCCTGCTGATCGCCGACGAAGTCGTCACCGGCTTCGGGCGAACGGGCTCGATGTTCGGCTCGGACCATTACGGCATCAAGCCGGACATCATGACGATCGCAAAGGGCCTCACATCGGCTTACGCGCCTCTTTCCGGCTCAATCATCTCGGACAAGGTGTGGGCGGTGCTCGAGCAGGGCACGGATGAGAACGGGCCCATCGGTCACGGCTGGACCTACTCGGCGCACCCGATCGGGGCTGCGGCGGGCGTCGCGAACCTCAAGCTGCTCGACACGCTCGATCTCGTGACCAATGCGGGCAAAACCGGGGCCTATCTCAACAAGGTCATGGGCGAGGCGCTGGCGGACCATCCGCATGTGGGCGAGGTCCGCGGCGAGGGCATGCTCTGCGCGGTCGAGTTCGTGAAGGACCGCGAGACCCGCGAGTTCTTCGACGCCTCCGACAAGATCGGCGCTCTGCTCTCGGGGCTCCTGCTCGACGACGGCATCATCGCGCGGGCCATGCCGCAGGGCGATATCCTCGGCTTCGCCCCGCCCTTCTGCCTGACCGAAGGCGAGGCGGACGAGATCGCCGAGAAGACCGCCAAGGCGGCATCGAAGCTGTTCGACTGGTCATGAGACCTGCGCCGGCCCGCTCTCGCGGCGGGCCGGCGGATGCGAGGGGCCAGCCCCTCGCGCTCCCCGGAGTATTTTTGCCAAGAAGAAGGAGGCGAGGCGGTCAGAAGACCTGCGCTGCCTCGACCGCGCGTTTCCACGCCGTGTATTTCCTGTCGCGCGTGTCGTCGTCCATCGCGGGCCTGAATTCGCGCTCCCGCTCCCACATGTCCGCAAAGCCGTCCATATCCGGATAGACACCGGCCTTCATCCCTGCGAGCCAGGCGGCGCCCATCGCCGTCGTCTCGAGCACCCTCGGCCGGTCCACCGGCGCGCCGATGATGTCCGACAGGAACTGCATCGCGTAATCCGAGGCGCTCATGCCGCCGTCGACGCGCAGGGTCCGCTCGCCGCCCTCCGTGGTCCAGTCCGCATGCATCGCCTCGATGAGGTCGCGTGTCTGGAACCCGACGCTTTCGAGCGCGGCCTTGGCGAATTCCTCGGGTCCCGAATTGCGCGTGAGGCCGAAGATCGCGCCGCGGCATTCAGCGTTCCAGTAAGGCGCGCCGAGGCCGGTGAAGGCGGGCACAAGAACGACGTTCTGTCCCTCGTCCGCCCGTTCCGCCAGCGGCTGCGTTTCCTGCGCCTCGCGGATGATCCGCAATCCGTCACGGAGCCATTGCACGACGGCGCCGGCGACGAAGATCGATCCCTCGAGGGCATAGGTCGGTCTGCCGTCCATCTGGTAGGCGATCGTGGTCAGGAGGCGGTTCTCCGAGCGTACGGGTTTCGATCCGATATTGAGAAGTGCAAAGCATCCCGTTCCGTAGGTCGATTTCAGCATGCCCGGCTGGAAGCAGGCCTGACCGATGGTGGCCGCCTGCTGATCGCCGGCGACGCCGAGGATCGGGATCTCGCGGCCGAAGAGGTCCGGGCGCGTCGTCCCGAACTCCGAGGCGCAATCGCGCACCTCGGGCAGCATCTCCATGGGGATGTCCAGAAGCTCCGCAATCGAGCTCGACCAGCGCCCCTTGTGGATGTCGTAAAGCATCGTGCGGCAAGCGTTGGTCGCGTCGGTGACATGGCTCTCACCGCCAGTGAGCTTCCAAATCAGGAAACTGTCCACCGTGCCGAAGAGCAGCTTGCCCTCGCGCGCCTTCTCGCGGGCGCCCTCCGTCTCGTCGAGGATCCATTTGAGCTTCGAGCCCGAGAAGTAGGGATCGAGAAGAAGGCCGGTGCGGTCGGTCACCATGTCCTCGTGACCGTCTTCCTTCAGCGCGTTTGTGATGGGCGCCGTGCGGCGGTCCTGCCATACGATGGCGCGGCGCACCGGCTGGCCGGTCTCGCGGTCCCAGACGCAGACCGTCTCGCGCTGGTTGGTGATGCCGATGGAGGCGATGTCCGAGGGACGGATGCCCGCCTTCTCGATCACGCCGCGGCAGGTTGCGGCGACGGTCGTCCAGAGGTCCGAGATGTCGTGCTCGACCCAGCCGCTTGCCGGATAGTGCTGGGCGAATTCCTCCTGCGCGACGGCCGTGATGGCCAGATTCTCGTCGAACAGGATCGCCCGGCTCGACGTGGTGCCCTGATCGATGGCGAGGACGTATCGCATCGGCTCTCCTCCCTTTTGGTCCCTTGATATTCGGGCCTTACTGCGCGGCGTTCGCGCGCGCAGCCCCGCGAGCATCCTGCATCCAAGTTCCCAGAGCCGCAATCTCGGCCTCGGACATGCGGATGCCGAGCCGCGTCCGGCGGAAGACGACATCCTCCGCCGTCTCAGCCCATTCGCGGTCCATGAGCCAGGCCACTTCCGCCTCGGTCAGGGTGTGACCGAAGTCCCGGCCAAGATCGTCGGCAGAGGTCGCATCACCTAGGATGTCCCACGCCTCGGTGCCATAGTGGCGGATGAGCCGGGTTGCCCACTTCTCGCCGAGGAAGGGGTAATCCGAGGCGAGGCCGTCGATCTTGGCGGCTGCCTCCTGAACCTCGAAATCGCCGCCGGGCAGGGTGACGCCGGCCGTCCACGGACCCTCGAGGCCGTCGAAATAGGGCGAGATCTTCTCGAGCGCGCTTTCGGCGAGCCGGCGATAGGTCGTGATCTTGCCGCCGAAGATGTTGAGAACCGGCGCGCCGCCGGCATCGTCGACCTTGAGCGTGTAGTCGCGCGTCGCCGCCGTCGCCGACCCGCCACCCTCGTCGTAGAGCGGCCGGACGCCGGAATAGGACCAGACGACGTCGTCCGCGGTCAGCTCCCGCTTGAAATAGTTGTTCGCGAAGTTCAGCAGGTAGTCGCGCTCCTCGGGCGTGCATTCGGGACGGCGGTCGGGATCGTCCTGCTCGCTGTCGGTGGTGCCGATCAGCGTGAAGTCCTGCTCGTAAGGGATCGAGAAGATGATCCGGCCGTCCGTGCCCTGGAAGAAATAGCACTTGTCGTGATCGTAGAGTTTCCGGGTCACGATGTGGCTACCGCGGACAAGGCGAACGCTCTCGGTCGAGTTCGATCGGATCTTGGTGCGGATCACGTCGCCCGCCCAGGGGCCCGAGGCGTTCACCAGCATCCTGGCACTGACGGTCCGCGTCTCCCCGCTCGACCGGTCCTCGAGCTCGATGCGCCACCCCTCGCCGTCTCGCTCGGCGGAAATCACCTTCGTGCGCGTCATGATCGTCGCGCCGCGGGCTTCGGCATCGCGGGCGTTGAGAACGACCAGACGGCTGTCCTGAACCCAGCAATCGCTGTATTCGAACGCCTTCTCGAACTTGTCCTTCAGCGGCGCGCCTTCAGGGGCGTGGCGGAGATCGAGGGTCTTCGTTCCCGGCAGGATCTTCCGGCCGCCGAGATTGTCGTACATGAGAAGCCCGAGACGGATCAGCCATGCGGGACGGCGACCCTTCATCCACGGCATGACGGTGTTCAGGATCCGCGAGGTGGGCGTCGAGCTCTCGAACCGCATGGAGGGATGGAACGGGAGGACGAACCGCATCGGCCACGAGATGTGCGGCATGGCGCGCATGAGGGTCTCGCGTTCGATCAGGCTTTCCCGCACGAGGCGGACCTCGAAATACTCGAGATACCGCAGGCCACCGTGGAAAAGCTTTGTCGAGGCCGAGGATGTCGCCGACGCGAGATCGTTCATTTCCGCGAGCCCGACATTCAGGCCCCGGCCCTGAGCGTCGCGGGCGATGCCGCAGCCGTTGATCCCGCCGCCGATGACGAAGAGGTCGAACTCCGTTTCATGTGCCATGATCGTCCCCGCTCAAGTCTGACGTCGCGCGTGGGATACGAGCATAGGGCGTGCGGTGAAAGGGCAAGCGCGGAAAGGCGCGCATAGATTGACGGTAAGGGCTCAGAAATAGCTGCGCACGAGGCTTCCGGCGAGCAGGGACCAGCCGTCGGCGAGCACGAAGAAGGCCAGCTTGAAGGGCAGCGACACGATGGCGGGCGGGACCATCATCATGCCCATCGCCATCAGCACGGCCGCGACGACGAGATCGATGATCAGGAACGGCATGAAGACCAGAAAGCCGATCTGGAAGGCGCGGGCGATCTCGGAGAGCATGAAGCTCGGGATCAGGACCGACAGCGGCGCCTCCGGCGTGAGCGCGAGGCCGGCGGCGTCGGGGCGGAGCTCTGCCATCGCCGTGAACGTACCCGGATCGACGCGCCCGGCCATGAAATCGCGGAACGGACCGAGCGCGGCCTCTATCGCCTCCGCGACGGCCATGTCGTCGGCGAGCAGCGGCGCGATACCTGCGTTGTAGGCCTCGGTGAACACCGGCTCCATCACGAAATAGGTCAGGAACAGCGCCAGGCTGACAATGAGCATCGAGGGCGGCGATTGCTGCAATCCGATCGCCTGCCGCAGGATCGCAAGCACGGTCACCATAAACGGAAAACAGGTGATCATGATCGCGATGCCGGGCGCGAGGCTCAGCAGGGTGACAAGCGCGAGGAGCTGAAGTGTCGTTCCGGCGACCGAGCCTCCGCCGCCGAGATCGATCGAGATTTCCTGTGCCGTTGCAGGCAACGCACCGGCCATCAGCAACAGCGCCGCTAGCAAGACACCAGCGATTGGGCCGGCGGCGCTCCCTGCACCGAAGCTCCGCTTCAACGCGCCCGCGGGTTCTGGGACGCAGCTCTTCGGCGCGACGGTAGAGCGGCTCTCTTTGACCCTGGCCAACACGGATCCGCCGATCCGGTGCAGCATGATCAGACCGGAGCCTTGAGGTCCGCGACCTCGGTCAGGCGCACGGCGAGACGGCTCTGGCCATTCTCCTCGACCACCTCGAGAGCCCCGATCCCGATCATGCGATCCCCGACGTAAAGCTCCACGGGGTCGTCGAGCTGACGGTCGAGAACGAGGACCGATCCTTCGTCGAGCTGGAGGAGGTCGCGGATCAGGGGCCGCGCCCGTCCCACCGCGACGGTGATCTCGATCGGCACCGCGGCAAGCGGGTTGGTGTCGGCGCGGGGTACCGCGGAAAGCGTGGCGGCTGCGGTCGCGTCATCCATGGGCAAAGCGTCCTTCGCTGGTCAATGTGCCGGCATTCGCAAGTGTCGCGACTGCGGCGCGGATCCCGTCGGCGATGTCGGACAGGTCGATGCGCTCCTCGCTGTCGGCCAGACGGATGTCGGCCTGCCCCTCGGAAAGCGCTCCATCGGCGATCACGTCCACCGCAAAACCCACGTCGCGCAGAACCAACGGCTCGACCAGCGGGAGCTGTTCGGGCGCCACGGCGATGGTAACGGACATTGCGCCGAGCGTGCCCGCCCTCGCCTGAAGTTCCGAAACGACATGCGCGGCGAGCCCGTCGCCCAGCGCCGCGGGAACCACCTTGTCGACGATATCCTCGAGAAGCGGCGTCATGGCGCGCAGGACGTGGCTATACGCCTCGTGATAGGTGAAGGAGAGGTCCCGGAGATTTTGCGCGACCTCGGCGGTCAGCCGCTTTCCATCCGCGCTTTGGGCGTCGACCGCATCGGACCAACCGGCGCGATAGCCCTGTTCGTAGGCCTTCGCTTCCCGAGCTTCCAACACCGCGTCGTCGATCGCCGGACCCGCGGTTCGATCGGACTGCGCCGCACCGAAATCGGGCATGAAAGACGCAAGGCCACTCATTCGACCCGCTCCGGTTCGTCGAGCCAGCTTCTGAGGATCTGCACGGCCTCGTCGCGTCGCTCGTCAATGAGACCACGCAAGCGCTCGACGGGATCCTCGCCGCCGATGTCCGCCGGAATCTCGAAGCCGCCCGTCCCACCGGAGGCAAGCGCCGGCAGCCCCGGAAAGCCGGGCGCGTCGTCGACCACACCGGTGAGCGCTTCGGCAACCGCGAAGCTGGGCAGATCGTCGTCCGCCGGCCCGGGGGCCGGAAGGGCGGCGACGCCGCCGCCTGCCAGAACCGGCCGGACGACGAAGAGACCGAGGATCAGTGCCACCACCGCGAGGACCGAAAGCTGGATGAGCTGCATCGGATCCAGGCGGACCGCAGCGAAGAGGCCTGGCGCTTCGGCAGCCGTGCCGAGCCCGTCCGGCCGCTCGAAGGGCAGCGAGCGCAAGGTGATCGTGTCCCCGCGCGCCTCGTCGAAGCCGACCGCCGACGCGACGAGTTCGCGGAGCGCCGTCTGCTGCTCCTCGGGGAGCGGAACGAAGGTCGACGTGCCGTCGGCAGCTGTCTCGAAAGTTCCGTTCACGAGAACCGCGACGCTCAGGCGCTTGACCGCGCCGGCTGCGCGAACGATCTGGCGTGTGGTCTCGGACACCTCGTAGTTTACCCGCTCCCGCGTGGTGTTCTCGCTCGATTTCGAACTGTCTCCACCTCCGGCTTCGCCATCGGGCAGGTTCGAGGCGACGGTCACGTCACCTGCGCCTTGCTCCTCGTTCTGTTCGATCCGCTCTTCGGTGTCCGAACTGATAGCCACCCGGCCTTCCGGATCGAAGCTGCGCTCACGGATCTCCTCGCTGTCGGTTTCCGTCTCTACGCTGACCTCGACCACGGCGTTGCCCATTCCGACCCGCGCCTCGACGAGCCGCTGCACCCGTTCGCGCAGCGCCGCCGCCCGATCCTCCGCCCCGGCTCCGACACCCTCGCCCTCGACGCCCAGAAGGCCATCCCGGCTGTCGATCACGGCGACGTCATCGGGTCCCAGACCCGGAACCGCCGATGCCACAAGATAGCGGATCGCGCGCGCCTGGGCGGCATTGAGCGCTCCGGTCTCGCCGGTGACGGAGACGGAGGCGGATGTGTTGCCTCCCGGCGGAACGGATTGGCGCTGCTGGTCGCGATGTGAACCCGGGCCGCGGCCACATGCGGGGCCGCGACGATCGTGCGGGCAAGCTCGCCCTCCTTTGCGCGCCAATACGCGGCGTCGAACATCTGCGATGTTGTCCCGAAGCCGGTCAGCCCGTCGAGCAATTCGTAGCCCGCCGCGCCATTGGCCGGGAGCCCCTCTCCGGCGAGGGTCATGCGCAGCGCGTCCCGTTCGGCGGCCGGCACGAAGATCGCGCCCCCGCGCACCTCGTACTGCACGCCGCGCGCCTCGAGCGCCTCGACGACCTCTCCGGAAGCCGGGGCGTCGAGGCCAGCGTAGAGCAGATCCATCGCGGGTGAAGCGGCCATGCGGGACAGCGCCAGCACGGCGCCGAACATCACCAGTGTGGCCGCCGTCACGACAATGCGGCGCTGCAGACTGAGCGCGTTCCAAACAGACAGAAGGTGCTGCAAAAGTGCCCCCGAATCTTGCGCCGGCATTCTGCGGCGTGAGCGGACTTTGGGACGAACGCGTTTAAGAAACGGTTAGCTGGTTTGGGTTTATGACCCCGGTGCACCGACACGGGGAGTGAAACGATGAGCGACGCGACCGCCGAGGCCGAAGCTCCGCGGAAGGCATCGAAGATGCCCTTGATCCTGGGACTCGTCCTGGCGCTGGCCGGCGGCGGCGGTGGCTATTTCGCGGTGAGCTCGGGGATGCTGCTGTCCGGGGGCGACGGGGGTCAGAAGGCCGGCGAAACGCACGGAAGTGACGGTCACGACACGCCTGCGAAGGACGACGGACACGCGACCGATGCAGGCCATGGCGACGCTCACGCCGGGAGCGGTCCGGTGACGTTGGGTGAGTTCGCCTTTGTCGAACTTCCGCCGCTGGTGATTTCCATGATTCCCGGCGCCCAGACCACACATCTGCGGTTCCGCGCCACGCTCGAGGTTCCCGCGCAATATGCGGAAGAGGTGTCTGCCATGACCCCGCGGGTGCTCGACGCCATGAACGGCTACCTGCGCGCGCTTTCGGCCTCGGACATAGAGGCGCGAGACGCGCTGCTCGTGATCCGCGCCCAATTGACCCGCCGGGTGCAACTGGTGCTCGGCCGCGAGAAGATGCGCGACCTGCTCGTGCTGGAATTCGTTCTGACCTGAGGAGGCGTCATGGATCTGATCGCAGACATTCTGCTGGTGACCGGTGCGCTCGGCGCAGGCTTTTACTGCTTCGTGCTGGCGCGCCGCCTGACCCGCTTTACCGATCTCGAGAACGGCGTCGGCGGCGCCGTGGCGGTGCTCTCCGCGCAGGTGGACGATCTGTCCAGGACATTGTCCGCAGCGCGCGAGGCCGCCGGCACGTCGGAAAGTTCGCTCGAGGAACTGACCGGGCGTGCCGAAGACGTCGCGCGGCGGCTCGAGCTGCTGGTGGCGTCCATGCACGATCTGCCCGGACCTGCCGCTCCCGTCGATCCCGCACCCCGGAAGACCGAGGATCCACCGATGGGGCCGGTCTTCTCTCGGCGTGCGCGAGCGGGTACCGCTGGATGATCAGCATGAAAACTCGGAAACAGGCGCGCAGACCCGCATCGCCCCGCCGCGGTCGCAAACGCGGGACGCTGGCGCTGATCGGAGGGCTCTTCATCACCTCGGCGCTTCTTCGAGCAGGGGAGGAGGGGATCCAGTTCATGGCGCTCGCCGCCGAGGGAGCGGCTTCCGAGGAGGGCGGCATGACGGCCCACGAGGAGAACGCGGACCCGAACGGCAAGGCGGGGGCGTTGCTTGAGGCCCTGCGCGAACGCGAGAGCAGGCTCGACAAACGCGAACGGGATCTTCTGATCCGCATGCAGGCCCTTCGGGTGGCCGAAACCCAGATTGACGAACGCATGACAGCGCTGGCCGACGCGGAGCAGCAGCTGCGTGAGACCCTCGCTCTGGCCCAATCCGCCGCCGAGAACGACCTGAAGCAACTCACCGATGTCTATGCCCAGATGAAGCCGCGCCAGGCGGCCGCGCTCTTCGAGCAGATGGATCCGGAGTTTGCCGCGGGCTTTCTCGGCCGCATGCCGCCGCAATCCGCCGCCGCGATCATGGCGGGCCTGTCTCCCGACGCCGCCTATCGGGTCAGCGTCATGCTGGCCGGGCGAAACGCCGACGTTCCGAAACCCGCAGACCCGCCCGAACCCGCGCCGGAGCCCTGAGGCCCGCAAGTTCGGCGCGATCCGGTTGGCCCGGGCTGCGCTCTGCCATAGCCTCGGCCCATCGCCGGTCCGGAGGGGCGAAGTCAGCCCGCCGGACCGGCTGGATGCTTGCAGGGAGGCGACGATGATACTCGCGATGTGGTCCGGGCCGCGAAACCTCTCGACCGCGATGATGTACGCCTTCGGGAACCGGAGCGATTTCCACGTCGTGGACGAGCCCTTCTACGCGGCATACCTTGCACGCACCGATTTCGAGCATCCGATGCGGTCCGAGATTCTGGCCTCTCAGTCGCAGGATCCCCGGGTGGTCATCGAAGAGCTGACCGGCCCCGTTCCCGGAAACCGACCGCATGCCTATCACAAGCACATGTCCCAGCACATGATCGCGGGTATCCCACGGGACTGGATCGGCTCTGTCGCCAACGTCTTCCTGATCCGGCACCCGGCGCGGGTCGTCGCGAGCTTCGCTGCGAAGTACCAGAACCCCACATTGCCGGAGATCGGGTTCATCCAGCAGGTCGAGCTCTACCGGCAGCTGGTCGCAGAAGGGCATTCGGCCCATGTGATCGACAGCGCCGACATCCGCGCAGCGCCTGAGCTCATGCTGAAACGCCTCTGCGCGGCCCTCGGTATCGCCTTCGACCCCGCAATGCTGAGCTGGCCCACCGGCGGCCATGCGCAGGACGGGGTCTGGGCTCCGGTCTGGTATGACGCGGTCCATAACTCAACCGGGTTCGCAGGCCCCGAAGGACCACTTCCGGTACTCGGCCGAGATGCCGCCGCGCTCGCCGACGCCGCCATGCCGGCTTACGAGGAACTTGCGAAAGACAAGATCTGAAAAACGTCGCGGGACTGAAACTCTCGGACGGCAGGCTCCGTGCATCCTGCATACACGCAGTATGCGTGCGTTCGTTAACGAGTACCCGCTGCGCGCCCACGCCCCCATGTGGGAGCGCAGCGGCCAACGCGCCCGGCGGTCCCACGGATGCCGGACATGTTTGGCATCACGAGGCCAATTCGGCGCGCGTCGCCTCGCATCGCGAGCCGTGATACATCTCGTCCAGGATCCGGCCGTAGAGGATTGGGGCCCCGGCCACCGCCTCGAAAAGCGTCATTGAGGAGCGGACCTTGAGTGCATCGATCTCGCCGAGGATGAGCGCCGGCTCCGTGCCGCGATGGTCCATCAACAGGCCCGCGACTTCGGCGAGGCGCGAGCCCAGAACGGAATGGGCGTGATATCGGCGAGCTTCCTCGAGCCCCGACAGCCCGAAATGCCTTGCGCGTTCGGATCGGCCGAGGTGGGCGAGCTGAGGAAAGACGAACCATATCCAGTGGCTCGTCTTCCGCCCCGCTCGCAATTCCGCGCGCACGTCCGCCCATACGCGATCCTGAGCCGCCACAAATTCCGAGAACTCTGCCATGGACCTGACCCAATGCGTGCGGAATGCCGAGCAACCGAAGCCACAGGCGGGCCATCACCTGCGGCTTGCCACCCGCCGTGCGGCGTCGCGGCGCGCCAATGCGAGCCCAGCGAGCCACTCGACGCCGCTCCACGACGAGCCCGTTCCGTGCCGCTTACTTCAGAAGTTGCGAGAGCTTCATCGCCACGGACATATCGCCGGACACCTTGATCTTGCCCATGGCGAAGGCGGTCATCGGGTTGAGCGCACCCCCCATCAGCTTTTCGAGGTTGCTCCGCGAGATGCGGATGGTGCAATCGGCCGGCGCGTCGGCGAGGCGCGCCTCGCTGCCGGAAAGCGTGATCGCGCCGTCCTCGCCGCAATCGAACTTCAGCGTGTCCTCGATCGGGCGTCGGTCGAGGCCGCGCTGGAGCTTCGCGCGGATGTCTTCGAGTGTCATGGGCGTCTCTCCTGCCTGCCGCGCCGCCACCAAGGGCAGCGGCGCGACAATGGCAAGCGCGACGCTGCGACCTCAGCGCTTGAGGCGTCGGTCACGGGCGGCGAGGAGCTTCAGGCGCAGGGCGTTGAGCTGGATGAAGCCCGCCGCGTCCTTCTGGTCGTAAGCGCCGGCGTCGTCCTCGAATGTCACATGCGCCTCGGAATAGAGCGAATGCTCCGACCAGCGGCCGACGGTGCGCGCGAGCCCCTTGTAGAGCTTCAACCGGACGGTGCCGGTCACGTGGGTCTGGCTGCGGTCGATCAGAGCCTGCAGCATCTCGCGCTCTGGGCTGAACCAGAAGCCGTTGTAGATCAGCTCGGCGTATTTCGGCATGATCTCGTCCTTGAGATGCGCCGCGCCGCGATCGAGCGTGATCTGCTCGATGCCGCGATGCGCCTCGAGCAGGATCGTGCCGCCCGGGGTCTCGTAGATGCCGCGGGACTTCATACCGACAAAGCGCCCCTCGACGAGATCGAGCCGTCCGATGCCGTGCCGGCGGCCGTACTCGTTGAGTTCAGTCAGGATCGTGGCGGGCGACATCGCCTCGCCGTTGATTGCGACCGCATCACCCTGCTCGAAAGTCACCTCGAGGAATTCGGGCTCGTTCGGCGCGTCCTCGGGATGCACCGTGCGCTGGAAGACGTAGTCCGGCGCCTCTTCGGCGGGATCCTCGAGCACCTTGCCCTCGGAGGAGGTGTGCAGAAGGTTCGCATCGACCGAGAACGGCGCCTCGCCGCGCTTGTCCTTGGCGATCGGGATCTGGTTCTCCTCGGCGAAGGCGAGAAGCTTCGTGCGCGAGGTGAGATCCCATTCGCGCCAGGGTGCGATCACCTTGATGTCCGGGTCGAGCGCGTAGGCGGCGAGCTCGAAGCGCACTTGGTCGTTGCCCTTGCCGGTCGCACCGTGGGCGACCGCGTCGGCACCGGTCTCGTGGGCGATCTCGACGAGGCGCTTGGAGATCAGCGGCCGCGCGATCGAGGTGCCGAGGAGGTAGAGCCCCTCGTAGACCGCGTTGGCCCGGAACATCGGAAAGACGAAGTCGCGGACGAATTCCTCACGCACGTCCTCGATGTAGATATTCTCGGGCTTGATTCCGAGCAGCTCCGCCTTCTGTCGCGCCGGCTCCAGCTCCTCGCCCTGACCGAGGTCGGCGGTGAAGGTCACCACCTCGCAACCGTATTCGGTCTGCAGCCACTTGAGGATGATGGAGGTGTCGAGCCCGCCGGAATAGGCGAGGACGACCTTCTTGGGCGCGTGTGCGGGCATGTCTCGGGTTTCCTCACGTCAAATCTGGCGGCGCGGATAGCGGCTTTCGGCCCCAGCGGCAAGGCGGCGGGCTTGCCAAGACCGGCGTTCTGGGTCACCTGCGGGATCATGACCGACTTTGCCACCCGTGCCCGCGCCGCCGCGGAGGCCATGCGCGAGATCTTTCCCGCGACGCCTCTGGCGAAGAACCAGCATCTCTCGAAGCTCTACGGCGCCGAGATCTGGCTCAAGCGCGAGGATCTGGCCCCGGTGCGGTCCTACAAGATGCGCGGTGCATTCAATGCCATGCGCAAGAAGCCGGACGCGGACCTCTTCGTCTGCGCGAGCGCGGGCAACCACGCGCAGGGTGTCGCCTTCATGTGCCGGCATTTCGGCAAGAAGGGCGTGATCTTCATGCCGGTGACCACGCCGCAGCAGAAGATCCAGAAGACGCGCACCTTCGGTGGCGACGCGATCGAGATCCGCATGGTGGGCGACTATTTCGACCAGTGCCTCGCCGCGGCGCAGGAGTATTGCGCGGGCGCGGGCGGGGTGTTCCTGCCGCCCTTCGACGATCCGGACGTGATCGAGGGCCAGGCCAGCGTCGCCGCGGAGATCGACGCCGAGATGGGCACGCCCGATCACATCGTGGTTCCCGTCGGAGGCGGAGGCCTCTCGGCCGGTCTCCTGAGCTTTTTCGGCACCGGCCCCCAATACACGCTGGTCGAGCCCTCTGGCGGTGCCTGCCTGCGCGCGGCCCTGATGGCCGGCGAGCCGGTGCCCCTGCCGCGGGTCGACACCTTCGCGGACGGCGCGGCGGTGGGCCGGATCGGCGCCGCTCCGTTCGAGATCCTGCGCGACGTAGGTCTTGCCAATACCCTGACGGTGCCCGAGGACAGGCTCTGCACCACGATCCTCGAGATGCTGAACGTCGAGGGCATCGTGCTCGAGCCCGCGGGGGCGCTGGCCATCGACGCGCTCAAGGATCTCGGCCAGTCGATCCGCGGGCGGCGCGTGGTCTGCATCGCCTCGGGCGGCAATTTCGACTTCGAACGACTGCCCGAGGTCAAGGAACGCGCGCAGCGCTACTCCGGCGTGAAGAAGTACTTCATCCTGCGGCTACCGCAGCGCCCGGGAGCGCTGAAGGACTTCCTGAATGTGCTCGGCCCCGAGGACGACATCGCGCGGTTCGAGTACCTCAAGAAGTCGGCGCGCAATTTCGGATCGGTTCTGATCGGCATCGAAACCACCGAGGCGCGCAATTTCGAGATCCTCTTCGCCAAGCTCGAGGCGGAGGGCTTCACCTATCAGGATATCACCGAGAACGACACGCTGGCGCAGTTCCTGATCTGAGCGGGCGGTTCAGACGAAGAAGCGGGCGCCCATTTCCTTCAGGAACGCGTCCTGCCCGACTCGGAAGACGCCGACGAGCCAGTCGGGATCCGGCATCGGCTGCCCCGTGCGGGCCGAGATCTCGGCCTGAGCGCAGATCCCGGCAAAATCCGACAATCCGAGATTCAGCGCACTGCCCTTGAGCACGTGAAAGGTGCCTTCCATTCTCTCTGCCGCAATTCGTCCACTGTGCAGATCGTCCAGTATTTCCTCGATCTCCGCCAGGAACGCGGCCGCGATCTCGGCGAACCCCTCGTCCCCGATCTCGTCACGCAGCTGCGAGACCTGAGCCCAATCGATCATGCGCACCCTCCCGCATTCCGCACCATGATCGTCCCGACCGGTGAAAAGGGCGTAAACGGGCGCGGTTCAGCAAGACTTAACCGCAGGCCGGTACACCGTCGCTTAGGCCGCCGGATGCCGCCCGAGGACGTGAATGATCGGTCTCTCTCGACAGGTTCGCCAGACGACCGAGGCCGCGCCCGGCGCGGCCCTCCGCATCATGGTCGTGGACGACAGCGCCGGTCAGCGGCTGATGCTCTCCCGCCTTCTCGGCCGTTGGGGCTATGCCGTGACCGAGGCGCGGGACGGGCACGAGGCGCTGGCGCTGCTGACCGATCATCCGCAGGACATCATCCTGTCGGACTGGATGATGCCGGGGATCGACGGGCTCGAATTCTGCCGCCGCTTCCGTGACGCCAGCGGCCACGGCTTTGGCTACTTCATCCTGCTGACCTCGCGCAGCGAAAAGGAGGAGGTCGCGCAGGGGCTCGACGCCGGTGCCGACGACTTCCTGACCAAACCCGTCAACACCAGCGAATTGCGCGCCCGGATCAATGCGGGCGGCCGCATCGTCGAGATGCAGCGCGCTCTCATGGAACAGACCGAGGTGATCACCGCCACCCTCGCCGAATTGCAGGAGGCGCATGCGGCGATCGAGCGGGACCTCCGGCAGGCGCGCAAGATCCAGCAGGCGCTGGTGCCGGAGCGCCACCGCGATTTCGGCGCGGCGTCCGTCAGCCTCCTCTGCAAGCCCTGCGGCCATGTCGGCGGCGATCTCGTCGGCATGTTCAGCCCCGGCCGCGACCGGATCGCGTTCTACGCGCTCGACGTCTCGGGGCACGGCATCACCTCGGCGATGGTGACCGCCCGCGTCGCGAGCTATCTCAACCCGGTCTTCGCCGACGACAACATCGCGCTCGAGCGGAAATCCGAGCGTTCCGATGCCATGCGACAGCCCGACGAGGTGGTCTGGCACCTCAACCAGCGGCTCGTGGCCGATCCGGGTGTCGACGAATACCTGACCATGGTCTACGCCACGATCGACCTTGCTGCAGCTGAGATCCGCTTCGTGCAGGCCGGTCACCCTCCCCCTCTGCTGATCCCGGCCGCGGCCCCGCCTTGCTTCGTCGGCACGGCAGGATTGCCGGTGGGCCTGATCGGCGAAGTCCGGCACGAAACCACGGCGCTGCGCCTGTCGCCGGGGGACCGTCTGCTGCTCTATTCGGACGGCTTCACCGAAGCCATGACCCGAACCGGCGACATGCTCGGCGAGGAGGGGCTCATGCGCTTGGTGAGCGAGTGCGGCGATGCGCGTGGGACAGAGTTCCTCGACGATCTCTTCTGGCGGCTCACGCAGGAGATGCCGGTTCAGTCCCGGCTCGACGACGACGTCTCGGCAGCGCTTCTCGAATACGGACCGCCCGCGAGGTAACGCGCAACGAAGCTTCGGTCGCCGTCATTGCCGAGCGTCCTTGCGGCAAGATGCGGCGCAATCCAGACCGCCTCGTGCCCGGCATCGGTCGGCGGGCCGATCTGCATCACCGGCCGGGCGAGATAGATCATGCAGAGCTTCTCGGCCCACATGTCGTAATCTGGCATGTAGACGAAACGGCGAAACGCGCCGAGCCGGCGCGGCGCCGCGATCGTCCAGCCGGTCTCCTCGAAGACCTCGCGGTGCAGCGCCCGCACCGGACTTTCGCCCGGATCAATCCCGCCTCCCGGTAGCTGCAACTCGGGGTTCGGCTCGCTTTGCCAGGTCAACAGAAGATCCCGCCCGCGCATGAGGATGGCGTAAGCGCCGGCGCGACGGGTGTAGCGCCGTCCGGGCTCGGGCGGCGGGCCGAAGCGTCGTGTCATGGAAGGACCCCCTTGGACCTATGCTTGCGCTGCATATATGGGGCCGATATGCCAATCCCCGCGCCACAAGGAAAGCCCATGACACTCGGCACAAAGCTCGCCTGGGACGACACGGTCCTGCCCTTTCAGCTCGACCGCTCGGACATCCGCGGCCGGGTGGCGCGGCTCGACGGCGTCCTGGACGGAATCCTCAAACAGCACGACTACCCCGCGCCGGTCGAAGCGCTCGTCGCGGAGATGGCGCTGCTGACGGCCCTCATCGGCCAGACGATGAAGCTGCGCTGGAAGCTCTCCCTGCAGGTCCAGTCCAAGGGCCCCGTACGGATGATCGCCACCGATTTCTACGCCCCAGAGAAGGAGGGCGAGCCCGCCCGCATCCGCGCCTATGCGAGCTTCGACCGCGACCGCGTCGGCGGCGCGCCGATGGAGAATGTCGGCGAGGGCTACTTCGCGATCATGATCGATCAGGGCCAAGGAATGCAGCCCTATCAGGGCATCACACCGCTGATCACGACGACGCTCTCCGAAGCCGCCGAGGCCTATTTCGCGCAGTCCGAGCAGCTGCCGACGCGCTTCCAGCTGAAGTTCGGCCGCTCGACCGAGAAAGGCGGGCAGGAGCATTGGCGTGCAGGCGGCATCATGCTGCAGCACATGCCGAAGGCCTCGCCGCATGTCTCGGGCAGCGGCTCCGGCGAAGGCGGACTGCTGGCCGCGGGCGATCTTCTGGGCGACGACGAGGGCGAGGACTGGAACCGCGCCAACTTCCACCTCGACACGGTGGAGGAGATGGAGCTGATCGGCCCCTCCCTGCCGCCGACCGACCTTCTGGTGCGGCTCTTCCACGAGGAGACGCCGCGGGTCTTCGACACCCAGCCGGTCCGGTTCGGCTGCACGTGCTCGGAGGACAGGGTGCGCCAGTCGCTGTCGATCTACTCGGCCAAGGACATCCAGAAGATGACCACCGACGAGGGCGTCGTGACCGCCGACTGCCAGTTCTGCGGCGCGCATTACGTGCTCGATCCGGCGACGCTCGGCTTCGACGCGCCCGAGGCGCCTCAGGGCGGGAGCGACGGGAATGACACCTCCGCGTGAGGCACTCGAGCACCTGAGCCGGGCGCTTTCGGCGCCCGGTGACCGGTCCTCGGATTTCGACCTGAACCCCGACACCCTCCTGCCCGAGGGCCGGACCCTGCGCCCGGCCGGCGTCCTCGTGCCGCTTTGGGAGCGGGACGGGGAGTTGCGCGTCGTACTGACCAAGCGCTCCTCGCGGCTGAAACACCATCCCGGCCAAATCGCCTTTCCCGGCGGCAAGCAGGAAGAGACGGACCGCGACGCCACCGACGCGGCCCTGCGTGAGGCCGAGGAGGAGATCGGACTGCCCAGATCGTCGGTGGAGATCCTCGGCCACCTGCCGGTGCACGAGACCGTCACCGGCTTCTCGATGGCCCCCGTGATCGGTCTGATCACGGGCCCCTTCACGCCCGTCGCTGAGCCCGGCGAATGTGAAGAGATCTTCACCGTCCCCTTCGCGCATGTCTCCGACCCCGCGCGCTTCAGCGTCCAGTACCGCCGCTGGCGCGGCACGCGGCGGCACTACTACACCGTGCCCTTCGGCCCCTACTACATCTGGGGCGCCACGGCGCGGGTGCTGCGCGGCCTCGCCGACCGGATGGCCGCGTGCGACTGAGGGATGCCGAATGGCTGAGCCGCCCCGCGACGCAGGCGGTGTTCTCGATGCTCGCGGGCGGCGGGCACGCGGCCTATGCGGTCGGCGGCTGTGTGCGCAACGCGCTGCTCGATGCCCCGGTGGACGACGTGGACATCTGCACGGATGCGCGCCCCGAGAGGGTGATGGAGCTCTGCGAGGCTGCCAGGCTCAAGGCGGTCCCGACCGGTGTGGATCACGGCACTGTCACGGTCGTCTCGGACGGCACCGGCTACGAGGTCACGACGTTCCGGGCCGATGTCGAGACGGACGGCCGCCGCGCGGTGGTGCGCTTCTCGGACGACGTGCTCGAAGACGCGCGGCGGCGCGACTTTACCATGAACGCGCTCTATGCCGGTGCGGGCGGCGAGATCGTCGATCCGCTCGGTGGCCTTGCCGACCTGCAGGCGCGGCGCCTGCGCTTCATCGAAGATCCCGAACGCCGCATCCGAGAGGATTACCTCCGCATCCTGCGGTTCTTCCGCTTCTCCGCGTGGTATGCCGACGCCGAGGCGGGCATGGACGCGGACGCGCTCGCCGCCATCGCGTCCAATCTGGACGGGATCGCGCAGCTCTCGCGCGAGCGGATCGGTCAGGAAATCCGGAAACTCCTCCGCGCACCGGACCCCGCCCCCGCCGTGGCGGCCATGGAGGCGACCGGCGCGCTGGCCGCGACTTTGCCCGGAACGTCGCCGCGCGCGCTCGCGCCGCTCGTGCATCTCGAGGCGCTTGCCGGGGTGGCACCGGCGCCGCTCCGCCGACTGGCCGCGCTCGGCCATCGCGACGGCGCCGCGCTGCGGCTCTCCAAGGCGGAAAGCAGATCCCTCACGGCGATCTTCGCCGCCGTCGAACACGGGGCGGGAGCCGAGGAGCTTGGCTACCGGTTCGGCGAGGAGACGGCGCGCGACGCCCTCCTCATCCGCAGCGCCAGCCTGGGGGAGCAGATGCCCACGGACGCCCTGTCCCGCGCCGCCCGCGGCGGTCGGCGGAAGCTTCCGGTCAAGCCGCGGGACCTGCAGCCCGCCTACGAGGGACCCGCTCTCGGCAAAAGGCTGAAAGACCTCGAGGAGGCCTGGATCTCCTCGGGCTTCAGCGCGACGCGCGAACAACTTCTGGCACTTTGAGCGCCCGTCACTCCGGATCCGATCCGCCATTTGCATCGGCCGCGCCCCGGACCTAACTTGCAGGCAGCATGCCGGCCTGCGTCTTCTCGCCGCCGGTCGCCTCATCATCCAGTCCAGGGAGCGATCCGGTGCGCCTCTTCCGCTTTTTCGAAGGCCTCGTCGATCCTTACGGCGATTATCCCGAGACGGACACGCCGCCCAGGCGGCTCCTGCCGTTCATGCTGGAATATTCGAAACCGTTCCGCACGGTCTTCATCTTCGCAGGTCTGCTCGCGATTGCCGTTGCATTGGTGGAGCTGGTGCTGATCTGGGCGATGGGCTGGGTCGTCGACATCCTCGCCGCCTCGCCGCAGGAGGTCTGGGATCAGCATGGCTGGGCGCTGATAGGGCTCGGCCTCTTCGTGCTGATCCTGCGGCCGATCCTGCAGGCACTCGATGTGCTGATCCTGAACAACGCGATCATGCCGAATTACGGCACGCTCTTCCGCTGGCGTGCGCATCGCCACGTCCTGCGGCAATCGGTCGGCTGGTTCGAGGACGATTTCGCGGGCCGCATCGCCAACCGGATCATGCAGACGCCCCCGGCGGCCGGCGAGGCCGTGTTCCAGGTCTTCGACGCGCTCGCCTACTCGTTCGCCTACGTGATCGGGTCATTCGTTCTTCTCGGCGGGTCCGATCCGTGGATGATGCTGCCACTCGCGGTGTGGTTCGGCCTGTGGATGCTGCTGATGCGCTGGACGGTGCGCCGCGTGAAACCGGCGAGCCAGGCGGCGTCCGATGCGCGCAGCTTCGTCACGGGACGGGTCGTCGACAGCTACACCAACATCCATTCGGTCAAGATGTTCGCCCACCACGACCGCGAAGTCGCCTATGGCAAGGAGGCGATCGACGAGGCCCGCCGCACCTTCGCAAACGAGATGCGGCTCTACACGATCATGGATGTCTGTCTCACCGCGCTCAACGGGTTCCTGATCGTGTCCGTCGTCGGCATGGCGCTGTGGTTCTGGGGCCTCGGCGTCGCGACCGTGGGCACGGTCGCCGCGGCGACGGCGCTGACGCTCAGGCTCAACGCGATGACGGGCTGGATCATGTGGGCTATGACCAACTTCTTCCAGCAGCTCGGCGTCGTCGCCGAAGGCATGGAGACGATCGCCCAGCCCATCGCGCTAAGGGACAGAGCGGATGCGGAGGAGATGCGGCTCTCCGAGGGCCGGATCGAGATCGACCGTCTGTCACATCATTACGGCAAGGGCCGCGGCGGGCTCGACGCGATCACGCTCACGATCGCGCCGGGAGAGAAGGTCGGCCTCGTCGGGCGGTCGGGCGCGGGCAAGTCGACGCTCGTGAAGCTGCTGCTGCGGTTCTACGACGCCGAGGGCGGTTCGATCCGCATCGATGGGCAGGACATCTCGGCGGTGACGCAAGAAAGCCTCCGCCGACGTATTGGCATGGTGCAGCAGGATTCGGCGCTGCTACACCGATCGGTGCGCGAGAACATTCTCTACGGCCGGCCCGACGCCGGCGAGGAGGAGATGATCGCGGCGGCACGGCAGGCGCAGGCCCACGACTTCATCCTCGGGCTGCGCGACGCGGACGGCAGGACCGGCTATGACGCGCGTGTCGGCGAGCGGGGCGTCAAGCTCTCGGGCGGCCAGCGCCAGCGCATCGCACTCGCCCGCGTGATCCTCAAGGATGCGCCGGTGCTCGTGCTCGACGAAGCCACCTCGGCGCTCGATTCGGAGGTCGAGGCGGCGATCCAGGACACGCTCTACGGCATGATGGAGGGCAAGACGGTGATCGCTATCGCGCACCGGCTCTCAACCATCGCCCACATGGACCGGATCCTCGTCATGGACGACGGCCGCATCGTCGAGGAGGGCACCCATTCCGAGCTCCTGGCGGAGGGCGGTCTATATGCCGTCTTCTGGGCCCGGCAATCGGGCGGTTTTCTCGCGATGGACGCAGAGGCGGCGGAGTGAGCGGACGGGCCGCGGTTGCATCGCCGGCACGGTGACACAGGTAGATTGCCCATGAGACGTCCCTCCGACTGGATCGACCCCTTCGAGCCCGCGTCCGGCCCGCCGCCGCGCACGCTGATCGCCTTCATCCGGTGGGCGCTCGAGGGTGCCTGGACGGTACTTCTCGCGGGCTCGCTGCTGGCCATCATGCTTGGTGTGATCGAGGTCGCCGCGGCGATGGTGCTCGGGCTGGTCGTCGACGCGGCGCTCGCCGCGGAAGGATCGGTCTTCACCGAGGCCACGATGACGCTGGTCGGGGCAACGCTGTTTTTCGTGGCGCTGCGCCCCCTCGCCTATGTCGCGAGCACGTATTTCAATACGATGGTCATCCAGCCCAACGTGTTCAATCTCGTCCTGTCACGCATCAACCGCTACACGATCGGGCAGGCGACGACGTTCTTCGACAACGACTTCGCCGGCCGGATCGCGCAGAAGGAGATGCAGACCGCGCGCGCCCTCACGGACGTGGTGGTCGAGATTGTGACCTCGATCCTCGTCGCGCTCGCATCGTTCGTGGGAGCGATCATTCTGGTGGGCACGGTTCATCCCGCCATCGGCGCGGGGCTGCTCGTCTGGCTCATCGGCTACGGGGCGATGATCCGCTACTTCATGCCGCGCGTGCGCCGCACGTCCAAGGCGCGGGCCGGGGCCCGCGCCAACGTCACCGGGCAGATCGTCGACACCGTCACCAACATCAAGACGGTCAAGCTCTTCGCCCATGCCGACCACGAGGACCGCGCCGCGCTGAACGCGATGGACACGTTCCGGACCCGCACGCTCGCCTACGGCGCCGTGGCGACGGCGTTCCGCTTCTGGCTGGTGATGCTGGCGGGGCTGCTGCCGGTCTTTATGGTGGGCGGCGCGCTCCTGCTCTGGAACACCGGCAGCCTCTCCGCCGGCGACATCGCGGCGACGGGCGCCGTGGCCCTGCGGCTCGCGCAGATGACCGGCTGGGTCAGCCACACGCTGATGGCCGTCTACGCCAATGTTGGCGAGACCGAGGACGGGATGCGCACGCTGACCCCGCCCTACACGCTGCGCGACGCAGAAGATGCAGGCGAGCTTCAGGTGACCGACGGCCACATCAGGATCGAGGATCTCACGTTCCGCTACGGCCACGATGTCGGCGGGCTCGAGGATATCGATCTCGAGATCCGGCCGGGCGAGAAGCTTGCGGTGGTCGGCGCGTCGGGGGCGGGCAAGTCGACGCTCGTCTCGCTCCTTCTGCGAATGTACGACACCGAGGAGGGCCAGATCTCGATCGACGGGCAGGACATCGCGAAGGTCAGCCAGGAATCCCTGCGCGCAAGGATCGGGATGGTCACGCAGGAAACCGCGATGTTCAATCGCTCGGCCTTCGAGAACATCCGTTACGGATCGCCCGATGCGACCTTCGAGGATGTGATCGAGGCGGCGCGCCGCGCCGAGGCGCACGACTTCATCGAGGTCATGCAGGACCACGAGGGCCGCAAGGGGTACGATGCGCATCTCGGCGAGCGAGGCGTGAAGCTCTCCGGCGGCCAGCGGCAGCGAATCGCCCTCGCACGGGCGATCCTGAAGGATGCGCCGATCCTCGTTCTGGACGAGGCCACGTCAGCGCTCGACAGCGAGGTCGAGGCGCAGATCCAGAATGCCCTCGAAAGGGTCATGGAGGGCAAGACGGTACTCGCCATCGCGCACCGGCTCTCGACAATCGCGCATATGGACCGCATCGTCGTGATGCACGACGGCCGGATCGCCGAGATCGGCACGCATCGCGAGCTCCTTGGGAAACGAGGGCTCTACGCGCGCTACTGGGACAGGCAATCGGGCGGCTTCATCCGGACGCAGGAGGCGGCGGAGTGAAACGGATCATGATCGTGGGCCAATCGGGAGCGGGCAAGTCGTGGCTCGCCCGCCGGCTCGGCGACCGCACCGGGCTGCCGGTGGTGCATCTCGACCGCCTGCACTGGTCCCCGGGCTGGGTGCCGCGCGACCGCGCCGCCCGGGATCGCGACATGCTGGACGCGGCGCACCTGCCCGCCTGGATCATCGAGGGCAATTACTTCGCCACCTGCCATACCCGCCTCGCTCGAGCCGACACGGTGATCGCGCTCGACCTGCCGCTGCCGCTCCGCTTCGCCCGGGTGCTGCGGCGCACGGCAATCAGCTATGGCCGGACGCGCCCCGACCTCGCCGACGGCTGCCGGGATCACGTGGATCCGGAATTCTGGCGCTGGATCTGGTCCTCGCGCGCCGAGATGCGGGCGCGCATGCTCTCGGTCATCCGGGCGGCGGAGGACCATGCCGAGGTCCACCACTTGCGCTCGCCGCGCGAGGTTCGCGCCTTCGTCTCGCGGTTCGAACGCGGCATCGAGGGTCTTTCGGTCCACGCCGCCCGCGCGTAGACGGGGCCCAGCCCCGAACCGGAACGCCAGAGCCTGCCATGCCCACGCTGACAATCGACCGCCTCGGCCATCTCGGGGACGGAATCGCCCATGCGGACAGTCAGACGATCTTCGTCCCGGGCGCCCTGCCGGGCGAGGAGGTGTCGGGCGAGATCGCCGGAGACATCCTGGCGAAACCCAGGATCGTCACCCCCTCGCCCGACCGCGTTGCGCCGCCCTGCCGCCACGCAAAGGCCTGTGGCGGATGTCAGGTTCAGCACGCCTCGGACGCGTTCGTTGCCGGCTGGAAGCAGGACGTCGTCGCAACTGCGCTCGCGGCCCACGGCATCGAGACGGAGTTCCGCAAGATCGCGACATCGCCGCCGAGGTCCCGCCGTCGGGCGACCTTCTCCTCCCGGCGCACCAAGGGCGGAGCGCTGGCGGGCTTCCACCAGAAGCGGTCGGACGTCATCGTCTCCGTCCCGGACTGCCTCGTCGTGCATCCCGACATCGCGCATGCGCTGCCGCTGGCCGAGGAACTCGCGCGGCTCGGAGGCAGCCGGAAGGGAGAACTCGACGTCGCCGTGACACGGAGCGAAGCGGGGCTCGATATCGTGGTGCGCGGCGGCAAACCCGCCGACGGGGCGCTCCGCGTCGAGCTTGCGCGGCTGGCCGAAGACAACGACCTTGCGCGGCTGTCATGGGGCGAGGACGAGACGCTCGAACGCCGTCCACCGCACATCACCTTCGGCCCCACCCGCGTCACGCCCCCGCCCGGCGCGTTTCTGCAGGCGACGCCACAGGGCGAAGCGGCGCTGCGCGACGGCGTGTTCGAGGCCGTGGGCGGAGCCAAGCGGGTCGCGGACCTCTTCTCCGGATGCGGGACGTTCGCCCTTCCGCTCTCGGACCGTGCCGAGGTTCACGCGATCGAGGCCAGCCGCGCCATGCTCGCTGCGCTCGACGCCGGCTGGCGGCATGCGGGCGGATTGCGTAAGGTCACGACCGAGGCGAGGGACCTCTTCCGGGCCCCTGTCATCGCCGGCGACCTCGAAGCCTATGATGCGGTGGTCATGGACCCGCCCCGCGCCGGGGCGGAGGCGCAGGTGGCCGAGATCGCCGAGGCCCAGGTTCCACGCATCGCCCATGTCTCGTGCAATCCCGTCACCTTCGCGCGCGACAGCGCGACGCTGATCCGGGCAGGCTACCGTCTCGATTGGGTACAAGTCGTCGACCAGTTCCGGTGGTCTACCCATGTCGAAATCGTGGCGCAGTTAACCCTGTCTTAAGCGAAAATCGCCCACAGTTCTCACCGGATCGTGAGCCGCCGTGCAAACGCGCTAGGCTGAAGACGCTGTTTCGGGTAAGACTCCGCGCAAAACGAGCGGGCAGTATAATGACAAAATTCCGGATTATCGCGGTGGTCCTCGCGGCCACGCTTCTGAGCGCGTGCGGCAGCAGCAAGTTCCGCACCTATAACGGTCCCGAGGTCACGCAGGTGGTGGTCGACAAGGGACAGCGGCGGATGTTCCTGATGCACCACAACCGGGTGCTCAAGCAATATCCCGTACAGCTCGGCTTCGCGCCCAGCGGGCACAAGATGGTGGAGGGCGACGGGCGCACCCCCGAGGGCCACTACGTCATCGATCGCCGCAACCCGAATTCCAAGTTTCACCTGTCGATCGGGATCGACTATCCCAACCAACGCGACATGGCGCTCGCCGAAGCCCTCGGAAAGAGCCCCGGTGGTGACATCTTCATCCATGGCGGACCCCCGCGCGGCACGAAGATCGACGGCAAGAGCGATTGGACCTGGGGCTGCATCGCCATCACCGATAAGCAGATGGAGCAGGTCTATGCCATGGTGAAGAACGGAACGCCCATATACATCGCGCCCGCCGACCTTCGTCAGCGGGCGCGGGTCCAAGGGCGGTAACCTCAAGGATCGGCGGGGCTCAGAGCCCCGCGATCTGCGCCCCGGAGCCGGCGGGTGCGCCGGTGACGAGCGTCCACCAGATCTTGCCACCGGGTTCCTGCAGCCATGCGAACCCCATCTCGCGCGCCTGCGGATCGAGGATGATCTCCCGGGGACCGGGCTCGTCCATCCAGGCCTCGAGCGTCTGAAGCTCTGTCTCGAAAGATTCCGAGATCGCCTGCCCCAGGAACTCCCCGGTATATCCGGCATTGCGGACCCGATCGAGGGGAGAGGAGCCGTCCGATCCGAACGCCCACGGACGGTTCTGGACCGACATGTCCCGCGAATGCGTGGCGGCCGCGGCCCGCAGCTGGCTGTTGAGCTCGAGACTTGCCAGTCTTTGCTGCGATCTCAGTGCGTTCACCGAATCCAGCATCCGGTAGAGGATACGCGACTCGTCGGCGCGGGAGATGTTGTAGACCCGCGGAAGCGGCTGTCCGTCCGCCCCCAGGCGGGGTTCGGTCGTCGTCAGCGGGCTCGGAGCGCAGGCCGACAAAGTCACTGCCGCCGCTGCGGCAAGAAGGAAAATTCGTGTCATGCCTGTCCCTAATTGTCGTGTATATAGGGAACGCCATATCGCCCTAAGAGTTGCCAATCAAACGCACATCCGTGTGAAACCCGATATGACAGGCGTTTGATTTGCGACTGAGGCCTTCGCGCACTAGGGCAAGAGTAGAGTACCGAGCTTGCGCCAGCTCGGTCGACTTGGAGATACCGCGATGACATCTGATAGAAAACAAGCCTTTGGCCGCCGCACCTTCTTGGCCGGTACCGCCGCCATGGTTGCAACGCCTGCGCTGGCTCAGACCGGCCCCGACACGACCGAGATCGAGCGAGACCTCTCGACAGTGGTCCGCCGTAACACATCGAGCTTCCGGACGCTCGACTGGCAGCCCTACTTCTCGAACCTGAACAATGGCGCGATCCTCGTCGACATCCGCTCGCGGGCGTTGCACTACTGGTCCGAGGACCGCAGCATCTACAAGCTCTATCCGACCTCCGTGCCGCTCACCGAGGATCTGACCCGCCGCGGTCGGACCAGCGTGACGCTCAAGGATCCGGAGCCGGACTGGCGGCCGACGCCGTCGATGAAGAAGCGCAATCCCGAATGGCCGGATTACGTGGGTCCCGGTCCGGACAACCCGCTCGGCACGCGCGCGCTGCATCTCAGCTGGCAGTACTACCGCATCCACGGCACACACGACACGCGCAAGATCGGCCGTCGGTCGTCGAACGGCTGCATCGGCCTCTACAACCACCACATCGAAGAATTGTATCAGCTCGCCCAGGTCGGAACGCAGGTGTTGCTAATTTGACGTAGCGAGCGGTCTTCGTGGGACCTCCGGAGCGAGTCAAATTGAAAACCCGAATGTTTGCTGGGTACAACGAATCGCTCTCTAAGTCTTTGGGGGCCCGCCGTTTCACCAGTCAAGGTGGGCTGCGGGTCAATATCTGGAGGATTCCAAAATGAAGAAACTCGCACTCGCCGTCGCTTTCGCAGCAGCCGGCACCTCCGCAATGGCCGGTTCCTACGCCAAGAACGACGTGGTCATGGAGCCCGTCGTTGTTGTCGAGGAAACCGAGCAGCAATCGTCCTCGGCCGCGATCATCGTGCCGCTGATCCTGCTCGCGCTGGTCGCTGCTGCGGTTGCCGCCGACTGATCCGGACCTTGTCCGTCTCCGACTTCGGGAAAGGCGGCGCTTCGGCGTCGCCTTTTTCTTTTCCCGTCTATTGTGCGGCCATTTGCAGGGCCTCCGCCCCACCGACCTCGTCCGGGACCTGGTGGGCCCAGACCAGCAGGCGAGGATCGAACCCGCCGGCCAGTTGGGGTTTGACGATCTCGAAATAGGGCGAGAGATCGAAGTCCCTCGGGGCGTAGAGCGAGTGGTGGCGGATGTGCAGCAGCTCGCGGCGCGATTCCTCGGACCGGGTGCGCAGCCGCACCTCCCTCACCCGCGGCAGGATCGGATAATGCACCGACTGGAACGCCTGCGCGATCAGCGACGAGCAGATCGCACGGGTGGGATCGCCAGAGCCCAGTGCCAGAAGCTGCCGCCGGAAACGACGCGGAACGGGCGGCGTCGGCATCAGGAAGCGGGCGAGATCGAGGATGTTGCGCATGTCGTAGCGCAGCCCGATGCGATCCACCATGAAGCGGGCGACCTCGAGCCTCTCTGTCTCGGTCAGTCCGACGGGACGGCAGATCCTGGTATGGTAATTCACGTATTTGGTCAGGGGCGATGCCACGCAGCCCTCGCCGAGATTCACCTCGACGAGTTCCTGCGGCGCGCCCTTCGCCCCAAGTGCCGCTGAATCCCCGACATAGAGCGCGGCATGCGACCAGACCGATTGCGTGGAGTACTTGACGGAATGGCTGACAAGGGACTGACCGTCCACCAGCAGAACGTCACCCGGACGCAGCACCGCGGCCAGCTTGGCGAAATCGGAGGGTGTGGTGGTGCCACCCGCGGCGTCCCCGCGGGTCAGGAATTTCGCAAGGCGCAGCCCCAGCGCGCGAAGAACGGAATCGGATCGGGATCGGATCGTGCCGGCCAAGGTACTCGAACTCCTGCAAACGGGCATCCGCCCGTCTCAGGAATTTATGCATTCCGGGTTTCGGAACCTATACCTGATCCGGACGCCACCATTGAACTGAGTCATCTTACCGTGCGTACCGGTCGAAGCTTAAACGATTTTCATCGTTGCGCGGGCCAGCCCACAGGCTCAGTCCAGCCAACCGTCGAGATTCTCCTCGATCACCGTCGAGAGCGCAGTGATATGCGCATCGTCGTCGTTGAGGCACGGGATATAGGTGAAGTGCTCACCGCCCGCTTCCTCGAAGCTCTCCTTGATCTCCTCGTTGATCTCCTCGAGCGTCTCGATGCAATCGGCGGAGAAGGCAGGCGCGCAGACGGCGATGTTCTTCTTGCCGTCCTCCTCGGCGAGACGCGCCACCTCCTCGACCGTATAGGGCTTCAGCCATTCCTCCGGGCCGAACCGGGACTGGAAGGTCGTGGTGATCTGCGTGTCGTCCCAGCCCAGCCGTTCTTTCAGGAGGCGCGTCGTCTTCTGGCACTGGCAATGGTAGGGATCGCCCTCGAGAAGGTAGCGTTTCGGCACGCCGTGATAGGAGCAGACGAGGATGTCGGGCTTCGTCTCCATCTCGGCATAGCGGCGCTCGATCGATTGCGCGAGCGCCTCGATGTAGAGCGGATGCTCGAAATAGGGATCCACGGTTCGTGCCGTCGGCTGCCATTTCTCGTCCATGAGAGCCCGGAAAAACGCATCGTTCGCGGTGGCCGAGGTCGCGCCCGCATAATGCGGATAGAGCGGGAAGAAGAGAATGCGGCGGCAGCCCTTCTCGGTCAGTGCGCGGACCTTGGACTTCGTCGAGGGGTTTCCGTAGCGCATGCAGAAGTCGACCTCGACCTGATCGCCGTAGCGCGCCCGCATCGCGGTCTCGATCTTGGCCGTCTGCGCCTTGGTGATCGTCATGAGCGGGCTCTCGCCGGCCTCCTCGTTCCAGATCGACTTGTAGGCCTCGCCGCTCGAGAACGGACGCTTCGTCAGGATCACGAGCTGAAGCAGCGGCTGCCAGAGCCACGGCGAATAATCGATGACCCTGCGGTCCGAGAGGAACTCGTTCAGATAGCGCCGCATCGACCAGTAGTCGTAATTGTCGGGCGTTCCGAGATTGGCGAGCAGGATGCCGACCTTCCCGGCCGGAACCTTGGGGTGATCGGCGGGGGCGTGCGCCGGCCGCGTCGCGGCCTTGGTGGCATCCAACATCACGGGCATCCTGTCCTTCTTGTCCGGGGTCATACGTAGCGGAGACCCTGCCGGTTCAATCTTTCAGAGGCGTTTCGCCGGTATTCAATGCCTCCGCGAGGCGATGGGTCGCACTGCCGGGCCGCAACGGCTGCGGCTGGCTGTCGTCCGGCGCCCATCCGGTGAGCGAGACGAATTCGAAGGTCGCAGGCACGCGACCGTCTTCCATCGCGTAGCTCTCGACATAGAGCTCGGCCGCCCGCATCAGAACCCGGCGCGCCGTCGCTCGGCGCAGGCGCGCGGACAGCGCGTTCGCCTCTCCCATCGCCCGCAGGTCGTGCATGAGGTGGATCGGGCTTTCGTAGGTCGCCGTGATCGCGAAGGAATCCGCCACCGGCAGGGCCAGCCCCGCGCGCTGCATCAGCGCGCCGAGGTCGCGAATATCGGCCATAGGCGCGACGCGCGGCGAAAGCCCCCCGGCAATCTCGATCTCCGCCTGTCCGAGAGCGGCACGGAGTTCGGTCAGGGTCTCTCCCCCGAAGGCCGTACCCATGAAAAGCCCGTCCGGTTTCAGCGCCCGCCGGCTCTGGATCAACTGGCCGACCGGATCGTCCGCCCAATGCATCGCGAGCGCGTGGAGGACGAGATCGTGCGCCCCCGGCTCGAGGTCGAGGACCTCCTCGTCAGGCACGATCCGGGCACCGGGAAACCGTCCCTCCCAGACCTCCGGGAAAGGCGTCACCACGGCCGGTGCCGTGAACTCTCTGTTAACCAGATCGAGACGATCCTGCAGGTCGTCGGCGGCCATCTCGTGGAGGACGAGCGCGGGCGCGCGGCGGGCACGGGCCCGGTTGCGCCTCAGGGCGGTGCGGTCGGTGAGCTTCGGCGCTTCTGTCATGAGGATCAGATAAGGTGCTCTCCGCCCGTGTGCAAACCGCGATCCGGCTGGTCTATCCGCCGCATTGCCTCGCCTGCGGCGAGCACGTCTCGACCGAGTTCGGCCTCTGCGGCGCGTGCTTTTCCGAGACGCATTTCATCACCGGTCTCGTCTGCGACGCCTGCGGCACGCCCCTGCCGGGGGACGGAGCCGAAGACGGCATCCTCTGCGACGGCTGCCTCGCCGCGCGCCGCCCCTGGAGCCAGGGCCGCGCAGCACTGCTCTATTCCGGGGCAGGTCGCAGGCTGGTCCTTGCGCTGAAACACGGCGACCGCCACGACATTGCGCGCGCCGCTGCCCCGTGGCTCGCGCGGGCCGCCGCGCCGATCCTGAGAGACGACAGCCTGATCGTTCCCGTGCCACTCCACCTCTTGAGGCTGCTCAAGCGGCGCTACAACCAGTCCGCCCTTCTCGCCCAGTCGCTCGCCCGCGAAACCCGATGCGACATCCTCTGTGATGCGCTGGTGCGCACCCGCCGCACGCCAAGCCTCGACGGACGCACGCGCGAGGCGCGGTTCGAAGTCCTGCACGGCGCCATCGCCGTTCGCCGTTCGCGAGCGGCGCAGATCGCCGGCCGGCACGTCCTTCTCGTCGACGATGTCATGACCAGCGGCGCGACATTCGGTGCCGCGACCGACGCGCTCTATGCCAGCGGCGCAAGAGAGGTCTGCACGCTGGCACTGGCACGCGTCGGCCGGGACGCCTAGATCGGAGGGGACAGCGACAAGGAACGAATTCATGCAAACCGTCGAGATCTACACCTCCCCCCTCTGCGGCTTCTGCCACGCCGCCAAGCGCCTGCTCACCCAGAAGGGCGTCACCTTCTCCGAGATCGACGTCTGGGCCTCGCCCGAGCGCAAGCCCGAGATGATCGAGCGCGCCGGCGGCTCTCGCACCGTGCCTCAGATCTTTGTGGGCGAGACCCATGTGGGCGGCTGCGACGAGCTCTACGCGCTCGAGCGTTCGGGCAAGCTCGACCCGCTGCTCGCCGCGTGACCCGCGCCGCGCTGCTGCAGCTCACCTCCTCCGACGATCCGGCCGAGAACCTGCCCCGGGTCGTGAGCGAGGTGCGCGCCGCGGCGGCGGAGGGCGCGGGCTTCGTTCTCACGCCCGAGGTCACGAACTGCGTCTCTGCCAGCCGGACGCGTCAGCGCGAGGTCCTGCGGGTCGAGAACGAAGACAGGACGCTCGCTGGCCTCCGGGACGAAGCGGCCCGCGCCGGAATCTGGCTTCTCATCGGCTCGCTGGCCGTGAAGTCCGATCCGCCGGAGGAACGCTTCGCCAACCGCTCGTTCCTGATCGCGCCGGACGGAGCGATCACCGCGCGCTACGACAAGATGCACATGTTCGACGTCCAGGTCTCGGAGGCCGAGACCTACCGCGAGAGCGCGGGATACGCGCCGGGCCAGCGCGCGGTCATCGCGGAGACGCCGTTCGGCACGCTCGGCCTGACGGTCTGCTACGATCTGCGCTTTCCCTATCTCTATCGCGCGCTTGCGCAGTCGGGCGCCGAGATCCTGACGGTCCCGTCCGCCTTCTCGCCCGCGACCGGCCCGCTGCACTGGGAGCCGCTCCTGCGCGCCCGGGCGATCGAGACCGGATCCTACGTCCTCGCGCCCGCCCAGACCGGCGATCACGCCGCCAGCCGCGGCCGGGCCCGGTCGACCTGGGGCCATTCTCTCGCCGTCTCGCCCTGGGGCGAGGTGCTCGCCGATGCTGGAACGGCGCCCGGCGTCACTTTCGTCGACATCGACCGGAGCGCCGTGGCCGAGGCCCGGGCCAGGATCCCGTCGCTCACCCACGGCCGCGACTTCGAGGGCCCCTGATGGCCGAGACGCGCGATCTCGCCGTGTCGCTCGTGAGCGAGGTCATGGCGGCGGACCAGCTGCTGCGCTCGCGCCTCGCCCGGGTCCTGCCGCAGGGAATGGAGCTCTCGCATTTCTCTGTGCTGAATTATCTCGCGCGAACGGGCGACGAGCGCACCCCCGCGCAGCTCGCCCGCGCCTTCCACCTGACCCGGGGCGCGATGACCAACACGCTCAGCCGGCTCGATCTCGCGGGGCACGTGCACATCCGTCCCGACTGGGAAGATGCCCGCCGCAAGCTCGTGTCGCTCAGCCCGTCCGGCCTGCGCGCCCGCAACGAGGCGCTCGAGGCCATCGCCCCCGTTCTCGCCGAGGCGACGGACACGATCGAGCCCGAGCGCCTGCGCGGCGCCCTCCCGGTCCTGCGTGCCCTGCGCCAAAGTCTTGAATCCGCGTCCGAAACCTGACTGCAGGGACACCTCTGCGCCCGACGCGTCACGCGGGGTGCCCAGCCGGAGCCAAAGCCCGCAAGGGCGCATGGCGACATGACCAGCGCGGCGCGCCAGCGCCGCTCCGCCGGATCAGGTCCGCACGCCGGTCATGACGTAGTTCACCGACAGGTCGCGGTCCGAAAGACGCCACTGCCCGCGGAGCGGATCGGGCACCATGCCCTTGCGGTCCACGGGATCGAGCCCTGCCTCCCGCATCATCCCCGCAAGATCCTCCGGCGAGACGAATTTCGACCAGTCATGTGTGCCGCGCGGCAGCCAGCGCATCACCCATTCGGCGCCGACGATCGCCGCGGCAAAGCTCCTGGCGGTGCGATTGAGCGTCGAGACGACAACGAGCCCACCGGGCCGTGCAAGCGCGCCCAGGCTGCGTAGGAATGTCGCAGGATCGGCCACGTGCTCCACAATCTCCATCCCGAGCACGACGTCGAAGGCGGCACCCTCCGCCAGCAAGGACTCGGCGGTCACCGCGCGGTAGTCGATCTCCATCCCCGCATCGCGCGCATGCGCTCGGGCGATCTCCACATTTTTCGCCGCCGCATCGACGCCGGTCACCCGAGCCCCGAGGCGCGCCAGGGGTTCCGACAGGAGCCCGCCGCCGCAGCCGACATCGAGGACCGAGAGCCCCTCGAAGGGCCGCCCCACCCGAATGTCCCGGTCGAATTCGCCGCAGATCTGAGCGACGATGTAGTCGAGGCGGCAGGGGTTCATGGCATGCAGCGGCGCGGTGCTTCCGTTCGGATCCCACCAATCGGCGGCCATCGCCTCGAATTTCGCGACCTCGGAAGGGTCGACGCTGGGGTCGGTCATGCGGCTGACTTTCTCATGGTCTTCAGGGCGATTTCTCTCATATAGCTGGGGCATGGACAAAGACGTCGGTCAAAAGCGCGCGGTGCAATATCTCTACCCTCCGGTCGACCCCTTCGACCAGCGGATGCTCGACGTGGGCGACGGGCACACGATCTATGTCGAGCAATGCGGGAATCCCGCCGGCCGTCCGGTCATCGTGCTGCATGGCGGGCCGGGCGGGGGCTGCTCCCCCGCGATGCGCCGCTATTTCGACCCCAAGGTCTATCGCGTCATCCTCTTCGACCAGCGTGGCTGCGGGCGGTCGCGGCCCCATGCCAGCGTCGAGAACAACACCACATGGCATCTCGTGTCCGACATCGAACGGATCCGCGAGGAGCTGGACCTGGAGCAGGTCGTTCTCTTCGGCGGATCCTGGGGCGCGACCCTCGCTCTCATCTACGCGATCAGCCATCCAGAGGCGGTGCGCGCGCTGGTCCTCCGCGGCGTCTTCCTGATGACCGAGGCCGAGCTCGACTGGTTCTACGGCGGCGGCGCGGGTCTCTTCTGGCCCGAGACCTGGGCGCGGTTCTCCGACCTCGTGCCAGAGGACGAGCGGGGCGACATGATCGCCGCCTATCACCGCCGGCTCTTCTCGGGCGACATGCGGATGGAGACGAAGTTCGCCCGCGCCTGGTCGGCCTGGGAGAACGCGCTCGCCTCGGTGCAGTCGAGCGGCCATGGCGGCGAGGCGCCCGGCGATTACGCCCGCGCCTTCGCCCGGCTCGAGAACCACTACTTCACCCATCGCGGCTTTCTGGGCGAGGACGAGTGGATCCTCAAGAACGCCGGCACTCTGAAGGATATCCCCGGCTACATCGTGCAGGGCCGCTACGACATGATCTGTCCGCCCGTGCGCGCCTGGCGGCTCGCCCGGGCCTGGCCGCAATCCGACCTTCGGATGATCCGCAACGCCGGTCACGCGCTGTCCGAGCCGGGCATCAGCGCGGAACTTGTGCGGATCATGGACGACATGGCTTGAAGACGACCCCGGGCAGGATGAAAACGACATAAGGCTTTGAATGGTGATCGTACCCCGGTAAGGTGCAAAGCGCCGAAACAACAAGAGGCCGAAATACAGGGTCCGTGTCCAACGTATTGAAGATTATTCTCCAGCGTCTGCTGCTTGGCTTGCTGACGCTGTTTGTCGTCTCGGTCGTCATCTTCGCTGCGGTCAACATGCTGCCCGGGGACTTTGCCGAGGTCATCCTGGGTCAGGGCGCGACACCCGACGCTGTCGCGGCGATCCGCCGGGATCTCGGGCTCGATCAGCCGCTAGTCCTTCGATACTTCCACTGGCTTGGCGGCGCCGTGCAGGGCGATCTCGGCACCTCCTTCGCGCAGGCCAACTTCGCGAGCTTCGTCGGTGAAGGCGCCGCGAAGGGCGCCACGGTCATGCAGCAGATCGCACCGCGCTTCGAGAACACCATGTTCCTCGCCGGCGTGACCGCGCTCATCGCGGTGCCCTTCGCCGTCGGTCTCGGCATCCTCGCCGCGCTCTACCGCAATACCGCCTTCGACAAGGGCGCGAACGTCTTCGCACTGTCCTCGATTTCGAGCCCCGAATTCTTTCTCGCCTACGTGCTGATCCTCTTCCTTGCCGTGCTGAACCCAATCCTGCCGTCCCTGTCGAACATCTATGACGGGATGGGCCTCGGAGAGCGGATCGAGAAGACGCTCCTGCCGGCCCTGACGCTCACGCTCGTCGTGACCGCGCACATGATGCGGATGACGCGGGCGGCGATCATCAACCTGCTCGCCAGTCCCTATATCGAGATGGCGCGGCTCAAGGGGATGAAGCCGATGCACGTGATCGTGCGGCACGCGCTGCCGAACGCGCTCGCGCCGATCATCAACGTGATCGCGCTGAACCTCGCCTACCTCATCACCGGCGTTGTCGTCGTCGAGGTGGTCTTCGTCTATCCCGGCATCGGCCAGCTCTTCGTCGACGCGGTCAAGAACCGCGACATCCCCGTGGTGCAGGCCTGCTGCCTGATCTTCGCGGCTGCCTACATACTCCTGAACCTGCTGGCGGATATTCTGTCGATCCTGTCCAATCCCCGATTGAGGCATCCCAAATGATCAACTGGATCTGGGCCGTGATCGTCCTCGCCGTGCTCTTCGGCCTCGCCTTCGTCTTCCGCGCCGCGGGCGCGGCGGCGACCGGCAACAAGCCATATTTTCGCGACATGCCCTTCGCGGTCGCGTTCGGCTACGTCTTCGCCGCGGCGGCAATCGCGGGCGGCGTATGGCTGTGGTTCGTGCCCGGAGCCGTCTTCTTCCGCTGGGCGGTGCAGTTCTTCGTCGCTGCCGCCATCGCGGCCTTCATCTTCCGCCTCGCGGGCCGCAAGGTCGGCACCGAAGCGACGAAGAAAGCGTTCCGGCACATGCCGCTGACCGCGTCCTTCGGCCTGCTGACAATCCTGATCTACGCGCTGATATCCGTGTTTGCCGGGCTGCTCGCCCCCTACGGCCAGTCGGAGGTCGTCGGTGCGGTGAACCTACTGCCCGGGGGCGATGTCGCGAACGGAGGCGATCCCGCCCATCCGCTCGGCACCGACCAGATCGGGCGCGACCTGCTGTCCCGCCTGCTCTACGGCGCGCAGAACACCGTCGGCATCGCCTTCGCGACCACCTGCCTCGCCTTCTTCCTCGGCGGCTCCTTCGGGTTCCTCGCGGCGACGATCGGCGGCTGGTTCGACAACATCCTCAGCCGCATCGTCGACGTGCTGATGGCGATCCCGTCGCTGATCTTCGCGCTTCTCCTGATGACCATCGCAAGCGCCTGGGCGGGCAGCCAGCAATGGCAGCTGACGCTCTACATGATTGTCATTATCGCGGTGATCGATTCGACCCGCGTCTTCCGGCTCGCCCGCGCGGTCGGGCAGAACATCGTCGTGATGGACTACATCGAGGCCGCGAAGCTGCGTGGCGAGGGCCTGCCCTACCTCATCTTCAAAGAGATCCTGCCCAACGCGACCGCGCCGCTTCTGGCCGAGTTCGGGCTGCGATTCTGCTTCGTCTTCCTGACCATCGCGGCCTTGTCCTTCCTTGGTGTCGGGATCCAGCCGCCGCTTGCCGACTGGGGCACCATGGTCCGCGACCTCGCGCAGTTCATCAACTTCGCCGCCTTCTCGCCGCTCGCCGCCGCACTGCCGCTGATGGCGGCCGGGGCCATCGCGCTCCTGACCGTCGCGGTGAACTTCGTCGTGGACTGGATGCTGCAGCGCTCCTCTGGATTGAAGGAGTGACCCGATGACCGAACCGCTTCTGAAGATCCGCGGCCTCAAGCTCGAAGGCCAGAGCGACGAGACGTGGACGCAGATCGTCAACGGCGTGGACCTCGATCTCAAGCGCGGCGAGGTGCTCGGCCTCATCGGCGAGAGCGGCGCGGGCAAGTCGACGCTCGGCCTCGCTGCGATGGGCTTCACCCGGGACGGCGTGCGCATCTCGGGGGGGACGGTAGAGTTCGACGGGATCGACCTCGTCAATTCCCGCATGAGCGTCAAGCGCGGGCTGCTCGGCAAGCGCATCGCCTATGTCGCCCAATCGGCTGCAGCGAGCTTCAATCCCGCGCACAAGCTGATCGAGCAGCACACCGAGGCCCCGGTGCGGCACCACGAGATGACGAAGAAGGAAAGCGAGGAGGACGCGATCCGCCTCTACGAGCGCTTGCGCCTTCCAAACCCCGAGGAAATCGGGTTCCGCTATCCGCACCAGGTCTCGGGCGGCCAGCTGCAGCGCGCCATGGTAGCGATGGCGATGTCATGCCGCCCCGACCTCATCATCTTCGACGAGCCGACCACCGCGCTCGACGTCACGACGCAGATCGAGGTTCTGGCCGCGATCCGCGACATCGTCGACCAGTTCGACACCGCGGCGATCTACATCACGCACGATCTCGCGGTCGTCGCCCAGATGGCCGACCGCATAAAGGTCCTGTTCCGCGGCGACGAGGTCGAGGAAGCCGACACCCGCACCATGCTGAGCGAGCCCAGGGAGGACTACACGAAGTCTCTCTGGGCCGTGCGCAGCTTCGAACGCCCGGCGAAACCCGCCCCGGCGACCGATGCGATGCCGGTGATCTCTGTGCAGGGCATCGACGCCGCCTACGGTACCGCCAAGGTGCTGAGCGATGTCAGCTTCGACATCCACGAGGGCCGCACCGTCGCGGTCGTGGGCGAGAGCGGGTCGGGCAAGTCGACCACTGCGAGGTGCATCACCGGCCTGCTGCCGCCGAAGACGGGCGTGATCCAGCTCGACGGAGAGGATCTTCCACTCGACTACCGCAAGCGGTCAAAGGAGCAGCTGCGGCAGATCCAGATGATCTACCAGATGGCCGACACGGCGCTCAATCCGCGCAAGACGATCGGAGAGATCATCGGCCGGCCGATCGAGTTCTACATGGGTGTCTCAGGCCGCGAGAAACGCAAGCGCGTCGAGCGAATCCTCGAAGAGGTCGAGCTGCCACCCGGCCAGTATCTCCACCGTCTGCCCTCGGAGTTGTCCGGCGGGCAGAAGCAGCGCATCGGGATTGCGCGAGCCCTCGCGGCCGAGCCCAAGTTCATCATCTGCGACGAGGTGACCTCCGCGCTCGATCAACTTGTCGCGGAAAGCATCCTCAAGCTGCTGGCACGGTTACAGGACGAGCGGAAACTGTCATATATGTTCATTACACACGATCTGGCGACGGTCCGCGCGATCGCGGACGAGGTGGTGGTCATGAAGGACGGTGAAGTGGTCGAACAGGGTGACAAGCGCGAGATGTTCCGCCCCCCGCACCATCCCTATACCGACCTGCTGCTCAGCTCGGTGCCCGAGATGGATCCGGACTGGCTCACCCGCCTGCTCGAGGAACGCGGCCGCGACAATATCGGCGACGCCTCGACCGGGCGGGCATCTTGATTCTGCGCCCCGTCCTCGGGGCGCCACCAATCGCGGGCACGTCCCGCACAAGAACGACAAGGGAGACGTCACGATGACTTCGATTTCCAGACGCAGTCTTTTGCGCACCGGCGCCGCCGCCGGTGTGCTCGCTGCCACCGGCCTGCCCATCCGCGCGCAAGAAGCCAAGCGGGGCGGCCGCCTCGTCGTGGGCCTCTCGGGCGCGAACACCTCCGACAACTGGGACGGCCGGACCCATTCCGACATCTTCATGACCTCGTCCGGACAGGGCGCGGTCTTCGACAGCCTGACCGAGGTCGCCGCCGACGGAAGCCTCGTGGGCGAGCTTGCGACCGACTGGGAAGCCTCCGAGGACGCGAAGACCTGGACCTTCAACCTTCGCAAGGGCGTGACCTTCCACAACGGCAAGAAATTCGGCGCGGATGACGTGATCGAATCGCTGCAGCTGCACGTCGCCGAAGGTTCGAAGTCGAGCGCCGCGCCGCTCGTCTCTCCGATCACCGAAATGAAGAAGCTCGGCGAGCATCAGGTGCAGTTCGTGCTTGCCGAGGGCAATGCCGACTTCCCGTACCTGATGTCCGACTACCACCTGCTCATATATCCTGCGGGCCAGATCGAAGAGGCCATCGCACAGGGCATCGGTACCGGTCTCTACAGGAACGTCAGCTTCGATCCCGGCGTGCGCTGGGTCGGGCAGCGCGTCGAGTCGCACTACAAGGACGGACAGGCGGGCTGGTTCGACGAGATCGAGTTCATCGCGATCAACGACAATACCGCCCGGATGAACGCCCTCCTCACGGGACAGGTCGACGCGATCAACCGCATCGACTTCAAGACCGAGAGCCTGCTCAAGGCGAACCCGGCGATCCGTATCCAGGAAGTGCCGGGCAACCAGCACTACACCTTCCCGATGCTGACCAACATCGCCCCGTTCGACGACGTGAACGTGCGTCGCGCTCTGAAGCACGGGATCAATCGCGAAGAATTGGTGCAGAAGATCCTGTTCGGTCACGGCAAGGTCGCGGCGGACAGCCCGATCGGCGCGGCAAACCAGTACATGGCCGACCTCGACCCGATCCCCTACGATCCAGATAAGGCGAAATTCTACCTGAAGGAAGCCGGGCTGGACTCGCTGAGCGTCGATCTATCGGCATCCTCGGCCGCCTTCGAGGGCGCGGTGGACGCGGCCCAGCTCTACCAGGCCTCGGCGGCCCCGGCGGGCATCGACATCAACGTCGTTCAGGAGCCGGCGGACGGCTACTGGTCCAACGTCTGGATCAAGAAGCCGTGGTGCGCCAGCTACTGGTCCGGCCGCGCCACCGAGGACTGGATGTTCTCCTCGGCCTACCAGGAAGGCGTCGCGTGGAACGACAGCCAGTGGGGCACCGATGACAGCGAGCGGTTCCAGAACCTCCTGGTGGAGGCGCGCGCGACGCTTGATCCGTCCAAGCGGCGCGAGATGTATGGCGAGATGCAGCAGATCCTGCGCGACGACGGCGGCGTGATCATCCCGATGTTCGCCAACTGGGTGCAGGCGGTTTCGAACAAGGTCGCGACGCCCGACACCATCGGCAATCTCTGGCAGATGGACAACGCGCGCCATGCCGAGCGCTGGTGGATGGCCTGATCGCCACCAGCCTGTCCAGACACGAGGAAACGCCCCGCATCACGCGGGGCGTTTTCTGTTTCGAGACCGGTCAGTGCACCTTGGCGAGCGAGCCGTCGCTGCAGATCCTGATCTCGTGAACGATCTCGTCCGGCTGGATCGCGGATTGCGTGCCGTCCGGCCCGTTGAGCAGTACCGCCGGAATTGTGCGCGGCACGAAGAGCGGCACCGTCATCTCGACCTGCTCGCCCGGATCGTAGCAGCACATCTGCTCGCGCAGGATACCGATCGTGATCGCCTCGCCCAGAAGGACCGATTCGATATAATCGGTGAAGTAGTGCACGCCCGCGATGTTGCGCGAGTTCGAGATGTTCCAGGCAAGCTTGTTGAGCTCACCCACGATCGACAATCCGCCATGCACGTTCAGGGCCTTCAGGGTCGCTCCGCTGTCGTGGGCATCCGAGCCGACCGGCACGTAGGCCTGCCGGATGTCCGCGTTGGCGGCGTTCGGATCCACGAAGAGCGTCCTGTCGCCCTTGGGACCCATGTCGAAGAACGCCTTCAGCATCGTGGTGCAGGCACCCGCCACCGTGGCGTGTCCCGCCCCGTAGGCGGGGTGCATCGGCGAGCCCTCGGGGAACGCCATCGGCAGAAGCCAGCTCGACGGGGCATGAGGCCCGTTCGCTTTCGCGTTGTGCTGGCGGATCTCGGACAGGATCTCGTAGAGCGCGGGCTCCCTCGGAGCCTGGTCAGTGGGGTGGGTGTAGGGCGCGATGGTGGAGGCGAGAATATCCCGCGCGTCCATTTCGAGCGGGTTCGCATCGTCGTAGGGCGTGTTCTGCCCGCTCGGATCGTATCCCGACAGCACCGTGTGGAAGCGCGCCGCCAGCAGTTCGGGCCGGCCCCGTCGATGGACCGTGAACTTGGCCGCTCGAACCGCGCGCAGCGCCCGGCTCGATGCCTCGGTCACCAGCGTCAGCAGGTGAGGGCCCCCGAAGACGGCGAACGGCACCTGGTTGCCGCCGAACTGGCGCGTGGCGTTGCCGTGATACGGAATGCCCTTGTCGGTCGCCGCTCCCTCGGAGAGCAGGATGAGCGCCGCGTTGAAATACGCCTGGTAGAGCTGGTCGTCATGCACGTAGGTCGCCATGTCGCGAAGCGTGAGCATCGGACGCCGCGCATCGGTGAACTCGCCTCCGCCACCCTGATAAAGCGCGCCGCGCGCGTTGTACGCGTTCTGGACGTCCAGCCAGTCGTTCCAGTTCTGCATGTAGTCGACATGCGGATGCGCCACGCGCACGTCCTGGGAGATGGCCTGGTTGCCATAGGTGATGTACCCGCTGCCACGGCCTTCGCCGGTGCTGCTGCCGACGACCATGAACTGCGACAGGAACGGACCGTCTGCGGTGCCCTCGCCGATCCCGCGGAAGAGCGTCGCCGGGGTCGGGCCTTCGTTGAAACGACGGCGGCCGCGCAACTCGCTGTCCGTGACGTCGCTCGCCTCGGGCTGGCCAGCGAACCATCGCATCTGCGACAGGCGCGAGGCGGCGTCTTCGACGGCCTGTTTGCACTGATTGGCGAAGGGATCATCGAGCTTGTCGACGAGATCCTGAGCCATGAAGGCGGCGACCGGCCAATCCCGGCACAGCGCCATCTGGTAGATCTCCGCCATCTCGGCAGCGAGTTCCGCGCTCCCGGCGGCCGGAGCCGCAGGGATGCCGATCGCCTGCGGATCGGGGCCCATGAGGGTGTAGGCATGACCACCCGTCGGGCTCTCCCACCTGCGGTAATGCGCGCCGAGCCCTGCCGGTGGCGTCGTCTTCCAGCCGGTCTGGTTCAGCGGCGCCTGCTGGAAGACGGTTGGATCTGCAGCTTCGGTCCCCGCCGCGAAGGCGGTGAACGCCGCGGGATCCTCGACGATCCCCTGATCGCTGTGCCGGAGCCCCTTCGTGAAACTGAAGAGATACGGGGAAACCTCGTCACCGTTCTTGTCGGGCGACGCGAATTCGACGGTAAGCGCGAGCGCGCGTGCCTTGTCCCGGCGCGTGATCGCTTCCATCCGGCGCTGATCGGGAGCGGTTATCGGGCTGGCCGTCACGCTGGACGTAGCATGAGTCTTGGTGGATTGGGGCATAGAAAGCCCTCCTCGAAATGAAGTCTGTTAAAAAGGTCTTGGGGTAGTCCGGAAAATCTGACGCACGGTAGACATGCGCGTCAAGCATGTAATACCACCATTGCGGGAGGCGGGAAACCTATCAGAAACGGTCGGTCCGGACGAAAAAGGCCGGCCCGGAGCACCGGACCGGCCCGAAAGCCTGAAGCTGCCACTGAGATCAGAGCACGTAGCGGCTCAGATCGGTGGAACGCGACAGGTCGCCAAGGTGCTTTTCGACGAAGGCGTCGTCGACCGTGACGCTCTCGCCCGCCTTGTCGGGGGCGACGAAGGACAGCTCCTCGAAGACGCGCTCCATGACGGTGTAGAGCCGCCGCGCGCCGATGTTCTCGACCGAGGCATTGACCTCCGCCGCGATCCGCGCGAGCGCCTTGATGCCGTCCTCCGTGAAGTCGACGGTGACCTCCTCGGTCGCCATCAGGGCGGTATACTGGCGGGTGAGCGCGTTGTCGGTCTCGGTCAGGATGCGCACGAAATCCTCTTCGGTCAGATCGCGCAGGTTCACCCGGATCGGCAGTCGGCCCTGCAATTCCGGCAAGAGATCCGAGGGCTTGGCGATATGGAAGGCGCCCGACGCGATGAAGAGGATGTGGTCGGTCTTGACCGGCCCGTGCTTGGTGCTGACGGTCGTGCCCTCGATCAGGGGCAAGAGGTCCCGCTGCACACCCTCGCGGCTGACATCGCCGCCGCGCGCGTCGGACATCGCGCAGACCTTGTCGATCTCGTCGATAAAGACGATCCCGTTTTGCTCCACGTTCTCGAGCGCCGCGGCCTTCACGGTCTCGTCGTCGAGGAGCTTGTCCGCCTCTTCCTGGATCAGCGTCTCGTAGCTCTCGGCGACGGACATGCGCTTGCGCGTGGTGCGCCCTCCGAAGGCCTTGCCGAAGATGTCACCGAGGTTCATGCCGCCCATGCCCTGGCCAGGCTGGCCCGGAACCTCCATCATCGGGAAGGGCGAGGCGGTCTCCTTGACGTCGAGGTCGATCATCGTGTCGTCGAGCTCGCCCGACTTCAGCTTCTTGCGGAACATCTCGCGGGTCGATTCGCGCGCATCCTCGCCGGCGATGGCGGCGATGACGCGGTCCTCGGCGGCCTGATGGGCGCCGGCCTTCACCTCCTCGCGCATCCGCTCGCGAGTTATGGCGATCGCCGCGTCCATGAGATCGCGAACGATCTGCTCGACGTCACGGCCGACATAGCCGACCTCGGTGAACTTCGTCGCCTCGACCTTGGTAAAGGGCGCATGGGCGAGCTTGGCGAGGCGCCGGCTGATCTCGGTCTTGCCGACGCCGGTGGGGCCGATCATCAGGATGTTCTTCGGGTAGACTTCGTCTCGGATGTCGTCCGACAGCTGCTTGCGCCGCCAGCGGTTGCGCAGGGCGACGGCCACGGCACGCTTGGCATCCTTCTGCCCGATGATGAAACGGTCGAGCTCGGAGACGATCTCGCGCGGTGTGAGGTCGGTCATCTTGGGGTTCCTTGGTTCTCGGTCGTGTTCGGCACGCCCCGTTGCGGGCGGTGCCGCAGGTTCTGCGCGGCGCCTCAGGCGTCGAGCGCCTCGACCGTCAGGTTTCCGTTGGTGAAGACGCAGATCTCCGAAGCGATCGCCATCGCGCGGCGGGCAATGGCCTCGGCGTCCATGTCGCTGTCGACGAGCGCCCTTGCGGCCGCCAGCGCGTAATTGCCACCTGATCCGATCGCGGCGACGCCGTCTTCGGGCTCCAGCACGTCGCCCGCACCGGTCACGACATAGAGCTGCGATCCGTCGGTCACGATCAGCATCGCCTCTAGCTTCTGCAGGTACTTGTCCGTGCGCCAATCCTTGGCGAGCTCGACGCAGGCGCGCTGCAACTGGCCGGGGGTGGCCTCGAGCTTCGACTCGAGCCGTTCGAGCAGGGCGAAGGCGTCCGCGGTCGATCCCGCAAAGCCCGCGACCACGTCGGAGCCGCCTGGCGACAGGCGCCGCACCTTGCGCGCCGATCCCTTGATGACGGTGTTGCCGAGGCTGACCTGCCCGTCGCCCGCGACGACCACGCGGCCGCCCTTGCGCACGCCGATGATCGTGGTGCCGTGCCAGCCGGGGAATGTCTCGTCTGCCATCTGGTCCTTCCTTCTGTCTGGCGCCGCATATGGGGGCTGGACAGCAGAGGGGCAAGCCGCTCGGCGGATCGACACGGAATTGCACCTGCGGGATTTGCGCCACACGCGCGAGGCTGCGGTTCACTGCACATGTGGCCAAGACATGCAGAATCGTGAACGCTCGTCGGCAGCTGGGGAAGCTGCACAATCGGATTCACGAAGAGCAGGCGGTGGTCGTGACCCGACCCGTTCGAATGGGATATCTGCTGCCTCGATTCCCGGGGCAGACACAGACATGCTTCTGGCGCGAGATACTCGCGCTGGAGGATATGGGCGTTGCGGTGGACGTCCTTTCGACGAGCCGCCCCGCGCCTACCGATATGGTGCACGGCTGGTCCGGCAAGGCAGCGGCACGCACGACCTACCTGTCGCAACTCGATCCTCTTGCAGCGATACGCGCCCTCGGTGGTCTCGCGCCCCGGGGAGTGGATGTCGCGATGTTCGGCGAAGGCGTCGCGGGACCTCGCGACCTGATGATGGCTCTGCCTGCAGCGGGGCGGCTGCAGGCGATGGCGCGGGCGCGCGGGATCGATCACGTGCATGTCCATTCCTGCGGTCGCGCGGCGCTCGTTGCCGCGCTGGCCGCTCGCATGGGGGGGCCGACCTACTCGCTCACCCTGCACGGGCCGCTGTCCGGCGAGGGGCCCGCTCAGCGCTTCAAATGGCGGAACGCGTCGTTCACCACTATCGTGACCGACGCTCTGCACGGAGAGGTCGCAGCCACCCTCGGGGACGATCTTCCGCCTCGCGTAATCACGCAGCCGGTCGGCGTCGACACCCGATACCTGACCCGGCAGACGCCCTACGAGCCGGTATGTCACGGACGCCCGATGCGGCTTTTCTCCTGTGCCCGCCTTCGGCCCGAAAAGGGGCATCACGACCTGCTGTCGGCGACGCGCCAATTGCTCGACATGGGGGTCGATGTGCGGCTCGAGATCGCGGGCGAGGACGAAGCGGGAGGGTCCGGGTACCGCAAGAAACTCGAGGCCCATCTCAGACATCTGCGCCTCAGCGATCATGCGAAACTGCTCGGCTCCCTGCCCTCGGAGGCGATCCGGGAGAAGCTTCTGACCGCCGATGCCTTCGTCCTGCCGAGTTGGCACGAGACGCTCGGTGTCTCCTACATGGAAGCGATGGCCTGCGGCGTTCCCACCATCGGGACCGAGGCGGGCGGGGTGACCGAGCTGATCCGCGACGGCCGCACCGGGATTCTCGTGCCGCCGAGAAATCCCGGCATGCTGGCCCGCGCGATCCGAAACTTCGCCGGTCAGCCGGATTATGCCCGCGCCCTCAGCGCCGCCGGCAGGGCGCAGGTCGAGGCGCGTTTCCGCGTCGAGCAGGGGGCCGAACGCATTGCCGCCGAGATCCGCCGTCTGCGGTCCTCCTGACGCTCTGGCGCGGATGCCGCGGCCCTGTCGGATGCGCGACCGCCCTGCTAAGCAGAGACGCCAGCGCAGAGGGAGGCAGAGGCATGACTGACCGGTCCGCGACCATCGACAGGCTGAAGGAGCTGCTGGGCGAGAGGCTCTCGACGGGCACGTCGGTGCGCGAGTTGCACGGCCGCGACGAGGCCTACAGCACGCCGTCGCTGCCCGATGCAGTCGCCTTCCCCGAGACCACCGAAGAGGTCAGCAAGATCGTGTCGATCTGCGCCGAAGCGGGCTGCCCGGTGGTGCCCTACGGCGTCGGGACCTCGCTCGAAGGCCACATCGTTCCGGTGCGCGGCGGCGTCAGCATCGACACCTCGCGCATGAACCGGGTGCTCGAGGTGCACGAGGCGGACCTCGACGCCGTGGTCGAGCCCGGCGTCACGCGCACGCAGCTCAACGACGCACTTCGAGCGACGGGGCTCATGTTCACCGTCGATCCCGGCGCGAACGCGACGCTCGGCGGGATGGCCGCCACGCGGGCGTCGGGGACCAACGCGGTGCGCTACGGCACCATGCGCGAGACGGTGCTCGCGCTCGAAGTGGTGCTGCCCGACGGCACGGTGATCGAGACCGGGACCCGTGCGCGGAAATCCTCGGCCGGATACGACCTCACCCATCTCTTCGTCGGCAGCGAGGGCACGCTCGGGATCATCACCCGGCTCACCGTGCGCCTTCACGGCATCCCCGAGCGCATTGCGGCCGCGACCGCCGCCTTCCCGAGCGTCGAGGCCGCCGTCGATACGGTCATCCTCGCCATCCAGTCTGGTCTGCCGCTGGCGCGGATCGAGCTGCTCGACGAGGTGATGATGCGGGGGATGGCCCTCTACAATCCCGATCTCGGCCTGCCGGAGGCGCCGCATCTCTTCCTCGAGTTCCATGGCAGCTCGGCGGGCGTCGACGAACAGGTGGAGAGCTTCCGCGCCATCGCCGAGGACATGGGCGCGGCGGACTTCTCCTGGGCGACGCGCACCGAGGAGCGCAACCGGCTCTGGGAGGCGCGGCACAACGCCTATTACGCCTGCAAGGCGCTGCGCCCGGGCTGCGTCGCGCTCGTCACCGATGTCTGCGTGCCGATCTCGGCCCTCGCCGCCTGCATCGCAGAAACCAAGGAGGCCATCGCGGAATCGGGCCTGCTGGCCCCGCTCGTCGGACATGTGGGCGACGGCAACTTCCACCTCTCGATCCTGATCGAGCCCGGCAACGCCGAGGAACTCGCCCGCGCCAAGGCGCTGGCCCACCGGCTGAACCGGCTCGCCCTCGCCTTCGGTGGCACGGTGACTGGCGAACACGGCGTTGGGAGCGGCAAGAAGATCTACATGGAAGAGGAGCACGGCCCGGCCTGGGCGCTGATGCGCACGCTCAAGCAGGCGATCGACCCGCAGGGGATCATGAATCCCGGCAAGATCGTTTGAGGGCGGCGCCGCCGCCCCCAGAGCCTCAGGCGGATTTCACCGCCTGGCCCCGATCGGGCGTGTATCCGAGATTGGGCGCAAGGCACGTCTCGATCTCGGAAATCTCCATGCACTTGCGGGCCGCATAATCGGCGACCTGATCGGGGCCGATCCGGCCAACGCCGAAATAGGCGGCGTCGGGATGCGCGAAATAGAGCCCCGAAACCGCCGAGGCCGGCCACATCGCGCAGCTTTCGGTGAGCGTGAGCCCGGTATGGGTCGTCGCATCGAGCAGCTCGAAGAGTTGCGGCTTGGCGGTGTGGTCCGGACAGGCGGGATAGCCCGGCGCCGGCCGGATCCCGCGGTAGCGCTCGCGGATCAGCGACTCGTTGTCGAGCCCCTCGTCGGGCGCATAGGCCCAGAGCGATTTGCGGACGCGTGCGTGCAGTGCCTCGGCAAAGGCTTCCGCGATCCGGTCGCCCAGAGCCTGCACCATGATCGCGTCGTAATCCTCGCCCCTGGCCTTGTAGCTCTCGGCGATCTCGTGGACCTCGGGCCCCGAGGTCACCGCAAAACCGCCAATCCAGTCCGGCGTTCCCTTGGGCGCGACGAAGTCCGAGAGGCACATATGCGGCTTGTTGCCCGACTTCTGACCCTGCTGGCGCAGCTGCGGCATCCGGGCGCGCAGGGTCTCACGGCTTTCGTCCTCCCAGACAAGAATGTCGTCGCCGTCCGAATTGGCCGGCCAGATCGCCGCGACCCCGCGCGGCGAGAACCAGTCCTGCGCGATGATGCGGTCGAGCATGGCATTCGCGTTCTCGAAGAGCTCGCGCGCATGCGGGCCCTTGGTGGGATCGTTGAGGATCTGCGGATAGACGCCCCGCATCTCCCAGGTGTTGAAGAACGGCGTCCAGTCGATGAAGGGACGGATCGCGGCGATATCCATGTCGGCGACCGGCGTGAGGCCCGGCACCTGCGGCGCGGGCGGCACGTAATCGTCCCAGCCTCCGTCGAAGCGGTTGGCCCGCGCCTGCGAGAGCAGCGTCTTGACCCGGTCGCCGCCCGTATTCGTGCCGGCGCGCAGCTTTTCCTGATCCGCCTTCACCTCGGCGAGGTACTCGGGCGCGGCCTTCTTCGACAGAAGGCGCGAGACCACGCCCACCGCCTTCGAGGCGTCGTCCACATGGATCACGCCGTTGTCGTATTCCGGTGCGACCTTGAGCGCGGTGTGCTTCTTGGAGGTGGTCGCCCCGCCGATCATCAGCGGCACCGTGAAGCCCTGCCGCTTCATCTCGGACGCGACCTCGACCATCCGGTCGAGTGACGGCGTGATGAGGCCCGAGAGGCCGATCACGTCCGCCTTCTCCTCCTTCGCCTTCGCGAGGATGTCCTCGGTCGGGACCATGACTCCGAGATCCACCACGTCGTAATTGTTGCACTGGAGGACGACGCCGACGATGTTCTTGCCGATATCGTGCACGTCGCCCTTCACGGTCGCCATCAGGACCTTGCCTTTGGCCGAGGTGTCGCCCGAAAGGCGCTTCTCCTCCTCCATGTAGGGCAACAGATGCGCCACCGCCGCCTTCATCACCCGGGCGGATTTCACAACCTGCGGCAGGAACATCTTGCCCTCGCCGAAGAGGTCGCCGACGACGTTCATGCCGTCCATCAGCGGGCCTTCGATGACATCGAGCGGCTTCTCGGCGCGCTGACGGCACTCCTCGGTGTCGTCGACCACGTAATCGGTGATGCCGTGCACGAGGGCGTGCTCGAGACGTTTCTCGACCGCCTGCTCACGCCACTTGGGGTCTTCCTTCTTGGCCGCCTCACCCGAACCGCGATACTTGTCCGCGATCTCGAGCAGGCGCTCGGTCGCGTCGTCCCGCCGGTTCAGCAGCACATCCTCGACCCGCTCGCGCAGCTCGTCGGGAATGTCGTCGTAGACCGTGATCTGGCCCGCGTTGACGATGGCCATGTCCATGCCCAGCGGGATCGCGCGGTAGAGGAAGCACGAATGCATCGCCTCACGTACCGGATTGTTGCCGCGGAAGCTGAATGACACGTTCGACAGCCCGCCCGAGACGTGGACGTCGGGCATGTCCGCCTTGATCAGCTTGATCGCCTCGAAGAAGGCGTTGGCGTAATCGTTGTGCTCCTCGATCCCTGTCGCCACAGCGAAGATGTTCGGATCGAAGATGATGTCCCATGGATCGAAGCCGGCCTTGTCCACCAAGAGGTCGTAGGACCGGCGCGAGATCGCGTGCTTATGCTCGGCGGTCTCGGCCTGCCCGTTCTCGTCGAAAGCCATGACGACCACAGCGGCGCCGTAGCGGCGGATGATGCGGGCCTGACGCAGGAACTCCTCCTCACCCTCCTTGAGCGAGATCGAGTTGACGACGCAGCGCCCCTGCACGCATTTGAGGCCCGCCTCGATCACCTCGAACTTGGAGCTGTCGATCATCACCGGCACGCGGGAGATGTCCGGCTCGGACGCGATGAGGTTGAGGAAGGTCTTCATCGCCTCTTCGCTGTCGAGAAGCCCCTCGTCCATGTTCACGTCGATGATCTGCGCGCCGTTCTCGACCTGGCTGCGCGCGACGTCGAGGGCGGCCGGATAGTCGCCCTCCATGATCAGCTTCTTGAACTTGGCCGAGCCGGTGACGTTGGTGCGCTCGCCGACGTTGATGAATGTCGCGATACCGCTCATGCCGCGCTCCCTGCTTCGAACATCTCGAGGCCCGACAGGCGCATCCTGCGGACCTTTTCGGGGATCTTGCGGGGCGCCTTGCCCGCGACCGCCTTCGCGATGGCGGCGATGTGCTCGGGCGTCGTGCCGCAGCAGCCGCCGACGATGTTGACGAGGCCGCTATCGGCCCATTCCCCCAGATGCGCCGCGGTCTCCTCGGGCGTCTCGTCGTAGCCGCCCATCTCGTTGGGAAGGCCTGCGTTCGGATAGGCGCTGATCCGGGTGTCGGCGACGCCGGACAGCGTGCGCACGTGCTGGCGCATCTCGCCGGCGCCGAGCGCGCAGTTGAGCCCGATCGAGAATGGCCGCGCGTGGCACATCGAGGTCCAGAACGCCTCGGGCGTCTGTCCGGTCAGCGTCCGGCCGGAGCGGTCGGTGATGGTGCCCGAGATCATCAGCGGCGGCACCGCCACGCCTTCGTCCCGCAGCGATTCGATGGCGTAGATCGCCGCCTTCGCGTTCAGCGTGTCGAAGATCGTCTCGATCAGCAGAAGGTCCGCGCCGCCGTCGATCAGCCCCCGAGCCGCCTCACCATAGGCCGCGGCGAGATCGTCGAAGGTGATCGCGCGGTACCCGGGATCGTTCACGTCCGGGCTGATCGAGGCCGTCTGGTTCGTCGGCCCGATCCCGCCCGCGACCCAGCGCGGTTTGCCGTCCTGGGCCGTCTTCTTCTCGCAGGCCTCGCGCGCCAGACGGACGCTCTCGACGTTCATCTCGCGGGAGAGCTCGCTCATGCCGTAATCGGCCTGGCTGACCGCGTTCGCCCCGAAGGTGTTGGTGCAGAGGATATCCGCCCCGGCCTCGAGGAAATCGACGTGGATGCGCCGGATCATGTCGGGCTGCGTGAGGCTCAGAAGCTCGTTGTTGCCGCCCACATCCGAGGGATGGTCCTTGAACCGCTCTCCGCGGTAGGTCGCCTCGTCCGGTTTCTCGGCCTGGATCATCGTCCCCATCGCGCCGTCGAGTACGAGGATGCGGTCCGCGGCTGCGTGTGCGATGTCTGGCTTGCCCATGAGGTGTCTCCCTGCCGATGGCGGATCATCCGGCCTTATATAATGAACGGGATGAAGGTTCACGGGGCGATGTCATGAATTCCGCGCATGATCTTCATGACCTCCGCGCGGCAGGCGCTCCAGATGTGAAAACACCCCGCGGCGCAACCGCGGGGTGTCGTGCCAGCCGATCCTCGGCGCTCAGAGAGCGCCGCTCTGCATTTCGCTGGCGATATGTTCTGCCTGACGGATGGCGAGGGCCACGATGGTCAACGTCGGGTTCTCCGCCGCGCCGGTGGTGAATTGCGAGCCGTCCGAGACGTAGAGGTTCGGCACATCATGCGCCCTCCCGTTACGGTTCACGACGCCATCCTCGGGGCGCTCGGACATCCGGTTGGTGCCGAGGTTGTGCGTCGAGGGATAGGGCGGCGTCGGCAGCGTCCGTGTCGCGCCGACCGCGTTGTAGATCGCCGCGCCCTGCTTGTAGGCGTGTTCGCGCATCGTCTTGTCGTTGGCATGGTCGCTGTAATGCACGTTGGCGACCTTGAGGCCGAACTTGTCCTCCACGTCCGAGAGCGTCACGCGGTTGCTCTCCTGCGGCATGTCCTCGCCGACGATCCACATGCCCGCCATGTTCTCGTAACTGTCGAGCGCGGTGGTGAACTCGCGGCCCCAGGCGCCGGGATCGAGGAAGGCCGCCATGAAGGGCAGGCCCAGCGACAGCGTCTCGAGCTCGTACCCCCCCACGAAACCGCGCGAGGGATCGTGGCGCGCCTCGTCCTGCACGATGCCGGCCATGGTGGTGCCGCGATACATGTGCACGGGCTTTTCGAAGATGCCGTAGACCGATCCCGTAAGGTGCCGCATGTAGTTCTTGCCGACCATGCCCGAGCTATTGGCGAGCCCGTCCGGGAACATCGAGGAATGCGAGTTGAGCAAGAGGCGCGGGCTCTCGAACGAGTTGCCCGCGACGCAAACGACGCGCGCCCGCTGCATCTGGAGATTGCCCGCGTCGTCGAAATACTCGACGCCCGTCACCTTGCCGGAGTCGTCGTGGAGGATACGCGCGACATGCGCCTTCTCGCGCACCTCGAGATTGCCGGTCGCCTCTCCCGCGGGGATGTCGGTATAGGCAGCCGACCACTTGGCGCCCCATTTGCAGCCCTGGAAGCAGAAGCCGGTCTGCTGACAGGCCATCCGCCCGTCCCGCTCCTGGCTGTTGATCGCCATGCGGCCGGTATGGACCTCCTTGTAGCCGATCTCCTTCGCGCCGGCCTCGAAGACCTTGAAGTTGTTGCTGCCGGGCAGGCCGGGGATGCCGTGGGTGCGCGTGACCCCGAGCTTGCTCTCGGCGCGGTCGTAAAACGGCGCCATCTCCTGATCGTCGATCGGCCAGTCGAGAAGGTTCGCGCCCTCGACCTCGCCGTAGGTCGTCTTCGCCTTCCATTCGTGCGGCTGGAAGCGGATCGACGCGCCGGCCCAGTGGGTCGTGGTGCCCCCCACCGCCTTCACGATCCACGCCGGAAGGTTCGAGAAGTCCTTTGCCACGCGCCAGTCGCCGCTGGTGGTGCGTGTATCGGTCCAGGCGAGCTGGCCGAAGCTCTCCCACTCGTCGTTGATGTAATCGTCGGGCAGATACCGCCCGCCCGCCTCGAGCGCGACGACGCTCACGCCCTTCTGCGCGAGTTCGTTGGCGAGAACGCCGCCGCCCGCGCCGGTGCCGATGATGACGACGACGCTGTCGTCGGTGAGTTCAAAAGGTGCAGCCATTTCCCGTATCCTCCCCCCTCAGATCCACGTGATGTCGTCGAAGCCGCGGTAGAGATAACCGCCCTGCGAGTAGGACTCGCCCTCGTAACCGAAGATCGGCCACACCTCTTTCTGGTTGTAGAGGCCGGTGACGAGCCCGCCGCGGACCCGCTGGAAAAATTCGGTATCCTCGATGCCGCGCAGGATGGCGACGCGGTCCGCCTCCCAGCCGGCGGCGAGATAGCTGTCGAAGCCCGCCGCGCGCGCCGCCTCGTCGAGCATCTCGAGGCCCTCCTGGGCAAAATCGACCTCCTCGGGGACGTCGTAGCCTTTCACGGCCGCGGCGTAGAACCGGTCGCCCACCTTGTCGTGGGGATAGATGTCGCGCGCCATCTGCACGAGCGTCGCGAAGCTCTCGGGCTTCATGGCGTCCATCTCGGTCGCCCAGGCCGCATCTCGGCCGGCGACGAAGCCTGCACCGACAACGAGGCCCGCCCCCGCCGCGACGCCGCGCGACAGAAGCTGGCGACGCGTCAGCGTCTTTAGCGAAAGTGTCTCGATCATGTTGGGTCTCCTCCCTTGGGTCATGTCCGGCCCGGGCGCGTCCTCCTTCGCACCCGGGCCGGGACGTCCTCACGTCATTTGAAGCGCCCGCTCCGCTCCAGCACCTCGATCTGGTATCCATCGGGGTCGGCAACGAAGAAGAAGCGGCCGACAAGCGTGCCGCCGGGCGCGAATTCCACCAGTTTGCGGGGAGCCAGTCCTTCACGCTCGAAGCGCGCGTGTTCGGCGTCGAGATCCGCGACCAATACCGCAAGATGTCCGTAGCCGTCCCCGAGGTCGTAGGGTTCGGTCCGGTCCTTGTTGATCGTGAGCTCGACCTCGAACTCGGACTCGGTGTTCGACATGTAGACAAGCGTGAAGTCGTCGAAATCCAGCCGGTCGGCGACGTCGAGACCGAATGCCTTGCGGTAGAACGCGACCGAGCGGTCCTCGTCGAGGACGCGGATCATGCTGTGAATGGCTTTCGCCATGCTGCCTCCTGTGTCTTTTGAGATCACAGGATAGGCGCGGAGATCACGGCCCGGGGTAGTAGGCGATTACTACAGGGATCGTCCTTTGGTCTTACGTCACTCGGCGGCGACCGCGACGGGCGCCGTCACTTGCCCGAGATAGATCAGGCAGGTCGTGCGCAAGAGCGACGTGAAATTCTCGGGTTCGCCCCGCAGCTCGAGGACTTCGGCATGCAGAGTCGACAGGAAACAGGGGGTCGAGACCCCCTCTGCCGCGGCAATTTCATCCAGCGTGTCCCAGAACGCGTTTTCGAGCCGGATGCTGGTGCTCTGACCGTTGAGACGAAGCCGCCGCGTGGTCGAAGCGTAGCGTTCCGGGTTCTGGCCCGCGAAGACTTGGCACATGTGTCGATCCTCCGAATGCCCCGAGTATAGGGCCGCACGCCGCACCGCGGACAGGTGTCCAAAGGTCACATCGGCTGCATGTTCCGTCAAACGCGAAGTCCACATTCGACGGTGGGCCATAGTTCAAACCGGCGTGAAGCTCTCGCCGCGAAGTTCCGCGTTCTGCCGGCACCGCGGGGCCGCTCTTCGTCCCCGATCGCGACCTGGTCAGTGGGCGCTGCGGCTCACACCACTCCCACTTTCTGCGGCAGATTGAAAAGGCCGACGAACCGGCGCGCCAGGTCCGCGTCCCCCTCGATCCTGACCCCCGCCTCCTGCGCGGAGACGTCGCCGTAGAAGAGTGCGGCGAGCGACGGGGCCTCCTTGGCCGCGAAGCGGAGATCCGGTGCGTCGGGGCGACCACGTTTCACCGGCATGTCCGCGTCTGCCAAACGGGCGGTGAACGACACTGATCCGATGTCGAACCCGACTTGCATCATCATGCCCCGCGCCGCCGTGCGGTCGAGCATGGTCCGGAACGACAGCATGAGGGACGCCGGAGACAGCGGCAATGTCGGGTCGTGAAGCGGAGAGGCCGCCGCCCAGCGTCCAAGTTCCCGAATGATCGGTTCGGCCGCGTAACCCCATTCGGTCAGGCGATAGAGCCGCATCGGCACAGGCTCCGTCGCGGTCTCGCGGACCACCACTCCGTATTCCTCGAGCCCGGTGAGACGCTCCGTCAGCACCTTGGCGCTGATCCCGGGCAGGCCTGCCCGGATATCCGAGAACCGCCTCGGCCCGAACATCAGCTCTCTCACGATCAGCAGCGACCAGCGCTCGCCAAGCAATTCGAGGCCGAAGGCCGTGCCGCAGGCGTCGTCGTACCAACGCCCGTGGGGGTTTTTCGCCGATTTGGTTACTTCTTGTGACTTCATGGTTGCTTTTAGTAATCTGCCGGACGTAACCTGTCCATACCCAGCGATCCCGGAGGAGGATGCAATGATAGGGATGATCGTCAGCGACAGGATCAAGGCCGCGCCTTTCGAGGCATCCGGTCCATGGCCGGAGCAGGGACAGCCCGAGGGCCTCGCCCCCGGCGCGGAGGATCTCGAGAGATACGAGGGAGGGGAAGCATGACCTACGTGGCAGGATTCCTCACCCCGGTCCCGGACGAGAACCGCGACGCCTACATCGAATGCGCCCGAAAGGCATGGGAGATCTTCAAGGATTATGGCGCGCTGCAGATCATGGAGGCCTGGGGCGAGAGCGTGCCCGACGGAACGCAGACGGACTTCAAGCGCGCGGTGGATCTCAAACCGGGCGAGACGGTCTGCTTTTCGTGGATGATCTGGCCCGACAAGGCGTCCCACGAAGCCTGCGGCGCCAGCATGGACTCCGACCCGAGATGGCAGGAACTCGACATGCCGTTCGACGGAAAACGGATGATCTGGGGCGGCTTCGATCCGATCTTCTCGGAATAGGGCTGACCGGAGAGCATGCGCCGCGGGACCTCGGAAGTCCGCGGCGCCGAACGCGAGGGCACACCATGGCAGAGCGCAAGGCCGCCGTCTTTCTCTGGTTCGACAGCGAGGCCGAGGAGGCGGCGAATTTCTATTCCGAGACGTTCCCGGACTCGTCGGTCATCAACATCATCCGCGCCCCGGAGGGCGTTCCGGACACGCCTGCGGGCAGGGTGCAGGTGGTCGAGATGACGGTGCTCGGCCTGCCTTACGTGCTTCTCAATGCCGGTCCGCATGTGCAGCCGAACGACGCCTATTCGCTGCAGGTCTATACCGAGGACCAGGACGAGACCGATCGTCTCTGGGACGCGATCGTCGGCAATGGCGGCGCGCCGATCATGTGCGGCTGGTGCAAAGACCGATGGGGGTATCGCTGGCAGATCACCCCACGGATGCTCATGGCCGCTCTGTCGCACCCCGACCGCGCAGCCTCTGCCCGCGCCCAGGCAGCCATGATGGCCATGCAGAAGATCGAGATCGAAGTGATCGAAGCAGCGCTCCAGGGGGCATAATCTCCCTGGTGCTCATCGCGGCGGCCTATTGTCACTCCGCGACCGGCGCGTCCCCGGGATTGTCGCGCTCGTGGCGATCGAGGCCGGGAAACGGCGGCAGCCAGGTTTCCCTCCGGACCACCCAGCACTCGTAGCCGGGCGTCAGCTGGTCCGGGGCGTCGAGCGTGCCAAGATGCACCTCGATCTCGTCGCCGGAGAGCGAGAAGACCGACGAGCCGCAGCGGGGGCAGAAGTGCCGCCCGGCGTAGGAGTGGGTGACGCCCTGCACGTCGACCGCCTCCTCGGGATAGATCGCGGCCGCGAAGAAGAGCGCGCCGTGATGCTTTCGGCAATCGAGACAATGGCAGATGCCGACACGTTTCGGGCGCCCGCTTGCAGACAGCCTCACGTCGCCGCACAGGCACCCACCCGCATAATGGTCCATCGCCGTGCCCTCCAGACGCGCGCCCCGCCGCCGCTCCACGGCATGCTAGCGTGCGCCGATCCGCCAAGAAAGATGACCTCCAAATATGTGTATGGTGAAAGCGCAGCGGACGTGGCACCGTCCGCCGGATTGTCTCTTGTCTCGGACCATTTCGGCATGACCGCGTATCTTGGCATCGATGCGTCAGTTCTGGCGCTCGGCCTTCTCGTGCTTCTGTTTGTAGCCTTCATCGTCGAGAAATATCCGCCCGACGTCACCGCGGCCGGTGGCGCGGCCCTCTTCATCATATTCGGCCTCGTGCCGAGCGACGACGTGATGGAGGTCTTCTCGAGTTCCGCGCCCATCACAATCGCCGCGATGTTCGTCGTGTCGGGAGCTCTGGTGCGCACGGGCGTGCTCGACGCCCTCGCCGGCATCGTGGTGGAGAAAGCCCAGACCCGGCCTGCACTGGCCGTCGGTCTCTTCATCTTCGCGACCATCGCGGCCTCGGCCTTCATGAACAACACGCCGGTGGTGATCGTGCTCATCCCCGTGGTGATCCGCCTCGCCGGCAGCCTCGGGCTCGCGCCGACGCGACTGCTCATCCCGCTCTCCTACGCTGCGATCCTCGGGGGGACCTGCACGCTCATCGGCACCTCGACGAACATCCTCGTCGACGGCGTCGCGCGCGAGGCGGGGCTCGACCCGTTCTCGATCTTCGAGATCGCCCCGGTCGGGATCTGCGTCGCGCTGGTCGGCGGGCTGTCCATGCTGGTTCTCGGGAAATTTCTCCTGCCCTCCCGCGCCTCGCGCGACAGCGGCGAGTCCGCGGAGACACCCTTCCTCTCCGAGGTCGTGATCCGCGACGGGTATCGGCACATAGGCGAGACGCTTGGCTCGGTTTCGGACTTCCAGGGCTCGCGGGTCCGGGTCACCGGCCTGCGCCGGAGCGGCAAGATCGAGCGGACGGATCTCGAAGATCAGGTGCTGCGCAAGGGCGATGCGCTGATCCTCATCGCCGGCACCTCCGAGCTTCTGACGCTTTCGGAGCACACCGGGCTGCGCGTCGGCCAGCGCCGCTCGATCGAGATCGACCCCGAGGCCGAGGTCCGCATCGTCGAGGCCATCATAACGCCGTCCCGCCGGAGTTCCGGTGTCCGCATTGCCGACCTCGCCCTTGGCCGGCGCGCGGGCATCCGGGTCCTCGGCGCCTTCCGCCCGGGCCACGTCGCCGGCGCGGACCTCTCCAGCGTGCGCCTGCGCCCTGCCGACAAGCTTCTGCTCGAGGGAACGCCCGAAGGCTTCGAGGAGCTGACACGGTCGGGCGACGTCGTCTCGGTGACCGCGCCCGGGGGCCGCGCCTACCGGCGCCGGCAGGCACCGATCGCCGTGCTCGCGCTGGTGGCGATCGTGCTCCTCGCCGCGCTCGACGTCTTCCCGATCGGCATCCTCGCCCTCGTGGCGGTGGCGGCCATCCTGGTCCTGCGCTGCATCGACAACGACGAGGCCTGGGGGTCGATCGACGCCTCGATCCTCGTTCTGATCTTCTCCATGCTGATCGTCGGCGCGGGGCTCGAGAATACCGGTGCCGTGGAACTGCTCGTCGGGTTCCTGACACCCTGGCTCGAAGGGCTCCCGCCCATATTGATGCTGGTCGCGATCTACGCGGTGGGATCGATCTTGACCGAGGTCGTGACCAGCAATGCGGTGGCTGTGATCTTCACGCCGATCGCGGTGGCGATCGCCCAGCAGCTCGGCGTGGACCCCCGCCCCTTCGTCGTCGCGGTCATGTTCTCGGCGAGCGCGAGCTTTGCCACGCCCATCGGCTACCAGACCAACACCCTGGTCTACGGTGCGGGCAATTACCGCTTCGCCGACTTCCTGAAGGTCGGCGTCCCGATGAACATCATCGTCGGAGCAACCGCCGTTCTCACGATCCCGATATTCTTTCCCATGTAGGCAAGGCGTCATCCCTGAAGGCGATCTCGATGCCCGCCTCCCGCAACATGATCTCGGCCGCGGCAAAGCTTGCGTCAAGCGCGCCGTCGTTCTCGGGCACCGGCGGGCACACGACGCGCCGGATACCCGACTGGATGACGGCGCGCGCGCAATCGGAGCAGGGAAAGCGCGTCACGTAGATCGTGCATCCGTCGAGCGCCGCGCCGGATCGCGCGGCGTTGTAGATCGCATTGCGCTCGGCATGTTCGATCCAGAAGAACTTCGTCCCACTGGCCCGGTCGAAGCGGCTGTCGTCGTGGTCCGACACGCCCCTCGGCAGGCCATTGTACCCGCTCGCGCGCACCTCGTGGCCCGGTCCGACGATCACCGCACCGACATGGCGGTCACGATCCTCGGACCAGCCTGCCATCTGGGCGGCGAGTCCCATGAAGCGCGCCGCCCAAGTGTTCTCGGATGCCATGCTCAGCCAGCCGAGATGTACGAGGTCTTGACCGTGGTGTAGAATTCCACGGCGTAGCGCCCCTGCTCGCGCGCCCCGTAGGACGATCCCTTCCGTCCACCGAACGGCACGTGGTAGTCGACGCCCGCCGTGGGCAGGTTCACCATGACCATCCCCGCCTCGACCCGTCGGCGGAACGTCCGGGCATGTTTGAGGCTCGACGTGCATATGCCGGCGGAGAGGCCGAACTCGGTGTCGTTGGCAACCGCCAGCGCTTCCTCGGCGTTGGTCACCCGGATGACCGAGGCGCAGGGCCCGAAGATTTCCTCGCGGTTGATGCGCATTCCGTTGTCGGTCCCGAGAAAGAGCGCAGGCGCCTGGAAGAAGCCCGGCGCGGGGCCGTCGATGCGGTCGCCGCCGATCACCTCTGCCGCCTCGCTCCGCGCGATCGCCACGTAGTCCAGGTTCGAGGCGAGCTGTCGCTCGTCGACGACGGGACCGATCTGGGTTCCGGCATCGAGCGCGTCGCCTACCTTGAGCGCCTGCATCTCGCGCGAGAGGCGCTCGACGAAGGCGTCGTGGATCCCGGACTGGACGATGAGCCGCGAGGAGGCGGTGCAGCGCTGGCCGGTCGAGAAATACGCCCCGTTGAGGCAGGCCGGAACAGCGATGTCGAGATCGGCGTCGTCGAGAACCACCATCGGGTTCTTGCCACCCATCTCGGTCTGCACCTTCTTGCGCAGGCGTCCGCAGGTCTCGGCGATGCGGGCCCCGGTGGCGGCCGAGCCGGTGAAGGACACGGCGTCGATCCCGTCATGGGTGACGATCGCTTCGCCGACGACCGATCCGCGTCCCATCACGAGGTTGAAGACCCCCGACGGGCATCCGGCCTCGTGCAGCGCCTCGGCGATGACATGGGCGCAGCCCGGCGTCAGGTCGGCCGGCTTGAGCACGGCGCAATTGCCGTAGGCGAGCGCCGGGGCGATCTTCCACGCGGGAATCGCGATCGGAAAGTTCCACGGCGTGATGAGGCCGACAACGCCCACAGGCTCTCGGATCACCTCGACGTCGATGTCGGGGCGGGTGGACGCCTGCGCGTCTCCGGCGATCCGGAGCGCCTCTCCGGCGAAGAACTTGAAGACCTGACCCGCGCGCGTGGTCTCGCCGATGGCCTCGGGCAGCGTTTTGCCCTCCTCGCGGGCGAGCAGGCGTCCGATCTCTTCCTTGCGCGCGAGGATGGAGGTGCCGACCGCATCGAGCAGATCGTGCCGCACCTGCGGACTCGTCTGCGACCATGCCTCGAACGCGTCCCGAGCGGCGGCCACGGCGGCATCGACGGCACTCGCATCCGCGGAGGCATAATGCCCGATGATGTCGTTCGTGTCCGAAGGGTTCACATTGGCGCGTGCATCCTCCGCCGGGATCCACTGCCCGCCGATCAGGTTGCCGAAGCTCAGAATGGTATCTTTCATGTCTTTCTCCAGTCAGGTCAGGCCGCGGCCGCCGCGTCGGCGGGCACGAAATGGTCGAGGGAGGCCGCTTCGGCCTGCGTGAGCGGCGTGAAGGGCGGCAGCGTCCCGGCCCAGCGCGGATCCTTCGTGCGCCGGGCGATCAGGTGTTTGACGGCGGGGATCAGCGGATGATCCGAAATCACTGCCCGGAGCGCGCTCACCGTATCGATGAGGCTCTGGGGCGCCTCGCCGCGCCAGATGCGGGCGCAGAGCGGCGCGGTCACGTTGACGGTGGCGGAGATGCAACCGGCGAAGCCCTCGACGCGCGCCGAGGCAAGCGATGTCTCGGAGCTGGGGAAGATGGCGAAGTCGGGCAGCGCGGCGCGGACGGCACGACAATATTCGAGATCGTTCGAGCTGTCCTTGATCCCTGCGAACCGGTCCGGCGCCTGCGCATGGAGGCGCGTCATCACATTGACTGGTATGGGAAAACCGGTCATCGCCGGAAAGTTGTAGAAGTAGATCCGGATGGAGCGGTCGCCGAGCGCGGCGTGCAGCGCCTCGTACCACCGCACGAGCCCGTCCTCGGACGGCGGCGTATAGTAGAACGGCGGCAGCACCAGAGCCACGCCGTAGCCGAGATCGTCGGCGCGTTCGGTCAAGGCAATCGACTCGGCCAGCGACGTGGTCCCGGTCCCGACCATGAGGCGGGAGGGATCGAGGTCTCGGGCAGCCCATTCCATGACCGTGCCGCGCGCCGCGGCGTCGAGGGACGTCGCCTCCCCGGTGGAGCCGAGGATGTTGAGACCGTCGCATCCGTTCTCGAGCGCCCAGCGGGCGTGGTCGAGAAACGGCTCCCTGAGCGGCCGTCCGGCGGCGTCCACCGGGGTCGGCACGGCAGCTATGATGCCCTGCATGATATCCCTTCCGTCAATTGGTTCGTTTGGCGTATTCGGCGAGCCTCGGGTGATCGCGGATCGGCGGCGCGTTGGCATACCACCCGCCCGGTTCCTCAAGCTCGCCGTCCGCACCGCGAAAGACCTCGCGGTTGATGTCGGCGAAGATCGCGTTCTCGGGATCCAGCTCGTCGTCGTAGCGGATGGCGTCGACCGGGCAGATGCTTTCGCACATGCCGCATTCGATGCATTCGCCGGGATGGATGTAGAACATCCGTTCCCCCTCGTAGATGCAGTCGACCGGGCAGGACGTCGTGCAGATGCCGTCCTTCACGTCGATGCACTGGTTTCCGATGACGAGTGCCATGGGATCTCCTCTCAGCAGCCCCGCCAGACCGGCGGGCGCTTTTCGCGGAACGCGAGGACGCCCTCCTCGGAATCCTCCGAGGCGAGCGCCGACACGAGCGCCTCGGACTTGTGATCGCGGGCGTCCTGGGGCGAGAGATGCGCGGTGCTGCGGACCGTCTCCTTGATCGCCGCGACCGAAAGCGGGGCGCAGGAGAGGACGTCGGCGACCCAGGCATCGACCTCGGCGTCGAGCGCGTCGGGGGCCGCAACCGCGTTGACCAGACCGAAATGCGCGGCTTCGGCGGCCGAGAGCATCCGCCCCGTCATCATCAGCCCAGCCGCGATGTTGCGCGGGATGAGCCGCTGGAGCGCCACCATGCCGCCGTCGAGCGGCAGGCGCCCGACCTTGGCTTCGGGCAGTCCAAACTTCGCGGTCTCGGACGCGATCACGATGTCGGCGCCGAGGACCATCTCGAACCCGCCGCCGAGCGCGAGGCCGTTCACCCGCGCGATCACCGGGACCGTCAGGCTCTGTCGGAGAGCTATGCCGCCGAAGCCGTTGGGGTTTGCCTGCGCCCAGTATTCGAGCCCGGTCAGCCCGGTGTTCGACTTGAGGTCCGCCCCTGCGCTGAACGCTTTGTCGCCCGCGCCCGTCAGCACGACGCAGCGGATGTCGTCCCGACCTTCGATCTCGGTCCAGACGCGCTCCAGCTCCGCCTCCGTCGCCTGGTCGACCGCGTTCATGCGGTCGGGCCGGTCGATCGTGACCCGCGCGACGTGATCCGCGACGTCGAAGAGGACGCTCATGACGCCTCCCGACGCGCGACGGCCGAGAGGCTGAATTCGCGGATCACCTCGTCCGTGTGCTCGCCGAGGCGCGGCGGCGTGTGGCGGACGACCACCGGCGCGTCGCTGAGATGCACGGGCGAGCCGACGAGCGTCAGATCGCCGAGGATCGGATGCTCGATATCGACGAGAAGCCCGTTCGCCTCGGTCTGCGGGTCGTCCAGCGCCTCTCCGAGAGAACGGACCGGCGCGCAGAGAAGATCCTGCGCTTCGAGCCGTTCGATCCAGTAGGCGGTGGAATTCGTGGCGAAGGCCTCGGCGAACCGGCCCTGGAGATAGGGCTTGTGCTGCCGCTGCACGGCAAGGGTCGGGTACTCCGGCGACAGGTCCTCGATCTCGAGCGCGGTGCAGATGTCCTGCAGCGGGTTGGCCTTGAACGCGCCAACCACGACCAGCGCGCCATCGGTGGTGTCGAAGACGCCCGTGAGCGGCATCGCGGCCCAGTTCAGCACCTCGCGGTGCTTGGACCATTGCGCGGCCTCCTGCATCTGCATGGCGATCATCGAATCGTAGAGCGACACGCCGACCTTCTGGCCGCGGCCGGTCTTCTCGCGCCCGATGATGGCGGCGAGGATCCCCTGAACGAGGTGCATGCCCGCCGTGTAATCGCAGAGCGTCGTCGGGTAGATCGACTTCGGGATTGCGGGGTCCTGCGTCTTCTCCATGACGCCGGTCATCGCCTGAGCGAGGACGTCCTGCCCGCCCTTGTGGGCGTAGGGGCCCGTTTCGCCGAAACCGGTGCCGGAGGCGCAGATGATCCGCGGATTGATCGTCTTCAGCGTGTCAAAGTCGAAGCCGAGGCGCTTCATCACGCCGGCACGGAAATTGTCGACCACCACGTCCGAGTGCAGGACGAGATCATAGACCATCTGCCGCCCTTCCTCGGACTTGGTGTCGATCGTCACCGACCGCTTGTTGCGGTTGAGGGAGGAAAAGACTGCGTTGTTCATCGCCTCTTCCGACGTCTCGCCGAAGAAGTTGCGCGACAGGTCCCCTGCCCCGGGCCGTTCGATCTTGATCACGTCGGCGCCGAAATCCGCGAGCATCTGCGTCGCGCACGGCCCCATCATGACCTGGGTGAAGTCGAGGACGCGAACGCCCTCGAGTGGAAGTGTGGCGGTGGTGGTCATGAAATCCTCCCTCAGGCCTCGACCGGCTCTTCGATGCGGGCATTGGCCGAGGGGACATCGCCCGGATCGGCGCCCTGCGCGCGCATCTGCTTCTGGATCGCGGTGACATCGACGTCTCGCAGCGCGCAGTTCGCATCGAGCGCCTTGGCCACTGCGACGCCCGCGGCCTCGCCCTGCGCCATGCAGGGCGGGATCTCGCGCGACTGCTTCTGCGCCTCGCTCTCGACCGAGTAGTGACGGCCCGCGACGATCAGGTTGTCGACGCCCTTGGGCAGGAGGGCGCGGTACGGTGTGTAATAGTCGCGCCCCCGGCAAACACTGTCGGCAAAGTGGCGGCGGGACTTCACGTCGTCCTTCGTGACCACGTATTCGCCGCGCAGGAGCCGTGTCTGACGGATGCCCATCTGCTCGGCCGCGCCCAGCATCTTGGCGTTCTCGAAGCCCGGCAGGTTCTTCCGCGCGAAGTCCAGAAGGGCCATCATGCGGCGGCGGCCCTCGAACTCGGCCTCGACCATGTGTTCGGGCGACATCCCGTCGTAACCGGGCATGTGCGGGCAGTTGCACCACACCACGCCGGGAAGCGGCGTCTTGAGCCACCACATGCCCCAGGCGCCGCCGATGATCCGGCGCGCCTGCCGGTCGAGCTTCTTGTACTCCTCGGGGTTGGCGTATTCGAATGCCTCGGCCTTGTCGGTGTCGACGTCCATCAGGCGGAACACGGTCGTGACGATGAATTGCCCGGTCTGGAACTCGGCCCCGGCCGAGGAGGCGACGTCGAGGTCGCCCGAGGCGTCGACCACCATCTTCGCCTTGATCGCCTGCCGGCCGAGCTTGGTCTGCACGATCACGCCGGTGACGCGGCTCCCCTCGACCATCGCCTCGGAGAACCAGCTGTGGGTGCGCAGCTCGATATCCGCGTCCTCGACCAGATCGAGGCTCACGCGCTTCCAGGCATCGGGGTCGAAGGCGACGGCGTGGATGATCGGCTGCGGCATCCCGGACTTGTGGAAGTCAATGCAGCCCCAGCGCGACCACTTCTGCCACATCTCCCAGTTGGTCAGGCAATCCTCGGAGGGCGGATAGACGGCGCCGTCCTGGCGCTCCATCCGCTCTACGAACTCGTCGACGATGCCGGTGGTGACGATCTCGTTGCCCTCGTTCACCATGTCGTCGAGCACCAGCACCATGCCGCCCGAGGCCATGCCGCCGAGGTGATGGTAGCGCTCGACCAGCGTGACGCGGGCCCCGTTGCGGGCGGCCGACACCGCGGCGGAAAGGCCGGCAGGCCCCGCCCCGATCACCACCACGTCGGTGTCCGAGACGACCGGGATCTGCTCTGCACGGGACGTCACGTGGTCCTTGATGCGGTCGGTCATTGGGATGCACTCCTCCTGTGGCGCCGCCTTCACCGCTTGCGAAGGGGGCGCGAATTTCCGTTTCTTGAGAGTTGTTTAGCTTACCAGCGGACGACCATGCGTTCGGTCATCGTGACGAGGGCGAACATGATCACCGACAGGCCCGAGGACGTGAAGACGGTCGCGTAGAGCAGCGGCGAGTTGAAGTTGAACGTCGCGTCGATGATGAGCGCGCCGAGGCCGAGATCCGCGCCGACCCACTCGCCGACGATCGCGCCGATGACCGAAGTCGTGGCCGAGATCTTGAGCGCCGAGAACAGGAACGGCAGCGAGGACGGCAGGCGCATCTTCCAGAACACCTCGGATTTCGAGGCCGAGAGGATGCGGGCGAGCTCCAGGGTCTGCGAGCTGACCGATTGCAGGCCGCGCACCATGTTCACCAGCGTCGGGAAGAAGCAGATGAGCGCCGCGATCACCACCTTTGCCGTCATGCCGGGGCCGAATATCAGCACGAGGATCGGCGCGATGGCGAGGATCGGGATCGTGTTGACGAAGACGGCGATCGGAAAGAACGCCTGCTCGGCGGCACGGGAATGCACGAAGGCGACCGCGATCAGGATCGCCGCGACATTGCCGACGACGAAGCCCGCGACACTCTCGAAGAATGTCGGCCAGAAGTTCTGCATCAGCACGTCGAACTTCGCGACGAACTCCACCGCCACGTCGGACGGTGCCGGCGCGATGTAGGTCGGCACTCCGAAGAGCTTCACGCCGATCTGCCAGATCAGCACGAGCCCGAGCGCGGTGCCGAGGGGGACGGCGACGGCGAGCGCCTTCTTCTTGCGGGCGTCGGCAAGGATCTCCTTCTCGATATCCGCTTGAGTGGGGGCTTCGGGGGCGGTCATGGTCTCTGCGACAGACATCAGCAGGTCTCCAGTAGCTCGCGCAGGCGCCCGCAATAGGCGTTGAACTCCTGCGTATCGCGTTGCTTGATCGTGCGCGGTTCGGGCAGCTCGACGTCGACGACCTCGCGCAGACGTCCCGGATGGGCGCGCAGCATGATCACCTTCTGGCCGAGGAACACCGCCTCGGCGATCGAATGGGTGACGAAGAGGATCGTGGTGCCGGTCTCGCGCCAGATGTCGAGCAACTGCAGGTTGAGTCGGTCGCGCGTCATCTCGTCGAGCGCGCCGAAGGGCTCGTCCATGAGCAGGAGCTTCGGCTGGCAGACGAGCGCGCGGGCGATGGCCACGCGCTGACGCATGCCCCCCGAAAGCTCGTGCGGCATCGCGTCCTCGCGGCCCTCGAGACCGACGAGCTTCAGCAGCTCTCTCGGGGTGCGTGTGCCGACGGGGATGTCGACGCCGCGCTTGCGGCCGATCTCGAGCGGCAATTCCACGTTCTTCAGCGCATTGCGCCAGGGCAGCAGTGCGGCGTCCTGGAAGACGAAGGCGAACTCGCGGGCGAGCCGAGCCTCTTCGGTGGTCTTGCCGAAGACCGACACCTCGCCGCTTGCCGCCGGGATGAGGTCCGACACCAGCCGGAGCAGTGTGGACTTCCCGCAGCCCGAGGGGCCGAGGATCGTGTAGAAAGAGCCGTCTTCGATATCGAGATGCATGTCCTCGATCGCGGTGAACGTCCCGAAGCGGACCGATGCGCCGCGGAGCGAGGCCGCGAGGGCGCTCGGTGGTGCGCCGGCCGGAGCCCCTGTGGATGTGGTCTGTGCAAGGTTCATCGCGCTCACCCGTAGGTCGGCCGCGCCGAGGCGGTCTCTTCCAGAACCGAGAGCGTCATCACGTCATCGACGGAGGGCGCCTCGCCCTCGAACTGGCCGAGCTGGTCGTAGGCGTCGAGCTGCGCCTGCCAGTTCTCGCGGGTCATCGTGCCCCAGCCATGTTCCGCGGTCGCCTCGTTGAAGCTGTAGTCCACGACCATATCGACGGTCTTGAGTTCGGCCTCCTTGTCGAGGTTCGGGTAGCGCGAGACGAGGATCTCGACCGCTGCTTCGGGATTGTCACGCACCCAGCCCCAGCCCCGGGCGATCGCCCGCAGCGCGCCCGCCACCATCTCGGGGCTCTCGGCGAGCGACGTGTCCGTCACGTAATAGGGGTTGGCGTAAAGCTTGATCCCGGCGTCCCAGAGCGTCATGTCGACCCGCTCCTCGCCGAGCACCTCGAGCGCGCTGGTGTTGGTCTTCCATCCCGTCACGACGTCCGCCTGCCCGGTCAGCAGCGGCGACATGTCCGAGCCCATGACCAGCACCTCGACCTCGTTTTCGGGGATGTCGTTCGCTGCGAGCAGCGCCTGCAGAAGGATGCGCGCGGTGCCGTTGGTGGCGACGGTCTTGCCGATGAGGTCCTGCGGCTCGCGCACCGGATTCTTTTCGAGCGAGAAGTACGTGAACGGATGCTGCTGGTATCCCGCGGCGATGCACTTGATCGGCAGGCCCTGGCTGCGGGCCAGCATCAGCGAGGGGCTCGACGAGATCGACCCGAGGCTCGCGCGGCCCGAGGCGACCGAGGCCACGCCATCGACATTCGGGCCGCCCGGCGTGATCTCGAGCTCGAGTCCTTCTTCCTCGAAGAAACCCTGCTCGGCCGCCGCGACTTCGCCAAGGATACCGTTGCTGGCGAGCCAGCCAAGCTGGAGGGTGACGGTCGTCAGCCCCTGCGCGCTCGCCCGGCCGACGCCGAGGACATTGCCGCCGAGGCCGAGGCCCGCAGCCGCGCCGAGCGACTTCAGCATCGAACGCCGGGTCAGTTCAGTGGCCGTTGCACTGTTCATCTGGCCTATCTCCTGTTGGAACGTTGTTGTGATCCGGTCTTTGGTTCGACCTTGTTCCCAACAAGGCTAGGCTCCGCCATGGCGCTGCAGATAGGATAAATATGTGCCAACGGTGGTGCAGAAACTGCACCACCCCTTGGGAGGGGTGAAGGATATGCACGCCAACTTTCTGAAATACTTCGACGAAGTCGCGAGACAGCGCTCCATTCGCAAGGCGGCTCAGGTGCTGAACGTGTCCTCGACCTCGGTGAACCGGAACATCCTGAGCACAGAAAAGAGGCTCGGCGTCGCGCTTTTCGACCGGACGCCCGAAGGCGTGGAGGTCACCGCGGTCGGAGCGATTCTCCTCGAGCATTGCCGCCGCGTGCTGCACGACTGGGACCGCGTGCGGGTCCTGATCGACGACATGCGCGACCTGCGCTCGGGGCATCTCCGGGTTTACACCGTCGATTCGATCACCGTCAGCATACTCCCGGCGGCCATCCGCGAGTTCGCGCAGGTCTTCCCGGACATCTCGATCTCGGTGACAACGGCGCAGCCCGAGGACGTGGTTCAGGCCATCGCGGCGGGCGATGCGGATATCGGCATCGCCTTCGCCCTGACCTCGCATCCCGACGTCCGCATGCTGTCCGAGAAGAGCGCGCCGTTCGGCGTCATCGTCCGCCCCGAACATCCCCTCGCCGGGCGCAGCAGCGTGACCATCGAGGACATCGCGCCCTACCGTCTGGTCCGCACCATCGACGCGCGCGGCGGAAACTCGATCATCGACCAGGCGATCTCGTCGCTGGTGACGCCGCTCTCGACACACATCTTCACGAATACCCTGCTGCTTGCCAAGGACATGATCCTCGCCAACCAGGGCATCGGCCTCTACACCAAGATCGGCTTCTTCGGCGAGGTCGAGACCGGCGGGCTGAACTTCGTGCCGCTGGTGCAGGACACGCTCACCCAGATGCGCATCGGCGTCATGGTCTCGGCATCTTCGACCATCGATCCCGCAAAGCGGATGCTCTGCGATGCCGTTACCCGGGAGATGCGCGGGATGCGCCTCGATTCCTGAGGCGGATTAAGCCGGCTCATCGGCCCCCGCTAAGGACCTGCGTCTCGCGCGGCAGGCAGGCGCCGGGATAGTGACCCCGCAAGCTCCGTTTCCGGCAAACAGCGTTCCGGTCCCGCCCTCGCCTTTCGGACATGCGCTCTTATTTGGGGCAGAACGTTGAACTCTCGGCGAGCGGAGGGCACGTCCGTCGTCCAGAACACAGGAGCTTCATCATGCTGAGAACTCTAATCGCGGCTGCGGTCGCGACGGCCGGTCTGTCCGGCGCCGCGGCGGCGCAGGAGAACGACACGCTGCGCGTCGGCATGTCCGGCGGCTATTTCCCCTTTACCTTCGTGCGCCAGGACGAGCTGCAGGGCTTCGAGGTCGACGTGATGAACGCCGTCGGCGAAGAGGCCGGGCTCGACATCGCGTTCGAGACGATGTCCTTCTCGGGCCTCATCGGGGCGCTCGAGGCGGGGCGCATTGACACGATCGCGAACCAGATCACCATCACGCCCGAGCGTGAAGACGCCTTCGCCTTCACCCAGCCTTACGTCATCGACGGCGCGCAGGTGGTGACCAAGGAAGGCAACGAGGAGATCGAGGGCGTCGATGACCTGCGCGGCAAGACGGTCGCGGTGAACCTCGGCTCGAACTTCGAGCAGCTGCTGCGCGACCTCGATTTCGCGGACGAGATCGATATCCGCACCTACGAGTCGAATATCGAGCAGGACACCGCGCTCGGCCGCGTCGATGCCTTCGTCATGGACCGCGTGTCCTCGGCGCAGGTCATCCAGGAGAGCCCGCTGCCGCTCGAACTCGCCGGCCAGCCCTTCTCGGAGATCCGCAACGCGCTGCCCTTCCGCGACACCGAGGACGGCCGGGCGATGCGCGACCGGGTGGACGAGGCGCTGACCGCGCTCAAGGAGGACGGCACGCTTTCCGAGATCTCGCAGAAATGGTTCGGCAGCGACATCACCAGCCCCGCGGCCGAGACCGAGTGATCTGAACCATGCGGGCACTCGACCTCGACTACATGCTGGGGCTGGTGCCCGTCATTCTCGGCTACGTGCCGCTGACGCTGTTCATGGCGGTGGTGGCTATGGCCTGCGCGCTGGTGCTGGCCTCGCTGCTTGCCGTCGAGCGCGTGGTGCGCGTGCCGGGCCTCGACTGGCTCGTGGTGCTGTTCATCAGCTTCTTTCGCGGCACGCCGCTGCTCGTGCAGCTCTTCCTCTTCTATTACGGGCTGCCGCAGGTGATCGGTTTCCTGACCCAGATCAACGGCGTCACCGCGGCGATCATGGGCCTGACGCTGCATTTCTCGGCCTACATGGCCGAGGCGATCCGCGCGGCCATCACCGGGGTCGACCGCTCCCAGTGGGAAGCGGCGCAATCGATCGGCATGACGCAGGGCCAGATGATGCGGCGAATCGTGCTGCCGCAGGCGGCGCGCATCGCCGCGCCGACGCTGGTCAACTACTTCATCGACATGATCAAGGGCACCTCACTCGCCTTCACGCTCGGGGTGACCGAGATGATGGGCGCGACGCAGAAGGAGGCATCGGGCAGCTTTCTCTACTTCGAGGCATTCCTCGTCGTGGCGATCCTCTACTGGATCATCGTCGAGACGCTGAACCAGGGCCAGAAGCAGCTCGAGACTCATCTCAACAAGGCATATGCGCGATGATCAGGGTTCGCGGTCTCACCAAGCGGTTCGACGGCACGGCGGTGCTCGACGGCATCGACCTCGACATCGCGGACGGCGAGCGCGTCGTGGTGATCGGTCCCTCGGGCACGGGCAAGTCGACGCTCCTGCGGTGCTTAAACTTCCTCGACAGGCCGAACGCAGGAACGATCGAGATCGGTGACGTCTCCGTCGACGCCGCCAAAGCCACGAAGCGCGACATCCTCGCGCTGCGGCGGGCAACGTCCTTCGTCTTCCAGAACTACGCTCTCTTCGCCAACAAGACGGCGAAGGAGAACATCATGGAGGCGCTGGTCACTGTGCATGACCGCCCGCGTGACGAGGCCGAGCGGCGCGCCCTCGAGGTGCTTGGCGAGACGGGTCTGGCGGAGAAGGCCGACAGCTATCCCGCCGCGCTCTCGGGCGGCCAGCAGCAGCGGGTCGGCATCGGCCGGGCCATGGCCATCGGCGCGGACCTCATGCTCTTCGACGAGCCGACCTCGGCGCTGGATCCCGAATGGGTCGGAGAAGTGCTCGACCTCATGCGCCGCGTCGCCGAGCAGCGCCAGACCATGCTGATCGTCACCCACGAGATGCAGTTCGCCCGCGAGATCGCCGACCGGGTCGTGTTCATGGAGGGCGGTCGCATCGTCGAGGAAGGCCCGCCGCAGGAGGTGCTCGAGGCCCCCCGCGACGAGCGCTTGCGTCGTTTCCTGCGCCGTGTCTCCTGACCGTTCGGAGACTGCGCCGGCGCAACGCCTCAGCCCGATACGAGCGAGAGAACCACGTAGCAAAGAGCCGACAGGATGGCCGCTGCGGGCACCGTCACGATCCAGGCCGCGGCGATGGTCAGGAAGTGCGAGCGGCGGACGAGCTTGCGGCGCCGCCGCTCCTCGCTCGGGACGCGCTGCGCCGGGGGGCGCGCCTTCTGGATCATGCGCGCGCGACGCTCGGCATGCCATTCGCGGAAGAACCCGACCCCGAAGACGCCCCCGACCGCGATGTGGGTGGAGCTGACCGGCAGCCCGAGCCACGAGGCGGCGATGACCGTGACCGCGGCCGAGAGAGCCACGCAATAGGCGCGCATCGGGTTGAGCTTGGTGATCTGGCCGCCGACCATGTCGACAAGCTTCGGGCCGAACAGCATCAGGCCGACCGAGATGCCCACAGCTCCGATAAGCATGACCCAGATCGGAATCGCGACCTCGGCCGCGGCCCCGCCGGTCTCCTGCGCGTAGACGATCGCCGCGAGCGGACCCACCGCATTGGCGACGTCGTTCGCACCGTGCGCGAAGGAGAGGAGCGCCGCCGAGATGACGAGCGGCACGCGAAAGAGGATCTTGAGCGAGCGGTTGCGGTTTTCGAGCCCGCGCGACTGACGCCGGACCAGCGGCACGGCCGCGGCGGCGCAGAGCGCGCCGATGGCGGCCCCGATGGCGAGCGCGGTGGCAATGTCGATCGACGCGACGCGGCTCAGCCCCTTGAGCGCGAGGTAGCTCGCAAAGGCGGCGGCCATCACGCCGATCAGGACCGGCACCCAGGTCCGGGCGGCGGCGATCTTGTCCTCGACATAGATCACCTTCCACTTGATGAAGGCCAGCACCGCCGCCGCGATGACGCCGCCAAGCGCGGGCGAGATCACCCAGCTGGCCGCGATCGCCCCCATCGTGGCCCAGCTGACCGCGCCGATCCCGGCCGCCGCGATGCCCGCGCCCATGACGCCGCCGACCACGGAATGGGTGGTGGAGACCGGCGCGCCGATGAAGGTCGCGAGATTGACCCAGAGCGCCGCCGAAAGGAGCGCCGCCATCATCGCCGTGACGAAGATCCGCGCGTCCGCAAGACTTTCGGGAGCGACGATCCCCTTCGAGATCGTGTCGACCACGTCGCCCCCTGCAAGAAGCGCGCCCGCGCTCTCGCAGACCGCCGCGATGGCGATGGCGCCCGCCATCGACAAGGCCCGGGCTCCCACAGCCGGACCCATGTTGTTGGCGACATCGTTCGCGCCGATATTGAGGGCCATGTAGGCGCCGAAGGCCGCCGCCACGATCACGAAGAGCGCCCCGGGCGCCTGGCCCACGATCAGCCCGGCGGCGAGCGCCGCGACGGTGACGAAGAGCAGCGACAACCCGACGCCGATGAGCGGGCGCGCGGCATACATGGTCGCCGCCTCGAGCCGCGACAGCCGGTTGAGGTCGCGGTCGAGGGTCTGCCAGCTGTAGGAGCTGTCCTGATCGCTCATGGAAATTCTCTCTGCCGAAGCGGCTTTAGCTCGAAGGCGCAGCGAGCTGGTCCTCGACGCCGGCGATGAGGGTCTTCAGTCCGGGCTCGTCGACCGCCGCGGACGCCTCCTGCGGCGTAACCCAGCGGCGCTGGCGCCGACCCATCTCGGGGTAGTCGTCGTAGAGCTTTTCGGTGTCGATCGCGTAGACGTCCACGTCGGTCGGCACGGGAATGCCGCCGCGCAGCCGCTTGTCGTAGCGGTAGCGCCCGATCCGGCGCGGCTTGCCGCCGCGCGGTTTCACGCCGGCCTCCTCCCAGGCTTCCTCGAGCGCGACGCCCCCGGCGTCGAAGCCGGTCTTGGGCCAGCCCTTCGGCAGGATCCAGCGGCGCGTCTCGAGCGAGGTCACGAGCAGGATCTCCAGCCGGCCGCCGACGCGCCGAAAGCACAGCGCCGCCACCTGATACCGCGACGGGCGCCTCAGGATCGGCTGGATGTAATTGGACCAGAGCGTATGGAACATCGGCATTCTCGACATATCGCCGGCGCATACCACTCCCTGCGACGTGACTTCAACGCCGCAGCCCCGCAATCCTTGTGCCGCGCGGGTGATGAATGTCGGGTGACTTCGGGATGTCGCGTTGCCCCCGTATCGTCTCGATCGATGCTTTCCGGTAATCGGAGTGGTGGGCATGTCATCGGTCGCGTTTCAATGGGAGAGGTCCGGGCGAGCTGCACCCCATCGTGATACGCGCTTTACGCCGCTCCGCATCGAAAGGCTCGACGTCGGCGGGGCCATCGAGACCTCCGGCATCGTGCCGGATTTCGTGATGGACCGGATCTGATCCCGCGGCAGGGCGGACCCGCCGCGGGGAACTGCCTCAGAGATCCATGCAGTTCGCGTAGAA
>NZ_JALZ01000008.1 GCF_000521785.1 Roseivivax halodurans JCM 10272
TCCTCCTCCCTGGCGTCGCCGCATCCTCCGCTTTTCCTTCCCGCCCCGCTTCGCTAGACGGTCCCGGACCAATGACGCGCGCCCTGCGGCGCGCCAGCGACGGGACGACAGACATGGCCATGGACAAGACCTTCGACGCGGCCGAGGCCGAGGCACGGCTCTACGACGCATGGGACAAGGCGGGCAGCTTTGCCGCCGGCGCGAACGCGCAGCCGGGAGCCGAGACCTTCTCAATCATGATCCCGCCGCCGAACGTGACGGGCTCGCTGCATATGGGTCACGCGTTCAACAACACGCTGCAGGACATTCTCGTGCGCTGGCACCGGATGCAGGGGCACGACACCCTCTGGCAGCCGGGTCAGGACCATGCCGGCATCGCCACGCAGATGGTCGTCGAGCGCAAGCTCGCGCAGGAGGGTAACCAGGGCCGCCGCGAGATGGGCCGCGAGGCGTTCCTCGAAAAGGTCTGGGACTGGAAGCAGGAATCCGGCGGAACGATCATCAATCAGCTGAAACGGCTCGGCGCCTCGTGCGACTGGTCGCGCAACGCCTTCACCATGTCCGGCGCCCCGCAGGCGCCCGAGGGCGAGGACGGCAACTTCCACGACGCGGTGATCCGTGTCTTTGTCGATCTCTACGACAAGGGATACATCTACCGCGGCAAGCGACTGGTGAACTGGGACCCTCATTTCGAGACGGCGATCTCGGATCTGGAGGTCGAGAACGTCGAGACGCCCGGTCACATGTGGCACTTCAAATACCCGCTCGCGGGCGGTGCGACATACACCTATGTCGAAAAGGACGAGGACGGAAACGTGCTCTTCGAGGAGGAGCGCGACTACATCTCGATCGCGACAACCCGGCCCGAGACGATGCTGGGCGACGGCGCGGTGGCGGTGCATCCCTCGGACGAGCGCTACGCACCCATCGTCGGCCAGCTCTGCGAGATCCCGGTCGGGCCGAAGGAGCATCGCCGGCTCATCCCGATCATCACTGACGAATACCCCGACCCCGATTTCGGCTCCGGCGCGGTGAAGATCACCGGCGCGCACGATTTCAACGACTATGCGGTCGCCAAGCGCGGCGACATTCCCTGCTACCGCCTGATGGATACGGCGGCGCGGATGCGGGACGACGGCGCCTCCTATGCCGAGGCCGCGGAGACCGCGATGGCCGTCGCGAAGGGTGAGCGCACCCTGACCGAGGCCGAAGCCGACGCAGTCAATCTCGTGCCCGACGATCTGCGCGGCCTCGACCGGTTCGAGGCGCGCAAAGCGGTTGTCGAGCAGATCACCGGTGAAGGCCTCGCCGTCATGGTTCCGCCAACCGACCCGCGGCTCGGCACCAAGCCCCCCGCCGCGCCCGAGGAAGGCGGCGAGCCGCGCGACGAACAACTCGTGCCGCTCGTCGAGACCAAGCCGATCATGCAGCCCTTCGGCGACCGCTCCAAGGTGGTGATCGAGCCGATGCTGACCGACCAGTGGTTCGTGGACACCACCCAGATCGTCGGCCCGGCACTCGACGCGGTGCGCGACGGTACCGTCGAGATCCTGCCAGAGCGCGACAAGAAGGTGTATTTCCACTGGCTCGAGAACATCGAGCCCTGGTGCATCTCGCGCCAGCTCTGGTGGGGCCACCAGATCCCGGTCTGGTACGCGCCGAACCCCGCGGGCGGCAGCGAGTGGCATCACGTCTGCGCCGCGTCCGAAGCAGAAGCCCTTAAGAAGCTGCGCGCCATGTGGGGCGACGATGCCGAGTTCCGCGTGACTGCCGACGAGACCGAGGCGCTGGAGCTGTTCCGAGCCTACCTAGACAACTGGACTGACGAGGGCGCCATACGGCAGGCGCAGGGCGTCAAGGCGATCCCGGTCTTCCGCGATCCCGACGTACTCGACACGTGGTTCTCGTCGGGACTCTGGCCGATCGGCACGCTCGGCTGGCCCGAGGAGACCGACGCGCTGAAGCGCTACTTCCCGACCTCCGTGCTGATCACCGGCTTCGACATCATCTTCTTCTGGGTCGCCCGGATGATGATGATGCAATACGCCGTGGTCGGCGAGCGGCCCTTCGACACGGTCTACGTCCATGCCCTCGTTCGCGACGAGAAGGGCAAGAAGATGTCGAAGTCGCTCGGCAACGTGCTCGACCCGCTGGATCTGATCGACGAATACGGCGCGGATGCGGTGCGTTTCACCCTTGCCGCGATGGCGGCGATGGGGCGCGACCTCAAGCTCTCCAAGGACCGCATTGCGGGCTATCGGAACTTCGGCACCAAGCTCTGGAACGCCTGCCGCTTCGCCGAGATGAACGGCGTCTTCGAGGGCCACCAGGGCCCGAGCGAAGCGCCGAAGGCGACTGCGACGGCGAATGCCTGGATCATCGGAGAGACGGCGCGCGTGCGCGAAGAGGTGGATGCCGCCATCGGCGCCTTCCGCTTCAACGACGCGGCCAACACGCTCTACGCCTTCGTCTGGGGGATCGTCTGCGACTGGTATGTCGAATTCTCGAAACCGCTGCTGGCAGGCGACCATGAAGCGGTCGTGGCCGAGACCAAGGCGACCACCGCTTGGGTGCTCGACCGGTGCCTGCTGATGCTGCACCCGTTCATGCCCTTCATCACCGAGGAGCTCTGGGGCACGCTCGGAAGCCGCGACAAGATGCTGGTTCATGGCGACTGGCCGCAGGAGAGCGCGGCCGATCTCGTCGACGCGGATGCGCAGCGCGAGATGACCTGGGTCATCGCGCTGATCGAAGGCGTGCGCTCGGCCCGGGCGCAGATGCGTGTGCCGGCCTCCCTGAAGGTGAAGCTGCTGGTCTCCGGGCTCGACGAGAACGGTCGCCGGGCCTGGCAGGCGAACGAGGCCCTCATCACGCGCCTCGCGCGGATCGATACGCTCGAAGAGACCGACGGCTTCCCCAAGGGAACGGTCACGATCCCGGTGGGCGCGGCGACCTTCGGGATGCCTCTCGACGGCGTCGTCGATGTCGCGGCCGAGATGGGACGTCTCGAGAAGCAGCTCGCCAAGCTTCAGAAGGAGATCGGTGGCCTCGACAAGCGCCTGTCAAACCCGAAATTCGTCGACAGCGCGCCCGAAGACGTGATCGAGGAGACCCGGGGCAACCTCTCCGCCCGGCGCGAGGAGGAGCATACGCTGGAGACGGCGCTCGCCCGACTGCGTGAGATCGGATGAGACCAATTCCTGCAATCCCGACCTCCGGCCTGGATTGTCAGCCAAATAGGACACAGTCGAATGTCACGGCTTTAATACCTCGGGCAGGCAATATACGTTCGGCTTCGTTGACAGCCACGAGATCAGGTTTGCTGGACACGTTCACTCACTCCGGGCCGGGTACCGCGACGGTACCGGGCCCGAACGCACTCGGACCGGAGGGCGCGCGATCTTTGCGCGCCAGTCTTCGGTGCGCCACGTCTGACGCGCATTTGGCGACCGAAGAAGCCTTTTCGGGCGTTCTGGAGGATCCTGCACGGCACTTGCAGTGGTTTCTTGCCGCTCAACTCATCGCCTGCCGGGCGATGGACGCGGCCAGAGCCGGTGATCCGACCCCGGAAGAGGGCGAGGCGCTGGCCGAGATGATCGCAGCGCTGGACGCCGATTGCAGATCACGCGGGCAAGCCCCTCTGCCCGATCTGCCGGCCTCTCGCCCGCTCGACACTCTTGCAGTGGGATATCTCACCCTTGGCTCACGGGCCGGCACGACCCTTCTCGCGCGCAGAGCGACCGAGGCGGGCTGTCCGTTGCCCCGGGCCTTCGAACTTCCCCCGGCCGGACGGGCTTGGCGCGACTTCCGCGCCCGGCTTGACCGGGTGGACCCGACTTCTCACCGGGCGCAGCGCATCGTGCAGGATGCGCGCGCCGGTTTCGACCTTCACCGGGCGGCGGCGGCGCTCGCGTGGACAATGACGAGAGACGACGCACATGACGACTTCCTCCGCCAATCCGAAGGATAATCACCTCGTCACCGAGGTCGATCTCGAGAATTGCGCCCGCGAGCCCATTCATCTTCTGGGCCGCGTCCAGAGCTATGGCGCTCTGGTCGCGGTGTCCTTTGACTGGATGGTGCAGCACGCCTCAGGCAATCTTGCCGAGGTGCTCGGACTGGAGGAGGCGCGCGACCCGCTCGGCCGTCCGCTCACCGACATCCTTCCGGGCGACGCGATCCGGCACGTTCGGCACAGGTTGCGCACTCTGGAGACCGGAGTTCGCTCGACGCGCATCTTCGGCTTTGCTCTGGGTGAGCGGAGCTTCGATCTGTCCGTGCATCAGAGCGGCCGTCACCTGATCCTCGAATTCGAGCCGCAGCAGGGCGGCAGCGATCGGGACGCGCTCGCCGAGACCTACCCGCTGCTGCAGAAGGTTCGGGACGCGGGCGATCTCGCAAGCGTCGCGCACGAGGGTGCCCGGGCGGTCCAGGCCCTTTCGGGCTTCGACTCCGTGATGGTCTACCAGTTCCAGCCCGACCAGTCTGGCAAGGTCATCGCGGAATCCAAGATCGGGGCGGCCGCGAGCTACAACGGACTGCGCTTTCCGGCGTCTGACATCCCCGCCCAGGCGCGCGCACTCTACAAGCGAAACCTCCTGCGCCTGATCGCGGATGTCGACGATCCGGGCGTCGAGATCGTGCCGCAGCGCTCGCCCGAAGGCGAGCCTCTCGATCTCTCGCTCGCGGTCACGCGGGCCGTGTCGCCGATCCATATCGAATATCTCAAGAACATGGGCGTCGAAGCCTCGATGTCGGTGTCGATCGTCAAGGATGGCGAGCTCTGGGGGCTTTTCGCCTGCCACCACCGCTCCCCCCGCTACGTGCCTTTCGAAAAGCGCACCGCCATCGAGCTTTTCGCGCATCTCTTCAGCTACGAGCTGACCCGCCTGCAGGAGACCACGCGCACGGCAACCGAGTCGCGCATCCGCGACATGCAGGCGCGGCTGATGCGCAAGCTGGCCGACGGCAGCGATCTGCCTTCGAGCCTTCTGTCGGTCTCCGAGACGCTGAACCAGACCATCCCGCATGACGGGCTCGTCCTGGTGTCGAACGGCGAGGTCACCCGCACCGGCGCGGCACCGTCCGACGCGGAGCTGAAATCCCTGACCCGGTTCCTCAACACGGCGGCATCTTCCACCGTCTATGCGACCGACAATCTCTCGCAGGAGCACGCACCTGCCGAGGATTACGCCGGACGGTGTGCCGGGATTCTCGCGATTCCGATTTCGCGCACGCCCCGGGACTACCTGCTGCTGTGCCGCCGGGAAGAGGCGCGCACCGTCGAATGGGCGGGCGCACCCCAGAAATCCGTGAGCCAGGGCCCACACGGGCCGCGGCTCAATCCACGTAAGAGTTTCGAGGCCTGGCAGGAGATCGTGCGCGGGCAGTCCGCGCCCTGGATCGAGGAGGAACTCCGTGCGGGCGAGCTTCTGCGCGCGCTGCTGCTCGAGGTGTTTCTCCGCATCGCCGATGACACCGCGACCGAGCGCAAGCGGGCGCACGACCGGCAGGAACTGCTCATCGCCGAGCTCAACCACCGGGTCCGCAACATCCTCAACCTGATGCGCGGGCTGATCTCTCAGTCGCGGCGGGAGGACACGACGCTCGACCGCTTCGCGGGCAGTCTCGACGGCCGGATCCAGGCACTGGCCCGTGCCCATGACCAGCTCACGCGCAAGAACTGGTCGCCGACATCCCTCACCGATCTCGTGAAGCTCGAGATCAGCGCCTATGCCGAAGAGGTCTCGCGTGTCACGATCACCGGCGAGGACGTGCTTCTCGCTCCCGAAGCCTACAGCGCCATGGCGCTGGTGCTGCATGAAATGGTCACCAATTCGGTGAAGTACGGCGCGCTCAGCGACCGCAACGGGCGGGTCGCCATAGACCTCGCGCGCGACGACGCCGGAGGGATCGATATCCACTGGCGCGAAACCGGGGGGCCGGTTGTCCGCCCGCCGGAACGAAGAGGCTTCGGAAGCGCGATCATCGACCGCTCGATCCCGTTCGAGCTGAACGGCGAAGCCGAAATCGACTACAGGATGACCGGCGTAACCGCGAGGTTCCGCCTGCCCCCGCGCTATCTCTCGGAACCCGAGAACGTCGTCCGGCTGCAGCGGGTCGACAAGAGCACGCCGGAATCCAAACCGCAGCTCTCCGGTCCGGCGCTCGTCGTCGAGGACGCAATGATCATCGCGATGGACGCCGCCGACATCCTCCGCGACTTCGGCGCAAGCGACGTTCGCATTGCCGGCAACGTCAGGGACGGCCTGCGCGAGGTCGAACGCGAGCGTTACGAGGTGGCGATCCTCGACGTGAACCTCGGCGGAGAGCAATCGGTGGCGGTGGCCGAAGCGCTGGCCAAGGCGGGCGTGCCTCTCCTGCTCGCCACCGGGTACGGCGAACAGGATGACCTGCGGGCGATCTATCCGCCCTGTCGGATCGTCCAGAAACCGTTCTCGAACGACACGATCGGAGCCGCCCTCGTCGAGCTCGGGTTCTTCGGCTGACCAGGTCCTGCGGGTGGCAATGGCCTGCCCGTCGGCTATCCTGAGGGTCGAGGGTCCGGATGCGGCCCCAGCACTTGCGGCATAGGCAGGAGAGATCATGGCTGACGTCGAGAATTGGAGCCCCGAGCGGGTCAAAGCCGCTCTGGATGCAGGCGAGATCGTCCTCATCGACGTGCGCACGCCGCCCGAATACATGATGGAGCACATCCACGGCGCGCTCCTCATGCCGATGGCCTTCTTTCGCCCCGACGCCCTGCCGGCACAGGATACCAAGCGCATCGTGCTGCATTGCGGATCGGGACTGCGGTCGGGCAAGGTCGCCGAGATGGCGAGTGCAGCCGGTATCTCGCCTCTCGCGCATCTCGAGGGTGGCTTTGGTGCCTGGAAGCAGGCAGGCCTTCCCTATACCGGCATTGACATGGCGAGCGGCGCTCCGAAGGCCATGAACGCGGGCTGACGGGCGCTCACTCCTCCTGGATGCTCTCAATAAACGCGGCAAGATCGGCGATCGAACGGCTTGTCACAATGGGCTGGCCGCTGTCGGCCTTGGTGATCGCAACCTCCAGATCGAAGAGCGGCCCGAAGACCGGCATGATGACGCCGTGCCCCTCGACACGTGCACGCCCATCGATCTGCCGCATGACCTCGACCTGGGGAAATTCTCCACCGTTGCGTGCGGCGAGCTGTGTCAGATCCGCTGGCTGGACTGACAGAAGATCGGCGAAATCGCCGTCTCCGCGCCCCGCCGCGCCGTGGCAGCTTTGGCAGAAGACCGAATACACATCTTCTCCGGCTTCCGGCGAGCCTGGATCCGTGACCTCCTGAGCCAGGGCGGACGTGCCTGCAAAGGCAAGGGCGAGGCAGAGCGAGCGCATCGGTGACGATCCTCGAGAGATGGGCTGGTGAAGATCAGCCACGGCGGGGTGATGGCAGTGACAGGACGATCAGTCGGGATCTGGGGCGGTGCTGCGCGAGATAGGCGGCGCGGGCCTGATGCAGTACCTCGATCGCGCGGGTACGCGCCTCCCATGCGTGCCGAACGCGGGAATTGGACTGGCCGAGCTGCCACGCGATGCGCCGCTCGGCATCCGGCACGAGCCGCTTCGCCTCGGTGATGGTCAGCTGCCAGGTCCGGTCCGCCTCGAGCCAGGCGCGATAGGTTCGGAGGTAGAAACGTCGCGCGGTATGGGACATTCGCCGGGCCTCCCTAGTGATCCGTGACCAGCATCGGAGGTCTCGAGGCGCGGATCCTTGATCGGGGTCAATATCCGAGCAGATTATCCGCGCAGCCGTGCCCAGCCACAAAAAAACGCGCCGGGAGATCTCCCGGCGCGCCTCGACATTTCAGAAGATTACTCCTGCCAGGACTGCACGAGCTCGTCGTAGGAGACGGTCTGCGGCTCTTCGTCCTCGTTTTCGATCGCGGGCTTCGGTGCACCCGGCTGGTCGAGCCAGTACTGCGGGTCCTGCTCCTCGTTCAGGACCGGGCCGAGATCGCCCTGCACGCCGGCACGCTCGAGACGCGACATCACGTCCTCCATGTCCTCGCAGAGCTGGTCGAGCGCGGCTTTGGTGTCCTTGGCGCCCGACATGGCGTCACCGATGTTCTGCCACCAGAGCTGCGCGAGCTTGGGGTAGTCCGGCACGTTGGTACCCGTGGGCGACCATTGCGTGCGGGCCGGCGAGCGGTAGAACTCGACAAGGCCACCGAGGCGCGGTGCGCGTTCGGTGAAATGGTCGGAGTTGATGGTGCTGTCGCGGATGAAGGTGAGACCCACGTCGGCCTTCTTCACGTCCACGGTCTTGGAGGTGACGAACTGCGCATAGAGCCAGGCGGCCTTGGCGCGGTCGGTCGGCGTCGAGTCGAGGATCGTCCAGCTTCCCACGTCCTGGTAGCCGACCTTCATGCCCTCTTCCCAGTAGACGCCGTGCGGGCTCGGAGCAAGACGCCACTTGGGCGTGCCGTCCTCGTTCATCACCTCGGGGCTGTCGACGAGCGGCGCCACGAATGTGGTGTACATGAACATCTGCTGGGCGATGTTGCCCTGCCCCGGAACCGGACCGGCCTCGGAGAAGGTCATGCCCATCGCGGACGGCGGCGAGTAGTTCTGGAGCCACTGGATCGCCTTGTCGACCGCGTAGACGGCCGCGGGAGAGTTGGTCGCGCCGCCCCGATCGACGCAGGCGCCGACGGGCTGCGAGTTCTCGTTGACCCGGATGCCCCACTCGTCGACCGGCAGACCGTTCGGCTCGCCCTTGTCGCCCATGCCGGCCATCGACATCCACGCGTCGGTGTAGCGCCAGCCGAGGCTCGGGTCCTTCTTGCCGTAATCCATGTTGCCGTAGATCTCCTGATCCACGCCCATGTGGCTCAGGTCGCGGCCGGTGAAGAACTCGGCGATGTCCTCGTAGGCCGACCAGTTGACCGGAACGCCCAGCTCGTAGCCGTACTCGTTCTGGAAGTCGGTGCGGTTCTTTTCGTCGTTGAACCAGTCGTAGCGGAACCAGTAGAGGTTCGCGAATTGCTGGTCGGGCAGCTGGTAGAGGTTGCCGTCCGGCCCGGTGGTGAACTGGGTGCCGATGAAGTCGTCGAGGTCGAGCGTCGGCGACGTCACGTCCGCGCCCTCGCCTTCCATCCACTCGGTCAGGTTGCGGGCCTGGCCGTAGCGCCAGTGGGTGCCGATCAGGTCGCTGTCGTTGACGTAGGCGTCATAGACGTTGTTGCCCGACTGCATCTGCACCTGGAGCCGCTCGACCACGTCACCCTCGCCGATGAGGTCGTGGTTCACGGTGATCCCGGTGATCGCCGTGAAGGCCGGTGCGAGCACCTGACTTTCGTATTCGTGCGTGGTGATCGTCTCGGAGACGACGTTGATCTCCATCCCCTGCATCGGCTCGGCAGCGTCGATGAACCACTGCATCTCGGCTTCCTGCTCCTCGCGGGTGAGCGTGGAGACATCGCCGATCTCTTCGTCGAGGAAGCTTCGCGCCGCCTCCATGTCCGCGAAGGCTGGCCCGCCGACCAGCCCCAGCGCCACCGCCATCGCGGTGGTCGATTTCAACGTCAGGTTCATGAGGTTCCTCCCTTGATCGAACCGTTGATGATGCGCGTCACACGAAGCGGAAGACCGCCGCCGCGTAGACGAGACATGCGAGAAGCGCGTAGGGCTGAGGAGCGACCTCGAAGCCGAGCCACGCGAGATTGAGAAACGCCGAGCCGAGCAGCGTGATGAAGAGCCTGTCGCCGCGCGTCGTCTCGATCCCGAGCACCCCGCGCCGCGGGGTCTCGGGGAACTTCACCGCAAGCACGGTGAAGACGATCAGCAGGCTCGCGATGACCGCGAAGAAGGCCGCGGTGGGCCAGGTCCATGCCATCCATGCCATCAGTCATCCTCCCTGATCGTGACGGGGCCAATTCGGTTACTTGCAGGCGCCGTGTAATCCATCAGGGAATCATCTCGCACCAGCCGGTATGGAACCAGCCGGTTTGGTTCAGACGCTGCCCGTCCTTGTTGATGCTCTCGGCGTAACACCAGTCGCCCTGGCACTTGCGCGTGTCGATCGGCATCGAGTCACCGTTGCGGACGCGGAGGATCTCGCGATGCTGCGAGCCCGGACCGGCGCGGACGGACAGGAAACCGTCCCCGTTCGGATCGAGATGCCGCATGATGCACGCGGCCTCCCAGGGCTCCGCAGCCTGCGCCTGGGCCGCATCGGCTCCGAGCGTGGCGAGCCCAAGCGCTGCGATACCTGCGAGCGTGACAGATGTGTTCGGCATCAAACCCTCCCGAGGGCAAAGCCCTTCGCGATGTAGTTGCGGACGAAGTAGATCACGAGCGCGCCCGGAATGATCGTCAGCACCCCGGCGGCGGCGAGGACGCCCCAGTCGATGCCCGCCGCGCCGACCGTGCGGGTCATGGTGGCGGCGATGGGCTTTGCGTCGACCGATGTGAGCGTGCGCGAGAGCAGCAGCTCGACCCAGGAGAACATGAAGCAGAAGAAGGCGGCGACCCCGATGCCGCTCGCGATCAGCGGCATGAAGATCTTCACGAAGAACCGCCCGAAGGAATAGCCGTCGATATAGGCGGTCTCGTCGATCTCCTTCGGCACGCCGCGCATGAAGCCCTCGAGGATCCAGACCGCCAGCGGCACGTTGAAGAGGCAATGCGCCAACGCCACAGCGATATGCGTGTCGAAGAGCCCGACCGACGAGTAGAGCTGGAAGAACGGCAGGGCGAAGACCGCCGGAGGCGCCATCCGGTTCGTCAGAAGCCAGAAGAACAGGTGCTTGTCCCCGACGAAGCTGTAGCGCGAGAACGCGTAGGCCGCCGGCAGGGCCACGGCGAGAGAAATCACCGTGTTCATCAGCACGTAGATGAGCGAATTGACGTAGCCCATGTACCACGAGGCGTCGGTCAGGATCGTCACGTAGTTCTCGAAGGTCAGGTTCCGCGGCCAGAGCGAGAAGGTGCCAAGGATCTCGGTGTTGGTCTTGAGGCTCATGTTGATGAGCCAGTAGATCGGCAGCATCAGGAAGAGCAGATAGAGGCCCATGACGATGGCCGACCCGTTCGGGCGGAAGCGGCGCGCAGTGGTGGCGCGGTTGCGCGCCGCGCTGACGTCTCCGGGGATCGACGCGGCGCCGGGGGCTGCGGTCGTGTCGGCCATCACCGGCCCTCCCTTTTGTCGAGGTTGACCATCACGGTGTAAAAGACCCAGGAGACCGCGAGGATCACGAGGAAGTACATCAGCGAGAACGCTGCCGCGGGCCCGAGGTCGAACTGCCCCAGCGCCATCTTCACGAGGTCGATGGAGAGGAACGTGGTGGCGTTGCCCGGACCGCCGCCGGTCACGACGAACGGCTCGGTGTAGATCATGAAGCTGTCCATGAAGCGCAGGAGAATCGCGATCATCAGGACGCCCATCATCTTCGGAAGCTCGATGTGGCGGAAGACGGCCCAGCGCGACGCCTGGTCGATCTTGGCGGCCTGGTAATAGGCGTCCGGTATCGACTGGAGCCCGGCATAGGCGAGAAGCGCGACGAGCGACGTCCAGTGCCAGACATCCATCACGATGACCGTGGTCCAGGCGGCGAAGAAGCCCTGAGTGTAGTTGTAATCGATGCCGATGGCGTCGAGCGTGTGGCCCAGCAGCCCGATATCGACCCGCCCGAATATCTGCCAGATCGTGCCCACGACGTTCCACGGGATCAGCAGCGGCAGCGACATCAGGACGAGGCAGAACGACGCCCAGAAGCCCTTCTTGGGCATGTTGAGCGCGACGAAGACGCCGAGAGGCACCTCGATGGCAAGGATGATCGACGAGAACACGACCTGCCGGCCAAGCGCGTTCCACATCCTCTCGGAGGCGAGCATGTCCTCGAACCAGCGGATACCGTTCCAGAAGAAGACGTTGTTCCCAAAGGTATCCTGCACCGAGTAGTTCACCACCGTCATCAGCGGGATCACCGCCGAGAACGCGACGAGCACCAGCACGGGCAGGACCAGGAACCAGGCCTTCTGATTGACCGTCTTGTTCATGCCGCGTCCCTCCGCCCGGACGGAGCGACCCGCCAGTCATTCTCGTAAACGTTGATACCGGCAGGATCGAAGGTGATGCGGTCCGCTCCGGCAGGTACCGCGGCCCCCTCGTTCAGGAGCGCGTTGAACTCTCCGCCTGCCGCCTCCAGCCGTACGATCTTGTGCCGCCCCACGTCCTCGATCCGGTGGATGGAGGCCGGAATACCCTCGCCGCCGGCATGGAGCCTGACGAATTCGGGGCGTACGCCGATCTGGACGCGACCCCTTCCGGTGGTGTGATGCGCGGGCAGCGCGATCGCCGCCTCCCCGATCCGCGCTTGCATGCCGTCGACCTTTGCGTCGAAGACGTTCATGCCGGGAGAGCCGATGAAGTAGCCGACAAAGGTGTGCGCCGGCCGCTCGAATAGCTCCTGCGGCGTGCCGATCTGCACCACGCGCCCGTCATACATCACCACGACCTTGTCGGCGAAGGTCAGCGCCTCGGTCTGGTCGTGGGTCACGTAGATCATCGTATGGCCGAAATCCTGATGGAGCTTCTTCAGTTGGGTCCGAAGCTCCCACTTCATGTGCGGGTCGATCACGGTCAGCGGCTCGTCGAAGAGGAGCGCGTTGACGTCCTCGCGGACCATGCCGCGCCCGAGGCTGATCTTCTGCTTGGCGTCCGCGGTCAGCCCTCGCGCCTTACGATCGAGCTCGGCCTCCATGCCGATCATCGCGCCGACCTTCTGGACGAGGCGCGCGATCTCCTCGGTCGGCATGCGGCGATTGCGCAGCGGAAAGGCGAGGTTCTGGCGCACGGTCATCGTGTCGTAGACCACCGGAAACTGGAACACCTGCCCGATATTGCGCTCGGCGGTGGCCTGGTCGGTCACGTCCTTCCCGTCGAAAAGCACCCGGCCGTGCGAGGGACGCAGGAGGCCCGAAATGATGTTAAGCAGCGTGGACTTGCCGCAGCCCGAGGATCCCAAAAGCGCGTAGGCCTCCCCGTCCTGCCAATCGTGGTTCAACTCCTTCAGCGCGAAGTCGTCCTCGGTCTGAGGGTTCGGCAGGTAGGAATGCGCAAGGTTGTCGAGCGTGATCTTGGCCATGTCAGGCAGCCTCCGCATAGGGCGCAGCCTGGGCCAGCGCGCCACTCTCGTCGAAGAGATAGACGTGGGACGGATCGAGATGCACCGTCAGCACCTCCCCGGCCTTCAGATCGCGGATGCCGTGGATCAGACCGACCCACCTCTCGCCGTGGTGGTCGAGATGGATGAAAGTTTCGGAGCCGGTGATCTCGGTCACGCTCAGGGTGGCCTTGAAGGTCATGCCCGTCCCGTACGGCGCTTCGAGAGCGAGATGATTGGGCCGGAATCCGGCCGTGTAGACCCCGTCCGGAACGCCTCCGGCGATGGTCGCGGCGGGTACGGACTGACCGTCGGGGAAAGAGAAGCTGTCGCCCCGTTTCTCGACGCGCAGGAAGTTCATCGGCGGGTCCGAGAAGACGCGCGCCGTCGTGACGTCGGAGGGCTTGCGGTAGACAATCGGCGTCGGGCCGAACTGAGTCACCCGTCCCTCCCAGAGGGTCGCGCAGCGTCCGCCAAGCAGCAGCGCCTCCTCCGGCTCGGTCGTGGCGTAGACGAAGATCGAGCCCGATTCCTCGAAGATGCGCGGGATCTCGGCCCGCAGCTCCTCGCGGAGCTTGTAGTCGAGGTTCGCGAGGGGCTCGTCGAGCAGCACGAGGCCCGCGTTCTTCACCAGAGCCCGCGCGAGCGCGCAACGCTGCTGCTGGCCGCCGGACAATTCCAAAGGCTTGCGGTCCAGCATCGGCGTGAGCTGCATCAGAGCCGCCGCCTCCCGCACCTTGGCGTCGATCTCGTCGCGCTTGAGCCCAAGGAGGCGCATGGGAGAGGCGATGTTCTCGTAGACGGTCATCGACGGGTAGTTGATGAACTGCTGGTAGACCATGGCGACCTTGCGGTCCTGGACCCGCATCCCGGTCACGTCCTGACCCTGCCAGAGAATGCGGCCCGTGGCGGGCTGGTCGAGGCCCGCCATGAGGCGCATGAGCGACGTCTTTCCCGACAATGTGGGCCCCAGCAGGACGTTCATCGTGCCGGGCTCCAGCACCATGTCCGTCGGATGGATATGCGTGTCGCTTCCGACGACCTTCGAGACGTTCTCGAGCGTCAGCGTCATGTTGTCCTCCCCTTGGGCACGGCTACTGGGCCGCGACCCGCAGCGCGTTTGTGCGCGCCGTCATGTATTCGTCGAGCGCCGCGATCGCGGCCGCATCAAGCCTCAATCCGATCTTTGTCCGGCGCCAGACCACATCCTCCGCCCGACGGGCCCATTCGCGGTCCATCAGCCAGATCACCTCCGACTCGGTTAGCGTAGCACCGAAGTCCCGCCCGAGGGCAGACCCGTCCTGCGCCCCGGACATGATGTCCCAGGCCTCGGTCCCGTAGGCGCGGACGAGACGCCCCGCCCATGCCTTTGTCAGGAACGGATGGTCCGCGCGGAGCCTCTCGATCAGGGTCTCGACCCCGTCCACCGGGAAATCGCCACCCGGAAGCGGGACACCCGCAGTCCATGCGCCCGGCAGACCCGGGAAATGCGCGCCGATCCTGGCCAATGCGCTCTCGGCGAGCCGGCGGTAGGTCGTGATCTTCCCGCCGAAGACATGCAGCACCGGCGCGCCGCCGGCCTCGTCCACCTTCAGCGTGTAGTCCCGCGTCGCGGCCGTCGCCGAGGATGCGCCGTCGTCGTAGAGCGGGCGCACGCCCGAATAGGTCCAGACCACATCCTCGGGACCGATCGGGTCCTTCAGGTACGCATTGACGAAGGAGATCATGTAGTCGCGCTCGGCATCGGTGCAGACGGGACGGCTGTCCGCCTCGTGGTGTTCCTGATCGGTCGTACCGATGAGCGTGAAATCCCGCTCATAGGGGATGGCGAACATGATCCGTCCGTCCGTGCCCTGAAAGAAGTAGCACTTGTCGTGGTCGAAGAGCCGCCGCGTCACGATGTGGCTGCCCCGGACGAGCCGAACACCCTCGCGGCTGTTCGACCGGATCGTGCCTCGGATGACGTCGCCCACCCAGGGGCCCGCGGCATTCACCAGCATGCGCGCGTGTATCTCCTGACGTCCGCTATCTCCGTCGAGCGTGACGCGCCAGAGATCGCCGTCGCGCTCGGCCGACAGCACGCGGGTACGGGTCATGATCCGGGCACCTTTCGCCTCGGCATCGCGGGCGTTCAGGACGACGAGCCGGGAATCCTCCACCCAACAGTCGGAATACTCGAAGGCGGTCTCGAAGCGGGTGTCGAGTGGAGCACCCTCGGGAGAGTGGCGCAGATCGAGCGTCGCCGTCGGCGGCAGGATCTTCCGCCCGCCAAGATGGTCGTACATGAAAAGGCCCGTCCGGATCAGCCAGCGCGGCCGCCGCCCCTTCATCCAGGGCATCACGGCCGACAGTAGCTTTGAGACCGGAGTCGCGCCCTCGAACCGCATGTCGCGATGTATCGGCAGGACGAAACGGAGCGGCCAAGAGATGTGCGGCATCGCCCGCAGGAGCGTTTCGCGCTCTTCGAGCGCCTCCCGCACCAGCCGGACCTCGAAATATTCGAGATACCGCAGGCCGCCGTGAAAGAGCTTTGTCGAAGCCGAGGAGGTCGCCGAGGCGAGATCGTTCATCTCGGCAAGTGCGACCGACAGACCGCGCCCTGCAGCGTCGCGGGCGATGCCGCATCCGTTGATGCCGCCCCCGATCACGAACAGGTCGAATGTGTCGTCGCTCCCCACGGACATCGAGCCTCCCAACTCGTGACGTCGCCAGCCATAGTGTTAGCGACGCAGGCCGCGCTTGGGAAGCGTTTACTTTCGTTTTTCTTCGCTTTTCTCGATCGCTGCACATTCTCTTTTCATAACATGTTGACCTCGAATGTATTTTCCCTCTTCGGTTGAGTGAACTCAGGCCCGCACCTGAGGCATTGACAAAAACGAACATAATGGAACACTGGCGCGAAAAGGAACGCGCGTTGTCTCAATCCATCCGCTATCCCGAGATCCTCGAGATCGCCCGGCGCGAGGGAAAGGTGACTGTCGAAGGGCTGGCGGAGCACTTCGGGGTGACCCTGCAGACGATCCGCCGCGATCTGAGCGATCTCGCCGATGCGGGGCGGCTGGAGCGCGTACATGGCGGTGCAGTCCTGCCCTCCGGCACGACCAACATCGGCTACGAGGACCGCCGGGGTCTCAACGCGGATGGCAAGGCGGCCATGGCGAGCGCCTGCGCCGCCGAGATCCCCCACGATTGTTCGGTGTTCCTCAACATCGGGACGAGCACGGAGGCGGTTGCGGATCGCCTTCTCGCGCACCGGAACATCCTTGCGGTCACCAACAACCTGAACGTCGCCGCGACGCTCGCGCGCAATCCCGATTGCGAGGTCGTCGTGACCGCGGGCGCCCTGCGCCGGTCGGATGGCGGCCTCACCGGCGACCTGACCGAACGGACCATAAGGCAGTTCAAGTTCGACATCGCGGTTATCGGCTGTTCGGCGATCGACGAGGAGGGCGACATCCTCGACTTCGACATGCAGGAGGTCGGCGTGACCCGCACGATCATCGAACAGTCGCGGAAGGTCTTCCTCGTCGCCGACCACACCAAATTCCGCCGCAAGGCGCCGGTCCGGGTGGCGGCGCTCTCCGAGCTCGCTGCGCTTTTCACAGACGCCCCGCCGCCCAGGGCGATCGTGACCCGCTGCAGGGAGCTCGGTGTCCGGCTCGACGTCGCCAAGGGGTAGGCCTGCCCCCCTGCCCTCATCCCGGAGTGATCACCTCGGCTTCGGTCACGATGAGGTCAAGTGGCTCGTCGGTCGCGTCGGTCGGAAGCGCATCGTCTTCCTGCGCGGCAAAGGCGAAACCGATTGCAAGCGTCGCGCGCCGGGCCCGGAGTCGCGCAAGTGTCCGGTCGTAGAAGCCGCCGCCATAACCAAGCCGGGCGCCGCTGCGGCTGAAGGCGACGAGGGGAACGATCAGGATCTCGGGCTCGATCAGCTCGATCTCGGCAGGGATCGAGGCGCCGAACGGCCCATCGACCATCTCCGTCCCGGGCACCCATCGCGCGAAATCGAGAGGCTCGCCACGCGCACGGATGACCGGGACCGCAACGGGTCCGTACGCGCTCGCCTCCTCCATCGCCGGGAGCGGATCGATCTCGGTACGGATCGGCATGTACCCCGACAGCGGAACGCCGCGATGCCCCGCGAGCACCTCGGAAAGCTTGCCCGCGGCGCCGGGTGCCTGCGCCTCATAGGCGGCGCGGCGGCGGGCGAAGGCGGTGCGGCGCGCGGCGGCCTTTGCGTCGCCCGTCACAGCAGCACGATCACGGCAAGGCCGAGGAAGGCGAAGAACCCGACCACGTCGGTCACGGTCGTCACGAAGGCGCCCGAGGCGAGCGCCGGATCGACGCCGATCTTCTCGAGCACGATCGGAATGCCGATGCCCGCCAGACCCGCGACGACGAGGTTGATGACCATGGCTGCCGCGATCACCAGACCAAGCTCGGGAGAGCCGAACCAGACGAGCCCGACGATGCCCATGATCACCGCGAAGGCCGCGCCGTTGACGAGCCCGACCGTAATCTCGCGCCGGATGACCCGCACCGCGTTCGATCCGGTGAGGTCGCGTGTCGCAAGGGCCCGGACCGCAACGGTCAGCGCCTGCGTTCCGGCATTGCCGCCCATCGAGGCAACGATCGGCATGAGGACCGCCAGCGCCGTGACCTGCGCGATGGCGCTTTCGAACTGGGCGATGACGAGCGAGGCAAGCACGGCGGTGACGAGATTCACCGCAAGCCACGGGAAGCGCTGTTTCGTCGTCTCGAAGACGGTGTCCGAGAGCGAGCTCTCCTCGCCCACGCCGGCGAGGCGCAGGATGTCCTCCTCGTTCTCCTCGTCGAGGGCCGCCATGGCATCGTCGATGGTGATGACGCCGACGAGCCGGTCGGTCTCGTCCACGACGGGCGCCGAGATCAGGTGATACTGGTTGAAGGCGTAGGCCACGTCACCTTGGTAGCGGGTTACCGGGATGACGTGGAAGCTCTCGTCGGTGATCGACTTGAGCATCACCTCCCGCCGCGAGCCCATGAGCTTGCCGAGTGCGACCTTCCCCACGGGGTGCAGGCGCGGATCGACAAGGATGATGTGGTAGAACTGGTCCGGCAGGTCGTCCGAGTTGCGCAGATAGTCGATCGCCTCACCCACGTTCCAGTGCTCGGGCGCCATCACCACCTCGCGCTGCATGAGGCGGCCGGCGGAATATTCCGGGTAGGTCAGCGACTGCTCGACCGCGATCCTGTCGGGATCGTCGAGGACCTCGAGGATCGCGTCCTTCTGCGGCTGCTCGAGATCCTCGAGCAGGTCCACGACGTCGTCCGAATCGAGGTCCCGCACCGCGTCGGCGAGGACGCGCGGGTTGAGGATGCCGATGACCTCTTCGCGGATGCTCTCGTCGAGCTCGGTCAGGATGTCGCCATCGAACTCCGAACCGTAGAGCTTGATGAGCCGCATCCGGTCGAACGCGTTCATCTGCTCGAGCATGTCGGCGATGTCGGCGGGGTGGAGAGGCTCCAGAAGCTCGACCAGCTTTGCCTGATCGCTGACATCGACCGCATAGACGATCGCCGCGATGGTCTTGGGGTCGAGCGAGTAGGCGTCCTCCTCCTCGCTCTCGGGCTCGGGGGCGATATCCACCTGATCTTCTGCCATGGGCCTGCTCCCTTACCTGTGGGCGAGTCTTTTTTTGCCGTTCGGCAGGACCTTACGGCACGGCTCGCGCGAGTGACAGACCTCTGCCCCGCCGCGGAACCGATGGGTGGCTGCCCACTCGCCAGCGGCTTCGAAACCGGCGCCGCGACCGCGAATTAGCGCGGCCCGGGACACTTGCGAGCGCTTTTCGGCGTTCCATCGGCGTCGTCTCAGATCGACCCCGCTGCGCCACGCAGGTGCTCGATTTACCTCTGCGTGGCGCGCGGATAGGCTGCGCCGCGGCGCGGCAGAAGAACGGAGTGCACCACCCCATGACCCAAGCGGACCTCCTGATCGGCCGGGTGCTGCGCATCGATGGCAACCCGTTCGTCGACGGCACCGATGCCGTGGGGATAGAGACCGGCGCTGCGGTGCTGCTCAGGGGCGGATTGGTCGCCGAGGTCGGTCCCGCCGACCACCTGCGCGCGGCACATCCCGATGCAAGGCGGCACGAATACGGCGACGCCCTCATCTGTCCGGGTTTCGTCGATGCTCACGTGCATTATCCGCAGACCGCGATCATCGCGAGCTGGGGCAAGCGGCTGATTGACTGGCTCGACACCTACACGTTCCCCGAGGAGATGCGGTTCGGCGATCCCGACTATGCGCGCGCGCAGGCCGATCGGTATCTCGATCTGACCGCCGCGAACGGCACGACAACCGTCGCGAGCTACTGCACGATCCATCCCGAAAGCGTCGAGGCATTCTTCGCCGCTGCCGAGGCCCGCGGCCAACGCGTGCTTGCGGGCAAGACCTGCATGGACCGCAACGCGCCGGACGGGCTGCGCGACGATCCCGTTGCGGCCTACGACGACTCGAAGGCGCTTCTCGAGCGCTGGCACGGGCGGGGCCGCCTGTCTTACGTGATCACGCCGCGCTTCTCGCCGACCTCGACGCGGGAGCAGCTCGAAGCTCTCGGGGCGCTCTGGGCCGAGAATCCCGATTGCCTGATGCAGACGCATCTGAGCGAGCAGACCGACGAGATCGCCTGGGTGAGAGAGCTCTTCCCCGAAGCACGCGACTATCTCGACACCTACGAGGCCACCGGACTTCTGGGGGCAAACGGCGTCTACGGCCATGCGATCCATCTCGAGGACCGCGAACGAGACCGGCTGCGGGACACGGGCGCGGCATTGGTTCACTGCCCGACGTCGAACACATTCATCGGGTCGGGGCTCTTCGACATGGACGGGCTCACGCAGTCTGGCATCAGGGTCGGTCTCGCGACGGATACCGGCGGGGGATCGTCCTTCTCGATGCTGCGGACGATGGCTGCGGCCTACGAGATCGGCCAGCTGCGGGACCGGCCGCTGCATCCCGCCGAACTCATGTGGCTTGCCACGGCAGGTTCGGCCGATGCGCTTCGGATCGGGGACAGGGTCGGGCGTGTGGCGCTCGGCATGGAGGCCGATCTCTGCGTGCTCGACCTGTCCTCGACCGATGCGATTTCGCAGCGGGCCGAACGGGCGCGCGACCCGTGGGAGGAAGTATTCCCCACCATCATGATGGGCGACGACCGCGCCGTCCGTCAGACCTGGATCGCAGGTCGGCCGATCAAGGTCTGACCATAGCCCGGTCGGACCGATCGACCTCAGCAGTTACGCCCGACCACGAGAACCCAATACCTATTGTCCAGAGCTGCGAGGCCATACTCGCGGACTTGCCGCTTCAGCATGTTCTCCCGATGCCGTGGCGATTCCGACCACGAGGTGATCACCTGCGATCGGGTCATCTCTCCCATGGCCAGGTTTTCGGCGACGGTACAATATCCGTAGCCTTGTTGCTTCGCGCGATCCCCGATGTTTCCACCCCTCGGTCCTCTATGCGAAAGCTCACCGGTGTTCTTAATGTGCTGGGCTTGGGCCTCTGCAACCGCCTGCAGGCGCGGCGACTGGGACAGGGTGTTCAAGCCGTTCTGGGATCGGAACGCGTTGAGCGACGGAACCGTCGAAGTGAGCGACGCGACGGAGCGGCGTACCGGTGGCTCACTTGAACTGCTCACGGTCGAGATTGTGCAGGAGGCCAGAAGAAGTCCTGCGAGAACGGCAACAGCAGTAGACCTTGACATGAATGCACCTCTAGAGACTTGGACTTGGCACAATCAACTATCACCCATCAGTTGTATGGCCAGCTTTTGTTGTCTCAAAATGATTGAATTCAGATCCACGGACGTGAGTTTGCCGTCCCTGACGATCTGCCGTCCCTCGACGATCAGATGCCGAACGCGCGAGGGGCCCCCGCCAGCAGGAACGCGGCCGGATCCCAGCTTCCGGCGCTCTCGATGCCGGAGATGTCCCAGAGCGCAATGTCGGCGCGGTAGCCGGGCTCGACGCGTCCCGTATCGTCCCGGCCGAGGACCTCCGCCCCGCCGCGGGTCGCGATGAAGAGCGCCTCGCGCGCACTCATGGCATCCGCGCCCTGCGCCACCCGCTGGAGCAGCATCGCGGTGCGCGCCTCGCCGGCGACATTGCCGCTGTCGTTCGAGGCCGAGCCGTCGACCCCCAGCCCCACCGGCACGCCCGCATCGCGCATCGCGCGCACCGGTGCGATGCCGGACCCAAGTCGACAGTTCGAGCAGGGGCAATGCGCAACACCGGTCCGCGTGCGCGCGAAAAGGTCGATTTCGTCGCGCTGCAGCTTCACGCAATGGGCGTGCCAGACATCCGGACCGGTCCAGCCGAGCTCCTCGGCATATTGTCCGGGCCGGCATCCGAAGGTCTCGAGCGAATAGCTGACGTCCTCGTCATTCTCCGCAAGATGCGTGTGCAACATCACGCCCTTGTCACGCGCGAGGAGCGCTGCGTCCCGCATCAGCTCCCGGCTGACGGAGAAGGGCGAGCACGGCGCGACCCCGATCCGGACCATCGCGCCCGGCAGAGGATCGTGGAACGCGTCGATCACCCGGATGCAATCGCTCAAGATGACGTCCTCGCTCTCGACGAGCGTGTCCGGAGGGAGCCCGCCGTCGCTCTCTCCGATCGACATCGCGCCCCGCGTCGCATGGAACCGCAGGCCGATCTCCCGCGCCGCCGCGATACTGTCGTCGAGACGCGATCCGTTCGGGAAGAGATAGCAATGGTCCGACGTGAGGCTGCACCCCGAAAGCGCGAGCTCGGCGAGCCCGGTCAACGCGGAGACATACATCTCTTCCGGACCGAAACGGGCCCAGATCGGATAGAGCGTCTTCAGCCAGCCGAACAGGAGCGCGTCCTGCGCGGCCGGCACGGCTCGGGTCAGGCTCTGGTAGAGATGGTGATGGGTGTTCACGAAGCCCGGCGTCACCACGCAGGTCGACGCGTCGATCACCTCTGCCCCTGGCGCCTCGAGCCCCTGCCCGATCCCGGCGATGACGCCATCGCGGATCAGGATGTCGGCACCCTCGGGCTCGCTGCCCGCATCGTCCATGGTGAGGATTGTTCGGGCGTTGCGAATGATGAGGTCGGTCATGTCCCCTCCGCTATCGCCCTTTCGGAATGAGGATACCGCGGGCGACAGAAAGGGGAAGGACTCGTCCGGGGCCGCTCACGGGATAGCGGAGCGCCCCGCGCCTGTCAGCCCTTCAGGCGCTCAAGAGCGGCGGCATGCAGCTCGGGCGTCGCCGCCGCGACCGCGCGACCGCCGTGAAGGACCGGACCGCCCTCCCAATCGGTCACGACCCCGCCCGCGGCCTCGATCACGCCGATCGGCGCCTGGATGTCGTAGGCATGCAAGCCCGCTTCGATCACGAGATCGATCTGACCGGCCGCAAGCAGCGCATAGGCATAGCAGTCGAGGCCATACCGCACCAGCCGGACGCCATGTGCCACGCGGGTGAACGCGGCCCGGTCCTCGGTTGTGCCGACTTCTGGAAAGGTGGTCATGAGCGTTGCCAGCCCAAGCGAGGTTGTCTTCCTTGTCCGGAGCGCTCCGCCGCCATGCGGACCGGTCCACTCCGCGCATCCGAGACCACCGAGAAACCTCTCGCCGATATAGGGCTGGTCGATCACGCCCAGATGCACGTTGCGCGCATCCGAAAGCGCGATCAGAACACCCCATGTGGGCGCGCCAGCCATGAAGCCGCGCGTGCCGTCGATCGGATCGAGCACCCAGGTCAGCCCGGACGTGCCGGGAGTCGCGTCCTGTTCCTCGCCGAGAATTGCGTCCTGCGGCCTGCGCGCGGCCAGAACCTCGCGCATCGCCGCCTCGGCTGCGCGATCGGCATCGGTGACCGGATCGAACCCGGAGGGTTCCTTGTTGTCGATGGCGAGGGCTGCGGTGCGAAAATGCGGAAGCACGGCCGCACGCGCTGCGTCGGCGAGCGCGTGGGCCGTGGTCACGATGTCGTCGCGTTGGGTCGTAGAGAATGTAGCCGCCATGCCGCCTCCGTCCGTATCCGCCACTCGGCTAGACCTGACGGGGCCCCGGGGCAAGTCAGCCCCGGGTCAATCCTTCTTTCAAGCGACGTCCGACAGGACCCGCGCCAGCTCGAACAGGCGGCGGCGCTGATGTTCGGGAATCGAGTAATATGACCGAACCAGGTCGAGCGCTTCCTTGTCACCGAGGATGTCGGAGGGTACCGCCTCCTTGGGACGCGCCTCGGTTTCGAGGCCCTCGAAGAAGAAGCTCACCGCGACGTCAAGTGCGTCGGCAATGTCCCAAAGTCGGGATGCGCTGACACGGTTTGCGCCGGTTTCGTATTTCTGGATCTGTTGAAATTTGATTCCAACTTTCTCGGCCAGTTGCTGCTGCGTCATTCCGACGAGCCACCGCCGATGCCGGATACGTTTTCCGACATGCACGTCAACAGGATGCGTCATTCAGATCTTTCCTTGCGCCACTTAAAACTGGTTCTCACAGCCTTGCCAGCGCTGAACATGCGCAAGCAAAACCAACTCTTCTACATGGCGTCGTGCACCCCTACGACGTGCCGTAAAGATACGAGAGAAATGACCACCGGGCAAGTACAACCCTCACGGCGGCAACACTCTAGAGTTGTCGGAGGCGTCGGGGGCGACAACAGGCGAGCGCTTACGCGCCAAAGGGGAACGTTGCCGCTCGCAAAGCCTTTGTCCGTATGAACAAAGTGCAGTTTGACGATAGCTACAACGGGGACAGCTTTCATGGAAAATTCGATCGCTCGCGCGCTGCGTGTCACCTCCCACAGCGCTGCTCCCGTCCTGAGTGACGTTGCGTTACCAGACCCCGCCGAGGGCGAGATCCGGGTCAGAATCGAAGCCTGCGGTCTCAATTTCGCGGACTTGTTGATGGTGAAAGGCAGTTACCAGGATACCCCAGAACTGCCGTTCACCCTCGGAATGGAGGTTGCGGGTGTCGTCGAATCCTGTGGTCCCGGCGCGGACCGGTTCGCGCCGGGGACGCGGGTTGCGGTCTACGGCGGTCGCGGCGGCCTGGCCGAAGCGGGCAATTTCGACGCGTCGCGGGCCGTGGCCCTGCCTGACGACATGGATGCGGTCGATGCCGCGGCATTCCAGATCGCCTATGGGACCAGTCACGTCGCGCTCGACCACCGTGCTCGCTTGAAGGAGGGCGAGACCCTTCTCGTGCTCGGCGCCTCGGGCGGCGTCGGCCTCACTGCGGTCGAGATCGGCGCGCAGATGGGCGCGACCGTGATCGCCTGCGCGCGCGGCCCCGAAAAGCTCGAGATCGCGAAGGTCGCCGGGGCCCATCACCTCATCGATGCCGGCACCGCCGACATCCGGGCCGAGGTCAAGGCGCTCGGCGGCGCGGATGTCGTCTACGACCCGGTCGGAGGAGAGCAGTTCGAAGCCGCGTTCCGGGCCTGCAATCCCGAGGCACGGATCCTCACGATCGGTTTCGCCAGCGGTGACGTGCCCCGGATCAAGGCGAACCACCTCCTCGTGAAGAACATCTCGGTAATCGGTCTCTACTGGGGCGGCTATCTGTCGTTCAGACCCGAGGTCGTGACCGAGAGCCTCACCACCCTGCTCGATTGGTACGAGGCCGGCCGAATTAAGCCACATGTAAGCCACGTGCTTCCGCTAGACCGCGCCGCTGAGGGGCTTGAGCTGCTGCGCACGCGGCAGGCCACCGGCAAGGTCGTCATCCGGATCGCGGACTAGGCGTCATGCGGCGCGGGCAGGCCGCAAAGCGCTGAACCCCTGGCGCACCATCTCGGCGAGACCGTCCGCCGGAGCGCCGCGGGCCTGACCACGGTGAAGATTGATCTTGAACGTCCCGAGGTCGGGAAGCGCATCGCCCACATCGATCGGCGCAAGTTGCGGCGCGCCATGTCCCTCGAGGAAGGCCACGACACCCAGGTCCGCTGCGACCGTGGCATGGCTCGAATGATCGCTGTCGGTATCGATGACCTGCGTCCACGGGATGCCCGCGGCGTCAAGCCGGCGCAGCACCGCGGGCCGGAACGCACATCTGAGCGACAGGGCGAACGGCAGCGGCCGCTGCTTCCACGCGGTCCCCCCGGGCGCGCCGTGCCAGAGAAGCGGCGCTTCGAGCAATGTCTCGCCACTCGACCCCTCCTCGGTCGTCAGCGCAAGATCGAGCTCGCCGGCTGTCAGTTTCTCGAGAAGGTCGAAGGTGCGCGCGGTGACGAGCTGCACCCGCATGCGCGGATAGGCGGCATGGAACCGCTGCAGCACCTTGGGCACGACCGGATAGAGGATGTCCTCGGGCACCCCGAGAACCAGTTCCCCCTCGAAACCCTCGGCGGTGAGGCGGGCGTAGATCTCGTCGTTCAGCGCGACCATGCGGCGCGCGTAATGGAGAAGCTGTTCGCCCGCGGGCGTGAGTGCGACAGTCCGTCCGGACCGCTCGAGCAGGTGCAGCCCGAGCATCTCCTCGAGGCGCTTCAGCTGCATCGAGACCGCCGATTGCGTGAGGTTCAGCATGCGGGCGGCCCGCGTGACGCCGCCGGTCTCGGCGACGGCTGCGAAAGAGCGCAGAGTTGTCAGGTCCAGGTTCCGCATGTCGATCACACCTAGTGATGGAAAGGTCCACGAACATTCGTTTCACAATATGGGAATGATGGCAATAATCATCATCACGACGAATGGAACGAATGCCTTTCATCACAGACAGTGACGGAGACCATCATGAAACGCGATCTGGCCCTCGGAGCGGGCCGCCCTGCCCGCCGCTCTCTTCTGTCCCGGTTTCGGGCCTACACCGCGATGCGACGGCAGCGCACGGCGCTTGGCGACCTCGACGATCACGCACTTCGGGACATCGGGCTGAGCCGAGCGGAAGCCCGGCGGGAGGCACGGCGTCCATTCTGGGACGTGCCGGACCACTGGACCCGCTGAACACTTCGTTATTGATGCCGAACGCCGGGGTAACAATCTTGAAAACCCGGGCGTACATCCCGATATTACGATGCAGAAGATCCCGGGCGGTGTCGTTCCGGGGCCAGGGGTTCAATTCGGAGGCATCAATGGCAGACTACAACACGATCCGGACCGGTGCAGCGTCCGGCACGCGCACGGCCCAGATCGATTCGGGGCTGCGCGCCCACATGAACAAGGTCTACGGGACCATGTCGGTCGGGACGTTCATCACGTTCCTTGCCGCGTGGGCCATCTCGGGCCTCGCGACCACTGCCGATCCGTCGGCTGGTGTCGCGCAGATCAATAGTGACACCTACCTGACCGGCCTTGGCCAGGCACTCTACGCCTCGCCGCTGAAATGGCTCATCATGTTCGCGCCGCTGATCTTCGTGTTCGCGTTCTCCGCTGGCATCAACCGGATGTCGGCAGCGACTGCGCAGACCGTGTTCTACGTCTTTGCCGCGGTGATGGGCCTCTCGATCAGCTCGATCTTCCTCGTCTTCACGGGCTACTCGATCATCCAGGTCTTCCTCGTGACCTCGATCGCCTTCGCGGGCCTCTCGCTCTGGGGGTACACCACCAAGAAGGACATCTCTGCTTGGGGATCGTTCCTCATCATGGGTGTGATCGGCCTCATCGTGGCGTCGATCATCAACATCTTCCTCGGCTCGCCTGCGATCGCCTTCGCCGTGTCGGTGCTCGGGGTGCTGATCTTCGCAGGCCTCACCGCCTACGACACGCAGCAGATCAAGAACGAGTACATCGAGCATTCGCGCCACGGCGACAGCGAGTGGCTCGGAAAGTCGGCGATCATGGGCGCACTGCGTCTCTATCTCGACTTCATCAACATGTTCATGTTCCTGCTGCAGCTGCTCGGCAATCGCGAGTAACGCGCGAGGCGACGATGGAAATGAACAGGGCCGGTCCTTCGGGGCCGGCCTTTCTCATGTGGGGTTCAGAGAATTCGCCGCATGAGCATCGCCGGAAAACCGATCCCGCGGGGAAGCTCGACCGTGATCGGACCGACCTCGGAGAATCCCAGGGCACGATAGAACGGCACCGCGGTGAGCGTCGACTGGCAGCGCATCTCGGCCATGCCCGCCCCCGCGGCGGCCATCATCACATGACCGAGCAGGGTCCGCCCGATCCCCTGCCGCGTGAGGCGGTGATCGGTCACGACGTGTCGGACATGGGCGACGCCCCTGCGGCCTTGGCGGCCCCCGCCGGGCCCGGCTTCGCTCCATCCCCCCGCGCCGACGACCTCGCCGTTTCGTTCGGCGAGATAGAACGTACCTGACGCAAGCAGCGCCGGCTGGGCACGTGAGATGATCGGGATCGAGGTCACCAGGACCGAGGGCGGGTAATCCCCGCGCAAGAGCCGCGGATACGAGCGCTGGAAGAGCGCATCGACCTCTGCAAGGTCGTCCGGCGTTGCCGCCCGGATGCTGAGGGCGTCGATCAGGTCCATTCTCGGCCTCCTGATCGCAAGGTAGCGCGTGCATAAGAGCGCCGCCACATTCCATACGCCCCCGAAACGAGAAACCGCCGCGTCCTGCGGTCCGGACGCGGCGGTTCTCTGTCCCTCGAAGTACGAGGTGCGAAAGGCTTACTTGATCTTGCCTTCCTTGTATTCGACGTGCTTCCGCGCGACCGGATCGAATTTCCGGATGGTCATCTTCTCGGTCATCGTGCGCGCGTTCTTCTTGGTCACGTAGAAGTGGCCGGTGCCTGCGGTCGAGTTCAGGCGGATTTTGATCGTGGTCGGCTTCGCCATCGTGTCGTCTCCTTCGGGCGGGCGCAGGTCGGGCGGCACCCGTGAAATCTCTCGAAGCCCGCCTTTTATCCATGAAAGCGCGCGAGTCAACCTCCCCGCCCCGGGAATTTCCGACCGGCCGCCTGTGGTCCCGGCGCCCCGGCGGCGCAGGCCGAGGGGACGGGAAAGCTAGCGCGGAGGGCCTGTAAGCCGGATTCTGTCTGCGTCCTCCGAAAAGGACGGAGATGACCATTCCTCTTGGCCGCCGGTTGCCCGGCGGCTCGAGCTGCCAACCCGGATCTCTCGGGCTGAAGCGGCCCTGCGGGTTGCCCCGCGCGAGATCCCTATGCGGCATTGCTCCCGGTGGGGCTTGCCATGCGGGCGCCGTTGCCGGCCCCCCGGTGGGCTCTTACCCCACCGTTTCACCCTGACCCCGGGACGGGCCCGGGGCGGTCTCATCTCTGTGGCGCTTTCCGTCAGGTTGCCCTGCCCGGGCGTTACCCGGCACCGTTGCTTCAGGGAGTCCGGACTTTCCTCGAGCGGCTTGACGCCGCCCGCGGCCATCCGGCCCTCCGCGCATCGCGGCACATAAGCGGATGCCGCGATCAGCGCAAGGAGAGCGGGGCGTTGAGCCAGTCTGTCAGCGCATCCGTCACCGCATCGGGCGCCTCGAGGCTCGGCAGATGTCCGGCCTCCTCAATCACCGACAGATCCGCCTGCGCGATGAGGTCGGAGAGGAAGGCGTGCCGCTTCACCGGCAGGATCGTGTCGTGCTCCCCGCAGAGCACCAGCACCGGCACCTTGCACTTGCGCAGAACGCCTTGCTGGTCCCGGCGCCTCTGCAGCGCCCGCGCCTGACGAACATAGGCCTCCGGCCCGAGATCCCGCGCCATCTGTTTCAGGAGCTTGAGATGCACCGCCCGCTCCGGAACCTGGGCAAGAGCGCTGGCCGGCACCTCCTCGGCGATCGCCTCGTCGAGCCGGCCCGCCTTCGCCGCAACGATCCGCGGCTCCCGCGCCGTCGCCTCGCCCGCCGTATCCGCCAGAGGCGTGGTCGAGATCAGCGCCACCCGCAGCACCCGGTCCGGCGCGCGGCGCAGGATCTCCATGGCGATCATTCCGCCGAGCCCGTGCCCCGCGAGCGCGAATTTTGCTGGAAGATGCGGCAGCGCGGTCGAAGCCATCTCCTCGATCCTCTCGCCGACGCTCGAGGGCATCACCGTCACCGGCGTCCAGCGCGACAGCGCCTCCACCTGCGCCGAAAAGAGCCGCGCATCGCATCCCAGCCCGGGGATCATCACCAGCGGTTCGCTCATCTTCCGCCCGCCTCGGCCCGTTTCGTCATCAAATCTTTGTCCCGCTCGCCCCGCCCGCTCCGTTCCGGGCCATCACCGCAAAGCCTATCAGAGCGGCGTGCGAGGGAAAGGGCGCGCGGATCCTGCCCCCTTGCCGCCGCCCCGAACCCATGGTCAAGGACGGCTCATGAAGGTCCAGACCCTGATCCTCGGCGCCGGCGCGGCCGGCATGATGTGCGCGGCCCATGCCGGACCCGGGGTGCTCGTGGTCGATCATGCCAAGGCCCCGGGCGAGAAGATCCGGATCTCGGGTGGCGGCCGCTGCAACTTCACCAATCTCGACATCCGGTTCGAGCGCTTCCTGGGGCAGAACCCGCATTTCCACAAATCCGCCCTCTCTCGCTACACCCAGTGGGACTTCATCGAGATGGTCTCGCGCCACGGGATCGCCTGGCACGAGAAGACCCTCGGCCAGCTTTTCTGCGACGAGAGCGCGCGCGACATTATCGGGATGCTTCGGGCCGAGATGGGCCGCGCCGAGCTCTGGCTGCGAACGGAGCTGCGGGATCTGCGCCACGACGGCGCCTTCATCGCGACGCTCGAGCGTGAGGGCGAGCGCACGGAGGTCCATGCCGACCGGCTCGTCGTCGCCACGGGCGGCAAGTCGATCCCCAAGATGGGCGCGACGGGGCTCGCCTACGACATCGCCCGCCAGTTCGGTCATGCGGTGACCGAGACCCGACCGGCGCTTGTGCCGTTCACTTTTCCCGACAAGCGCTTCGCCGCGCTCGCGGGTGTGTCGGCCCGCGCCACCGTCCGGGCAGGAGATGCCGCCTTCGACGAAGGGATGCTTTTCACCCATCGCGGCCTCTCCGGCCCCGCGATTCTCCAGGCGTCCAGCTACTGGCGCGAGGGCGAGGCGATCGAGATCGACCTCGTCCCCGACACGCCTCTAGCGGACATCCTGAAGGATCTGCGCCGGCGGGAGGGCAAACGCGCCCTCGCGAGCGAGCTCGCCCGACACCTGCCGCAGCGCCTCGTCGATCATCTCGGCGCCGAGCTCGACCTCTCGGGCCGCCTCGGCGATCTGTCCGACGCGCGGGCCGACACGCTCGAGGCAGCTCTGCGCTCCTGGCGGCAGGTGCCGAACGGCTCCGAAGGGTATCGCACCGCCGAAGTCACGCTCGGCGGCATCGACACTGCCGGCATCTCGTCGAAGACCATGATGTCGAAGACGGTGCCGGGCCTCCACTTCGTCGGGGAGGCGGTGGACGTGACCGGATGGCTCGGCGGTTACAATTTCCAGTGGGCCTGGTCGTCCGGCTGGGCAGCCGGCACGGCCATCGCAGGGTCATGACACCGAGCCGTGGCGGGCCGATCACCGACCTGACACGTCGTCGCGACACCGTCTGGCGCGCTGACACATCACTGTTACAATTCGTCCATGAACGACGAATCCATCTCTGCGCGCCCCCGCCTTCTGCGCATGATCGAAGCTGGCGTCCCGGTGAAGGCGCTGCGCGATCTCGGCAACCGTATCCGCTTCGGCCCCAACGCTCCACGCTCGGACGAACTGATCTGGATCGACCCGATGCAGGTCACGCATGTCTATTCGCGCAAAGGCCCCGTCGCCTATCGGCGGCGCCACAGCGGCATCGTCGCAGGAGGCGACTGGGACCGTCGGGGCACCCCGATAGATGACGCGACGAAGGTGAGCGCGTGCAACCGGCATTTCGTAGACGGCGAGAGCTGGGAAGAGACGGGCATCGTCGAGGAGATGATGTCCCGGATCGACCGCTGCGGCATCTTCGACGGATGTCGCACCCGTGAGGATGTCCTGGCGCGCTACGAGCGCATCGACCGGATGTACGACGAGGTCGCGCGGACCCGCAGGCTCGAGCCAATGATGGACCGGCCGGAACGGTTCCGCCGCGAGCATGGCGGGATCCTGATCCATATCGATCATGACGGGCGGCCGCTACTGGCCGGCAACGGCAACCATCGGCTCGCCATCGGGCGCATTCTCAAGCTGGACCGAGTTCCGGCCCAGCTTGGCGCGATTCACATCGATGCCTGGAGTGCCGGCATCATGCCGCTCCTGAGGCAGGAAACGTCGAGGGCGACCTGACCAAGCGGCGGTTATCCGAGCGCAGCGTGCACGTTCTCGACGAAATCCTCGCCGCGTTTTTCGAAATTGTCGTATTGGTCGAAGGACGCCGCGGCAGGCGCCAGTAGCACGGTCTCTCCCGGCTCGGCTTCGGCGACGGCACGCGCCACAGCCGTCGCCATGTCGGTGCAGATCTCCGCCTCGACGCCCGATAGGCCGAGGGCGAAGCCAGCCGCTTCGCGCCCGATCACATAGGCCTTGCTGACATGAGCGAGCCCCGGAGCGAGGCCGGCGAGCCCGCCCTCTTTCTGCAGGCCGCCGCAGATCCAGCGAATGCGGTCGAAGGCCAACAGCGCCTTGAGCGCCGAATCGACGTTGGTCGCCTTGCTGTCGTTGACGAAGGTCACGCCGCCGCACTCGGCCACGATCTGGGAGCGATGCGGCAGGCCGGCATAGCTCTCGAATCCCGACTGGATCTGCCTCGGTCCGAGACCGAGAGCGCGGCACGCCGCGTAGGCCGCGCAGGCATTCTGGTGATTGTGCGCACCAGGTAGTCCGCGAATCGTGCGAAGGTCGATCGCCCCGACCTGTCGCCCCTTTCGCCATTCCGAAAGGAACCCCTTGCGGGCGAAGACCTGCCAGCCCGGCCCCGAGAGCTTGGCTCCCGACGAGACCCGGATGACTCGGTCGTCCGAGGGCGCGGTCGAGAGCTGGTTGGCGAGGAACCGCCCCTCGTTCTCGTCCACACCGATCACGGCGCGGTCCGGTCCGCCTTCGGCAAAGAGACGACGCTTGGCTGCGAAATAGCCGCCGTGCCCGCCATGCCGGTCGAGGTGATCGGGCGTCAGATTGGTGAAGACGGCGATGTCCGGCGTCAGCGCGCGCGCCAGCTCGGTCTGGTAGGACGACAGCTCCAGCACGATCACGCCGGCTTCTCCCGGTGCCTCGATGTCGAGAACGCCGCGTCCGATATTGCCCGCGAGCTGCGCCGGCCGCCCCGCCCTTTCCAGCACGTGATGGATCAGGGCCGACGTGGTGGACTTGCCGTTCGATCCGGTGACCGCCACCACCCTCGGAGGCGTGTCCAGCGCATCCCAAGCCCCCTGCCCCAACGCGCGGAAGAACAGACCGATGTCGTTGTCGACCGGCACGCCCGCCGCCCAGGCGGCGGCAATGACCGGGTTCGGCGCCGGATAGAGATGCGGGATGCCCGGAGATGTCACCAGAAGCGTGACATCCTCGAAGGCGCCCGCTCGCGTCAGGTCGCGGATCTGAAACCCATCCTCTTCAGCCTGCTCGCGCGCCGCGGGCTGGTCGTCCCAGAGAACCGGGATGGCACCACCCGCCCGCAGCGATCTGGCCGCGGAGAGACCCGACCTCCCGAGCCCCAGAACCGCGACCCGCTCGCCCTCGTGACCATGTATCGCGATCATACGGTTCTCGCCTCCACGCTGCCTTTCCCTATCCGCTAGCGCACGAGCGCGGCGGGGGAAAGACAGCGCCGCGCGCCTGCTTCGTCTTGAGGAGAATATCCCGGCAGCACGCGGGCAGAGCCCGGGCCGCAGGGCGCACGGTCATTAGGGTCCGGCGCTCGCCACCACCTCGGCCGCCGCCGCGACTCCGCCGCGGCCATGGGGGATGCCGAGCGCGGAGAGCCCCGCCTCGACCGTCCCGAGCAGCCCAAGCACCATATGCGCGTTGACATGTCCCATATGACCGAAGCGGAAGAAGCCGCGCCCTTCGGGATCGCCCTCCTCGCTCATGCCGAGGCCGATCCCGAGCGTCACGCCCGCCTGCCGCGCCGTCCACTCGCGCAGCCGCGCCCCGTGCGGCGCGCCGAGCCTGAGGGCGGTGACGGCGTGGCTGCGGTGGCCGGGCTCGGCCACGTTGAGGGTGAGCGGGCCGCCCTCGCCCCAGGTCTCCGCCGCCGCCCAGATGGCCCGGGCGAGCGTGGCGTGCCGCGCCCAGATCGCCTCCATCCCCTCGGCGTGGATGATGTCGAGCGCCGTGCGCAGACCGAAAAGGTGATGGGTCGGCGCGGTGCCGCCGAAATACTGGTAGAACATCTCCGGATCGGCGCGCGGGGCCCAGTCCCAGTAGCGCGGCACCCGCGGCATCGCCCGCCGCACTTCGGCCGCCCGCTCAGAAAAGAAGACGAAGCCGAGCCCCGGCGGCACCATCAGGCCCTTCTGAGAGCCCGTGACGGTCACGTCGGCGCCCCAGAGATCCATCTCGAACGGATCGCAGCCGAGCGAGGCGATGCAATCGACCATCAGAAGCGCCGGATGCCCCACTTCTCCGAGCGCGCGGCGGATCTCGGCGATGTCGGACCGGAGCGAGGTCGATGTATCCACATGCACCGCCAGCACCGCCTTGATGCGCCCGCCCGCGTCGTCCTCGAGTGCCTTCCTCACGCGGCCCGCGTCGATCGGGGTCTTCAGGCCGAATTCGAGGATCTCGACCTCGATCCCGAGGCCCTCGGCCATCTCGGCCCAGCCGTGCCCGAACCGCCCCGTCGCGCAGACCAGCACCTTCTCGCCAGGGGCCACGGTGTTGGCGAGCGCCGCCTCCCACGCGCCGTGGCCGTTGGCGATGTAGATCGCCACATGGCCCTCGGTGCGGGCCACACGCCGCAGGTCGGGGATCATGCCCGCGACCATGTCGACAAGATCGCCCTCGTAGATGTTCGGAGACGCCCGGTGCATCGCCTGCAGCACCGCGTCGGGAATGACCGAGGGGCCGGGAATGGCAAGGTAAGGGCGGCCGTGGGCGAGCGACATGGCGGATCTCCGGGAAAGGCGCGCCCTTGAAGCGGGTCGCGCGGGCGCCACCCTATCGGCCGAAACCTTGCGGTCAATGGTGCCGCACCGTCCGGGAAAACCGGTTTTCCCCGGCCCGCGCGCATTGTAGACCCCTGCGGAACCTAAACGGACGCACCCCTGCCATGCTCGCCAAATTCTGGGACCGGATCGAGACCGCCGAACGCCGCTTCCGGCGCTCCTTCGGCAAGGACATCGCGAGCCCCCGCGGGCGGCTTGGCGCGTGGCTGCACTACCACCTTTTCGATCACGCCTTCCTGCGCTCGTTCTGGACCAATTTCCACGAGGTCGCGCCGGGCGTCTACCGCTCGAACCAGCCGACTCACCGGCGCTTCCGGACCTACGCGCGGATGGGCATCAAGACCGTCATCAACCTGCGCGGCGAGGACAAGTACTCCTACTACCTCTTCGAGAAGGAGGCCTGCGACCGGCTCGGCCTGACCCTCGTCGACGCCAAACTCATGGCGCGCCAGGCCGTCCGGGCAGACCGCATCATCGCCGTGATCGACGCGATCCGTGCCGCCGAGCGCCCCCTCGTCTTCCACTGCAAGTCGGGGGCGGACCGGACCGGCTTCGTCGGCGCGCTCTATCTTCTGATATTCGAAGGGGCGAGCATCCAGTACGCCAAGAAGCAGCTCGGCATCCGATACATCCATCTCGACTGGACCAAGACTGGCGTGCAGGACTACATCATCGACGTCTTCGCGGCACGTCAGGGCTATGGCGAGATCGGGTTCGAAGACTGGATCCGCACCGAGTACGACCACAAGCGGCTCCAGAAGAGTTTCGACGCCCGCCTGCCTCCGAACGACGCGGCCAAGCCGACATGAAGACCTTCGCCGACCGCCCCGATTCCACCGCCGCCGAACGCCGGCATCTCATGATCTGGCTCTGGCGGAACTATCTCGCACGCCACTGGCCGCTCCTCCTCGTTGCGGTCCTGTTCATGTCTCTCGAGGGCGCGATGTTCGGCGCGCTCAGCTACACGATGAAGCCGATGTTCGACACGGTGTTCGTCGGCGGCCAGTCGGAATACCTGCCGCTGGTGGGGCTCGCCTTCTTCGGCATCTTCACGGTGCGTGCCGTCGCGGGCATCATCCAGAAGGTGGTCCTCTCGAAGGTCAGCCAGGAAAGCGTTTCGGAGGTTCGCTCGGACCTCGTCGGGCATCTCATGACGCTCGACGGCGGGTTTCACCAGACCTACTCGCCCGGATACCTCATGCAGCGCATCGAGGGGGATGTGGAGAGCGTCAACAAGGTCTGGCGGTCCCTGATCACCGGTGCCGGCCGCGACGTGGTGGCGCTCTTCTCGCTCTTCGGGGTGGCGTTCTTTATCGACTGGCGCTGGACGCTGATCGCGCTCGTCGGCGCGCCGCTGCTGATCGCCCCAGCGCTCTTCGCTCAGCGCTTCGTACGCGGCAACGCCCGCCACGCACGAGACGTGGCAGCAAGCCTGTCGACGCGCGTGAACGAGATCCTGCACGGCATCGTGCCGGTGAAGCTGAACACCCTCGAGCGCTATCAGGCCAAGCGCTATCGGCGGCTCACCCGCGAGCGCATCCGCACGGAGATCCGCTCCTCCGCAGGCCAGGCGGCGATCCCCGGGCTCATCGACATCATGTCGGGCCTCGGCTTTGCGGGGGTCCTGTTCTACGGCGGCGGCGAGATCATCTCGGGCGAGAAGACGGTGGGCGACTTCATGGCCTTCTTCACCGCCATAGGTCTCGCCTTCGAACCTCTGCGCCGCCTCGGGGCCGTCTCGGGGATCCTGCAGGTCGCTGCGGCAGGGCTCGAACGGATCAAAGAACTGCTCGACATGCGCCCCGAGATCGCCGACCCGGCGACGCCGCGCGCGATACCGGATGGCGTGCCAGAGGTGCGGCTCGAGAACGTGCACGCCGCCTATGGCGACACGGCGGTCCTCTCGGGCGCGAGCTTCACCGCCCGGGCCGGAGAGGTCACGGCGCTGGTCGGCCCCTCGGGCGCAGGCAAATCGACCGTCTTCAACCTGCTCACCCGGCTGGTCGACCCCGTCTCCGGCGCCGTGACCATCGGCGGCGTTCCCGTATCGGAGATGAAGCTCGGCGAGCTGCGCCGGCTCTTTTCCGTCGTCAGCCAGGACGCCCTCCTCTTCGACGAGACGCTGCGCGAGAACATCGTGCTCGGGCAGGACGACATTCCCGATGACCGCCTTCAGGCGGCCCTCGAGGCGGCGCATGTCACCGATTTCCTGCCGAGGCTGCCGGACGGGCTCGACAGCCCGTGCGGCCCGCGCGGATCGAACCTTTCCGGGGGGCAGCGCCAGCGGGTCGCCATCGCGCGGGCGATTCTCCGCGACACGCCGCTGCTCCTGCTCGACGAGGCGACCTCGGCCCTCGATGCGCAGTCCGAGGCCGTGGTGCAGGAGGCGCTCGACCGTCTTTCCAAGGGACGCACCACGCTCGTTATCGCGCACCGCCTCTCGACCGTGCGCAATGCCGACAGCATCGTGGTGATGGAGTCCGGCCGGGTCGTCGATCAGGGCACCCACGACGAGCTCATCGGCAGGGCCGGGGTCTATGCGGATCTCTACCGCCTCCAGTTCGACACTGCCGACAGCTGACCACCGCGAACCCGACCTTTCCGCGCCTGTTTTCGCTGCCCCCTGTCGTCGCGGCTCAGTCGTGGTATAGACGGGGCCCCGAGCGACAGAGGACAGGCCCGAAATGACCGATCCCGACCGCACCGTCCTTCGCGTCTCCGGCGCGGACGCCGCGGACTTTCTCCAGAACCTCGTGACGAACGACGTCGAGCGCCTCGATGCCGGGCTGGTCTACGCGGCCCTTCTGACCCCGCAGGGCAAGTACCGGGCGGATTTCTTTCTCGTGCCCGACGGCCACGACATCCTGATCGATGTCGCAGAGCCCCTGGCCGCGGACCTCAAGAAGGCGCTCACGCTCTACAAGCTGCGCGCCAAGGTCTCGATCGAGGAGACCGGCATCGTGCCCGCCCGAGGTCTTGGCACTGCGCCGCCGGGTGCCTTCGCGGATCCGCGCGATGCCCGCCTCGGCTGGCGGGCCTATGACGGTCGCCCGTCCGAAGAGGGCGTCGATTGGCCCGCAATGCGAGTCGCGGCGCTCGTTCCCGAGAGCGGGATCGAGCTGACATCCGATACGTTCATTCTCGAGGCCGGATTCGAGCGGCTCGGCGGCGTCGATTTCAGGAAGGGTTGCTATGTCGGCCAGGAAGTGACTGCCCGTATGAAGCACAAGACCGAGCTCAAGAAAGGTCTCGCCCGCGTCGATGTGGAAGGCGCTGCTCCCGTCGGCACTGCGGTCGAGGCGGACGGAAAGAGCGTCGGCACGCTCTACACGCAAGCGGAGGGCACCGGCATCGCCCATCTGCGCTACGCTCAGGCCCGGCCCGAGATGCGGGCGGGCGAGGCCATAGTGAGGTACGAGGCATGACCACGCGCGACGATATGGACACCCTGCCCCAGCCCCTGCTGGACGCGTTCGATGCAAATGTCGCCGAGACGCGGCGGCTCGCGGGCGGCGATCTCTCCGACGTCACCTACGTGAAGCTCGACACCGGTCGTGAGATGGTCGTGAAGTCCGGCCCGCTCGTGCATGTCGAAGCCCGGATGCTCGCGGCGATGGCGATGGTGCATGCCCCCGTTCCGGAGGTCATCCATACCGAGCACCGTCTGATCTGCCTCGAATACCTGCCCGAAGCACCGGCGAGCCGCGAGACCTGGCGCAGTTTCGGCGAGGCACTGGCGCAGATGCATTCCTGGGATGGCGGGCAATACGGCTGGCAGGAGGACTACGCCTTCGGGTCGGTCCCGATCCCGAACGCCACCACAGCGAGCTGGCCCGAGTTCTGGGCCGAGCGCCGGCTGCGCGCAGATCTTTCGGCGCTGCCGCCCGAGCTCGCGGCGCGTGTCGACCGGCTCGCCGCGCGCCTGCCCGAGATGCTGCCCGAGAGCCCGCGCGCGTCGCTTCTGCATGGCGATCTCTGGGCGGGAACCTGCATTTCACAGAAGACCGTGCGGTGATGATCGATCCGGCGTCCTATCACGGCCACGCGGAAGTCGATCTCGCCATGCTGACGCTCTTCGGCAAGCCCGACGACGTCTTCTGGCGCGGCTACGGCAAGCCCGAGCACGGGTGGGAAGAGCGCCGCCCCATCTACCAGCTCTGGCCCGCGCTGGTGCATCTGCGTCTCTTCGGCGGCGGCTACCACGCCATGGTGACGGGCCTTCTGGACGAGATCGGGGTCTGACCGACTACCGGGAATGGTCGCCCCTGCGCCGGTTCGGCCCCTCGCGATGTCCACCGTCTGACCCGCGTCGCAGATAGGGCGGCCCGTAGGGAATTTCGACGTCGATGCCCAGGTCGTACGTGGCCCCTGAGCGCCTTTGCGGCACGCTACATAGCGTGCCCTCGTCCACGTCACATGCGACAGGCGGCAGAGCGTCGTCGACCGGCAAGAGATATTCCGCGGCGACCCAGCCGCGCCGGCCCGCCCCACGCTCCCACCGGACGCCGCACCAGAGCCGCTCGAGCCGCAGCACGCAGCCATCGGTGTCGAGCCGCGTCGCTGCCCTCGCATGTCCGATGACGGCTGACCGAATACTCGGCTCGGCCCGGATGTTGACCCGCCCAGAGATGCCGATCACCGCCACCTGCGCCGCGTCCTGCAGACCCACGCGTGCCGAACTCGCCACCATGGTGTTGCGCTCCGGCTCCTGCGCCGGCGCGGGACTCGCGCAAAATGCTCCGATCCCGGCGCAAAAAGCCGCCCGACGGAGCCATGAAGATATCTGGTGAAACATTGTGCAGCCCGTACGCCGGATCGAGATCCGAGGCTGCGTTCCACACCGCCGGTCCGTCAAAGCAAACCGGCGGGCGTGGTTAATGGCCCGAGACCGCCTCAGGCGCGCTCGGAATATTCCATCGTCTCGGTGTTCACGATGATGTCCTCGTCCTGCCCGACGAAGGGCGGAACCTGGACCTTGATGCCGTTGTCGAGAATCGCGGGCTTGAACGAGTTCGCCGCCGTCTGCCCCTTCACCACCGGCTCGGTCTCGGCGATGCGGCAGGTCACCTTCTGCGGCAGGGTCGCGTTCAGCGCCTCGTTCTCGTAGAATTCGACGACAATGGTCATGCCGTCCTGCAGGAAGGCGCGGCGCTCACCGAGAAGCTCGGCATCCACGGTGACCTGATCAAAGGTCTCGGCGTCCATGAATGTGAGCTGGCCATCAGCCTCGAACAGGAACTGCATGTCCCGCTGCTCGAGCCGCACCTTCTCGACCTTGTCGGCCGAGCGGAAGCGCTCGTTCAGCTTGGAGCCGTTGCGGAGGTTCCTCAGTTCGCATTGCGCGAAGGCCCCACCCTTGCCGGGTTTGACATGGTCCACCTTGACCGCGGCCCAGAGGCCGCCGTTGTGCTCGAGGACGTTGCCGGGGCGGATTTCGTTACCGTTGATCTTGGGCATGTGTCGAAAAGGTGGCCATGTGTTGATCCGAATACGAGACCGCCTATATATCCTGCTCAGTGGCCCTGCAAGCTTACCAGATATCGTGTCGGTTCGGCGTTAAGCCATGCGTTCGACGCAGGGGAGCCATGCACCTCCGGGCTATGCGAATCGAACTGAATACACCATAACGCCCCTCACGCCCGGAATTACAAGACCAATAAAGCAAGGACGCACTTCATGCGAGATTTCGTGGATGGGACGGCGTTCAACGCCGAACAAGGCAATCGTGCCCGCAAGCTGTTCGCTGCCGTTGTTCTCGCCGCTCTCGACGACGCCATTGCCGACGACAAGAAGTACGGCAACGGCCCTGACCAGATCGCTCGCTGGGCGCGCTCGCGCGACGGTCGCGAAGTCCTGACCTGTGCCGGCATCGACCCCACCGAGCGGGTCGTGGAAGGCCTGATGGAATTCGTCTCCAAAGGCGTCCGCACCTCCGTCGCGCTGTCGCGCGAGGAGAGCGAGCGTCGCAGCGCAGCACTCCTGGCAGAGGCGGCCGAGGCCGCCTGAGCCGATCAATCCGGTATGTCCCGGTAGGAAATGGCGCGCTCTCTGGGGCGCGCTTTTTTCTTGTCTCTTCAGTGTGTCAGCAGGCGGCCTTGAACCAAGGCCTCAATCGACGTCCCGTGTCGCCAGAGCGCGCTCGATCTCGCGCCGGACAAGCTTGCGGAGATTGCGCGTGACGCGCTCTCCAAGAGCGCCCTGCAGTTCCTCACGTACGACCTCGGCTATCAGTTGGCGCAGCGCCTCCTCGTCGAGCGTCGCCCCGGCATGGGTGCCTCCGGTGGTGCCCCCCGTACTGACTTGGTTCGGGGCAGGCTCAGGGACGGCATCCCGGCCATCGTCTGCCTGCAAGACAATCGCCTCCAGTTCGGCGAGCTTGTCCTCGAGCGCGTGCGAAACACGCGCCTCTTCGACATCTTCACGGGTTTCGTGACCGTGCAATGCATGCAGAGCGACCGCGGTCATCTCGGCCTCGCTCTCCTGCGGACTGGTGCCCACCCCCTCTTCGGGCGTATTGCCGAAGCCGCCGGGCGCGGGGGACCGGCCGTCGTCACTTGCCCCACCGGTGGCGGGCGTGACGACGGGCCGCTCGCTTGGGTCGCTTCGAGGAGTTGTCGCCGCAGCTTCGTCAGGTTGCCCCTCCCCCCGGTCTGTACCCGTGTCCAGGGGCTCACGAGCGGAGCCGGCGGTCTCGTCCCCGGGCAGGATCAGAGGGTTATCGAGCATCATGGGTTTGGGTTCCGACCGCGCCGCATCGTCCCCGATGCGCTGCTGAGGGGTCAGCACAAGCGCAGGTACCTCTGACGCGCTGGCATCCCCACCTTCACCTGCAGGATCGCGTGTGCCTTCGGAGATCAATCGGCGGATCGAGGACAGGACGTCCTCGATCTCCGAGGCTGGTGTATGCTTCTTCATGTCGGCACCCCGATCAATTCGCGGCGAGCCTAGCTCCGGCAATACATCGGCACAACTGGCGCCCGGATAAGTTACTGTTTTCCGAGCGCCCTCAGCACGCGGTCGAGCTGCTCGCCCTGCTGGCTACGGACCGGCGCGTCTTTGACCATGTTGTAGTAGACCGAGGGATCGTAACGCTGCACGGGAAGGTCGAGCTGTTCGACGGTCAGAAGACCCATGGACGAGATCACGTTGTAGGCGGCGATGTACTGGTCCACCTGCGCCGAGATCAGCAGCGTGCGCGCGTCGAGCAGGTCCTGCTCGGCATCGAGGACGTCGAGCGTGGTCCGCGCGCCGAGCGTCGCCTCCTCGCGGATTCCCTCGAACGCGATCTGCGCGGCGCGGACCTGATTGTCGCCCGCGGTGATCGAGGATCGCGCCGTTTCGAGCGAGATATAGGCGTTCGCCACGCCCTGCCGGATCTGACGGGTGACCTGCAGAAGCTGGGCGCGCTGCTGGTCGCGCTGCGCCATCGCCTGACGCACGAGGGAGGACAATTCGCCGCCCTGGTAGATCGGCCCCGACGCGCCGAGCGAAATCGAGCCTTGCCGGCTGTAGTCGGTGCTGTCGAGGTCGGACTGGTAGCCGACCTGCCCCGACAGATTGACCGTCGGCTTCATCGCGGCTTCGGCCACGAGGATCTGGAGCTCGGCCACGGTGACGCGGTGCTGCTGCGCGACGATCTCGGGGTGGAGGCGAAGCGCCGTCTGCGTCGCGGATTGCACATTGGCCGGCACCGTCGGGAGAGATCCCGGAGGCGTCAGATCGCCGGGCCGGCGTCCGACAACCGCGAAGTATTCCTCCTGCGCGCTCGTCAGGTTCCCCTCTGCGACGGCGAGCTGGCTGCGTGCTTCGGCGAGCCGGGCCTCGGCCAGCGCAACGTCGGTCCGGGTCACTTCGCCAACCTCGAAGCGGTCCTCGGCGGCCTGAAGCTCCTCCTCGATGAGACGAAGGTTATTGCGCCGAAGGCTCACGGTCTGCCCCGCACGCCGCACTTCCCAGAAGGCGGTGACGGCGCGGAGAAGGACCTGCTGCTCGACCGACACGAGACCCTGTCGCGCGGCAAGCACGGACTCCTTCGCAAGGTCGATGCCGGTCCTCGTGCGACCGAAATCATAGACCAGGAGCTGGGCCGAAAGTCCTATGGATGCCGTGTTCGAAACCGTCGGATTGGTTGATTGCGTCGTGCCGCCCCCGGGGAGCGGGCTCGTGGTGGTGGAGCGGGACACCCCGAAATTTCGCGTGACGTCGGCGGTCCAGCTCAGCACCGGCCGCAATTGCGAGATCGCCTGAGCCACGTCCTCGTCCGCAGCGCGCAGCACCGCACGGTTCTGCTCGAGCAATCCGCTGGTCTCGTACGCTCCAACCATTGCGTCGGCGAGCGTGTCCGCGCTGACGGAACCCGCCAAGAGCACGGATGCGGCGCATGTCGTGGCGACGAGCCGCTTCAGTCCGGTGAAGGCCATGATGATGTTCCCTGCCCTGTTGGTCGTTCCGCCCGGCTCGGGTCAGAGTGCGAACGACTTCTTTTTCTCGAATCCCGGCAGTACCGGGGCGCCGGCATTGAAGCCGAACCGCCATGTGACGTGGCCATCGAGCTTGTAGCCGATTCGCGCGACGCCCAGACGATCCTCCTCGAAGACGCAGGCGATGCGGCCGCCGTCCTTGAGCTGATCGATCAATGTCTGCGGCACCTGCTCGACCGCGCCTTCGACGACGATCGCGTCATAGGGCCCGTGCTCGGGCGCCCCTTCGGCAAGCGGACCGCGATGCAGCACGACGTTGTCGACGCCCTGCTCGGACAGCAGCGTCTCGGCCTCGGAAGCGAGCGCGTCGTCCTCCTCTACGGCAACGACGGCCTCTGCGATCTCGGCGATGACCGCGGCCGAGTAGCCGTAGCCGCAGCCGATATCGAGAACGAGCATATCGCTCGACATTCCCATCCAGTCCAGCATCTTGGAGAAGGTCCGCGGCTCCAGCATGACCCGGCCCGGACCGATCGCCACGTTCTCGCTGATATAGGCGGCCTCGCTGCGGTCGGACGGAAGATACACTTCCCGTGGGATCTTCAGCATCGCCGCGATGATCGGATACTTCGTGACATCCGCCGGGCGGACCTGCGTGTCGATCATGTTCTTGCGGCGTTGGGCGTAGTCAGCCATCTGCGGAGCCTGTCCAATCGTTCCATTCCCGACACCGCTTCTGCCACATGGAGACAGTCCCGGCAATGTAGGAGCCGACCGGTGCCGCACCATAGATGTGCGCGGCTGACGCATTTGTGCGCGGCGGGAAACGGCTATTCGGGCGTGGACAGCTTCCGATCCTGCACCCCGTGGGACCGGCTGGCCGGATCGTCGACCAGCGTCATCACGACCACGATCACGGGAATGGCGACGATCCCGCCGATCGGCCCCCAGAACCAGATCCCGAAGCAAAGCACAGTGAAGACGAGCAAGGGGTTCAGCGATACGTGCTTGCCGACAAGTGTCGGCGTCACGAATTGCGCCTCGATCATGTTTAGGCAGATGAAGCCGAGCGCCGGTGCAAAGCTCATCACACCGTCGAAATTGATGAGACCGGACAGGAGCAGGCCGCAGATCACCGCGGTCGGGCCGACATAGAGCACGAAGTTCAGGATAGCCGCGCCGGCGCCCCAGACTATCGGGAGCGGCAAGCCGATTGCGACGAGATATGCCGCGAGCGCAGCCCCGAGCGTGACGTTGATGATCGAAATCGTCACGAAATAACGCGACACCAGATACTCCGCCCGGTGGAAGCGCGCTTTCAGCACACCCGACTCACCGACAGCACTCAGGCGACGCGCCAGAGCGGCGTAGACCCGGATCCGGGTGACCAGAAAGAAGTAGAGTGTGCCCGCGAAGATCAGGAATTGCCCCAGGATGATCGGAGCGAGAAAGAGCGCGTCGCTCAGCGTCGGTATCTGGGCAACGCCGTCGCCGCCCTCCTCCGATCCACCACCACCGCCGCCTCCGGCCGCAGCTTCCTGAGCCGCCCCGAGCGCCTCCTTCATCTCTTCCTGAGCGTTGTCGATCCCCTGAAAGACCCCCTGAAACTGGTAGACAAGAGACCGCAATTCGAGCCGGATCGACGGCAACTCATCGACGATCCGCCACAGCAGGGGCTCGAGCGCGAAGCCGAGGGCGGCCAGTCCTCCGACAGTGGCGATGAGGATGAGCGTCGCCGCGAAACCGCCCGGCACGCCCACGCGCTCGAGCGCGTCCATGAGCGGTGCCACGATGATTCCGATGACGATGGCGAGGGTCATGGGCGCAACGAGATCGTGCGCAAGATAGAGGACGAAACCGGATGCGATCGTCGCCAAAATGATGAGCGGCACCCGGAGACTGTCCGGGGCCGCCTGAGAATCGGGTCCGCGTCCTCGAAGGGCCAAGCCTATTTGCGCCTTGTCGTGCGGCCAGCACTCACACCAACGAGAAAGCCCTCGATGAGCTGGACCAGAGCCGGCGCTGTCGCCGCTCTAGGCGCTGCGACCGGCGCGACGTGCAACCGAGACACAAGCTTTCCGATGCCCATCGCGATGAGCCCTACCGCCACGAAACCGCAGCCCAGCACGGTCGCGGCGAACCGCGGGTCGCGAAGCTCGGACAGCACCATCCAGAGTGCGGCGGCGAGAAAGCACATGCCGATCAGCACAAATATGAGCCCGGCCATCGAATAAACGGCTCCCCGCACCTTCCGGCGCATGAGAGCCTCGTAATACGCAAAAATGGCCATCTTACTTGCGGCTGGTCAGCAGTCCCGCGAGGAACCCCGCTGCGACGGCAATGCCAAGCGCCGTGCCCGGCTGGCGGCGGATCGCCTCCAGAAGCTCGTCCTGGGTCTCGTGCGCCTTCGTCTGCACGTCGTGCCAGCGCGCCTCACCTTCCTGCCGGACCTTGCCCATGCGCTCGCGCGCGGCGGCCAAGGTTTCGTCCTTACGACGGACTCCGATCTCGCCGAGCAGTTCGGTGATGTTCGCAAGGTCCTGACGCAGGACGGAAACCTGATCCGCCAGCGCGTCGCTGTCGCGTCCTGCGGCCTTGTTCGCCTGCGCTTCGATGTCTTTTAGCTGTGTCTCGGCCATGATGATCCCCGGAAGCTTGATGTTCAGGAAGAAACTGCACCGCGGCGACAAAGTTCCCCTTCGCAGCGAGACGAAATCGGCTTGACCAGCCCGGCCCGAAGTCCTAACCCCTTCCGCACTTCGGCGAGTTGGCGGAGTGGTTACGCAGCGGATTGCAAATCCGTGTACACCGGTTCGATTCCGGTACTCGCCTCCAAACTCATCTGTGGCCCTATTTTACTGATTTTGTTAGCCATTTCAGCCAGAGCGGCCCTGCGACGTACATTACGGCTGACACTATGGACCATGTCCCCGCCACCAAGTGAACTAAACTGGCACCCAGCGAACATCAGCCTCCGAGTTGGCAGGTACTAAGTTGTGATAACGGTACCGAAACCGGCGAATAGCCCCGTGTCCTGTGGCCGCCTTCTCCGCTAATTTTGAAGCGAGGAGGCCATGATGAGCAGCAGCAGGTTCAGCGACGCGTTCAAGGGAGACGCCGTCGCGCAGATCACCGAGCGGGGCTACCCGGTCAGGGAAGTGTCGGGCCGACTCCAGGTCAGCCCGCATTCGCTCTACGCTTGGAAGAAGAAGTTCGCGACGGCTTCGCCGGGAGAGGCTGAGAAGGGCTCCGAGATCCGGCGCCTGAAGAGGGAGCGGGCGCGGGTCTCGGAGGTGCGTGACATCCTAAACCGGGGAGGATCGGGAAACGGTCCGGGGGAACCGTTTCCTCGACGAAGGGCTCCACCGTTGTCCGCCATCGGTCCGAGGACAATGGCGAGCGCGTATTTCGTCAGGGATGCAAAGTGAGATAGGCGTTCGTGGCCGAGCATCGCGGGCAGTTCTCCGTCCGGGAGATGTGCCGGTGTCTGCGCATCCACCCCGCGCGACCTGAACCACCAAGACGTGGGGACCGGAGACTGAACGCCTAATAAACGAATATCCCATTGGAAGGGATGTATCTTTTCGGGATCATGGCTGGGGTGGTAGGATTCGAACCTACGGTACACGGTACCAAAAACCGCTGCCTTACCGCTTGGCTACACCCCAACTGGCGGGCTATCTACGCTGGTCGTCGGAAGGGATCAAGAGGGCGGATGGGAAAAATGAGGCACCTTACGAGGCGTCGCGCTTCGTCCCGATGAAGGCATTACCCGGCGCGAGAGCGACGCGCGCGCGGCCGTCTCCCTTCGCCGCGTAGAGCGCAGCGTCTGCGGCGTCGACGACCGAGCGGCTTTCCGCACCCGGCACGCCGCCCCCATAAGCGATGCCCAAACTTGCGGAAACGGAGAGAGATGTGCCGCGGAACTGAATGGGGGTCTCGATCTGCCGGATGAGCCGCTTGCCGGCCGCGATAAGCTCGTCGGGCCCAGGCGGATCGGGAAGGATCAGCAGAAACTCGTCGCCGCCGAGACGCGCGGCCGTGTCCCCGAGCCGCGTGCACCGACCGAGGTGACCGGCAACGATGCGAAGCACACGGTCTCCGGCGGCATGCCCCTCGCCGTCGTTCACGAGCTTGAACCGGTCGAGGTCGATCTGGATCACGGCAAAGGGCACCCCGGTCGCGGAGAGACGGTCGAGCTCCTCCTCCGCGCCGCGGCGGTTCAGCAGGTTGGTGAGCGGATCGGTCTTGGCACGCGCCTCGGCAGCCAGCCGCGCCGATTGGAACCGGTTGTTGAGGCGGATCGCCGATTCCATCGCAGCCGACTTCGATTCAATCAGAAAGAGAAGCTCCACCGTCTGGTCGGTCGGGGGAAAATCGGCCCCGGTGAGCGTGTGATGCCGCAATGCCTCGGCCACGGAGATGCCGAACGACAGATCAAGTACCCCGCCTCCCGCGCCATCGGGAACGGCGTGGCCCACAAAGATTGTTCCCGGGCGATGGCGAAGGCGAAGACGCAATCCCCGCGAGGAGTGCCTGATGAGGTCCGCGACGCTGCCGATCCCCCGCGGACGCAGCGGCTCGAAGAGCTCAAGGAGCTGATGCTCCTGCGGATCACGCGGCGCGAGCAGTTTTCTGAGCGTCGGACCTGACCTTCGGATCGCGCCGTCCCTGTCGAACCACAGATGCATCGGACGCAGCGCATCGAGCATCTCGGGGGTGAGCGTCATTGCGTACATCTCCCCCCCCTGCCGAGAGAGCCAAGGACAAAGTCCCTCTCCTCGGCATAGTCCGACTGGATGATCGAGACGTGCAGACTGCCACCGCCCGCGACGCGCGCATGTTCCAGAACCGCGAGCACACCGTAATCGTCCGCCATGGCACGCACGAGGCCAGCCAGCAGATGCGAGAACCAGGGCAGGTCGCCGCGACAGCGGATCACGAACCGGTCCTCGCGCTCTTCGGTTACGTCGATCTCGGGCAGATGCACGTCGAGGAGGACAAGCCTCGCACGATCGGGCAGGTCCTCGAGCGAATAGAGAAAATCGACGAAATCCGTTCCGCAGAAGCGGAGAAGGCGCCGGATGGCCTGAGCATTGGGATGCGAGACGAGATAGGTGCCGACATCCTCGAGAACAGCATCGATGGGTCGGCCGAGCTCGGTCGCGATGGCCTCCATCAGGCGATCCGTCAGTTCCGCATCGTAGCGCAGCAAAGCCTCGAATTCCGGCGGGGCGACTTCGGCCCGCCGGACCACCACGGCCCAGCATGCCGCGCCATAGGTATCGACGATGAAGACCTGCAACGTCCTGTTGATCAGTCCGTGCATCAGTTGTGCCCCCGCTCCAGACGCGGGCATCTTGACCGGTGCACTTGAACGGTCCGTTAAGGCTTCGATTGTATCGAAGCGGCAGAAAGGCGAGAATGCGCCTCAGGTCCAGTGGATGGTCTCTCCGCCGGGAAGGGCCGCACGGGCCTGCATCGGAACGGAATAATCGGTTCCCGTCTCGTCGCAGAACCGGCCGACCCAGGCATCGTCCATCAGCAGGAAATCAAGGACGGCGGCCTGGAACGCGGGATCCGCAAGACCGTCACGCAAGGTCGCTTCGTCGGCGCCGGTCGAGCTCATGAAGACCGGCAGAAGATCCTCGTTGCCGGCCAGCCAGGCGATAGCCTGAAGGCCCACAATCTCGGCTTCGTTGCGCGACATCGCCATTTGTCCGGACCCCCGAAACGGTTTCTTAACCAATCCCAATAGAAACTGAGGCAAGCCGGACGGCAAGTGCGCGCGGACGATCGGTCCGGAGCCACGATGAAAGGGAAGGAATGTCTGGACGCATCCTCATCTGCGACGGGACTGCGACCCACCGCATCGTGTTGCGCGTGAAGCTCGGCACGGCCTGCTACGAGGTGGTCCAGGCCGATAGCGGCGCATCGGCGCTCGACGCGGCTCTGCGCGAGAGACCCGACCTCGTCATCGTCGCCGATACTCTGCCCGACATGACTGCACGGGAGCTCTGTCGAAGACTGCGGCCGCTCGGAGCCGGCGGCGAACTCCCGGTGCTCGTGATCGAGGATATGCCGAGCCCCGAGATGCGGCTCGAAGCGCTCCGCGCGGGGGCCGAGGACACGCTGTGTCGACCGATTTCGGACATGATGCTCTTTGCGCGGTTGCGAAACCTTCTGCGGGCGCGCGAGGCGGAGCGCGAGCTGCGGATGCGGGACGAGAGCGGCGTGGCGTTGGGTCTTGCAGAGGATGCCGCCGGGTTCACGGCCCGCAGGCGTGTCGCGCTCGTGCATTCGGGAGAGCCGTTTGCGGCCCCTCTGGCGGATGCGATTGCGGCGCAGGGCGGGGTCGAGATCGTGCCGGCCACGCGGCAGGAGATCCTGCGCGGCGATGCCGGCCGTCCGGACGCTGTGTTCCTGCTCGATCCTTGCGGCGGCCAGGCCCTCGACCTGGTGAGCGAGCTGCGTGCACGTCCCGAAACGCGCCGTGCCGGCATTCTTTTTGTTACCGCGGCCGATGATGCGCATGCCGCCTCGCGTGCGCTCGATCTCGGCGCGGATGACGTGGTGATCGGCGATGCCCTGCCCGAGGAGATCGCGTTGCGGCTCGACCGGATCATCCGGCGCCGCGCGGTGGAGGCGCGGCTCCGCTCAACAATGGAAGAGGGGCTGCGGGCGGCGATGACCGACCCGCTCACCGGCCTGCGGAACCGGCGCTACGCCCTACCCCATCTCGAGCGCGTGGACATGCGCGCACGGGAGTCCGGGCGGCCCTATGGCGTGCTCCTTGCCGATATAGACCAGTTCAAGGCGATCAACGACACCTGGGGCCACGCGGCGGGTGATCTGGTTCTGGTCGCAATCGCGCGACGGCTTCGGGAGAACCTCCGCGGCGCAGACCTCGTCTCGAGGCTCGGCGGAGAGGAATTCCTCGTCACCCTTCCGGACACCGACGCGCCGCAGACCCTTGCCATAGCCGAGCGGCTCTGCGCGCGGATGCGCGAGGCACCGATCGAGATCGCGCCATGTCACCCCCCGATCGCGGTCACCGTCAGCATCGGGGCGGCGACCGGGCCCGAAACCGGAAGTCCCGATGCGGAAAGCCTGATCAGGATGGCCGACAGTGCACTTTACACCGCGAAGACAGCCGGCCGCGATCGCGTGACCGCGATCGGAGCGCTGCCGACACCGGTCGCGGCCGAAGCGCCTCAGCGTTTCGAGATGTCCTCGATCTCGCGCAGGAGCCGGTCGGCATAATCGGCTCGAGCTTCCGGCGACATGTCGGCCAGGTAGTCGAGCAGAACCTGCTGTCCCCGCGCCCTGCCCTCACGGGACCTCATCGCCTGCGTGTTGAGCACCTGAGCAAGAGCGTCCCTTTCGAACGGGTCTTGCCGCAAGGTGGTCGCCGCCTGTTCGTAGCCGTCGAGAAACCGTTCCCGGAAAGCCTGTCGGCGCTCGCCACGATCTTTCTCGTCATGGCCCATTTCCTCGCGAAACGCGCGGCGCAGGTCCTGACGCTGGTCGTCGGTGAAGGCCCGCAAGTACAGAAAGCCTTCGTGCCCCGGCCCTCGGCCGCCGCGATGAGGGGGGCCGTCCCGCAGCACCATACCCGCGAAAAGGCCGGCGATGGCCAGGTTCACCGCCAGCGAAAGATAGAGCCCGACCTTGAGCCAGCGCACCTGCTTCGGCGTGTCATTCATCGCTCAGTCTCCGAGGAACGCCAGGTCATAGGCGCTGACGGGATCCACCAGGGCGGCGGACGTCTCCGCCTCGTCCCCCCATAATGCGGCGAGAGGAGCCTCGACGCCGCTCGGCGGCGCTATCCCGATCCACAATCCGGCAAGGGTCGCCGCCGCAAGCCCCCCCGCTTCGACTCCGTGCCGCCGGAAAGCTCCGAGAAGCCGACCGAGCACGGTGCCGCCCCCGGACGACATGGCCTCGCGCCGATCGATTTCGGCCCCGGCATCGGCGGCGATGCGCGTCAGGAAGTCGGCGGGCGGTTCGGGCGCGTTGGCGCGCGCGGCCGCGAAGAACTCCTCGAGGTCGGGGCCGTTGTGGTCAGGTGTCTTCGTCGACATATCCAAGCTCCTCGCGTCGGCCCGAGAGAATTGCTTCGAGGGCCCGCTTGCCCCGCGCGGTCAGACTTTCGACCGCACGCGGACTGATGTCCATGATCCGGGCGATCTCGGGATTGCCGAGGCCCTCGAGATGACGCAGCACGACCGCCTGACGCTGCCTGTCCGGAAGCGCGGCGAGCGCTTCATCCAGAGCCGCCGAGCGGTCGCGCTCGACCATTCGTGCGGTCACCGAGGGCGCCCCGTCCTCGGGCTCCGGGGCCTCCTCCAGCCGTCCGGCCTTCCGCCGCCGCATTCGGTCGATGCAGAGGTTCGCCGTCACCCGGAAGAGCCACGTCGTCACCTTCGCCTCTCCTTCGCGCCACTCCGGCGCAATACGCCACAGCTTCAGGAGAACCTCCTGCGCGACGTCCTCGGCCTCCGTCCGGTCGCCGAGAAGGCGCGCGGCATGGGCATAGACGCCGGGCGTCAGGCGGAGGGTCAGCGCGCGCGCCGCCGCACGGTCGCCGGCAGCGTACCGCGCCAGCAGCTCGTCGTCGCCGAGTTCGCTCATCACATCCAGTGGCACCTGTCCCTGCCTCTAGCGCTTAGACCCGCACCGTTCCGGGCGCAATTCCGGGCGGGAGCTTCCCGCCCGGCGAAAAGTGCTTACTCGTCGCCCGCCCCCGTCTCTTCGGGCTCGCCACCGCCGTGACGCATCCGGCGCATGGCCTCTCGTCCTGCCTGCATCTCGCCTTCCGAGAGCGCGCCGTCGCCGTCGGCATCGAGACGTCCGAAGATGGCGCCGCGGTCCATCGTGTTTCTCATCTCCTCGAGGTTGACGGAGCCGTTGCCGTCACGGTCGAGCCGCTCGATCATGCGCTCCGCGCGGGCCTGGCGCCGCATCGCCCGGCGCTGCTCGGCATAGGCTGCGGCTTCCTCGACCGTCACCTCTCCGTTTCCATCCGTGTCGATCGCGGCAAAGCGGGCGGCGGAAGGATCGGTGAATTCCTCCTCGCTCACAACGCCGTCACCGTCCACGTCGAGACCGGCGAACCCATGCTCCCCGTGCGGGCCGTGACCCATGCGACGCGCATCGTGGCGCTCGCCGTGGTGCATGCCATGGCCGCCTTCCTTCGGCTGCGCCGACGCGCCGCCCGCGGCGACGGAGACCGTGACGAGCGCCAAGGCCAGTGCCGAAGAGATCCATTTTGCGGTTGTCATTCCAGGGGTCCTTCCCGATAATCCGTAGTGCGAACCGCTGTGTCCGGTGCGGTTCTGAGGGGTGATACGGCAGCCCGGCAATGTTCCGTCGCCGCAGGCATCACGGGATCGGGAGCCGGGCGGCATTTGCGACATGCCGCCGCAACGACCGGCGGCCTCCTTTTCAAGCCGGGCCTCCGCAGTCATGGTGCGCCACGTATCAAGAAGGGATCGACGATGTCACGCGACGCAACCGCGCCCGAAGAGCGCGAGACCTGGCCCGCTTTGCGCCGGGGCTGGCGACGCCGCTGCCCGAGCTGCGGCAGCGGTCCGCTGCTGCGCGGCTACCTCAAGGTCCGCGACACGTGTCCGGCCTGCCGGGAGGAGCTACACCATCATCGCGCCGATGACGGGCCGGCCTACCTCACGATCCTGATCGTGGGACATCTGATGGCGCCGCTCCTGCTCTTCGTCTTCGAGACGTGGCGGCCCGAACCTCTCACGCTCTTCACGATCTTCGCGGTTGGCTGCGTCGGGCTTACCCTCTACCTTCTGCCCCGGCTGAAGGGCGCGATCGTCGCGTTCCAGTGGGCGCGCGGCATGCACGGGTTCGGGTCCCACCCGGAGCCCGATCCCCGCCCCTGACGGGAGAGACCATGAGCGACAAGACCGGAACGCCGATCCGCGACGCCGCCACGGTGATCGTCCTGCGCGACCGCGAGTCCCGACCGCGCGTGCTGATGGGTCAACGCGGAGCCGGGGCCGCGTTCATGCCCAACAAGGTGGTGTTTCCCGGCGGAGCAGCCGATGCGGGTGACGCCGCCGTACCGCTGGCAGCGCCCCTGACACCGCTTTGCGCGGCGCGCATCACAGAGGATGCCGTGTCCTCCCACCCGAACGTTCTGGCCACGACCGCGATCCGAGAGCTCTTCGAGGAAACCGGGCAAATACTCGGTCGCCCCGGTGACTGGCCCGGCACACCGCCGTCGGACTGGACCGACTTTGCGGCAACCGGGCACGTGCCGGATGCGAGCGCGCTCCAATTCGTCTTCCGTGCGATCACCCCGCCGGGAAGGCCGCGGCGCTTCGATGCACGGTTCTTCCTCGTGGATGCGGGTGCTCTTGCCGGCGATCCGGACGATTTCTCTGCCGCCTCGGACGAGCTCTCCCATCTGCAATGGGTGGCGCTCGACGAGGTGCGGGCGCACGATATGCCGTTCATCACCGAGGTGGTTCTGGCCGAGGTCGCGGCCCGCGCCGCCGATCCCGAGCCGCCGGCGTCGGTGCCCTTCTTTCGCAACGACGACGAGGAGAGCCTCTTCCTGCGTCTCGGAAAGCGCGCGCCCCTGTCGGGACGCGCCTGAGGCGAGGGCGATCGCTCGCCGCCGACCTGATCAGATTTCCGACTTGAGCGCTTCGGCGAGATCCGTCCGCTCCCACGAAAAGCCGCCGTCGGCTTCGGGTTCGCGCCCGAAATGGCCGTAGGCCGCCGTGCGCTCGTAGATGGGCTTGTTGAGATCGAGATGCGTGCGAATGCCGCGCGGGGTCAGGTCGATGACCTTCGGGATCGCCGCCTCGATCGCGGCCGGATCGACCCCGCCGGTCCCGTGCGTGTCGCAATAGATCGACAGGGGTTTCGCCACGCCGATCGCGTAGGAAAGCTGGATCGTGCAGCGCTCGGCAAGGCCGGCGGCCACGACATTCTTCGCAAGGTACCGTGCGACATAGGCCGCGGAACGGTCCACCTTCGAGGGATCCTTGCCCGAAAATGCCCCACCGCCGTGGGGAGCGGCGCCGCCATAGGTGTCTACGATGATCTTGCGGCCGGTGAGGCCCGCATCCCCGTCCGGGCCGCCGATCACGAAGGTCCCGGTCGGGTTCACCCACCATTCGGTCTCGGGCAGGATCCAGTCGGCGGGCAGCACCTCCCGGATATAGGGCTCGACGATGCGCCGGATGTCCTCCGAGGTCTGTCCCTCGTCGGTATGCTGCGTCGAGAGCACGATCTGGGTGACACCGACCGGCTTGCCGTTCTCGTAGCGCACGGTGAGCTGCGACTTGGCGTCGGGGCCGAGCATTGGCTCCGAACCGGATTTGCGCGCCTCGGCCAGCCGCTTGAGGATCTGGTGCGAAAACTGGATCGGCGCGGGCATGAGCGCTTCGGTCTCGTTCGTTGCGTACCCGAACATGATACCCTGGTCGCCGGCGCCCTCGTCTCCGCGCTCGCCCGTCACGCCTTGAGCGATATGCGCGGACTGCTCATGCAGCAGGTTGGTGATCTCGCAGGTGGCGTGGTGGAACTTGTCCTGCTCGTAGCCGATGTCCTTGATGCAGGCGCGCGCGATGTCGGGGATGCGCTGCATGTAGTCCTTCAGCTTTGCCTGGTCGGCAAGACCGACCTCGCCGCCGATGACCACGCGGTCGGTGGTCGCGAAGGTCTCGCAGGCCACACGCGCAAGCGGCTCCTCGGCCAAGAGCGCGTCAAGAATCGCGTCGGAGATCCGGTCACAGACCTTGTCGGGGTGCCCCTCCGACACGGACTCGGACGTGAAATAGTAGGACTGTCGAGACATGAATGATCGCTCCATTGAATGTTCGCTGCCACGCCAGGAAGCCGTTGTGGCAGGGATGGGCGAGGACGCGACATGCGCCTCGTCAGGGTCTATCGCGACCCCGAAGGCGGTCATGGCACAGAGCGAGAACAAGCGCCAGTGCCAAGGTGATGCCGAGGGCGAGGAGGTCACCGGTTCGGCTGTACAGGGTCGGAGGACCGGCTACCGGAATGGCGTGATCGACGTGGCCGTGCACGCCCATCGGCATCTGCGCCAGCACCCGTCCGCCTCGGTCGATCACCGCGGAAACACCGGTATTGGCCGATCGCAGCAGCGGAAGCCCCTGTTCGATCGCCCGCATCCGCGCCTGGGCAAGATGTTGGTAAGGCCCCGACCACGTGCCGAACCACGCATCGTTGGTGAGCTGCAGCAGCATTGCGGGCCGCGCGGGGGCACCGCCCACATCCTGCGGAAACACCGCTTCGTAGCAGATCAGCGGCAGCGCCGCCCCAAGCGGCCCCAGATCGAGGAGACGCGGTCCCGGGCCGGCACTGAATCCGCCTTCCGCGCGCGCGGCGAGTCCCGATACTTCGATATGCTCGAAGAACCAGCGCGCCGGCATGTACTCTCCGAAGGGGACAAGGTGATGCTTGTCGTAGACGTCGACGACGCCGCCCTCGGGGCCGAGAGTGATGGCGGAATTGTAGTAGCGCCCTGCCTCTTCGCGCTGAATGCCGACCACCACTGAAGCGCCGCGCGCTGCTTCCTCGAGGATTGCGAGGGCTTCTCCGGCGTGATTCAGCAGACCGGGGAGCGCCGTTTCCGGCCAGACGACGAGGTCCGGGCGCGGTTCGGCGGCTGTAGCCTCGATCTGCCTGTTGAAGAAGACCGGTACGAGGTCGCGGCGCCACTTCTCGTCCTGCGGCGCATTCGGCTGCACGAGACGGACCAAGGGTCGCTCCGAGAGATCGTCGAGAGCTGGGGTCAGCGCCATACCGCCGCCGAGAAGCAGAGCGCCGAGCGCCAGCGCGAAGCCGCCGGAATAGAGATTGCGCACGGCCGCGGCATGTGCCGCGAGTGCGGCGAGGCCGAGTGTCGCGACGGTGAGCCCGTGGGGCCCGATCAACGACGCCCATTGAGCGGCGGGGCTCGGCGTCCAGACATAGCCGACGAGCCCCCAGGGGAACCCCGTCAGGACATAGGCACGGGAAAGCTCCGCAAGCGCCCAGAAAGGCACGATGAGGGACGGTATCCTCAGCCGCCACGCGGCCCAGGCCGGCGCTGCCCAGAACAGCGCCAGCCCCCCGGCAAGACCGACAAGGGCGAAGGGGGCCATCCAGCCCGTCACCGCGGCATCGACGAAAAACGGTTCGACGATCCACATCATCGAAAGGCCGAAATATCCGGCGCCGAATGCCCATGCCGTTCCGGCAGCCTGCTTGGGCGAGACCGCCTGACGCAGGACCAGAAACAGTCCGGCGAGACCGCAGAGCGCCACCGGCCAGAGGTCGAACGGCGCCTGTCCGAGCGCAAACATGCCCCCCAGGCCCGCCGATGTCGCGACGCGTGCCCAGGGTGTCAAATCGGCAAACGCGGCTCGCGCGCTCGTGTCAGCCATTGCTGGCGGCAGCGCCTCCGGCCCCGCGCGACGCCAGCGAGGCGGCGGTTCCGGGCGCGCCCGGCAGGCGAACACGCAGGCGCTTGATGCGACGCGGATCGGCGTCCACCACCTCGAATTCGACACCACCCGGATGCAGCACCACCTCGCCGCGCGTCGGTACATGTCCGGCGAGGATGAAGACGAGCCCGCCAAGCGTGTCGATCTCCTCGGGGTCGATGTCCTGCCCGTCGGTGAGAGCCATCTCGATCTCGGCCTCGAACTCTTCGAGAGGGGTCTTGGCCGTCGCGATGTAGCAGCCCGGCTTCTCCTCGGAGAAGTTCTTGGCCTCGTCGGTGTCGTGCTCGTCCTCGATCTGGCCGATGACCTGCTCGATGAGGTCCTCGATTGTCACGAGGCCGTCGACGCCGCCATATTCGTCGATCACCAGCGCCATGTGCCGGCGTTCGGTCTGCATCTTGGTAAGCAGGACGCCGATCGGCATCGACGGCGGCACGAACAGCAGAGGACGCAGGAGACGCTTCAGATTGAAACGCGTGTCCGTGCCGTTAAAGCCGTGCTTCAACGCAAAATCCTTGAGATGCGCCATGCCGATGGGCGTGTCGAGCGTTCCCGAATAGACCGGAAGACGCGTCATCCCGCTTTCGCGGAAGACCTGCACCAGGTCGTCTCGAGTGATCGTGTCCGGCACCGCCACGATGTCGGCCTTCGGGATCGAGACATCCTCGACCCGCATGCGGCGAAGGTTGGCGAGCCCGTGCGACCGTTCGCTGCTGTCGCTTCGCTCTTCGCCGTCGTCGCCATCCTCGTCGTCGCCATTTTGGCCAAAGCCGAAGAAGCGTTTGAAAAAGCCGCCGTCGGCCGCGTCGCCGTTCAGGTCGGCATCCGTCTCACGCGCGCTCTGCGCCGCGTTAGACGAGTCTTCGTTGTCACCCATCTCTCTCAGTCTGTCCTCAATCCTACGGCCGCGCCGCGCCCGCCTTTTCGGCACATGGGTCGGCGATGCCCAATTTGCAAAGTATGTCAGTCTCGAGCCGTTCCATCAACGCCGCGTCGCCATCTCGGACATGATCATAGCCCAGAAGGTGCAACGTTCCATGAACGATGAGGTGCGTGACGTGGTCCGGCAGGCCGATCTGCCCCGCTTCGGCCTCGCGCAGGCAGGTCTCGTAGGCGATCGCGATGTCGCCGAGCTCGGCCGAGCCGAAAACGTCCGCCTCAGGCGGGGGGAGAGGAGCGTCACCGTCCTCCGCCGCCGCGAGATTTTCTGCCGGCCAGCTCAGCACGTTGGTCGGCACCGGCTTGTCGCGGAACTCTGCATTGAGGTCGGCGATGCGGGCGTCGTCGCAACCGAGCACGGCGATCTCGTAATCTTCCGGGCGAAGTCCGAGATGGACGAGTGCAGCTTGCGCCCCGGTCTCGGCCACCGAGGGCAGATCGAGCGCGTGCCAGCGCTCATCATCGATGATCGTGTCGGTGATCACATGCTTCGCCGGCGGTCAGCCCCCGGCCCCCTGGAGTATTTTATGCCAAGAAGCAGGACGCGCATGTCAGCCGCCCTGCTCGGCATCCTTGTCGTAGGCGTCGATGATCTTGGCGACGAGCGGGTGCCGCACCACATCCCTCGCGGTGAAGTAGTTGAACGAGATCCTGTCGATCGATGACAAAAGCCGTTCGGCATCCTTCAGCCCCGATTGCACGCCGCGCGGCAGGTCGACCTGGCTGCGGTCCCCGGTGACCACCATGCGGCTGCCCTCGCCGAGGCGGGTCAGGAACATCTTCATCTGCATCGAGGTCGCGTTCTGCGCCTCGTCGAGCACCACGAAGGCGTGGGAGAGCGTGCGTCCCCGCATGAAGGCGAGCGGCGCGATCTCGACCGTCTTCTCCTCCATCATGCGGGCGAGCTGCTTGCCGGGGAGGAAGTCGTTCAGCGCGTCGTAGAGCGGCTGCATGTAGGGATCGACCTTCTCCTTCATGTCGCCGGGCAGGAAGCCGAGCCGCTCTCCCGCCTCGACCGCGGGGCGCGAGAGGATGATCTTGTCCACATGGCCCTGCAGGAACATGTTCACGCCGACCGCCACGGCGAGATAGGTCTTGCCGGTGCCCGCGGGGCCGATGCCGAAGGCCAGCTCGTTCTCGTAGAGCGCGCGAACGTAATCCTTCTGTGCCTCGGTGCGGGGCTCCACGAGCTTCTTGCGGGTCTTGATCTCGACGCGGCCCTCGGCGCCGAACATGTCGAGCTGATCCGCGGGGGCCTCGGCGGGCGCGCTCATGCGGAATTCCCGGTCGATATCGCCGCCCGAGACTGTCTTGCCCTGCTCCAACCTCTGATAGAGCGCGTGCAGCACGTCCGACGCCTCTTCCTGCGCAGCCGGCTCGCCATGCACGGCGAGCACGTTCCCACGGCGCAGGATCTGAACCCCCAATCGGGCTTCTATGTCGGTGAGGTTCTTGTCGAACTCGCCACAGAGCTCGATCAGAAGGCGGTTGTCGGGAAATTCAAGGACGGCGTCGCTAAGGGTCGCGGTGCTCACGCAGGTCTCCGGTCTGGGCGGTTGCTCTCAACGTGGCAACGCAGCTCGGACAAAGCAAGCGGCACGCACGCTCGGGGATGCGAAATCGCGATGACGGCGCGGAAATGCGCCAGCCATTCACGCAAGCTCGCCCTTGAGAGAATTGGGGCCGCTCTCGGTCACGCGGACGCGGCGCATGTCCCCCGGCGCGATGCCCTCGCCGGTCACGTGGACAGCGTGCAGGTACTCCGACTTGCCCGTCATCTGCCCCTGCATCCTTCCGGGCTTCTCGAAGAGCACGTCGACTTCGCGCCCGACCATCGCGTCCTGCAGCTCGCGCTGCTGACGTGTGAGGAGCGCCTGGAGGCGCTGCAGGCGGTCGGATTTCTCGTCCTCGGGCACCTGCGCGCGCTCGGCGGCGGGGGTACCTGGCCGGGTCGAGTACTTGAACGAGAACGCAGAGCCGTAGCGGACCTCTTCGATGAGTCGCATCGTGGCCTGGAAATCCTCCTCCGTCTCTTCGGGGAAGCCGACGATGAAATCGCCGGAAAGATGCAGGTCGGGACGGGCCTCGCGTAGGCGCTCGATCAAGGCGAGGTAGCTTTCCGCGGTGTGCTTGCGGTTCATCCGCTTGAGAACCCGGTCGGAGCCCGACTGCACGGGCAGGTGCAGGTAGGGCATGAGCTTCTCGCACTCGCCGTGGGCGGCGATGAGGTCGTCGTCCATGTCGTTCGGATGCGAGGTGGTGAAGCGGATGCGGGCGAGACCGTCGATCGTTTCGAGCTCGCGGATGAGCCGCGCAAGCGACCAGTCGCCACCCTGCCCCGCTCCGTGATAGGCATTCACGTTCTGACCGAGGAGCGTGATCTCGCGTACGCCACGCTCGACGAGGTCACGCGCTTCGCTCATGACCTGCTCCACCGGGCGCGACACCTCGGCACCGCGGGTATAGGGCACGACGCAAAAGGCGCAGAACTTGTCGCAGCCTTCCTGCACGGTGAGGAAGGCTGTGGGTCCGCGCTTCGCCTTCGGACCTCGGCCCTTGAGCGCGGCGAACTTGTCGTCCTCGGGAAAATCGGTGTCGAGCGCCTTTGCGCCGGTGCGGGACTTCGCCTCGAGCTCGGGCAGGCGGTGGTAGCTCTGCGGGCCGACGACGAGATCGACCATCGGCTGCCGGCGCATGATCTCCGCGCCCTCGGCCTGCGCGACGCAGCCCGCAACGCCGATCCGCAGGTCCGGCTTTTCGGCCTTGAGATCCTTGTAACGGCCGAGCTCGGAGTAAACCTTCTCGGCCGCCCTCTCGCGGATGTGGCAGGTGTTGAGCAGGATCATGTCCGCATCGTCGGGCGTGTCGGTCGCGACATACCCCTGACCCGCCATCGCCTCCGACATGCGCTCGCTGTCGTAGACGTTCATCTGGCAGCCATAGGTCTTGATGTAGAGCTTCTTGGGGTGCGTCATCCGGGCCTCCCGCGGGCGGAGTGTCGGGGAAATCAGGCGCGGCCTATAGCGCGGATTGCCCCGCTCTTGCAATGCGCCCGGGTACCCGCAGAAAGGCCGACCCCTCCCATCTCGCCCCGGAGGAGCCGGCGGTCGCCTCCCCCATCTGATGCGGACGCCGGGCCTTGCGGGTCAGTCGAACTCTTCGGTGATGATATCGCTCTTATCGACGCCGATGTCCCTGAGCGCGGCCGAGACGTCGTCGAGCATTGCGTCCGGTCCGCAGACATAAGCCTTGCCCTCGCCCGGCGTGACATGCTCGCAGAGCATCGCCTTGCCGATCTCGGTTGCATAGAGTGGGCTCTCCTCGTCATCTGTGACGACGAATACGCAAGACAGACCATCCATGCCCTCGAACGTGTCGCGCAGGATGATGTCCTTCTCGGTCTTGTTCGAGAAGATGAGCGTCGAGCCCTTAAGCGTTCCGTTTTCGTGCAGGCGCTTGCGCAGGATGGCGATGAAAGGCGTCACGCCCGCACCACCGGCGATGAACCAGCCCGGCCCCTGATCCGAGATCGCGCCCCATGGCTCGTCCACCAGAACCTTGTCGCCCGGTTTCATCTGGCCGATCCGCTCGGTCACGCCGTCATGGTCGGGGTACGACTTGATGACAAATTCCAGCGTTTCCTCGCCGGGCAGGCTTGTGAAGGTGAACGGCCGCTTCTCCTCGCGCCACCCGTCGAGATCGAGCGCCATGTCCGTCGCCTGGCCGGGCACGTATTCGAAGCCCTCGGGCTTGTCGAAGACGAGGTGGTTGGTGTCGTGGGTCACGGGCTCGATCGAGCGAAGCGTGAGCGTCTGGGTCATATTCATCTCCCCTGAACTGTCGTCGGACATCAACAGCCCGGCCGCGGGGAGGTTCCTTGGGCCCGTCGCCTGCCGCGTCAGGGAGCGAGGAAACTCACCAGAGCAATGGCGATGAGCATCGCGGCCATGAGGGGAAACAGCCGTGCCAGAAGAGGAGAGCGCGAGGGCGCGGCATCCGGCACACGCATGGCGCTCGCCCCGGTGAAATCCAGGGGGTGATGCTTGCGCCTGCGAGTCGGGTAGGAGTGAGTAGACCGTGCCATGCGGATATCTGGGCCGTTAACCAAGACATCCGTATGGCAAAAGTAAGTCAATCAAAGGTTGTCGAATTGCGGCATCCCGAGGACGTGGAAGCCGCCATCGACGTGGATGACCTCGCCCGTCGTGTATGCGCCGGCATCCGAGGCGAGCCACACCGCGGTGCCCCCCACCGCCTCGAGCGTCGCGTTCGAGCGGAGCGGTGAGTTGACCTCGGTATGCTTGTAGCTGCGCCGGGCACCGCCGATGGCCGCGCCTGCGAGGGTCTTCATCGGCCCCGGTGAGATCGCGTTCACGCGAATGCCTTCCGGCCCGAGATCGTTCGCGAGATAGCGCGTCGTCGATTCGAGTGCGGCCTTGGCGACACCCATGACGTTGTAGTTCGGCACGACCTTGTTGGAGCCCTGGTATGTCAGGGTCAGCATCGTCCCGCCGTTCTCGGTCATCATGGGATGGGCGCGCCGCGCCACCTCGATGAACGAGTAGCACGAGATCTCGAGCGAGTGCTTGAAGTTCTTGCGCGAGGTGTTGATGAACCGGCCCTGCAGCTCCGACTTGTCCGAGAATGCAACGGCATGGACGAGGAAGTCGAGGCTGTCCCAACGCTCCTTCAGCGCCGCGAAGGCCGCATCGAGGCTCTCGTCGTCGCAGACATCAACGTCGAAGAGCATGTCCGATCCCACGCTCTCGGCCAGAGGCTTCAGCCGCGCGCCGAAGGCGGCACCCTGATGGGTGAAGGCAAGCTCGGCCCCCGCCTCGTGCATCGCCCTGGCGATCCCCCAGGCGATCGAGCGATCGTTGGCGACGCCCATGACCAGCCCGCGCTTGCCCGTCAGATTTCCCATATTCCTGTCCGTTCTGATTGTCCGGTTTCGTCCCGCGCGATCAGTCCCGATAGCGGGACAGCAGCATCGACCCGTTCGTTCCGCCAAAGCCGAAGGAATTGGTCATCACCGTGTCGAGGCCCGCGCCATCGACCCGCGCTGTCGCGATCTCTTCCGGACGGATGCCCGGATCGAGGGTGTCGACGTTGATCGACGGGCAGATGAAGTCGTTTTCGAGCATCAGGAGACAGTAGATCGCCTCCTGCGCCCCGGTCGCGCCCTGGCTGTGGCCGGTCATCGATTTCGTCGAGGAGACGGGCGGCGTTTCGCCTTCGCCGAAGACGCGGCGGAGAGCCTCGATCTCGCCGACGTCACCGACGGGCGTCGAGGTGCCGTGCGCGTTGACGTACCCGACCTTGCGATCCTCAGGCAGCATGTCGAGCGCAAGGCGCATCGCCCGCTCCCCGCCCTCGCCGGACGGCGCGACCATGTCGTGCCCGTCGGAGGTCGCTCCGTAGCCGGTGATCTCGGCGTATATCTTCGCGCCCCGCGCCTTGGCGTGCTCGAGGTCCTCGAGGACGAGCATGCCTCCGCCCCCGCCGATGACAAAACCGTCCCGATCGGCGTCGAAGGCGCGGCTGGCCTTCTCGGGAGTATCGTTGAACTTCGAGGACATCGCCCCCATCGCGTCGAAGAGGCACGAAAGCGTCCAGTCGAGCTCTTCGCCGCCGCCCGCGAACATCACGTCCTGCTTGCCGAGCATGATCTGCTCGGCCGCGTTGCCGATGCAGTGCAGCGAGGTCGAACAGGCCGAGGTGATCGAGTAATTGACGCCCTTGATCCGGAACGCGGTCGAGAGGTTGGCCGAGATCGTCGAGGACATGCATTTCGGCACGGCGGTCGGCCCGATGCGCTTGGGCGAACCGGACTTGAGCACCGTCTGATGCGCGCTGAACATGGCGCTGGTCGACGGCCCGCCCGAGCCCGCGACTAGGCCGGTGCGCGGGTTGACGACGTCGCTCTCCTCGAGCCCCGCATCCGCGATCGCCTGGGTCATGGCGATATGGGCATAGGCGGCGCCCGGCCCCATGAAGCGAAGCGTGCGCTTCTCGACATGATCCTTGACGTCGAGTTTCACGTCTCCCGCGATCTGGCTGCGGAACCCGTGTTCCTTCATCTGCTCGTTGGCGGTGATGCCCGAGCGACCTTCCTTGAGGGAGGCCAGCACTTCCTCGGCAGTGTTGCCGATGGACGAAACGATCCCGAGCCCGGTGACGACGACGCGGCGCATGCATGCTCCCCTCATTGGTGCATGTCGCTTCCTAAGGGACAGGTCGGAGCGGGGCAAGTGCACTGCGCGGCTGCCCTAGGGGCCGGTCAAATGCTGGACCGGCGTGATTGGCATGGTCGCGTGCATCAACGTCCTGCCCTGCAGGAGCCCGAGCAGGCACAGGTCGCAAACCGTACCGGCGTAATGCGCGTCGAAGCAGTACACCCAGTTCGCCGGCGATCAGCTTTCGGAAAGCGCGACCTTCATGTCCTTGACCTGGTAGATCGTCTCGCCGTCCGCCTCGACGCGGCCGTCTGCGACCCCCATGGTCAGGCGGCGGCTCTGCACGGCCTTGGTGAAGTCCACGTAATAGGTCAGCATCTTGCGGTCGGGCCGGACCATGCCGGTGAGCTTCACCTCGCCGACGCCGAGCGCATAGCCCTTGCCCTGCCAGCCGCGCCAGCCGAGGTTGAAGCCGGTGAGCTGCCACAGACCGTCGAGCCCCAGGCAGCCCGGCATGATCGGATTGCCGGGGAAGTGGCATTCGAAGAACCAGAGGTCGGGCTTGATGTCGAACTCGGCGACCACGTGCCCCTTGCCGTGCGGTCCGCCGTCACCCGAAATGTCGGTGATGCGGTCCATCATCAACATCGGCGGCAGCGGCAATTGCGCGTTTCCGGGGCCGAAGAGCTCGCCCCGCGCGCATTTCAGAAGGTCGTCCTTGTCGAAGCTGGTCGGATAATCGGCCATGTGCGGCGGGCGCCCTCTTCCCTGTAGGTCCATTGATCGGCGTCCGTCTATCACCGCCGCGCGAACGGGCGCAAGTCTGCCGCACCTTTGGCGACGCGCACGCCCTCCGCTGTGATTCCATTTGAAATATCAGGGTCCGAGACATTATATGTCAGGTGCAAGCGAGAAAACGGAACCTGATTTGACGATGACGTCCGAAGCACGAAAGCGCGGGACCGAGTGGCTCGGTCAGGCCGGTCTCCGGCCCACCCGTCAGCGCGCGGCGCTGGCCACGCTGCTCGTCGGTGACGGCCACGACCGTCACGTCACGGCGGAAAGCCTCTTCGCGGCGGTGAAGGAGACCGGCGAGAAGGTGTCGCTCGCAACCGTCTACAACACGCTGCGCGCCTTCTGCGATGCGGGGCTCATGCAGGAAGTCACGGTCGACGGTTCGAAGAGCTATTTCGACACCAAGGTCCACGACCATCCGCACTTCTTCTGGGAGGAAGACGGACGGCTCACCGACGCTCCCGCCGATCAGCTCGAGATCGCCCGCCTGCCCGACGCGCCAGAGGGCGCCGAGATCGCGAGCGTCGATGTGGTGATCCGCCTGCGCCGGCGCGGATAGGCAGTCAGATCGGTTGCCCGGCACGCCAGACCTGCCTCAGGTCGAGATCGTCGGAGAGATGCACCATGTCGCCGCGGCTCCCCGGCTGAAGGTAGCCTAAATCGCCGCGCCCGATTGCGTCTGCAGGACGCGACGTCGCGAGCGCCAGCGCGTTTTCCACCCGGCTCCCGGCACTCAGAAGCATCCGCATCGCCCGCGGCAGATCGAGATCCGCCCCGGCAAGCGTTCCGTCCTCTAGCGTAAGCCTGCCGTCCGAACGGGTGATCTCCCGTCCGTTCAGCGTGAAGCGCGTCGCGTCCGTGCCAGCGACCGCCATCGCGTCGGACACGAGGAACAGGCGCTGCGGCTTCGCGACGACCGCGATGCGCAATGCGGCAGGGTGGACGTGCACGCCATCCGCGATGATCCCCGCCCAGAGGTCGCGGTCGAGCGCCGCGCCGACAAGGCCCGGCGAGCGATGCCCAAGCTGGCTCATCGCGTTGTAGAGATGCGTGACCATGGAGGCCCCCGCCGCGACGGCTGAAGCAGCCTCCTCGTAGCTTGCAGCGCTGTGTCCCAGGGACACGATGGCACCCGCGTCTCGCAGCTGGCCGATCTGATCCGGTGTCGCCGCCCCCGGCGCAAGAGTGACGATCAGCGTCGGCAGACGGCGGGCCGCGGCGACCAGCATGGCGAGATCAGCGTCATCCATGGGCCGGATCAGCGCCGGATCATGAGCGCCGGCCTTCGCAGGGTCGAGATGAGGACCTTCGAGATGCAGCCCGCCCACTCCCGGAACGCCCTCGGCGATGGCAGCATCGATCGCGTCGATGGCCGCGAGAGTCACCTCGCGCGTGTCGGTGATGAGCGTCGGCACGATGGTGGTGCTGCCGAGCCGCCCATGCGCCTCGGCCATCACTCGCAGGGTCCGGACATCCGGATGGTCGTTGAGCATGACGCCGCCGCCCCCATTCACCTGCAGATCCACCAGACCCGGGGCCAGAATTCCGCCGCCAAGATCAACCCGTTCCAGGTCCCGGATCTCGGTGTCGGGCCGCAATGCGGTCACCCGGCCGTCCGAGAGGACAAGCGCCAAACCGTCATGAAGGCGCGTCCCGTCGAAGATGCGTGCTCCGGTATAGGCGGTTTCGGTCATGCGCCCTCGCTTGCATAAACGCGCGCGAGCGCAAGAGCCCCGTCGAGCGCGGTCCCTCTGGGCGCAATCAGTGCCGAAGCAAGCGGCGCCGAAAGCCAGGCGGCGTAGGTCTCCGCGAGCCCGCCGATGAGGCAAAGCGGCTCGCTCGACTGCCAGCCGATCGCATGCAGCGCTCCCGCGATATAGTCTGCGCCTTGCGAAAGAATGGCGGCCGCATGCGGATCACCTTGCCCGGCCGCGGCCACGCGCGGCGCGAGTCGAGCGTAGTCCGAGGGTGCCGCACTCGCACCGAACCGTACGATACCCGCGACGCCGCCCAGTTCCCCGAGCAGCTCATCCGTCAGCGGCGAGGCTTCGGTCAGGCCTTCCGCCGCGTGCAGGGTGCGCCTCAATGCCTCGCGTCCGAGCCAAGCGCCCGACGCCTCGTCCCCGAGAGCGAGCCCGTGTCCGCCGATGGCCTGCGCAGTCTTCCCTTCGAGCCGTGCCGCAAAGGATCCGGTGCCGAGGCCCACCACGGCCCCGTCCGCCCCTCCCAGCGCCCCTTCGAGCGCCGCCCGCCAATCCTCTTCGATCCGCGCTTGGGGCAGAGACAGCGCGCGGGACACCTGCGCGGCGACGTCGAGATCGATGACGCCGGCCAGGGCGAGACAGCAGGGACATTCGGAAGCATCGACTCCAGTTTCGCTTTCGAGCGCTGCAAGGCCGTCGCGAAGCACGGCGATCGCACCATCGAAATCGGAAAAGACGTTCGCCGGACCGCGCTCGATCCGGCGCTCGCCGCCCGGACCCGACAGCAGGAACCGGCACCGGCTGCCGCCCCCGTCGACCGCGATCACATGACTACCGGACCCCATGACCCGCCTTTCGCAGCTCTTGCTGGTGCCCGCGGCCGGACTCGAACCGGCACGGCATGCGCCTAGGGATTTTAAGTCCCCTGTGTCTACCATTCCACCACGCGGGCCAGCGAGGCCGGACCTTAACCGCCCGGGCGGGCGAGCGAAAGCGCCTCAACGGGGTTCCGCGAGGCCATCTTCCTTGACCGCCTGCATCGCGACATAGGTGGAGGTTGAAGAGATGTAGGGGAGGGTCGAGATCTGCTCGGCAAGGACCCGGCGATAAGAGCGCATGTCGCGCGTGCGTACCTTGAGCAGGTAGTCGAAATTGCCTGCAATGAGGTGCGCCTGCTCGATCTCGGGCACCCGGGCGACGGCCGCGTTGAACTGGGCCAACGCCTCCTCCCGCGTATCGGAAAGCCGCACCTCGAGAAAAGCCACGTGTTCGAGCCCGAGGCGGATCGGATCGAGGATCGCCCTGTAGCCCCGGATCGCCCCTACCTCCTCGAGCCGCCTGAGCCGCGCCTGCGTCGGAGACTTCGACAAACCGATCCGTCGCGCCAGTTCGGTAATGGACACGCGGCCATCCTCGGCCAGCACGTCGAGGATGGCCCGGTCGAAACGGTCGAGGTCCAGGATGTCGGTTTGCATCGCCTGAGGCCACAAATGAAGACGGATCGGGCAACAACCACGCCCAGTTCAGGACAATTACCTCGAAATTTCGGCGTAGACTAGCGCAAATCAGCGGAGGAATTCATGCCCAGAGACAACGCGACCGACCTGCGCCACGTCATCGACAAGATGACCTATGCCGACGAGGCACCGCTGGTGACGGAGCTGCGCGGCACCGCGAGCCTTACCGACGAGGAGCGCCAGGCGATCTCAAAGCGCGGCGCGCAGCTTGTCCGCGACATCCGCGCCGATTCCGATCCGGGGATGATGGAGGTCTTCCTCGCCGAGTACGGTCTCTCCACCGAGGAAGGCATCGCTCTGATGTGCCTCGCCGAAGCGCTGCTGCGGGTGCCCGACGCGGAGACCATCGATGCGCTCATCGAGGACAAGATCGCCCCGTCGGACTGGGGCAAGCATATGGGGCATTCCTCCTCGCCGCTCGTGAACGCCTCGACCTGGGCGCTGATGCTCACGGGCAACGTGCTGAAGGACGGCGATCCGGGGATCGCATCGCATCTGCGCGGCGCGATCCGGCGGATGGGCGAGCCGGTCATCCGCCGCGCCACGGGTCAGGCGATGCGCGTGATGGGCCAGCAATTCGTTCTGGGCGAGACCATCGAGGCCGCGATGAAGCGCGCCGCCAAGCAGGAAAAGCGCGGTTACACCTATTCCTACGACATGCTGGGCGAGGCCGCGCGCACGCACGAGGATGCCCGCCGCTACCAGCTGAGCTATTCCCGCGCGATCAATGCCATCGCCGGCGCCGCGAAGTCGAAGCAGACGCGCGACAACCCGGGCATCTCGGTAAAGCTCTCCGCGCTGCACCCGCGCTACGACGAGTTGCAGTCTGACCTGGTGTTCGAGACGGTCGTGCCGCGCCTGCGGATGCTCTGCCAGCTTGCTGCCTCGGCGCGGATCGGGCTCAACATCGACGCCGAGGAGATGGACCGCCTCGGCATCTCGCTGGACGTGATCGAGGAGGTGCTCTCCGAGCCCTCGCTGAAGGGCTGGGAAGGCTTCGGGGTCGTGGTGCAGGCCTACGGCAAGCGCGCCGGACCGGTGCTCGACTGGCTGCACGATCTCGCGTCTCGCCTCGACCGGCGGATCATGGTGCGGCTCGTCAAGGGCGCCTACTGGGACACCGAGATCAAGCGCGCGCAGGTCGCGGGGCTCGACGACTTCCCGGTCTTCACCTCGAAGCCCGCCTCGGATGTCAGCTTCATCGCCAATGCCCGCAAGCTCTTCAAGATGACGGACCGGATCTATCCGCAATTCGCGACGCACAATGCGCACACCGCCGCGGCTGTGCTGCACATGGCCGAGGCGATGGAGATCCCGAACGAGAAGTGGGAATTCCAGCGTCTGCACGGCATGGGTGAGACCCTGCACGACCTCATGATGGAGAACGAGGGGGTGCGCTGCCGCATCTACGCGCCGGTCGGCGCGCATCGCGACCTTCTGGCCTATCTCGTGCGCCGTCTGCTCGAGAACGGAGCGAACTCGTCCTTCGTCAACCAGATCGTCGACGAGGATGTCGCGCCCGAGACCGTGGCCGCCGATCCCTTCGACAAGGTACATGACAGCGGATTGACGACCGGGACCGAGATCTTCCTGCCCGAACGCCGGAACTCCAAGGGCTGGGATCTGCGGCACCGCCCGACGCTCGCCGCCATCGACGAGGCGCGCGGTGCCTTCGAGCGCCATCGCTGGGACGCCGGCCCCCTTCTCGCGGTCGATGCGCCCCCCGGTGAGACGGAAACCGTGAAGAACCCTGCCCGTCCCCGCGACGAGGTCGGGACCGTGACCTGGGCCTCGCCCGACACGGTCGCCGCGGCGGCGGACGCGGCGAAGCCCTGGGACGCTTCGGCCGAAGAGCGCTCGAAGGTGCTCAACGGGATCGCCGATCTCTACGAGGCGAATTACGGCGAGCTATTCGCGATCCTTCACCGCGAGGCCGGCAAGTCGCTGCAGGACGCGGTTGCCGAGATCCGCGAGGCCGTGGACTTCCTGCGCTACTATGGCGCCCGGACCGAGGGTGAGCCGGCGGTGGGCGTCTTTGCCTGCATCAGCCCGTGGAACTTCCCGCTCGCCATCTTCACCGGCCAGATCGCCGCGGCGCTTGCGGCCGGCAATGGCGTGCTGTCGAAACCGGCTGAACAGACGCCGATCCTCGCCTGGCGCGCGGCGCAGCTCATGCACGAGGCGGGCGTTCCGAAGACCGTGCTCCAGCTTCTGCCCGGCGCGGGTGAGGTCGGCGCGGCGCTGACGTCGAATCCGGCCGTGGGTGGCGTCGCCTTCACCGGCTCGACCGAGACCGCGCAGATCATCCACAAGTCGATGGCCGAGAACCTCGCGCCCGGCGCGCCACTGATCGCGGAGACGGGCGGACTCAACGCCATGATCGTGGACAGCACCGCCCTGCCCGAACAGGCGGTCGCCGCGATCATCGAGAGCGCCTTCCAGTCCGCCGGCCAGCGCTGCTCGGCCCTGCGCTGTCTCTACGTGCAGGAGGACATCGCCGAGAGCTTCACCGAGATGCTCACCGGCGCGATGGAGGCGATGCGGATCGGACGGCCTTGGGATCCGTCGACGGACGTGGGCCCGGTGATCGACAAGGACGCCAAGGCCGAGATCGATGCCTACATCGCCGAGGCCGAGGAGACGGGGCGCGTGCTCAAGACCTGCGACACACCCGATGCGGGCCACTTCGTTGCGCCGACGCTCATCAAGGTCAGCGGGATCGAGGATCTCGAGCGCGAGATCTTCGGCCCGGTCCTGCATATCGCGACCTTCGCGGCGGACGAGATCGACAAAGTGATCGATGCGATCAACGGCAAGGGCTACGGGCTGACCTTCGGCCTGCAGACTCGGATCGACGATCGTGTCCAGCACGTGTCCGACCGGATCGAGGTGGGCAACATCTACGTCAACCGCAACCAGATCGGCGCGATCGTCGGCTCGCAGCCCTTCGGCGGCGAGGGTCTTTCCGGCACCGGTCCCAAGGCGGGCGGACCGGACTACGTCGAGCGGTTCCGCAAGCACCCTGCCGAGGCATCGTCCGGCAAATGGACTGGCAAGGACGATCCGAAGCGGATCGAGAAGGCAGCCAAGCAGGTGGCGAGCGATGCCGTGATCGACAGCACCGAACTTCCGGGGCCGACGGGCGAGTCGAACGTGCTTTCCACCCTGCCCCGCCCCGCAGTGCTCTGCCTCGGGCCGGGCGCGGACGCGGCCAAGGCTCAGGCCGAGGCAATCCGCAATCTCGGCGGCGTCGCGGTGGAAGCCGAAGGGTCGCTGGACGCCGATGCGCTCGCCATGGTGAAGGGCATCTCCGGAGTGATCTGGTGGGGTGACGAGGCAACGGCGCGCGACATCCGCGCAGGCCTCGCGCGTTTCGAAGGTCCGATCCGGTTCCTCGTCACCGGCATGCCCGACCGCGGCCACGCCCGGCTCGAACGGCATGTCTGCGTCGACACCACCGCGGCGGGCGGCAACGCCAAGCTGCTCGCCGGCGTCGACTGATACTTATGGGGAGGGCGGACACAGTCGCTTGACGACGCTGTCCGCCCGCCCCGTCCGGACTTGACGCCGCCTCGCGGCGCGCCAAGCTTCCGACCCATGTTTCCTATCCGCGACCACAACCCCTCGGGGCGTACGCCGTTCGTCACCTACGCCCTGATCGCGGCGAACGTGGTGATCTTTCTCAATTACTGGTCGCTCTTCCAGAACGAGCTGGCTCTGAACCGGTTCTTCTGGGACTGGGCACTGATCCCCGCACGCGTGAGCCAGGGCGACGGCTACGGCGGGATCCTCACATCGATGTTCCTGCACGGCGGCATCATGCACCTCCTCGGCAACATGCTGTTCCTGTTCATCTTCGGCGACAACGTCGAGGACGAGATGGGACATCTTGGCTATCTCGGCTTCTACCTCGCCAGCGGAATCGGGGCAGCGTTCGCGCAATATGTCACCGCGCCCTACAGCCAGGTCCCCATGGTCGGCGCGTCGGGGGCGATCGCGGGCGTGATGGGCGCGTACCTGCTGCTCTTCCCACGAGCGCGGGTCGATATCCTCATCATCCTGATCTTTCTCTTCCGCGTGGTGCCGATCCCGGCCTGGGTCGTGCTCGGCCTCTGGATCGGCATGCAGACATTCGGCGGCATTGGCGCACCCGCCGATGCGGGCGGCACCGCGTACTGGGCGCACGTCGGCGGTTTCGTGATCGGCGTGCTGCTCTGCATCCCGCTCTGGCTGCGGCGCGGTGGCCCGGCCTTCTGGCGCAAGAGCCACGGCCTGCCGCCCCACCCCGCGGCCCATTATCGCTTCGTCTCGACCGACGTGCCGCGCGCGGGACAGCGCAAACGCCCAGGGCGCCGCCCGGGGCCTTGGGGGGGATCGTCATGAGCGAGGCGCGACGCGCAACCTGCCATTGCGGAGCGGTGGAACTGAGGGTTCGGCTGGAGACGCCTCTCTCCGAGGCAGCCCGCTGCGACTGTTCGTATTGCCGCAGGCGCGCCGCCCCGAACGTCTCGGCGCGCAAGGAGGATGTCGAGGTTTTGCGCGGCGCCGATCAACTCACGCTCTACAGCTTCGGCACGCGTACCGCGCAGCATTTCTTCTGCAAGATCTGTGGGATCTACGTCTACCACGAGCGCCGGTCGGCACCCGGCCATTGCGGGATAAACCTCGGGACGCTCAAGGGCGTGAACCCCGCCGATTACGAGCCCATGCCGTGGAACGACGGGGTGAACCACCCCTCGGACAGCTGAGGCCTCACGCCTCGCGGATCACGCGGGCGAAATGATCGAAGATGTTGCCGTTGGCGCAGAGGATCGTGCCGTCCTCGAGCGGTGTCTGTCCCTCGCGGACGCCTCCGACCAGGGCGCCCGCCTCGAGCGCGATGAGCGAGCCGGCTGCGAGGTCCCAGATCTGCAGCTCGCGCTCCCAGTAGCCGTCATAGCGGCCGGCGGCGACGTAGGCGAGGTCCAGCGCTGCCGAGCCCCAGCGCCGCACACCGGCGCAGGCGGGCATCAGCCGCGCGAGATCCTTGAGCGTCGCGGGCAGCGTCTTCTTCGCGCCGAACGGCACGCCGGTCGCGAAGAGCGCCTCGGCCATGCGGTGGCGGCCCGAGACGCGCAGGCGCTTGCTGTCGTTCAGCCAGGCGCCGGCGCCCTTCTCGGAGTAGAACATCTCGTCCTTGGCGGGATCGTAGATCACCCCCGAGACGATCGATCCCTTGTGTTCGAGCGCGATGGAGATCGCAAAATGCGGCATGCCGTGGAGGAAATTGGTCGTCCCGTCGAGCGGATCGACGATCCAGCGGCGGGTCGGATCCTCGCCGGGCGTCTCGCCGCTTTCCTCGGCCAGCCAGCCGTAGGTCGGGCGCGCGCCCATGAGTTCCTCGCGCAGGATCTTTTCCGAGGCGAGGTCGGCGCGGCTGACGAAGTCGCCCGCGCCCTTCATCGAGACCTGCAGGTTCTCGACCTCGCGGAAGTCCTTCACGAGGGAGCGACCCGCCTTGCGCGCGGCCTTCATCATGATGTTGAGGTTGGCGCTGCCCTGCATGTGCCCGGCCCTTCCATTGAGTCAGGGCGCGCGTATACGCGGGCGTCCGGGGGATGTGAAGGGGCTCCGGTCGTGCGCGACACTCCGCGCGAGATGCGGTGTCACGGTCCGGGCGCTCCACAAGATAAGGGCCCGCGCGGATGGCGCGGGCCCTCTTGCTCGGTCGGGACGAGGGTCCCGATCAGAAGCGGTAGTTGATGTTCAGGCTCGCCGTGGTGGCGTCGGCGTCGATGCCTTCGGCGTCGAAATCGTCGAACTCGTGGTAGTTGATCTCGCCACCGGCGGTGATGTTCTCGGTCAGGAACGTCTCGGTGCCGAGGCCGACGTAGTAGCCGTTGGAATCGCCGAGATCGTCATCGTCGGTGAACGCCTTGGCGTAACCGCCGCCTGCGTAAACCATTGAACGGCCGAAGTTATAACCGACGCGGGGACCGGCGCGGAGGATGCCGTCGACGGCCGGGCCGTCGTCGAGCTCGATCTCGCCGGCGTCGTAGTTCACGCCGCCGCCGACGACGACGTTACCGAAGTCGCGGTCGTAGTTCATGCGCAGGCCGTAGAGGGTGCCGTCGCCGTCGAGGTCGGTGCCGTCGTCATCGTCCGCCTGGATGTCGCCGTAGCCGAGCTGGGCACCGGCGGAGAAGCCGGAGAAGTCATAAGTCGGTGTCGGTTCAACGACTTGCGGGGCGGGCTGGGTCACGACCGGCTCGGGCGCGGGCTGCGAGATGCTGCCGGCGAAGGCGGTGGTGGAGGTCGCGGCGATGGCTGCGGTGGTGATGAGGAAGCGTTTCATTGTCTGCTCTCCGTAGGAGTTTCTTGAGCGGCGGACCTTGTCCCGGCCCGTCGAGTTATGAGGAAATGGCCACGAACGCCCCAATGTTCCAGCCCCCGCCAGTCACGGGTTTGTGGCGACTCTGAGGCCACATCCGCGAGATATTTCAAAAACTTGACGGAACCGGCGGAGTCTGGCGCATGACGCCACGGGAGGTGATCACGAAACGGTAACGCCGGGTTTCGAAATCTCCCGCCGGGGGCGGATTTTCGGCGGAGACGCGCCGCTTCGAGGCGGCGTCGGCCTCTGAGGCTGACGTCACGAAAACTGCCCCGGCCGCTCCGGGTTTCGTAACAAATGTAAGAAATCGGGTGCGAATTGTACGGAATTCGGGCGCGTTTCGACGCTGGACGCAGAGTTTGCGCCACTCGCGCGTGCCGCGGGGCGGGATCGGGGCGATCCGGAGGGGCGCGGAGCCGGGAGACGGCGGGGCGGGTCCGGCCGGACGACCGGACCGGAGGGCCGCCTGCCCTGCCGGTCCCGGCGCCGGGCGGGACATCCCGGGGTCCGGGCGGCGGCTCGAGTCGTCCCGGCGAGAGGGCGCCATGCCTCTGCCTCCAAACCCGCGCGTGGGGATGGGGGCATTCCGCGCCTGCGCCGCTCCCGGACGGTGACGCGCCGCGGGCCGCACATGCGTGCGGCCCGTTCATCCAGGTGTGCGAAAGGTGCCCGGCCCGGCACGTTGCCCGGTCCCGACACGGGCCGAACGGGCCGCGGCCCGTTCGGGATCAGTTCTGCAATAAATGGGCCATCAACCTAAATTCTGCTCAAACCACTCTTTCGCTCGCTCTCGGCTTGCTTCAAAAACCTCGATTTGCTCAATGATTTGAGTGTCAGTTAACAGATCGAAGTCACCCCGACACCAGATTGATGGCTTTCGCTGCCAGCCCAATGAACCAGTTGGCACCTTTGGAAAAAAGATAATTTTCCCAGGAGATTTCTCGAAGTCCGTGTGCCGAAAAATCGACCTCTCAAGAATCGAGAAAAGTAGCCGTGCCTGGTAGTCAGAGAACGGAATTTTGCTCCATGGAATGAAGAAGACAGGCGAAAAGTGACCTTGATCACGAACTACGGTGAGGGGTTTAATCGGAACGCGAATACCCGGTCCGAGTGGAAACCATTCAACAAAGTCATCGAACGCCCGTACGCCACTTATCGGGTTTTCGGCCACAAAGTCGAACCATGCTTCCACGACCTCCGCATTGTGCTTGCGCCCCAATGCAGAGCCCTTCTCGCGAACTATATGGAGCGCAGTACGCCGATCTATCCCATCTTCGATCTGCCACTTGGCGCAGGACTTTGCGATACTGTAGTTCCAAGGAACAATACCTGTTAGAAAGCTAACCAGCTGCTTGGTCGTCTTATCGACGTCCAGATGCTGCATTCGTGCCCAGTTCTCGACCGCAGGCGGACGATCTAGTTTTTGGAGAGGAGTCATTGCCTATGTATCCTAGCGCCAGATGTTAACTCAAACTGACGAATCTTATCGTCAGTAATTTCCATACCCAGATTGATTGGACCGCTGTTGTTCCAAACAGCATCCCACGCGCCTCCCTTCGCGTGCGACATATCCACCAAAACGGATGCTGGAATTCTTATGTAGAATCTGGCAAGTTCACGGATGTAATCTTGATAGTCGGCTGGGATATCATCCCAAGCTACTACAAGCTCGCCAGTTTCATAGTCTGGCCGACGCGCCAAATCGCGAATCGCCCCTCCCCTATACCGCTTGAACTGGTTATAAACCTCCCTAAAAACAGGTCCGTATTCCCACGCTTCGATTTTGGCACTTACGAGTGGCTGCCCACATTCGCGTAGCCGATCAACGTGCATAAAATACAATGCCTTATTGAGATGCAGGTTTGTTACGGCGACACGCTCTATCTGCGCTTGACGCAGCACGATGTTCGCAACAACCCGCACATCAAGACCGCTCATTTACCACCTTTGTTCACTTCTTGTTCATTTTCCGTGCTAAATGACGCTGAGTCAAGGCCGCGCACTACAATATGCTGCGGAACTCCCGCCACTCCCCCTTGGACATGCCGGAGGTTTCCTGCGTCACCTCTTCACCCTTGAGCATGCGCTTCACGCAATCAAGGCCGGCGGCGGAGAGGACGGCTCCGCCCATGCGGTAATCCTCGAAGGCCCTGTAGGCGAAGGGGACCCAGTCGCGGACCATCTCTCCGATGGCCTCGGCGTAGACGCGGATCTCGTATTGGGCGTGGGAATCTGCGCGAAGGCGCAGGAAATGGAGGAGGTTGTGGAGGTCCGTCTTCCAGTACCATTGGGTGTAGATGTTGGCGGGCAGGTTCATCCGGGCGAGCTCGCGCGCGAGGCCCTGCTGGCCGTCGTCCGAGATCATCTCCTCGTAATGGTCGTAGGCGCGCATCGCGTCGTCGCGGAGATAGCGCAGGACGCGTTCGGCCTCTTCCCCGGCAAGGGCCTCGCCCCGTCCCTGGTTGTTGGAGGTCGATTGCGAGGCGAGTGCGTCGGGCTCGGGGATGTAGAATTCGCGGTCGAGGATCGAGTAGCGGGCGGAGTATTCGTTCACGTTGGCGGTGCGGTGGCGGATCCACTGGCGCGCGACGAAGACCGGCAGCTTCACGTGGAGCTTGATCTCGCACATCTCGAAGGGGGTCGAGTGCCAGTGGCGCATGAGGTAGCGGATCAGCCCCTCGTCGTTGGAGACCGACTTGGTGCCGCGGCCGTAGCTGACGCGGGCGGCCTGGCAGATGGCGCTGTCGTCGCCCATGTAGTCGACAACCCGCACGAAGCCGTGGTCGAGCACGGGGGCGGCGCGGTAGAGATGCTCCTCCATCGCCGGGACGGTGGCGCGCAGGGTGGGCGCGGGCTCGGCGCGGAGGGCGTCGATCTCGGCCTGCTGTTCGGGGCTCAGGGGCATGGGCGGCATCCTCTCGGCGGCAAATGAGTCGGGGTCCAGCTATATCTTGCAGAGACTGCGCGCAAAAACCACCACATCGGGTGGCGGCAAATCGGTCGCACATTGCGGGAAAACGGGCACGGCTTCGGCACGGTCAGATTGACTTGGGGTCAAGCCTGGCGACATCGTGGCCGAAACCGCAGGCAGCGTGCAAATCGAGGCAGTGAGCGCATGACCCGCATCGTGGCGACGATCCTGACGCTGGCGCTTCTCGGCGCCTGCGGCAGCACGGGGAACGACGGGGAGAACCCGCTCGATCCCGAGACCGGGGAGGATGCCGGGCCCGGGACGGGGGGCGACGGCGACCCCGGGACGCCGATCGACAGCGACCGGGGCCTGCCGCCCGGCACCGAGGCACCCACGCCCGACAGCTCGATCGTGCGCTACGAGCCGCGCGGGGAGAGCGGCGGCGGATTTGCCGAGGCGATCGCCTACGATGCGGCGACGGACACGTTCGAGGTCGACAACCTCGCCTTCGACGGGGACAACGTCTACCGGCGCGGGGGGCGGCCGGGCAGCCAGAACGCGGTCGGATCGCTGGGGCCCTTCGCGGTCTACGAGAGCGACGTGACCAGCGTCGATCCGGTGACCGGCACGGTGGTCGACAACCTCGCCTACCGGGCGATCTATGGCGTCTCGACGAGCGGGCAGACCGAGTTCGCGATCGTGCGCAGCGGGGATTTCGTGGATTACGGCTTCGGCGGCTTCGTCTACCAGCGCAACGGGGTCGATGCGGCGGGCAATGCGACCTCGCTGGAGCTGCCGACGGCGGGGGATGCGGTCTATGCGGGCGATTACGCGGGCGTGCGGATCTTCGACGGGGTGTCCGGGCTCGAATACCTGACGGGCGATGCGTCGATGCGGATCGACTTCAAGGATTTCAACGACGCGCAGGCGGGGGTGTCGCTGACGGTGGCGAACCGGCGGCTCTACGACATCGACGGCACCGACATCACGGACCGGTACATCGCGGCGCTGCAGGAGGACAACGACGGCCTCGTGGTGCCGCGGGACGCATCGGGCAACGCGGTGATGCCGCAGGTGGGCTCGGTGGTGAGCCCGGATGTCGCGGATGCCAACGGGGAGATCGTGCAATCGGTGTTCACGACGCTCGAATTCGACGACGGGACCCAGGCGACCGCCGCGGAGGGCGAGTATTACGCGATCATGTCGGGCGAGGACGCGGGCGAGATCGTCGGCGTGCTGGTGATGACGGGCGACGATCCGCGGCGGGACGCGGCTTTCCAGGAAACCGGCGGATTCATCGTCTACCGGCAATGAGGCGCGGCGCGGGGCTTTTCTTCCGGCTCTGCGCTAAGGGCGGCTGTCTTCTCCGCGGCGCGGCTCTGGCGGTTGCGCTGCCCTGGACCGGTCCGGCGGAGGCCGAGACGCTGACGCCGGACCAGATGCGGGTGATGGCGGCGCGGGCCTGGGCGGCGGGAGAGCTCGAGATGTCGCTGGGACTGGCGGACGCGCTGCTGGCGCGGGATGCGGGCGACGTGCAGGCGCTGCTGATCCGCAGCCGGGCGGCACGGGACCTCGGGCGCTACGGGGACGCGCGGGAGGCGGGGCTCGCGGCGTGGCGCGGGGCGACGGACGACGGGGACCGCTATGCCGCGGCGCTCGCCGTGGCTCAGGCGCTGGCCTCGGACGGGGCGCGGACGCGGGCGCAGTTCTGGCTGCGGCGCGCGGTCGAGGTCGCGCCCTCCCCTTCGCACGAGGCGCGGGCGGTGCGTGATTTCCGCTACGTGCGTGCGCGCAACCCGTGGTCGACGCGGCTGTCGTTCTCGGTCTCGCCGTCGTCGAACATCAATGACGGGTCGAGCGAGGACGAGGTGCCGATCTCGCTCGGCGGGAGTGTGCCGGGCGGCTTCCAGCCGGTCTTCGTGCTTGGCCCCTCGGCCAAGGCGCTGTCCGGGATCGAGTATTCCGCGGGGCTGTCCACCTCGCGGCGGCTGGCCGAGACGGCGCGGCGCAAGACGACGCTCGATTTCGGGCTGACCCACCGGACCTACACCCTGTCGGAGGAAAGCCGGGACGATGCGCCGGATGTCGAGGGATCGGACTTTGCGCTGAGCGCGGTGCGGATCGGGGTCGGCCATGACTGGCGGACGGAGGACGGGCGCACGGAGCTGTCCTTCGGCACCTCGGCCGAGCGCAACTGGTACGGGGGCGATCCGCTGTCGCAGACATGGCGGGCGAGCGCGGGCGTACGGCAGGCGATCACGCCGACGCTCATGGGGCGCGCCGGGATCACCCGCGATCTCGAGGAGGGGCTGGGATCGCGCGCGGATGCGCAGGGCTGGCGCGGCTCTGCCGGGCTCGTGCACATTCTGGGGTCCGGACATCAGGTCAGCGGGGCGCTCGCCTACCGCGACCAGAGCTCGGAGGACGGCAATCTCGACTTCGACGAGACCGAGCTGACCCTGGGCTTCGGCTTTGCGAGGCCGATCTGGGGCGCGGGACTGTCGCTGGCGCTCTCGGCGGCGGGGCGGCATCACGACGAAATCTCGCTTTTGGAGAACGGGCGCGACGACAGGCGCTACACGGCGCGCGCGACGGTCACGCTCGACGAGATCGACTATCTCGGCTTCGTGCCGGACGTGACGCTGCGCGCGACGCGGAACGACAGCACGCTCGGGCTCTACGATCGCGAGGAATTCGGCGTCGCCTTCGGCATCCGCTCGAAGTTTTGATCGCGTCCCGCGCCGCGTGAAGACCCTCGACTTGAGGGGCGCTTCGCCTAGTGTTGGCGGTGAACCAATCCGGACAATCAAGGGCAAAAGATGTCGATCGAATACCTGCACACCATGGTCCGCGTGAAGGATCTCGAGAAATCCATGGCCTTCTACGAGATGCTGGGCCTCAAGGAGCGCCGCCGCTCGGAGAGCGAGAAGGGCCGCTTCACGCTCGTCTTCATGTGCCCGCCGGGTCAGGAGGACGGCCACAACGACGTCGAGCTGACCTATAACTGGGACGGCGACGACGCGCTGCCGGACGACAGCCGCCATTTCGGCCACCTCGCCTACCGCGTCGACGACCTCTACGGGCTCTGCCAGAAGCTCATGGACAACGGCGTGACCATCAACCGCCCGCCGCGCGACGGCCACATGGCCTTCGTCCGGTCGCCCGATAACGTGTCGGTCGAGCTTCTGCAGAAGGGCGACGCGCTGCCCGAGCAGGAGCCCTGGGCGAGCATGGAAAACAAGGGGCATTGGTAGGAGTTCGTCTCCTCTGCGCGGCGCTCGTCGCCGCCCTGATCTGGGCCGCCCCCGCGGCCCGGGCGCAGGACTGCCGCCTCGCCCTGCTTCTTGCGCTCGACGTCTCCTCCTCGGTCGACGAGGAGGAGTACCTTCTCCAGAAGGACGGGCTCTCGGCGGCCCTCGCCAGCGACGACATCCGCAGCGCGCTGCTGCTCGGCCCGGGGAGCGTCGCGCTCGGCGCCTATGAATGGAGCGGGCGGCGGCAATCTGAAGTCGTGGTCGACTGGATGCTGATCCGCAGCTCCGCCGATATCGACCGGGTCATCGGCATCCTGCAAGCGACCCCCCGCAGCCAGACCCGGTTTCCGACCGCCATGGGCTATGCGCTCGGCTTCGGGTCGAACACGATGACGCGGGCGCCGGATTGCGCGCGGCAGGTGATCGACGTCTCGGGGGACGGGGTCACCAATGACGGCTTCGCGCCGGACCTCGCCTACAAGCATTACCCTTTCGAGAACATCACGGTGAACGGGCTCGCCGTGCTCGGAGCGGACCCGGAGGTCGACGCCTATTACGACCGCATGGTGCGGCACGGGCCGGACGCCTTCGTCGAATATTCCGACGGCTATGCGGGATTCCGACAGGCGATGACCCGCAAGCTCTTCCGCGAGATCAACGGGCTGGTTATCGGGCTGAACTGAGGCTCAGCGCAGGCGCGGCGGCCTTTCGGGATCGCTGCCGGGCGCGGCGGGGGCAGCCTTCGGCGCCTCGGGCTCGGGCAGATCGAAGCGCAGGGCGACGCGGGCGAGGCGCGCGGCGAGAGGGTCGGTCTCCTCGAGGAAGGTCACGTCGAGCGCGCCGGCCTCGAGACCGGAGAAGACCAGCGCCTCGTTGATCGCGCGGGCGAGCGTCGGCTCTGCGCCGTCGGCGGCGCCGGTGATGCCGAGCAAATGCCCCTTGGCGCCGCCCTCGTAGGTGACTTCGGCAAGGTAGGCGCGGCGGGCGAGACCCGCGGCGCGGGCGAGCTTTTCGTCGAGCGCTGTGAGCAGCCCCTCGGGCAGATGGCCCGGGGCGGAGACCTCCTCGGGGCGGGCCTCGGCCTCGGAGGGGGCATGGCCGAGCGTGTCCTTCAGCCAGCCGAGCGCATCGGCGGGGATGAGCGCGGAGGTCTCCTCGCGGTCGAGATTGACGCCGAGGCCGACCCCCTGCCCCGCCAGCATCTCGGCCAGCGCGCGGCCGGGGATCGCGGCGTAGGGCGCAGGCCGGCCGGCGAAGGCGGAGAGGCGCTCCTCGCGGTCGAAGGCGAGCACGAAGCGGCCGCCATCGACGTCGAAGAGCTCGGGCGAGATGTTGTCGCCCTTGGCTTCCTCGGTCAGCATCAGGCAGAGCTCGGATTCGGCGAGGCGGGCGTAGAAGGCGAGACGCGCGTTGTCGTCCTCGGGTGCGGCCTCCATCGCGGCGCGGGCGGTGTCGAGCGGGGTGTCTTCGGTCATCTGGGGCGCCTTCTCAAGCCGGGTCGGGCGCAAGCTGAGGGTGTGGGCGCCGGATGGCAAGGGGGTGCGGGCTTGTCCCCTGCCCGCGCGAGGTCCACGTAAGAGCGCGATGACGGGCGATATCGAAGAGCTGAAGGACGAAATCCGCGGCTGCCGGATCTGCGCGGAGCGGTTCGCGGCCACGAAGACGCGGCATGCGCCGCGCCCCTGCGTGTGGTTCTCGGCGGGCGCGCGGGTGCTGGTCTGCGGACAGGCGCCGGGCTTGCGGGTGCACGAGAGCGGCAGACCCTTCGACGACCGCTCGGGCGACCGGCTGCGCGACTGGATGGGCGTGGATCGGGAGACGTTCTACGACACGACGCGCGTTGCCGTCCTGCCGACGGCGTTCTGCTTTCCGGGCTACGATGCCAAGGGATCGGACCTGCCGCCGCCGAAGGTCTGCTGGGAGACCTGGCATGGCGATGCGCTGCAGGCGATCGGACCGGTCCAGGTGCGCATTCTGATCGGCGGTTACGCGATCAGGCGGCATCTCGGCGACACGCGCCGCGTGTCGGACGTGGTTGCGGACTGGCGGGCGCAGGCGCCGGGCACCTTCGTGATCCCGCATCCCTCGTGGCGCAACAACGCCTTCCTGCGGCGCCATCCGTGGTTCGAGGGCGAGGTCGTGCCGGAGCTGCAGCGTGCGGTCGGAGCGGCGCTCACTCGTCGGTGAGAAATTCCGGCTCGAGGACCATCACCGTGCGGCGCGAGGGTAGCGTGCGGAGCGAGACGTCGAGCGTCGACGAGCCGGTGCGCTCGATCGCCCAGTGGTCGGAGACGCCGTCGAGGAAATCCTCGAGCGCATAGGGGCCGAACCAGTGCATGGGGATCACGATGGAGGATTTCAGCCGGTCGACGACGCGGATCATCGCCTCGCGGCTCATCGTGTAGCCGCCGTCCACGGGGACCATGAGCACGTCGGCGCGGCCGAGCGCGGCGTATTGCTGGTCGTTGGGCTCGTGGTGGAGATGGCCGAGATGGGCGATGCAGAGGCCCGCCGTCTCGAAGACGAAGATCGAATTGCCGTTCTCCTCGCGGTCGCCGAAGGCCGAGCGGATGTCGGTCGAGACGTTGCGGACCAGCATCTCGCCGAGGTCGAGATGGTGGTCGACGGGCTCGCCGGTCTCCCCGCTCCAGCCCGGCAGCACGTTCGGGATCGCCGGGTCGGGGCTCGGGGTCCAGTGCGAGGAATGGGCGTGGTTCATGGTGACGACGTCGGGGATCATCGTGGTGTTGCCGATGAAGCCGGTGAAATCGGTCACGGCGTTGATCCCGCCCTCGGTGCGGATGAGGAAGGAGGCGTGGGCGATGTAGCGGATCCGCACGCCGTATTCCTCGATCGGAGCCTGCCAGCTGGCCTTGTGCAGATACTCGATCCCGGGATCGGCCTCGGCGATGGCGATGCAGTGGCTGGGGGTTCGCGCCTCCTGCGCGGCGGCGCTCCCGGCAGCGAGAACGAGGGTCAGGGCGAGAGCGGATCGGATCATGGCGGCACCTCCTGTCGGAGGCGAGGCTAGCAACCGTAGGGTTGAGCACGGCATCACGATGGCGTGGGACAAACCCTGCGCGGTGCAGAAAAAAAGGCCGGGCTGAGAGCCCGGCCAGGTCCAACAGGGAGGTTGGCACGTGATACCCCGCACGTGCCCACGGGCTGTGACAGTAACCAAGTGAACCATACTTGGTTCCCGCCGTCAGGTCCGAAATTCCGGACTTCAGGAGACCAGCCGGTAGCCGCCCGATTCGGTCACCAGAAGGCGGGCATTGGACGGGTCCGGTTCGATCTTCTGACGCAACCTGTAGATGTGCGTCTCGAGCGTGTGGGTGGTCACGCCCGCGTTGTAGCCCCAGACCTCGTGCAGGAGCACGTCCCGCGGCACCACGCCATCGGGCGCGCGGTAGAGGAACTTGAGGATGTTGGTCTCCTTCTCGGTCAGGCGGATCTTCTTCTCGGCCTCGTCGACGAGAAGCTTCATCGACGGGCGGAACGTGTAGGGCCCGAGCTGGAAGACCGCGTCCTCGGACTGCTCGTGCTGGCGCAGCTGGGCGCGGATGCGGGCGAGCAGGACGGGGAACTTGAAGGGTTTGGTGACGTAGTCGTTGGCGCCCGCGTCGAGGCCGAGGATGGTGTCGGCGTCGCTGTCATGCCCGGTGAGCATCAGGATCGGCGCCTTGACGCCCTGCTTGCGCATCAGGCGGCAGACCTCGCGGCCGTCATTGTCGGGCAGGCCGACGTCGAGAATGATCAGGTCGTAGAGCTGCTCCTTGGTGCGGCTCATCGCGGCGGCTCCGGTCTCGGCCTCGAACACCTCGAAGTCCTCGGTGAGGACGAGCTGCTCGGCCAGGGCCTCGCGCAGGTCGTCGTCGTCGACCAGAAGAATGTTCTTCAGTTGCGCCATATTGGGTGCCTCCTTTGGTGTGTCGCAAATGTGAGGTGGACGCCCTTGCGACAAGATTTGTGGCAGGAGACTCACGGGCTCGTGTCTGCCGACGGCGACATGTTACAGACATGTTGCAGCTGCGCCGGAATTGCCTCGAAAGGGATGCCCCATGTCCTTCGCCCCCGACCTCACCGAAACGCTGGCGCGCGCCCGCGGTGACCTGCGCATGGGCGTTCCGGTGGTGCTGGCGGGCGAAGAGGGCGCGGCGCTGGTCCTGGCCGCCGAGACGTTGAGCGAGGAGCGGCTGCGGGACGCGCGGGCGCTAGGTGAGGCCGATCTCGCGCTCACTGGGCGGCGCGCGGAGACGCTGAAGGCGCGGGCCTATGACGGCGACATCGCGCGGGTGGCCCTGCCCGCGGATGCCGGGCTCACCTGGGTGCAGGCGGTGGCCGATCCCAAGGACGATCTTGCCCAGCCCATGAAGGGGCCGCTGAGGACGCGCCGCGGGGGCGATCCTTCGCTGCACCGGCTGGCGCTGACGCTGGTGAAGTCCGCGCGGCTTTTGCCCGCCGCGCTGGTGGTGCCTCTGGCGGACGGCTCGGGTTTTGCGGCCACGCACGGGATCTCGCTGCTCGATGCTGCGCAGGCGGCGCCGCACCTCACGCGCCTCGCCGCGCTCGATCACGTGGTGACGGCGCGGGTGCCGCTGCGCGCGGCCGAGGATGCGCGGCTGCACATCTTCCGCCCCGCCGACGGATCGGAGGAGCATTACGCGATCGAGATCGGCCGCCCGGACCGGTCCGGAGCGGTGCTGGCGCGGCTCCATTCGGCCTGTTTTACCGGCGATCTGCTGGGGTCCCTCAAATGCGATTGCGGCCCGCAGCTCAACGCCGCGCTCACCCAGATGGGCGAGGAAGGTGCGGGCATCCTGCTCTACCTCAACCAGGAGGGCCGCGGCATCGGGCTCGCCAACAAGATGCGGGCCTATGCGTTGCAGGATCAGGGCTTCGACACGGTTGAGGCCAACCACCGGCTCGGCTTCGAGGACGACGAGCGCGATTTCCGCCTCGGCGCACAGATGCTGGAACGGCTGGGGGTCGGGCGCGTGCGGCTGCTGACCAACAATCCCGCCAAGATCGCGCGGATGGAGGAGAGCGGCATCGCCGTCGCCGAGCGCGTGCCTCTCAAGGTCGGCGAGACGCGGTTCAACCACCATTACCTCGCCACCAAGGCGGCGAAGTCGGGCCACCTGCTCTAGGCCGCTTCGGCGGACGCGATCCGGACCGGTCCGACAGGGGTGCGGAGGCCCCCTGCGGCAGCCCGATGCCGGGCTTTCGTCAGGATTCTTCCGGGACGTGCGCCGGAGGTCCTTCCGGTACCGGGCTGCGCCGCGCGACAGCGATGTTCCGGGCGATGAGGAGGACGATGGCCAGCGCGCCGACCGCCTCGATCGGAACGGACGGCCAGAACACGGCGAGAGTTGCCAGCGCGGCGAGCCCTCTCTGCCAGTGGGGCATGGGCGCGAAGAGGTGCCCTTCGATCGCGGCGGCGAAGGCCGTGAGCGCCAGGATCGCGAGCAGACCGTTCCAGAGGACCAGAGGCACGGGACCGCCGACGATGATCGGTTCGTTGAAGACCATGAAGAGCGGCACGAGGTAGAGGCCCTTGGCGAATTTCCAGGCCTGGACCGAGGTCTCCATAGGCGAGGCGTTCGCGATGGCCGCACCCGCGAAGCCTGCCAGGGCCACCGGTGGCGTGACGTTCGAATCCTGGCTCCACCAGAAGACCACGAGATGGGCGACGAGGAGCGGGATGCCGAATTCCTCGGTCAGGGCCGGGCCGATCAGGATGATGAGCACGATATAGGCCGCCGTCACCGGGAGCCCCATGCCGAGGATCAGGCTGGCGATGACCACGAGGAGAAGCGCGAGAACGAGGTTGCCCCCCGAGAAGGCGATCATCATTGAGGAGAACTTGAGGCCGAGGCCGGTGAGCCCGACCACGCCGACGATGATCCCGGCGAGCGCGCAGGCCACCGAGACCGCGACGGCGTTCCGCGCGCCGAGCTCCAGCGCCTCCATCGTCTTCGCGACGCCGGCGCGGAGCAGAGCCGCCGCGCGGGGCCGCGTCGGTCCCTCGCGGAAGAAGGCCAGCAGGGCGCGCAGGACTGCAGAGGCCACCACCGCGACGATGGCGAAGAAGCCGACGCGCATGGGCGAGTAACCCGCGACGAGGAGCCAGACGAGGACGCCGAGGGGGAGCAGGAAGTGCCAGCCTTCGCGGAGAACATCGCGGGCGCGCGGCAGATCCTCGGCCGGCAGGCCTTCGAGCCCGCGCTTCACCGCGGCGATGTGGACGAGCAGGTAGACCGTCCCGAAATAGAGGAAGGCCGGGAAGATCGAGATCATGACGATGTCGATATAGGGGGTGCGGGTGAACTCGCTGATGAGGAACGCGCCCGCGCCCATGAGCGGCGGCATGATCTGGCCGCCGGTGGAGGCCGCGGCCTCGATGCCGCCCGCCTGTGCCGGCCGGTAGCCGAGGCGCTTCATGAGCGGGATGGTGAAGGCGCCGGTGGTGACCACGTTGGCGATGGCGCTGCCCGAGATCGAGCCCATGCCCGCGGAGGCGATGACCGCCGCCTTGGCCGGTCCGCCGCGCTGCCGCCCCGTCGTCGCATAGGCGAGGTCGATGAAGAACTTGCCGGCGCCTGTGACTTCGAGAAAGGCGCCGAAGAGCACGAAGATGAAGATGAAGGTCGCCGCGACGCCGAGCGGGATGCCGTAGATGCCTTCGGCGCCGAGGGTGAGCTGGCTGGCCAGGCGGTCGAGCGAGTAGCCGCGATGGTTGAGGATGCCGGGCAGCCAGTCGGCGAGGAAGGGCAGCTCCCCGCGGTTGCCGGCGAAGGCGTAGACGATGAAGACCGCGCCGATCACGGTGATCGTCGGCCCGATGGCACGGCGGGAGGCCTCGAGGACCAGCAAGGTGGTGACGACCCCGACCGCGACGTCCTGCGTGCGCGGGAAGATCGCGTTGGCGATGGCGTCGATGTTCGCCGGCACCCAGTAGCCGACCAGAATGCCGCCGAGGATCAGGACGCCGTCGATGGCCCAGCCGAATGCCCCGCGCGGTCTGTCCTTGGTCACCGGGTAGATGAGGAAGCAGAGGGTGAGGATGAACCCGAGATGGATGGGCCGCTGGTAGAAGAGGCCGAGCGGCTGGATGCCGGCGGCGTAGAGCTGGAAGAGCGAGAGCGCGATCCCGATGATCGCGATCGCGCGGAGCACCAGCCGGGGCTGCGTGGGGCGGCCCATGTCCTCTGCCATGTCCTCTGCGCCGGCAATCGGTTCCATAAAGGTTACTCCAGGGAGATGCGGACAGGGCGCCGGGCGGCGGCGGCCGACAGCGAGACTTGGCGGGCGGGTGTGCGCAGCCGGTGATCGACGGCCGGGCTGCCGGCTCTGAGGATGTAGGCGTCGCCGGGCACCGGCTCGTCGATGTCGAGGATCCAGTAGCCGCCTTCGCCGTCGGACACCTGCCGCCCGCGGCCCGGAATGTGGCCGAGGCCGGCGGCGAAGTCGGGCTGGTGCGAGCGGACCAGCACCATCCGGCCGCCGCGGTTCTCGTAGCAATCCGCCACTTCGAACCCCTGGACCGAGTGGTTCCAGATCACGCACCAGCCCTCGCCGTCGGCAATCTCGAACCGCGCGATCTCGGCGCCGCCGTCGACCCGCGCGACCAGATCGGCCGCGAGCGCTTGAGAGGCGAGCAGGAGGGACAGGGCCCCTCCTGCGATGAGCGCGCGCATTATTCGCGCAGGTCGTCCGGGATCTCGGCGCCGGCTTCCTCGAAGTAGCGGATCGCGCCCTCGTGGAGCGGCACCGGGGTCGCCGACATGGTGAAGTCGACGGTGGTCTCCTCGGCCGCCGGGTGCACGGCGCGCATCTCGTCGATGTTCTCGAACATGGCGCGGGTGATCTCGTAGACGAGGTCCGCGTCGGTCTCGGACGAGACGACGAGCACGTTCGGCACGCCGATGGTGGTGACGTCCTCGTCGACGCCGTCATAGGTGCCGCCGGCCAGAGACAGCGTGGTGAAGGTCGGGTCGGCCTCCTGCGCCGCGGCGACCTCCTCCTCGGTGAGCGACAGGATCCGGACATCCTGCGTGGTGGCGAGGTTCATGATCGACGAGGTCGGTGCGCCGACGCTCCAGAAGCCGGCATCGATGTCGCCGTTGGCGAGCGCGTCCGCCGTCTCGTTGAAGTTCAGCCGCTGCGCGGTGAAATCGTCGAACGACATCCCGTTGGCCTCGAGCAGGGTCTGGGCGTTCACCTCGGTGCCCGAACCCGGCGCGCCGACCGACACCGTCTTGCCGGCGAGATCGGAGACGGATTCGATGTCGGAGCCCGCGGGCGTGACGATCTGCACCATGTTGGCATAGAGCGACGCCACGGCGCGGGTCATGGGCAGTTGCTGGCCCTCGAAACGTCCCGTGCCCGCATAGGCCTGCTGCACCGTGTCGGCGAGCGCGATGGCGAGGTCGGCGTCTCCGGTCGCGATCAGACCCATGTTCTCGACCGAGGCGCCCGTGACCTCGGCGGTGGCGCTCACGCCCTCCACATGGCTGTTGATCACCTCGGCGAGGCCCCCGCCCATGGGGTAATAGACGCCGCCGGTCCCGCCGGTGGCGATCGAAAGCTGCGACTGCGCCACGGCCGGCCCGGCGGCCAAGGCCGCGACGAGCGCGATGGAACGAGTGATGATCATGGTTAACCTCCCTGTTGTGTTCCGGAGGATCCTAGCGAGCACGCGCGAAGGTTAAAACCGTTCTCGGGTCACTATCCTGCACGGCGGGCCAGATCCTCTGCGGCGGGTTCGACGAGAGACCCCGGAAAATCGGAGCCGGCAGGGCCGTTCGACAGCGGACCCGTCGATGTGCCCCTGCCCGGTTCCGCCACGACGTTTCGTCTACATCACGTCCGGATGGCCGCGCGGGCGTCGCGTTCGGCGGCGTCGGCGCGGCGTTTGGTGGCGAGCGAGGCGGCGATCACGCCCACGGTCACCAGCGCGATCAGGATCGTCGAGAGCGCGTTGATCTGCGGCGAGACGCCGAGGCGGATCGACGAGAAGATCTTGATCGGCAGCGTCGTGGCCGAGGGCCCGGTGGTGAAGGAGGCGATGACCAGATCGTCGAGCGAGAGGGTGAAGGCGAGAAGCCAGCCCGAGATCACCGCCGGGGCGATGATCGGCAGGGTCACGAGTCGGAAGGCCTGCGCCTGCGTGCAGCCGAGGTCGAGCGCCGCCTCCTCGAGCGCGGTGTCGAAGGTGGCAAGCCGCGAGGATACCACGACCGAGACGTAGCACATCGAGAAGGTCGTGTGCGCGAGCACCACCGTGAAGATGCCGCGGTCGAGGCCGATGCCGATGAACAGGAGCAGGAGCGAGAGGCCGGTGATCACCTCGGGCATGACGAGCGGCGCGTAGATCATGCCGGAAAAGAGCGTCCGGCCCCTGAAGCGGCCCATCCGGACCATGACGATGGCGGCGAGCGTGCCGAGCACCGTCGCGATCGTCGAGGAGAAGACGGCGACGCGCAGGGTGACCCAGGCGGCGTCGAGGAAGGCCTCGTCCTGCAGGAGCTCGCCGTACCAGCGGGTCGAGAAGCCGCCCCAGACCGTCACCAGCCGCGAGGCGTTGAAGCTGTAGATCACGAGGATGATCATCGGCAGGTAGAGGAACGCGAAGCCGAGCGTCAGCGAGGTGGCGTTGAACCAGGAAAAGCGTCTCATGTCGGGCTCCGGGTCGCGGCGGCGTGCGGTGCGGTCTGGCTCATCCCTCGGCCTCCCGCGCCTTCTGCTCGTTGCGCTGGAAGAGCACGATGGGCACGATCAGGATGAGCAGCAGCACGATCGCCACGGCGCTTGCCACCGGCCAGTCACGGTTCGAGAAGAACTCCTCCCACAGCACCTTGCCGATCATCAGCGTGTCCGACCCGCCGAGGAGCGAGGGGATCACGAATTCGCCGATCGCCGGGATGAAGACGAGGAAGCACCCCGCGATCACGCCCCCGCGCGAAAGCGGCCATGTCACCAGCCAGAACGCCTCGAGCCGCGAGCAGCCGAGATCCTCGGCGGCCTCGAGCAGGGCGTCGTCCATCTTTTCGAGCGCCGCGTAGATCGGCAGGATCATGAACGGAAGATACGTGTAGACGATGCCGATATAGACCGCGGTGGTCGTGTTGAGGATCTGCAAGGGCTCGTCGATGATCCAGAGGTTCATCAGCAGCTGGTTCAGCAGGCCTTCGGTCGAGAGGATCCCCATCCACGAATAGACGCGGATCAGGAACGAGGTCCAGAACGGCAGGATCACCAGCATCAGGAGCGTCGGCTGCCAGGACCGGTCCGCCCGGGCCATGCCGTAGGCGATGGGATAGCCGACCGCGAGCGTGATCAGCGTCGACACGAACGCGATCCAGACCGAGCTGAGATAGGCCTTCCAGTAGAGATCGTCCTGCGTGAGGAAGACGAAGTTCTCGAAATCGAGCGCCCGGACGAAGTCGACGAGGCCGCTCCAGCCCGCCGAGAGATCGAGGTTCGGCGAATAGGGCGGGATGGACAGGGTGATGTCCGAGAGCGAGATCTTGAAGACGATCAGGAACGGGATCAGGAACAGCGCCAGCAGCCACAGATAGGGTACGGCGATCAGCAGACGTCTCATGGCGCGGCCCTCCTCATTCGGTCAGCACCACGCCGGCGGTCTCGGTGAACGAGAGATAGACCTCGTCCTCCCATGTGATGCCGCGGTTGGCGAGGCGGCGGTGGTTGGTGCTCTGCGCCTTGAGGAGCGTGCCGTCCGAGAGGCGGACGTGATAGGTCGAGATGTTGCCGAGATAGGCGATGTCCTCGACCTTGCCTTGCAGCAGGTTCGGGCGGGTCTCGTCCCGCTCCTTGGAGATGTGCACCTTTTCGGGGCGGATCGCGAAATGGACGGACTGGTCGGTCGAGAGCGACGTCTCGGAGGTGGCGACGATGGGCGGCTGGCCCTCGGCCCAGGCGATCTCGACCCGCTCGCCGGCGGGTTTTGCGCGTCCAGCGATGAGGGAGACGTCGCCGATGAAGTCCGCGACATAGGTGGTGGCGGGCTGTTCGTAGATCTCGGGCGGGGTCGCGACCTGCACGAGGCGACCCTCGTCCATCACCGCGACGCGGGAGGCGACGGTCATCGCCTCTTCCTGGTCGTGGGTGACAATCACGAAGGTGGTGCCGGTCTTCTCCTGGATGTCCATGAGCTCGAACTGCGTCTCCTCGCGGAGCTTGCGGTCGAGCGCGCCGAGCGGCTCGTCGAGGAGCAAGAGCTTCGGCGCCTTGGCGAGGCTGCGGGCGAGCGCGACGCGCTGGCGCTGGCCGCCTGAGATCTGGTGGGGCTTGCGCGACTTGAACTTCTCGAGGCGCGTGAGGCGCAGCATCTCGGTGACCCGGGCGTCGATGGCATCCTTGTCCTGCTTCTCGCGCTTGAGGCCGAAGGCGATGTTCTCCCAGACCGAGAGATGCGGGAAGAGCGCATAGCTCTGGAACATCATGTTGACCGCGCGGCGGTTCGGCGGCACGCGGCCGAGATCCTGCCCCGAGAGCAGGATGCTGCCCTCGGTCGGCGTCTCGAACCCCGCGAGCATGCGCATCATCGTCGTCTTGCCGCAGCCCGAGGGGCCGAGAAGCGCGAAGAATTCCTTCTCGTAGATCCCCAGCGACAGACCGTCGATCGCGGTGAAATCGCCGAAACGCTTCGTGACGTTCCTGAATTCGATCAGGGGTTTGGCACCCGGGTCACTCCAGGGGGCAAAGACCGTCTGGCTCATCGCGGCTCCGATGCGGGAAAGGCAGGGGGCCGCGCCGGCGGGCGGCGCGGCGGGGAAGGCGGCGTCCTCAGACGCCCGACTTGATCGAGGTCCAGAGGCGCGTGACCGTGCGCTGCAGGCGCGGGTCGTACGGCGTCACCGAGTAGAGGTTGTTCAGCGTCTCCTCGTCGGGATAGATCGCCGGATCGCCGATCACGTCCTCGTTGAGATATTGCTGCGAGGCCTCGTTGCCGTTGGCGTAATAGACGTAGTTCGACGCCTGCGCCATGTTCTCGGCATCCATGATGAAGTTGAGGAAGGTGTGCGCCGCCTCGGGGTTCGGCGCGTCGACCGGGATCGCCATCTGGTCGAACCACATCAGCGCACCGCGCTTCGGGATGTGGTATTCCACGGTCACGCCGTTATCGGCATCCGCGGCGCGGTCGCGGGCCTGCAGCACGTCACCCGACCAGCCGAAGGCGACGCAGATCTGGCCGTTGGCGAGCGCGTTGATGTATTCGGAGGAGTGGAACTTCTGGATGTAGGGGCGGATCTCCTGCATCAGCGGGCCGACCTGCTCGATCACCTCCGGATCCTTGGAGTTCGGATCCTCGCCGAGATAGTTGAGCGCGGCCGGGATCACCTCGGTCGGCGCGTCGAGGAAATGCACGCCGCATTCGGCGAGCTTTTCCATGTTCTCGGGGTCGAAGATCAGATCGAGGCTGTCGACGGGGGCGTCCTCGCCGAGGACCTCGCGCACCTTGTCGATGTTCACGCCGAGCCCGGTCGTGCCCCACATGTAGTTGATCGAGTAGGTGTTGTCGGGATCGTACTGGGCGGTGCGCTCCTGGATCACGTCCCACATGTTGTCGAGGTTGGGCAGCTGGCTCTTGTCGAGCTCCTGGAAGGCGCCGGCCTGGATCTGGCGCTGCAGGAACGAGCCGGTGGGCACCACCACGTCGTAGCCGGAGCTGCCGGCGAGCATCTTGGTCTCGAGCACCTCGTTGCTGTCGAAGACGTCGTAGATCAGATCGATCCCGGTCTCCTCCTCGAACTTGGTCAGCAGGTCCTCGTCGATGTAGTCGGACCAGTTGTAGACGCGCACTTCCTGCGCGGAGACCGCGCCGGCGCAGAGCGCTGCGGCGGCGGTGAGAGTGACGAGGGTCTTGGTCATTCGGGGCTCCCCATTGTCGGTGGGCGCATCTGGCGCGCGCCCTCCCGACCGGATGTGATCAAATGATGCGCAAGGCGGCAACCATTAGATCATTATCCGCGCCGCCGGGGGCTGCAAGCGCTTGTCTCGTGGGCAGATAAACGCTGCCGCCGGGAAAAGGTCGCGCAGGAGGCGCGCCGCCTCGGTGCAGGGCCGGGATCGCGCCCCCTTCCGCCGGGGGCAATCCGAACCTACGTTCGGAGCCAACAGGACGCGAAAGGACGACCCATGCGCTACTCGCTGCTCGATCTCGCGCCGGTGCCCGAGGGGGCGGACACGTCCCGGGCGCTGCGCAACATGGAAGACCTCGCCGTGCATGCCGAAGGCTGGGGCTATCACCGCTACTGGCTGGCCGAGCATCACAACATGCCCGGCATCGCCTCCGCCGCGACGGCGGTGCTGATCGGCCACGTCGCCGCGAAGACGAAGCAGATGCGCGTCGGCGCGGGCGGGATCATGCTGCCGAATCACGCGCCGCTCGCGGTGGCGGAGGCCTTCGGCACGCTCGCGACGCTGCACGAGGGGCGCATAGATCTCGGCCTCGGACGCGCGCCCGGCGGCGATCAGGCGGTGATGCAGGCGCTCGGCGTGCATCCGAGCCGCGCCGAGCGGTTCGAGGCCGAGATCGAGCAGTTGCGCGCGCTTCTCGGCCCGGCCCGCGAGGGCATGCGGGTGCGCGCGCATCCGGGCGAAGGCACCGAGGTGCCGCTCTGGGTCTTGGGCTCGTCGCTGCACGGCGCCGCGACGGCGGCGCAGCTCGGGCTGCCCTATGCCTTCGCCTCGCATTTCGCGCCCGCGGCGCTGGAGCGGGCCTTCGCGCTCTATCGGCAGAACTTCCAGCCTTCCGAGCAGCTGTCGAAGCCGCATGCGATGCTGGCGGTGAACGTCTTCGGCGCGGACACCGACGCCGAGGGCGTGCGGCTCAGGACCTCGATGCAGCAGGCCTTCTACCGGCTGCGGACGGGCCAGCCGGGCAAGATGCCGGCGCCGGTAGACGACATCACCTCGGTCATTCCGCGCGAGGTGCTGCCTGCGATCGACGGCGCGCTCTCGGTCTCGGCGACGGGATCGCCCGAGACGGTGCGGCAGCAGCTCGAGGCTCTGGTCGCGGAGCACCAGCCCGACGAGGTCATCCTGACCGGGCAGATCCACGACCACGCGGCGCGGCTGAAGAGCTTCGAGATCGCGGCCGAGGCGATGTCGCGGATCGGCGCACCGGTGGCGGCATGAGCCACGCGGCGCGCCCTGCCCCGCCGGAGAGCCCCGCCCGCGCCCATGACATGGTTCTGACGCGGCGGGGCCTGCGCTTCATGGGGCGGATATGGCCCTGCACGATCGGTCGGGGCGGCGTCACCGCGGACAAGCGCGAGGGCGACGGCGCGACGCCGGTCGGCACGCACGCGATCGTCGGGATGCTCTACCGCCCGGACCGGCTGGCGAGGCCCGCGGATTGGGCGGTGCCGATCCGGCCCGGCGATCTCTGGTGCGACGATCCCGGGGACGAGGATTACAACCTCATGGTCCGCGCGCCGCACGGGGCCAGCGCGGAATCCCTGCGCCTGCCCGATCCGCGCTACGACATCGTCCTGATGACGGACTGGAACTGGCCTCATGCGGAAGCCGGGCGCGGCTCGGCGATCTTCCTGCATGCCTGGCGGCGGCCGGGCTATCCGACGGCGGGCTGCGTCGCCTTCCGGCCCGATCACCTGCGGCGGATCGCGGGGCTCGTGACCTACGAGACGCGCCTGATCGTCCCGCCGGAGATGGCGGGCTGAGGGCGGGAGCGAGGGGCCGGCCCCTCGCGCTTCCCGGGATATTTGGGTCAAGAAGAAAGACGTACCGGGCGCATCGTGTTGCGCCCGGTGCGATTTGTGGTCAGGCGGCGATGCTGTCGGCCTCGGCGGCCTCTTCTTCGGTGAGGTCGAGGCGTTGGCGCAGGTCGGCGAGGTAGCGTCGGTCGCCTTCGCTGTCGCCATCGACCGCGGCGCGGGAGACGAGGTAGAATTCCTCGGCGGTTTCCTTGTCCTTCACGCCGGGCAGGAGCACGTCGAGCGGCCGCGGATTGGCGATCTCGCGCTCCATCGTGGCGCGCTCCTCGGGGGTCGCGTCGGCCTCGCCGATGGCGTCGAGGATCCGGCTACGCTCCGCGTCCGAGAGCGAGCCGTCGGCATAGGCCGCCGTAATCATTGCCCGGATCATCAGCAGCGCCTCGTCCTCGCTGAAGCGTTCGGCGGCCTCTTCACCCTCGCGCAGATCCTCTGGCGCGGCCTCACCATTCTGGGCGGAGGAGTGCGAGCTCTGCGATCCGCCGCTCAGGAATTCGTTGGCGGTGTCGCGGATCTTGTCGACGATGCTGCCGACGGAACCGGACGCGGTGCCGCTGCCGGCAGCGCTGCCACCCGTGGTGGTGCCGCTGCGATGCCCCGCCTGGCTTTGCGCCGTCGAGGACTGGCTGCTCTGGTAGGCTTGGTAGGCCATGTAGCCCAGCGCGGCGAGACCGAGCTTGCCGCCGAGGCCGCTGCTGCGGCGACGGCGGGAGCCGAGCATGCCGAGGGCCGAAGCGGAGCCGAGTGCGCCGCGGCGGCGACCGCGGCCGGCCATCCGGCTCGCCAGCATGGTTCCGAGAATGCGCTTCATGCTCATGAGAGAGACCTCCTGTCTCGGGACCGTCCCGCCGGTGATCGGCAGGTCATGGGTCCGTTCGCCGGAGAAACCCGCAAGGCGCCGCGCCCGTTCCCCGCCCCCGACGCGCATCGGAGGAAGGCCGCCCAGACGTTGTCCCTCCATCACCGGCGCGAGCGGGGGGCATTGCGCTTGGACAGGACCCCGCGCGAGGTCTAGGTCTGACACGCAGCCCAGACCGGAGATGCCCCGATGCCCCTCGCCCCCGCCGACGACGCCTTTCTCGAGACGCTCCGCGCCCGCCTGCCCGGGGATGTTCTTCGCCCGGCCGAGGCCCGGTATCTCGAGGAGCCGCGCGGGCGCTGGAGCGGGGCGCCGACGCATGTGGCCCTGCCCCGGTCGGTCGACGAGGTCGCGGACATCGTGCGGGCCTGCGCCGAGGCGCGCGTCGGGATCGTTCCTTACGGCGGCGGCACGGGTCTCGTCGGCGGTCAGGTCATGCCCGGGGGCGCCGAGGCCCCGCTGCTGCTGTCGCTCGAGCGGATGAACGCGGTGCGGGGCGTCTGGGCCGAGGAGAACGTCCTCGTCGCCGAGGCCGGAGCGATCCTTGCCGAGGTGCAGGGCGCGGCGCGGGAGGCGGGCCGGCTCTTTCCGCTGTCGCTGGCCTCGGAAGGGTCGGCGCGGATGGGCGGTCTGCTCGCGACCAATGCGGGCGGGGTCAACGTGCTGCGCTACGGCAACGCGCGCGACCTCTGCCTCGGGCTCGAGGCGGTGCTGCCCTCGGGCGAGATCTGGCACGGGCTCAGGCGGCTGCGGAAGGACAATACCGGCTACGATCTGCGCAACCTGCTGATCGGCGCGGAGGGCACGCTCGGGGTGATCACGGCGGCGAGCCTGCGGCTCTTCCCGATGCCCGCGGCGACCGGGACCGCGCTGCTGGTGGTGGAGAGCCCGGCCGCGGCGCTGGGCCTTCTGGCGATGGCGCGGACGCAGATGGGCGAGGCGGTGAGCGCCTTCGAGATCATGGGGCGCACGGGATGGGAGTTCCTCGCGGAGACGCTGCCGGAGGTGCGCCTGCCCTTCGATGACGCTCCCGAATGGTCGGTGCTGGTGGAGGTCGGGCTGCCGCGGGGCCTCTCGCCCGCCGAGGCGCTGGAGGAGCTCTTTGCCGATGCCTTCGAGGCGGGGCTGGTGAGCGACGGGCTGGTCGCGCAGTCGGAGGCGCAGGCGGCGGAGTTCTGGCAGGTGCGCGAGCGCATTCCGGAAGCCAACCGCAAGATCGGCGCGGTCTCGTCGCACGACATCTCGGTGCCGCTCTCGGCGATCCCGGACTTCATCCCCGAGGGCATGCGGCGGCTCGCGGCGGTCGGCGACTTCCGGGTGAACTGCTTCGGGCATGTGGGCGACGGCAATCTTCATTACAACGTCTTTCCGGCGCCGGGGCGGAGCCGCGCGGATCACGAGCACCAGCGGGACGAGATCAAGCGGGTGCTGCACGACCTCGTGCACGAGATGGGCGGATCGGTCAGCGCCGAGCACGGGATCGGGCGGCTCAAGGTGGACGACCTCGAGAGGTATCAGGACCCGGCCAAGCTGAACGCGATGCGGGCGATCAAGGACGCGCTCGATCCTTCGGGGATCATGAACCCGGGCGCGGTGCTGCGCGCGCGGTGAGCGTCACATGCTGTTGAAGACGCAGCCGTCCGAGAGGAACATCGGCGGCGTCTTGCAGAGGCCGCGGGCGGTCTCGAAGGCGGCGAGCACTTTCGGGACGTAGTCGCGGGTCTCGGCATAGGGCGGCACTCCGCCATGCGGGGCGATGGAGTTCTCGCCCGCATTGTAGCCGGCCAGCACGAGCATCGGATCGCCGCCGAACTTCTTCATCAGGAAGTCGAGGAAGGCGATGCCGCCGCTGATGTTCTGGCGCGGATCGAAACTGTCGGAGACGCCGAAGCGCGAGGCGGTCGCGGGCATGAGCTGCATCAGGCCCTGAGCGCCCGCATGGCTTTGCGCGGTGGGGCGGCCGCCGGATTCGACGGCCATGACCGCGAGGGCGAGGGCGGGCGAGACGTCGGTCCCGACGCTGGCGGCGAGAATGGAGGAACCGTGCGCGCGCGCCATGTCCTGCAGGGTCTGGAGGCGCGGCGGCGCGACCCCCCTGCCCTCGGGCGCGGCCCGCAGCTGCCGCAGCGCCGGCTCGAGCCGCCCGGGCCCCGCCCCCTCGATGCCGGTGAAGCCCGCATTCCAGAACCATCCGTAGCGGCCCGCATCGCCCGGCCGGGCGGGCGCGATGGCGGCGACGGGCTCCGCCCTCGGGACGGTCGGGAGCGGCGGCGGCAGGACGGCGGGATTGGCGCGCGGGGCGATCTGGACGGTGATGCGGTTAGTCGCCCCGGGCTCGGGCAGGCCGATGCGCTTGAAGGTGAAGTCGGCCGCGGCGGGCCCCGCCACCGGTGACAGCGTCAGTCCGGCCGCGAGGACTGCAAGGATCAGGTGTCTGCGCATGGGCCGTGCTCTGCCTCGGATCGCGCGGGTGCATCGCCCGCGCCTTGGCGTCACCATGCCAGACTGACCCTGCGTCACCAACAGGCCGGAAAATCCGGCGCAGCGGAGGGCGACATGATCGCAACAGGCCGAGCGCCGCACCGGCGGAAGATAAATCGACATTGGTTTCAAATTGTTAATGGATGTTTACCATGAGCCGTCGCAGCGTCAAATCGGCGCGAAGCGGCCAAAATCGCGCCTCAATCCGGCAGCTATGTGATGCCGTGCCGCGACGGAGACGGGCGGGTGAGAGATCCCTGGGGACAGACACCGAAGCGGTTGCACGAAGAGCAAACCTGATTTTGGAGAAGACCCATGATCGACTTCCTGAAGACCTTCCGCAAGGATGAAGACGGCGCAGTCACCGTGGACTGGGTCGTGCTGACCGCAGCCGTCGTCGGCCTGGCTGTGGCGGCGTTCTCGACGATCAACACGAACGCCAAGACCCTCACCGGCGAGATCGGCACCTCGATCTCGAATTCGAACACGACGCTCCAGGGCATCAACGGCGGCGGCGACGGCGGCGACGGTTGAGCCTCGGCGACGCAGGGAGGGTCGCGAAAGGCGGCCCTCCCGCTGCGTGCCGGCCCCGGAAGCGCCGGCGTTCCGGAGCCCGGCTGGATCGCGGCTCCATTTCCGCTGTCTCGAGTGATCGATCATGCTGACATCTCTGCCCCTCCCGAAATCCCTCGTCCGTCCCTTCGGACGCTTTGCGCGTGACGAGGCCGGGGCGGTCACGGCCGACTGGGTCCTCCTCACGGCGGCGGTCATCGGCATCGCGGTGGCGGTGACGGCGATCTTCGCGCCCGCATTCGCCCCGCTTCCGCAAACCATCGCGGATTCAATCCAGACGCATAACGACACCATCTTCGGCGCCGACGAGGACGGCTAGGCGCTGGGGCGCGGGGCAGAGATCGCCCTTTTCGGCGCGCCGGGTTCCCCACTCATCGAAGCTGCAGCGAAGGGTTCTGCCATGAGACTGATCTTCGTCCTCGTCCTGATCGCCGGCCTCGGCCTGGCCGGCTCTGCCGTCTACATGGCCCGCACCTATATCGGCGCCTACGAAGCCGCGCTGGTCGCGGAGCGTCAGAAGAACGCGCAGGAGCCGGCTGTGGCGATGGAGGAGATCTGGGTCGCCAACCGGACGATCGCCTATGGCGAGGTGATCGCGGTGGAGGACGTGCGGCTCGTGGCTTGGCCGGCGGACGCCCTGCCCGAGGCCTTCTTCGGCGCCGACCAGCCCGTCGCGGGCGAGGATATCGCCCCCCGCGTCGCGACGCGGCAGATCGAGAAGAACGAGGCGCTGATGGACGCCAAGGTGAGCGCGCCCGGCGGCGATGCGGGCATCACCTCCCGGCTCGCGCCGGGTCAGCGGGCCTTTGCGGTCAAGGTGGACGTGGCGACGGGCGTGTCGGGCTTCCTGCGCCCGGGCGACCGGGTCGACGTCTACTGGACGGGCCGGGTCGGCAACGGGGAGGTCACCAAGCTGATCGAGACCGGCCTCGACCTCATCGCCGTGGACCAGACCGCGGATATGGGCCGCACCGATGCGACCATCGCGCGGACGGTCACCGTGGCGGCGAGCCCGCAGGTGGTGGCAGCGCTCGCGCAGGCGCAATCGAGCGGACGGCTGTCGCTGTCGCTGATCGGGACGAACGACAAGACCATCGCCGAGGCGATCGAGGTCGACCAGCGCAGCCTCCTCGGGATCGAGGAGGAGGTCGCGCAACAGGTGGAGGCGCCGGCGCCGAAGCAGGTCTGCAGCATCCGCACGCGGCGCGGCGCCGAGGTGGCCGAGATCCCGATCCCCTGCTCGAACTGACCCGGCATTCGGGGAGCCGGGCGGCATGTGGCGGTCGCTCCGCCCCATCGCGCTTTGGTTGAAGCGGATTCCGTATTCGCTGTTGCCGGTTGTCCACATAGGGGGCGGTCGGAACGGGGCGGATTCTTGCAATGATGCGGAATGCGGCGCAATCTTGACCGGAATGCGGGCAGATAGACCTGCACGGGGAGGCGTGATCGGAAAGGCAGGTCACATGCGCATCGACAGGTTCCTCAAGGCGGCCGGGCTCGGCCTCGTCTGCGCCCTCGCGCCGATTGCGGCCGTGGGGCCCGAGGCGCAGAATCTCCGCGTGGTGCAGGGATCGGTGGGCCGGGCGCTGAGCGTTCCGATGAACCGGGCGGTCGTCGTCGAGAGCGACATCCCCTTCGCGGAACTGTCGATCGCCAATCCCGCCATCGCGGACATCTCGTCGCTGTCGGACCGCACGATCTACGTGCTCGGCAAGGCGCCGGGAACGACCACGCTGACCATTCTCGACGATGCCGGACGGCTGATCTCGAATGTCGACGTGCGGGTCGCGGCGGATGTCGCCGAGTTCAAGGAAAGGCTCGGGCAGATCCTGCCCGGCGAGGCCATAGAGGTCAGGACCGCAAACGACGGCATCGTGCTCTCGGGCACCGTGTCGTCGGTGCAGAGCCTCGACCGGGCGCTCGACCTTGCCGAACGCTACGCGCCCGAGCGGGTGTCGAACCTGATGTCGGTCGGCGGCGTGCAACAGGTCATGCTCAAGGTCCGCTTCGCCGAGATGCAGCGCTCGGTCTCGAAGGCCCTGCGCTCGTCGCTGTCGCTGATCGGGGACGGGTTCGGCGGCGATCTCGGCGTTCGCGCGACCACCGGCGGCTCGATCGGCAACACGGCGGTGGGCCAGGCGGCGCCGCAGCCCTCCTCGACCGGCGCGGCCCTGCTCGGCTTCGATGTCGGCGGGCTCGAGGTCGGGATCCTGCTCGAGGCGCTGGAAAGCAAGGGCGTGGTGCGCACGCTTGCGGAGCCGAACCTCACCGCCCTCTCGGGGCAGGAGGCGGGGTTCCTCGCGGGCGGGGAATATCCCGTGCCGGTCGCGCAGGAGGGCGGCACCGTCAGCGTCGACTTCAAGCCCTTCGGCATCGAGCTCAACTTCGTGCCGCGGGTGGTGGACGGAGAGCTCATCAACCTCGAGCTCAAGACCGCGGTCTCGGCGATCGACCCGGCGAACGGGGTGCAGGCCGACGGCTTCTCGATCAACGCCTTCTCGCGGCGCGAGGCCTCGACCACGGTGGAGCTGCGCGACGGCGAAAGCTTTGCCATCGCGGGCCTCCTGCAGGACGATTTCTCGGACCTCAACGGGCAGGTGCCGTGGATCGGCGACATCCCGGTGCTCGGCGCGCTCTTCCGCAGCGCGGAATACCAGCGGAGCCAGACCGAGCTCGTGATCATCATCACGCCGCATCTGGTCACGCCGACGCGGGGGGAGGCGCTGGCGCTGCCGACCGACCGCGTGCGCCCGCCGTCGGAGAAGGATCTCTTCCTCTACGGCCGGGTGACCGACGGCAGCCGCCGCCCGAACAGCGGGGGCGCAGGCGAGGTGGCCCGGCAGGATTTCAACGGATCCTACGGCTACGTGATGGATTGAGGATGACGAAGGGGCGGAGCATGCGTGGACTTTCCCTTGGCCTCGCCGGGCTCGCCCTGCTCGGTGCCTGCGGCGAGGCGGGGCGCGATCCGGTCTACACGCAGTTCCACCGCGAGAGCGGGGCGGTCATCGACACCGGCACGTTCGGCGACGCGACGCGCCGGAACACCGCGGCGATGACGGGCGCGGCCACCTACGCCGCCGCGCTCGGGCAACGCTTCGCCGCCGAGGTGCCGACCACCGTGACCTTCGCCTTCAATTCGGCGGCGCTCGACGGCACGGCGCAGGCGGTGCTCGACCAGCAGGCGGGCTGGATCCGGCAGTTTCCCGAGGTGCGCTTTCGCGTCTACGGGCATACCGACCTCGTCGGGTCCGATGCCTACAACCGGGCGCTCGGACTGCGCCGGGCGCAGGCCGTGGTGCGGTATCTCGGCAGCCGCGGCGTGGACCTCTCGCGGCTCGACGCCGTGGTGTCCGAGGGGGAGACGCAGCCTCTGGTGGTCACGCAAGGACGCGAGCGGCAGAGCCGCCGGACCGTCACCGACGTGCTCGGCTTCGTCGCCTCGCATCCGGGCGTGCTCGACGGCAAATACGCGCAGATCGTCTACCGCGATTACGTGCGCAGCGCCGAGCCGGGAACGACGCTGTCGAGCGGCACCGCCGCGAGCGTCGACGCCGCCGGCGGCGGCTGATCCGCTCTCGCGCCGACCGGCCAGGGTGATCGTCCGCGGCGATCCTACAATCACGACAATTCCGTCCAAATGATGCCGCCATTCGACGGCAGATTTCGGTCTCGGCTCCCGGTCCGCTCGGCGATTCCCGCATGAGCGGCATGGCCGGGGCCTCCGGCGGAGCCGGATGCGCGGAGCGCTCGCTCCCCGCCCGCGGCAGAACGCCATCATCGCAAAGGGAAGAGACGCCATGAGTGGTTCGACGTCCAGTTCTGCCGAGATCGGGCCCGTCCGTGCCTGCACGGTGAGCCGCGACGTGCAGCTGTTCGACCTGCTGATCGAGGACATGGAGGCGCTGCTCGGCGAGCACTGGGGCGATCTCGGTCTGGCCGAGGCGGCGGTGTTTCTCAGTCAGCCGGAGGCGTCCGCGCTCGATTTCATCGCGCTCGCCATCGACGACAGCGACGAGGCGCGGATGGACGAGCTTCTGGCGCTCATCGGCCTCGCGCGGGCGCGCCGCGTGAAGGTGGTGCTGATCGCCGACGACATCTCGCCCGCCGCGCTGCACCGCCTGCTGCGCAACGGCGCGCACGAATTCGTGCCCTATCCCCTGCCCGAGGGCGAGCTTGCCGCGGCGGTCGACCGGCTGAAGCGGGGCACCGGCCCGGCCGCACCGCAGGGGGCGGACGGTGCCGTGACGCTGCGGCCGAACGGCGACGGCGTGATCTTAGCGGTCCACGGACTTGCGGGCGGGGTCGGTGCGACCACCTTCGCGGTGAACCTCGCCTGGGAGCTTGCCACCCTGGAGCGGGAGAAGGCGCGTGCGCCGCGGGTGTGCCTCGTGGACCTCGGGCTGCAATTCGGATCGGTCGCCACCTATCTCGACCTGCCGCGGCGGGAGCCTGTGCTCGAGATCCTGTCGGACGCGAGCACGCTCGATCAGGAGAGCTTCGGCCAGGCGCTGGTGAGGTTCGAGGAGCGGCTGCACGTCTTCACCGCGCCGCCGGACCTTCTGCCGCTCGATCTCGTCGGCCCCGAGGAGGTCCAGAGGATCCTCGACATTGCCTGCGATCATTTCGACTTTGTCGTGATCGACCTGCCGCAGGCGGTGACGCACTGGTCCGAGACGGTCCTGCAGGCGGCGCAGGTCTTCTTCGCGCTCGTCGAGCTCGACATGCGGTCGGCGCAGAACACGCTGCGGCTGAAGCGGGCGCTGCAATCGGAGGACCTTCCCTTCGAGAAGCTGCGCTTCGTGCTGAATCGGGCGCCGAAATTCGCGGACATGCAGGGCAAGAGCCGGGCCCGGCGGCTGGCCGAGAGCCTGGGGATCACGCTCGATCTGCACATGCCCGACGGCGGCCGGGCGGTGGCGCAGGCCTGCGATCACGGAATGCCGCTGTCGAGCCATTCGGCCAAGAACCCGCTGCGGCGCGAGATCGCCAAGCTCGCGCGCTCGCTCTACGCCGTCGGCCAGTCCGACGCCGACGCGGCCTGAAGGAGCGGGCCCGATGTTCTCGCGCTACAAGAAGCCGGGCGGACCGGCGGCCCCCCTCCCCCCTGCCCCTTCGGCAGGCAGCGTATCGCCGGTCTCGCGCCGCCCGACGCCCAAGCCAGAGGCGCAGGCCGCGCCGCAGGACCGCGAGCGCAAGCGGCGCGAGCGGCTGCAGGACATCAAGCTCGAGCTGCACCGGGCGCTGCTCGACAACCTCAATCTCGCGGCGCTCGACCAGGCGTCCGAGGCGGATCTGCGCGCCGAGATCCAGTCGATCGCAACCGAGACGCTGCAGGAGAAGGCCATCGTCCTCACCCGCGAGGAACGGCAGACCCTGAACCAGGAGCTCTACGACGAGGTGAAGGGGCTCGGGCCGCTCGAGCCGCTGCTGAAGGACGATTCCGTCTCGGACATCCTGGTGAACGGGCCGCACCAGATCTTCATCGAGCAGAACGGCAAGCTGCGAATGTCGGACGTGACGTTCAAGGACGAGCGGCACCTTCTGCGGATCATCGACAAGATCGTGTCGGCGGTGGGCCGGCGGGTCGACGAATCGAACCCCTATGTCGATGCGCGCCTCGCCGACGGCTCGCGCTTCAACGCCATGGTGCCCCCGATTGCGGTCGACGGCAGCCTCGTGTCGATCCGGAAGTTCAAGAAGGACAAGCTCGGCATCGACGACCTCGTGCGCTACGGTGCCTTCACCGAGGAGATGGCGGTCTACCTGCAGGCGGCGGTGGCCTGCCGGCTGAACGTGATCGTGTCGGGCGGCACCGGCTCGGGCAAGACGACGACGCTGAACGCGCTGTCGTCCTTCATCGACGACAACGAGCGCATCCTGACCATCGAGGATACCGCGGAGCTGCAGCTGCAGCAGAGTCATGTGGGCCGGATGGAGAGCCGTCCGCCCAACGTCGAGGGCAAGGGCGCGGTCACGCCGCGCGATTGCCTCAAGAACGCGCTCCGGATGCGCCCGGACCGGATCATCGTGGGCGAGACCCGCGGCGAGGAGGTCATCGACATGCTGCAGGCGATGAACACCGGCCATGACGGGTCGATGACGACGATCCACGCCAACTCGGCCCGCGACGGCATCAGCCGGCTCGAGAACATGATCGCCATGGCGGGCATCGACATGCCGCTCAAGGCGATGCGCAGCCAGATCGCGAGCGCGGTGAACCTCATCGTGCAGGCGAGCCGCCTGCAGGACGGCTCGCGCCGCATGACCTCGATCACCGAGGTGACCGGCATGGAGGGCGAGGTGATCTCGATGCAGGAGATCTTCCGCTTCCAGCGCGTGGGCCTGACGCCCGACAACAGGATCATCGGCCATTTCACCGCGACCGGCGTGCGCAGCCATTATTCGGAACGCTTCCGGATGTGGGGCTACGATCTGCCGGCGTCGATCTACGAACCTTTCCGGGGGGAGCGCACGCAGTGAGCACCGAATTCGTCATCTACGGGCTGATCTTCGTGGCGGTGCTGGGCCTCGTCGAGGGCGTCTACCTCGTGGCCTTCGGCAAGGCGATCAGCCTCGACAGCAAGCTCAACCGTCGGCTCGCCATGCTCGAGAAAGGCGCGCGCCGGGACGAGGTGCTGGCGAGCCTGCGCAAGGAGATGGACCAGCATTTCGAAAGCCGGTCGATCCCGCTCTACTCGATGCTGGCGGACCGGGCGCAGAAGGCGGCGATCGCCTTCACGCCGCGCCAGCTCATCCTGCTGATGGCCGGGCTCAGCGTCGCGGCCTTTCTCGGGCTGACGCTCGGCACGCAGGCGAGCCTGCCGGTGCGGGTCCTACTCGGCACCGTCTTCGGCATCGGCGGCGTCTTCGTCTGGGTCAACCACAAGGCCAAGAAGCGGCTCGCGCTGATCGAGGAGCAGCTGCCGGACGCGGTCGAGCTGATGGTGCGCTCGCTCCGCGTGGGGCATCCGTTCTCGTCGGCGATCTCGATCGTGGCGAAGGAGATCAAGGATCCGCTCGCCACCGAGTTTGGCATCATCGCCGACGAGAGCGCCTACGGGCGCGACATCGGCGAGGCGCTGCGGCATATGGCCGAACGGCTCGACATGCAGGATCTGCGCTTTCTCGCCGTGGCGGTGTCGATCCAGCAGCAATCGGGCGGCAACCTCGCCGAGATCCTCGACGGGCTCGCCAAGGTCATCCGCGCGCGCTTCCGCCTCTTCCGGAAGGTCAAGGCGATCACCGCCGAGGCGCAATGGTCGGGCAAGTTCCTCTCGGGCTTCCCGGTGGCGGCGCTGATCTTCATCCAGGTGACCAAGCCCGATTACTACGACGGGGTGCTGGACCATCCGTGGTTCATCCCCTGCTGCTTCATCGTGGCGGTCTTCCTCGTGGCGAACCTCTTCGTCATGCGCATCCTCACCAACATAAAGGTCTGAGACGCGGCCATGCTCGATACGCTGAACGCCGTCGTGACGGAGCGTCTGGGGCCCGCGGGGCCGCTGATCCTCGTTGCGGGCCTCGCCCTCGTCCTTCTTCTGGCCTGCATCCCGCTTTTGATGGCCCAGAGGCCGGACCCGATGCGCAAGCTGGCGCAGACCAATGCCGGCCGCATGCAGGCGGAGACCCGGCAGGTGCTGCGCGAGACGGGCAAGCGCGACAAGCTCAACCGGTACGCGCAGTTTCTGGAGCCGCAGAACGCCGAGGAGCTCTCGGACATCCGGCTGAAGCTCATGCAGGCGGGATATGCCGGCAAGGAGGCGGTGAGGCTCTACTATTTCGCGCAATTCGCGCTCGGGCTCGGGCTGCTGGCCTGCGGGGTCGGCTATTACATGGCGACGATCGGCCCCGAGGGCACCGCCAAGCAGATGATGATGTACATCCTCGGGCCCGGCTTTCTCGGCTATTACGCGCCGAAATACTGGGTCACCAAGCGTCAGCAGGAGCGGCAGCAGACGATCCAGGACGGGTTTCCCGACGCGCTCGACATGATGCTCGTCTGCGTCGAGGCGGGGCAGTCGATGGACCAGGCGATCGTGCGGCTCGGCCGCGAGCTGCGCGCCTCCTACCCGCCGCTCGCCGACGAGTTCCAGCTGGTGAGCTACGAGATGAAGGCCGGCAAGGACAAGGCGGCGGTGCTGGGCGACATGTCGGAGCGCTGCGGGGTGCAGGACGTGTCGTCCTTCGTCACCGTCCTGAACCAGTCGGCGCAGTTCGGCACGTCGGTCGCCGACGCGCTGCGGATCTATGCCGCCGAGATGCGGGACAAGCGGGTCATGCGGGCCGAGGAGAAGGCAAACAAGTTGCCAACAAAGATGACATTGACCACGATGATGCTGACGGTCCCGCCGCTTCTCATCATCCTCGTCGGCCCCTCGGCGGTGGGCATCATGGAACTGGGATCAATGGGCAGGTAAGGCCGATGCGTGCCGCGCCATTCGTGATGATCGCCGGTCTGGCCGCCTGCAGCGCGGGCGGTTTCGCCGAAACCGGCGACCGGGTCTTCGCCCCCTCGGTCGACCCGCGGGGAAAGGCCGTGGACGGCCTCGTCGTCGGGCACCGGCTGATGGATGCGAACGAGCCCGAGCTCGCGCTCGAGGCCTATCTGCGCGCCGCGGCGGACCGGGGGCTCGACGGCGAGGTGCTGTCGGCGATCGGATCGGCCAATCTCGCGCTCGGGCGGCTCGGCCAGGCCGAGCGGCAGCTGCGGCAGGCGGTGGAGAGCGACGAGGTGAGCCCCGAGGCCTGGAACAACCTCGGCGTGGTGCTGATGGAGCGCGGCAAGACCGCCGAGGCCTCTGAGGTCTTCCGCAGGGCCTATGCGCTCGACAATGGCGAAAGTGACGCAATCCGGGACAATCTGCGCTTGGCGCTCGCAAAAATGCGTGATCCGGTCTACGCTGACGTAGAGGCAACAGAGTACCGGCTCGTGCGCCGTGGACAGGGCGAATACCTGATCCAGAACGCGCAACAAGAGGCCGGCGAGCAGTAAAAGGACGCAACAATGCGCCAGCCCATCCTTGCCGTCCTCTGCCTTGCAGGGGCCGCCGGCCTTGCCGGCTGTCAGAATTCCGCGGACGAAAGCGTCGAGCGCGCCTTCCAGGGCGTGAACGCGCTCGACGGGGTGGGTCTGAGCGACGTGATGCTGCAATCGGCCGATCCCGACGAGGCGGTGCGCTACTTCCAGCGGTCCCTCGGTCAGGAGCCGGCACGGATCGACTTCCAGCGCGGCCTCGCGCAATCGCTGATCCGGGCCAAGCGCAACACCGAAGGCGTCGCCGCCTGGGAGAAGGTCGCAGCGCATCCGCAGGCCTCGCACGAGGACCGGGTCGAGCTTGCCGACGCGCTGATCCGGACCGGCGACTGGGCGCGGGCGCAGGCGACCCTCGCCGCCGTGCCGCCGACCTACGAGACCTTCAAGCGCTACCGGCTCGAGGCGATGATCGCCGATTCCAACGAGGACTGGGCGAAGGCGGATTCCTTCTACGAGATCGCGGTCGGGATGACGACGACGCCGGCGAACGTGCTCAACAACTGGGGCTTCTCGAAGCTGACGCGCGGCGCCAATGCCGAGGCCGAGCGGCTCTTCACCGACGCGATCCGGCACGACGGCACGCTCTTCACCGCCAAGAACAACCTGATGCTGGCGCGGGCCGGACAGGGCAACTACACGCTGCCGCCGATCCCGATGTCGCAGCAGGAGCGGGCGGAGCTTCTGCACACGGTGGGGCTCGCTGCGGTCAAACGCGGCGACATCGCGCTCGGTCGCGGCCTGATGGAGGATGCGCTGCAGACCCATCCGCAGCATTTCGAGGCCGCCGCGCGCTCGCTCGACGCGCTGGGTCAGGCGCGGTAGCGCCCGCAGCGGCCGCCGGAGACACGACATGGACATCACCGTGCGATCGGCGCACTGGTTCCTGCCGCTGGTGGGGCCGATCTGCCTCTGGGTCTGCTACACCGACATGAAGTGGATGAGGATCACCAACGTCACCGTGTTGGTGCTGGTGACGGTCTTCGCGGTGCTCGGCCTCGCCGCCCTGCCCCTCGAGACGTATCTCTGGCGCTGGCTGCATCTGGCCGTGGCGCTGGCGGGGATGCTCGCGCTCTATGCCGGGGGTGCGATGGGGGCGGGGGACGCCAAGTTCATCGCCGCCGCGGCGCCCTTCATCCATCTCGGCGATCTGCGGCTGGTGCTGGTGCTCTTCGCCGCCACGCTGCTGGCCGCTTTCGCCGCCCACCGGGCGGTGCGCGCCTCCCCGCTGCGGCGTCTCGCGCCCGGCTGGAAGAGCTGGCACGAGGCCAAGCGCTTTCCGATGGGCCTCGCCCTCGGGGGGACGCTGGCGCTCTATCTCGGGCTCGGGAGCCTCTACGGCAGCTGACCCGCGCGCCGGTCTCTCAGAGCCCGAGCTGCGCGATCAGCCGCTCGACCACCGCGCGGTCGGGCCCGTTCTTGCAGGCCTTGCGGGCGCGGAAGAGCGTCGCCTGGCTGCGCAGCACCGGCTCCTCGTCGAGAACCTTGAGGTGGTTGGCGCGCAGCGTCTCGCCGGTCGAGGTGATGTCGGCGATGGCCTCGGCGGTCATGTTCTTGACGGTGCCCTCGGTCGCGCCCTGGCTGTCGACCAGCCGGTAATCGGCGACGCCGCCATGGCGGAGATAGTCGCGGACGAGCCGGTGATACTTGGTCGCGATGCGCAGGCGCTGGCCGTGCGCCGCGCGGAACGCCGCCGCCGCGGCGTCGAGATCGTCGAGCGTGTCGACATCGACCCAGGCCGAGGGCACCGCGACGATGAGGTCGGCATGGCCGAAGCCGAGCTCGGCCAGCGGCTCGACCTTCTGGTCCCATTGCACCAGCGTCTCGCGGATGAGGTCGGTGCCGGTGACGCCGAGATGGATGCGCCCGTTCGCGAGCTCGCGCGGGATCTCGGAGGCGGAGAGCAGCACGAGCGACACTCCGTCGATCCCCTCGACAGCGCCGGCATATTCGCGCTCCGACCCGGTGCGGGTGAGCGTGATGCCGTGCTCGGCGAACCAGTCGAAGGTCTTCTCCATCAGCCGCCCCTTGGAGGGCACGCCCAGCTTCACGGTCATGATCTGCCTCCGAGTGCGACGAGGAGGTCGGGGCGGATCACGCCGCCCACCGCGGGGATGCTCGCGCCGCCGCCGAGCCGCTCGGTCAGCGCGTCGTAGCGCCCGCCGGTCGCGACCAGCGGCAGGTCGGGGCGCGTTGGGGCGGAGAAGCCGAAGACGAAGCCGTCGTAATATTCCATCGAGGTGCGCCCGTAGGACGCCTCGAAGGGCAGCGTGCCGACGTCGATGCCGCGCGCGGCCAGCGCCTCGCAGCGGCGCGCGAAGGTCTCGACCGCGGGTCCGAGCGCGGAGAGGTCGATCGAGAGATCGCGCAGGCGCTCGAGCGCGAAGGGGCAGGTTTCGGAGACGCGCAGCAGCGTGTCGATGAGCTGCACCTCTTCGGCGGCGAGCCGCGGCTCGGCGGCATCGGCGCGCAGCGCGTCGATCCGGGCGCGGATCTCGGCCTCGGAGCGCAGGCCGATGAGCGGCCCGGCGGCGTCCATCGGATCGGCGGCCTTGAGGAGCGCGGTCCGCGTCGGCGGCGGCGGGGTGCGGCCCGCGAAGCGGTCGAGCAGCGCCCGGAACCGCCGCGGGCGCCAGATGTGGCGCAGGAGCGCGGCCTTGCGCGCGTCCGAGATGCGCAGCGAGCGCACGGCGGCGGTGAGGATGCCGATATCGCCGGTCGCGGGCTTCAGCGGATAGTCCGACAGCACCTCCGAGAAGAGCGCGAAGACCTCGGCGTCGGCGCGCGCGGGGTCGCTGCCGTCGAACACCTCGTAGCCCGCCTGGATGTATTCCGGGGAGCGCTCGGGGTGATCCTCCTGCCGGCGGAAGACCTCGCCCGAATAGGTGTAGCGCGCGGGCTCCGCCCCCTCGCGCATGTGCCGCTCGACCACCGGGACGGTGAAGTCGGGGCGCAGCATGCGCTCGCCGCGGGCGGGATCCTGGGTGACATAGGCGCGCGCGCGGATATCCTCGCCGTAGAGGTCGAGCAGGGTCTCTGCGGGCTGCAGGATCGCGCAGTCGACGGGAAGCGCACCCGCCGCTTCGAACCGCGCGGTGAGCTGCGCGGCAAGGTCTCGCGCGGGGCCGTGGGTCATTGCCCGCGCCCTGCCAGAACGTCCTGCACACGCGCCACGAGCTCGGAGCGGGGGCATTCGAATTGCGAGGGGCGCTCCTTCCACTCCTCGAGCGTGGCGTTCTCGGCGATCCTGGCGCCGAGGATGAGGTCCTTGATCTGGATCTTGCCCTGCTCGAACTCGTCCGACCCCGCGATGACGGCGGCCGGCGAGCCGCGCCGGTCCGCGTATTTCAGCTGGTTGCCGAAGTTCTTGGGATTGCCGAGATAGACCTCGGCGCGGATGCCGGCCTGCCGCAGTTCGGCGACCATGGCCTGGTACTCGGCCATGCGGGCCTTTTCCATGACGGTGACGACGACGGGACCTTCGGCGCGCGCCTCGGCCTTGCCGCTGGCGGCAAGCGCGGCGAGCAGCCGGTCGACCCCGATCGACACGCCGGTCGCGGGCACGGCCTGCCCGGTGAAGCGCTTGACGAGATCGTCGTAGCGTCCGCCGCCCGCGACCGAGCCGAACTGCCGCGGCCGGCCCTTCTCGTCGGTGATCTCGAAGGTCAGCTCCGCCTCGAAGACGGGGCCGGTGTAGTAGCCGAGGCCCCGGACGACGGAGGGGTCGATCACGATGCGGTCCGCCTCGTAGCCCTGCGCGGCGAGGAGATCCGCGATCTCGCGCAGCTCGGCCACGCCTCCGGCACCGATCTCGCTGGCCCCGACCGCCGCGCCGAGGTTCGCGAGCGTCGCTTCGGTGGTCTCGCCCTTCGAGGTGAGGAAGGCGATCACCGGTTCGGCCTGGGCCTCCGAGAGCCCGACCCCGTCGATATAGGCACCCGACGCATCGAGGCGGCCCTTGCCGAGAAGCTCGCGCACGCCGCTCTCGCCGACCTTGTCGAACTTGTCGATGGTGCGCAGCACGGCGTCCTTCTGCGCGTCGTCCTCGAGCCCCATCGCCTCGAGCACGCCGTTCAGGACCTTCCGGTTGTTGACCCGAATGAGGTACTGCCCGCCAAGACCGACCTCCTCGAGCACGTCCGCGAGCAGCGCGCAGATCTCGGCATCGGCGGCCACCGACGGCGCGCCGACGGTATCCGCATCGCATTGATAGAACTGCCGGAACCGCCCCGGCCCCGGCTTCTCGTTGCGCCAGACCGGGCCCATCGCAAAGCGGCGGTAGGGCGTCGGCAGATCGTTCCGATGCTGGGCGTAGACGCGGGCGAGCGGCGCGGTCAGGTCGTAGCGCAGCGCCAGCCAGTCGCCGTTTCCGCCCTCGTCGGCCTCCTGCCAGGCGAAGACGCCCTCGTTGGGGCGGTCCACGTCGGGCAGGAACTTGCCCAGCGCCTCCACGGTCTCGACCGCGGAGCTCTCCAGCGCCTCGAAGCCGTAGCGATGGTAGACGCCCGCGATCTTCGCCAGCATTTCGGAGCGGCTCGTGACCTCGGCGCCGAAATAATCGCGGAAGCCCTTCGGCGTCTCCGCCTTGGGCCGGGGCTGCTTCTTGACCTTCGCCATGCCTGTGGGACCATCCTGGGGAAACTGCGCCGCCCGTCTAGCCGCTCGGGGAACCGGGGGCAAGGCGGCGGCGATTGCGCACGGCCCCCGCGCCCGCTATGCGGCTCCCATGACCGACGCGGAACGCCTCGAATCCCACATCGCCCATCTCTCGGCGCAGCTCGAGGATCTCTCCGCCGTCGTCGCGCGGCAGGACACGGAGCTCGATCGCCTGAAGGCCCGGGTCGAGATGCTGCTGCGCCGGGAGGCCGAGCGCGAGGCGGATGGCGGCGGCGGACACGCCTTCGGGGACGAGACGCCCCCTCACTACTGACGCGGCGCGCCCCTCCTTCTTCTTGGCAAAAATACTCCGGAGAGCGCGAGAGGCAGAGCCTCTCGCCGCGCCGCAAGGCGCGCGCTCCCTCAGAAATCCTCGACCGCCAGAACGCCGCCGAGGGATTTCACCGCGCCCTTGATCTCGGGCGTCACCGGGAACTCCTCCTGCAGGTCGATCACCGTGTCGCCGGGCAGGCCGCAGGAGCCGGGCAGCAGGATCTGGACCGGGCCGCGGGCCGCCTTCGGGAGCTGCCCGGCGGCGCGGGTGAGGATCGAGGCGACGTGCTGGATCGCCGGGGCCTGGTCGAGGAAGATGCGCAGGCCCATGGAGCCCGCATCGGCGACGGCGACGTCCACCGGGGCGACGGCGCGGCCGAGAAGTTTCAGCTGGTCGCTTTCGAGCGTCGCCTCGCAGGTGATGACGACCTTCATGCCGGTCTCGAGATGTTCGCGGGATTTCTCCAGCGTCTCGGAAAAGAGCGTGACCTCGTAGGCCCCCGTGGGGTCCGACAGCGCGACGAAGGCGAAGCGGTTGCCGCGGGCGGATTTCCTCTCCTGCCGGGCCGCCACCACCCCCGCCATCTTGGCGAGGAAGGGCTGGGCCTCCGCTTTCCGCTGCACCTCGTCGAGCGTCATCACCTGACGGCGCTTGAGCGGCGCCATGTAATCGTCGAGCGGGTGGCCGGAGAGGTAGAAGCCGACCGCCTTGAATTCCTCGGACAGCCGCTCGGCCGGCAGCCAGTCGTTCACCGGTGGCAGGCGCGGCTCGGGCAGATCGTCGCCCGCATCGCCGAAGAGCGACACCTGATTGCTGTTCTTCTGCTCGTGCACCGCGGCGGAATAGGCGACCAGCGCATCGAGGCTGTCGAAGACCCGGCGGCGGTTGCGGTCGAGCTGGTCGAAGGCCCCGGCGCGGGCCATCATCTCGAGCGGGCGCTTGCCGACGCGCTTGAGGTCCACGCGGCGGGCGAAATCGTAGAGCGTCGCGAAGGGCTGATCGCCCCTGCCCTCGACCACCAGCCGCATCGCGTCGAGGCCGACGTTCTTGAGCGCGCCGAGGGCGTAGACCAGTTCTCCGTTCACCACGTCGAAGGTCTCGATCGAGCGGTTCACGCAAGGCGCGACCCAGGGCAGTTCGAGGCCTTTCTTCACCTCCTCGAAATAGATCGCGAGCTTGTCGGTGAGGTGGATGTCGCAGTTCATGACGCCGGCCATGAATTCCACGGGGTGGTTCGCCTTGAGCCACGCGGTCTGGTAGCTGACCACGGCATAGGCGGCGGCGTGGGACTTGTTGAAGCCGTAATTCGCGAACTTGTCGAGCAGGTGCCAGACCTCGACCGCCTTGTCCTGATCGACGCCGTTGGCCTTGGCGCCCTCGATGAACTTGGGGCGTTCGGCGTCCATCGCCTCCTGGATCTTCTTGCCCATCGCGCGGCGCAGAAGGTCGGCGCCGCCGAGGCTGTAGCCCGCCATCTCCTGCGCGATCTGCATCACCTGTTCCTGATAGACGATGATGCCCTGCGTCTCGTCGAGGATGTGGTCGATGGAGGGATGGATGCCCGCGCGCTCGCGCTTGCCGTTCTTGACGTCGCAATAGACCGGGATGTTCTCCATCGGGCCCGGGCGGTAGAGCGCCACCAGCGCGACGATGTCCTCGATGCAGGTGGGCTTCATGCGCTTCAGCGCATCCATCATGCCCGAACTTTCCACCTGGAACACCGCGACGGTCTTGGCCTTCGCGTAGAGCTCGTAGGTGACCTCGTCGTCGAGGGGGATCTGGCCGATGTCGTTCTCGGCGCCGTCGAAGGGCTCGTAGATCGTCTGCCCGTCCGCCGAGACGTGCAGGTCGCGCCCCGACTTGTGGATCAGGTCGATGGCGTTCTGGATGACGGTGAGCGTCTTGAGGCCGAGGAAGTCGAACTTCACGAGACCCGCCTGCTCGACCCACTTCATGTTGAACTGGGTCGCCGGCATGTCCGAGCGCGGATCCTGGTAGAGCGGCACGAGGTGGTCGAGCGGCCGGTCGCCGATCACCACGCCCGCGGCGTGGGTCGAGGCGTTCCGGAGCAGCCCCTCGACCTGCTGTCCGTAGGTCAGGAGGCGGTTGACCACCTCCTCCTTGCGGGCCTCTTCGGCGAGGCGCGGCTCGTCCTTCAGCGCCTTCTCGATCGAGACCGGTTTCACGCCCTCGACCGGGATCATCTTGGACAGGCGGTCCACATGCATGAACGGCATCTGCAGCACGCGGCCGACGTCGCGCACCGCGGCCTTGGAGAGGAGCGCACCGAAGGTGATGATCTGACCGACCTTATCGCGGCCGTACTTCTCCTGGACGTAGCGGATGACCTCCTCGCGGCGGTCCATGCAGAAGTCGATGTCGAAGTCCGGCATCGAGACCCGCTCGGGGTTCAGGAACCGCTCGAAGAGCAGCGAGTAGCGCAGGGGATCGAGGTCGGTGATCGTCAGCGCGTAGGCGACGAGGCTGCCCGCGCCCGAGCCGCGGCCCGGACCGACGGGAATGTCGTGCTCCTTCGCCCACTTGATGAAGTCGGCGACGATCAGGAAGTAGCCCGGAAAGCCCATCCCCTCGATGATGCCGAGCTCGAAATCGAGGCGTTTCTGGTACTCCTCGACCGGCACGGCATGGGGGATCACGGCGAGGCGGTTCTTCAGGCCCTCGTTCGCCTGGCGGCGCAGCTCGTCCACCTCGTCGTCGGCGAAGCGCGGCAGGATCGGGTCGCGCTTGTAGACCTTGAAGGCGCAGCGCTGCGCGATCTCGACGGTGTTCTCGACGGCCTCGGGCAGGTCGGCGAAGAGCGTCACCATCTCCTGCGGCGACTTGAAGTAGTGCTGCGGGGTCAGGCGGCGGCGCTCGTCCTGCTGGTCCACATAGGCGCCGTCGGCGATGCAGAGGAGCGCGTCGTGCGCCTCGTACATCTCGGTCTTGGGGAAGTGCACGTCGTTGGTGGCGACGAGCGGCAGGCCCATCTCGTAGGCCATCTCGACGAAGCCGCGCTCGGTCTGCACTTCCTTCTCGGGCGCGCCGCCCTCGCCGGGGTGGCGCTGCAGCTCGACATAGAGGCGGTCGTGGAAGGCGGCGTGGAGGCGCACGAGCAGCGCCTCGGCGGCGCCGCGGCTGCCCTGCCGCAGGAGCATGCCCACGGGGCCGTCGGCGCCGCCGGTCAGGCAGATGATGTCCTCGGAATGGGCCTCGAGCTCGCCCAGCGTGATGTGCCCCTTCTCGCCGTCGCCGCGCAGGTAGAGGCACGAGTTGAGCTTCATCAGGTGCTCGTAGCCGCGCTCGGACTGGGCGAGGAGAACGACGGGGGCGGGATCGCGGGGGCGCTCGCCCTGCTGCGGATCGACGTAGCGCAGGTCCATCTGGCAGCCGACGATGGGCTGGATGCCCGCGCCCGCCGCGCCCACCGAGAATTCGAGCGCGGCGAAGAGGTTGTTGGTGTCGGTGACGGCGACTGCCGGCATGCCCATCGACTCGCAGAGGCCGGGCAGCTTCTTCAGCCGCACGGCGCCTTCGAGAAGGGAATATTCGGTATGGACGCGGAGATGGATGAATCGGGGGGCGCTGCTCATGCACCCACGATATGTGGTATGGTTGCGCCGCGAAAGAGCCTTCGGGGGCGTGCAACAGCGGCCGCCGGTGGCGTACCGGCGGGTTGCGTTGTCAGGCTGCCTTGCGGCGCCGCGCGATCCCGGCCGTCAGCCCGAACGCGCCGAGCAGCATGAGCCCGGTGGCCGGAAGCGGCACCGCGCTCACCATGACCGCGGCGCCGTCGATCGTGAAGGCGTCGTTGGTCTTGCTGTTGGCGAGCAGGATCTGGGCCGAACTCATCGGCTTGTCGAAGACGATCTCCCACAACTGGCGGTTATTATTGGTGCCCTTGGAGAAGGTCGTCGCCTCTCCGTCATTCACAGAAACCGCCAGCGACGCACCGGCATCGGCCGCGTCGCGGATCGCGAAGACGACACTCGTGAACTTCTTGTTGCCGGGCAGGACGACATCCCAGACCATGCCGAGCGTGTCGTTGGAGTTCAGCGCCTTGCCTCCCTTCGTCGACGTGATGTTGCCCTGGCCGTTGATCGCCCGCTCGTCCTGCAGCGCGATGGAATTGCACGACCGGGTCCCGGCCGAACTGAACCTGGCGCAGGTGCTGCCGCTGCCGACACCCGATCCGTGCGTGCGGAATGTACCGACGGAGGTGCCGATGGATCCGGCGATCTCGCCGTAGGACTTCGATGCGCTTCGGCTTCCGGGCGTGCCGCCCGCGAAGGTGTAGTTCAGGGTGGAGGGATCGTCGAAATTCTCGAAAGCGGCGGCCTTCGCCGTCTTGGCCTGGTGCTTTTCGAAAGAGAACGACTCGTGGGTGATGGAGGCTGCCGATGCGGACGTCGCCATGGCGACGGCAATTATGGCGCCACAGAAAAGGCTCTTCATGGTCTACACTCATAAAAGGTCGGTCACTGACAACCACTCGTAAAACATAAACTTTTCGCAACTCACGAGAGGCTGGGGATCTTGAACCCGAGACGAAATGTGGCCCTCGCAGGGCCATATTCAACCCTTTTGGGTCTCAATTGTGGCATAATTAAGGCGAGACATCGCCGCAGCAGCGGACAACTTGCCGGATCGGCGGTGCTCGTCATGGTAGCACGGACGCGTCGCCGGCGGAGGTTCGGTGTAGCGTCGATCCTTCTTACAGTCGACAATGGACTGGATGCTGGCGGAGCTCACGCCGAACAAGAGGTCCGGAGAGGGGCAGAGGTTTTGCAGGCCCGCACCCGTCCAGCACCGTCGGCACATGCACCCTGGTTAAGTGGCATGCCTGCGCCGCGAAAGGTTTGGACGCTTAAGTTGCGCCCACCGGTTTCGGACCGGCGGGCGCGATGAGTCAGGCAGCCTTGCGACGCCGCGCGATCCCGGCCGACAGGCCGAGGGCGCCGAGCAGCATGAGCCCCCCGGCAGGAAGCGGAACGGCACTTACAGAGGGTGTCGCCGCGCTCGACATGACCGCTGCGCCATCGAGCGAAAACGAGTCGTTGGTCTTGCTGTGGGTGATCAGGATCCGGGCCGCACTCATCGGCTTGTCGAACACGATTTCCCACAATTGGCGGTCGTCGCTGGCGGCCTTGGAGAACCATTTCCCCTTCTCGCCATCCACCGAGACCGTCAGGCCCGCGCCAGCATCCGCCGCATCGCGAAGTGCGAAGATCACGCTCGTGAACAAGGCTTTGCCGGGCAGGAACACGTCCCACGTGAAGCCGAGCGTGTCGTTGGAGTTCAGCGCTTGGCCACCCGAAGACGTGATGCCGCCCTGGCCGTTGATGTCGCTGCCGTCCTGAAGCGCAATGGAGCTGCAGGTCATCGATCCGGGAGCCCTGAACCTGCGGCAGCTGTTGCCGCTGCCGACCCCGTCGCCATACGTGCTGAATGTCCCGACGGACGTGCCGATGGGTCCGGAGAGCTCCCCGTAGGTCCTGGCCTCCCCGTTTCCCCTGTAAGCACCGCCAGCGTAGCTGTAGCTCAGGCTGGAGGGGTCGTCGAAATCCTCGATCGCTGCGGCCTTGGCAGTCTTGGATTGATACGTTTCGTAGGAAAATTCTTGGTAGGATATCGAGGCGGCCGATGCCGACGTCGCAAGGGCGACGGCAATTGTGGCGCCCGAAATAAGGCTTTTCATGTACTCACTCTCGACTGTTGGTAACTGCGAACCACCCGTAACTGGACTTGTTCCGTCGAATAAGTGGGGCTCGGCACATTCGTCACCGCCGGGAACAAGGCTTTTCGGATCCCGGGCGAGGCCCGCATTGGGGCATAACTGTGTCACAATAATGGCTTAGTGACCTCAGGTCATCGGCGGAACGTCTGCGCAAAACCCCGCGTTACGATTGTGTAAGATCAGGCTTGCAGAGGATTTGGGTCATGGGACGGCTTGTCGGATTGGTGGTGCTCGTCATCGTCGTGCTGGTGGTTCTGGTTTGGCTTGGCTTCATCCAGCTCTCGCCGGAAGGCGAGGAGGCCCTCGAGAACACGCAGGAGAATGTCGGCCAGGCGGTCGAGAACACCGGCGAGGCGCTCCAGGGCGACGCCGCGACGGAGTGACCATTGCCTGCACGGCAGGCACAGCGCGCGTCGCCAGGGCGGCGTGCGCCGATTTTTTCCTTGCATCGACGCGGCACCGGCTTCTAGCCTCCGGTCTCGAACAACGACCGGCCCGCCGCCTTCTACGCCGCATCGAGGGCGCGCGACCCCACGGGCGATCGGTAACGCGGCGGGTTTCATCATGGACATCGACTTTCTTCTGAACGGAGAGAGTGTCACGCTGCGGGGCGTCTCGCCGACCGGGACGCTGCTCGACTGGCTGCGCGGCAGCCGGGGGCTCACCGGCACGAAGGAGGGCTGCAACGAGGGCGATTGCGGCGCCTGCTCGGTCATCGTCACGGACGAGAGCGGCGCCAAGGCGCTGAACGCCTGCATCCTGTTCCTGCCGCAGCTTCACGGCAAGGCCGTGCGCACGGTCGAGGGGATCGCCGGGCCGGAGGGCGCGCTGCATCCGGTGCAGGAGGCGATGATCGCGCGGCACGGCAGCCAGTGCGGCTTCTGCACGCCCGGATTCATCACCACCATGGCCGCGGCGCATTTGAACGGCGAGCGGAGCCACGACGACGCGCTTGCGGGCAATCTCTGCCGCTGCACCGGCTACGCGCCCATCGTGCGTGCCGCCGAGGATGCGGCCGAGGTGCCGGTGCCGGACTGGATGCGGGACGCCGCCCCCGGGGCGGCGGCGCTGGCGGAGGCGCCCGAGGGCCTGGACGATCTGCTGAAGCTTTATGCCGAGCGGCCCGAGGCGACCCTGGTTGCCGGTGCGACCGATGTGGGGCTCTGGGTCACCAAGGATCTGCGGGAGCTCGAGGAGCTGATCTTCCTGGGTCGCTGCCGCGACCTGCAAGAGATCGAGGTCGGCGCGGACGACATCCGGATCGGCGCGGGCGTGACCATGGACCGGGTCTACCGGGCGATGCGCGAGCATCACCCCTCCTACGCCGAGATGATCCGGCGCTACGGCGGCGGGCAGGTGCGCGCGGCGGCGACGATCGGCGGCAACATCGCCAACGGCTCGCCCATCGGGGACAACCCGCCGGCGCTGATCGCGCTCGGCGCGACGCTGCATCTTGCCCATGCCGGCGGACGGCGCGAGATGCCGATCGAGGAGTTCTTCCTCGATTACGGCAAGCAGGACCGCGCTCCGGGCGAGATCGTCGAGGCGGTGACCCTGCCGCGCTCCGCGCCGCGGATGAAGGTCTGGAAGCTCTCGAAGCGCTTCGACCAGGACATCTCGGCGGTGTGCGGTGCCTTCGACATCGAGGTCACCGAGGGCCGCGTGAGCGCGGCGCGGATCGCCTTCGGCGGCATGGCGGCGATTCCGAAGCGGGCACGCGCCGTCGAGACGGCGCTGATCGGCCAGCGCTGGGACGAGAGTGCCGCTGCGTCGGTGCAGGACGTCTGGGAGGAGGACTTCCAGCCGATGACCGACATGCGCGCCTCGGCCGGGTACCGGCTCGCGGCGGCGCGCAACATGCTGTCGCGCTATCTTCTGGAAGATCTCGGCGCCGAGACCCACGTGCTGGAGGTGAGCCCATGAGCGTCGCGAAGCCCCTGCCCCACGACGCCGCGCGCCTGCACGTGACCGGCGCCGCGCGCTATGTCGACGACATCCCCGCCCCGGCGAACTGCGTGCACCTCGCCTTCGGGCTCTCCCCGATTGCCTCGGGGCGGATCACCTCGCTCGACCTCGGCCCGGTGCGGCAATCCGAGGGCGTGGTCGCAGTGCTGGAAGCGTCCGACCTGCCCTTTGCCAACGACGTCTCGCCTTCGATCCATGACGAGCCGCTGCTGTCCGAGGGAGACGTGCATTATCTCGGCCAGCCCCTGTTTCTCGTCGTCGCGACATCGCATCTCGCGGCGCGCAAGGCGGCGCGGAAGGCGGTGGTCGAGACGGAGAAGCGCGACGCGCTCCTCACCATCGACGAAGCGCTTGCCGCCGAGTCGCGCTTCGAGGACGGGCCGCGGATCTGGGAGAAGGGCGATGCGGGCGAGGCGATCGACGGCGCCCTGCACGTGATCGAGGGCAGCATCGAGATCGGCGGGCAGGAGCATTTCTACCTCGAGGGTCAGGCCGCGCTTGCGCTGCCGCAGGACGACGGCGAGATGGTGGTGCATTCCTCGACCCAGCACCCGACCGAGATCCAGCACAAGGTCGCCGACGCGCTCGGCCTGCCGATGCATTCGGTGCGCGTGGAGACGCGGCGCATGGGTGGCGGTTTCGGCGGCAAGGAGAGCCAGGGCAACGCGCTCGCGGTCGCCTGCGCGGTGGCGGCGCAGGTGACGGGGCGGCCCTGCCGGATGCGCTACGACCGCGACGACGACATGACGATCACCGGCAAGCGGCACGATTTCCGGATCGACTACCGCGCGGGCTTCGACGCGGACGGCCGCATCCTCGGGGTCGAGTTCGAGCAATTCGCCCGCTGCGGCTGGGCGCAGGACCTGTCGATCCCGGTCGCCGACCGGGCGATGCTGCACGCCGACAATGCCTATCACCTGCCGACCGCGCGGATCGAGAGCCACCGGCTCAAGACCAACACCCAGAGCGCGACGGCCTTCCGCGGGTTCGGCGGCCCGCAGGGGATGGTCGGAATGGAGCGGGTGATGGATCACGCCGCGCACGTGCTCGGGCTCGACCCGCTCGAGCTGCGGCGGCGGAACTACTACGCGGAGATGGACGCGCCGGGGGGCTGTCCGCCCCCCGCGCCCCCCGAGAGTATTTCCGCCAAGAAGAAGCCGGAGCCCGACCTTCCGGGGGATAGCACGATCGACGTGGCCTCGCGCGGGGCCGTGGGCACCGTGCCCGAGGACGGCCCGCCCGCGGTCCCGCAGGGCGTGCAGACGACGCCCTACGGCATGGCGGTCGAGGATTTCATCCTGCACGGGATGACGGACCGGCTCGCCTCGGAGTGCGATTATGCCGGGCGGCGCGCGGCGGTGCGGGAGTGGAACGCCGAGAACGCGGTCCTGAAGAAGGGCATCGCGCTGACGCCGGTGAAGTTCGGGATCTCGTTCACGCTCTCGCATCTCAACCAGGCGGGCGCGCTGGTGCATGTCTACCAGGACGGCTCGGTGCGGATGAACCACGGCGGCACCGAGATGGGACAGGGCCTGTTCCAGAAGGTGGCGCAGGTGGCGGCGAGCCGGTTCGGCATCGACATGGGTGCGGTCAAGATCACCGCGACCGATACCGCCAAGGTGCCGAACACCTCGGCCACGGCGGCCTCCTCGGGCTCGGATCTCAACGGCATGGCGGTGAAGGCCGCCTGCGACACGATCCGGGACCGGATGGCCGAGTTCCTCGGCGAGCGGCACCAGGCGGAGCCGGCCTCGGTGCGCTTCGAGGAGGGCCGCGTGCATGTGGGTACGGAGAGCTACAGCTTCGCCGAGGCGGCGAATCTCGCCTACGAGGGCCGGGTGTCGCTGTCGGCGACGGGCTATTACCGCACGCCGAAGCTCGAATGGGACCGGCTGCGCGGCCAGGGACGCCCGTTCTTCTACTTCGCCTACGGCGCGGCCTGTTCGGAGGTCGTGGCCGACACGCTGACCGGCGAGTACCGGATCCTGCGCACGGACATCCTGCACGACGCCGGCGCCTCGCTGAACCCGGCGATCGACATCGGGCAGATCGAGGGCGGCTTCGTGCAGGGCGCGGGCTGGCTGACCACCGAGGAGCTCGTCTGGGACGGCGAGGGCCGGCTGCGCACCCATGCGCCGTCGACCTACAAGATCCCCGCCTGCGCCGACCGGCCGCGCGTCTTCAACGTCGCGCTCTGGGACGGGCAGAACCGCGAGGACACGATCTACCGCTCGAAGGCCGTGGGCGAGCCGCCCTTCATGCTGGGGATCTCGGCCTTCCTCGCGCTCTCGGATGCGGTGGCGTCCTGCGGGCCGGGATACCCCGCGCTCGACGCGCCGGCGACGCCCGAGCGGGTGCTTGCGGCGATGGAGCGGGTGCGCGATGGGGTTTGACCTCGCCGCGCTTCGCGATGCGGTGGCGCGGCACGGCCGCGTCGCCCGCATCGTGGTTGCGGAGGTGCACGGCTCGGCACCTCGGGAGGTCGGCGCTGCGATGCTCGTCTGGGCGGGCGGGCAATCGGGCACGATCGGCGGCGGGGCGCTGGAATACGAGGCGGCGCGCGAGGCGTTCGCGCGGCGCGGGCTGACGCGGCATCCGCTCGGGCCCTCTCTCGGCCAATGCTGCGGCGGCGCGGTGACGCTGCTGACGGAAGTCTGGGACGCGGGCGCGGTGGCGGCGCTCGCGGGACCAGTGATCGCCCGGGGGCAAGGCGCGGAGCCTCTGGCCGTGCGTCGGCTGAAGGACGCGGCACGGGCGCGGGGCGCGCGGATCGCCCCTCAGCTCGTGGGCGCGTGGTTCGTCGAACACGTCGAGGAGGCGTCCGTGCCGCTCTGGATCTGGGGCGCGGGGCATGTGGGTAGGGCGCTCGTGTCGGTCTTCTCCCCCCTGCCCGACTTCGCGATCACCTGGATCGACACGGCGCCCGACAGGTTCCCGGAGGAAGTGCCAGAGGGCGTTCGGGTCCTGCCCGCCCCAGATCCCGCGCGCGCCGTGGGGCTCGCACCGGGCGAGGCCTGGCACCTCGTTCTGACCTACAGCCACGAGATCGACCTTGTGCTCTGCCACGGGCTTCTGGCGCGCGGCTTCGGCTTTGCGGGCCTCATCGGGTCCGATACGAAGTGGGCGCGCTTCCGCAGCCGCCTGTCGGCGCTGGGTCACAGTGACGCTGAAATTGCGCGCATCTGCTGCCCTATCGGGCAGAAATCGCTCGGCAAGCACCCGCAGGCCATTGCGCTCGGGGTCGCCACCGATCTACTCGCGAGGAAAAACGACAGGGACAGCGATCAGTGGACGAGCCACTCCTCAGCCTCCGGGGCCTGACCAAGGCCTATCCCGGCGTCGTCGCCAACAGCGACGTCTCGTTCGACATCGGTCAGGGCGAGATCCATGCGCTGCTCGGGGAGAACGGCGCCGGCAAGTCGACGCTCGTGAAGATGATCTACGGGCTGGTGAGGCCCGATGCGGGGACGATGAGCCTGAACGGCGGGGCCTTTGCCCCGGGCGAGCCGTCCGAGGCGCGCCGGGCGGGCGTCGCGATGGTGTTCCAGCATTTCTCGCTCTTCGATGCGCTGTCCGTGGCCGAGAACGTCGCCCTCGGCATGGAAACTCCGCCGAAAAGCCGCGAGCTCGCGCAGCGCATCCGCGACGTGTCGGAGGAATACGGGCTGCCGCTCGATCCCTTCCGCACAGTCGGCACGCTCAGCGCCGGCGAGCGCCAGCGGGTCGAGATCGTGCGCTGCCTGCTGCAGGAGCCGCGGCTGCTGATCATGGACGAGCCGACATCGGTGCTGACGCCGCAGGAGGTCGAGATCCTGTTCTCGACGCTGCGGCAGCTGAAGGCCGAGGGCCGCTCGATCCTCTACATCTCCCACAAGCTGGGCGAGATCCGGTCGCTCTGCGACACCGCGACGATCCTGCGGCGGGGCGAGGTCGTGGCGACCTGCACGCCGTCCGAGACCTCCTCGCGCGAGCTTGCCGAGATGATGGTGGGCGCGAGCTTTGCCGCCCCCGAGGCGCGGGCCCACGCGCCGGGCGAGATGGCGCTCGAGGTGACGGGGCTGAGCCTGCCCGCGCCCGGCGCCTTCGGCACGCCGCTGCGGGAGGTGTCGTTCGAGCTGCGCCGCGGCGAGGTCCTCGGCATCGGCGGGGTCGCGGGCAACGGACAGGACGAGCTTCTCGCGGCGCTCTCCGGCGAGCGGCTGTCGCCGCGGGGAACGGTGGCGCTGAAGGGCGCGGATGTCAGCCGCGACGGGCCGATCGCGCGCCGGGAAGGCGGGCTCCTCTCGGCTCCCGAGGAACGGCTCGGCCATGCCGCGGCGCCGAACATGAGCCTCGTCGAGAATGGCGTACTGACCGCGTCGCGGCGCGAGGGGCTCGTCTCGAACGGCTTTCTCGACTGGTCCCGCGCGCGGGACTTCGCAGGCCGCGTGATCGAGCGCTTCGACGTCCGCACGCCGGGCTCGCATGTGCCGGCACGCGCGCTCTCGGGCGGGAACCTGCAGAAATTCGTGATCGGGCGCGAGATCCTGCAGCGGCCCGAGGTGCTGGTCGTCAACCAGCCCACCTGGGGCGTCGATGCCGCTGCCGCCGCGGCGATCCGTCAGGCGCTGCTCGACCTCGCGGCGGACGGCGCGGCGATCCTCGTGATCAGCCAGGACCTCGACGAGCTGATGGAGATTTCGGACCGGTTCGCGGCACTCAACGAGGGGCGGCTCTCGCCCGCCCGGCCCGTGGCGGAGCTGTCGCTGGAGAAGATCGGCCTGATGATGGGCGGCGCGCACGACATGGAGGTGGCCCATGTCCATGGTTGACCGCGTCCCTGCTTCTTCTTGGCAAAAATACTCATATCCCGCCCTCTCCGCCACACCGACGCCCGGAGGGATGCGCCGATGATCACCCTCGAGAAACGCCCGCAGCCGTCGCGGACCTGGACCTTCCTTGCCCCCGTCGCGGCGGTGCTGCTGACCATGATCGTGGGCGGCGCGATGTTCGCGCTGCTCGGCACCGATCCGGTGGCGGCGATCCGGACGATCTTCTGGGATCCGCTCTTCAACCCGCAATTCGCGTCCTATTCGCGGCCGCAGCTTCTGGTGAAGGCGGGGCCGCTGATCCTGATCGCGATCGGGCTGTCGCTCGGGTTTCGCGCGGGCGTCTGGAACATCGGCGCCGAGGGCCAGTACATCATGGGCGCGATCTGCGGCGCGGGCGCGGGGCTGATGTTCTACCCCTCGGAAAGCGTGCTGATCTTTCCTTTGATGATCCTCGCGGGGGCCTTGGGCGGCTGGGCCTGGGCGATGATCCCGGCCTTCTTCAAGACGCGCTTCGGCACCAACGAGATCCTCGTGTCGCTGATGCTGGTCTATGTCGCCGAGTCGATCCTCGCCTCGGTCTCCTCGGGCCTTCTGCGCAACCCCGAAGGCCGCGGCTTTCCGGGCAGCCGCAACTTCCAGCAATGGGACGCGGGCGCGAACCGCGACCTCGTCGCGGGCACGGGCATGCACTGGGGTGTCGTCGCGGCCTTCATCGCGGTGATCCTCGCCTACGTGCTGCTGACGCGGCACATTCAGGGCTTCAACATCCGCCTTTCGGGCGAGGCGCCGCGGGCGGCGCGGTTCTCGGGCGTGAACCCGGCGCGGGTGGTGATCTTCTGCCTCGGCACGGCGGGGGCGCTGGCCGGGCTCGCGGGGCTCTTCGAGGTCTCGGGGCCGGCGGGTCAGATCAGCATCGACTTCAACTCGGGCTACGGCTTCACGGCGATCATCGTCGCCTTCCTCGGGCGGCTGCACCCGGTGGGCATCCTGCTCGCGGGGCTTCTGATGGCGCTCACCTATATCGGCGGGGAGCTCGCGCAGCTGATGCTGAGCGTGCCCGGCGCGTCGATCCAGCTCTTCCAGGGGATGCTGCTGTTCTTCCTGCTCGGCGTCGACGTCTTCACCAATTATCGCCTGCGCATCGGCAAGAGAGAGGCCGCGTGATGGATTTCGGATCGATCAGCCTCGTCCTGCTCGTCGCCTCGGTCATGGTCTCGGCGACGCCCATCCTGCTCGCCGCGATCGGCGAGATGGTGGTCGAGCGGTCGGGCGTTCTGAACCTCGGGGTCGAGGGCATGATGATCACCGGCGCGGTGGTGGGCTTTGCGGTCGGCGTGAACACCGGCAGCGCTTGGCCAGGCTTTGCCGCGGCCGCGCTCGCCTCGGCGGTCCTGTCGCTCACCTTCGGGGTGCTGACGCAGCTCTTCCTGTCGAACCAGGTGGCGACGGGTCTCGGGCTCACGCTCTTCGGGCTCGGGCTTTCGGCGCTGATCGGCAAGCCCTACGAGGGGATGAAGTCCCCGACCCTGCCGAAGCTCGACCTCGGGCCGCTCTCGGACATCCCGGTGCTCGGGCGCATGGTCTTCAGCCACGACCTGATGGTCTACCTCTCGCTCGCGCTCGTCGCGGCCGTCTGGGCGTTCCTCAAGTTCACGCGGGCGGGCCTGATCCTGCGGGCCGCCGGAGAGAACCACGATGCCGCGCACGCGCTCGGCTACAAGGTCGTGCGGATCCGGCTCGCCGCCATCGCCTTCGGCGGGGCCTGCGCGGGCCTTGGCGGCGCATATCTGAGCCTCGTGCGGGTGCCGCAATGGACGGAAGGAATGACGGCGGGGGCGGGCTGGATCGCGCTCGCCATCGTGGTCTTCGCATCGTGGCGGCCCTGGTGGGTGCTGGTCGGAGCCTATCTCTTCGGGGGCGTTACGGTGCTGCAGCTGAACCTGCAGGCGGCGGGCGCGCAGGTACCGGTCGCGATCCTGTCGGCCTCGCCCTACCTCGTCACGATCCTCGTTCTCGTCGTCATCTCGGCGCGCGGCGTGCACGGCGCGCCCGCCTCGCTCGGCCGGCCGTTCCACGCCAGCCAGTGACCGAGTGGACGCGGTGGCTGCCGCTGGATTACCCATATGCGTTGAAATCGTTGCGATTCCGGCGGGTGTCATCCACGTCGGTCTTGCCAACCGCGCCTCGTCGCGACGATGATCCGCTCCGAAATACACAGGACGACAGGGGAGACCTTTCATGAACCGCAGAACCCTACTGGCGAGCGCCGCGATCGCGCTGGCCGCACCCGCCGCCATGGCCCAGGACGAGCCCGTCAAGGCGGGCTTCATCTATGTCGGGCCGATCGGCGACGGCGGCTGGACCTACGAGCACGACAAGGCGCGGCTCGCCGTCGAGGAGCATTTCGGCGACCAGGTCGAGACGGTCTATCAGGAGAGCGTGCCCGAGGGTGCGGACGCCCAGCGCGCGATCACGCAGATGGCGCTGTCGGGGGCGGACATCATCTTCACGACGTCCTTCGGCTTCATGGACCCGACGGTGGAGGTCGCCTCGAAATTCCCGGACGTGATGTTCGAGCACGCCACCGGCTACAAGACGGCCGACAACCTCTCGACCTACTCGGCGCGCTTCTACGAGGGCCGCGCGATCCAGGGGCATATCGCCGGGTCGATGACCGAGACCAACAAGATCGGCTACATCGCGTCCTTCCCGATCCCCGAGGTTATCCGCGGCATCAACTCGGCCTATCTGCACGCCAAGGAGGTGAACCCCGACGTCGAGTTCAACATCGTCTGGGCCTATACCTGGTTCGATCCGGCCAAGGAGGCCGACGCCGCCCGCGCTCTGATCGAGAACGGCAACGACGTGATCCTGCAGCACACCGACTCGACCGCGCCACAGGCGGCCGCGCAGGAGGCGGGCGACGTGATCACCTTCGGGCAGGCCTCGGACATGTCGGAATACGCGCCGTCGCCGCGGGTGTCGTCGATCATCGACAACTGGGCGCCCTATTACATCGACCGCGTGCAGGCGGTGATCGACGGCAGCTGGGAGAGCCAGCAGGTGTGGCACGGCATCGGCGAGGGCATGGTCGAGATCGGCGAGATCTCGGACGCGGTGCCGGAAGAGGTGCGGACCTCGGCGCTCGAACTGAAGGAGCGTCTGGCCTCCGGCGAGTACCACCCGTTCACCGGACCGATCAACCGTCAGGACGGCTCGGCATGGCTGGCCGAGGGCGAGGTCGCGGATGACGAGACCCTGCTCGGCATGGATTTCTACGTCGAGGGACTGACGGGCGAGATCCCGAACTGATCTCTGGCTGGGGGCGGCGTGCCGCCCCGCCATGCGCGTCTTTTGGGGTCGCGGGCAACCTGCCCGCGGCCTCTTTTCGTCACTGGATGCGCCGGCTTCCATCCTCCAGCGATCCGTAGAGGTTGCAGCCGAGCGTCAGGCGCAGAGCCGCCACGAGATCCTGCGCAGTCTCGGCAGTCTCGTAGCGCCCGCCGGTGCCGTCGGCGAGGCAGCGGGCCACCGACACGATGCCGTCGTCGCTGCCCGCGGAGAGGTTGAAATGGTCGCCGCGCACCTTGAAGCCGATGACGTGCACGGTGAAGTCGGCGCCGCTCCGGGCGAATTCCTCGGCCAGCGCGCAGGGCGTGCCGCCGCAGGTCTCCTTGCCGTCGGTGACGAGGACGACGGCGCCCGGCCGGTGGCGCCAGTCGAGCACCTCGGCCGCCTGCCGCACGGCTTCGGTCAGCGGCGTCGCGCCCGAGGGCCAGAGCGATTCGACCTCGCCGATGATGGGCTCGGCACTGTCCCAGGCGGGCGAGAAGCGCAGATTGACGTTGTCGCAGGCCGACCGTTCGCCCGGCCCGTAGATGATCAGGCCGAGCCGGCGGCTTTCCGCGATGCCCGGCACCGCCTTGCGGATCGCCTCGCGCGCCTCGAAGATGCGCGGCGCGCCGAGCCTGTTGAAGCCGATTTCGGACATCGATCCCGACCCGTCGAAGACGATCATCGCATCGTCCGTGCACATCTCGGACGCGCCGCCCGGACCCGCGAGAACCAGCGCGGCCGCGAGACCGGCGACCCAGCGCCGTGCCATTCCATTTGTCATGCAATGCCTCCTGCATCGAGGGGGCGCGGCAGTAACCGTGCCGGCGCCCTGGGAACGGCAGGGACACGCGCCGTTCGCGCAAAGACGTAGCCCACGGTGAGCTTAAGGCGCGTTAATGACGCGGCCCCGCTCGCCCCGGAGCGCCCCGCGCCTAGCTTGCAGGCAGCGATTCACGGGTAAGGAGGAGAAAAGATGCAGAAGCTGCAGACCCAGGGCGTGCACCACATCACGCTGACCGGCGCCGACCGGCAGACCTCGATCGATTTCTGGGAGGGGGTGCTGGGCATGCCCTTCATCTTCGACCAACCCAATCTCGACAATCCGGACGAGGGGCATCTCTATTTCGATCCGGGCGACGGGCGGCTCATCACCATATTCACAAACGAGAATCGCAAGGCGCAGCACGACCGGACGCCGACCGATCCGGGCTGCGTGCATCACATCGCCTTCAACACCAGCCGGGCGGTCTGGATGCAGGCGGTGGAGCGGCTCGACGCGCGGGGGATCCGCCATTCGGGTCCCAAGGACCGGGGTTTCATGGATTCGATCTACTTCAAGGATCCGCTCGGCCTGCTGATCGAGCTGGCCACCTACAAGTTCGAACCGCCGGTCGGATGCACTCACGCGGATGTGATGATCGAGGCGCACCGGACCCGGGTGGCGAACGGCGATCACCACATCGCGGAGGTGCATCTGGCGGACGCGATCGAACGGCTGGTGCAGCGGCGGCAGATGACGCTCTCGGAGGACCGGGGCCCGAAGGATCCCTACCGCTGAGCGCTGGGGTGTCGAATGGGTCGTCTGAGCGAAGGGCCTAGGCGCGGCCGCCCTCGGAGGAGAGCGAGACCGCCTCGACCCCCATCGACGAGAGCGCGGCGCGCCATTTCTGGGCGTCGGGGATGGTGAAGACGAGATCCTCGGTGGCGTCGCAGGCGAGCCATCCGTTGTCCGCGAATTCCTGCTCGAGCTGACCCGGCCCCCAGCCCGCATAGCCGAGGCACATGAGCCGTTTCGAGGGCCCCTGCCCGCGGCCGATCTCCTCGAGGATGTCGAGCGTCGCGGTCATGTGGAAGCGCTCGTCCACCTCGAGCGTGGTGACGACCGAGGAATAGTCGGGCGAATGCAGCACGAATCCGCGGCCGGTCTCGACCGGACCGCCGAACCGGACCATTTCCTCGTGGAGGTCGTCCTCGGCCTCGATCGAAAGCTGGTCGAGCAGCATGGCCATGTCGATCTCGGACGTGGGCTTGTTCACGATGAGGCCCATCGCGCCCTCGTCGGAATGCGCGCAGACGAAGATGACCGCGTTCGAAAAGCGATGATCACCCATTCCGGGCATCGCGATCAGAAGCTTCCCGGTGAGATCCGTGACGGACTCATCGCGGGTCTTGTCGGGCTCCGGGGGCATGGTCATGAACTCAACATGGCTTTTGTCCCCGGTGCGTGCAAGGCCGCTCCGGCAGCGTGACCGGCGCGCCTCGCGTCACATCCCTTCTCTGGAACGTGACTTTCCATTCGAGGGGAATCCGGACATGTGTCCTTGCATGAAAAGACTTGCAGCGCTTGCCCTCGCCGCCACCCTCCTGCCCTTCACCGCAGTTGCCGAGCAGCTCTCGGACGTGGTGTCGGCGACCTTGCGTCCTGGCTGGCGCCAGGCGGACGGCACCCATGTCGCCGCGCTGCAGTTGCGGCTCGCACCGGGGTGGAAGACCTACTGGCGTGCGCCGGGGGATGCGGGCATCCCGCCGGAGTTCGACTGGTCGGGCTCGTCCAACATGGACGCCCTGTCGGTCACGTGGCCGGCGCCGCATGTCTTCCACCGCTCCGGCCTGCGCTCGGTCGGCTATTCGGACGAGGTTGTCCTTCCCCTCGTCGTCACGGCGCGGGGCGGCGGCGACGTCCGGCTCGGCGGCGAGGTGCGGATCGGCGTCTGCGAGGACATCTGCCTGCCCGCGACGCTGCGGGTGGACGGCGTGCTGCCCGCGAGCGCGACCAAACCCGACCCGGTGATCGCCGCGGCGCTCGCGCAGCGCCCCTTCACCGAGGGCGAGGCCGGGGTCGGCGCTGTGCGCTGTTCCATCAGCGCGGGCGCGGGGTCCGGCATGGGTCTGCGCGCGGAGATCGAGATGCCACGCCTCGGCTCCGGCGAGGAGATCGCGATCGAGACCGGAAATCCAGCGATCTGGGTCGACGATCCCGAGGCCTCCCGCATCGGCGACCGGCTCGTCGCGGAGACCCGGCTCGAACACGTGGACGGAAGCGCCTTCGCGCTCGACCGCTCGGCGGTGAGGTTCACGGTGATGGCGGACGGTCAGGCCGTGGACATCCGCGGCTGCACCGGCTGAGGCACGCTCACTCCCCCGCGATGCGCCGACGGCCCAAGGCGATGACCAGCGCCGCGGCGACGTAGGCCACGAGCACGAACACCAGAACTCCCCCCGCGAAGAGCAGCGTCGCCCCTGCGATCCCGTCCGTGGCGGGCAGGAGGGCTGCGAGCGGGGGAGGCAGCGCGCCCGTCACCGCAGCCCAGCCCATCGTCAGTCCGAGCCACGCCACGACAGCAACTGCCGCGACCCCGAAGGCGATGCGCGGTGCGCGCATGCGGTGCCTGAGCCCGCGGCGGAACGCGGCGCGGGCGCGGGCGAAATCCTCGCCTACTGCAAGCAGCGCCGGCACCACCATCAGCACCAGCACCATGCCGAAGCCGAGCCCGTAGCAGAGCGTGATGACGGTGGGTTTCAGGAACTCCGCCTGGCTCGACCCTTCGTAGAGCAGCGGCGCGAGGCCGAGCACGGTGGTCAGGGTCGTCAGAAGCACCGGGCGCAGGCGGTCGGCGGCGCCGTCGACGATGGCCGGGATCATGCCGCGCTCCTCGGCATATTCGTCGATCGTGGTCACCAGCACGATGGAATCGTTGATGATGATGCCCGTCATGCCGAGAAGGCCCACCACCGTGAACATCGATGCGGGCACCTCCCAGAGGTAATGGCCCCAGATCGCGCCGACGAGGCCGAAGGGGATGATCGCCATGACGACGAGCGGCCGGGTCCAGCTCGCGAAGACCCAGGCGAGAACGAGGTAGATGCCGAGAAGGACCAGCACGAGGCCGGTCGTGGCGTCCGAGAGGAACTCGTCCTCGTCCTCGGAGAGACCCGAGAGCGTGTAGTCGACCTGCCGCTCGCTGGCGATGGCGGGCAGGATCTCCTGCTCGAGCGCCTGCATGATGTCGGCGGCGCGCTGGGGGTCGTCCTCGGAGATGTCGCCGATGACCGAGATCAGCCGAACGCCGTTCTCGCGCCGGACGGTCGAGAAGCCGGTGCGCCGCTCGACCTGCACGATGTCGGCGAGCGCGACGTAACCGCCTTCGGGCAGGCGCAGCTGCGTGCGCTCGAGGAAGTCGGCGGTCAGCTCGTCCTCGGGCAGCTCGACCCGGATCTCAGCGGAGCGCGGCCCGAGCGGATAGGTCGCCGCCTCGATCCCGCCGAGACGCGCCCGGAGCGTGCGGCCGAGGCTCTCGATGTCGAAGCCGAGCGCCTGGCCCTGCGCGGTGAGATCGAGGATCAGCTCCTCCTGGTCGTAGGGCAGATCGTCCTCGACGGCGGAGACCTCGGGGAAACGGGCGAGCGCGGTCTTGAGATCCTCGGACGCAGCTTTCAGCGTCCCGGCATCGGCGCCCGAGAACTGCACGTCGAGCGCGTCGCCCTCGGGGCCCGAGCGCCATCCCCGGAAGCTCACGGTCTCGGCCAGCGGATGTTGCTGCACCTCCGCCTGCACCCTCTCGACGAAGGCGAAGCTCGAATAGGGGCGCGCGTCGACCTCGACGAGCTCGATCGAGATGGCGCCGAGCTGGTCGGGATCCTTGCTCTCGGTGCCCGAGAGGCCGCGGCCGGAATTGCCGCCGATCTCGGTCATCACGAAGATCACCGGGTTGAGCCCGAATTCTTCCTCGTAGGCGGCGCCGACGGCCTCGGTCGCGCGCTGCATCTCGCGCATCATCTCCATGCTGTCCTGCCGCGTCGCGCCGGGCGCCATGGCGAAGTTGCCGGAGATCGAGGGCTGTTCGGGAGAGTTGAAGAAGCGCCACTGCACGTCGCCCCGGATCATCAGTGCGGCCTGCCCGGCGAGCAGCACGATCACCCCCGCGAGGACGACGTAGCGTGCGGCGACGACGCCCGCGATGAGCGGGCGGAAGAGCGTCTCGCGCACCCAGCGGAAGCCGCGGTTCACCACGCGGGAGGGCATGTCGTACCAGTGCCGCTCTCCCGAATGCTTCAGCGCATGGGCCATGTGATTGGGCAGGATCAGGAAACATTCGACGAGGCTCGCGGCCAGCACGGCGATCACGGTGTAGGGGATGTCGCGGATCATCTCGCCGAAGCGTCCGCCGATCACGACGAGGCCGTAGAAGGCGATGATCGTGGTGAGCGTGGCGCAGAAGACCGGCAGCGCCATGCGCTGCGCGGCGCGCGTCGCGGCCTCTGCCGGGGCGAGGCCGCGGCGGGCGAGCGCGTCGGAATGCTCGCCCACGACGATGGCGTCGTCGACCACGATGCCGAGCGTGATGATCAGCGCGAAGAGCGAGATCATGTTGAAGGTGATGCCGGCGGCATACATGATCGCCACGGCCGCGAACATGGCGGTCGGAATGCCCGCGGCGACCCAGAACGCGACGCGGGCGTTGAGGAACAGGAACAGCAGCACGACGACGAGACCGAGCCCGACGAGCCCGTTGTCGATGAGGATGTCGAGCCGCGCCGATATCTCGTCGGCGCGGGTGCGGATGAGGTCGATCGTGGTGCCCTGCGGCAGTCCGGCCTCGACCTCCGCGGCGATCTCCTCGACCCGGCGCTGGATCGCGATGGCGTCGCCCTGCGCCGTGCGATCGACGCGGATCGAGATCGCGGGGTTCTCGCCCACGTAGTAGCTGCGCTCGCGGTCGACGCCCTCGACCCGGACCCGCGCGACATCGCCGACGGTGAGGTTGGTGCCGCCCGGGTTCGAGCGCAGGACGATGCCCGCGATCTGGTCGGCACCGCGCTTTTCGACGCCCGTGCGCACCCGGGCATTGGCGCCCGAGACCTCGCCCGCGGGATCGGCGTTCACCTCGCGGCCGATGGCGGTCGAGATCTCCTCGAGGGTGACGTCGTAGGCGAGAAGGTTCGCCGAGGGCACCTCTACCACCGTGCGGGGGGCGGCGACGCCGCGGATCGTGGTGGAGGTGATCCCCTCCTCGAAGAGCCGCTGCACGAAGGCATCGGCATAGCCCGAGAGCTGCTGGGGATCGAGCGGGCCGGTGACCACGACGTCGGTGACCCGGTCGTACCAGTTATTGCGGCCGACCTCGGGATCCTCGGCATCCTCCGGCAGGTCGGTGACGCTGTCGACCGCCTGCTGGATGTCGGCGGCGGCGCGGGCCATGTCCCAGCCGGGCTCGAACTCGACCTCGATCTCGGCCCTGCCCTCGCGGCTTTCGGCACTGGTCTCGGTGACGCCGTCGACGGCGGCGAGCGCCGGCTCGAGGAGCTGCACGATGCCGGTGTCGATGTCCTCGGCGCCCGCGCCCTCCCACGCCACGTCGACGTCGATCTCGTCGATCACGATGTCGGGGAAGAACTGCGCGCGCATGTTCGGGATGGCGAACGTGCCCGCCGTGAGCATCAGGATCAGCAGGAGGTTGGCGAGTGTCCGGTGGCGGGTGAAGTAGCCGAAGAGACCGCCGATGGGACCGGGCGTCTGCATCGCCATCTCAGCCCCCGATCCGCGCTTCGATCCGGGCGACGACCTCGGCCGGAACCTGCGGCCCCGCGAGCTGCGCGAGGATGCGCTGCTTGGCGTCGTCGGGCATGCCGTCGCTGCCCTCGACGAAGGCGACGAGGCGCTCGCGGCGCTCGTCGGTCAGCTCGACCAGCTCGTCGACGCCGGGGCCCGGATCCTGCGCCACGGGCTCGGGGCCGAGCGGGCGGACCTTGATGCCGGGACCGAGGAGCGGGGTGCGCTGCGCCACGATCTCGCGGCCGTCGATGGGCGCGGCCTCGACGAGGATGTCGTCGCCCTGACGGCGCAGGAGCGTGACCGGGATGGCTTCGAGGCGCTCCTCGCTGTCCAGCGCAAGAACGGTGCTCGACGCGTCGACCGCGGTGGCGGGAAGGCGCGCGAGGCCGGGAATGGGCTCCTCCTCGACCTCGACGGTGACGAAATCGCCGGGGCGGAAGCCGGGCGCGCGCTCGAGCGCGGCGTAGATCACCCGGCCCGTCTCGCCCTCGGCCACCGAGCCCGCGGCGCGGTCGATTGCGCCTGCGGCGAGCAGATCGGTGCCGAAGACGTCGAGCCGGGCGGTGACGGGCTGGCCGCCGAGCTCACCGTCCTCGCCGATGAGCCTCGCATAGCCTTGCGTGGACACGCGGAAGGCAACTTCGAGTGCCTCGGGGTCGATGAGCCGGGCGACCTGCTCGCTTTCGGAGACGAGCCGGCCTTCGACAATGGAGACCTCGGAGAGCGTGCCGGAGAACCCCGCGCGGATCTCGGTGTCGGCGAGCGCGCGCTCGGCCTCGGACACGGCAAGCTCGGCGCGGCGGATCGCGGTCTCGGACGAGGCGATGCGGGCCTCGGCCTCGGCAATGGATTGGCGGCGCTGGATCACCGCGGAGCGGGCGGAGGCGAGCTGCAGCTCGGCATCCTCGACGGCGGAGGTGGCGCCGACGCCCCGGTCCGAGAGGTCGCGCTGGCGCGCGAGCGCGCGCTCGTAGAGATCGACCTGATCCTCGGAGGCGGCGAGGTTCTCCTCGGCGAGCTCGAGCGCGCGGGTGGCGTCGCGGCGCTCTGCCTGCGCGTCCTGCAGATCGGCCTCGGCGCGGTCGCGGGCGGCCTCGGCGTCGGCGGGATCGATCCGGGCGAGAAGCTGGCCCGCCTCGACGCGCCCGCCCTCGTCCATCTCGGGCGCAAGCTCGACGATGCGGCCCGATGCGCCGGCGCGCAGTTCGAGTTCGCGCCGGCTCTGCACCTCGCCATAGGCGGTGAGGACGGGCCGCAGCGTCTCGGCCGCGGCTGTGACGGTGTTGACGGAGAAGACCCGCTCCTCGCGGGCAGGCATGCGCGGCTCGTCCGACAGGCGCGTCTCGACCGCGTCCCGCACGATGACGGCGGCATAGACCAGAAGGCCGAGCGTCATCGCCATGAGGAAGAGGCCGGTCAGGCTCCGTCGCAGAAATCGCATGTCGTTCGTTCCCTCGGGCGCGCCGCAGTCGCTGGCGCGCTCTGCCCTGCCCGCACAGATACCTTGCGCACGGGCCGTTCCCAGCTCTGGTCACGTCCCTTTTACGGCAGCGCGGGTCACTTCCGTCGCTGATGTTCCGACAATCTGGGGAAAATTTCCACGAAATTGCAGGGGCGGTGGCGGTAGTCGAGCTGCGGCGCGAGGATGCCGTCCCAGGCGTCGCGGCAGGCCGAGGGCGAGCCCGGGAGCGCGAAGAGGTAGGTGCCGTTCGCGACGCCGCCGGTGGCGCGGGACTGGACGGCGGAGGTGCCGATCTTGTCGTAGGAGAGTAGCGTGAAGAGCGTCCCGAAGGCGTCGATCTCCTTCTCGTAGACGTCCCGGTGCGCCTCGACGGTCACGTCGCGCCCGGTGAGGCCGGTGCCGCCGGTCGAGATCACGACGTCGATCTCGGGGCTCTCGCACCATTCGCGCAGCTTGCCCGCGATGGCCTCGCGCTCGTCGCGCAGGATTGCGCGGGCGGCAAGCGTGTGGCCAGCCGCCTCGAGCCGCTCAACGAGCGTGTCGCCCGAGCGGTCGTCCTCGGATTGCCGCGTATCCGACACGGTGAGGACGGCGATGCGGACGGGGATGAAGTCGCGGCTCTCGTCGATGCGGCTCATTGTGGTCCTTTCGGGTCGGCGAGGCGCGCCTTCAGCGACAGCAGGTCCGCCCAGGCGTCGCGCTTGGCGCCGGGGTTGCGCAAGAGATAGGCGGGGTGGAACATCGGCAGCGCGGGGCGGTCCATGGCCTCGGTCCAGTGCCCGCGCAGACGCGTGATGCCGCGCTTGCCGAGCGTCGCCTGCGCCGAGATGTTGCCCATGATGACGAGGATGTCGGGGTCCGCGAGCGCGACGTGGCGTTTCAGGAACGGCAGCATCATCTCGATCTCCTCGGGGCGCGGATCGCGGTTGTTGGGCGGCCGCCACGGCAGGACGTTGGTGATGTAGACGGCGTCCTCGCCCTCCGCGTCGCGGGCCAGGCCGATGGCGGCGAGCATCCGGTCGAGGAGCTTGCCGGCACGGCCGACGAAGGGCCGGCCCTCGAGATCCTCCTCGCGGCCGGGCGCCTCGCCGACGATCATCACGCGGGCGACGGGCGCGCCGTCGCAGAAGACGAGATTGCGGGCGCCGCGGCGCAGCTCGCAATGGGGATAGGCGTCGATCGCGGCGCGGAGTGCGGCGAGATCCTGCGCTGCCGCAGCCGCGGCCTCGGCGTCGCCGACGGGGTCCTCCTGCGGGACGGGCGCGGCGGCTCCGGGTTGCGGCGCAGTCTCTGCCGCGGCGGCGACGGCCTGCGCGGCGCGCTCGGCTTCGGCCTCGAAGCGGTTCACCGGCGCTTCGGAGATTGCCTCCGTCACCCCCATCTCGACCTGCCAGTCGAGAAGCGCGCGCGCCGTATGCCAGTCGAGTGCCGAATCCATGAGGCCACCTTACAGGGCACCGCTTGCCGGTGGAACGGGGCGGTTTCGGCGGGGCGCGCGGAATCGCGAGATATGCCCGCCCCTTGCCGCCCCGCGGCCCCGCCGCTACACCTCGGCCCGTTGTCTGCCGCCGGAGCCCTCGCCTCATGCGTTTCGATCACCGCCACCTTCTCGGCATCGAGCCGCTCCGGCCCGACGAGATCGAGACGCTGCTGGACCTCGCCGACCGCTACGTCACCCTCGGGCGGCAGCGCGACAAGCACGCCCACGCGCTGGCGGGCCTGACGCAGATCAACATGTTCTTCGAGACCTCGACGCGCACGCAGGCGAGCTTCGAGCTTGCCGGCAAGCGGATGGGCGCGGACGTGATGTCGATGGCGATGCAGGCGTCGTCGATCAAGAAGGGCGAGACCCTGATCGACACTGCGATGACGCTGAACGCGATGCATCCCGACCTTCTGGTGGTGCGGCATCCCAATTCGGGCGCGGTCGACCTGCTCAGCCAAAAGGTGAACTGCGCGGTGATCAACGCGGGCGACGGGCGGCACGAGCACCCGACGCAGGCGCTGCTCGACGCGCTGACGATACGGCGGCGCAAGGGACGCCTGCACCGCCTGACCGTGGCGATCTGCGGCGACATCGCCCATAGCCGCGTCGCCCGGTCGAACATCCTGCTGCTGCACAAGATGGAGAACCGCGTCCGCCTTGTCGCGCCGCCGACGCTCCTGCCCGCGGGGATCGAGGAATTCGGCGTCGAGGTCACCCACGACATGGAGGAGGGCCTGAAGGATGCGGACGTGGTGATGATGCTGCGCCTCCAGAAGGAGCGAATGGATGGCGGCTTCATTCCGTCCGAGCGGGAATATTACCACCGCTACGGGCTCGACGCGGAAAAGCTGCGCCATGCCAAGGAGGACGCCATCGTCATGCATCCGGGGCCGATGAACCGCGGGGTCGAGATCGACGGCACGCTCGCCGACGACATCAACCGCTCGGTGATCCAGGAGCAGGTGGAGATGGGCGTCGCGGTGCGCATGGCGGCAATGGACCTTCTGGCGCGGAACCTGCGCGCGCGGCCGACGGAACTGTCGGCATGACCCCGGCGGCGCGCCCCGAGCGAAAGGCTGAGCGATGACGGAAATCCACATCCCGGCGGGCGAGAGCGATGTCACCCGCGTCTTCCACCTCGACCTGCCCGCGGAGGCGGTGGCCCGCTTTTCCGAAGAGACGGGCACCGGCGAATGGCCGCTGCAGGATGCCCTCGGCGCAGACAGCCTGCGCAAGGACCAGGTGGAGATCGTGACGCTGCGGGATCTCGGCACGATGCCGCTCTCGGCGTATCTGGCGCAGGCCTACGACCTCGAGGGGCCGGACTTCGCGCGCGACCGCCCGAAGCTCGACACGCTGAGCGGACATGTGCTGGTGCTGCCCGGGCGGGCGCTCGGGCACTCGGCGCAGACACTGCACGTGCAGGCGCCGCTCACTCACGTGGGGAGCTACGGCGAGCCGAAGCGCTCCGCGCCCGCCGCGCCGCTTCACAGCACATCGGCCGAGGGCAGCGTCTCGGACGGCGCGGCCGGCTCGGCCACAGCGAGCCGCTCGCCGGTCCTGCGCGCGCTCGCCCTCGTGGTGCTCGCGCTGCTGGCGGGCGTCGTCCTCTTCCTCGTCGTCGGGGCGTCCTCGTGATCCGAACATCAAGATCATCCGAACGGAGCGCGGCGTGACCACGATCCCCACGAGCACCAGACCCACGCTCATCACGAATGCGAGGCTCGTCGACCCCGAGGCGGGTGAGGTGCGCGAGGGCGCGCTCCTGATCGAGGGCGGCCGCATCGCCGAGGTGTTCGACGCGCCGGACCCCGAGGTGAGCGAGGATCGCGCCGGCCACCGGATCGACGCCCGCGGGCGGTTCCTCGCCCCCGGCATCGTCGATATCGGCGTGAAGGTCTGCGAGCCCGGCGAGCGGCACAAGGAAAGCTACAAGACCGCCGGAGAGGCGGCCGCGGCGGGTGGCGTCACCACCATGGTCACCCGGCCCGACACCGATCCCGCGATCGACACGCCCGAGACGCTCGAATTCATCCGCCGCCGCGCGGTCGAGGCGGCACCCGTGCGGGTCCTGCCGATCGCCGCGCTCACCAAGGGGCGGATGGGCCGCGAGATGACCGAGATCGGCTTCCTGATGGATGCCGGGGCGGTGGCGTTTTCCGATTGCGACCGGGTGATCGCCGACACCAAGGTTCTGGCGCGCGCGATGACCTACGCCGCGGGTCTCGGCGCGCTGATCGTCAGCCACCCGCAGGAGCCTCTGCTGTCGGCGGGCGGCGCCGCGACCTCCGGGAAGTTCGCGACGCTGCGCGGTCTTTCGACCGTCTCGCCCATGGCCGAGCGGCTCGGGCTCGACCGCGACATCGCCCTCGTCGAGATGACCGGGGCGCGGCTGCACGCCGACCAGATCACCACGGCCCGCGCCCTGCCCCCGCTGCAGCGCGCCAAGGCGAACGGCTTCGACGTCACCGCCGGCACCTCGATGCACCACCTGACGCTGAACGAGATGGACCTCGCCGACTACCGCACCTTCTTCAAGGTCAAGCCGCCGCTCCGGTCCGAGGACGACCGGCAGGCGGTGATCGAGGCGGTGCGGACGGGGCTGATCGACGTGATCTCGTCGATGCACACGCCACAGGACGAGGAGAGCAAGCGCCTGCCCTTCGAGGAGGCCGCCTCGGGCGCCGTCGGGCTCGAGACCATGCTGCCGGTGCTGCTGCGGCTCTACCATTCGGGCGAGCTCGACCTGCCGACGCTCTTCCGCGCGCTGTCGCTGAACCCCGCCCGCCGCCTCGGGCTCGATTGCGGCCGGATCGCGAAGGGTGCGCCCGCCGATCTCGTGCTCTTCGACGCCGACAAGCCCTTCATCCTCGACCGCTTCAAGCTGCGCTCGAAGTCCAAGAACACGCCCTTTGACGGCGCAAGGCTGCAGGGTAAGGTTCTGACGACATGGGTGGCCGGGGCCCCCGTTCACGAGGCGAGCTGATGCCGGTTCTGGAAAACGCCACATGGGTGCTGATCCTCTGGGCGGCGATCGCCTACCTGATCGGCTCGGTGCCCTTCGGCCTGATCGTCACGCGCGCCATGGGGCTCGCCGATCCGCGCACGCTCGGCTCGGGCAATATCGGCGCGACGAACGTGCTACGCACGGGCTCCAAGCTCGCCGGCGCGTCGACGCTGATCCTCGACGCGGCGAAGGGCGCGGTGGCGGTGCTCGCGGCGCGCCTCTTCGCCGGAGAGGACGCGGCGCAGATCGCGGCCCTCGCCGCCTTCGTCGGCCATTGCTACCCGGTCTGGCTGCGCTTCACCGGCGGCAAGGGCGTCGCGACCTTCCTCGGCGTGCTCCTCGCGCTGATCTGGCCCGTCGGCCTTCTGACCTGCGCCACGTGGATCGCAGCGGTGGCCCTGTCGCGCATCTCGAGCGTCGGCGCGCTCACCGCGGCGGTGCTCTCCTCGGGCTGGATGCTGCTCCTTGCGCGGCCCGACACGTTGGCGGTCGGCCTCCTTATGACCGTGCTCATGTTCTGGCGTCACCGCCAGAACCTGGCGCGCCTGCGGGCGGGCACCGAGCCGCGACTCGGTCAGTGTCCCTGAGCGCGCCCGCCCCTTCTTCTTGACGCAAATATCCCCGCCGGAGGCCCCGGGGGTCAGCCCGCGCGCAGGTGCGGGGCGAGGAGCGCCGCCACCTCGCCCGCATGCGTCCGGGTGAGCATGTGGCCGGCATCCGCGACGATTTCCTCGCGCGCATCCGGAAGACGCGCCCGCAGGCCCGCGCAGATCCCCGCCATCACCGGGTCCGAGGCCGCGCCGCGCACGAGAAGCGTCGGCATGGTCACGCGTTCGAGCGCGCCTGGTGCGAGAAGCCCCTTGGTGTCGTCGTTGAGGACCGGGCCGGAATTCATGACCTGCGGCATGCGCGAGGCCATGCGGGCGCGCTGCTCGGCCGGGATCTCGGACCAGTCCGGCCCGCCGCCCCAGCGCCCCGTGAAGAGGCGCGCCGCCTCCTCGAGATCGCCCGCCTCGAAGGCCTCGCCCGCAGGCCGGCCGGCGGCGATGTTGGCCGCATAGGCCTCGGGCGCCGCCTCGCGCGCGGCGGCGAAGATCACCGGCTCGATCAGCGTGAGGGTGGCGATGCGGCCGGGATGCGCCTCGGCGAGCCGCAGGGCGACGGTCGCGCCGAAGGAATGGCCGACGACATGCATTCCGTCCTCGAGAAATTGCCCGGCGATCGCCGTCACCTGATCGTGGATGTCGCCACCTTCCCATGGCGCGCTCTTGCCGTGGCCGGGCATGTCGGGCGCGATCGCGGTGACCTCCTCGTCAAGCGCCTCGGCGATGCCGCGCCAGATCGCCGATTGCGCCAGCGCCGGATGCAGGAAGAGCGCGCGCGCCGGGCCGTGACCCAGCGTGCGCCAGTGGATCCGCGCGGTGTCGATGATCCCGTCCGGCATCAGATCTTGCCGGAGAGGTGCAGGTCCAGATCCTCGAGCCGGTCCTGTCCCCAGAACCGCTGGCCGCCATCGGTGATGTAGAAAGGCGAGCCGAAGGCGCCATGGGCGACCGCCTCCTCGAGGTTTGTGGCATAGGTCTCCGCCCCCGCGAGAAGCCCGCGATCGGCGAGGCCGGGATCGAAGCCCGCGTCCGCGAGACACGCCTTCACCACGGCGTCGTAGGCGATGTCGCGCTCCTCGGCCCAGCAGGCGGCGAGCACGCCGTGCACGAGCTTGCCGAGATCGCCGCCGCCCGCCGTCTGTGCGGCGATGATAGCGTAGGAGGACGGCGCGGGGTTGGTCGGCCAGAAGGTGGGCTTCAGCGCCATCGGGCGACCGAGCTTCTTCGACAGGCGCAGGATCTCCTGTGCGCGGTATTCCTGCCGCGAGGGGTGGCGCTCGGCCGGAGGGGTGCCGCCGGTGCGCGCGAAGAGCGCCATGATGTCGAGCGGCTTGTAGGTAATGCTGGCGCCGTGCCTCTCTGCGACCTCCTCGAGCCCCTGCCCTGCGAGATAGGTGAAGGGCGAGAGCGTCGAGAAGTAGTAGTCGATATGCGGCATCGCGGCATCCTTTGCGGGGCTTCGGGTTTGCCGGACGGTAGGGCCGTGCTAAGCGCACCGCAACCTGCCGATTCCCCCGCCGCCTTCGGAGCACCTCCCCTCATGCCCACCGTCATAGAACCCAAGCTCATCTCCGGTAACGCCAACCTGCCGCTCGCGAAAGCGGTGGCGCGGCGCATGTCGCTCTACAGGGGCATGTCGGTCGGGCTGGTCGATGCGCGGGTCGAGCGGTTCAACGACGGGGAGATCTTCGTCGAGGTGTTCGAGAACGTCCGCGGCGAGGACATGTTCGTGATCCAGCCGACCTCGAACCCCGCCAACGACAACCTGATGGAGCTCCTGATCATGGCCGACGCGCTGCGGCGCTCCTCGGCCAGCCGGATCACCGCCGTCATCCCCTATTTCGGCTACGCACGGCAGGACCGCCGCACCAAGGCGCGCACGCCGATCACCTCGAAGCTCGTCGCGAACATGATCGCGAGTTCGGGGATCGAGCGGGTGCTGACGATGGATCTCCACGCGGCACAGATCCAGGGCTTCTTCGACATCCCCGTCGACAACCTCTACGCCTCGCCGATCTTCGCGCTCGACATCCTGAGCCAGTTCAAGGGCGAGCTTCAGGACGTGATGGTGGTCTCTCCGGACGTGGGCGGCGTGGCGCGGGCGCGCGAGCTGGCCAAGCGGATCGACGCGCCGCTCTCGATCGTCGACAAGCGTCGCGAGAAGGCCGGCGAGATCGCCGAGATGACGGTGATCGGCGACGTCGCGGGCAAGAAGTGCTTCATCGTGGACGACATCTGCGACACCGCCGGCACGCTCTGCAAGGCGGCCGAGGTGCTGAAGGAGCACGGCGCGACGGAAGTCCATGCCTACATCACCCACGGCGTCCTCTCGGGCCCGGCGGTGGAGCGGATCACCAATTCGGTGATGAAATCGCTCGTCGTGACCGACTCGATCGAGGCCACCGAGGCGGTGAAGGCCGCGCCGAACATCCGCATCGTCCCGACGGCCCCGATGTTCGCGCAATCGATCCTGAACATCTGGAACGGCACCAGCGTGTCCTCGCTCTTCGAGACCGAAACCCTGGGCCCGATCTACGAAGGCATCCTCTGATCTCGGGGCCGGGCGGGCGCAGGACGCGCCGGCCCGCCGCCCTTTGCGTTTCGCGGTGCCGCTTGAGTTCAAACTCCTTGCGGGCCGCGTCCGGGTGCTCACGGATTGCGTAAAATCGTAGCTTTCTTGGCCTGACGCCGCACCCTTCGCGCCTCGTCTGCTCTGCGTAATACATACACCCCAGAAATCGCTTTTCGGCTCGCGGGCCCGGTGCTCTTCTATTCACAGGCTCGCGAGAGTCGCGGGCCGTGTGTTCTAGGAGGAGCACCAATGCAGGTTCGTGAAGGGAGCGCCCGGTCTACCGGGCTGCTACGGCCCCTGGCAGCCGGGGTTATAGTCTCTCTTTTTGTCGGAATGGCCGGTGGCGCATCGGCCGCAACGCTGTCGATCAAGGGAGTCGTCCTTGATGGCCTGGCCAACCCGCGGGGCATGACCTTCGGGGCCGACGGTTGGCTCTACGTCACCGAAGCGGGCGCTGGTGGCACCGGCCCGTCGATCATAGGGGGCGCCGGAGACACGCTGTCATACGGTGAGACCGGCGCGATCACGCGGTGGCGCGCGGGGAGCCGGGAGCGCGTGGCAGAGAACCTCCCGTCGCTGGCCGCCGAGGGCGGCTTCGGCGCCACGGGAGTACATGATGTGACGTTCTACAACGGCAGCCTGTATACCGTCTTCGGCTTTGGGGGTGACCCCAATCAGCGCGATGGCCTCGTTGCCAGTACTTCCAATGCGCTTTTGCTTGGCCAAGTCGCGCGCGTGATCGGCGGGACGGTTTCCCCGATTGCCGATATCGCAGCTCTCGAGCGCGACGGTGGGCCGGACGATGAACGCAACAGCAACCCCTATGGCCTCACTTCGGGACCTGACGGCCTGTTCGTGGCTGACGCAGGCGGCAACGACATCCTGTCGGTCGCCGAAGACGGCGCGGTCAATCCGGTGACTTTCATCCCGCCGACACCGAATCCCTTGCCCTTCGGTCCGCCGGTCTACCAATCGGTTCCAACCGGGATCGGTACGGCGCCGGACGGGACGATCCTGGTCTCCGAACTGACAGGCTTTCCCTTCCCGGAGGGTGCGGCGCGGGTGCTTTCGGTTCGACCGGATGGACATCTGTCCACCGTGGCGACTGGCTTCACCAACCTCATCGACCTTGTCGTCGGCAGCACCGGTGAGATCTTCGCGCTCGAGACCGATAGCGACAGCCTTCTGAACCCGGGCACCACCGGTTCGCTGTTCAAGATCTTGACCGATGGAACGGTCGAACTCCTCTTCGACGGCCTCGAAAACCCGACGGGCCTGGCAATTGGATCGGATGGCACATTCTACGTGGGCGTGAACGGCCTTTCGCCGACGGGCGGCCAGGTCCTCGCGCTGGCACCGTCCATCGCCCCGGTCCCGCTACCGGCCGGCTTGCCGCTCCTGCTCGCCGGGATCGGCAGCCTTGGTTATCTCGGGCGGCGGCGTCGGTCGGGAACAGGAGAAACCTGCAACCCCTGAAAGCCTCCAGGCCCGCCCCCAAGTCGGGCCGGGACGCGGCGTATCGTTGTGCCGCGTCCCGGTATGAATTTTTGCGCGACTTCCAGTCGGTCTCAAGGATCGAAGGCAAATTCGAGCCCTCGCATCATCTCTCTGCACCGTTCACAGAAAAGGCGCGCCCCCGAGGGGACGCGCCTTTTTAGCATCTCGTTCCGTGCGACCGGGTCAGAGGTTCGGCTGGCGCTCCGACAGGCCGATATGGCCGCCGATGCCCGCCATGTCGGCGAGCAGCTTGGCCGCCTCGTCGACGGCGCCCGGCTCGGTCTCGGAGGTCTCCTTGACCTTGCGGTAGCGCTCCTCGGCCTCGGTCACGAGTTCCTCATAGCGTTCCTGGGTCATCTCCTCGCGCGGCAGGGCCCGCTCGGCCAGCACCGACAGGCCCTCGCCGAGCTCGGCGAAGCCGCCGGTGACGACGAATTGCGTGGTCTCGCCCTTCGCGGTCTCGACGGTCATCACGCCGGGACGCAGCGTGGTGATGAGCGGCGCGTGGTTCGGCATCGCCGTCAGGTCGCCCTCCGCACCCGGAAGCTGGACCGACACGACCTCTGCCTGCATCAGCCGGCGTTCCGGGCTGACGAGGTCGAATTTCATGGTCTCTGCCATTCAAGGCCTCCTTGCATCATGCGGAGAGCGCACCGGGCGCTCCCCGCTGGTCTGGCGGTATCAGGCGGCGTCGGACGCCATCTTCTCGGCCTTGGCCTTCACGTCCTCGATGCCGCCGACCATGTAGAACGCGCCTTCGGGCAGGTGGTCGTACTCGCCTTCCACCACGGCCTTGAACGACGCGATGGTGTCCTCGAGCGGCACCTGGATGCCGTCCGAGCCGGTGAAGACCTTCGCCACGTCGAAGGGCTGCGACAGGAAGCGCTGGATCTTCCGCGCCCGCGCCACGGTGAGCTTGTCCTCTTCCGAGAGCTCGTCCATGCCGAGGATCGCGATGATGTCCTGGAGCGACTTGTAGCGCTGCAGGATGGTCTGCACCTCACGCGCCACGTCGTAATGCTCCTGCCCCACGATCTGCGGGTCCATCAGGCGCGACGAGCTGTCGAGCGGGTCGACGGCCGGGTAGATGCCGAGCTCGGAGATCGCGCGGTTGAGAACCGTCTGCGCGTCGAGGTGCGCGAAGGTCGTGGCCGGCGCCGGGTCGGTCAGGTCGTCCGCGGGCACGTAGACGGCCTGGATCGAGGTGATCGAGCCGGACTTCGTCGAGGTGATCCGCTCCTGCATCGCGCCCATGTCGGTCGCGAGCGTCGGCTGGTAGCCCACGGCGGAGGGGATGCGGCCGAGAAGCGCCGACACCTCGGAACCCGCCTGCGTGAAGCGGAAGATGTTGTCGACGAAGAACAGAACGTCCGTGCCCGACTGGTCGCGGAACTGCTCGGCCAGCGTGAGGCCGGTCAGCGCGACCCGCGCGCGGGCCCCCGGAGGCTCGTTCATCTGGCCGTAGACCAGGGCCACCTGGCTTTCGGGCAAGTTGTCGGGCTTGATCACGTTCGACTCGACCATCTCGTGGTAGAGGTCATTGCCCTCGCGGGTCCGCTCACCGACGCCGGCGAAGACGGAGAAGCCCGAGTGCACCTTCGCGATGTTGTTGATGAGCTCCATGATCAGAACGGTCTTGCCGACGCCCGCGCCGCCGAAGAGGCCGATCTTGCCGCCCTTGGCGTAGGGCGCCAGCAGGTCGATGACCTTGATGCCGGTGACCAGGATCTCGGAGCTGGTGGACTGCTCCTTGAAGTCCGGCGCCTCGCCGTGGATCGGGCGGTACTCGTCCGCCTCGATCGGCTCGCCCTCGTCGACGGGCTCGCCGATGACGTTGAGGATCCGGCCGAGCGTCGCGTTGCCGACGGGCACGGTGATCGGGCCGCCGGTGTCGGTGACTTCCTGACCGCGGACGAGACCTTCGGTGCCGTCCATCGCGATGGTGCGGACGGTGTTCTCGCCGAGGTGCTGGGCAACCTCGAGCACGAGGCGCCGGCCGTGGTTGTCGGTCGTGATCGCGTTCAGGATCTCGGGCAGGTGGTCGTCGAACTGAACGTCGACCACGGCGCCGATGACCTGCGTCACTTTGCCTTTCGCGTTTGCCATCTTTTCGTCTCCGGTCGTTAGAGCGCCTCGGCGCCCGAGATAATTTCGATCAGCTCGTTGGTGATCACGGCCTGACGGGTGCGGTTGTACTCGATCGTCAGGTTGTCGATCATCTCGCCCGCGTTGCGCGTCGCGTTGTCCATGGCGGACATCCGCGCGCCCTGTTCGGACGCCGCGTTCTCCAGCAGGGCCGAGAAGATCTGCGTCGCAACACCGCGCGGCAGCAGATCGCGCAGGATCTCCTCCTCGGACGGCTCGTAGTCGTAGGGCGTGTCCGCCTCGACGCCGCTCTCTTCGGAGGTCTCCTCCTGCTCGTACTGCGCGGGCACGATCTGCTTGGCGGTGGGCTCCTGGCTCACCACGTTGTGGAAGATCGAGTAGAAGATCGTCGCGACGTCGAACTCCTCGTCATCGAAGCGCTCGAGCACGTCCTGCGCGATGCGCTGCGCGTCCGGATAGGACAGGCGCTTGACGTCCGAGAGGTCGACATGGCCGACGAAGTGGTCGCTCCAGTCGCGGCGGAGCGCGTCGCGCCCCTTCTTGCCGACGGTGAGGATCTTCACCGTCTTGCCCTGCTGCAGCAGCCGCGTCGCGTGCTGCTTGGCGAGCTTGGCGATGTTGGCGTTGAAGCCGCCGCAAAGGCCGCGCTCGGCCGTCATCACCACCAGCAGCTGCGTCTGATCGGAGCCCGTGCCGCGAAGGAGCCGCGGCGCGGTATCGCTCTCACCCACCGAGGAGGCGAGCGAGGCCATCACCGCGTTGAAGCGCTCCGCATAGGGGCGCGCCATCTCGGCGGCTTCCTGGGCGCGGCGGAGCTTGGCCGCCGCGACCATCTGCATGGCCTTGGTGATCTTCCTGGTCGACTTGACCGAGGAGATCCGCGTCTTGAGGTCCTTGAGGTTGGCCATGTCCTACCCCTCTGCCCCCGCATGCGTGACGGAGGTCGTGCTGTACTGTCTCATCTCGACTGTCTCCCCGACGAACGGACGAATTTCGGATTGACCCCGCGGGATGCGGGGGCCCGTCCGGTCCCCGCTCGGCTGCGCCTGGGCGCCGCCCCGCGTGATCCTCAGAACCGCCTGACCGTCATCCCCGAGCCGCCCGCCGCATTGCCGGCCCTGCGCCTCGAGCGAGGCGCGCGGGCCGGACAGGCCGTGGCGGGAGGGATCGACGATCATCAAGCGGGGTCCGGTCGTCTCTTATGCGAAGTCTTTGGCGTATTCGTCGAGCACGGCCTTGATCTTGTCGGCGGCCTCGCCCTTCACCTTCGGATCTTCCTTGGTGATCCAGTCGAGCAGATCCTTGTGCTGACCGCGGAGATGCTTGAGCAGACCCTGCTCGAAGCGTCCCACCTGACGGGTCGGGATCTTGTCGAGGTAGCCGTTGGTGCCGGCGAAGATGACGACGACGATCTCGGCGTTGGTGAGCGGCGAATATTGCGGCTGCTTCATCAGCTCGGTCAGACGCTCGCCGCGGTTCAGCTGGCGCTGGGTTGCGGCGTCGAGGTCGGAGCCGAACTGCGCGAAGGCCGCCATCTCGCGGTACTGCGCGAGCTCGAGCTTCACCGGACCCGCCACCGACTTCATCGCCGAGGTCTGGGCCGAGGAGCCGACGCGCGACACCGAGAGGCCGGTGTTCACGGCCGGACGGATGCCCTGGTAGAAGAGGTCCGTCTCGAGGAAGATCTGGCCGTCGGTGATCGAGATCACGTTGGTCGGAATGAACGCCGAGACGTCGCCGCCCTGCGTTTCGATGATCGGCAGCGCCGTCAGCGAGCCCGAGCCGTTGTCCTCGTTCAGCTTCGCGGACCGCTCGAGCAGGCGCGAGTGCAGGTAGAAGACGTCGCCCGGATAGGCTTCGCGGCCCGGCGGGCGGCGCAGCAGCAGCGACATCTGGCGGTAGGCGACGGCCTGCTTGGAGAGGTCGTCGTAGACCATCAGCGCGTGGCGGCCGTTGTCGCGGAAGAACTCGCCCATCGCGGTCGCGGTGTAGGGCGCGAGGTACTGCATCGGCGCGGGGTCCGACGCGGTCGCGGCGACGACGATGGAATATTCCATCGCGCCGGTCTCTTCGAGCTTCTTGACGAGCTGCGCGACGGTCGAGCGCTTCTGCCCGACGGCGACGTAGACGCAGTAGAGCTTCTTGCTCTCGTCGTCGCCCGCCTCTTCGTTGTAGCTCTTCTGGTTCAGCATCGCATCGAGCGCGACGGCGGTCTTGCCGGTCTGGCGGTCGCCGATGATCAGCTCGCGCTGGCCGCGGCCGATCGGGATCATCGCGTCCACCGCCTTGATGCCGGTTGCCATCGGCTCGTGCACCGATTTCCGCGGCATGATGCCCGGCGCCTTGACGTCGGCGACGCGGCGCTCCGACGCCTCGATCGGGCCCTTGCCGTCGATCGGGTTGCCAAGCGCGTCGACGACGCGGCCCAGCATCGCGTCGCCGCAGGGCACGTCCACGATGGAGTTGGTGCGCTTGACGATGTCGCCTTCGCGGATGTTCCGGTCGGATCCGAAGATCACGACGCCGACGTTGTCGGTCTCGAGGTTCAGCGCCATGCCGCGGACGCCGTCGTTGAACTCGACCATCTCGCCGGCCTGGACGTTGTCGAGGCCGTAGACGCGGGCGATGCCGTCACCGACGGACAGCACGCGTCCGACCTCGGAGACTTCCGCGTCCTGACCGAAGTTCTTGATCTGCTCCTTCAGGATCGCAGAAATTTCGGCTGCTTGGATACCCATTTATCCGACCTCTTTCATGGCATTCTGGAGGGACACGAGCTTCGAGCGGATCGAGGTGTCGATCATCTTCGAGCCCACCCTGACAACGAGTCCGCCGATCAGGGCATCGTCGACGGTGGTGTTCAGTTTCACGTCGCGGCCGACCTTGGCCTTGAGCGTGTCGGTAAGTTCGCGGCGCTGCGCATCGGTCAGCGCGACCGCGGAAGTGACATCGGCGGTCATCTCGCCCTTCTCTTCCGCGATCTTCTCGCGCACCTGCACGATCATCGCGGGCAGGACGAAGAGCCGGCGCTTGGACGCCATCAGCGCAAGCGTGTTCTTCAGCGACGCCGACAGCCCCATCTTGTCCGCGACCGCGGTAATCGCCTGCTGCTGCGCGGAGCGCGCATAGACCGGCGAATGGATCAGGTCGCGCAGGTCCTCGCTGTCGTCAAGCGCCTGCGCCAGATCGTCCACGTCCTGCTCGAGCTTGGCGAGCTCGCCCTGCTCCTTGGAGATGGCGAAGATTGCGGCCGCATAGCGCTCGGCGATACCGGAGGAAATCGAAGCTGGTTCAGACACGTCCACCCTTCCGTATGTCGAGCCCCCGTGGTCGCGATCAGGTGACCAGGAGGCGGAGCCCAAGTGCCCCGGATCGGCCCGGGGCGTCAAAATCAGCGCGGATGTAGCAGAGGCTTCCCCACCCCGCAACACGGTAAGGAGTTTTTAACACTAGGGCGAAACGCCTTGTTTTCAGGCCTTTCACACGTCGATGACAAAAGCGCGCACCCCATGTCGTTTGAGTTGTTCGCTTTTTCGTGAGCCCGGGGGCGGGCTGTTAGCGCTGCCCTCCGCGGCGGCCGGGCGCGGGCCCGGGACGCTCTCACACCGGTTTCGCCACCGGCTTCGGGGTGAGCGCGCCGAGCGGCTCGCGCACCCGCTCGCCGATGCCGCGGCGGGTCGGCGGGTAGCGCTTGGAGGCGAGGACGATCATCACGCCGCCGGCCATCAGCGCGGGCACCGAGCGGCCCATCTTCTCCCAGAAGGGGCCGGTGCGCATCCAGAAGCGGCGCGTCGAGGGCGGCTGGTAGAGGACCGAGACATGGGTCTCGGGGATGAAGTCGTGCGCCTTGAGCTGCGCCTCGAGCTGGCCGAGCGAATAGGGCCGGCCGTAGCCGAAGGGGGTTCGGTCCGACCGCGCCCAGAGCCCGGTCCGGTTCGGCACCACGAAGAGCGCCTGCCCCCCGGGCCCGAGCACCCGGTAGGCCTCGTCGAGGAGCGCCGAGGCGTTGTCGCAGGTCTCGAGCCCGTGCAGCATCACGAGCCGGTCGACATGGCCCGTCTCGAGCGGCCAGTCGGTCTCGTGGCAGAGGACCGAGACGTTCGGCAGGCCCGCGGGCCAGTGCACCACCCCCTGCGGCGCCGGCATCAGGCCGACGACGCGCCGCGAATCCGGCAGGAACGGGCGCAAGAGCGGCACCGCGAATCCGTAGCCCGCCACGGTGTGGCCGTGCGTGTCCGGCCAGAACTCCCGCACACGCGCGCGCACGAGCTTCTGCGCCACGCGCCCGAGGGCGTTGCGGTAATAGAAATCGTGCAGAGTGCGCACGTCGAGATGCATTGCGGCGGCCCCGAACTATGTCTTAGCCTCGATGCCGACACTACCGACATGGGATGAAATGAAAATGGCTCTCGACCTCGTCACGATCCCGGCGCTGTCTGACAACTACACATTCCTGCTGCACGACGCCCAGAGCGGCGACACGGCGGTGATCGACGTGCCCGAGGCGGGCCCGATCGACGCCGCTCTGAACGAGCGTGGCTGGACCCTGACCGAGATCTGGCTGACCCACCATCACGCCGACCACATCCAGGGCGTCGAGGAGCTGAAGACCAAGCACCCCGCGAAGGTCACCGGCGCGGCCGCCGACGCCTCCCGCCTGCCCCCGCTCGACCGCGAGGTCGCGGACGGCGAGACCTTCTCCTTCGGCGGCGAGGAGGTGCATGTGATGGACGTCTCGGGCCATACGGTCGGGCATATCGCGTTCCACCTGCCCGGATCCCGGATCGCCTTCACCGCGGACAGCCTGATGGCGCTCGGCTGCGGGCGGGTCTTCGAGGGCACGATGGCGCAGATGTGGGAGAGCCTGCAGAAATTCCTGACGTTGGACCCAGAGACCACCATCTGCTCGGGCCACGAGTACACCCAGAAGAACGCGGAATTCGCGCTCACCATTGAACCGGACAATACGGCGCTTATTTCACGTTCAGATGCCATCGCGTCGGCACGGGCCCGTGGCGAGCCCACCGTGCCGTCGCTCCTTTCCGATGAACTCGCCACCAATCCGTTTCTCCGGGCCGGCGACGAACCCGTCCGCCAGACTCTGGGCATGACGGATGCCCCTGCGGCAGAGGTCTTTGCCGAGATCCGGCGGCGGAAGGATGCGTTCTGACGTCCGGGCCCGATGGTGAAGCGCCAAAGCAAGTCACGAAAATTGTGAGAGCCGGCGTCACAGAAATTACTTGAAGCGACGGATCGATAGACCGAACTTTAACGACAAGAGGCAATGCTGGGGACGCGTCCCGCCCCGGCGCAGACAAGAGGAGCACAACAACCGTGCCTTCATTCTCGAACACTCTTGAGCAGGCCATCCATGCCGCGCTGGCACTCGCGAATTCCCGCAGCCACGAATTCGCGACGCTCGAGCATCTCCTCCTCGCCCTAGTGGACGAACCCGACGCCACGCGCGTGATGAAAGCGTGCGATGTGGACACCGAGGAGCTTCGCACCGCGCTGGTCGAGTTCATCGACGGCGACCTGACGAACCTCGTGACCGACATCGAGGGATCGGAGGCGGTTCCCACCGCCGCCTTCCAGCGGGTGATCCAGCGCGCGGCGATCCACGTGCAATCCTCGGGCCGCACCGAGGTGACCGGCGCCAACGTGCTCGTCGCCATCTTCGCGGAGCGCGAGTCGAACGCCGCCTATTTCCTGCAGGAGCAGGAAATGACGCGTTACGATGCGGTCAACTTCATCGCCCACGGCGTCGCCAAGAATCCGGCCTACGGCGAGAGCCGCCCGGTTCAGGGCGCATCCGAGGATGACGATGCCGCCGGCGCGCAGGCCGAGACGGCGCAGGCCTCCGACGGCAAGGAATCCGCGCTGGCCAAGTACTGCGTCGATCTCAACGCGAAGTCCCGCAAGGGCGACGTCGATCCGCTGATCGGCCGCGAGAACGAGGTCGAGCGCTGCATCCAGGTGCTCTGCCGCCGCCGCAAGAACAACCCGCTGCTCGTGGGTGATCCCGGCGTCGGCAAGACCGCCATCGCCGAGGGTCTCGCGCGCAAGATCGTCAATGGCCAGACGCCCGACGTTCTCTCCGAGACGACGATCTACTCGCTCGACATGGGCGCGCTGCTTGCCGGCACGCGGTACCGCGGCGATTTCGAGGAGCGGCTGAAGGCCGTCGTGACGGAGCTCGAGGAGCATCCCGACGCGGTGCTCTTCATCGACGAGATCCACACGGTGATCGGCGCCGGTGCCACCTCGGGCGGCGCGATGGACGCCTCGAACCTCCTGAAGCCCGCGCTTCAGGGGGGTCGTCTGCGCACGATGGGCTCCACCACCTACAAGGAGTTCCGTCAGCATTTCGAGAAGGACCGGGCGCTCAGCCGCCGGTTCCAGAAGATCGACGTGAACGAGCCGACGGTCGAGGACAGCGTGAAGATCCTAAAGGGCCTCAAGCCCTATTTCGAGGAGCATCACTCGATCAAGTACACCAACGACGCGATCAAGACCGCGGTGGAGCTGTCCGCACGCTACATCAACGACCGCAAGCTGCCCGACAAGGCCATCGACGTGATCGACGAGGCCGGTGCCGCGCAGCATCTGGTCGCCGAAAGCAAGCGCCGCAAGTCGATCGGCACCAAGGAGATCGAGGCCGTGGTGGCCAAGATCGCCCGCATCCCCCCCAAGAACGTCTCCAAGGACGATGCGGAGGTGCTGCGCGATCTCGAGGGCTCGCTCAAGCGCGTGGTCTTCGGTCAGGATCCGGCGATCGAGGCGCTCAGCTCCGCGATCAAGCTGGCCCGTGCCGGCCTGCGCGAGCCCGACAAGCCGATCGGCAACTACCTCTTCGCCGGCCCCACGGGCGTCGGCAAGACCGAGGTGGCCAAGCAGCTGTCGGACACGCTCGGCGTCGAGATGCTCCGCTTCGACATGTCGGAATACATGGAGAAGCACGCGGTCAGCCGCCTGATCGGCGCGCCTCCGGGCTATGTCGGCTTCGATCAGGGCGGCCAGCTCACCGACGGCGTGGACCAGCACCCGCATTGCGTGCTGCTGCTCGATGAGATCGAGAAGGCGCATCCGGATGTCTACAACATCCTGCTGCAGGTGATGGACCACGGCACGCTGACCGACCACAACGGCCGGACGGTGGATTTCCGGAACGTGATCCTGATCATGACCTCGAACGCCGGGGCGACCGAGCAGGCGAAATCGGCGATCGGCTTCGGCCGCGACCGCCGCGAGGGCGAGGACACCGCCGCCATCGAGCGGACGTTCAGCCCCGAGTTCCGCAACCGTCTCGACGCGGTGATCTCGTTCAAGCCGCTGCCGAAGTCGGTGATCATGCAGGTGGTCGAGAAGTTCGTCCTCCAGCTCGAGGCGCAGCTTCTGGACCGCGGCGTGACCATCGAGCTCTCGAAGCCCGCCGCGGAATGGCTGGCCGACGAGGGTTACGACGACAAGATGGGCGCCCGCCCGCTCGGAAGGGTGATCCAGGAACACATCAAGAAGCCGCTCGCGGAGGAGCTGCTCTTCGGCAAGCTCACCAAGGGCGGCGTCGTGCGGGTGTCGGTCGAGGACGGCAAGCTCAAGCTCGACCTCGACGGCCCGGAGAAGCGGCAGCTCTCGTCGAAGCGGCCGCCGCTCCTCACCGCCGAGTAAGCGCCCGGGCTACGGCCCATACGTTTCCGGCCTCCGCCGCAGATGATGCGGCGGAGGCTTTTTTGTGTCTGCCCGCGGGCTGGCATCTGAGCGGGTTGCGTCCGGGTCGGCCAGCTGGGCTCGGCGGCTCCCTCGGGCTTGCTGTCCCGGGCGAAATTGCCATGATCCTGTCCGCTAAGGTTGGCCGCCGCCAGCGCAGTCCCCGCCCACGATGATCCGCACCCGGACGCGGGGCATCCTCCCCCTTGGGCACAGGCCGCTGAAGGCAGCGCATGCCGCGACGATGCACGAAACCGGCGCGCCAAGTCGTCTCCGGCAGATTCTGCCGCCGTGCCTTTACGGTTCCGTGAGCTTGAGCTCGATCCGCCGGTTCTGGGCCCGCGCCTCGGCGGTGTCCGCGGGGTTCACCGGCTGGTACTGGCCGAAGCCGTTGGCGGCGAGCCGCTCGGGCGGCAGTCCCAGCGCCTCGGTCATGTAGCGCACGACCGACAGCGCCCGCGCCTGGCTGAGCTCCCAATTGTCGGCAAAGCTCGCGCCGGGGCGCAGGGGCGTGTCGTCGGTGTGGCCGTCGACCCGGATCACCCAGTCGATCTCGTCGGGAATGTCCTCGGCGACGCTCTGCAGGATGCGCGCGACCGAGGCGATCTCGGTCCGGCCCTGCTCCGAGAGCTGCGCGCTGCCGAGGTCGAAAAGCACCTCAGAGGAGAAGACGAAGCGGTCGCCCTCGATCCGGACCCCTTCGGTCTCGGCCAGAATCTCGCGCAGGCGGCCGAAGAATTCCGACCGGTAGCGCTCGAGATCCTGCTTCTCGTTCTCGAGCCTCTGGCGCTCGGCCTCTTCGAGCTCGCGCCGGCGGCGCTCTTCGGTCGCCGCGCGGGCGAGCGCCTGGTTGAGGTCCTGCCCGAGGTTCTGCAGCTGCACGTCGGTGGCCGCATCGCGGTCCTTGGCATCGTCGAGCAGCGCCTGAAGCTGCTGGAGCTGCGTCCTGAGCGCCGCGACCTGCTGGTTGAGAAGCTCGGTCTGCTTGGTGGCGTCGTCGGCCCGGGCTTCCTCCGCCTCGAGCTGCTCCTGCGCGGTAGAGAGCAGCATCGCGCGGGTCTCGGACTGGGTGAGCACCCGGTCGGCCTGAGCCTCGGCCTCGCGCCGCGCGGCGAGCGCCGCGGTCAGGCGATCACGCACCTCTTCGGCGGAGAGCTCCGCATCCTCCTGCGCCGCGACGGCGCTGGCGAGCCGCTCGCGGAGCTCCACCGCCTCGTCCCGGGCCGACTGCAAGTCGGTCCGGAGGTCCTGAAGCGTATCCTCACGCGCCGCGGCGGTCTGCCCGGTCTCGTCGAGCTGCGCCGAAAGGCGGGCGACCTCGTCCTCGAGAGCCGCAGCGTCGGCGAGGCGGGCATTCGCCGCGTCGAGGTCCGCGCGGAGGCTCTGGATCTGCGTGTCGGACGCCTCCTCGGCCTCCTCCTCGGCCAGAAGCGCGGCCGCGAGACGGGCGTTCAGGTCCTCCTCGGCCGAGCGGGCGGCGGCGAGAAGCGTCAGCGTCTCCTCCGCCTCGGCCCGCTGCGCTTCGAGAGCGAGGGACATCGCGGTCAGCTCCGCATCCGCGGTCTCGAGCCTCTGGCGCAGGGCGCGGGCAGCTTCCGCCTCGGCGAGCCGCTGCGCCTCCTCGTCCGTGAGGTCGGTCTGCAGCTCGTCCACCTGCGAGGAGAGCGACGTGACCCGGTCGGCCTGATCGGAATTCTCGGCCCGCAGATCGGCGACAAGCGCCTCCAGAGCCTCGCGGCGGGCGGCGGCGAGGCGCGCGGCCTCGGTCTCGCGGTCGACCTCGGTCCGGGCCTGGGCAAGCGCCAGTTCCAGCGCGTCCCGCTCGCTTTCGAGCGCGGTCCGCGCCTCCTGCAGGCTCTCCTCGGAGGCGCTGAGCGTGGCGATCCGCTCCGAAGCCGCTTCGGCCTCGCCCTCGAGCGTCGCGACGCGGTCGCGGGCGCTGTCGCGCTGCGCGAGCAGCGAGGCGACCCGATCCTCGAAGGAGGCGATGCGATCCTGCGCCTCCGCCAGAGCCGCGTCCTGCGCCTCGCGCGCCGCGGTCAGGCTCCGTACCGTCGCCTCGCTCGAGGCAAGACGGGCATCGCGGTCGTCGAGCGTCGCGGTCAGCTCGCCGAGCCGGCCCTCGAGGCGTTCGTTTTTCTGTTCGGAGAGGCCGAGCGCGGCCGACAGCGTCTCCACCTCGGAGGCCAGTTGCGACAGGCGCGAATCCTGCTCGACGAGGCGGCTTTCCTGCTCCGTGAGCTGGCTTTCCTGTCCGGTGATCGTCTCTCGGAGGACGAACTGGATGACCATGAAGATCGTCAGCACGAACATCAGCACGAGCAGCAGGCCGGTCATCGCGTCCACGAAGCCCGGCCAGATCGAGGCCTGGAACCGCTGCCCGGATCGGCGCGCCAGCGCCATGGATCAGCCCTCCCGGCTCTGCTTGGGCGAAAGGCGCTGCGCCCGGAGCGACGCGCCCTGTCCCTGATCCGACCGCGCGCCGGTCTGGCGCGAGATCTGCCCGAGCGTCCGGGTGAGCGCCGCGAGATCGGTGCGCAGCTCGGCCATGCTTTCCTGCCGTCCCGCGGAGATCTCCTCGAGCAGTCGCAGCATCTGCACGTCGATCGAGCGCAGGCGCATCCGGCTTTCGGCGTCGAGGCCGCCGTCGCTGCCATGGCTCGCCAGCACCTCGATCAGCCGCTCCTGCCCGTCGGCGATGCGCTGGAGCGCGGAGGCGGGCGTCGCCGTCGCTTCCATCCGCTCGGTCATCCGCTCGATCGAGTCGGCGAGCTGCGCGAGCCGTCCCTCGACCTCGGTGCGGGCATCCTCGGACCGAGCGTAGAGATCCTGCATCGCCTCCATCTGGTCGGCGACCTGTTCGAGGGCGAGCGCCGCACCCGACATTTCGTCGCCGCCCTCGGCCGCCGAGACGCCGATGCGGGTGATCGAGGACAGCCATTCCTCCAGCTCGCGATAGAATCGGTTCTGGCCATGGCCCGCGAAGAGTTCCAGCAGCCCCACGACCAGCGATCCCGCGAGGCCGAGCAGCGAGGAGGCGAAGGCGACTCCCATGCCGCCGAGCTGGCCCTCGAGACCGCTCATCAGCCGCGCGAAGACTTCCGTGCCGCTCTCGCCGGCCTGCGGCACGAGGCTGCGGATCGTGTCGACGAGCGCCGGCACCGTGGTCGCGAGCCCGTAGAAGGTGCCGAGAAGGCCGAGGAAGATCAGCAGCGAGACGATGTAGCGCGTGATCTCGCGCGCCTCGTCGATGCGCTGCGCCACCGAGTCGAGGATCGAGCGGGTCGAGGTCGTGGTGATCTGCATCCGCCGCCCGCGCGAGCGGAGCAGCGTCGCGAGCGGCGCGAGGAGCCGCGGCGCCCGGCGGTCGCGATCCTCGGTGCCGCCCGTGACGAACCCCTCGATCCAGCGCACCGACGTGATGATCTGCGCCACCTGCCAGAAGCAGGCGAGCACGCCGAGCACGAAGACGAAGAGGATGAAGCCGTTGAGATAGGGGTTGGACTGGAACACCGGCAGCACGCGCGGCAGCGCCATCACCGCGCCGGCGCCGGAGAGCGCGAGCACGGCCACCATGGCGATGGTCTGGCGAATCGGCTGCGAGAACCGGGCCTCGGATTCGAGATCCCTGTGCGTCATCGCGGACCTTTCGCTGGGTTGTTCTAGCCTCGACATCTGCGCCGGACCCTATGCCCGCTCAAGGCGTTAGCCAAGCGCTCAAGGTGCCAGCGCACGAACGCGGTCGCTCAACCATTGCAGTTCTGCATCCGGAATGCCCAGTTCGGCGAGATGCTGGACGGTATTCCAGAGATATTCGGTGTTCGGCCCGCGCCCGCCGACCGCGCGGGCGATGATCTGGGCCTGCTCCTCGAGCGTCAGGTGCGCCACGTACTGCTCGTGGTCGGGATCGATCACGTAGGCGACCGCCGTGACGGTCTCGCCCGTGCCGGTCTCGAGCTCGACCAGCCGTTCGAGATAGGCGGAGGACACGAGCTCGCGCGCCCTGAGATAGGCCAGCACCTCCTCGGTGTCCTCGGGACGGGCCGCCAGCGCCAGCCCGTCGCAATGCGATCCCGGCACGGCGTCGAGCGCGAGCACCAGCCCCGGCACCTCTCCGGTGCCGCGGTGATGGATGGAACTCATGCAGAAGCTGCGGCGATAGCCATGCAGACGCGCGGGCCGCTGCTCCGCGACCTCGAAGCCCGGGTTCCAGAGAAGTGATCCGTATCCGAATACCCAGAGGGTCATGGGCCGTGGTCCTTGCTGCGCGGCGCCTGTAAACACCATCCGTCACACATCTTAAAGAGGCCCTGCTCTCCATGAAGAAACTGGCCATCGCCATCATCGTCGCCGCGCTCGGCTGGTCCGCCTACTGGGTCGTGCAGGCACGGCTGACGCGATCGGCGCTCGACACCGCGCTGTCCGATCTGCGCGAGGCGGGGTGGGAGGCGTCCTATGGCGCCCTCGACGTGCGCGGCTTCCCCAACCGGATCGACGTGGACATCAGCGAGCTGTCGCTGGCCGATCCCGCGTCGGGCTTCGCCTGGGACGTGCCGTTCCTTCAGGTCTTCCGTCTCGTCTACAACCACTCGCATTTCATCTTCGCCTTCCCGGACCGGCAGGAGATCGCGACGAGCACCGGCACCTGGGTGGTCGAAAGCGAAGGCCTCCGCTCGAGCCTCGTTCTGGGAGACGCCCAATCGCTCGGCCGCCTGCACGCCGAGGCCGAGAGCGTGACGGCGACCGGCGAGGAGAGCCGGATCGACCTCAGCGCGCTGCGCGCCAATTTCGACGCGGTCGAGGCCGGTCTGCCGGTCTACCGGCTGAGCGTCTCGGCCCGCGACGGCCGGGAGGCCGGCCGCGAGATCGCCTTGCGCGGCGAGGTGACCTTCGACCAGCCGCCGACGCTCGCGGGGGCGCCGGCGCGCATCGAGGCGGTCGAGATCGCCCGCATGGACTACGTCCTTCCCGAGGCGAGCGTCGCCCTTTCGGGCGATCTCGACGTGGACGAGCTCGGGCGGCTCTCGGGGGATGTCGATGTCGAGGCACAGGACTGGCAGGTGCTGCTCGAGGATGCCGTCGCCGAGGGCCGGGTGCCCGAGGAGTGGGCCACGACCGCGCGCGGCGCGCTCGGCCTCGTCGCCTCGATGCGCGGCAGTGCTGACACGCTCGACGTCACTCTCCGCCTCGAAGACGGGCGGATCTTCCTCGGTCCGATCCCCGTCGGAACCGCGCCGCGGCTTCCCTGAGCGCGCGCCCTTGCACCGGGGCGCGCCCCGCGCGAGCATCGCGGAAAAGCCCCGAGCAGGTGACACCATGAGCGACGCCCTCTTCCGGCGCATCGAGGCCAGGCGCGACGATCTGATCGCGCTGACGCAGGACCTCATCCGCATCCCGACGCGCAATCCTCCGGGGGAGAACTACCGCGAGATCTGCGATTTTCTCGCCGCCCGCCTCGCACCGCACGGCTTCGCGGCCGAACTGATCCGGGCGGAGGGCGCCCCCGGCGACAGCGACGCCCATCCCCGCTGGAACGTCGTCGCGCGCCGCGAGGGCAAGGCGCCCGGCCCTTGCGTGCATTTCAACGGCCATGTGGACGTGGTGACGGTGGGCGAGGGCTGGACCCGCGACCCCTTCGGCGGCGAGGTCGAGGGCGACCGCATCTACGGGCGTGGCGCCTGCGACATGAAAGGCGGGCTCGCCAGCGCCATCGTCGCCGCCGAAGCCTTCGTCGAGGAGCATCCCGATTTCGCGGGCGCCATCGAGATCAGCGGCACGGCGGACGAAGAATCGGGCGGCTGGGGCGGCGTCGCCCACCTCTCGCGCGAAGGCTGGTTCGATCCCGAGCGCGTCGATCACGTCATCATCCCCGAACCGCTCGGCAAGGACCGGATCTGCCTCGGCCACCGGGGCGGCTGGTGGGCCGAGATCGAGACGACGGGCCGCATCGCCCACGGCTCGATGCCCTTTCTCGGCGATTGCGCGATCCGCCACATGGGCGCGGTGCTGCAGGCCTTCGAGACCGACCTCTTCCCCGCGCTCGCCGCGCGCCGCACCGACATGCCGGTGATCCCCGACGGCGCCCGCGCGCCGACGCTCAACATCAATGCGATCCACGGCGGCGAGGCCGAGCGCGCAGCGGGCGACACCTCGCTGCCAGCGCACAACGTTCCCGACAGCTGCCGCATCCAGATCGACCGCCGCGTGTTGCTGGAGGAAGGCGTCGACGCTGCGGCGGCCGAGATCACCGCGCTGCTGGAGGGGCTCAAGTCACGCCGCGACGGCTTCGATTACCGCCTGCGCGAGCTCAACCGCGTCGTGCCCTCGATGACCGCCGAGGATGCGCCCGTCGTCACCACGATCCGCGCCGCCATCGCCGAGACTCTCGGGGCCGAGGCCGCCTTCGTCGCCTCCCCCGGCAGCTACGACCAGAAGCATATCGACCGGATCGGCGCGCTGAGGAACTGCATCGCCTACGGACCTGGCGTGCTCGAGCTTGCGCATCAGCCCGACGAATGGATCGGCATCACCGACATGCTCGATGCGTCCCGCGTCATGGGCCGCGCGCTCGAAAGGCTGCTCCTGCCCTGAGGCGCGCCCCTTCTTCTTGGGACAAATACTCCGGGAGCGCGAGGGCAGCGCCCTCGCCGGGCGTCAGCCCGAAACGGCGATGTTGTCGATGAGCCGGACGCCCCCGATCCAGGCCGCCGCGAAGAGGCGTGCGGGCGCGCCGGACCGGTCCAGAAGCCGCAGATCGTCCGCCGCGCGCAGCTCGAGATACTCGACCTGCGTGAAGCCCGCCGCACGCAGCCGCGCCTCTGCGTCCGGGACGAGGTCCGTCATCGCCGCGCCCTGCCCCAGCGCCTCGGCCATGCCCGCCATCTCGCGCGGCAGAGCCGCCGCAGCCCCCCGCGCCTCGGGGCTCAGCCGAGCGTTGCGGGAGGAGAGTGCCAGCCCGTCGGTCTCGCGGATCGTCGGGCAGGCCACCACCTCGACCCCGAGGTCGAGATCGGCCGAGAGGCGCCGGACCAGCAGGAGCTGCTGGAAATCCTTCTCCCCGAACCACGCGGCATCCGCGCCGGTCTGCCGGAAGAGCTTTGTCACCACCGTCGCGACGCCGTCGAAATGCCCCGGACGGTGTGCGCCGCAGAGCACCTCCGTCAGCCCCGACACCGAGACACTCGTCGCGAAGCCCGGCGGATAGATCTCTTCGGGTTCGGGCACGTAGAGCGCGTCGACACCCGCCGGCGCGAGGATGGCCGCATCGGCTTCCTCGGTGCGCGGATACTTCGCGTAATCCTCGGGCGAGTTGAACTGCCGCGGATTGACGAAGAGCGTGACGATCACTCGGTCGGCGCCGGCCTTCGCCCCCTCGACAAGGCTGAGATGGCCCGCATGGAGGGCGCCCATCGTCGGCACGACGCCGATCCGCGCGCCCTCTGCCCGCCATTCGGCGATGCGGGCCGCAAGCTCGGCGCGGCGGCGAATGATCGGCACGCTCATCGCGGCGCCTCCTCGCCCGCAAGCGCACGCTGCGCCACGGATGTGTCGCCCTTGGCGGCGTGGCTGTCGTCGGGGGCCCTGGCCCATGCGCTGGTGCTCATGTCGCGACTCCTCGCATGCGTTCGGGGCGCGCCCCTAGCAGGTTTCGCGCCGCCTGTCACAGGGCGCGTGCGTCTTGAAGCGATGCGCCGTCTCGGGCCATGCTTTGTGCGACAGGACGGCGCGCCCGCCGCCCGAGCCAAGGAGTCGCCATGACGCCCCGCATCCTCGCCCCGCTCGCCGCCCTCGCATTCGCCGCCGCCCCGGCACTGGCGCAGGAGAATGACCTCACGCTCGCGATCCAGCTCGAGCCGCCGCATCTCGACCCGACCTCGGCGGCGGCGGGCGCCATCGACAGCGTGCTCTACGCCAACGTCTTCGAGGGGCTGACGCGGTTCGCCGCCGACGGCTCGGTCGAGCCCGCGCTCGCCACGGAGTGGGAGATCTCTGAGGACGGGCTGACCTACACCTTCACCCTGCGGAGCGGCGTCACGTTCCACGACGGCACCGACTTCACCGCCGAGGACGTGAAGTTCACGCTCGACCGCGCCCGGGCCGAGGACAGCACCAACGCGCAGAAGGTCCTCTTCGAGGCGATCGAGGAGGTGAATGCGGTGGATCCGCAGACAGTCGAGGTGCGGCTCTCCCGTCCCGAAGGCGCGTTCCTGTCGAACCTCGCCTGGGGCGACGCGGTGATCGTCGCCGAGGAGAGTATCGCGGACATCAAGCAGACCCCGATCGGGACCGGTCCGTTCCGGTTCGAGCAATGGGTGCAGGGCGATCGGATCGAGCTTGCGCGCTTCGAGGAGTACTGGGGCGAAGCGCCCGCGCTCGAGGCCGCGACCTTCCGCTTCATCGCCGATCCGACGGCGGCCTTCGCGGCGGTGATGGCGGGCGATGTCGACGCCTTCGCGGGGTTCCCGGCGCCCGAGAACCTGCCGCAATTCGAGAGCGATCCGCGCTTCACCGTGATCACCGGATCGACCGAGGGCGAGACGATCCTCGCCATGAACAACGCGCGGGAGCCCTTCGACGACCCGGTCGTGCGCGAGGCCGTGGCGCACGCGATCGACCGCCAGGCGATCATCGACGGCGCGATGTACGGAATCGGCACGCCCATCGGCACGCATTTTGCGCCACACAATCCCGATTACGTGGACCTGACCGAGCTCTCCGCCCATGACCCCGAGAAGGCGCGCAAGCTCCTGCAGGAGGCAGGGCTCGAAGAGGGCCTGACGGTCTCGCTCAAGCTGCCGCCGCCCTCCTATGCCCGACGCGGCGGCGAAATCGTCGCGGCGCAGCTGCGCGAGGTCGGGATCACCGCCGAGATCCAGACACTCGAATGGGCGCAATGGCTCGAGGAGGTCTTCGGCAACCACGATTTCGACCTGACCATCGTGAGCCACACCGAGCCCATGGACATCAACATCTATGCCCGCGACGACTACTATTTCGGCTACGACAGCCCCGCCTTCGACGAGATCATGACCGAGCTCGACGCGACGGCCGAGCCCGTGGCCCGGTCGGAGCTCCTGAAGGCCGCGCAGGAGAAGATCGCCGAGGATTACGTGAACGGCTACCTCTTCCAGCTCGCCCTCCCGACCGTCGCGGATGCCCGCCTCGAGGGGCTGTGGGAGAACCAGCCGACGCAGGCCAACCCCCTTGCCGGGGTGCACTGGACCGAGTAAGACGCTGCGGGGCGGCCGGCGACGCCGCCCCTTGCCTGCGCCCGCGCAATCCGCAACGCTCCCTCCGATGGCGCCCGAAAGGCGCGACCACGGGAGGAGAGACATGCGCAAACCACTGGCCCTCATGGCCTTTCTGGCATCGACCACGGCCACCGGAGCCTTCGCCCAAAGCGGCGAGGACGACTGCACGGCGCTCGGGACCACGATTATCGAGAGCGGCTACGTCCATGCCGCGCAGGTGATCGCGGACGACGGCGAACACGCCCCCTATTGCAAGGTGCGCGCGACTGCTCTCCCCGCGATCAACATCGAGGTCCGGCTGCCGATGGAGGGCTGGAACGGCAAGTATTACCAGGCCGGATGCGGCGGCTTCTGCGGCATCCTCGGCCGCGCCGACGCGTCCCCCGGCTGGGTCAACGCGATGCGTCCGGGTCTCGCACGAGGCTATGCCACCGCCACCTCGGACAGCGGGCATCACGGGCTCTCGGTCGTCGATGCGGGCTGGGCGGACAGCAATCCGAATGCCGAGCGCGACTGGGGCTACCGCTCGATCGAGGAAACGAGCCGCGTCGCCCGCGCGATGATCGAGGCGTTCTACGGCGAGGCCCCGGGCGATGCGATCTTCCAGGGCTGCTCCACCGGCGGGCGCATGGCGCACATGGCGGCAGAGCGCTATCCCGAGATGTTCCAGGGCATCATCTCGGGCGCCCCGGCGATGAACTACACCGACCTCGTCGGCACCGCGATGTCGTTCTTCATGCAGGCCAATACCGGCCCGGACGGAGAGCAGATCCTGAAGCCCGAGAAGGTGAGCCTCGTTCAGGCGGCGGTCATGGCGCAATGCGACGGCGCGGACGGGACCGAGGACGGCCTCATCGACGATCCCCGCGCCTGCGAGGTCGACCTGACCGAACTCTCGTGCAGCGAAGAGGGCGGCGACTGCCTGACCGCGGACGAGATCGGCGTGATCGACGCCTGGCGGCAGGGCCCGGTGAACGATGCGGGAGACCAGCTCTATCCCGGCGGCATCCCCGAGGGGTCCGAGCCGTTCTGGGCGCTTTGGCTGACCGGGATGGAAGGCGGCGGCGGCAAGCTCGTGAACGCCTTCGCCACCGGCTTCGGGCAGTACATGGCCTTTGCCGACGATCCCGGCGCCGGCTGGACGCCGCAGGATTTCGACCTCGAAAGCGACCCGGGCCGCATGGAGCAGGCCGCCGCGCTCTACAACGCGGACGATCCCGACATCTCGGCCTTCCGCGAGGCGGGCGGCAAGATGATCGTCTGGCACGGCTGGGCCGATCCGATCGTGACGCCCTACAAGACCGTCGAATGGTACGAGGCCGCCGCCGAAGCCGCGGGCGGCGAGGAGACGCTGCGCGAGAACGTCGCGCTCTTCATGGTGCCGGGCGTCGATCATTGCGGCATTCAGGAAGGCCCCTCCGGGATCACCGCCGCCGACCTCGACCCGATGACGCCGCTCGAGGCATGGATGGCGGAGGGCACTGCGCCGCAATCGATCATGGCGGAGTGACCCGGGCGCAACGCCCCGCGGCCCCGGTTCGCGCCGGGGCCGTTTCCGCGAGGGGCCGTCTGGACCGGTCCGATCGCGCGCCCTAACCTCGGCCCTCATGTTGACCTACGCGCTTCGCCGGCTCGTCTCGCTCGCGCTCAGCCTCGCCGTGGCGTCGCTGGTCATCTTCCTCGTCGTCGAGGTCGCGCCCGGCGATCCCGCCGCCTACATGCTCGGCACCGGCGCCCAGCCCGACACGATCGAGGCGCTCAGATCCGAGCTCGGCCTCGATCAGCCGCGTCTCGAGCGGTACCTGTCGTGGGCGGGCGGGATGCTCACGGGCGATTTCGGCACCTCCTACACCTACCGCGCGCCGGTCGCGCAGATGGTGGCGGACCGGCTCTGGGTGTCGCTGCCGCTGGCGCTCTACGCGCTCGCCCTCTCGACCCTGCTGGCCTTTCCCGCGGGGCTCTACGCCGCGGCCCGCAGGGGCCGCGCGGGCGACGTTGCCGTGATGGGCGCGACCCAGCTCGGCATCGCGATCCCGAACTTCTGGTTCGCGATGCTGCTGGTCCTGCTCTTCGCCATCAACCTCGGCTGGTTCGGCGCGGGCGGCTTCCCCGGCTGGGAGCAGCCCCTCGCCGCGATCAAGGCGCTGACGCTCCCCGCGGTCGCGCTCGCCCTGCCGCAGGCGGCGATCCTCGCCCGCGTCCTGCGCTCGGCGCTGATCGACATCCTCGGAGAGGACTTCATCCGCACCGCCCGCGCCAAGGGGCTCACCCGGTTCGAGGCGCTCTGGCGACACGGGCTGCGCAACGCACTCATCCCCGTGCTCACAATCGTGGGTCTGCAATTCTCCTTCCTGCTCGCGGGCGCGATCATCATCGAGCAGGTGTTCTTCCTGCCCGGTCTCGGGCGGCTCATCTTTCAGGCGATCTCGCAGCGCGACCTCATCGTCGTCGAGAGCGTGGTGATGCTGCTCGTCTTCGCGGTGATCCTCGTGACCTTCCTGACGGACCTCGCCTATGCATGGGTCGATCCGCGACTGAGGCGGCGCGCGTGACCTTCCGCCTCCTGCCCGGCGCGGTCCTGACCGCAATCGTCGTGCTGGCCGCGCTGATCTCCTACGTCTGGACGCCGGGGGACGTCGCCAGCGTCGATATCGCCGCCAAGCTGCAGTCCCCGTCGGCGGCGCACTGGCTCGGCACCGACCAGCTCGGGCGCGACATCCTGTCGATGATCATGGTCGGCGCGCGCACCTCGATCGCTGTGGCGCTCGTCGCCGTCGGCATCGGCATGGGCGTCGGCGTGCCGCTGGGCCTCGCCGCCGCGGCGCTGCGGGACACCTGGCTCGACGACGTCATCATGCGCGGCAACGACCTCGTCTTCGCCTTCCCGAGCCTCGTGATCGCGATCCTGATCACCGCCATCGCGGGCCCCGGCGCGCTCAACGCCATCATCGCCATCGGCATCTTCAACATCCCCGTCTTCGCCCGCCTCACCCGCGGTGCGGCCCTGTCGCTCTGGTCGCGCGACTTCATCCTCGCCGCCCGCATGGCCGGCAAGGGCGCGCCCCGGATCAGCGCCGAGCACATCCTGCCGAACATCGCCAACCTCCTGATCGTACAGGGCACGATCCAGTTCTCGCTCGGCATCCTCGCCGAGGCGGGCCTCTCCTATGTCGGCCTCGGCGCTCAGCCGCCCGTGCCCTCCTGGGGCCGGATGCTGGCCGAAGCGCAGACGCTGGTGTCGATCGCGCCCCATGTCGCGCTGATGCCGGGCCTCGCCATCGTACTGACGGTGCTGGGGCTGAACCTCCTCGGCGACGGGCTCCGCGACGTGCTCGACCCGCGGCTCCGGGCGGTGCGGACATGAGCCTCCTGTCGGTCGAGACCCTGACGCTCCGGATCGGCGCGAAGGAGGTGCTGCATGGCGTCTCTCTCGGCCTCGACCCGGGCGAGATCCTCGCGCTGACGGGCGAAAGCGGGTCGGGCAAGTCGATGACGGCCTTCTCGGTCATGGGCCTCCTGCCGCAGGGCGCGGTGCCCGCCGGGGCCATCCGCCTCGACGGCACGGACCTTTTGCGCCTCTCCGAACGCGAGATGTGCCGCTTTCGCGGGCAGGCGATGGGCATGGTGTTCCAGGAGCCGATGACCGCGCTCAACCCGGTGCAGCGGATCGGCGATCAGGTGGCCGAGACCCTGCGCGTGCACGGAACGCCGCGCGCCGAGGCCGAGGCCCGCGCCGCCGAGACCCTCGCGCGCGTCGGCCTCGACCCGGAGCGCATCCCGCCGTCGCGCTATCCGCACGAGCTTTCGGGCGGGCAGCGCCAGCGGGTCGGGATCGCCATGGCGGTGGCGCTGCGGCCCCGCCTGCTGATTGCGGACGAGCCGACCACGGCGCTCGATGTCACGACGCAGGCGCGCATCCTCGACCTTCTGAAGCGGCTCGTCCGCGAGGACGGGATGGGCCTCCTGCTCATCACCCACGACCTCGCCGTGGTGCACGGCATCGCCGACCGACTTGCGGTCATGCAGGGCGGCCGGATCGTCGAGACCGGGCCGACGGCGGGCGTCTTCGCCGAGATGCGGCATCCCTACACGCGCCAGCTCTTCGCCGCCTCCGCCCATCGCGCCGAGCTCGGGCCGCGCGTAACCCACGGACCCCTGCTCGAGGCGCGGGGCGTGGTGCGCGACTACCCCCTGCCCCGCCCGCACCCCTTCGCGAAACGGGACAGCCACCGCGCGGTGAAGGGCGTCGACCTCGACATCCGCCGTGGCGAGCGCGTCGGTCTCGTCGGCGAATCGGGCTGCGGGAAGTCGACGCTGACCCGCGCGCTGCTCGGGCTCGAGCCTCCGACGGCCGGCACGATCACCCTCGGCGGCGCGCCGGTCCGCGCAGGCGCCAAGGACAGGCATCTGCGCCGCCGGATGCAGGCCGTGTTCCAGGACCCCTACGGCAGTTTCGATCCGCGCCACAGCGTCGGGCGGCTGGTGGCCGAACCGCTGCACCTTGCGGACAACATCCCCGACCGCGAGGCGCGCGTCTCGGAGGTGCTGGAAGCGGTCGGCCTGAGCCCCGACGATGCCGCGAAGTCGATCCACGCCTTCTCGGGCGGACAGCGGCAGCGCATCGCGATCGCCCGCGCGCTGGTCACCCGGCCCGACCTCGTCGTCTTCGACGAGGCTGTCTCGGCGCTTGACGTGCGGGTGCGGGCGGGCATCCTCGACCTCATCGCGCGGCTCTCGCGCGAGGAGGGGCTCGCCTACCTCTTCATCAGCCACGATCTGTCGGTGGTGCGCGGCATCTGCGACCGGGTCATGGTGATGAAGGCGGGCGAGATCGTGGAAGACCGCGTCGCGGAGGATCTCTTCGCCGCGCCGGAGCACCCCTACACGCGGGAGCTTCTGGCGGCGGCGCCGGTCCTGCCGGAGCGGGAAAGGGAGGCATCATGAGACTTGAGGGCAAGCGGGCCATCGTCACCGGCGCGGGCTCGGGCTTCGGCGCCGGGATCGCGCGCGCGTTCCTCGCCGAGGGTGCGAAGGTGATGATCGCCGACATCGCGGGCGGCATGGCCGAGGCGGTCGCCTCCCGCGGCGGCGGGATCGCGCACCAGGTCGATGTCGCGGACGGCAGGAGCGTCGCGCGCATGGCCGAACGGGCGCAGGACGAGATGGGCGGCGTCGACATCCTCGTGAACAACGCCGGGATCACGCACCTGCCGGGCGCGATGGAGGAGATCGACGAGGAGGATTTCGACCGCGTCTTCGCGGTCAATTGCAAGTCGATCTACCTGACGGCGCGGGCGCTGGTGCCGGCGATGAAGGCCGCACGCGCCGGCACGATCCTGAACGTCGCCTCGACCGCGGCATTGTCGCCGCGGCCCCGGCTCAACTGGTACAACGCCTCGAAGGGCTGGGTCGTGACCGCGACCAAGGCGATGGCGGTGGAGCTTGCGCCCGTCGGCATCCGCGTGAACGCGCTCGCGCCGGTCGCGGGCGAGACGCCGCTCCTGAAACGGTTTCTGGGCGAGGACACGCCCGAGATGCGGGCGAAGTTCCTTGCGACGATCCCGCTCGGGCGCTTTTCGACGCCCGAGGACATGGGCTCCGCGGCGCTCTACCTCTGCTCCGACGAGGCGTCGATGGTGACGGGCACGGTGCTCGAGGTGGATGGCGGGCGATGCATCTGAGCCTGTGTCCATGAAACCGGGCCCGAGGAACCTCATCACCGACGTCGCCGGGCTGCGGGTCGGCAACGCGTCCGATCCGGATCTCAAATCCGGGACGACGGTTCTGACGGCGGATGCGCCCTTCGTGGCCTCGGTCTCGGTGCAGGGCGGCGCGCCCGGCACGCGGGAGACCGACCTCCTCGCCCCCGACAAGTCGGCGCCAGGGGTCGATGCGCTGGTCCTGTCTGGCGGCAGCGCCTTCGGGCTCGGTGCCGCCGAGGGGGTGATGGCGGCCCTGCGCGCGGCGGGGCGGGGTTTTGCGGTCTTCTCGGCCCGGGTGCCGATCGTGCCCGCGGCGATCCTCTTCGACCTCCTGAACGGCGGGGCGAAGGATTGGGACGAGAGCCCCTACCCCGCCCTCGGCCGCGCGGCCTTCGATGTGGCGGGGACGGAGTTCCAGATCGGCACCGCGGGCGCCGGCACGGGCGCGCAGACCGCGCGGTTCAAGGGCGGGCTCGGCTCGGCGTCGGTGGTTCTGGACAGCGGCGCGACGGTGGGCGCGCTCGTGGCGGTGAACCCGATGGGCTGCGCTGTGACGCCCTCGGGCAAGCACTTCTGGGCCGCACCGTTCGAGATGGACGGCGAGTTCGGCGGCCTCGGCCCCGATCCGGTGCCCGGATTCCGGCCGCTGCCCCCGAGCCGCAAGGTCGAGGCCATGGCCCGGCAGGGCAACACGACGATCGGCATCGTCGCGACCGACGCGGCGCTCGACAAGGCGCAGGCGCAGCGCCTCGCGGTCGCCGCCCATGACGGTCTTGCCCGCGCGCTCGTGCCCTCGCATTCGCCCCATGACGGGGATCTCGTCTTCGCCGCCGCGACCGGGGCGCGGCGGCTCGAGGATCCCGCAAGCGAGCTTCTGCAGCTCGGCCATGCCGGCGCCGTCGCCATGTCGCGCGCCATCGCCCGGGCGCTCTGGGAGGCGACGCCGTCCGACGGCGACACGCTGCCGACCTTCCGGCAGAGCCTCGGTCAGTAGATGTAGCGGATCTGATCGCTCCAGTACCGCTCCACCCGCTTCAGCAGGTGGCTGATGCCGTCGAAGCCCTCGCGGTCCACGGCTCCGGAGGCGGACATTCCCTCCGCGTGCCGCGTGAAGAGCCCGGCGACGATGTTGCGGATCTCGCGTCCCTTCGGGGTCAGCCGGACCCGGACCGAGCGGCGGTCGATCTCGCAGCGCTGGTGGTGCATGTAGCCTGCCTCCACAAGCTTCTTGAGGTTGTAGCTGACATTCGAGCCCTGGTAATAGCCGCGGCTCTTCAGCTCTCCGGCGGTCACCTCGTTGTCGCCGATGTTGAAGAGCAGCAGCGCCTGCACCGCATTGATCTCGAGAATGTTCACACGCTCGAACTCGTCCTTGATGACGTCGAGCAGCAGGCGGTGCAGCCGCTCGAGCAGGGACAGCGTGTCGAGGTAACCGGCGAGGAACGTCGTCGACTGGGCCGGGGCCAGCGGTGATTGCAGACTCATCTTGGTCTCCGGGATTCAGGTGCGATCCCGAGAATCGATGAAAAAGCCTGACAACCTCTTAATACTGACCGAAAAAAGCGTTCGGTGGTCAGCTGCGCTGCGGCATCTCCGAGGCGATCCGCTCGACCATGGGGGCATGGGCCTCGGGCGGGGCGATCTGGCCGCTGATCCAGGTGTAGAGCTCGGTGTCGCTTTCCTCGAGCAGCGCCTCGTAGCGGTCGAGCTCCTCGGCCCCGAGATCGGGCAGCCGCGTCTCGGCGAAGCGCATGAGAATCAGGTCCATCTCCTTGGTGCCGCGGCGTGACGAGCGCATCTTCAGCCGTTTCAGGCGCACCTCGCGGGTCTCCTCGCTCATGACTGGGCCTCCCGCAGGATCTGCCGCAAGCGCTTCTCGAGCCGCCCGACGCGCTCGGCCGAGGCCTTCATCTCGGTACGCACCTCGCGCAGGTCGGTGAGGATCGCGCGCACGTCGGCGGTCTCGATTCCCTCGTCGGACGGCGCCGAGAGCCCGTCGCCCTCGCCGTTCAGCAGCCACATGATCGAGACATTGAGGATGCCCGAGAGCATCTGCAGCCGGTTCGCCCGCGGCTCGGAACGGTCGGCCTCCCAGGCCTGCATCGTCGCGTGCTTGACCCCGAGCCGCTTCGCGAGCTCCTCCGAGGTCATGCCCGCGGCCTCACGCGCGGCGGCCAGGCGGTCGCCGAACGTCGCGGCGTCCGGTCCGTACCAGTCGGTTTCGTCGTCCATGCATCCCCCAACCTGCGCGGTTTCGCCCGCGCTTGAACCCCGGTCGGTGCGACCGTAAGACTTTCGCCGGACCATTTCAAACCGGAGCGGCGCCCCATGACTTTCCTGTCCGAGACGCTGTCTCGCGTGAAACCGTCACCCACCGTCGCCGTGACCCAGCTTGCGCGAGAGCTGCGCGCCGCGGGTCGCGACGTGATCGCCCTCGGGGCCGGCGAGCCCGATTTCGACACGCCCGACAACATAAAGCGGGCCGCCATCGCGGCAATCGAGCGGGGCGAGACGAAATACACCGCACCCGACGGCATCCCCGAGCTGAAACAGGCGATCTGCGACAAGTTCAGCCGCGAGAACGGGCTGACCTACGCGCCCGCCCAGATCTCGGTCAGCACCGGGGGCAAGCAGGTGCTCTACAACGCGCTGATGGCGACGCTGAACCCCGGCGACGAGGTTCTGATCCCCGCGCCCTACTGGGTGAGCTATCCCGACATGGTGCGGATGGGCGGCGCCGAGCCGGTGATCGTCGAGACCTCGCTCGAGACCGGGTTCAAGGTGAGCGCCGAGGCGCTGGAGGCGGCGATCACGCCACGCACCAAGTGGCTGATCTTCAACTCGCCGTCGAACCCGACCGGGGCCGGATATTCTCGGGGCGAGCTGAAGGCGCTGACCGACGTGCTGATGCGGCACCCCCATGTCTGGGTGATGACCGACGACATGTACGAGCACCTCGCATATGACGGCTTCGCCTTCTGCACACCGGCGGAGGTGGAGCCCGGGCTCTATCCGCGCACCCTGACGGTGAACGGGGTGTCCAAGGCCTACGCGATGACCGGCTGGCGCATCGGCTATGCCGGCGGGCCCGAGGACCTGATCGCCGCGATGCGCAAGGTGCAGTCGCAATCGACGACCAATCCCTGCTCGATCAGCCAGTGGGCGGCGGTCGAGGCGCTGACCGGACCGCAGGATTTCCTGGCGACCCGCGCCGAGGCGTTCCGCCGCCGCCGCGATCTCGTGGTGGACGCGCTGAACGCCTGCCCCGGCGTGACCTGCCCGCTGCCCGAAGGCGCGTTCTACGTCTATCCCTCCGTCGCCGGCTGCCTCGGGACGACGTCGCCCGGCGGCAAGCGGATCGAGACTGACGAGGATTTCGCGACCGCGCTCCTCGAAGAGAGCGGCGTCGCGGTGGTGTTCGGCGCCGCCTTCGGCCTATCGCCGCATATCCGCATCAGCTACGCCGCCTCGGAAGAGGCGCTGACCGAGGCCTGCGCGCGGATCCGGACGTTCTGCGAGGGCCTCGTCCGCGCCTGAGCCCGCCGCCCGGCCGCAACGAAAAAGCGCCCCCGGATCTCTCCGGGGGCGCTTTTCGTTTCAAAAGGCCGGTCGGCCGCTTATTCGCGGCTTTCCGGGGTGTTCACGATCAGGTCGTCGAACTCGTCGCCGCCCGACACGTCGCTGCCCGACACGCTCTCTTCCGGAGCGGCGAGGCGCGCGGCCTCCTCGGCTTCGACGCGGCGCGCCTCGATCACGACATTGTCGCGATCGGTGGCGATCTTGCGCACCTTCTGGGTCGCGCCACCGGTGCCCGCCGGGATGAGGCGGCCGACGATGACGTTCTCCTTGAGGCCCACCAGCTTGTCGACCTTGCCCTGAACCGAAGCCTCGGTCAGCACGCGGGTCGTCTCCTGGAAGGAGGCCGCCGAGATGAAGGAGCGCGTCTGCAGCGACGCCTTGGTGATCCCGAGAAGGATCGGCTCGCCCTGTGCGGCGCGCCCGCCCTTCTTCTCGATCTTGGCGTTCGCCTCGTCGAACTCCATCTTGTCGACATGCTCGCCCTTGAGAAGGGTCGTGTCCCCGCTATCGAGGATCTCCCACTTCTGGAGCATCTGCCGGACGATGACCTCGACATGCTTGTCGTTGATCTTCACGCCCTGCAGCCGGTAGACGTCCTGCACCTCGTCGATCATGTAGTTGGCCAGCGCCTCGACACCCATGATGGAGAGGATGTCATGCGGCGCGGGGTTGCCGTCCATGATGTAGTCGCCCTTCTGGACATAGTCGCCTTCCGCAACGGGAATGTGCTTGCCCTTCGGGATCATGTACTCCTTCGGCTCAAGGCTCTCGTCCACCGGGTCGATCGCGATCCGGCGCTTGTTCTTGTAGTCCTTGCCGAAGCGGACATAGCCGTCGATCTCGGCGATGATCGCGTGGTCCTTGGGACGACGCGCCTCGAAGAGTTCGGCCACACGCGGCAGACCGCCGGTGATGTCCTTCGTCTTCGCGCCTTCGCGCGGGATGCGCGCGACGACGTCGCCGGCCTGGATCTTTTGGCCGTCCTCGACCGAGAGAACCGCGTCCACCGACATCGGATAGGTGATCGGGTTGCCCTGATCGTTGCGTACCGGCTCGCCGTTCTCGTCCTGCAGGATGATCTCGGGCTTGAGCTCGTTGCCCTTGGGCGCGGCCCGCCAGTCGGTGACGATCTTCTGGGTCATGCCCGTCGCATCGTCGGTCTCCTCGCGCACGGCGACGCCGTTGACGAGGTCCACGTGACGCGCGGTACCGTCCTTCTCGGCGATGATCGGCAGCGTGTAGGGGTCCCACTCGAAGAGCTTGTCGCCCCGCGCGATCTCCTGGCCTTCCTTGACGAAGAGCTTGGTGCCGTAGCCCACCTTGTGGCTCGCGCGCTCGTTGCCCTCGCCGTCGGTGATCAGGACCTTCATGTTCCGGCCCATGACGAGGGTCGCCCCGGTGCTGTCGACCAGCGTGTTGGGGTTCTCGTACTCGATCACGCCCGACTGGCTCGCCTCGAGGAACGACTGCTGCGCACCCTGCGCAACGCCGCCGATGTGGAAGGTCCGCATCGTCAGCTGGGTGCCCGGCTCGCCGATCGACTGCGCCGCGATGATGCCGACGGCCTCGCCGGTGTTCACCATCGTGCCGCGCGCAAGGTCGCGGCCGTAGCAGTTGGCGCAGACGCCCTCTTCGGCCTCGCAGGTCAGCGGCGAACGGATCCGCGCGGTCTGCACCGCGGCTTCCTCGATCGCGTCGGACATGCGCTCGTCGATGAGCGTGCCGTGCTTGACCAGAACCTCGTCGGTGCCCGGCTTGAGGATGTCCTCTGCCGCGACGCGGCCCAGCACACGCTCGCCGAGCGAGGCGACCACCTCGCCGTCGTTGATCGCGGCCTCGGCCGTGATCGACCGGTCGGTGCCGCAATCCTGCATGCGGATGATGCAGTCCTGCGCCACGTCCACGAGACGACGGGTCAGGTAACCCGAGTTCGCCGTCTTGAGCGCGGTGTCCGACAGACCCTTACGGGCGCCGTGCGTCGAGTTGAAGTACTCGAGAACGGTCAGGCCTTCCTTGAAGTTCGAGATGATCGGCGTCTCGATGATCTCGCCGTTCGGCTTGGCCATCAGGCCGCGCATGCCGCCCAGCTGCTTCATCTGGGTGACCGAGCCACGGGCGCCGGAGTGGGCCATCATGTAGACCGAGTTCGGCTCCGCTTCGGCGCCGTTCTCGTCGGTCTTCGAGGTCGAGATGGTCGTCATCATCGCCTCGGTGACCTTGTCGTTACACTTCGACCAGGCGTCCACGACCTTGTTGTACTTCTCGCCCTGGGTGATCAGGCCGTCCATGTACTGCTGCTCGAAATCCTTCACGTGGGTCCGCGTCTCCTCGACGATGGGCCACTTGGAGTCCGGGATGACCATGTCGTCCTTGCCGAAGGAGATGCCCGCCTTGAACGCCTCCTTGAAGCCCATGGACATGATCTGGTCGCAGAAGATGACCGACTCCTTCTGACCGCAATAGCGGTAGACGGTGTCGATGACGCGCTGGACGTCCTTCTTGCGCAGCAGCGTGTTGACGAGGTCGAACGGCGCCTTGGCGTTCATCGGCAGGAGCGCGCCGAGGCGCACCCGGCCGGGCGTCGTCTCGAACCGCTTGACGATCTCCTGACCTTCGTCGTCGATCTGCTTCACGCGGCACTGGATCTTGGCGTGCATGTGCACTTCGCCCGCGTTGAGCGCGTGCTCCACTTCCTCGACCGAGCCGAAGACCATGCCTTCGCCCTTCATGCCCTCGCGGGCGATGGTGAGGTAGTAGAGGCCGAGGATCATGTCCTGCGACGGCACGATGATCGGCGCGCCGTTGGCCGGCGACAGCACGTTGTTCGTGGACATCATCAGGACGCGCGCCTCGAGCTGCGCCTCGAGCGACAGCGGCACGTGCACGGCCATCTGGTCACCGTCGAAGTCGGCGTTGAACGCCGAGCAGACGAGCGGGTGCAGCTGGATCGCCTTGCCCTCGATGAGGACGGGCTCGAACGCCTGGATACCGAGACGGTGCAGCGTCGGCGCGCGGTTCAGCAGAACCGGGTGCTCGCGGATCACCTCGTCGAGGATGTCCCAGACTTCCGGACGCTCCTTCTCGACCAGCTTCTTGGCCTGCTTCACGGTCGAGCTGAGGCCCTTGGCCTCGAGCCGCGAGTAGATGAACGGCTTGAAGAGCTCGAGCGCCATCTTCTTCGGCAGACCGCACTGGTGCAGCTTCAGCTCGGGGCCGGTCACGATGACCGAACGGCCCGAGAAGTCCACGCGCTTGCCGAGGAGGTTCTGGCGGAACCGGCCCTGCTTGCCCTTGAGCATGTCGGACAGCGACTTCAGCGGACGCTTGTTGGCGCCGGTGATGACGCGGCCGCGGCGGCCGTTGTCGAAGAGAGCGTCGACCGATTCCTGAAGCATCCGCTTCTCGTTCCGGACGATGATGTCCGGCGCGCGCAGCTCGATCAGCCGCTTGAGGCGGTTGTTCCGGTTGATCACACGGCGATAAAGGTCGTTGAGGTCCGACGTCGCGAACCGGCCGCCGTCGAGCGGCACCAGCGGACGCAGTTCCGGCGGGATGACCGGGATCACGGTCATGATCATCCACTCGGGACGGTTGCCCGACTCGAGGAAGTTCTCGACGACCTTCAGACGCTTGATGATCTTCTTCGGCTTGAGCTCGCCGGTCGCCTCTTTCAGCTCCTCGCGCAGGCGCTCGGCCTCGGACTCGAGGTCGATGCCGGCCAGCATCTCGCGAATGGCTTCAGCGCCGATATTCGCCGTGAAGGCGTCCATGCCGTACTGGTCCTGGGCGTCCATGAACTCTTCTTCGGTCATCATCTGACCGTACTGAAGGTCCGTGAGGCCTGGCTCGATCACCACGTAGTTCTCGAAGTAGAGCACGCGCTCGAGGTCGCGCAGCGTCATGTCGAGCATGAGGCCGATGCGGCTCGGCAGCGACTTCAGGAACCAGATATGGGCGCAGGGCGCGGCCAGCTCGATGTGGCCCATGCGCTCGCGGCGCACCTTCTGGAGGGTGACCTCGACGCCGCACTTCTCGCAGACGACGCCGCGATATTTCATGCGCTTGTACTTGCCGCAGAGGCACTCGTAATCCTTGATCGGACCGAAGATGCGCGCGCAGAAGAGACCGTCACGCTCGGGCTTGAACGTGCGGTAGTTGATCGTCTCGGGCTTCTTGATCTCGCCGAAGGACCAGCTGAGGATCCGCTCGGGCGATGCGAGCGAGACCTTGATCTCGTCGAATACCTTGGGCGGGGTCAGCGGGTTGAACGGGTTGTTCGTGATTTCCTGGTTCATCTCGTGTCCTCAAAATCAGAGGGTGCGGGGGAGGCACCGGCGCGGGATCCCGCGCCGGCGGCGAGCAAGGGGCGCGTTACGCGCCGAGCCTCACTCCTCGTCCTCCTCCGCATCCAGGAGTTCCATGTTGAGGCCCAGACCCCGGACCTCCTTGACGAGAACGTTGAACGATTCCGGCACGCCGGCCTCGAAGTTGTCCTCGCCCTTGACGATGCTCTCGTAGACCTTGGTCCGGCCCGCCACGTCGTCGGACTTCACCGTCAGCATCTCCTGCAGGGTGTAGGCCGCGCCGTAGGCTTCCAGCGCCCAGACCTCCATCTCGCCGAAGCGCTGACCGCCGAACTGCGCCTTGCCGCCGAGGGGCTGCTGCGTGACGAGGCTGTAGGGACCGGTCGAACGCGCGTGGATCTTGTCGTCCACGAGGTGGTGCAGCTTCAGCAGGTACTTCACGCCGACGGTGACCCTGCGCGAGAACTCCTCGCCGGTGCGGCCGTCGAAGAGGCGGGACTGGCCGCTCTCGTCGAACCCGGCACGCCGCAGCGCGTCGTTCACGTCAGGCTCCTTGGCGCCGTCGAAGACCGGCGTCGCGATCGGAACACCGCCGGTGATGTTGGACGCCGCCTCGACGAGACGGTCCTCCTCCATGCCCTCGATGCCCTCGCTGTAGACCTCGTCGCCATAGGCGATCTTCATCGCCTCGCGGACCGGGGTCAGATCGCCGGTGCGCTTGTAGTCCTTCAGCGCCTCGTCGACCTGGATGCCGAGGCCGCGCGCGGCCCAGCCCATGTGGGTCTCGAGGATCTGACCGACGTTCATGCGCGACGGCACGCCCAGCGGGTTGAGGCAGAAGTCTACCGGCGTGCCGTCCTCGAGGAACGGCATGTCCTCAATCGGAACGACGCGGGAGATGACGCCCTTGTTGCCGTGACGGCCGGCCATCTTGTCGCCCGGCTGCAGCTTGCGCTTCACCGCCACGAACACCTTGACCATCTTCATCACGCCCGGGGGCAGATCGTCGCCGCGGCGGACCTTCTCGACCTTGTCCTCGAAGCGCGCGTCGAGCTGACGCTTCTGCGCCTCGTACTGCTCGTTCAGCGCCTCGACATTCTTGGCGTCCTCCTCGTCGGAGAGCGCAAGCTGCCACCACTGGCCGCGCGTGAGCGTGCCGAGAAGCTCCTCGTTGATCTCGGAGTTCGCCTTGACGCCCTTCGGACCCTTCACCGCGGTCTTGCCGAGGATCATGCCCTTGAGACGCGCGTAGATGTTGCGGTCGAGGATCGCGAGCTCGTCGTCCCGGTCACGGGCCAGACGCTCGATCTCCTCGCGCTCGATCTGCAGGGCGCGCTCGTCCTTCTCGACGCCGTGCCGGTTAAAGACGCGGACCTCGACCACGGTGCCGTAATCGCCCGGCTTCACCCGAAGCGAGGTGTCACGGACGTCCGAGGCCTTCTCGCCGAAGATGGCGCGAAGGAGCTTTTCCTCCGGCGTCATCGGGCTTTCGCCCTTCGGGGTGATCTTGCCCACGAGAATGTCGCCCGGCTCCACGTCGGCGCCGATATAGACGATGCCGGCCTCGTCGAGGTTGCGCAGGGCTTCCTCACCGACGTTCGGGATGTCGCGGGTGATCTCCTCGGGCCCGAGCTTGGTGTCCCGCGCCGCCACTTCGAATTCCTCGATGTGGACGGAGGTGAACACGTCGTCCTGCGCGATGCGCTCGGAGATCAGGATCGAGTCCTCGTAGTTGTAACCGTTCCACGGCATGAACGCGGCGATGATGTTCTTGCCGAGCGCCAGTTCACCCATGTCGGTGGACGGACCGTCCGCAAGCACTTCGCCCTTCTCGACCGTGTCGCCCACCTTCACCAGCGGACGCTGGTTGATGCAGGTGTTCTGGTTCGAGCGCTGGAACTTGCGCAGACGGTAGATGTCCACGCCCGGATCGCCCGGATCGAGATCCGCGGTCGCCCGGACCACGATGCGCTGCGCGTCGACCTGGTCGATCACGCCGCCGCGGCGGGCCATGATCGACGCCCCCGAGTCGCGTGCCACCACGCCCTCGATCCCGGTGCCGACGAGCGGCGCCTCGGAGCGGAGCGTCGGAACCGCCTGACGCTGCATGTTCGCACCCATCAGGGCGCGGTTCGCGTCGTCGTTCTCGAGGAACGGGATGAGCGAGGCGCCGACCGACACCAGCTGCTTGGGCGAGACGTCGATCAGGTCGACGGTCTCGTTCGGCGCCAGCGTGTAGTCGCCCGACTGGCGGGTCGAGACGAGGTCGTTCACGAAGCGGCCGTTCTCGTCGAGCGAGGCGTTCGCCTGCGCCACGGTGTGGCGCATTTCCTCGGTGGCGGACATGTAATGGACTTCGTCCGTCACCTGCCCGTCCTTCACGATCCGGTAGGGCGTCTCGATGAAGCCGTACTTGTTCACCCGCGCGAAGGTGGCGAGCGAGTTGATGAGACCGATGTTCGGGCCTTCCGGCGTCTCGATCGGGCACATCCGGCCGTAGTGGGTCGGGTGCACGTCGCGCACCTCGAAGCCGGCGCGCTCGCGGGTCAGACCGCCAGGCCCGAGCGCCGACAGGCGACGCTTGTGCGTCACTTCCGACAGCGGGTTGGTTTGGTCCATGAACTGCGACAGCTGCGAGGAGCCGAAGAACTCGCGCACGGCGGCCGCGGCGGGTTTCGCGTTGATCAGGTCCTGCGGCATGACCGTGTCGATCTCGACCGAGGACATGCGCTCCTTGATCGCGCGCTCCATGCGCAGCAGGCCGACGCGGTACTGGTTCTCCATCAACTCGCCGACCGAGCGCACCCGGCGGTTGCCGAGGTGGTCGATGTCGTCGATCTCGCCCTTGCCGTCACGCAGCTCCACGAGCGCCTTGATGCAGGACACGATGTCCGAACGATCCAGCGTGCGCTGGGTGTCCGGCTTGTCGAGCGCAAGACGCATGTTCATCTTCACGCGGCCGACGGCCGAGAGGTCGTAGCGCTCGCTGTCGAAGAACAGCGTGTCGAAGAGCGCCGAGGCGGCCTCGACCGTGGGCGGCTCGCCCGGACGCATGACGCGGTAGATGTCCATGAGCGCGGTGTCGCGGCCCATGTTCTTGTCCTGCGCCATGGTGTTGCGCATGTACGGACCGACATTGATGTTGTCGATGTCGAGGACCGGGATCTCGGTCACGCCGGCATCCATCAGCTCCTTGAGCGTGCCGCCGGAGACCTCTCCGTCCTTGTCCACGGTCCAGGTGAGCTCGTCGCCCGCCTCGACGTAGATCGCGCCGGTCTCTTCGTTGATGATGTCCTTGGCGACGTACTTGCCGACGATGTTGTCGAACGGCACGAGCAGGCTCTCGACCTTGCCCTCGTCGATCAGCTGCTTGACCGCGCGGGGCGTGACCTTCTTGCCGGCTTCGGCGATCACTTCGCCGCTGTCGGCGTCGATCAGGTCATGGGTCGGACGGGTGCCGCGCACGCGCTCGGGGAAGAACTTGGTCTTCCAGCCGCGACCCTTCTCGTAAGTGTAGTCGACCGTGTCGTAATACGCGTCCATGATCGCTTCCTGGTCGAGACCCAGGGCGTAGAGGAGCGTCGTGACCGGCAGCTTGCGGCGGCGGTCGATCCGCGCGTAGACGAGGTCCTTGGCGTCGAATTCGAAGTCGAGCCAGGAGCCGCGATAGGGAATGATCCGGCAGGCGAAGAGCAGCTTGCCCGAGCTGTGCGTCTTGCCCTTGTCGTGATCGAAGAAGACGCCCGGCGAGCGGTGCATCTGGGAGACGATGACGCGCTCGGTACCGTTCACGATGAACGTGCCGTTCTGGGTCATGAGCGGCATGTCGCCCATGAACACGTCCTGTTCCTTGATGTCCTTCACCGACTTGGCGCCGGTGTCCTCGTCGATGTCGAAGACGATGAGGCGGAGCGTGACCTTCAGCGGCGCCGAATAGGTCATGTCGCGCTGCATGCACTCCTCGACGTCGTATTTCGGCTTCTCGAGCTCGTAGGACACGAATTCGAGCACCGCGGTCTCGTTGAAGTCCTTGATCGGGAAGACCGACTGGAACACGCCCTTGATGCCCTCGCCGTCCTGCGGCGTCGGCTGGTCGCCGCTGTCGAGGAACAGGTCGTAGGACGATTTCTGAACCTCGATGAGGTTCGGCATCTCCAGAACTTCGCGGATCTTGCCGTAATAGCGGCGAAGGCGTTTCTGACCGAGGTAGGATTGCGCCATGGGTGTCGTCACCTTTCGAGTTCTCACCTGAGCGCGCGGACCGTCGGGCCCCGGCCGCGGGCTCATCCGAGAGAGCGTGTTCCGATCAATGCCTGGCCTTCGTCCCACCGAAGGCCTCCCGATCCGTGGAACCTCGCCTGAGAAAAGGCCCACCCGCTTCTATCTGGGCGCGGGCCCTCTCTGAGACAGGTTCGGCTGGACCCGGAATGGTCCGGATCCAGCCTTGAAACTGACGTCGGACGAGCGCATCGCCCGTCCGCGCAAGATCACTTGAGTTCGATTTCCGCGCCTGCGTCCTCGAGCTTCTTCTTGATCTCTTCGGCTTCGTCCTTCGACGCGCCTTCCTTGACCGGCTTGCCGCCTGCTTCGACCAGCTCCTTGGCTTCTTTCAGGCCAAGACCGGTGATCGCGCGGACTTCCTTGATCACGTTGATCTTGGATGCGCCGGCCGACTTCAGGATGACGTCGAATTCGGTCTGCTCTTCCTCGGCTGCGCCGGCGTCGCCGCCTGCAGCAGGACCAGCCATCATGACAGCGCCGCCAGCTGCGGGCTCGATGCCGTACTCGTCCTTGAGGATGGTTTTCAGTTCTTGTGCTTCGAGCAGGGTCAGACCCACGATCTGCTCTGCGAGTGCTTTAAGATCAGCCATTGTGACTTCTTTCCATTGCTAGATGTGATCCAACGTCGCGAATACAAGATGTCGCGCTTGGGTCTCACGGATTGCCTTAGGCCGCCTCGGCCTTCTCTTCGATTGTCGAGAGGATCGAGGCGATATTGGAAGCAGGCGCGCCGATCGCACCGGCGATGCCCGAAGCGGGTGCACCGATCATGCCCGCGATCTGAGCCAGGAGCTCGTCGCGCGATGGCATGTTCGACACGGCCTCGACACCGGCCCGGTCCAGGGCCTCCCCACCCATTGCGCCGCCCAGGATCTCAAGCTTCTTGTTATCCTTGGCGAAATCCTCGACCACCTTGGCGGCTGCCACGGGGTCTTCGGAATAGGTGAGGACGGTCATGCCCTCGAGGTACTTGGACATGCTCTCGCAGTCCTTGCCCTCGAGCGCGATCTTGGCGAGCCTGTTCTTGGCGACACGAACCGACGCGCCGCCCTCTCGGGCGCGGCCACGCAGGTCCTGCATCTCGGCAACCGTGAGGCCTTGGTAGCGGGACACCACCACGACGCCAGAGCTTTCGAAGATCTGGCCGAGTTCCTCGACCACTTTCTCTTTCTGGGCTCTATCCACAGTTTCACTCCAAGTTCTGGAGGGGCGACCCCTCCGGCTCATTCAAGCCAGACACGTGCTGTCTGGCCCCAAGGTCCGATCGGGTCGTCACAATCGCTTGCCCGGAGGGACTTACGCCCCAACGAGCCGAATGTTCTGTTCCCGTCTCAGGCAGGACTTAGCGGTTCGGGGTTTTGCCCCTTGCCCGCCCACCGTCTCGGACGACACGGGGGCCCCGCACGAATCGCGCGTTGCCCCTCGTAACGGGCCGAATAGAGGTTTCGGAAAGAAATGCCAAGAGCCGCGCGGAACTTTCCGCGCACTCCTTGCCACGGGAAAGAGATTAGCACGAAATCCGGCAAGCGCCAAGCAAACCGCGCAACCTCTTGCATCTGCAGGGCCTCCGGCCGCTTTTCGCAACCGGCAGCTCCGCTGGGGGATGTGTCAGGCCCGCGCCTCAGCGAGGCGCGATGCGTAGGCGTCGAGCTGCGTCGCGACCGTGCCCCAGCCGTCGAAGAAGCCCATCTCCTCGTGCACCTTGCGCGTCTCGGCGCTCCGGTGGCGGGCCGTCGCGGTGTAGGTCGTGCCGCCGCCCTCTGCGTCGGAGAGCTCCAGGATCGCCGTCATGAACGGATCGGGCGCGGGCTTCCACCCTTCCGAATAGGCATCGGTGAAGACCAGCTTCCGTCCCTCGACCACCTCGAGATAGACGCCCTCGTTCGGCATCTCCTGCCCGTCGACCTCCATCACCGTGTTGAAGCGCCCGCCGACCCGCAGGTCGATGTCGCAAGCGGTGACCCGGTGCGGCTTCGGAACGAAGAAATGCGGGATGTGCTCGCAGGAGGTCCAGCACTCCCAGACCAGGGCGCGGGGCGCGGCGAGGGTTCGGGTGAAGGTCAGGTCGGTTTCGGGATCAAGCTTCATCGGATCGCGCCTTTGCGAGTTCAGTCACGTAATCGTCGAAGGCGTCGAGCCGCCCTTCCCAGAGCGTCCGCTGCTCGGACAGCCAGTCCGTCGCGGGGGCGAGGCCCTGCTGCGACAGACGGCAGGAGCGCACCCGTCCGGTCTTTTCCGTCTCGACGATCCCCGCCGCCTCGAGCTTCCGCAGGTGCCCGACGAAGGACGGCAGCGCCATGTCGTGCGCCGAAGCGAGCTCGCTCACCGAGGCCGGCCCCCGGGTCAGCCGCGCGACGATGGCGCGCCGCGTCGGATCGCCGAGCGCCGCGAAGATGAGGTCGAGGGAGGAATCATGCTTAGCCATTTGCCTAAGCTTTGCGTCGAGGGCCGCCCCAAGTCAATCAAAACTTAGCCGTTGCCCTAAGCGTCACAGCATACGCGCACAAAAAAGGGCCCCGGATCGCTCCGGGGCCCTCGAACTCGGTCAAAGCCGAAAGCTCAGCCTTGGGTCGCGTTCGTGATGTCGACGCTGACGCCCGGGCCCATGGAGGAGGAGAGAACCACCTTCTTCATGTAGGTGCCCTTGGCGCCGGCGGGCTTGGCGCGCGAGACGGCCTCGACGAAGGCGCGGACGTTCTCGGCGAGTTTCGCCTCGTCGAACGACACCTTGCCGATGCCCGCGTGGATCACGCCGGCCTTCTCGGCCTTGAACTGGACCTGACCGCCCTTGGCGTCCTTGACCGCCTGACCGACATCCATCGTCACCGTGCCGACCTTGGGGTTCGGCATCAGGTTGCGCGGGCCGAGGATCTTCCCGAGGCGACCGACGACCGGCATCATGTCGGGCGTCGCGATGCAGCGCTCGAAATTGATCTGGCCGTTCTGGATCTGCTCCATCAGGTCTTCGGCGCCGACGATGTCGGCACCCGCTTCCTTCGCCTCGTCGGCCTTCGCCCCGCGGGCAAAGACGGCGACGCGGATCGTCTTGCCGGTGCCGTTCGGCAGGCCGACAACGCCGCGGACCATCTGGTCGGCGTGGCGCGGATCGACGCCGAGGTTCATGGCGATCTCGAGCGTCTGGTCGAACTTGGTCTGCGAGTTCGACTTGATCAGGCTGACAGCCTCCTCGACCGACAGGTTCTCCTTGCCGGCGAAGGCTTCGCGCGCGGCGCGCAGTCGTTTACCGATCTTGCCCATCACTTCACCTCGATGCCCATGGACTTCGCGGAGCCCAGGATGATTTTCATCGCGTCATCGACGGAGTTCGCCGACAGGTCGCGCATCTTCGCTTCGGCGATCTCGCGCACCTGCTTGCGGGTCACGCTCGCGACGGTTTCACGGCCGGGGGTGGTCGCACCCTTCGGACGATTGCGCTTGCCCACGGGCTGGAGGCCCGCCGCCTTCTTCAGGTAGTACGACGCCGGCGGCGTCTTGATGTCCATCGTGAAGGATTTGTCCTGATAATACGTGATCAGGGTCGGGCACGGCGCACCGGGCTCCATTTCCTGCGTCTTGGCGTTGAACGCCTTGCAGAATTCCATGATGTTGATGCCGCGCTGACCGAGCGCGGGACCGACCGGCGGCGAGGGGTTGGCTTTGCCTGCAGGGATCTGCAGCTTCATCTTGCCGGCGAGCTTCTTGGCCATCGGCGTCTCCTTTCCATCTCCCCCGGGACGCGTCCGCGGAGGGGTTCATGTGGCGCGGTCAGGTCCGGCGGTCGCGACCGCCTCGCCTCCCACGAGGATGTCCACGACGAGTCGCGGAACAGGCGGCGCGGATACACGCTTTGACCTGTCTTGGCAATGGGGCGGCGGGCCTACCGGTCGTGCATGCCAAGACCCGCGAGGATGCGGGGGCGATGCTTCTCGATCCGGGCGGTGCGCGTCGCCGCCTGCTTGGCCCCACCGATATGCACGACGTAGCCGCGGCGGCGCCCCGGGGTCAGGGCCTGCCACGCCTCCGCCAGCTCGGGATCGGCGTCGAGCGCCGCCTCGAGTTCTTCAGGCAGCGAAAGATCGTCGGCCGGCAGATCGACCTTCCGCCCTGCCCCTTCGTTCTCGACCGCCTGCCGGATCAGCGCCCTCAGCTTCTCCGCATCGGCCTCGATCTGCGCGACGCTGGTCGCCTTGTAGAACCGCGCCGACCGCGAGTTCGGGCCGGGGCTGACCAGAAGCCCCTCGGGATCCTCAAGCAGCACGCCCTTGAAGAAGGACACGACGGCGCAGTCCTTCATGCCGTCCGCCATCGCGACGTTGCCGCCATGGGCGACGTAACAGGGCGAGCGCCATTTCAGCGTCTCGGACAGCCCCTCGGACAAAAGCAAAGCGCGCAGAGCGAGAAGCTCCGCGCGCCATGGTCTGTCCTTGGCGAGGTAGCGGTCGATCCGCGGATCCCCCTCGCCCATGTCCGTCTCAGCCCTGCTTCGTCACCTGGGTGAATTCGAGCTCGACCGGGGTCTCACGGCCGAAGATCGACACCGACACGCGCAGGCGCTGGTTGTCCTCGTCGACACCCTCGACCATGCCGTCGAAATCCTCGAACGGGCCGTCGTTGACCTTGACCTTCTCGCCCACCTCGAAGTGGATGAGCGTGCGCGGGGATTCCTCGCCCTCCTGCACGCGGCCCAGGATCGCCTGGACCTCGGCGTCACGCATCGGCATCGGCCGGCCCTGCGGGCCGAGGAAGCCGGTCACTCGGTTGATCGAATTGATCAGGTGATAGCCTGCATCCGACATTTCCATCCGCACCAGCACGTATCCCGGCATGAAGCGGCGCTCGGCCGTCACCTTCTTGCCGCGACGGATCTCGATGACCTCTTCGGTCGGGACCAGAACTTCCTCGATCTGATCCTCGAGCCCCTGCTCGGCCACCGATGTCCGGATCTGTTCGGCCACCTTCTTCTCGAAGTTCGAGAGGACGCTTACCGAATACCACCGCTTCGCCATCTGGCCTCGACCTTTCCGTTCCTTGGCGCCGGGCGGAGCCTCGCGGCGCGCATTCCATGTTCATGGTCCCGACACGAGAAAACGGCGTGCAACACGACTCATTGCACGCCCGATCGGGAAGTGTCGTGTGCCCTACCCAATGGGCGGCGCGAATTCAAGGGCCCCCGGTCCGGGATTGCCCTCTCAGCCGAAGACGCCCAGAAGCGCCTGCAATCCGCCGCGGATGGCGAGATCGACCAGCGCGAAGAAGATCGCGGTCAGCGTCGCCATGATGAAGACCATGACCGTGGTCAGCAGCACCTCGCGGCGCGTGGGCCAGACCACCTTGTTGACCTCGGCGCGGACCTGCTGGACGAATTGGAGCGGGTTGGTACGTGCCATCGGACACCTGCGTTGCGGTAGGAAAACGTGCTGGGCGCAGATACGGCGAAGCGCGCCGGGGTTCAAGCGAAACCCGCCCGGGCGCCTCGAATGCCCGCCTCCGACATGATCAGTAAGATCGTGCGCGATAGGATCGCTCCAGCCGAATTCCAGTTCTCTCAACTCATCGTGACGGCGGAATGTTTTCAGGAACGACTCCCCCACCCCGCAGTTGGTGCCTCAGATCGAAGCCGAATTGGCATTCGAAAAAAGACGTAACCGACTACAGGAGTTTCGATATGAAACGCTTCATGATCGCATCGGCCCTCGCGCTGACCACCGCCACCACCGCCTTTGCCGCAACCGACAACGAGATCGCGCGCATCCAGCAGTACCTGCCCGACGTCGACGTCAGCACCTGGAGCAACACCCAGGTCGCAGAGGCGATGAACATCATCACCTCCACCGACTCGCATTCCGACATCGAGAACAAGCTCGAAGGCATCGTTCCGGCGACCGCGACGGTGACCGGTGGCGCGACGCTCACCGAGAACGAGATGGTGACGCTGAGCCGCTATGTGGACAATGTCGACTTCACCACCCTGCCGCAGCCGATCGTCGATTCCGCGCTCTCCATCGCCAACAGCGAGGACGACGAATCCGAAGCCCAGCGCAAGATCGAGTCGCTGCTCGTCGACTATCAGCAGCCGGCCGACACCATGGGCAACGGCGCAACCGAGGCGCAGATGGTCATCATCAACCGTCACGCGCCGAGCCTCGACGTCTCGACGCTCAGCGACACTCAGGTCGACGTGGTCCTGAACTACATCAACTCGACCGACGATGCGTCGATCAGCGAGAACGAGATCCTCTCGCTCGTGCAGTAACTCTCCGGACATCCGGAACGACACGACACACGGCGGGCTTCGGGCCCGCCGTTTTCGTGTGTGCTGTCTGAAAACTGGCAGGGGCACCAGGGCTCGAACCCGGGACCTACGGTTTTGGAGACCGTCGCTCTACCAACTGAGCTATACCCCTGCAGTGGCGCTGTCACTACAAGCCGACTCAGGCGATTTCAAGCCCGATTCCGGCGGCGCCTGCAGGCCGTGGCGGCACATTGGGCCCAAAGGCCTGCAACATCCTTCACGCCCTGATCCACGCGCCCTGCCATTCCCGTGATCCGTGTTTCGAAAAAGCCATGTTCGCCTTTGCACAAGTGGTGTGACAGCGCCCGCTGCGGCGCGGAAACCGGTGCATCTATCACGCGTGATCTCCGCCGCGCGCCGGTTTGACACAATGCAAATACATTCAATTCTCCGGAAACGGTATGGGGGCGAGGCCACAGGTCAGGCGCCGTTCACGTTCAAGCCCACGTCCGGGTGATCCGCCGTGACGGGGCCCGTGATTTGGAATTGGGGCGCCATACGCCGATCTTGGCATCACCGGATCACACCTCCCCGCATCCGAGCCCCTCCCAGGAAGGCCGACGCGCCTCCATTTCAAAAGGACAGATACCATGAAGACCATTTTCGCGACCCTCGCCCTCGCCCTTGCCGCCGCCGCTCCCGCCACGGCCATGACCACGAACGGCGCCGCTCAGACCAAGATCGAGCGTTATGCGCCCGATGTCGACGTCGACGCCCTGAGCAATCCGCAGATCGCGTCGATCCTCAACGTGATCGATTCCGGCGACAGCCACAGCGACCGCCGCGCCCTCGTGCGCTCGCTCGTACGGCAGTACCAGTGACCGCGACGAAGCCCCCGCAAACGAAAACGGGCCGCCCATCGGGCGGCCCGTTCCATCTCTGGGTGCGGGACCTTTCAGGCCCCGGCCC
>NZ_JALZ01000009.1 GCF_000521785.1 Roseivivax halodurans JCM 10272
AGCGCCTTCGGCAGGCGGTCGAGGTAAGGTTCCAGTTGCAGCATCTTCGCCGCCTTGCTGACCGAGGCCTCGATCTCCTCCTTCGACTTCTTGGCGATCTTGAGCGCGAAGCTCATGTTGTCGCGCACGGTCATGTGCGGGTAGAGCGCGTAGGACTGGAAGACCATGGCGATCCCGCGCTGCGCGGGCGGCACGTCGTTCACCACCTGCCCGTCGATCTCGAGCGTGCCGCCGGTGATCTTCTCGAGCCCGGCGATCATCCGCAGCAACGTGGACTTGCCGCAGCCCGAGGGCCCGACGAAGACGACGAGCTCGCCCTTCTCGATCTCGAGATCGATGTTCTTGAGAACCTCCACGGTCCCGCCGTAGGTCTTCTCCACATCCGTCAGCTTCAGGTTCGCCATGGCCGGTTTCCTCCCATTATTCCGTCACGCGGCCTTCATCAGCAAAGCGGGCTGCCACGGCCCGAGATGCAGCTTGCCGTCGGGCGCAGGACCCGCGGAGCCGAGTTCTATCCCGATCTGGCGCCAGGTACCCTCGGGCATCTCCGTCACCCCGGGCTCGCCCGACAGGTTGAAGGCGCAGAAGATCGTCTGATCCCCGAGACTGCGTTCGAACCGCAGGATGTCGCCGTCCGCCACCATGGCCGTCTGCGCGCCTTTCCTGAGCGCCTCGTGCGCATGGCGGAACGCGATCGACCGGCGGTAATGGTGCAGGATCGCGGCCGGATCCTGTTCCTGCGTCGACACGGCCCGATTGAGGTGCTCGTGACTGACCGGCAGCCAGGGCATGCCCGAAGAAAACCCCCCGTTCTGGTTCGAGGGCTCCCACACCATCGGCGTGCGGCACCCGTCCCGCCCCTTGAACGACGGCCAGAACTTGATTCCGTAAGGGTCCTGAAGGTCGTCGAAGGCGATGTCCGCTTCCGAGAGCGCCAGCTCCTCGCCCTGGTAGAGGCAGCAGGAGCCGCGCAGACACATCATCAGCGAGTTGAAGCAGCGTGCAGCCGCGTCCGACAGCTTCCAGCGCGTGAGGTGCCGCGGCACATCGTGGTTGGAATAGGCCCAGCAGGCCCAGCCCTGCGCCGCGACGGCCTCGACCTTGTCGAAGACCGTTGCGATGTATTTCGCGCTCGGACATTCGCCGGACAGCAGCTCGAAGGCGTAGCTCATCTGGATCTTGTCGTCGCCGCCCGTATATTCGCCCAGGATCTCGAGCCCGCGCTGATCCTCGCCGACCTCGCCAACGGCGGCGGCGTTGTATTCGTTCATCAGCGTCCGAAGCTTCTGCAGGAAGAGCAGGTTCTCGGGCTGGGTCTTGTCGTAGAGGTGGTTCTGCCAGGTATAGGGGTTGACCGCCGGCGCCGTGATCGGGTTGCGCTCTGCCGGGTCGAGCGGCGGGTTGTCCCGAAGCTGGGCGTCGTGGACGTAGAAGTTGATCGTGTCGAGCCGGAAGCCGTCGACGCCCCGCCCGAGCCAGAACCGCGCGACGTTGAGCAGCGCCTCCTGAACCTTCGGCTCATGGAAATTGAGGTCCGGCTGCTCGGTCAGGAAGTTGTGCATGTAATATTGCATGCGCGTGCCGTCCCACTGCCACGCGGGTCCGCCGAAGATCGACAGCCAGTTGTTGGGCGGCGTTCCGTCCGGCTTGGGATCGGCCCAGACGTACCACTTGGCCTTCTCGTTGTCGCGCGAGCTGCGGCTGAGCTTGAACCAGGGATGTTCCTCGGAGGTGTGCGAGAGCACGAGATCGATGAAGACCTTGAGACCGAGCCGGTGCGCGGTCGAGATCAGGATGTCGAAATCGGCAAGGCTGCCGAACATCGGATCGACGTCGCAGTAATCGCTAACGTCGTAGCCGAAATCCTTCATCGGCGAGGTGAAGAACGGAGAGATCCACACCGCATCCACGCCGAGCGACGCCACATGCGGCAGCCGCTGCGCGATGCCGAGCAGATCGCCGATCCCGTCCCCGTTCGAATCCTGGAAACTCCGCGGATAGATCTGATAGATCACCGCGCCGCGCCACCAATCGTTGTTCTGTTCATCGCGGGTGGGCTGAACCGCCGAAGCCACATTCATCCGCGTCATCCTTCGTGTCTGGGCGCAACTCCGGCGCCATCGTTTCAGGTCTCGCCGCCTCCGCGCCGTATCTGGCGCCCTCCCTATCGGCGTCGTGTCCTCCGGTCCCTCGCAAGGGGCCGGCCGTCCATCCTCCCGTCGTGCGCTACTTGACCGAACCGGCCAGAAGACCGCGCACCAGATATTTCTGCATTGCGAAGAAGACCAGCAGCGGCACGGCGATCGATACGAATGCGGCCGCCGCGAGGATGCCCCAGTCGCCGCCGCGGCTGCCGAGCAGGTCATCGGCGATCTTGACCGTCATCACCCAGCTTTCGGATTGCGACGGCAGGAACACCTTGGCGACAAGCAGATCGTTCCACGTCCAGAGGAACTGGAAGATCGCGAAGGACGCCAGCGCCGGGAACGACAGCGGCAGGACGATCTTCGTGAAGATCTGGAAATCCGTCGCCCCGTCCACCTTGGCGCATTCGATGATGTCGCGCGGCAGGCCGATCATGTAGTTCCGCAAGAGGTATATCGCGAGCGGCATGCCGAAAGCCGTATGCGCAAGCCACACCCCCAGGAAGCTCTGCCCGATCCCGATGGCGTTGTGCAGCGTCAGGAGCGGCACGAGCGCGATCTGCAATGGCACCACGAGCAGGCCCACCACCATCGCGATCATGAAGCCGCGCGCGGCAAAATCCATCCAGGCGAGCGCGTAGGCCGCGAAGGCCGCCACGACGATGGGAATGATCGTCGCCGGGATCGCCACCGTGAGCGTGTTGATGAAGGCCTGATCCATGTTGTCCGAGGTCAGGATCTGCTCGTAATTGCCCATCGTGAACTCGGGCGGCTGCGGCGCGGTGATGTAGACCGAGGGCGCGCGGTCGATCTCGTCGATGTCGACATATCTGAAATCGCCGTTGGCCTCGACGGTCAGCGAGCGCTCGAAGATCGGCGCGGGGTCGAGCAGGATCTCGTTTCCGTCCTCGTCGGTTGCGGGGAAGGACGGCTCCTCACCCGCGGGATAGGCGATCTCGAGATTGGTGTCGTCCTGTTCGCCGCCCTCCTCGATCACCTGCACCTCGTAGCGGGCATAGGTCTGGCCGGGCTCAGCGGCGCCGGGATCACGCGACGTAAGGCCGAAGCCGGTGACCGTGCCCGAGCCGTGCCCCGCCGCCTCGACATCTTCGTCCTGCGCGGCGTTGAAGAGGTTGCCTTCGAGCACGTAGAGGTCTCCGTCCTGCACCGCGCCCTCCGCCGGCGGGGAGACGCGGTAGGCCTGGCTCACCGAGAAGGCCGCGCGCCACCAGCCGCTCTCCGAGATCTGCTCTCGATCCCGGAACGAGGAGACGAGAAGGCCCACGGTGGGGATCAGCCAGATCAGAACCAGCGCGATGACGCTGAGATTGGTGGCTATGGAAAGGCCCGACTTCTGTCCTGCGATGTTGTCCATGTCTCTGACCCTTCCTCAGCGCATTTCCCGGCGGGCCTGGACGATGTTCCAGATCATCACCGGCGTCACCACGATCATGATGACGAAGGCCACCGCGGTCGCGCGTCCGTCGTCGCGGAACATGTAATCCATCATGTAACTCGGCAGGATCTCGGTATCGAAGTTGCCGCCGGTCATGGCGTAGACGATGTCGAAGACCTTGAGCACGAGGATCGTGATCGTCGTCCAGACGACGAGGATCGTCGGCAGGATCTGCGGGATCTTGATCTTGAAGAAGATCTGGAACGGGTTCGCCCCGTCGATGATCGCCGCCTCGATCGTCTCCTCGGGGATGCCGCGCAGCGCCGCCGACAGGATCACCATGGCGAACCCGGTCTGGATCCAGACGAGGATGAACATGATGAAGAAGTTATTCCAGAAGGGGATCTGCAGCACGTCGACGGGCTCCATCCCGAAGGTGTCGCGCACGGCGTTGATGATGCCGATGTCGGGATCGTTGGCGTAGACGAACTTCCAGATCAGCGAGGCGCCGACGAAGGAGATCGCCATGGGCATGAAGATCAACGATTTGGCGACGTTCCCCCATTTCAACCGGTCGGTGAGCTGGGCGACGAGGAGGCCGAGGAAGGTGGAGGCCGCCGGCACGAAGATCACCCAGAGGATGTTGTTGAAGAAGGCGACGCGGAACCCTTCCTCAGAGAACATCTGGACGTAGTTGCCGAGCCCGATGAACTCCTGCCCCGAGCGGTTGAAGAGCGAGCGCCAGAAGGAGCCGACCACCGGATAGATCAGGTAGATCGACAGGAAGAACGCCGCCGGAAAGATGAAGAGCCAGGGGCGGATCTTGGTGGCACGTCGGATGTTACGCCCCTGATCGTCCGTGCGCGGCGGGAAGATGACCCGGTCCACCACCCAGTTCGAGGCGTAGAAATACGCGGCGCACCCCGCGACCGCGACCGCGATCGTGATCAGGCCCGTGATGATCGGCGACATTGGGCTCTCCTCCCCGGATGATTGCCCGGCGGTCCTTGTCCCGGACCGTCCGGTGCAGCGCGCGGCCCGTCCCCGGGCCGCGCAATCGTGTCAGACGGTCAGTTGAGCGAATCCCAGCGGGACTGGATGTCTGCCGCGACGGCATCGGCCTCCGCACCGGTCACGAAATCGATCATGCCGGTCCAGAACGCGCCCGCACCGATCTCGGACGGCATCAGGTCGGACGCGTCGAACCGGAACGTGGTCGCTTCCTGCAGGATCTCTCCCTGCTGCTTCAGCGCGTCGTTGGCATAGACGTCGGTGTTCACCCCGAGATGCGCCGTCAAAAAGGCGTCCTGCGCCATCCAGATCTCGTGCGCGATCGGCAGCTTGAGGAATTCGAACATCGCGTTCGTCGCGTCAGACGGATTGGTGATCGCGAAAAGAGTCCCCGCCCCCAGCAGGGGCTGGCCGAGATCCTTCTCCTCGAATGACGGCAGATAGAAGAAGTCGACATTCTCGCCCTGCTCCGCGTCCTCGGGGAAGAAGGCCGGGATGAACGAGGCCTGGCGATGCATCGCGCATTCCGGCGGGATCGTGAAGAGTCCGCCGGGGCTGTCGCGGAAATCCGTCGTCGCCGCGTTCTCGGCACCGCCCGAGACGAAGTCGTCGTTCTTGGCGTACCAACCGAACTCCTCGATCGCCTCGACCACCTGCGGATCGTCGAACGGGATCTCGTTTGAGACCCACTGGTCGTAGACTTCGGGCGCATGCAGGCGCAGCATCATGTCCTCGACCCAGTCGGTTGCGGGCCAGCCGGTCGCTGCGCCGGACCCGAGGCCGATGCACCAAGGCGTGATGCCCTCGTCGGCCATGTCCTCGGTCAGTTCCTTCAGCTCCTCCATCGTCTCGGGCACGTCGAAGCCGTATTCGTCGAAGGTGATAGGATTGTACCAGACGAGCGATTTGACATCGATCCGGTAGAACATGCCGAAGAGGTCCTCCTCGCCATCCTCGCCCTCGTAGGTGCCGAGATCGACGAGGCTGTCGCCGGCGGCGTAGTTCTCGGCCACCCACTCCCCGATCCCGTCGGGCAGCGGCGTCAGGTAGCCCTGCCGCGCCATGTCGGCGGCAAGACCGGGCTGCGGGAAGACCGCGATATTGGGGGCCGAACCGGACCGGGCGGAGATGACGATGTCCTGCTCGAAGCTGTCGGAGCCCGAGTAGTTCACGGACGCGCCGGTGGCCTCGGCGAAGTACTGGAAGACCTTGTCGACCTTTTCCTTCTCGTTACCAGTCCAGGGCCCGGTCAACGTGACCGTCTGGCCGGAGAAGTCGTAGGCATCGGCGAATTCCTGATAGCCGTCCCAGGTGAAATCTCCCTCGCCGACCGGAACCAGCAAGTCCTGAGCCGCAGCCGCGCCCGCGCAGAGCGCCAGCGTCGCCACGCTTGCGGTCAATGTGCGTACCATATGTCGCGATCCTCCCGTGATCCATCCTGACAGCCGCTGAAATGACGGCCTTCCCGCGCTCTTCGTCCAAAGCGCTTTGACGAGGTCACGCTCACGTAGAACGTGCAGCCTGTCAATGGCGGGGTCCTGAAACCTTCATGAATTCCCGTGCCGCATTGCGGCAAGATCAGAGTTGTCCCGGGCCCTTCCTTCGGGGCGCACATCTGCCTATCCTGCCGTGGAATTGAAAGCGCTTTGGACCGCCTGATGAACCTCAAGGAGCTCGCGCAGCACCTCAATCTCTCTCCGACGACCGTGAGCCGGGCGCTGAACGGCTACCCGGAGGTGAAAGAGACGACCCGCCGCCGCGTGGAAGAGGCGGCGCGCGAATTCAACTACATGCCGAATGCCTGGGCCAAGGGGCTTGCGACCGGGCGGTCGATGTCGATTGGACACGTGATGCCGACGTCCAAGATGCACGAGATGGTCAATCCCGTCTTCGGCGACTTCATCACCGGCGCTTCGGAGACCTACGTCAAGGAAGGCTACGACCTGAAACTGACCCCCGTCGACGACGGCGACGAGGCGCAGCGCTACCGCGCCCTGCGGACCCGCGGCAATGTCGACGGGTTCATCGTGCACGGACCGCATCTGACCGACGGACGCATCGCGCTTCTGCGCGAGATCGGCCTCCCCTTCGTCGTGCACGGCCGGGCATCCAACATGCCGGCCGATTATCCCTGGATCGACATGAACAACCGCCGCGCCTTCGAGCGCGCGACCGCGCTGCTGATCGAGCTTGGGCACCGGCGCATCGCGTTGGTCAACGGGCTCGAGCACATGGACTTCGCCCACCGGCGGCGCGAGGGCTTCCTGGCTGCTCTCGCGTCCCACGGGCTCGTTCCCGATCCCGCGCTCATGCGGGGCGGCGAGATGACCGAGCGGCTGGGATACCGGGCGGCAGCGGACATGCTCGACGGAACCTCGCCGCCGACCGCCTTCCTCGTTTCGTCCATGGTCACCGCGATCGGCGTGCGCCGCGCGCTGCACGAGCGCGGGCTTGAGCTTGGGCGGGACGTGTCGGTGATCATCCATGACGACGATCTGGGCTACCTGCGAAATGGCGACGATGTACCGATCTTCACTGCGACGCGCGCCTCGGTGCGCGAGGCGGGTCGCCGCGCGGCCGAGATGCTCCTGCGGATGATCCGCGATCCGGCTTGCGCCCCGTTGCAAAGCCTGATGGAAGCTGAACTGATACTCGGACGATCGACCGGCCCCGCGCCGCGCTAGACCCCGGAGTTTTCCACACATGCGCCATGCCCGCACCGATTTCCCCGACGGTTTCCTCTTCGGAACCGCGACCTCGAGCTACCAGATCGAGGGTCACGCCTTCGGCGGGGCCGGCCCGACGCATTGGGACACGTTCGCGGCGACCCCCGGCAACGTGGTGCGGGCCGAGAACGGCGACCGGGCCTGCGACCATTACCATCTCTGGGAACAGGATCTCGACCTCGTCGCGGCGGCGGGCTTCGACGCCTATCGCTTCTCTACCTCCTGGGCGCGCGTGATGCCCGAGGGCACCGGCCAGGCCAATCCCGAGGGGCTCGACTTCTACGACCGGCTCGTCGACGGGATGCTGCAGCGCGGCCTCAAGCCCTGCGCGACGCTCTATCACTGGGAGCTCCCATCGGCGCTGGCCGACCGCGGCGGCTGGACCAACCGGGACGTGGCAAGCTGGTTCACCGAGTTCACCGAGACCGTCATGGAGCGGATCGGCGACCGCGTTTTCTCGGTCGCCCCGATCAACGAGCCCTGGTGCGTCGGCTGGATGAGCCATTTCCTGGGCCTGCACGCGCCCGGACTGCGCGACATCCGCGCGACCGCCCGGGCCATGCACCACGTCCTTCTGGCGCACGGAAAATCCATCGAGGCGATGCGCGCGATGGGCGTGCAGAACCTCGGCGGCGTCTTCAACATGGAATGGCCCGAACCGGTCGACGACAGCGACGCCGCCGCGCGCGCTGCCTGGACATATGACGGCTATTACAACCGCTTCTTCCTCGACGGGATCTTCAAGGGCGCCTATCCCGACAGCGTCCTCGAAGGCTTCGCGCCGCACCTGCCCAAGGGCTACGCGGACGATTTCCCGACCATCGGCCAGAAGCTCGACTGGTGCGGGATCAACTATTACACCCGCAAGGTGCTCGCTCCGAACGACGGGCCGTGGCCCTCGCTCGACGAGGTCGAAGGGCCGTTGCCGAAGACCTTCATGGGCTGGGAAATCTATCCCGACGGGCTCTATGAGTTTCTTAAGCGCACCGCCCGGGAATACACGGGCGACATCCCGCTCTATGTCACCGAAAACGGAATGGCCGCACCGGACGCGATCCAAAGCGGGATCGTCGACGATCCGGACCGCATCGCGTATCTCGAGGACCACATGGACGCCGTTCGACGCGCCGTCGCGGAGGGCGTGCCGGTGTCGGGCTACTTCATCTGGTCCCTCCTCGACAATTACGAATGGGCGCTCGGCTACGAGAAGCGTTTCGGCCTCGTACATGTCGATTTCGACACGCTGGTTCGCACGCCCAAGGCGTCGTACCACGCTCTCAAATCCGCACTCGGAGGCGGCAATGCCTGATCTTGCCGTAGTCGCCGATATCGGCGGCACGAACACCCGCGTCGCCCTCGCCGAAGGGACCGCTGTCGATCCGTCCAGCATCGAACGCTTCCGGAACTCCGACCATTCGGGACTGCCCGAGGTGCTTGAGCGTTACCTGCGCAATCGCAACATATCGCCCGCGGCGGCCTGCGTCGCCATGGCCGGCCCGGTGCGCGACGGGATCGGCACGCTCACGAATCTCGATTGGAGCGTCGACCGCGACGTCGTTGCCGAAGCGACCGGTGCCGGCATCGTCGCCGTGCTGAATGATCTGCAGGCGCAGGGTCACGCCGTCGACCATCTGACGGCCGACACCCTGACCGAGATCCTGCCGGGACAGACCGACCGCCCGCATGCGGCCAAGCTAGTCATCGGGGTTGGCACCGGCCTCAACGCCGCCCCGGTCTTCCGCCTCGGCGGGCAGACGCTCGTGCCGCCGTCGGAATCGGGCCATGTCAGCCTGCCCGTCCACACCGAGGAAGAGTTGCGCCTGCGCGACTGGCTGGTCCGCGTGCACGGAACCGCCGGCGCCGAAGAGGCGCTCTCGGGACGCGGGTTCGAGCGTATCCACGCCTTTCTCTGCGAGGAGACCGGCGCATCTCCGCTCGACGCAGAGGCGATTATGGCAGCCTATGCCGCGGGAGATCCGCTGGCGCGCAGGGCCATGGAAATCTTCGCGCGGCTTCTCGGGCAAATGGCCGGCAACCTCGCCCTGACCCTCCTGCCCTTCGGCGGCATCTACATGTGCGGCGGCGTCGCGCGTCATTTCGGGCCTCACCTCGTTGATCTCGGCTTCGGCGAGGCGTTCCGCGACAAGGGGCGGTTCTCGGGCTTCATGGACCAGTTCTCGGTGCAGCTCGTCACCGACGATTACGCAGCGCTGACGGGGTCCGCCGCCCACCTCGCCGAGCGCATGGGGCAGGCCTGAGATCCTGCCCAACCTTCAGGCGAGCGGCACATTCCATGGCTTTTTCGGCATACGACGCTTGCCAAACGCGCGCGTTCACGCTTGATGACGGAGGGGAGGAGGTTCCGCCGGCCATCCAAAGGAGCTCGACATGAACATTGCCACGCTGCGCACCGTCTCGAGTGACAATCTTCGCGACGCGATCCTGAGCCATCTGGCCTACAGCTTCGGCAAGACCCCCGAGGCGGCGCATCTCGAGGATTGGCGGATGGCGCTCTCCTATGCCGTACGCGACCGCATGGTCGAGGCGTGGTTCGACGCCACCCGGCGCACGTACGACGCGGGTGCAAAGCGGGTCTACTACCTCTCGATGGAATTCCTGATCGGGCGTCTCCTCGAGGACGGGATCGTGAACCTCCGTCTTGTCGATCAGGCCCGCGCGGCGCTGACCGAGCTCGGCCTCGACTACCACACCGTACTCGAGAACGAGCCAGACGCCGCCCTCGGCAATGGCGGGCTCGGACGGCTGGCCGCGTGTTTCCTCGAATCCCTCTCGACGCTCGGCGTCCCGGCGATGGGCTACGGCATCCGTTACGAGCACGGCCTCTTCCGCCAGTCCTTTGCGGACGGACGCCAGATGGAAGCGCCGGAGACCTGGCTGCTGCAACGCCACGCCTGGGAGTTCGAGCGTCCCGAGACGCGCTACACGATCGGCTTCGGCGGCGAGGTGCGCGACGAGGCCGGCAGAATGGTCTGGACCCCCGACGAACAGGTCTGCGCCGAGGCGTTCGATACGCCGATCGCAGGCTGGAAGGGCCGCTGGGTGAACACGCTCAGGCTCTGGTCTGCCCAGTCCGTACGTCCGTTCGACCTCGACAGCTTCAACCGCGGCGATTTCGAAGGTGCCGCTCAGCCCGAGGCGCTCGCCCGCACGATCTCCCGCGTGCTCTATCCCGACGACACCACAGAGCAGGGAAAGAAACTGCGGCTGAAGCAGGAATTCTTCTTCACCGCGGCCGCGCTGCGCGACATCCTGCGCCGGTTCGACAGCGAATACAATGACGTCGCGCTCCTGCCCTCGAAGGTCGCCATCCAGCTCAACGACACGCACCCTGCGATCGCGGGTCCGGAACTGGTGCGGCTCCTCCACGACGAACGGGGCCTGCCTTTCGAGGAGGCGCAGAAAATCGCGCAAGGCTGCCTCAATTACACCAACCACACGCTTCTGCCCGAAGCGCTGGAGAGCTGGAACGAGGGCATTTTCGGCCAGCTCCTGCCGCGCCATATCCAGATCGTCGACCGGATCGACGACGCGCACGCCAAGGCGAACCCGTCGCGTGGATTCTCGATGCGCGCCAATCACCAGGTCAGGATGGGCGAGCTCAGCTTCGTGATGGCGAACCGCGTGAACGGCGTCTCGGCGCTGCATACCGGCCTGATGAAGGAAACCGTCTTCAAGGAGCTCCACCGGCTCCATCCGGAGCGGATCGTGAACGAGACAAACGGCGTGACGCCGCGCCGGTGGCTCCTATCCTGCAACCCGCGCCTCTCGGGCCTCGTCTCCGAAACCATCGGATCCGGCTGGATCGACGACCTCGAGAGCCTCTCGGACCTGGAACCCCATGTCGACGATGCCGGTTGGCGCGACCTCTTTGCTGCGGCGAAGCGGTCGAACAAGTCCGAACTCGCCGCATGGATGTCGGACACTCACGGCCTGCGGGTCGATCCCGCGGCCATGTTCGATGTGCAGATCAAGCGCATGCACGAATACAAGCGCCAGCACCTCAACATCCTCGAGGCGATCGCGCACTGGCAGGAGATCAAGGACGCCCCGAACGCCGAATGGACACCGCGGGTCAAGATCTTCGCCGGCAAGGCCGCGCCCGGCTACGTATTCGCCAAGGACATCATCCGCCTGATCAACGACGTCTCGTCCGTGCTGAATGCCGACGCAGAAACCTGTGACAAGTTGCAGGTGATCTTCCTGCCGAACTACAACGTCACCTTGGCTGAGCGGCTCATTCCCGCGGCCGATCTCTCCGAGCAGATATCGACGGCCGGCAAGGAAGCCTCCGGCACCGGCAACATGAAATTCGCCATGAACGGCGCGCCGACGATCGGCACACTCGACGGCGCCAACGTGGAAATCCGCGAACGCGTCGGCGCCGAGAACTTCTTTCTCTTCGGCATGACCGCGGAGGAGGTGGTTGCGCGGCGCGAGGTGGAGGGCCATGCGGCCAAGGCGATCGAGGCCGATCCGCGTCTTGCCCGGGCACTCGAGGCGATCCGCAGCGGAATGTTCTCTCCGGATGAGCCCGACCGCTACCGCCACATCGTCGAGAACCTGTCCGGCCACGACTACTTCCTCGTCTCGTCGGACTTTACCGATTACTGGCGTGCCCAGCGCGAGGTGGATCGGGCCTACGCGGACGCGGCGAGCTGGACGCGGATGGCGGCGCTCAACACGGCGCGCTCCGGCTGGTTCTCGTCCGACCGGACCATCCGCGGTTACATGGCCGATATCTGGGACGCCAAGGGCCTGATCTGAGCGCTACGGAGCGACGTTCACCCGGTGCAGGTAAAATGGGCACCGCGACTGACCGCCCTGCCCAACAAGGCTTCTCGGCGGCTGTGAAATCCGGCGAACGCCGCTCGAGGACAAAGCCGCTATTGAAGCACTCGGGCGGTCACCTAAGCTGATCGGCATGACCGCAGCACCCGCACCAACCCCGCTCGACCTCCTGAAGCGCATTCCCGAGGGCACTTGCGACGACCCCTTCGCGGTACTCGGCCCGAAAACGAAAGACGGCGAGCGCCACGTCACCGCTTTCGACCCCGGCGCATCGAAACTCTGGGCCGTCATCGGCACAACCGCGCATGCACTGGACCCTGTGAAGGGCGCGCCCGGTGTATTCAGCGGTTCCGTTCCGGGTTCGGAGCCTTACGGGCTGCGCGGCGCGGATGCCGCGGGCGCGACCTGGGGCATGGAAGATCCCTACCGGTTCGGCCCTGTGATGGGCGAGCTTGACGAGTATCTCCTCGGCGAAGGCACGCACAAACGGCTCTGGCAGGTGCTCGGCGCGCATGTGATGCACCACGAGCAGGTCTGGGGCACGACTTTCGCCGTCTGGGCTCCGAACGCGCGGCGCGTGTCGGTCGTGGGCGAGTTCAATCTCTGGGACGGGCGCCGGCACGTCATGCGGCGGCGCGGGGCCACCGGGATCTGGGAGCTCTTCGTGCCGGGCATCGGTGAAGGCACGGTCTACAAATACGAGATCATCGGCGCGAGCGGAGATCCCCTGCCCCTGAAGGCCGATCCCGTCGGCTTCGGCTCCCAGCACCCCCCCAAGAACGCAAGCGTCGTTCGCGACATCTCCGGCTATGGCTGGCATGACGACGCGTGGATGGATGCGCGCGCGCAGCGCAACAGCCGCGAGGCCCCGATCTCGGTCTACGAGGTGCATCTCGGCAGTTGGACGCGAAAGGCGAACAACCGCCGCATGTCGTATGTCGAGGCGGCCGAGGAACTCGTCTCCTACGTACGCGACATGGGCTTCACGCATATCGAGTTGATGCCGATCAGCGAGTATCCTTTCGACGGCTCATGGGGTTATCAGCCGGTCGGTCTCTTCGCACCAACCGTGCGGCACGGACCTCCCCACGAGTTCCGCGATCTCGTCGATGCAGCGCACCGGGCCGGCATCGGGATCCTTCTCGACTGGGTGCCTGGGCACTTCCCGGTTGACCCGCACGGGCTCGGACAATTCGACGGCACGGCGCTCTACGAGCATGCCGATCCGCGCGAGGGCTTCCATCAGGACTGGAACACGCTGATCTACAATTACGGGCGCCGCGAGGTGCAGAACTACCTGACCTCGAACGCGCTCTACTGGCTCGAGGAGTACCACGCCGACGGGCTGCGCGTGGATGCGGTCGCCTCGATGCTCTACCGCGACTATTCGCGCAAGGACGGCGAGTGGGTGCCCAACAAGGACGGCGGTCGCGAAAATTACGAGGCGATCGAACTGCTGCGCACCATGAACACGCAGAGCTATGGCGAGGTGCCGGGGATCATGACGGTTGCCGAGGAATCGACGTCCTATCCCAAGGTTTCGCGCCCGGTGCATGACGGCGGCCTTGGGTTCGGCTTCAAGTGGAACATGGGCTGGATGAACGACACGCTGGAATACATGAAGGAGGACCCCGCCCATCGCAAACATCACCACGGCAAGATGACGTTCGGGCTGACCTATGCCTTCTCGGAGAACTTCGTTCTGCCGATCAGCCACGACGAGGTGGTGCACGGCAAGGGCACGATGCTCACGAGGATGCCGGGCAACGATTGGGAGCAGTTTGCGAACCTGCGGGCCTATTACGCGTTCATGTGGGGGCATCCGGGCAAGAAGCTGCTCTTCATGGGACAGGAATTTGCGCAGGCGCATGAATGGAACTACGAGACCTCGCTCGACTGGACCATGGCGTCGCTCCCCCGCCACGCAGGCGTGCAGGCACTGGTGCGCGACCTGAACCGCCTCTACGCCGAGACCCCCGCTCTCCATGTCCGCGATTGCGATCCCGATGGCTTTCAATGGATCGAGGCGGACGATGCGGAGAGATCGATCTTCGCCTGGATCCGGCGCGGCAATCCCGGTGACGCGGAAGTCGTCGTGCTGTGCAACTTCACGCCGTTCGAGCAGAACGGCTATCTCGCAGGGCTGCCGACAGCGGGCCGCTGGCGCGAGGTGCTGAACACCGACGCCGCAACATACGGCGGTAGCGGGCGCGGCAACGACGGAGCGGTGCTGGCGAAGCCGGAGCCATCCCATGGCCAGGCGGCATCCGCGAGAGTGGTGATCCCCCCACTCGCCGCGATCTATCTGGTCAAGGAGTGAGTGCTCAGTCGGATGCTGCGGCTCGTCTATGCCCCTAGCCGGACGCTGCACCGCCTGCCACAGTCCGGAAGCCGTACCGAAAAATTCAAGGGAGAAGAGACATGCCGGCCATCACGCGTCTTTCGCAGCGATCCATGGCGTTCGTACTGGCCGGGGGGCGCGGTTCGCGCCTGCGGGAGCTGACCGACCGGCGGGTCAAACCCGCAGTCTATTTCGGTGGCAAGACGCGGATCATCGACTTCGCCCTCTCGAACGCGATGAACTCGGGCATCCGCAAGATGGCGATCGCGACGCAGTACAAGGCGCATTCCCTCATCCGTCATTGCCAGCGGGGCTGGAACTTCTTCCGGGCCGAGCGCAACGAATTCCTCGACATCCTTCCGGCGTCGCAGCGAATGAACGACCAGAACTGGTATCGCGGCACGGCCGATGCCGTCGCGCAGAACATCGACATCGTCGACAGCTACGGCGTCGACTACGTGCTCATCCTCGCCGGCGACCACATCTACAAGATGGATTACGAGCTGATGATCGAGCACCACGTAGAAAGCGGTGCCGACGTCACCATCGGCTGCCTGACGGTGCCGCGCGCCGAGGCCTCGGCCTTCGGCGTGATGGCGGTGGACGACAAGGACGTGATCACCTCGTTCCTCGAAAAGCCCGCCGATCCGCCGGGGACGCCGGACGATCCGGACGTCACGCTCGCCTCGATGGGGATCTACGTCTTCAAGTGGGACCTCCTGCGCGACATGCTGGTTCGCGACATGGACGATCCGAATTCGAGCCACGATTTCGGCAACGACCTGATCCCTGAGCTCGTCAAGAACGGCAAGGCGCAAGCGCACCGCTTCACCGACAGCTGCGTGCGCGCCAGCAACGAGGCTCCGGCCTACTGGCGCGACGTCGGCACCGTGGACGCGTTCTGGAAGGCGAATCTCGACCTGACGAATTTCGCCCCGGATCTCGATCTCTGGGACCGCAACTGGCCAATATGGTCCTATTCCGAGAACGTGCCGCCGGCTAAATTCATTCACGACGAAGAAGATCGCCGCGGGCTGGCCGTGTCTTCACTCGTATCCGGCGGCTGCATCGTATCCGGCACCGAGATCCGGGAATCTCTGCTGTTCACCATGGTCCACACCAACTCGTTCTCTTCCCTCGAACGGGCGGTGGTGCTGCCGCGGGTCTACGTCTCGCGTCATGCGCGTCTGAAGAACGTGGTGATCGACCGCGGGGTACATATTCCCGAAGGCCTCGTGGTCGGCGAGGATCCCGAGGAGGACGCCAAGTGGTTCCGCGTCACAAGCGGTGGTGTCACACTCATCACCCAGGCCATGCTCGATGCCCGCGAGGCATCGCTCTGATGCGAGTTCTGTCCGTCGCCTCGGAATGCGTGCCGCTGATCAAGACCGGAGGCCTCGCCGATGTGGCGGGCGCCCTGCCCGGCGCGCTTGCGGAATGCGGGATCGACATGCGCACGCTTCTGCCGGGATATCCCCCGGTCATAGCAGCGGCACAGGGGACGGAGCACGATATCGGTGCGCTCTTCGGCGGCCCGGCGCGGATCGTCGAAGGTCGCCTGGGCGATACGGTTCTCTACGTGCTCGACGCCCCACATCTCTTCGACCGCGCGGGAGGGATATATCTCGGCCCCGACGGGAGGGACTGGCCGGACAATGCGGAGCGCTTCGCCGCGCTGTCCTATGCCGCCGCACGGATCGGGGCCGAAGGTGCGATGGGCTGGACGCCCGACCTCCTGCATCTCCACGACTGGCAGGCCGGATTGACGCCAGTCTACCTGCACCAGCTCGACGCCGCCCCCATGAAGACGCTCATCACGGTGCACAATATCGCGTTCCAGGGTCTCGCGCCGGCCGGGAAGCTGGAGCTGCTCGGGCTGCCGGACAGCGGGTTCACCTCCGAAGGCTTCGAATACTGGGGCCAGATCAGCGCGCTGAAGGCCGGGCTTGTCTATTCGGACGCGATCAGTACCGTCAGCGCCACCTATGCAACGGAGCTGCTGACGCCGGAATACGGCATGGGTCTCGACGGCGTGCTGCGCTCGCGACGGGCGGACCTGCACGGCATCCTCAACGGGATCGACGGAACGTCTTGGCTGCCGCCCTACAAGTCGCCGCGCGGCAAGGCCAAGCACAAGGCCGCGCTGCGCCAGGAGTTCGGCCTGCCGGAGGCGGAGGGCCCCCTCTGCATCGTCATCTCCCGGCTGACGGAGCAGAAAGGGCTCGACCTCCTGCTCGAGGCGCTTCCGGACCTCATCGAGGCCGGCGGGCAGCTTGCTCTGCTCGGGTCAGGCGATCCGCAGCTCGAAGCCGCCTTCAGGAAAGCCGCGGGCGATCCAAACGTCTCGGTCCGCATAGGTTATGACGAGCCGCTCTCGCGGCGGATGATGTCCGGGGCCGACGCGATCCTCGTTCCGTCGCGGTTCGAACCATGCGGCCTCACGCAGCTTTACGGCCTGCGCTACGGAACCCTGCCGGTCGTTGCTCTGACCGGCGGGCTCGCCGATACGGTGATCAATGCCAGCCCGGCGGCGCTTGCCGCAGGCTGCGCGACGGGCTTGCAATTCCACCCGGTGACGGCGGACGCCTTACGCATCACCCTCGCTCGGCTCTCGTCCCTCTGGCAGGATCAACCGGTCTGGCAAAGGATGATGCGCAACGCTATGGCACATCCTGTGGGCTGGGATCAGTCCGCCCGCGCCTATGCCGATCTCTACGAGAGCATCGTATCGCGTCCATGAGTATCCATCCGAGCCCCGGTCCAGGCCGGGCGACCCCACTCGGCGCAACCTTCGACGGGGCGGGCGTCAACTTCGCGGTCTTCTCGCAGAACGCCACCCGCCTCTCCCTTTGCCTCTTTTCCGACGACGGTGCGACCGAGACCGCCCGCATCCCTCTGCCCGAGCGCGACGGCGATGTCTGGCACGGATACCTGTCTGGCGTCCGGCCAGGCCAACTCTACGGCTACCGCGCCGAGGGTCCCTACGCGCCCGAGGAGGGGCACAGGTTCAATCCGCACAAACTACTGATCGACCCCTATGCCAAACGCCTGACTGGACATCTGATCTGGCATGACAGCGTCTACGGCTACACGGTGGGTGACCCGGAGGCCGATCCCTCCTTCGACACGAGGGACTCGGCGCCTTACGTTCCGAAATGTGTGGTCGAGGATCCGTGCTTCGACTGGGGTCGCACCCGTCGCCCCGAGACCGAGATGCAGGACAGCATCATCTACGAAGCGCATGTGAAAGGTCTGACCGAGCGCTTTCCGGGACCCGAGCCAAAGGGCGGCTTTCTCGCTCTCGCCTCGGACCCTATGCTCGATCACCTGACCGGTCTCGGCGTCACGGCGGTGGAGCTCCTGCCGGTCCATGCCTTCGTCAACGACCGTTTCCTCGTCGAGAAAGGCCTCACGAATTACTGGGGCTACCAGTCGATCGGCTTCTTCGCGCCCGATCCGCGCTACCTGACCGAAGGCCGGCTCTGGGAGTTCCAGTACATGGTTGCGCGCCTGCACGCGGCCGGGATCGAGGTCATCCTCGATGTCGTCTACAACCACACCGGCGAAAGCGACGAGACCGGACCGACGCTCTGCTTCCGCGGGCTCGACAACAAGGCCTATTACCGTCTGAACCCGGACGATCCCCGGCGCTACGTGAACGTCACCGGCACCGGCAACACCATCAACACGCGCCATCCAATGGTGCTGCGCATGATCATGGACAGCTTGCGGTACTGGGTCGAGATGATGGGCGTCGACGGATTCCGCTTCGATCTCTGCGCCACGCTCGGGCGCACCGACGAGGGCTTCGATCCTGATGCGGCCTTCTTCGATGCGATCCGGCAGGATCCGGTCCTTGCAGACGTAAAGTTGATCGCAGAGCCGTGGGACATCGGCCCGGGCGGATACCAGGTCGGTGCCTTCCCGCCGCCATTCGCCGAATGGAACGACAAGTTCCGCGACGACGTCCGCGGCTACTGGAAGGGTGACCCGGGCACCACGGCTGCGCTTGCCGCCCGCATCACGGGCTCGGCCCTCCAATTCGACCATTCCGGGCGCCCCGCCACCACGTCGGTAAACCTCGTGACGGCGCATGACGGCTACACTCTCGCGGACGTCACCTCTTACGAGAGGCGTCACAACGAGGGCAACGGCGAGGGCAACCGCGACGGTCACGGCGACAACCACTCGGACAATTTCGGCGTCGAGGGGCCGACCGACGATCCGGACATCAAGGCGGCACGGGCCCAACGGCGGCGGAACATGCTGGCGACGCTCCTGCTGAGTCAGGGAACGCCGATGCTGCTCGCCGGTGACGAAATCGGAAACACGCAAAGCGGCAACAACAACGCCTATTGCCAGGATAACGAGATCGGCTGGCTCGACTGGGACGCGGCCGACCGGGATCTCCTCGCCTTCACCAAGCGCCTGATCACCTTCCGGAAGGCGCACCCGATCCTCCGGCAGAAACGGTTCCTCCACGCGCGCGAGCGCATGGTGGACGGGACATGCGATCTTTTCTGGTGGCGCGAGGATGGCGCCGAGATGGAGGACGCCGACTGGGAGGACCCCGACCGCCGTCTCGTCTGCGCCGAGATGCGCATGGCCAGCGGCACACCCCCATACGCCCAGCGCGAGGAAGCGCTTCTGGTGGCCTTCAACTCGGGAGAGGCGCTCGATCTCACCCTGCCCGAGCCACCCCAGGATTTCGTCTGGGTCCGCCATATCGACACGAGCGACCCCGCGGCCGCCTACGAGATCGTTGGCGGGGCGATCCGCGTCAATGCTGGCAGCACGATGGTCCTCGTGCTGGAGCGCGCCGATGGCTGAGGCTCTGCACCGCCGCTCCGACCATGCGGCCATCCGGCGGCCGAGCCTGCCGGCCTCGCCCCGGGCGCTTGCGGAATATCCGCGCGTGGCCGACACAGACCGCATCACGACCTAGAACGGACGCAAGGACAGGACATGGATATCATCACCGTCGAGACCTCGCCCATCGAGGGTCAGAAACCCGGCACATCAGGCCTCCGCAAGAAGACCCGCACCTTCATGGAGCCGCACTTCCTCGAGAACTTCGTCCAGTCGATCTGGACCGGGATCGGCGGTGTGCAGGGCAAGACGCTCGTTCTCGGCGGCGACGGCCGCTATTTCTCGGACCGCGCGGCACAGGTGATCCTGCGGATGGCGGCGGCGAGTGGCGCGGCCAAGGTAATCGTCGGGCGGAATGCTCTGGTCTCGACGCCCGCAGCCTCCAACCTCATCCGGCAACGTGAGACGGACGGGGGCATCATCCTCTCCGCATCCCACAATCCCGGGGGGCCGAACGGCGATTTCGGGGTGAAGTTCAACACGCCGAACGGCGGTCCGGCGCCAGAGAGCGTCACCTCGCGGATCTTCGAGGCGACGAAGGCCATCTCGACCTACCAGATCATGGAGGCGCAGGACGTCGACCTCGACGCGCTCGGCACCCATTCGCTCGGGCGCATGGCGATCGAGGTGGTCGATCCGGTCGAAGATTACGCGCGGCTCATGTCCGAGATCTTCGATTTCGACAAGCTCCGCGCGCTGTTTTCTGGCGGCTTCCGGATGCGCTTCGACGCGATGCACGCGGTGACCGGTCCCTATGCCCACGCGATCCTCGAAGGCCATCTCGGAGCGCCCGAGGGCACGGTTGTGAACGGCACGCCCTCGCCCGATTTCGGCGGTGGTCATCCCGATCCCAACCCGATCTGGGCCAAGGATCTGATGGACCTCATGTATGGCGACGACGCCCCCGATTTCGGCGCCGCTTCGGACGGCGACGGCGACCGCAACATGATCGTCGGGCGGAGCTGTTACGTCGGCCCCTCCGACAGCCTTGCCGTTCTGGCGGCAAACGCGACCCTCGTGCCGCGATACTCGGGCGGTCTCAAGGGGGTGGCGCGATCGATGCCTACCTCGCAGGCGCTTGACCGGGTGGCGCTGCGGCTCGATTGCGACTGCTATGAGACCCCCACCGGCTGGAAGTTCTTCGGCAACCTGCTCGACGCCGGCCGCGCAACGCTCTGCGGCGAGGAGAGCGCCGGCACCGGCTCGGATCACGTGCGCGAAAAGGACGGTCTCTGGGCTGTGCTCTTCTGGCTCAACATCCTGGCCGAACGCGATATCCCGGTCGCCGAGCTGATGGAGGATCACTGGCGCACCTACGGCCGCAACTACTACTCGCGCCACGACTACGAAGCTGTGGATGCCGACAAGGCCTCCGAGCTGATGGCCGCTCTGCACGGCCGCCTGCCATCTCTTCCCGGCACCGCCGTCGCTGGGCAGGAGGTCGAATGGGCAGACGAGTTCGCCTACGACGATCCCGTCGACGGGAGCCGGGCGGAGGCGCAGGGCCTGCGGATCGGCACCAAATCGGGCGGCCGCGTGGTGTTCCGTCTCTCCGGCACCGGTACCGAGGGCGCGACGATCCGGGTCTACCTCGAGAAGGCCGAGACCGATCCCGAAAAGCTCGCGCAGGACCCGCAGGAGGCGCTCTTGGAAATGATCGCCCTCGCCGAGGAGGTCTCGGAGCTCTCCGAACGCACCGGCCGCACGAAACCCGACGTCTTCACCTGATCCCTGCCGCAGGCGCGGGCAAAGTGCGAATTTGCCCGCGCCTGCGAAGCCGTGACCGGGAGCTGACCTTGCCGGCCGGGACATGCCGCGTAGGTTCCCTCCGACAGCCGAACGAGGAGAGACCATGTCCCTGGCCGAACGCATCACCTTCGACGACGCCGCCTCCACATCCCGCGCGGAAGCCTGTGAGCAGATCCTGACCAACGCCCCGTCGCGCTTCGAGGCGGAACAGGAGATTGCCCGTGGGCTCGGCGGGCAGGTCGATGGGGACGGACTCGCGAGCTTCGGCTTCTGGGTGCCCGAGCTTCAGGACCTGCGTGTCCCCTCGGGCGACATCTTCCTCGAAATCCTCAGCCCGACCGAACCCCTGGACCTCACCCGAGCGCACCAGGACGTCCGGTTCGAGCGGATTTATGTGCCCGCGATCCGGCTCGAGGCACATGCATTCGCCTGCGTCCGCGGCATGAAGGCCGGCAGCCGCGAGCAGATCGGCGACTTCTACAGCCTCGTCTGGCGCGATGCCGAGGATCAGTGGCACAGGGTCCTCGATCCGCTGGCGATGTCCCTGCCCTTCGGCGCGATGGCTCCGGCAGAGCTCTATGATGTGGACGCGATGCTGGCCGCCCGCGGAGACAAGGCATACTGGCAGAGCTACTCAGGGGATGCGCCGCACAAGTTCGGCCCCTGTTCCAACATCCTGCAGATTCACATCCCGACCGCGACGGCGGGCGGCACGATCGCCTCCCTCACGCGGCAGTTCGAGCGCCTTGCCAGCCGCGTCGAGGCCGGCCTTCCGATGGATCCCGCCGACCAGATCTATCTCGGCTACGAGGCGGTCCAGCTCCTGCCGGTGGAGCCGACAACCGTCTACGAGGCAGGCCCGGACTTCTGGCAGGAAAGCGATGGTACCGAGGACGGGGTGACCGTCTCTCTGCTCCGCCCGGATACGACGAATTGGGGCTACGACAACGTCATCGCGGGCATGGCGACCGTGAACCCTGTGCTTCTGGAATCGGGACGGCCGGACGAGCTCGTCGACCTCGCGAGCGCGCTGCACAATTTTCCCGGCAAACCCAAGAAGCTGGTCTTCGACGTGGTCTATGGCCATTCCGACAACCAGGGCCTGCGCGTGCTCAACAGCCACTTCTTCGCCGGCCCGAACATGTACGGCCAGAACCTTGCCTACCAGACACCCGCGGTCCGTGCGATCCTGCTGGAGATGCAGCGCCGCAAGGTGAATTTCGGTGCGGACGGCGTGCGGGTCGACGGCGCGCAGGACTTCAAGTGGTGGGACAGCGGCGCGCAGGTTCTGCGCCACGACGACGAGTACCTGCAGAGCATGGCGGACGTGGTCCAGGAGGTCGCCGGCACACGCTACCGGCCCTGGTTCATCTTCGAGGACGGCCGCCCCTGGCCGAACGAGGATTGGGAGATGTCCTCAACCTACCGCGCCGTCATCGAGACGCAGCGCGACGGGGACGTGTTCCAGTGGGGTCCGCTCACCTTCGCCCACAATACGCCGTTCCTCTACACGTTCTGGCTGGGCAAGTACTGGCGGATCCGGGAATGTCTCACGAAAGGCTCGAACTGGATCTCGGGCACATCGAACCACGACACGCTCCGCCGCGGCACGCAGGTGAGCCCCAAGCTCAACATCAACACCCGCCTCGGCACCACGCGGATGGAAATCCTCGACAAGGCCTATGACAACCCCGCCGCCCACACCCTGACCTATGTGGCGCTGCCGGGCGTGCCGATGGATTTCCTCAACGCCATGGCCCGTGCCTCGTGGGGCTTCATCCGCAACCAGGACGACCGCTACGGGGTCAAGGTCGTGGCGGAAGAGGCGATCTCGCTGCGCTGGCAGGTGGACGAGTATTCCTATTCGATGCCCGCCAACTTCTCGCGCCTCAAGGCGCTCGGGTTCGAGACTCGTGCGGATCTCGCGCGCTTCTGCACCTTCCTGCCCGCGCTGGTCGAGGTGACGGATTACGACCTCGAGGACATCGCGCGTCTTCTGAATACAACCGAGCCGAGGCTCTCGGGGCCGCTCTACACGCCGGAAACGCTCAAGGAGGTGGCGCGCGCGTGGATGGATGACATGCACGAATACTGCAACATCGGCCACTCGCTCGGGGGTCTCGATCCGGTACAGCTCGATTTCACGCTGGCGCTCCGCGAGTTCCGTGCCGCACGCCCCTGGCTTCGCGACAATTACGGAGCGGATGACCATTTCGGCTATGTCGAGCCGACCGACGGACGCACGCTCTTCACCTCCCTGAGGCATGGCCCGGATGGCGAGCAGGTGTACTCGATCATCCACATGGAGGGGAAGGAGACCGCCGACTTCGACCCGCTCCGCCTGAAGATCCCGGGTCTCGAAGGCATGGGGTGGGAATGCGTGCTGCGCAGTCCCGGCATCGGGCGCGACTACGTGTCGGGGCCGATCGTGATGCGCGATTCCATGGCGCTCGTCTTCACTCGACCCGGACGAGGCGCTCCTTCTTCTTGAGACAAGTATCCCGGGGTGCGCGAGGGGCTGCCCCCTCGCTTCGCCGCCGGCAAGACGCGCTAGAGTTTCACCTGGTGCTCGCGTTGCCCGACAAAGCCCATGGGCACCGAAAAGGTCTGGCCGGCGAAGGGATCGTTCGGGGCCGCGCCGTCCGCGGCGGAGGTCGCAAAGAGCGTGGTGAACCCGGTCCCGCCGAATGCCGGGCAGGTGATCTGCCCGGCGGCAAGGCCGGCGGCGGTCATGAACTTTCCCTCGGGATTGTAGCAGGCGACGCGGCCCGCGCCGTATTGCGCGTTCCAGAGGTTGCCTTGAGTGTCCACAACGGCGCCGTCCGGCTTGAGACCCTCGGGCGCCAGGTCGACGAATGTGACCGGATCGGCGGCGGGCCAGCCGTCCCCGTCGAGCGCGACGCGCTGGATCCTGTGCGTATCGGTATCGCAGAAGTATGCGTAGGCGCCGCCAGGGGCGAAACAGATCGCGTTCGAGATGGTGATGTCGGCGTAGAGCCTCCTCAGCTCGCCCTTGAAGAACCGGTAGATCGCGCCGGCCTCTGGCTCGGCCGCCTTGCCCATCGTCCCGATCCAGAAGCCGCCCCACGGGTCCGCCCGTCCGTCATTCGACCGGGTGACCGCATTGTCCGCCTCGAGATCGACAACGTGCTCTTCGGACCCGGAATCCGTGTCGAAGAGAAAAAGGTCCCGCTCGGACGCGATCAGGAGCTTGCCGCTCTCGACCCAGCCGGCGGCCGAGACATGGCGGTCGAACTGCCAGTGACGCTCGCCATGCGTGTCTCGGCGGTAGAGACGACTTCCGAGGATGTCGAACCAGTAGAGCGCCTCTTCCCACGGATGCCAGAGCGGTCCCTCGCCGAGCGCGCAGACCGTATCGCTGTAGATCAGATGTGACATGACGCCCCCTTCGTGCATTGCGCCACTGTGAAAGATGGGGCTCTGCTTGACCAGAGCTTTCGCCCAAAGTGAAGAAGGGCGCGCAAGCATCTGGTTTCATATGACATCAGCTGTCGAGCGGAACGAGGTCGACGCTGTGTTTCGACATCTGGCGACCCGAGGTCCGGAGACTGCCCTTCACCGGGGCTACATCCGAGTAGTCGCGCCCGACCGCCACAACGATGTGATCGACGCCGACCAGTAGATCGTTCGTCGGATCGTACTCGACCCAACCGGCCTCGGTCCCGCACCAGGCGCGTACCCAGGCATGCATCGCATCCGCCCCCTGGAGACGCGGCCGTCCCTTGGGCGGCGTGGTGCGCAGGTATCCCGACACGTAGCCTGCGGGAATGCCGAGCGACCGGAGGCCCGCGATCATGACGTGGGTGAAATCCTGGCAGACCCCGTGGCGCGCGGCAAAGGCCTCGGATGGCGCGGTGTCAACGGTCGTCGCTGCCGCATCGAAGCGCATGTGCCCGTGGATCGCCCGTCCGAGGGCGAGGACGCTGCCGAGCACGGTCATGTCGGGCGCCACGCTCGTCTCGGCGAAATCCGCGATGCCGGGGTCGGGCCCGACGCGCGGAGACGGGGCCCGGAAATGATGCGGCTCGTCCGGGCCGAGACCGCGCCGCGCGGCGATCTCCGAAGCGAGCCCCGCCCGGCGTGGGGTGAGGTCGAGCGTCGGCGGCCGCGCGAGACGCTCCACCCGCGCGGACAGGCGGGCGGTCAGCTTGCGAAGCGGTTCGTGGAAGGACATGCCTGCGACGGAATTGCCCCAGAAGTCGACGCGGTGCCGGATCTCGGCGGGATCCGGCGAGATCTCGAGACGCACGTTCTCGACGCTCTGCACGCCGTCGATCCGGCGCGGCGCGACGCGCAGGACGTTCCGGGCGCTTGGCGCCGCGGCGCCGTAATCGTATTCGATCCGGAGGGTCAGATCGTAACGCATGGGCTCATACCAGATAAGCGGCGGTGATCTTCTCGCCGAGGTCCTGAAGCGATCTCCCCAGCGCCGCCAGCGCGGTGCCGTCGAGCTCGTGCGGTTCGGCGGTGGCAAGCTGCGTGTCGATGCGCAGGGCGATCCGCATCGCCTCGGACAGCGTTCCGTTGACTTCGGCCCCCGGCAGCTCGCGCGCGAGAGACTGGATCAGACAGGTCTGGAACCGCACGGAGCGAGGGTTGCGGTGGTCGAGCGCGAGCAGGTCGATCACGGTCGAGCGGTTGGTCTCGATCTGGTAGCGTCGACGGTGAGTCATCACGCTGTCGCCGACCTCGATCGCGATGTCGAAACAGCCCTCAGGAGCCTCCGGCGCGGCGAAATCGGCAAGCGTCGCCACCATGTTCTGCGCGCGTTCGAGCGCGCGCCCGATCGACAGGAAGCGCCAGCCCTGGAAGCGGTACATGTTGTCGTGGACGAGGCCCGAAAAACCGGCCGAGCCGCGCAGGAACTGCCCCAGCGCCCGGGCCGCCTCATCGCCCGGCTGCAGGTGACGGGTCTGGTCCACGATCTCTTCCCGGAGCGCGCGGAGCGCCATCCAGCCGTCGATCGAGAACCGGTCGCGAACCTTCGACGCCGACCGGATCGCCCGGTCCATCGTCGCCGTCACGGCCCCCGGGGCTGCGATGTTGCGCGGCACCCCGAGGCTGCGCAGATGCAGGTCGAGCCGCGCAACGCGCGGATCATCGAGCCGCCCCGTTTCGGCGAGACGCAGGTGATAGGCGCGCAGGAGCCGCACCATCGTTTCGGCGCGCTCCACGTATCGCCCGAGCCAGAGAAGGTTGTCCGCCGCCCGTGAGGGAAGCAGGCTGTCGGCGGCGCGCTGAAACGTGGTGCCCGTCTCGTCGAGCGTTTCGTCCTCGACCCGCGCGCCCGACACGATCCAGACATCCGCCACCCGGCCGCCGCGGCGCAGCGCCAGGGCGGTCGCGTCCTCCGAGCGGCCGATGCGGGCGTAGCCGCCGGGCATCACCGTCCATCCCCGCGCCGTCCGCGCGGCGAAGACCCGCAGCATCACCGGCCGTGCCTTGAACGTGCCGTCTTCGTAGACCGGTGTCGTCGAGAGCGAGACCGCCTCCTGCCCGACGAGCCCGCCCGCGCCGGCCTGGATCCATTCGGCCGGATCGAGGCTTCGCCCGTCCTGGAACCGCCCACCGATCAGAGTCGCATCGTCCGTCTCGAACGGCAATTCCTGGCTCAGGGCGTCGCCAACCATCATGCGGTTGAGGTTCTGCGTGACGTAGGTGCGCTCCCGCGCCTGCCCGCACCACCAGGTCGCGATATTGGGCAGCTTGAGCCGCTGTCCGGTCAGGTACTCAGCAATTCGCGGCATGAAGGCGAGGAAGGCCCTTGTCTGCACGAGGCCGGCACCGATCGCGTTCGCCATGCAGACATTGCCCTCCCGCAGCGCCGAAACGAGACCGGGCGTGCCGAGCTGGGAGCGGTCGTCGAGTTCGAGCGGATCGGCAAAGGCGGAGTCGAGGCGGCGCCAGAGCACGGAGATCGGTTTCAGCCCCGCCACCGTCCTGACCATGACCCGCCCGCCAACGACGGTCAGGTCCTCGCCCTCGAGCAGCATCAATCCGAGATAGCGGGCGATATAGGCGTGTTCGAAATAGGTCTCGGTCCCGAGGCCCGGCGTCAGGATCGCCATGCGTCCGTCGAGCGATTGCGCCGAGCGTTTCAGCGCGCCGCGGAACGCCCGGAAGAACCCTGCGAGCCGGTGAATGTTGTCGTGGTCGAACGGGTCCGAGAAGGTCCGCTTGGTCGCGACACGGTTCTCGAGAGCGAACCCCGCGCCCGAAGGCGCCTCCGTCCGGTCACCGAGGACAAACCACGATCCGTCGGGGGCACGCCCAAGCTCGAAGGCCACGAAATGCAGGTAGCGCCCCGATGGCGGACGCTGACCCACCATCGGACGCAGGAAGCCCGGGTTGCCGGCGACGAGTTCGGGCGGCAGCAGCCCCTCGCGCACCAGCCAGCCCGGCCCGTAGAGATCGGCGAGCACCTGTTCGAGCACCTCGGCGCGCTGCTTGACTCCCTCGGCAATGCCCTGCCATTCGTCCTCCCCGAGGATCACGGGCACGTGGGAGAGCGGCCAGTCGCGCTCGGCGGGGCCGTCATCGGCATGCTGGCGGAAGAACACCCCCGCATCGCGGAGGTAGCGGTCGCCGCGGGCAAAGCGCCGGGCGATGTCCTCGGCGGAGAGATGCGCGAACCGTTCGAGGAACGGGCGCCAGACCGCGCGTACAGTACCGTCCGGGCCGAGCATCTCGTCGGCCACGCCGTCCGGCACCCTGTACCCTTCGATCAGGGCGGCGATGGCGTCCTGCGCCTCGGCTCTCTGCCCCATGCCTGCTTGCGGTCCTTTCACCGGGGCACGAGGTCCGCGCCGCTACCGGACGTCTCTATCACATCCCGGGCGGCCGGCGCAGGTCCAGCGTGAAGGGAAATTCGGGGTGCGGCAGGTCGGTCGCGGGAACGTAGGCTCCGGGCGTGTGCCCCATGGGCTCGAAGCGGGCGAGGCGCCGCGCCTCGGCCTCGTTGCCGTTCACCGGGAAAGTGTCGTAGTTCCGCCCGCCCGGATGCGCGACGTGGTAGGTGCAGCCGCCGAGCGCCCTGCCTGTCCAGGTGTCGTAGACGTCGAAGGTCAGAGGCGCGTGGACGGGAAGCGTCGGATGCAGCGCCTCGGCCGGCTGCCACGCCTTGAAGCGCACGCCGGCGACCGAGACGCCGCTTTCCTGCGTCTTTGTCATCGGCATCCGGCGGCCGTTACAGTGGATCTCGTAGCGGGCGGCGTTGGCGGTCGTCATCATCACCTGCAACCGCTCGACCGAACTGTCGGTGTAGCGCACCGTGCCCCCGATCGCGCCGCGCTCCCCGAGCACGTGCCAGGGCTCCAGCGCCTGCCGCAACTCGAGATGCACGCCCTCGTACTCGACCTGCCCGCAGAACGGGAAGCGGAACTCGGCCTGCGCCTCGAACCAGACCGGATCGAGCGCGAAGCCGTGCTCGCCAAGGTCCCGCAACACGTCGAGGAAGTCGGCCCAAAGGAAATGCGGCAGCATGAACCTGTCGTGGAGTTCGGTGCCCCACCGCACCGGGCGCCCCGAGATGGGGGTCTGCCAGCAACGCGCGATGATCGCCCGGAGGAGAACCTGCTGCGCGAGGCTCATCTTGGGGTCCGGAGGCATCTCGAAGCCGCGGAACTCCACGAGGCCGAGGCGTCCCGTCGGACCGTCCGGCGAGAAGAGCTTGTCGATGCAGATCTCGGCGCGGTGGGTGTTGCCGGTCACATCGATCAGGATGTTGCGCAGGAGCCGGTCCACGAGCCACGGCGGCGGCGCGCCCTCGCCCGGATCGGGGATGTTCGCGAGGGCGATCTCGAGCTCGTAGAGCGTGTCGTGCCGCGCCTCGTCGATCCGCGGCGCCTGGGAGGTCGGGCCGATGAAGAGGCCCGAGAAGAGGTAGCTGAGCGAGGGATGCCGCTGCCAGAGCAGGATGAGCGACTTCAGAAGATCGGGGCGCCGCAGGAAGGGCGAGTCGTTCGGCGTCGCGCCGCCGACGACGACGTGGTTCCCGCCCCCGGTGCCGGTGTGCCGCCCGTCGATCATGAACTTGTCGGCGCCGAGCCGGCATTGCCGCGCCTCCTCGTAGACCGCCTCGGTCGTCGCGACGCATTCCTCCCAGGAGGAGGCGGGGTGGATGTTCACCTCGATCACGCCCGGGTCGGGCGCGACGCGGATGACATTCATGCGCGGATCATGCGGCGGGGCGTAGCCCTCGATATGCACGGGCATGCCCATCCGTTTCGCCGTGCGCTCGGCCGCCGCAACGAGATCGAGGTAATCCTCGATCGTCTCCACCGGGGGCATGAAGACGCAGAGCTTGCCCGCCCGCGGCTCGACCGAAAGCGCGGTCCGCACGTGCCCCTGGACCGGCGACAGCGATTGCTGGCGGACGTCCTGCACCGGCGGCAGCGGCACCGGGGCCGAGACCGGCTGCGCGCGGTCGCCCCGGCTTTCGGGACCGTGATCGAAGGCGGGCAGCTCGCCCCGCGGCTCCGTCGGATCGGCCGGATAGGTGTAGGGATATTGCGAGGGCGGCACGTAGGGGAGGCTGCCGAGAGGGATGCGGTAGCCGACGGGCGAGTCGCCTGGCACGAGGAATACCTTCCCGCGCCGGAGCCGCCAGCGCTCGGACACCCATTTTCGTCCGGCGGCCTTCGACTGCCACGCCTGGATCGGCAGCACGTAGCCCGTGGGCTGCGTGAGCCCGCGCTCGAAGACGCTCGCCATGCGATGGCGCTCCTCGGCATCCTCAAGCTTGTTGTTCGAGGGATCCACGTTCTCGGGAAGCATCGCCTCCTTCAGCAGCCACTCCCCAGGGTCCTCGTAGGCCGGGAGCACGTGATCGCCCTCGACGCCAAGCTCACTCGCCAAGGTCTGAAGGAAACTGCCAGCGACATCGGCATTCGCGCCCATCTGGGCGCCTTCCTGCGCGACGAGGTCCGGATCGGTCCAGATCGGCCGGCCGTCCTTTCGCCAGTAGAGCGAGAAGGTCCAGCGCGGCAGCGTCTCGCCCGGATACCACTTGCCCTGCCCGTAATGCAGAAAGCCCCCGGGCGCGAAACGGGTCCGGAGCCGGCGGATCAGCGAGTCGGCGAGAGAGCGCTTCATCGGCCCGACCGCGGCGGTGTTCCATTCGTCGCTTTCGTAATCGTCGATCGACACGAAGGTGGGCTCGCCGCCCATGGTGAGGCGCACATCACCCGCGTTCAGGGTTGCGTCCACCTTCCGGCCGAGGGCGTTCAGATCGGCCCAAGCGTCGTCCGAGAAGGGCTTTGTGATGCGCGGATGCTCCGCGACCCGTTTCACCGTCATGTCGAAGTGGAAATCGGTCTTCACGGCGCCGGCGGCCGTGAAACCGCCCGCGATCGGCGCGGCATTGCGATAATGCGGCGTCGCGGCAAGCGGGATGTGGCTTTCTCCGGCGAGCAGGCCGGAGGTCGGATCGAGCCCGATCCATCCCGCGCCGGGGAGATAGATCTCAACCCAGGCATGCAGGTCGGTGAAGTCTACGTCCGTCCCCGAGGGGCCGTCGAGCGCCTCGAGGTCGGGTTTGAGCTGGATGAGATAGCCCGAGACGAAACGCGCGGCGAAACCCAGGTGCCGCGCCAGGTTTACCAGCAGCCACGCGGAATCCCGGCACGAGCCCGATCCCTTGACCAGCGTCTCCTCGGGCGACTGCACCCCCGGCTCCATCCGGATGAGGTAGGTCACGTCCGACGCCACCCGCGCGTTGAGCCCGACGAGCATATCCACCGTCCGCTGCTCCTCCCGCGGGATCGCCGCGAGATACTCCGCGAAACGCGGCCCGGTCTCGACCGGCTTGCGGTAGATGGTCAGGTCGTCGCCCAGGTCTTGCGGATACTCGAACGGCCAGGTCTCTGCCGCCTCCTCGACGAAGAAGTCGAACGGGTTGTAGACCGACATGTCCGCAACGAGATCGACCTCGATCCGGAACTCGCGCACAGGTTCAGGAAAGACGAACCGGGCCAGCCAGTTGCCGTAGGGATCCTGCTGGTGGTTCACGAAATGCGGGACCGGTCCGACCTTCAGCGAATGCGAGATCACCCGGGTGCGCGAATGCGGCGCGGGCCGAAGGCGCACGATCTGGGGGCCGAGGTTCACGGTCCTGTCGTAGGTGTAATGGGTGAGATGGTGGATCGCGGCGTGAATGGCCATCAGTGTGCAGGCTCCCGGGAGGACGTCCCGGGCACCAAAGCAGGCCGCGGCGCGCTTTGCATCCCCCTATCTCGGCAAGCGCCGCGCAGCAGTCGGGGTCTGCGCCGACCTGCCCGCGCGCTGAGCATGCCGCGGTCAGACCTCGTGCAACGGCTTCTCGCAGACCGGCATCGCGACGCAGGCCGAGGCGATCTCTTCGGCTTCTCCTTTGTGGGCGAGGAAATGCCCGAGCCCGATCAACGCGGCAAGCAATGCCGCCTTGGCCAGCGTGAAGTTTCGCGGAGCGTGTGCGCGCATGATGGCCCTCCCTCGGGCAAGTGAACCGATACGTTCAGAGGATGCCGCAGGGGCAGGTGTCCGTCCATACACATCGCTGCAATGTTCACGCGCAGGCTCGCACAGGACATGCGCTTTCGTCTTGCGGGCGGCCTGCGGGCGGTGCTAGATCGCGGGAAGCGCCGCGGGTGTAGCTCAATGGTAGAGCAGCAGCTTCCCAAGCTGACGACGAGGGTTCGATTCCCTTCACCCGCTCCAGCGTTTCGGCATGCAGTCGCGCCGAAACCCGCGCTGACAATCGAGTTTGTTGAAGCACACCCATGGTGAGCGGCCGTTCCATACCGCCTTGATCTCCGCGCGCGGAGGTTCAAGTTCCACGCGTCGCCCGTGCTCGATGACCCGCACGGCCCGTCATGCCACGAACCTGCCGACCGTCCTCGCGAGCTCGCGAATTTCCGACCGCACGGGGCCCGGACGTGGCGCGTCGGCGAGCGTCGTCAGCAGCGCCTCCGACGGCCGACCCCGCCGCGACCAGTCCAGGCCGCGGAGAATGTCGCTTACCTCCGCGGGCAACCGCTCGGGGATCTCCGCTCCCGACAATGTCGCCCAGACCCCGGACCAGAGCCGTGCGGTCGTCCATGGGTTGTAGCCGCCGCCGCCCGACACGATCATCCGGGGACTGAGCGGCCGCAGCGCCGCCACCGTCCGCCAGTGGCAGAGATTCGACAGCGCGAGCCGCGAGAGCGGATCCTCGGTTACCGCATCGGCCCCGCATTGCAGGAAGATCGCATCTGGCCGGAAGGCTTCGACCGCCGGAAGGATGACCTCGTTCAGAAGGAGGGCGAATTCGCTGTCGTTGAACCCTTTCGGCACAGGCAGGTTGATTGCTGCGCCACCGGCGTCGTCCTCGGCCGCGCCCGTGAACGGCCAGCGCCCCGCCTCGTGAACCGAGATCATCCGCACCTGCCGCGATCCCTCGAAGGCGATGGCCACGCCGTCGCAATGATGCGCGTCGATGTCGACATAGGCGATGCGCTCGAGGCCAATGGCGAGCAGCCGCTGCATCGTCAGGACCGGCTCGTTGAGATAGCAGAATCCCGATGCGCGATCCGGCAGTCCGTGATGTGTCCCGCCGCCCGGATTGTGCACGACGCCCCCGCGCGCCACGAGATCCGCCGCCAGCAGACCGCCGCCGGCCGCGGTCGCGGGGCGGCGGTACATCTCTGGGAAAACCGGGTTCGACAGCGTGCCCAGACCGTGCCGCTCGCGCACTTCCGAACTCACCGACTGTGCCGCCTCGGCCTCCTGCAGCGCGGCAACGTAGCGAACGGAGTGAAAACCGGTCAGCGCCGCGGGCTTGGCCATCGGGCTCGTGCGGTAGACCTCGGGCGGCAGCCAGCCCAGGGCGCGGCAGATGTCGATGACCGCCGGCACGCGCTCGATGGAGAGCGGGTGCAGCTTGCCGTAGCGCGAGCCGCGATAGACGTTCGATCCGATGAAGCGCGCGCCGGTCATGGCTTCCGAGCTAAGCGCCGAGTCCGTGCCTGCAAGCCCGCCCGCGCATTGCCAAGCCGGCCGCCCCCGCGTAAGCCACTGGCGAATGACGACCCGAGACCTTCCCCGACAGATCGCGCTCACCTGTCTCGTCCTTGCCATCGGCGCCGGCGGAGGCGTGCTCGCCGCATTCCTCGGCCTGCCGATGCCATGGCTGCTCGGCAGCCTCGCCGGAACGGCGCTGAGCGTCGCGGCCCTCCAGGAGAGCGTGCTCGATGGCTACGGATTCCCCAACGATCTGCGCGCGGGATGCGTCGCGCTCATCGGGGTGATGATCGGCACGCAGGTCTCGCCCGATCTCTTTCGAGAACTCTCGGCGCTTCCGCTGACGCTTTGCGCGCTGGTGATCTTCGTCGTACTCGCCCATGCGGGAAACACGGCCATCTTCCGCCGCATCGGGGGCATGGACCGCGCCACCGCCTTCTATTCGGGCACGCCGGGAGGGCTGATGGAGAGCATCGCGCTCGGCGAGGGTGCGGGCGCCGACATCCGAATCCTCACCATGCAGCAGTTCCTCCGCATCATCCTCGTCGTCACGGCAATCCCGACGGCGCTTTCCGTTTGGACGGGAGAGACGGTCGGCAGCGCCGCGGGCGTCGCCCCGGGCGGCTCGAGCCCCGTCGGCCCCCTCGATCTCGTTTTCATCATCCTTGCCGCCCTCGCGGGATTGCAGATCGCCCAGAGGATCCGGCTGCCCGCTGCGCAGATCGTGGGACCGTTGCTGCTCTCCGCCGCCCTGACGCTCACCGGCCGGGTCGATCTGCACCTGCCCTTCTGGCTGATCGCGACGGCGCAGGTGGTGGTCGGAGTCGGCCTCGGTATGAGGTTCCGCGGCGTGACCGGAAGGCTGATCACGCGCTCGATAGGCCTCTCGGTCCTGTCGGTGACCTACATGCTGGCGCTCGGCGCAATCCTGTCCGCGATCCTTTGGAAAGTGACGGGAATGGAAATCCTGCAGCTTCTCCTGAGCTTCGCGCCGGGCGGCGTGACCGAGATGTCGCTGATCGCGCTCAGCCTTTCGGTGAATCCCGCGCTCGTGAGCCTCCACCACGTGCTGCGGATCCTGCTCACGGTGGGTGAGCTTATCGTCGCCTCGAAACTGATGAACCTCCGCCACCCGGCGGAGTGACGGGGCCATTCTACTCGGCGGAAATTCCGCGAACTGAAGCAACCCCAGGCCGAAAGAGGCAGCCCCCTGCTGCCCCGCTCAGCCGGCCTCGCGCTTTTCCTCGAGCGTGAGCCATTCCTCCTCGGCAGCCGAGAGCTTCGTCTCGCGCTCGGCGAGCGCCTCGGTCGCCTTGCGGAACTTGACCGGCTCGCGGTCGAAGAGCGTTGGATCGGTCAGGAGCTCGTTGAGCTTGGCGATCTCGGCTTCGAGGCGTTCGATCACCTTCGGCAATTCCTCGAGCCTGTGCTTCTCGGTAAAGCTCAGGCCGGTCTGATTACCGGACGTCTTTCCCGTCGGCGCGCCGCCCGTCTTCTTCGTGGCGGGCTTTGCAGGTTTCGGCGCGGCGGGCTCCATCGCCTCCCGCCGCTGCGAGCGGTAATCGGACCAGCCGCCGGCATAGACGGTGGCTTCGCCGTCGCCCTCCATCGCCACGGTCGTCGTCGCGACGCGGTCGAGGAAATCCCGATCGTGGCTGATCAGCAGCACCGTCCCGTCATATTCGCCGATAAGATCCTGCAGGAGATCGAGCGTCTCGACGTCGAGATCGTTGGTCGGCTCGTCGAGCACCAGCAGGTTCGATTCCCGCGCCATGATCTTGGCGAGCAACAGCCGCGCCTTCTCTCCTCCCGACAGCGAGGAGACCGGCGCACGCGCGCGGCGCTCGTCGAAGAGGAAATCCTTGAGATAGGCGACGACGTGCTTGGGCTGACCCCGCACGAGCACCTGATCCGCCTGTCCCGACACACGCATGTCGGGATCGCCGACGAGGTTCTCCCAGAGCGACATGGTTTCGTCGAGCCGCTGGCGGGACTGATCGAAGATGGCGGGCACGAGGTTCGTGCCGAGTTTCACCGTGCCGCTGTCGGGCTCCAGCTCGCCGGTCAGCATCTTGATCAGTGTCGTCTTGCCGACGCCGTTCGGGCCGACGAAGGCCACGCGGTCGCCGCGCAGCACCCGCAGCGAGAAATCGCGCACGATGTCCTTGTCGCCGTAGCGTTTCGCAAGGCTCTCGGCCTCGATCACCCGCTTGCCCGAGCTGGGCCCCGAGGCGAGGTCCATCGCCGCCGTGCCCTGCCGCCGGATCATGCCCGCGCGCTCGGCACGCAGGTCCTGCAGCGCGCGGACCCTGCCCTGGTTACGCTTCCGGCGGGCCGAGATGCCCTCGACCGCCCATTTCGCCTCGGCCTTGATCTTGCGGTCCATCTTGTGGCGCTGCTGGTCTTCCTCGTCCCAGACCTTGTCACGCCAGGCCTCGAAATGCTCGAAGCCCTGCTCCTGCCTGCGGACCGCGCCACGGTCGATCCAGAGCGTCGCGCGCGTGAGTTCGGAGAGGAACCGGCGGTCGTGCGAGATGAGGACAAAGGCCTTGCGGGTCGATTTGAGCTCGGCCTCAAGCCAGCCGATCGCCTCGATGTCGAGATGGTTGGTCGGCTCGTCGAGCAGCAGAAGGTCCGGATCCTCGGCCATCAGCTTGGCGAGCGCCGCGCGCCTCTTCTCGCCGCCCGAGGCGGTGTCGACGCGCTTCGCGGGATCGAACTTCAGACCTTCGGAGGCCGCCTCGACTCGGTAGAGCTCGCCGGGATCGAGCGCCGAACTCGCGAAATCCCCCAGCGTCTCGAAGCCGGAGAGGTCGGGATCCTGCTCCATGTAGCCCACCGTCGCGCCCGGCGGCACCACCCGGTCGCCGGTGTCGGACTCGACCAGGCCGGCCATCACCTTCATCAGGGTCGACTTGCCGGACCCGTTCCGCCCGACTAGCGCGACCCGGTCGCCCGGCTGCACCACGAGGCTCAGCCCGTCGAAGACCGGTGCTCCGCCGAAGGTGAGGGAAATGTCCGAAAGCTGGAGAAGAGGAGGTTGCGCCATGCCCGTCGCGCTATCCCGGTCCCGCCTCTTCGTCAACGGCGAGCGTTGCGGGCGTCTTCTTGGAATGAATATCCCGAGAGTGAGTTGGTCGCGAGGCCAAGCGAGGGCAGCGCCCTCTCTACCCCGACACCGCCCTCAGAAGCCGTTTGCGGGCGGGCGGAATCCGGTCGATTTCGACCGCCGTGAAGACGTGGAGAGTGTTCAGGTGGCGATCCACCACCGCGTGATCGCCGACCCAGCCCCCCATCGTCAGGTAGCTGCGCAAAAGCGGCGGCATGCCACGATGCGCCATCTTCGCGTCGGGTGCGCCCTGCGATCCTTCGGGAAAATGAACGACCTCGCGCGCCTTGACCCCCGGCCGCCAGCGCTCCGGGCCAAGATGACGGGCCTTCAAGGCGGCGAAGGTCTCCCCATGCTCCTGCCCGTCCGTCCCGGGGAACGACGCACAGCCGAACAACATACCCATGCCGTTTCGATCCACGAACACGGTCAGCGCCCCCCAGGCGAGGCGAAGGACATCGGCGTCGTACATGTCTGGATGAATGCAGAACCGGCCCATCTCGACCATCGGCTGCCGGTACTGCGCCAGCCCCGACAGGTCGTAGGACCGCGCTGCATAGGATTGGCCCGCCTCGGACCCGTCGCGGAAAGCACGGAGCCGGAAACACCCGACGAGGCGTCCCCCTGCCCGCTCTTCGATCAGAACGTGCAGGCAAGAGGGGTCGAATTCGTCGCGGTCGAGGCCTTCCCGAGCGTGAAAGCAGAGATGCCGGAGGGCCTGGGCACGGGCGATGTCGTCGGCTCCGGAGGCGAGACGGACAGCATATCGTCCCCGCGCAAAGCCGAGCGCGGCTGCGTACAGATCCTCGCCGGTATTGCGGTTCGAGGGACGGCCCATGACGGGACCGCGTCAGGACCCGAAATTGTCGAGCGTCAGACCGCCGATATTGCCGAAGAGCCGCCGGATGAAGCCGATATCGCCGCCGGAATTCTCCGTCACGCGGCGGCTGAGCGGAACGACGCGCCCATCCTCGAGCCCGTAGCGCTCTATTCCGCGCACGATCCCGCCCTCGTCGAACGAGATCGCCACGATCTCGCGATCGACGACCTCGGGCTCCCGCCAGGCAAAGCTGCGCATGCGGCTCGATACGTAGTAATAGCCGCCGTCGGTGCGCACGCTCGAGGTCGACGGAACGCCGACGACGTCCTCGACGGTGGCTCGTGTGTCGATGCCCGGAACGATCTGGGAAAGTTGATCCTCTCGCGGCACGTAGCCGTGATCGCGATATTGTGCCACGCAACCCGACAGGACCAATCCCGCAAGCCCTACAATCGCGACACCGCGCGTCGTGCTGCCCCGCATGTCACTGCCCTTCATGCCGTGCCCCTTGTCATCGGCTGTTTCCGACTTTTATTGCCGATAGACTAGCTGGCAAGCTCAATCAAGTAAGGGAGCCTTCAGGACAGATGGCAGAATCCGCAGGACAATCCGGCCCGTTCCGCACCTCGGAGCTTTCTCAGAGCCGCCCGACGCGGTTTTCCGTGGAGCCCGGAGAGGCTGCTCGTGCGGCGATTGCGGAGGAACTCGGACTTTCCGCATTGCGCAAGCTGGCCTTCTCGGGCGAGATACGTCCCGAAGGAAAGCGCGGCTTCCAGCTGACCGGAAAGCTCGGCGCCACGGTCGTGCAGCCCTGTGTGGTGACGCTCGCGCCCGTGACCACGCGGATCGAGACGCAGGTGACGCGGACCTATCTGCCCGAGGCGCAGATCGAGATGCCCGAGGCGGGAGCTGAGGTCGAGATGCCCGAGGACGAGACCGTCGAAGCCATCGGCGAGGAGATCGCTCCCGAAGCGGTGATGTTTGAGGCCCTGTCGCTGTCCGTGCCCGAATATCCCCGCGCCGCCGAAGCAGAGCTCGTGCAGACGACCGCCGAGCCCGAGGGCGCCGCCCCGATCACCGACGAGGACCTCAAGCCGTTTGCCGGACTTGCGGGCCTTCGCGACAAGATGAGCGGCGGCTCGAACGAATGACCACACCGCACGTGGACCACGGTGCGAAAACCTGCTTGCTATCCGCAGCTTCATGCGTATGTTCGCGGCCTCATGAGAGATTCAGGGTTGTCACCACCCCTCTTGAAGCACTATGTGCGCGGTGATTTCCGACATTCACGGGACGACGACGGCATCAGCCGCATCGCGCCCTCCAGCAAGCTAGACCGAGGTTGAGACATGGCCGTCCAACAGAACAAAGTATCGAAGTCGCGCCGGAACAAGCGCCGGGCCCATGACGGCCTTGAGGGTGCGAATCCGAACGAGTGCTCCAATTGTGGCGAGCTCAAGCGTCCGCACCACGTCTGCCCTTCCTGCGGGCACTACGCCGAGCGTGAGGTCGTGGCGACGGCCGACGAGGTCGACCTGGACGACGACGCCGCATAAAACTACCCCGGTGGGGCCGCTTCCATGAGTTCTCAACCCGAGACCACCGAGGCAAGCGGCCCGGTCGTCATATCCATCGACGCCATGGGCGGCGACCGCGGTCCGGCGGCGGTGATCGCCGGGATTGCACAGTCGGCGAAGAAGAATTCCGAGATCCGGTTCATCCTGCATGGGGACGCCGCGGAGCTGAAACGGCTTGCGGCCAAGCGTCTTTATGCGCGGCATCTCGACGGGCGCTGCGAATATCGCGACGCCGCCGAGGTCGTCTCCATGGACGACAAGCCCAGCCAGGTCATGCGGCGAGGGCAGAACACGTCGATGTGGTCTGCCCTCGAATCGGTTCGCAATCGCGAGGCGACGGTCGCGGTGAGCTGCGGTAACACCGGCGCGCTCATGGCGCTGTCGATGGTACGCCTGCGCAAGATCCCGGGAGTGAACCGCCCGGCCATCGCTGTCCTCTGGCCCTCTAGGAACACGCAGGGCTTCAACATCATGCTCGATGTCGGTGCCGATGTGCGCGCCGATGCCGAGGACCTTCTGCAATATGCGATGATGGGTGTCTCCTACGCCCGCAACGGCCTTGCGCTGTCCCGTCCGCGTGTCGGCCTGCTGAACGTCGGCACCGAGGAGCACAAGGGCCGGGCGGAATTGCGCTCTGCCCACGAGCTGATCGAGGGCGCTGCGGAGAGCGCCCATTACGAATTCGTCGGTTTCGTCGAAGGGGGCGACATCCCGGGCGATCGCTGCGACGTGATCGTGACCGACGGCTTCACCGGCAACGTCGCGCTCAAGACGGGCGAAGGCACCGCGAGCCTCATCGGCCAGCGGCTCAAAGAAGCCTTCGCCTACTCGCCCCTGTCGCGGTTCGCCTCGCTTCTCGCCTTCACGTCGCTGCGCCGCCTGCAGAAGCGGATCGATCCGCGCCGGGTGAACGGCGGCGTCTTCCTCGGTCTGAACGGCACGGTCGTGAAGTCTCATGGCTCGGCCGATGCGACGGGTGTATCGGCCGCGGTCAAGCTGGCCTTCCACCTCGCTCAGCAGGGCTTTTCCGATAAGCTCGCCGCACGGGTTGCATCCGCCGCGGAGCAGGCACAGGATGCGATCGGGGCGCAAGATCAAGAAGAAGATGCGCCCAAGGAAGGCACCCACTCATGACCACGCGCGCCGTTGTTGTCGGTTGCGGCCACTACCTGCCAGAACGCATCGTCGAAAACTCGGAATTCGAAGACTCGCTCGATACGACAGATGAATGGATCCGCTCACGATCGGGAATCGAGCGGAGGCATTTCGCCGCCGAGGGCCAGACCACGTCCGACATGGCGGCCCGCGCCGCGCGCAACGCGTTGACGCAGGCCGGGCTGGAGCCCGGCGAGATCGACGCGATCATCGTCGCGACCTCGACGCCCGACCTCACCTTCCCCTCCGCCGCGACCATGGTGCAGGCCGATCTCGGCATGACGTCGGGCTTTGCCTTCGACGTGCAGGCGGTCTGCGCGGGCTTCGTCTATGCCCTCTCCACCGCGAATGCGCTGGTGCTGTCCGGACAGGCGCGCCGCGTGCTTGTCATCGGAGCCGAGACCTTCAGCCGGATCATGGACTGGGATGACCGGTCTACCTGCGTGCTCTTCGGCGATGGTGCCGGCGCGGTCATCCTCGAAGCGCAGGAGGACGCGGGAACGCCGCAGGATCGCGGCATTCTTGCCAGCGACCTCAACTCGGACGGCCGCCATCGCGACATCCTCTATGTCGACGGAGGCGTCTCGACCCAGAGCACGGGCCATCTTCGGATGCAGGGGCGCGAGGTGTTCCGCCACGCGGTCGAGAAGCTGGCCGCCACCGCGGAAGCTGCGCTCGCGAAGGCCGGAGCGACGGCGGACGAGATCGACTGGGTCGTCCCGCATCAGGCCAACATCAGGATCATCCAGGGCACCGCCAAAAAGCTCGGGCTCGGCATGGACCGCGTCGTGGTCACCGTTCAGGATCATGGCAACACCTCGGCGGCCTCGATCCCGCTCGCGCTCTCCGTTGGAGAGGCCCGCGGTCAGATCAAGCGGGGCGATCTTCTGGTAACCGAGGCGATCGGCGGCGGTCTGGCCTGGGGCGCGGTCGTCCTGCGCTGGTAACACCCTCCCCCCGAACACACTTCGGGCGACACGGCAAACGTGTTTCCCAAGCTATTGATATTGACTTTGAAAAGCCCTGACTTCAGTCTCACGCAAGCAGTGGAGGGACCGGATGGGCGAGAAAACCTTAACCCGCATGGATTTGAGCGAGGCCGTCTTTCGCGAGGTCGGCCTGTCGCGCAACGAAAGCGCCGAACTGGTCGAGGCCGTGCTGACGCACATGTCCGACGCGCTCGCGGAGGGTGAGCAGGTCAAGATCTCATCCTTCGGCACGTTTTCGGTTCGTGACAAGGCCGCGCGCGTCGGCCGCAATCCCAAGACCGGCGAAGAGGTTCCGATCCAGCCGCGCCGGGTCCTCACCTTCCGCCCCTCGCACCTGATGAAGGAGCGTGTGGCGGCGGGCAACAAGGCCTGAGGCCGGCATGGCAAAGTCCCCCGACGCGTTCCGCACGATCAGCGAAGTCGCGGAATGGCTCGACACTCCCGCGCATGTCTTGCGTTTCTGGGAGAGCAAGTTCTCGCAGGTCAAACCGGTGAAGCGTGCCGGGGGGCGGCGCTACTATCGGCCCTCGGACATGGAGCTTCTCGGGGGAATCAAGAAGCTGCTCCATGACGACGGCATGACCATCAAGGGCGTGCAGAAGATGCTCTCGGAGCGCGGCATCAAGGCGGTTGCCGCCTATTCCGCGCCCGTGGAGACCGCGACGCAGCCATCCTATTCGGATGAAGAGCCGCAGCCCCAGTATGACGTCACCGCACAGGGCGACGCGAGCCACTTCGAAGACGCGCCGCTGCACGAGGATGTCGAACCTGAGACGCCGGAGCCCCCTCGTGTCGTTCCCTTCGCCCCGGTCGCACGCGACGCGCCGACAGACGACGTCGTCGATCGCACGGAGCAAGGGGCTGCAGAGGCCCCCGGCGAGCAGGTCGAGCCCGCCTTAGCGCAAAGCACGGCCGAGCCCGAGACACCGCTTACCGAAGAGCAAACCCTCTCCGACGCGGATGCCTCCGCTAGCCCGGACGCCATCGACGACATTCCGGATGTGCCCCTGGGCGACCCGGATGATCGGCATCCGCCCGAGGCGGACGAAGCGTCGATGGCGGAAAACGTCCGTCAGGACGACGAATTGGCTCCGGCGAACCAGGGTGAGCTGTTCCCCAGAGCCGCCGGACCTGTACCCGATTTCCTGTCGACTCCGCTCGAAGTTCGCCTGAGACGCTCGGCACCCGAGGAGACCGAGCGCGAAGAACATCGCGCTGCCTCAACTCCCGCAGCTGATGCCGAATGGGACAACGCCGAAGAGGCCGCGAGCGTGCCCTCATTCCATGTGCCTGATACAGACCCCGCCGGGTTTCCGGACGCGCCGGCGCCGGACGTTCCACATGGAAGTCGAGACCTCGCCCACGCGCCCGCCGAGCATCATGAGGCTGGAGACCTGAATGAACCGGTCGAGACCGACGCAGTCTGGGCGGTAGACTCTCCGCCCGCCGAAGCACCGGTTCCGGCAAACACGGCCGATCTCGACCTGCCCGAAAGCACCCTCACCCATGTCTCCCGCCTCTCGCGGCTGACGCCGGCCCAGGCAGCCCGGATCGCCCCGCTCGCGGCAAAGCTGCGCGCCTTTGCCGACCGGTGAGCATGCCGCCCGGGAAAGCCAATTTTCCTCCACCAAGGGGTTGTGCGCGGGGCCAGACCTTGTATGACACGCGACACCAAGTCGGGCTATGGCGCAGCCTGGTAGCGCGTCCGTCTGGGGGACGGAAGGTCGCAGGTTCGAGTCCTGCTAGCCCGACCAAATATCTCCCAACACGATCGGCCTCGGCCCGTCACCCGGCACCTTATGCCCTGACGTCGAAAGGCATGTGATGACCGGAGTCCTGCCCTCTCAGGCGATCCTCGATCTGTTCCGCACCGGAGGGCTATCCGCCGAGGCGGATCTCGTCGACGGGCAGATCCAGCCTGCGAGCCTTGATCTGCGGCTCGGGCGTGTGGCGCACCGGGTGCGCGCCTCCTTTCTCGCCGGCGAGGGACGCAGTGTCGCCGACCGCCTCTCCGAATTCGAGATGCACCGGATCGACCTCACGGCGGGCGCGGTGCTCGAGAAGGGCTGCGTCTATGTCGTTCCGCTGATGGAACGCGTGTCCCTGCCCCGCGACGTGCAGGCGGTGGCGAACGCCAAGTCCTCGACCGGTCGGCTCGATCTGCTGACCCGCACGATCACCGACGGCGGGACGGAGTTCGACCGCATCGCCATGGGCTATGACGGGCCGCTCTACGCGGAGATCTGCCCGCGCTCCTTCTCTGTCCTGGTGCGGCCGGGAATGCGTCTCAACCAGATCCGCTTCCGCCGCGGCCGTTCGGTTCTGTCCGATGCCGAGCTGACCGACCTTCACGAGGCCGAGACGCTGGTGAGCGGCGGACCCGCGGTCATCGGCGATGGGCTCGGCTTCTCCGTCGATCTCGGTCCGGGGCCGGACAATCTCGTCGGCTACAGGGCGAAGCCGCATACCGGCGTCATCGACCTCGACCGGATCGGCCATTACGATCCGGCCGAGTTCTGGGAAGAGATCCGCACCGACCGCCGACAGATCATTCTCGATCCGGACGCGTTCTATATCCTGGTCAGCCGCGAGGCGGTGCACATTCCTCCCAGATATGCCGCCGAGATGGCGCCGTATCTCGCGATGGTGGGCGAGTTTCGGGTTCATTACGCTGGCTTCTTCGATCCCGGCTTCGGTCATGCCGGTGCCGGAGGCAATGGCTCGCGCGGAGTTCTTGAAGTGCGCTGCCACGAGGCGCCCTTCGTGCTGGAGCATGGCCAGGTCGTGGGCAGGCTCGTCTACGAGCGCATGGAGGAAGCCCCGGACACGCTCTACGGCGCAGGCCTCGCTTCCAACTACCAAGGTCAGGGCCTGAAGCTCTCCAAGCATTTCAGATCCTGAGCCGAGCCGCCGGATCCCGAGAACCTACAAGCCAAATCAATCTCGAGACTGGAGCTGAACAGGAACCGGCGCCGATTCGCCGGTTGCGTCAGATCGATGGCAGCGGATCGCTCGAAATCTGAAATGTCGCCCCCGAGGCTGGGAACGGATCCTGGTTCTCGACGCTTAGACAGTCGCTTGGCCCGCATAGACGGGTCGTTGAAATTCAGGAGTTACGATATGACCCGTTTGCGCACCCTCGCCTTGTCGACCGCCATTGCGACCGTGGCCGCGACGCCGCTTCTGGCACAGATGTCGGCAAGCACGACCACCGATCTCAATTTCCGCGCTGGTCCCGGCCCGCAATACGCGACGCAAGGCGTGATCCCTTCCGACACGACCGTCGACGTCACCGGCTGCCTCGAAGGGGGCGAGTGGTGTGAGGTCACGTATGACGGGCAGACGGGATACGCCTATTCGGCCTATCTGACGACCGTGGTCGAAGAGCAGCCGGTTGCTCTCTACGAGGCCCCCTCTAGCGTCGAGATCAATACGGTCACCTACGAGGATGACGACAGCGCCGAGACAGTGGGCGGAACCGCCGGCGCCGCTTGGGGCGCGGCCGCAGGCTCGCTGCTCGTCGGTGGTCCGGCAGCCGTCGCGGCAGGCGCAATCGTCGGCGCGGCGACGGGCGCAGCTGGTGCGGATGTCGAAGAGAACACCGTGACCTACGTTCAGCAGAACCCGGTCGAGCCGGTCTACCTCAATGGCGAAGTGGCTGTGGGCGCGGGCGTGCCTCAGGACGTCGAGGTCTATTCCGTGCCCGAGGCGGATTACCAGTATCTCAACGTCAATCAGCAGACCGTGATCGTGGATCCGGAAACCCGTCGCATCGTGCAGGTCATCCGCTGATCCAGACAAGATCTACACAAAGCCCCGGTTCTCCGGGGCTTTTTTCTTTCCCGGATGCCTGGGGCGCAGGCTAGTCCTCGAAGAGTTCGCTCTGCCCCGCATCCGGCGCTTCCTCGGCGTCGACGTCGCCTTCGCCAGAGGTCGGCGCACCACCGGGAGGCGGGCGGCTTTCTAGAAGTCCGGCGGCGCGCAGTTCTTTCAGGCCGGGCAGATCGCGCGCGCTTTCGAGGCCGAAATGGTCGAGGAACGTCTCGGTCACCACGAAGGTCACGGGCCGCCCCGGCGTCATGCGGCGGCGCCCGAAGCGGATCCATTCCATCTCGAGCAACTGGTCCACCGTTCCGCGAGACACCGAGACGCCGCGGATCTCCTCGACCTCGGCCCGCGTGACCGGCTGGTGATAGGCGATGATCGCCAGCGTCTCGATCGCGGCCCGGCTGAGCTTGCGGGCCTCGACCGTCTCCTTTTGCATGAGAAAGCCGAGATCGGCCGCGGTGCGGATCGCCCAGCTGTCTCCGACCCGCACGATGTTGACGCCGCGCCCCTCGTAACGTTTCCGAAGCAGAGCGAGCGCCTCTGCAGCGTCGCATCCGTGGGGCATCCGGGCGTTGAGTTCCCTGACCGTCACCGGCTCCGAGGAGGCGAAGAGGATGGCCTCCACCATGCGCTCCTGCTCGGCCAGGATCGGCGCGTCGAAGAGCGGCTCCTGCGGCGCTTCGCCGGGATCGCCTTGGTCCGCACTCATCGCGTATTTTCCGCCCGGCGGATTTCGATCGGCATGAAGGTGTCCTCCTGCCGGATGTGGACGCGACCTTCCTTCACGAGTTCGAGCGACGCAGCGAAGGTTGCAGCGGTGGCCGACCGCCGCATCTGCGGATCGTCGGACCAGCCGTCGGGAAGGTAGGATGCGATGTCGGTCCACGTGCCGGCAAACCCGATCATCCCGCGCATCCGGTCGAGAGCCTGTTCCATCGTCCAGACCTTGTCGCGATCCATCACGAAGGGGCGGAACTCGTCCCGCGTGCGGATCCGGGCATAGGCCTGCATCAGATCGAGGAGCGTGGCCGAGTAGCTCACGCGCTTCACATGCTCGACACGCTCCGGGATCCCGCGGGCAAAGATGTCGCGGCCGAGCCGGTCCCGCCCCATCAGGCGCGCCGCCATCTCGCGCATCGCCTGCAGGCGCTCGAGCTGGAAGGCGAGATGGGCTGCCATCTCCTCGCCCGACGGTCCCTCTTCCTCGGGGTCCGGCGGCAAGAGCAGGCGCGACTTGAGGAACGCGAGCCAGGCGGCCATGACGAGGTAATCGGCGGCGAGCTCGATCCGAAGCTCCTTGGCCTTGTCGACGAAGGAGAGGTACTGCCGCGCGAGCTGGAGGACGGACACCTTTCGCAGGTCGACCTTCTGCGTGCGCGACAGCGTGAGGAGGAGGTCCAGCGGTCCCTCGAACCCGTCGACATCGACGATGAGCGCCTCGGCTTCGAGGCGCTCGGCGACGCTCAGGGCTTCGACATTGTCGGTGGGATCGTCATTCATGCGATCAGGCCGGGCGTTCCACGGGCAGCGCCTCAAGCTGGTCGGCGAGGTCCGCGATGTCAACCTCACCCGACTCCCCGCGGGACGCGAGCGCGGCTTCCGCACGGCTCTGAGCGGTATCGGTCAGGGTCCCGGCCGCGTCCACGAGCGCCCGCATCTCGTCCATGTCGCCGTTGCAATGGAGAACCACGTCGCATCCCGCGTCGAGCGACGCACGCCCCCGATCGGCCACGCTGCCCGACAGAGCCTCCATCGAGATGTCGTCGGTCATCAGGAGGCCGCCGAAACCGAGCCTGTCCCGGATCAACGAGATCATGGTGGGCGACACCGTAGCCGGTTGAGGGTCGATCTCCTCGTAGACGAGATGCGCCGTCATCCCGAGAGCGATGTCCGAGAACGGGCGGAAGGCGGCAAAGTCGGTTGCGTCGAGCTCATCCTCGGAGGCGGCGATCCGGGGAAGGTCGAGATGGCTGTCGAGCCTTGCGAGGCCGTGACCGGGCATGTGCTTGATCACCGGCAGAACGCCGCCCTCGGAGAGCCCCTGCGCCACGGCCCGGCCGATCTCGATGACGAGATCCAGCGTCTCGCCATAGCATCTGTCACGCAGGAAGCGATGCGTCTCCGGCCGCGCCACGTCGAGCATGGGCGCGCAGTTTCCGTCGATGCCGAGCGCACGGAGTTCCGCCGCGATGATGCGATACCGCAGATACATCGCGCGTCCGGCGTGGTCGCGGTACTGGCGGACATGGTCGAGCGGCGCGGGCCAGTCGCGGGCCAGCGGCGGGCGCAGGCGCTGAACCCGTCCGCCCTCCTGATCGATGAAGATCGGTGCGTCACGCCCCACCGTCTCTCGAAGGTCGGAGGTGAGGTTCCGGATCTGGTCCGCGTCGTCGATATTCCGGCCGAACAGGATAAAGCCCACCGGATCCGCATCGCGGAAAAATGCCTTTTCCTCAGCGGAGAGCCGCAGCCCTGCGCATCCGAGGATCGCCGCGCCGAAGCTCACCTTACGACCACCGGAATGCAATCGGCATTCTCCGCCACGAAGGTGGCACAGAACCGCCGCGCGTCGGAGAGCGTCTCGAACCCGTGCGCGCGAAGTCGGTAGAAGGTGCTGCCGCCCGATTCCGCCTTTTCGATCACGCGGGCATGGCCTTCCATGTAGTCGCGGAACCTGCCCTCGAGCCGGGTCCATTCGCTGCGCGCGGTGTCAGCGCTGTCGAATGCACCGAGCTGCACGAGGCGCGTGCCCTTCGCAAGATCGCCGGCCGAGATCTCGCGGGTCCCGGTTTCCTTGGGACGCGACTGCGCGGCCACGGCACGGAGCACGGCGAGGTCGACCGGCCGCGTTGCCGGCCGGCGCGAGACGGCAACGCCGGGAATGTCCGGCGAGATCGTGGCGATTTCGATGCCCTCGTCACCTGCCTCTTCCGGTCCGGGCTCGATGCCGGTCTCCAGCAGCGGCTCGGTCCCCGCGACCAGCTGGTCCGCAAGCGCCTGGATGGCGTCCTCGGGACTTGCGGCATCGTCGGTCAGCTCCGAAAGGGACGGAAGCGGCTCCGTCGTGGCGGGCATCGCTGCGCTAGCCTGAACAGGTTTCATCTCGGAGAGGGTCACATCCTCGTCCGAAAGATCGGTCTCGCCCGGCGCGAGATGCAATGTGTCGGCAGGTTTCTCGGCCACGCCGAGCCCTGCCACCGCGTTCACCGCAAGCCCTTGGTGATCGGCCAGCTCCCCGCCCGGGCGCTCCGGGGCGACGCGCATCGGTCCTTCGGCGGCCATGACCACGGGGATGCCGCTCACGTCTCGCAGGATGATCTTGGTCCCCCAGACGCCCACTCCGACGAGAAGCGCCAGCGAGGCTGCCGCGCCTGCGAAATTGGCGAGCCGGGAGAGCCTGCGGCCCTTGCCACCGGGCTCGTCTGAAAGGGGCGCGGGCCCCGCTGCATAGAAGTCCGCCATCACTGCCTCTTGTTCCGGCATCGGGCGGCATTGCGCCACCGCCGGTCACCTGCTCTGCCAAGTCACCGGCGGCGCGTTGTTTTCTCAGCGCATTTCTTCTGCCGGTGTCACGCCCAAGATACCCAAACCGGCCGAAATGACAACCGAAGCGGCACGGGCGAGGGCGATTTTCGACCGGCTCGTGTCGGGATCGTCCTCCTGCAGGAATCGCAGCGACGGCTCGTCGTTGCCGCGATTCCAGAGCGCGTGAAGTTCCGACGCCAGATCATAGAGATAGAAAGCGATGCGGTGCGGCTCGGAGGTCTTGGCGGCGATCTCAACCTGCCGCGGCCATTCGGCAATCTTCCGGGCGAGCGCGAGCTCGGCCTCGTGGGTCAGGCTCGAGAGATCCGCGCCGGAGAGCGCGGCGTCCGAGACGTCGATGCCCGCGGCCTCGGCCTTTCTTTGTACAGAACGTACGCGGGCATGCGCGTATTGTACGTAAAAGACCGGGTTTTCCTTGGACTGCTCGAGCACCTTGTCGAAATCGAAATCGAGCGGCGCGTCGTTCTTGCGGGTGAGCATCACGAAGCGGGTGACGTCCGGGCCGACCTGCTCGACCACGTCGCGCAGCGTGATGAAGGTGCCGGCGCGTTTCGACATCTTGAACGGCTCGCCGTTCTTGTAGAGTTTGACGAGCTGGCAGAGCTTGACCTCGAGCGGCACATTGCCGTCCGAGAGCGCCGAGACCGCAGCCTTCATGCGCTTGACGTAGCCGCCGTGGTCGGCTCCGAAGACATCGACCAGAAGATCGTAACCGCGGCTCACCTTGTCCCAGTGATAGGCGATGTCGGGGGCGAAATAGGTCCAGGCGCCGTCCGACTTCATGATCGGGCGGTCGACGTCGTCACCATGGGCGGTTGAACGGAAGAGCGTCTGCTCGCGCGGCTCCCAATCCTCGGGCGTCTTGCCCTTGGGGGGCTCGAGCGTGCCGCGGTAGATGAGATCCTTGCCGCGCAGCGCCTCGATGGCCTGCTCTATGAGGCCGGTGCCGTAGAGCGACTTTTCCGAAAAGAAGCGGTCCATCTCGACGCCGAGGAGCTTCAGGTCGCCGCGGATGAGATCGAGCATCGCGTCGGTGGCGAACTCGCGCACCTCCGCCAGCCACTCCTCCTCGGGGGCGTCCACGTACGCATCGCCGACCTTGGCCTTCAGCGCCTCGCCGGTCGCGATGAGGTATTCGCCGGGATAGGTCCCGTCCGCGAACTCGACGTCGCGGCCATGCGCTTCAATGTAGCGCAGGTAGACGGACCGCGCGAGCGTGTCGACCTGCGCGCCGCCGTCGTTGATGTAGTATTCGCGGGTCACGTCGTAGCCCGCGTAATCGTAGAGCGAGGCCAGCGCGTCCCCGAAGACCGCGCCGCGGGTGTGACCCACATGGAGCGGCCCGGTGGGGTTGGCCGAGACGTATTCGACGTTCACCGACTGGCCCTGCCCCATGGCAGACCGCCCGTAGCGCTCACCGTCCGCCAGAACCGCCTTCGTCACCTCCTGCCAGACGCCGTCCGAGAGGCGCAGGTTGATGAAGCCCGGACCGGCGACCTCGGCGGAGGCGACGCGCGGATCGGCGGCGAGCTTCGGCACAAGCGCCTCGGCGATGTCGCGCGGCTTCTTGCCCGCGGGCTTCGCCAGCACCATGGCGACGTTGGTGGCCATGTCGCCATGGGCCGGATCGCGCGGCGGCTCGACCGTCACGGGGCCGAGGTTCAGGCCCTCGGGCAGGGTTCCGTCCGCCTGGAGCGCGCCGATCGCATCCGTGACGAGCCCACCGATATCGGTGAAGAGGTTCATCGAGGTCATCCTGTCTGTGGTCGCGCGGGGTCTACCGACCGCCCTGCCCCGGGTCAATCGACCGGGACGCGCGTTCGGTCGCGGCGGTCTTCCGCTCCGACCGTTCGGGCGCGAGCGAGATGATCTTCGCTCCCGGCCCGCCGGCGGGCCCCTCCTCCTCCTCGGGCCCGAAGAAGCGCAGGGCACCGTTCTTGAGCTCGGCCACGGCTATCGCCTGCGGCATCGTCTCGCGCCAATGCGTGAGGGTGAATTCCTCGGACAGGGTCGTGACGCGGAATTCCCACCCGTCCTGGACCCGCGCATTCGCCTCGGCGAAGGTCTCGTCGGCCCCGATCGGGCGGCCGCCTAGGGTCGCGGGAAGCGCGTGCCGGCGCGACCGCGTCCGCACGCGGCGCAGCTGGAAGACCTTCTCGCGACCGAATTCGGGACCGAGATCGGTCGTCACCAGCGTGTTGTAGGCATCGTTGTCGGTTGCCGCGATGACCGTCTCGTAGCGTACGAGATCAAGCCGATGCTCGGCCTCCTCCGCCAGAACGTCGCCGAAGAAGGTCTCGAGCCCTGCATCCCGCGCGCCGCGCAGATGCGCGAGGTTCGGATCGGCGATCATCACCGGCAGGTCGAGCTTCGCAAGAGCCTTTGCCAGCGCCACCGACCACGGCGCTCCCCCGACGATCAGAACGCCGGGGCGGTCAGCGGCAGACAATCCCAGCAGGCGCGCCAGCGGGCCGAGGGCAAATCCGTGAAGCACCACCGTCGCACCGACGAGCGCGAAGGCGAGCGGTGCCATGCGGGCGCCGTCCTCGATGCCGATCTCGGCGAGCCGCTCGCCGAAGAGACCGGCCACGGCGACGAGCACGACACCCCGGGGACCGGTCAGCGCGATCAGCGTCCGCTCCGCCCAGGGCACGTTGGACCCGGTGAGCGAGAGGAGCACCGCGACGGGACGCGCGAGGAGGATGACGACGGCAACGAAAAGCGCCGCCCGCAGGTCGAGCGAGGCGAGCGTCTCGCGGCTCATGTTGGCCGCGAGCAGGATGAAGACCCCGGAGACGAGGAGGACCGTCGCCTGCTCCTTGAACCGGCGGAGTTCCACGTAGGACGGCAGTTCGACATTGGCGATCCAGAGCCCCATGAGCGTGACTGCGAGAAGTCCCGATTCGTGCAGGACGTGATCCGACACCGCGAAGACAGCGAGCACCGAGGCAAAGAGAACCGGCACCTTCATGTATTCCGGCACGAGCCCGCGCGAGAAGGCGCGTGCGAGCCCCCAGCCCGCCGCAAGCCCGAGCGCCGTCGCGATACCGATCCCAAGGATCAGATCGAAGAGCGCGCCTGAGGGGCCGGCCGAGGTCTCGCGCACCAGAACGATCTCGAAGGCGAGAACGGCGGCGAGCGCTCCCACGGGATCGTTGACGATGGCCTCCCATTGCAGGAGCGCGGCCGGGCGGCGCCGCAGGCGCGCCTGCCGCAGCAGCGGGGCGATGACCGTGGGCCCGGTGACGATCATGATGCCGCCGAAGACGGCGGAGGTTTCCCACGAAAGGCCCGCGACCCAGTGCAGGGCGGCTGCAGATGCCGCCCATCCGAGCGGCGCTCCCACGAAGACCAGCCGCCGCACACCCTTCGCCGCGTCCGACAGCGAATGCAGATCGAGGCTGAGCCCGCCCTCGAAGAGGATGATGGCGACCGCGATGGCCACCATCGGCTGGAGCAGATCGCCGAAATCGCGCGCGGGATCGAGCAGACCGAGCCCCGGGCCGACGAGCAGGCCCGCGGCGAGCATGAGCACGATCGCCGGCATCCGCAGCCGCCAGGCGAGCCATTGCGAGCCGACGCCGAGCGCGCCCACGAGCGCAAAGCCGAGCACGGGAGCGAGGCCCGATTCCACACCGGTGGCCATCGATTCAGATCCTTTCGGGAGCGAGGTGTCGTCGGACGGGGTATAGCGCGGGGAGCAGCCTTGGCGAGCGCCGTCAGGTGGCGTCGTGCAGCACGTCGACGCCGGTCAGCCGCGCGTGGCTCTGGAGCGCGTAACGGTCGGTCATGCCGGCGATGTAGTCGGCCACGAGGCGCGCCAGCTCGGTCGTTCCGGCCGCGGCCGCGATCTCGGGCTGCCAGCGCTGGGGGAGCAGGTCGGGGCGCTCGAGATAGATTGGGAAGAGATCGTGAACCGCTGCGGTGACCCGGGTCCGCTGCTCCATCACCGAGGGCGCGCGGTACATCCGGGTGAAGAGGAAGGTGCGGATCTCGCGGATGGCGGCCCACATCTCGTCCGAGAAGGAAATCACAGGGTGGCCGAGTTCGCGGACGGTCTGGGCATCCTGCGGAGCGGCTGCGTCCAGCGCCGCGCGGGACGTGTCGATCACGTCGCCGACCATGGCCCCGAAGACGCGGCGCAGCGCCTCGTGACGGCGACGGGACGCGTCGGTGCCCGGGTACTTCCGATCGACCTCGGCATACGCCGCCCCGACGATCGGCAGGGCCGCGATCTCGTCCTCGGTGAAGAGCTGGGCGCGCAAACCGTCATGGAGGTCGTGATTGTTGTAGGCGATGTCGTCGGCGAGCGCCGCGACCTGCGCCTCCGCGCTGGCATGGGTGTGGAGCTCGAGCGGGTGACGCGCGTCGTATTCGGCGAGCGCGTAAGGCAGATCGCCGGTGACCGGACCGTTGTGCTTGGCGATGCCCTCGAGCGTCTCCCAGGTCAGGTTCAGCCCGTCGAACTCGGCGTAGTGCTTCTCGAGCTGGGTGACGATGCGGATCGTCTGGGCGTTGTGATCGAAGCCGCCATGCGGCGCCATCAGCGCGTCGAGCGCGTCCTCGCCGGTATGGCCGAAGGGCGTGTGGCCGAGATCGTGGGCCAGCGCCACCGCCTCGGTCAGGTCGGTATCGAGCCCGAGCGCGTTCGAGACCGTGCGCGCGACCTGCGCCACCTCGATCGAATGGGTGAGACGGGTGCGAAAGAAATCGCCCTCGTGCTCGACGAAGACCTGCGTCTTGTGCTTGAGTCGGCGGAAGGCTGAGGCGTGGATGATCCGGTCCCGGTCGCGCTGGAAGCAGGACCGGAAGGCGCTTTCCTCTTCGGGGAAAAGCCGCCCGCGCGAGCGCGCGGGGTCACAGGCAAAGGGCGCTCGCATGGATGTGTCCGCCTCCGGGCGTCGTCTTGTGGTCAGTCGGTGCGGGCCATATATTGCAAGGCGTTCCCGATGGGAACCGCACGCGAACCTTGCCACCTCAAGGACCGCCCGAGGAGCTGATCTGAGATGAACCTGCCGCCCAAAGTCACCGACCGCGCCTTTGCCCGCCTCGCCGAGATCGGGGCCGCGAAGGACGGCCACGCCCTGCGTGTCGCCGTCGAGGGCGGCGGCTGTTCGGGGTTTCAGTATGACATCAAGCTCGACGCGCCCGAGGATGGCGACCTCGTGCTCGAGGGACAGGGCCAGAAGGTCGTCGTCGACGAGGTGTCGCTGCCGTTCCTCGAGAACGCCGTCATCGACTTCACCGAAGAGCTGATCGGCGCGCGTTTCACCATCGAGAACCCCAACGCGGCGAGCTCCTGCGGCTGCGGAACCAGCTTCGCGATGTAGTCGCCGCGGCCGTGCCTCGGCAGCGCCGGGGCGCGGGCAACCGACTTGCGCGTTCCTGGCGTCTCCGGCATCTCGAGACGAGCACCGCCTCTCGCACCACCCGCAAGGAATGCCCGTCATGAAGATCGCCACGTTCAACATCAACGGCGTCAAGGCCCGTCTGCAGACGCTTCTCGACTGGCTGGAGCGGGACGCACCGGACGTGGTGCTTCTTCAGGAGATCAAGTCTGTCGACGAGGGCTTCCCCCGGGAAGCGGTCGAGGATCTCGGCTACAATGTCGAGACGCATGGGCAGAAGGGTTTCAACGGCGTCGCGATCCTGTCGAAGCTTCCGCTCGAGGACGTCACGCGCGGTCTGCCCGGAGACGAGAGCGACGAGCAGGCCCGCTGGATCGAGGCAACGGTGGTGGGCAACACCCACGCCGTGCGGGTCTGCGGGCTCTACCTGCCGAACGGGAACCCGGTGGAGTTCGGCGCGGACGGAAAGCCGCTTGCGACAGGCAAGTACGGCTACAAGCTCGGCTGGATGCAGCGGCTCGCCGACCGCGGCGCGGAACTCATCGCGAGCGAGATGCCCGCGCTGATGGCCGGCGACTACAACGTGATCCCGCAGGCCGAGGATGCGGCCCGGCCCGAGGCGTGGGAGAATGACGCGCTCTATCTCTACGAGAGCCGCGCGGCGTTTCGGCGGGTGCTCAATCTCGGCTTCACCGAGGCGTTTCGGGCGCGGGTGCGGGGCCCCGGCCACTACAGCTTCTGGGATTACCAGGCGCGGTCCTGGGAACGCGACAACGGCATCCGCATCGACCATGTCCTGCTGACCCCGCAGGCCGCGGACCTGATGACCGACGTGGGGATTTCGCGCGACGAACGCGGCCGCGAAAAACCTTCGGACCACGTGCCCGTCTGGGTCGATCTCGCCGCCTGACGCCCCTGCCCCTCTCTTGTGGAGCCTCTTTGCCTCGCATACATTTCCGCCAGACCAGCAAGGAGCTTTGACCTATGGCCATCGAGGCGCAGGAGATCGAGAACCTGATCCGGGACAGCTTTCCGGAAGCGAAGATCACGATCACCGACCTGGCTGGAGACGGCAATCACTACGCAGCCGAGGTGATCGACGAGAGCTTCCGCGGCAAGAATCGCGTTCAGCAGCAGCGGGCCGTCTATGCCGCCCTGAAGGGAAAGATGGACGGCTCGAACGGCGAGTTGCACGCCCTCGCCCTCACGACGAAGGTGCCCGAATGACGCAATGGCTTAAGACACTTGGCGAATGGCTCGCGGCGCTGGCGGCTCCGAAGCCGGCGCTCGTACGGGTGCCGGCGCGTGCCGAAGCGCCGCGCCGCCCCGCCTCGAACCGCGACAGGCTGACGCCCCGCCGCTGACGGGCGCTGCATACCAGACAAGGAAGGTGGACGTATGACCACGACCGACGCGAAGACCCAGATCGAAGAGACCGTGAAGGGCAACGACGTGGTGCTCTACATGAAGGGCACCAAGACCATGCCGCAATGCGGCTTCTCCAGCCGCGTGGCCGGTGTGCTCAACTATATGGGTGTCGAATACACCGACGTGAACGTTCTAGCTGACGACGGCATCCGCCAGGGCATCAAGGATTACTCGGAGTGGCCCACGATCCCGCAGCTCTACGTCAAGGGCGAATTCGTCGGCGGCTGCGACATCATCACCGAGATGACGCTGTCGGGCGAGCTCGACCAGCTCTTCGAGCAGAACGGCGTCTCCTACGACAAGCAGGCCGCGGAGAAGATCCGCGAAGCCAACGGCTGACGCCCGGCCAGATACGGAACATGCAAAGGGCGCGTCCTGCCGGACGCGCCCTTTGTCGTTGCGCGGCGCCTTACCTCGTCGCCTTCTCCTCGATTTCATCGGCGATCGCCTCCGCACGGGCCGCGATTTCGGCCATCGTGTCGGTAATGCCTGCCGGCAGAACCGGGACCTCGATCCTTTCGGGCTCCGGAGCTGCGGGCGGCGGCGCATCCCGCAAGGCCGACAGTTCCGCCTCGAGCGCGGCGGCCTGGGCCTCGGCGGCCTCCGCGCGTTCCTCGAGACCGACGGTCTTGTCGGCGAGCATCAGACCCGCCATCAGCAGCATCCGGGCTTCCGGCACGCGGCCGAGCTGCTCGGCCAGCACCTGCGCCTCGGTGTCGAGCATCGCAGCCGCGGTATGAAGATATTCCTCCTCGCCCTCCTGGCAGGCGACGGCGAAGAGGCGTCCTCCGATCTGAACCTCGACCTCGGGCATCAGGCCTCCTCCTCGTTAGCGTGTGTCGTAACGGACTGCGCCTCGATCGCGGCCTCGGCAAGCAGCGGATCGAGAGCGGCGAGGATCGCCGCGCACTCCGCCCTTTCCGTGGCGCGCGCCGCACGCATCGCCTCGAGTTCAGCCTGCATCGCCTGATTGATCAGATGCGGATCGCCGAGATCTTCGGAGAGGGCGCGCGTGAGATCCTCGTTGGTGTCCCGCAGCGTCTCATAGGCGCGGCGCATGCGCCCCAGATCACCGTCGAGCTGGGCCAAGGCCTCGCGGCTTGCCGCCACCTGCTCGCGCAGCTCGGCCATCTCCCGCTCGCCCCTTTCGCGAAACTCTCGCAGGCGCTCCTCGAGACCGGATTTTGCGCGCCGCTCGTCCTCGAGCGCGTCGCGCAGGCGGGCGACTTCCTCCGCGTCGATCTCCGGCTCGGGGGCGACGTCTTCGGGCGGCAGAGGGGCGTCGAGCGTTTCGACTCCCCTGGCGATGCGGTCGAGCGCGGCCGTGATCCGGCCCTGGAGCGTGTCCAGTTCGTTCATGTATCTGTCCCTTCTTCGACGCGCCTCTGACGCGCCGCTTCGCGGAGCCGCCGGATGCGGGCGCACGACGAATCGCACTTCACTCCCGCGGTGCCGGTGTCGCCGCCATGATGCAAGCCCTAGGCCATGCCGTGTCAAGGCCTTGTGGCCCGCGCTTGATCTTCGCCCCCGTCTTGATAAGAGCGTCCCTACCGCCGTTTTTCGCGCAAAGGACAGGCCCCCGTTGGATATCGAGACGCTACGCACCCGCAATCCCGACCACTGGCAGACCGCAACCGCGATCCGGACGCTCGCCCTCGACGCGGTGGCCGCCGCGAATTCGGGCCATTCCGGGATGCCGATGGGCATGGCCGACGTCGCGACCGTGCTTTACGGCAAGCACCTGAAATTCGACGCCGCCCGCCCCGAATGGCCGGACCGCGACCGCTTCATCCTGTCGGCGGGCCACGGGTCCATGCTGCTCTACTCGCTGCTCTACCTCACGGGTGACGCGGAGATCACGCTCGACGAGATCAAGAACTTCCGCCAGCTTCACGGCAAGACCGCGGGCCATCCCGAAAACTTCCTCGCCAAGGGGATCGAGACCACCACCGGCCCACTCGGCCAAGGGCTCGCGATGTCGGTTGGCTTTGCCATCGCCGAGGAATCGCTGCGTGCGCGGTTCGGTGCCAAGATCTGCGACCACCGCACCTGGGTCATCGCCGGTGACGGCTGCCTGATGGAGGGTGTGAGCCAGGAGGCCATCGCGCTCGCCGGGCGCCAGCAGCTCGGCAAGCTCTGCGTCTTCTGGGACAACAACGCGATCACCATCGACGGCAAGGTCGACATCGCCGATCGGACCGACCAGCCGAAGCGCTTCGAGGCGGCGGGCTGGCACGTCCAGGAGATCGACGGGCACGATCCCGAGGAGATCGACGCGGCGATCGAGGCGGCCAAGAAAGACCCCCGTCCGTCAATGATCGCCTGCAAGACGCATATCGCGATCGGGCATGCGGCTCAGGACACGTCCAAGGGTCACGGCGCGCTCACCGACGCGCAGCAGCTGACCGACGCCAAGGACGCCTATGGCTGGTCTTACGGGCCCTTCGAGGTCCCGGCGGAGATCAAGTCGCGGTGGGAAGAATACGGCAAGCGCGGCGCCGCCGAGAGCGCGGCCTGGGACGAGCGCGTCGGCGCGCTTTCTGCCGCAAAGCAGACCGAGTACCAGCGCACGCTCGACGGCGCCGCGCCGAAGAAGCTCACGGCGACGATCAAGGCGCTGAAGAAGCAGAATTCCGAGGCGCAGCCGAAGGTCGCGACCCGCAAGGCCTCCGAGATGGTGCTGCAGGTGGTGAACCCGATCATGCCCGAGACGCTCGGCGGATCGGCGGACCTGACCGGGTCGAACAACACCAAGACCGAGGATCTCGGCGTCTTCGACATCGAGAACCGCAAGGGTCGCTACGTCTATTACGGCATCCGCGAACACGGCATGTCGGCGGCGATGAACGGCATGGCGCTGCATGGCGGCATCCGGCCCTATGGCGGCACGTTCATGTGCTTCACCGATTATGCCCGCCCCGCGATGCGGCTCGCGGCCCTGCAGAGGGTCCCGACCGTCTTCGTGATGACGCATGACAGCATCGGCCTCGGCGAGGACGGCCCGACGCACCAGCCGGTGGAGCATCTTGCGATCAGCCGCGCGACGCCGAACATGCTCGTCTTCCGCCCCGCCGACGTGGTCGAGACCGCGGAGGCGTGGGAGATCGCGCTGACGCAATCCTCGACACCGTCGGTGCTGTCGCTGACCCGTCAGGGCGTGCCGACCGTGCGGACCGAGCACAAGACCAAGAACCTCAGCGCCCAAGGCGCCTATGTCCTCGCCGAAGCCGAGGGCAAGCGGCAGGTAATCCTGATCGCGACGGGGTCAGAGGTCTCGGTCGCCATGTCCGCGCGCGAGGCGCTGCAGGCCGAGGGGATCGGCGTGAGGGTCGTGTCGATGCCGTGCATGGAGCTTTTCGAGCAGCAGGACGAGGCCTACCGCAAGCGGGTGCTGCCGGCAGGTCCTGTCCGCGTGGGCATCGAGGCGGCCGTGCGCATGGGCTGGGATCGCTGGCTCTGCGGCGAGCGCGGCCGGGCCCAGAAGTCGGATTTCGTCGGCATGGAGGGCTTCGGCGCCTCGGGCCCTGCCGAAGAACTCTTCGAGTATTTCGGCATCACGCCCGGCGCGGTTGTCGCGAAGGCCAAGGCGCTTCTCTGAGCGCAAGCATGTCCTCGGGTGCCCGGGCTACGCGCCGGGCACCTGCCAAGACCCTGGCTCTGCGCCTACCCGCTTGGAAGCTTGAAGATGGCTGACCGCCTTGTGATCGGCCGCCCTGGCAATCCGCACTAGCTCTCCCCTACTCGTCTTAACGGAGAGAGCCATGCGCCCGACCACGTCCATCGTAGCCGCGCTCAGCGCGCTCGGCATAAGCTCCTGCGCTGAAGCGCAGAATTTCGACCGCTCACCCAAGGAAGCCAATTTCGAGCCCGCTTTCGCCGAACAGACCCGCGCACCGCTGGTTTCTTCGGATGTCCAGACATCGATGCAGACGATCGCGGACGGCCTCGTCCATCCCTGGGGGATCGAGGTCCTGCCGGGCGATGCGGGTTATCTCGTCACCGAGCGTCCGGGGCGGTTGAGAATCGTCAGTCGCGACGGCGCGCTTTCCGATCCCATCTCTGGCGTGCCGCAAGTCGTCGCGCAAGGCCAGGGTGGCCTTCTCGACGTGGCGCTTGCGCCCGATTTCGAGACGAGCCGCCGGGTCTATCTTAGCTACGCCAAGCCCGTCGGGAACGGTCTCTCCGCGACGGCCGCCGCCTACGGAACCCTCTCCGAAGACATGTCGGCGCTCGAGAATGTCACCGACATCTTCGTGCAGGAGCCGGGCTCGCGGGTGAAGAAACATTACGGCAGTCGCATCGTCTTCGATGGCGCCGGCCATGTCTACGTAACGACGGGCGAGCATTCCTCCGACGAGACGCGGGTCTACGCGCAGGATCTCGACAAGACGTACGGAAAGGTCGTGCGCCTGACGCTCGACGGCGAGGTGCCGCAGGGCAATCCCTTCGCGGGCCGGGACGGCGCGATCCCGTCGATCTGGAGCTACGGGCACCGCAACCTGCAGGGCGCGATGATGCGGGATGGCGAGCTCTGGACCATCGAGCACGGACCGCGCGGCGGCGACGAGCTCAACCGGATCGAGGCGGGCGCGAATTACGGCTGGCCGGTCATCTCTTACGGTATCCGCTATTCCGGCGGGCCGATCGGATCGGGCGAATCCAAACGCGAAGGCATGGAGCAGCCCGTCTATTACTGGGATCCCGTCATCGCACCCGGCGGCATGCTGACCTATGACGGCGACGCCTTCTCCGAATGGCAGGGCGACGTCTTCATCGGCTCGCTCTACCCCGGCGGCATCGTGCGGCTTGAGCTGTCAGGTGATCGCGTCGCGGCCGAGGAGCGCATACGGATGGAACTCGGCCGGGTGCGTGACGTCGAGATCGACAGTGACGGCGCCCTCCTCGCGATCACCGACAAGCAGAACGGGGAGCTAGTGAAGATCACGCCCGGATCGTCGAGCTGACGACCTGGACGGCGGCTCAATGCGCCGCCGTCTCCCCTCCGCCGAAGATGCGGCCCCAGATCGGACCGATCACCTTGGTGCCGAGCGGTATGAGCGCGAAGCCGAGCGCGATCCCGAGGATGCCGTCGCAGATCGCCGTCACGATCCATTCCGCCGTGCCGCGCGCCGCCTCGGGCAGGCCGCCGCCGATTGCCACAGCGATGGAATGGATGATCTCCTCGGGCGCGTGCCAGCCCATCTGGGCGAGACCGTGCACGATAATCGACCCGCCGACCCAGAGCATCGCCGCCGTTCCGACAACCTGCAGCAGGCGCATCACGCCGGGCATCGCCTTGACGATCCCGCGCCCGAGGCCCCGGCCCGCGCCGGTGCGCCCCGTCTCGGCGAGGTGAAGCCCGATATCGTCCATCTTGACCAGCAGCGCGACGGATCCGTAAACGGCGACCGTGATCATCACCGCGACCGCGGCAAGCGTCGCCGCCTCGAGCCAGAAACTGCTTTCCGGAATGGCCGAGAGCGCGATCGTCATGATCTCGGCGGAGAGGATGAAATCGGTCTTGATCGCGCCCGCCACCTTCTGCTTTTCGAGATGCTGCGCGTCGAGCGGCTTTTTCTCCTTCTCCTTCGCGTCCGTCTCGTGCGCGAAGAAGGCGTGGTAGAGCTTTTCCGCCCCTTCGAAGCAGAGATAGGCGCCGCCGAGCATCAGGAGCGGCGGGATCAGCCACGGCGCGAAGGCGGAGAGCAGGAGCCCGGCCGGCAGCAGGAACACAAGCTTGTTGATCAGACTGCCGCGCGCGATCTGGGCGACGATGGGCAGCTCGCGGGCCGGCGGGAAGCCGTGCACGTATTTCGGCGTCACCGCGGCGTCATCGATCACGGCTCCCGCGGCTTTCGTGCCGGCCTTCATGGCCTGCGCCGCGACGTCGTCGACGGAGGTCGCCGCCACCTTGGCGATGGCCGCCACGTCATCGAGTAGTGCCAGAAGTCCGCTCATCGATTGCCCTCGCCGGTCTGCATTCGCCCGGAGCGTAGCGGCGGCGCGCCCCGCTGCAAGGCCGCGACCGAAAACCGGCCCGCCCCATGAGCGGAAAGACAGAGGCATCCGCCGGCGATAGCCCAGTTCTTGACGAAGATGCTCATCTGCCAGGGATCGGAGGGCACGAGATGAAAGACGCTAGTGACCATGCAGTAGAGTGCGAGCAAAGCGGCGACGACCGGAACCCGCCATCCCGCGATCAGCGCAAGCCCGGCAGCAAGATTGAAGAGCGCCGCGGGCCAGACCGGCCAGGCCGGTAACCCCAGTCCGGTCAGAAGCGCCATGGCGGGCGCGGGATCGATCGCCTTCTGCGCCGCGCCTGCAAGGAACAGCAGCGCGATCAACGCCCGCCCGACCAGCACCGCCACATCCGCCATTCCGATTCTCCCACCCCGGAGCACGCAACCCATGCTCGCGCTAACGGTAGCGCGAACCCTGTTCCGGAGTTAGCGCCACCACTCCCGGTGCCCACGCATTTAACGCTAACACATTGCCTCGAAAGACCTTTTGCCTTTGCGCCTGCAGCATCGCCCCACTAGGCAGTATCCGACAGTATACGAACGAGGACAGCCCAATGACCGTCACGCTCGGGATCAACGGATTCGGCCGGATCGGCCGCTGCACGCTTGCGCATATCGCAGAAAGCGCGCGCAACGACGTCGCCGTGGTCAAGATCAACGCCTCCGGACCGATCGAGACGAACGCGCATCTTCTGCGCTACGACAGCGTGCACGGCCGCTTCGGCGGCGAGGTAAAGGTCGAGGGCGACACGATGGATCTCGGCCACGGGCCGATGAAGGTGTTCTCGACCTACGATCCCGAAGAACTCGACTGGTCGGGCTGCGACGTCGTCCTCGAATGCACGGGCCAGTTCAACGACGGAAGCAAGGCCGACGTGCATCTGCGCCGGGGCGCCCGCAAGGTGCTCATCTCTGCGCCCGCGAAAAACGTCGACCGGACCGTGGTTTACGGCGTCAATCACAGGGAGATGCTGGCGGAGGAGCGGATGATCTCTAACGGCTCCTGCACGACGAACTGCCTCGCGCCGCTCGCCAAGGTGCTCGACGAGAAGATCGGCATCGAGGGCGGGATCATGACGACGATCCATTCCTATACCGGCGACCAGCCGACGCTCGACCGCAGGCACGCCGACCTCTACCGGGCGCGCGCGGCGGCGATGGCGATGATCCCCACCTCGACCGGAGCCGCCAAGGCCATCGGCGAGGTGCTGCCCGGCCTCGCCGGCAAACTCGACGGCTCGGCCATCCGGGTGCCGACGCCGAACGTGTCGGCGGTGGACCTGACCTTCGAGGCGGGGCGCGACGTGACCGTGGACGACGTGAATGCCGTGGTGCAGGACGCGGCCGCGGGTCACATGGGCTCGGTTCTCGCCTACGATCCCGAACCTAAGGTCTCGATCGACTTCAACCACACGACCGCGAGCTCGATCTTCGCGCCCGACCAGACGAAGGTCATGGGCCGCCGCCTCGTGCGCGTTCTGGCATGGTACGACAACGAATGGGGGTTTTCCGCGCGCATGGCCGACGTCGCCGGAGCGATGGGCCGCCTGCTCCACTGACCGCCACGCGCCGCGGCGTCGATCGGCGGCCCCCTTCTTCTTGACGAAAATATCCCGGGAGCGCGAGGGCAGAGCCCTCGCCGCCGCAGGCGATCAGGCGCTCAGAGATAATCCGAGCGCTGCAGGCTGTACTTCGCCATCTTCTCATTGAGCGTCCGGCGCGGGAGGCAGAGTTCCTCCATCACTGCCGAGATCGACCCCTTGTGACGCCGCATGGTGTTGTCGATGAGCATGCGCTCGAACGCCTCGACATATTCCTTGAGCGGCTTGCCTTCGGTGGTCATCACCGGCTTCATCTCCTCGTGGTCGTTCATGAGGAGCGAGGCGATGGTGCCCGAGCCGCGGCGCGACTGGAGCGTGGCGCGTTCGGCGAGGTTGATGAGCTGGCGGACATTGCCCGGCCATGGCGCCTGAAGGAGCTGTGCCGCCTCCTGCGCCGAGACCTCGGGCGCGTCGCAGCCGTATTCCTCGGCATATTGCTCGGACAGGCGCGTGAAAAGCGTCAGGATGTCCTCGCCGCGCTGGCGCAGCGGCGGCACCGTGATGCGCAGCGCCGCAAGGCGGTAGAAGAGGTCCGAGCGCAAAGCCGTCTCGCAGGTCTTGCCCTCGTCCTGAAGATTGCAGATGGCCACGATCCGCGTCTCTGGCGGGTTGCCCTGCTCGTTGATCACCGACAGCAGGCGCGCCTGCGCCTGATCGCTCAGCGCCTCGATATCCTCGAGCACCAGCGTGCCGCCGCGCGCCTCCTCCATCGCGGGGAGAACCACATCGCCCTCCTCCATCGGCCCGAAAAGCCGTTTCATCAGGGTCGGCTCGTCCATCGCGGCGCAGGGCAGCAGAACGAACTTCTTGCCGGCGCGCGAGCCGACGGCGTGAAGCGCATGCGCGACAAGCGTCTTGCCGGTGCCGGTCTCGCCGTCGATCAGGACGTGCCCGTCGGCCTGGCCGAGATCGAGAATGTCCTCGCGCAGCCGCTCCATCGCGGGAGAGGAGCCGATCAGCTTCTGCATGATCTGCGTGCCGTCCGAGAGCTCCTTGCGAAGCTGGCGGTTGTCGAGCGTCAGGCGGCGCGCATTCGTCGCCTTCTTGGCAAGCTCGGACATACGGTCCGGGTTGAAGGGCTTCTCGAGGAAGTCGAAGGCGCCGATGCGCATCGCCTCGACCGCCATCGGCACGTCCCCGTGCCCGGTGATCATCACGACGGGAAGCGTGCTGTCGACGCCCATCAGCTTCTTGAGGAACTGGATCCCGTCCATGCCCGGCATCTTGATGTCCGAGATGACGATGCCCGGGTAATCCGGTCCGACGGTCGCCAGCGCCTCTTCGGCGCTCGCAAAGCTTTCGGTGTCGTAGCCCGACAGTGCCAGCCACTGGCTGATCGACTGGCGCATGTCTTTCTCGTCGTCGACGATGGCGATCTTCATGGCCTTGGCCATAGGAGTTACTCCGCGGCTTGTTGGTCTTTTTCTTTGTGAATCGGCAGCTGCATCTCGAAAACCGCGCCACCCCCCTCGGCGTTCCGAGCCGTGAGGCGTCCGCCGAGATCATGCACGATCCCCGAAGAGATGGCGAGACCGAGCCCGGTGCCGTCTCCCGGCTGCTTAGTCGTGTAGAATGGCTCGAAGAGCGCGTCGAGATCCTCGATCCCGTGCCCGTTGTCGCGCACGGTCAGCGTCGCGGTCTCGCCGCTCGCCAGCAGGACCTCAATCTCGGGATTGCGCACGCTCTTGGTCGCATCGAGCGCGTTGCGGAGGAGGTTCACCAGCACCTGCTCGATCCGCACACGGTCGCCGAGTACCAAGACGGGTGTCTCGGGCAGAATGCGGCTGATCCGCACCTGGCGGGACTTAAGCTGGGGCTCCATCATCGACAGCGCCGAAGCGAGCGCCTCGGCCATGTCGACGGGATGGAAGGCGTCGTCACCCTTGCGGGCGTAGGATTTCAGCTGCTTGGTGATCGCGCCCATCCGCTCGATCAGGTCGTCGATGCGGTGGAAGGCGGTCGTGGCCTCCTCGGGGCGGTTGCGGCTGAGCAGGAGGCGCGCGCCGGCGAGATAGGTCCGCATTGCGGCAAGCGGCTGGTTCAGCTCGTGGCTGACGGCGGCAGACATTTCGCCGAGAGCCGCCAGCTTCGAGCTCTGTTCCAGCGTCTGCTCGGCGACGGCCAGGTTCTCCTGCACCCGCTCGCGCTCCGCGATCTCGCCCTGGAGGCGCAGGTTGAGGCGGCGCAGCTCGGCACTCTCGCGCTGGAACAGCGCCATCCTCAGGGCCGTCTTGCGCGACAGGACGTAGAACGCGCCCGCCGCCAGGAGAGCGAAGACCATGATCTCGAGCGCCAGGACGGCATTCACCCGCTCCCGGACAGAGGCGTAGGTCGTGAAGGACGAGATCGACCAGCCGCGGAACGGAATGCGACCGTCGATCCGCATGACGGCCTCGCCCCGGATATAGGCATCCGCCGAGGCGGCGGTCCAGTCGGCGGTAGCCTGGATGGCGCGTTCGATCGCGCTGTCGGGCGGCTGCCGCTCGAGCGCCTCGGAGACCTGCAGGCCGCGCCAGCGCGGCTCGGTCGCGAGGATGATCGCGCCCTCGCTGTCGGTCACGAGCACCGCGTCGGAGAGGCCCGCCCACCCCCGCTCGAACTTGTCGAGATCGACCTCGACAACGATGACGCCGAGGGGCGTTCCCCCAGTCTCGAGCCGGCGCGAGTAGTAGAAGCCGTAATCCCCGGTCTCGAGCTGCTGCGTGGTGAAAACCGTCGAATCGGTCCGCAGCGCATCGACGAAATAGGGCGCCTGCCGGTGCGTCTCTCCGAGACGGGCACGGTCGGTCGCCGCCACCGTCCGCCCGTCCCTGTCGAGCAGCATCATCGACGCGCCGCCGATCTGGTCGGCGTAGTAGATCAGCCGTTGAGAGCTCTGGACGTATTCGGCCGAGTCGAGCGCCTGGATCAGCGACTGGTCGAGGGCGAGAAGCTGCGGCACCACGGCCGCCCGGCGGATCTCGGGCAGCAGGTTCCCCGAATAGAGAGCCAGCCGCAGTTCGGCCCGGTTGCGCGTCGTCTCGGTGAAGCGCGCCGTCAGCATCTGGTTGGTGACGTAGACCGTCGCGACCGCGGCCACGAAGAGCACGATCAATGCCGCCCGGACCCGCCAGCTCAGCGGGCCGGTGCGGCTGGTCTCCTCGCTCGTGTCTGGCGCGTCGGACATTGGGCGACCCTATGCCGGGCGGAGGTCCGCCTCAAGTCAGGCGGTGGCCAGCGTCTCTGCAAGATGCGCAAAGAGCCTTTTTCCGTCGGTGCCGCCGTGACCGGGATCCGCGGCGCGTTCGGGATGCGGCATCATGCCGAGGATGCGGCGGTTTTCCGACAGGATGCCGGCGATGTCGTGCACCGAGCCGTTCGGATTGTCGCCGTAGGTGAAGGCGACGCGATCCTCGCCGGCGAGCCGCGACAGCGTCTCGGCATCGGCGATGTAGTTGCCGTCGTGATGCGCGATGGGGATCTGCAGTTCTTCCCCGGTCGCATAGGCCGAGGTGAAGACGCTGTCCTCGGTCCCGACCACAAGCGGCACGGTCCGGCAGATGTACTTGAGCCCTGCATTGCGCAGCAGGGCGCCCGGCAGCATGCCTGTCTCGGTCAGGATCTGGAAGCCGTTGCAGACCCCGAGCACGTAGCCGCCCCGGTCCGCATGTGCCTTCACCGCCCGGATCACCGGCGAGGTCGCCGCGATGGCGCCGCAACGCAGGTAGTCGCCGTAGGAAAAGCCGCCGGGAACGCCGACGAGGTCGATCCCCTCCGGCAGCGAGGTGTCCTTGTGCCAGACCATCTCGGTCTCGATGCCGGCGGCGCGCAGGGCCACCGCGAGATCGCGGTCGCAGTTGGACCCGGGAAAGACGATGACGGCAGCGCGCATCACAACACCTCGATGCGGTAGCTCTCGATCACGGTATTGGCGAGCAGGCGTTCGCACATCTCGGCGACGCGATCCTCGCTGGTCCCGTCGGCGAGGTCGAGCTCGATGACCTTGCCCTGGCGGACGCCCTCGATACCGTCGAAGCCCATCGCGCCGAGGGCATGACGGACCGCCTCTCCCTGGGGATCGAGGACGCCGTCCTTCAGCATGACGTGAACCCGTGCCTTCATTGCGTCCTCCTTCGACAACCGGGCGCGTCGCGTCGCGCTGTCAATCGCGCCCCGGCTCCTGCTTCTTCTTGGGTGGAATATTCAGATACCGGACGTTGCCGCCCGTCTTACGCTTTCAATTGATGAGCGTCGGCTTCGTGATCGGTTGCGAATTCTTCGGCATCACGCCGAGCCGGCGCGCCACCTCGGTATAGGCGTCGGCCAGATCGCCCAGATCGCGGCGGAAGACGTCCTTGTCGAGCTTCTGGCCGCTTTCCGCATCCCAGAGCCGGCAGCTGTCCGGCGAGATCTCGTCGGCCACGATCAGACGCTGGTAATCGCCGTCGTAGAGCCGGCCGATCTCGATCTTGAAGTCGACGAGCCGGATGCCGACCGCCATCATCACGCCCGACATGAAGTCGTTGACGCGCAACGCGAGGCTCAGGATGTCGTCCATGTCCTGCTGGCTGGCCCAGCCGAAGGCCGCAATGTGCTCTTCGGTGACCATCGGGTCGCCCAGCTTGTCGTCCTTGTAGTAATATTCGACGATCGGGCGCGTCAGAACCGTCCCTTCCTCGATGCCGAGACGCTTCGACAGCGATCCGGCCGCGACGTTGCGCACAACGACCTCGAGCGGAATGATCTCGCAGGACCGGACGAGCTGCTCGCGCATGTTCAGACGCTTGATAAAGTGCGTCGGCACGCCGATGTTGTTGAGCCCGGTCATGAAGAACTCGGACAGGCGGTTGTTCAGCACGCCCTTGCCGTCCACGACCTCCTTCTTCTGCGCGTTGAAGGCGGTGGCGTCGTCCTTGAAGTATTGCACAAGCGTGCCAGGTTCCGGCCCTTCATATAGAATCTTGGCCTTGCCTTCGTAGATCTTCTTGCGACGCGCCATGACGGCCCTTTCGTTCTGGGATCTCGGATCAGTCTCCCGCCCGCGCATCCTTTAGTCCATGGACAGCAGCGTCGCAAGCTGTGCCACTGCGCTTGCACCGATGCGCGCGCAGCTTCATAGCTGTGATACCGAACAACTTTGGCCAGGACCGGGATCATGACCACTTTCGATGACCGCGAATCCGCTTTCGAGAACAAGTTCGCCCATGACGAGGAGATGAAGTTTCGCGCCGAGGCGCGGCGCAACAAGCTTCTCGGTCTCTGGGCGGCCGAAAAGCTCGGCCTATCGGGTGACGAGGCCGACGCCTATGCCAGGGAGGTCGTGAAGGCCGACTTCGAGGAGGCCGGCCACGAGGACGTGGTTCGGAAAGTGGCCGCGGATCTCGGCGACAAATCCTCGCCCGAGGAAATCCGCTCCCAGATGGCCGAGTGCCTGCTCAACGCCAAGAAGCAGCTCGCCGAAGAGCACTGAGTGCCCTGGCCCGGACGGCGCCGGACGCGCCGTTTCCGGGCCACGCGATGCCGCTGGCAGGCAGGCGCCCTGCCCGGCCCTGCGGTCTCTGGCCTGTGGACACCCCCGGGGAGAGACCATCATGAACGATCCGTTGACCGCCCTTCTGTCTCGCCGCGACTGGCTGCTCGCGGATGGCGCGACCGGAACGAACCTCTTCGCCATGGGGCTCGACGCCGGTGAGGCGCCGGAGCTCTGGAACGCCGATCGTCCGGACGCCGTCCGCGCCCTTTACCGGGGCGCCGTCGAGGCCGGGTCGGACCTCTTCCTCACGAATTCCTTCGGCGCAAACGCCTCGCGCCTCGCATTGCACGCGTCCGCGGACCGGGCGTTCGAGCTGTCGCGCCGGTCCGCGGAACTCGGACGCGAGATCGCCGATGCGGCCGGCCGCGAGGTGATCGTCGCCGGCTCCGTCGGCCCGACGGGAGAGATCATGGAGCCCTTGGGGCCGCTCTCCCATGCCCGCGCGGTCGAGATGTTCCACGAGACCGCCGAAGGGCTGAAGGAGGGCGGCGCGGACGTGCTCTGGCTCGAAACGATCTCGGCACCGGGCGAGTATCGCGCTGCGGCCGAAGCTTTCGCGCTCGCGGACATGCCCTGGTGCGGAACCATGAGCTTCGACACCGCCGGTCGGACGATGATGGGCCTGACCGCGCCCGGGCTCGCGGACCTCGTCGAGGACGTGCCGAACTCTCCCGTGGCGTTCGGGGCAAATTGCGGCGTTGGCGCCTCGGATCTCCTGCGAACGGTGCTGGCGCTGAACGAGCACGGTACCGCGCGCCCCATCATCGCCAAAGGGAATGCGGGGATCCCCCGCTTCGTCGAGGGCCATATCCACTACGATGGCACCCCCGATCTGATGGCGGCCTATGCCGTTCTCGCCCGCAACGCCGGTGCGCGGATCATCGGCGGGTGCTGCGGGACGACACCAGAGCATTTGCGCAAGATGCGCGCCGCGCTCGAGGGCACGGAGCGCGGTGAACGCCCGACGCTCGGGGAGATTGCGACCACGATCGGTCCCTTCTCTTCCGCCGAGGACGGGACAGCCGAACCGACCGCCACCCCGAGGGCCGGCAATCGGCGGCGGCGCCGGGGCTGAGGCCGGTTGGACGGACGCCGAAGCTTTTCCTGGCAGGAACCGGCAGCTCAGAACAGGTCGAGTTGATCACCCGGTGACGGCGGCGGTCGGAAGAGGTCGCAGCGCAGGGGAGCGGTCTTCCGATCCAGTCTCAGCCGCCGCGCCGCGATGTCGAACCGGTGCCGGATCAGATCGGCATATTGCCCCTCGCCCCGCATCCGGCGGTGCCAGCGGCTGTCGTAGTCCTTGCCGCCGTGCATCTCCCGCAGACGGTTCATGACACGCACCGCACGGTCCGGATAATGCGTCTCAAGCCAGTCCTGCCAGAGCGGAGAAACCTCCCGCGGCAGTCGCAGCATGATCCAGCTCGCCGCATCCGCTCCGGCCTCGGCCCCGGTCTCCATGATCTTCTCCATCTCGGGATCGGTCAGCGCCGGAACGACGGGTGAGACCATCAGCCGGACCGGAATGCCTGCCTGCGCGAGGTTGCGGATCGCGGCGAGGCGGCGCTGCGGCGAGGGTGCGCGTGGCTCCATCCGCCGGGCGAGGTCCCGGTCGAGCGTCGTCACAGACAGACCGACCCGCACGAGCCCTTCCGAGGCCATCTCTGCCAGGATGTCGATGTCGCGTTCGATCAGGGCGCCTTTCGTGACGATACCGACGGGATGGCGGAAATCCCGAAGAACCTTCAACACGCCGCGCATGATGCCCCGGTCGCGCTCGATCGGTTGATAGGGATCGGTGTTGGTCCCGATCGCGATCGGTCGGCACGCATAGCGCTTGGCGCGCAGCTCCCGTTCCAGCACCTCGGGGGCGGAAGGTCGGGCGACTAGACGCGTCTCGAAATCGAGACCCGGCGAGAGGTTCAGATAGGCATGCGTGGGCCGGGCGAAACAGTAGATGCAGCCGTGCTCGCAGCCACGATATGGGTTGATCGTCCGGTCGAACGGGAGGTCGGGTGAACGGACATAATTGATCAGGCTGCGCGGCGCCTCGTCCGAGACTTCGGTGCGCAGCACGGACACCTCCTCTGGGATGTCCCACCCGTCATGTGTCAGCTCACGCCCGAAGCGTTCGAACCTGCCGGTGTCGCAACTCTGCGCTCCGCGGGCGCGGGCCGTTTCGGGAGCGACGGGGTTGAGATGGCGCGGCATGGGTGCATGATTGGAACATTTGACGAACATCCGCAAGGATCCTTGGCGGATCGCGCATGCAAAATTAACGCCTCCGTCGCAGTATGAGCGCGCGAGGTCGCAAACCGGCGATTGTCCGGGAGGACACGGAACCAATTGTGGGGAAACCGCGCGAGATGGGCCGGTGGCCCCCAGGGAGTGTGCAATGTCCGACGATCAAGACGATCTGGTCCTCTCCGAACTCGAGGATGACGACCTCGTGCAGCAGATGCACGACGATCTCTACGACGGCCTCAAGGAAGAGATCGAGGAAGCGGTGAACATCCTGCTCGAACGCGGATGGGAGCCCTACAGGATCCTGACCGAAGCCCTGGTCGCCGGCATGACGATCGTCGGCAAGGATTTCCGCGACGGGATCCTCTTCGTTCCGGAAGTGCTGCTCGCCGCGAACGCGATGAAGGCCGGGATGGCGATCCTGAAGCCGCTTCTGGCCGAAACCGGGGCACCGACGGTCGGGCGCATGGTGATCGGCACGGTCAAGGGCGACATCCACGACATCGGCAAGAACCTCGTCTCGATGATGATGGAGGGCGCAGGTTTCGAGGTGATCGACATCGGCATCAACAACCCGGTCGAAAGCTACCTCGAGGCGCTGGAAACCGAGAAGCCGGACATTCTCGGCATGTCCGCCCTGCTGACGACGACGATGCCCTACATGAAGACCGTCATCGACACTCTGGTGCAGAAGGGGATCCGCGACGACTATGTCGTGCTGGTCGGCGGCGCACCTCTGAATGAGGAGTTCGGCAAGGCGATTGGCGCAGACGCGTATTGCCGAGACGCGGCTGTCGCGGTCGAGACGGCCAAGGCGATGATGGCCCGGCGCCACAATCGTGTCGCAGTCGGCTGATTGGCGCCCGAATCCGGTATCGCTGCGTCAAAGCGCCGTGAGCACGCACGAGAGGCTTTTTCTTTCGCGCAAACGGGACCATATTGTTTGCCAAGAGAGGAGGCCATGAATGCCTGTGACGTTTTTCGCCCTGCTCGTGCTCTTCGTGGCGACCGCGGCCGCGCTGACGGTATGGGCCATGAGTGCCTTTGGGGCCCTGACGGTTCTGCCGGTTCTCCTGATCCTTGCCCTCGCCCTGCGCTGGGGCCTCGGTCACGTTCCTTTCGACGACCGCCACATCTGACCGCAACGCCTCCCGACGACGCATTGACGCATGACGGGATCGCGCCGGCTCGTAGCGGGTCCGTCCTCTTCATCGCGTGCGGCGCGCTGGCACGCGAGATACTAGCGCTCATCGAGCTGAATGGCTGGGATCACGTCGACCTCGTTTGTCTGCCAGCCATTCTGCACAACACTCCCGATGCGATACCGGACGCGGTCGAAGCGGCGGTGCGCAAGCATTCACACGCCTATGACGACATTCGAGTGGTCTATGCCGATTGCGGCACCGGGGGGCGGCTCGAAGACCGCTGCATGGAGCTGGGTGTCGCCATGGTTCCCGGTCCGCATTGCTACAGCTTCTTCGAAGGGAACGCGGCCTTCGCCGCGCACGAAGAGATGACGGCGTTCTACCTGACCGACTTCCTGGCCCGCCAGTTCGACGCCTTCGTCTGGGAGCCGCTCGGCCTCGATCGCCACCCCGCCCTTCGCGATACCTATTTTGGCCATTACGAAACGCTGATCTACCTCGCGCAAACCGATGACCCGGCGCTCGACGCGAAGGCGCAGAGCTGCGCCGATCGCCTCGGGCTCGCATACGAGCGGCGCTATACCGGCTATGGCGATCTGGCTACGGAGCTTCACTCGTGGGCCTGACCTTGCGCCCGCAACGACCCTGAGACCCGGATGAACTCCCTCGGATGTACCGCGCCCGGGATGAGGCCCAGCCGGCCTCGGAAACATTCCACACCACCGACACAGGTATCGACGCACACGACATCGAGCACACCCGCCTGTCGCCGGCGTTGCCTCACGTCGTGACCCGCGACGTTCCGGAGGGACCGGGCTGCTGTCGTGACCCTTGGCGCCCTTGACGCGCCTCCGCCGAGCGAAGCATGTATGGCGCGACCCGCGCATTCGCGGCCAGCCCCAGAGCGGCCCAGACACACAAGGGAACGCCATGCTGCTTCTCATCGACAATTACGACAGCTTTACCTACAACCTCGTCCATTATCTGGGCGAGCTCGGTGCAGAGGTGAAGGTCGCCCGCAACGATGCTCTCGATGTGCAGGAGGCGATGGCACTCTCGCCCGCCGGCATCGTCCTCTCCCCAGGTCCCTGCGATCCCGATCAGGCCGGCATCTGCCTTGCGCTCACGGAAGCTGCGGCGGAAACGCGCACGCCCCTCCTCGGTGTCTGCCTCGGACACCAGACGATAGGTCAGGCCTTCGGGGGACAGGTCGTTCGCGCCAGCGAGATCGTTCACGGCAAACCGGGCCACGTCCGGCATTCCGGCCGCGGCGTCTTCGGCGGGCTTCCGTCGCCGTTCGATGCGACGCGGTACCATTCTCTCGTCGTTGAGCGCGAAACCCTGCCCGACACGCTCGAGATCACCGCGGATCTCGAAGACGGCACCATCATGGGAGTGTCCCACCGCGAGCTGCCGATCCACGGGGTGCAGTTCCACCCCGAGTCGATCGCCTCGGAACATGGCCATCAGCTGCTGCGGAACTTCCTCGAGACGCTACCGGTGCCCGCATGAGTGACGCCCTGAAACCGCTGATCGATGCCGCCGCGGATCGCCCGCTCACCCGGGACGAGGCAGAGGCCGCTTTCACGCTTCTCTTCGATGGTGAAGCAACCCCGAGCCAGATCGGGGGGCTTCTCATGGCCCTCCGCACGCGAGGCGAAACGGTCGAGGAATACGCCGCCGCCGCGGCCGTCATGCGCGCCAAGTGCCACAAGGTCGTGGCGCCCGAGGGCGCCATGGACATCGTCGGCACCGGCGGCGACGGCAAGGGCACGCTCAACATCTCGACGGCCACCGCGTTCGTGGTGGCGGGTGCGGGCGTGCCGGTCGCCAAGCACGGCAACCGTAATCTGTCGTCGAAATCGGGATCGGCCGACGCGCTGACGCAGATGGGCGTGAACGTGATGCTCGATGCGTCGCGGGTCGGGCCCGTCCTGCGAGAGGCGGGCATCTGCTTCATGATGGCCCCGCTCCATCATCCCGCCATGGCTCATGTGGGCCCGACGCGGATGGAACTCGGCACGCGCACGATCTTCAACATTCTCGGGCCGTTGACCAATCCGGCGGGGGTCAAGCGACAGCTCACCGGCGCATTTTCCCGGACCCTGATCCGGCCGATGGCCGAGACCCTGCGCACCCTCGGCTCCGACAGGGCGTGGCTCGTCCATGGAGGCGACGGCACTGACGAGCTGTCGATCTGCGGCATAAGCTGGGTCGCGGCGCTCGATGCGGGCGAGGTCGCCGAATTCGAGATCCACCCCGAAGACGCCGGACTGCCCGAGCATTCGTTCGAGAGCATCGTCGGCGGCGCGCCCGAGCAGAACGCGCAGGCATTCCGCAGCGTGCTCGACGGCGAGCCGTCGGCCTATCGCGACGCGGTGCTGCTCAACGCGGCCGCGGCTCTCGTGGTGGCCGGACGGGCCGAAGACCTCAAGGTCGGCGCGGCGATGGCAGCCGAAAGCCTCGACTCGGGGGCGGCAAAGGCGCGCGTGGAGGCTCTCGCAAGGGCGAGCCGGGCGTGACGTTGACGCCGCCACCCGCATGGGCGCACTTACGGTTCTTCCGGGAGCGGCTGCCGCAGGTCGAGGCGGCGCTGGCGGCAGACGATCGCGCGATCCTGCCTCCCGCGCACCAGACATTTGCGGCACTCGAGGCGCTCCCGCCCGAGGAGGTCCGTGTCGTCATCCTCGGCCAGGATCCGTATCCGACCGCGGGACACGCCCACGGTCATGCATTTTCGGTCGAGCCGGACGTGAGACCCCTCCCCCGCTCATTGGCGAACATTTTCAAAGAGATGGAGGATGATGTTGGTGCGTCACCTGAAGACGGGGACCTGCGGGGATGGGCACGCGAGGGGGTCCTGCTTCTCAACACGGCACTGACCGTGCCGGAGGGCGCCGCGAACGGACATGCGAAACTTGGGTGGAGCGAGCTCGCCAAGGAAATCCTCGCCGAACTTTCGCAGTCTCCTCGGGCATTTATACTTTGGGGTGGCCATGCGAAGTCCTTCTGCCCCTTCATATCCGGCGCCGATCACCTTATCGTCTCGTCGTCACACCCATCGCCGTTGTCGGCACGGCGGGGCTTCTTCGGCTCCCGTCCGTTTTCGCGCGTCAACCACTGGCTCCGGGCCAAGGGCGATAGAGAAATCAATTGGATGAGGACATGACAGAGACCATTCTGGACAAGATCAAGGCCCACAAACTCATGGAGATCGCGTCGGACAAGGCGACGATGCCCGTCGATCTGATCGAGGGCGCCGCCAGGAACGCCGACCCGGTGCGTCCCTTCGCCGACAGCCTCGCCCGCGCGCAGACGAACGGGTACGGGCTCATCGCAGAGATCAAGAAGGCCTCCCCGTCCAAGGGTCTCATCCGCGACAATTTCGATCCGGCCGAGCTTGCGCGGTCCTACGAGCGCGGCGGGGCAACTTGCCTGTCGGTCCTCACCGACATGCACTTCTTCAAGGGCGCGAAGCCGTATCTCAGCCAAGCGCGCAGCGCGACGATGCTGCCGACCTTGCGCAAGGATTTCATCTTCGACCCCTATCAGATCGTCGAGGCCCGGTCCCTCCACGCGGATTGCATCCTGCTGATCATGGCGGCGCTCGAAGACGGCGAAGCGGCCGAGCTCGAAGCCTGTGCCATGGACTGGGGCATGGACGTTCTCATCGAGGTGCACAATCGCGAGGAGCTCGATCGCGCGCTGAAGCTCAAGTCGCGCATGATCGGCGTAAACAACCGCGATCTCAATACCTTCGAGACCTCCCTTGAAGTGACGAAATCGCTCGCCTCGGACATTCCCGAGGACCGCCTGGTGATCTCGGAATCGGGCCTCCACGGCGCCGAGGACCTGAAGGCGATGGCCGAAGCGGGGGCACGCAGCTTCCTGATCGGAGAGGCCCTGATGCGCGAAGAGAATGTCGAGGCCGCGACCGCCCGGATCCTCGCCGACCCTGTCCCGGCCTGATCCGATGCCCGATCTGACCCATTTCGACCAGGACGGCCACGCTCACATGGTCGACGTCTCGGACAAGGCCACGACCGCCCGGACGGCGGTGGCCGCGGGATGGGTGAAAATGGCATCCGAGACACTTGAGATCATTACCGAAGGGCGTGCCAGGAAGGGCGATGTCATTGGCATCGCCCGGCTCGCTGGCATCATGGGGGCCAAGCGGACCTCGGAGCTGATCCCGCTCTGTCATCCGCTGCCCGTGACGAAGGTGGCGGTCGAGCTGACACCCGATCCCGATCTGCCGGGTCTGCGCATAGAGGCGACCGTCAAGACGACCGGCCAGACGGGAGTCGAGATGGAAGCATTGACCGCCGTCTCGACCGCGGCGCTCACGGTCTACGACATGGCCAAGGCGGTGGACAAGGCAATGGAGATCGGCGGCATCCATCTGGAGTTCAAGGACGGCGGCAAATCCGGTCGCTACGAGGCGCCATGATCCCGGTCGAGGAGGCCCTGAAGGCGCTGTTCGACCTTGTCGCTCCGCTCGAGACCGAGGACGTGCCTCTTCTCGAAGCGCATGGCCGGGTCCTGCGGGCCGACATTCTCGCGAACCGGGACCAGCCGCCCTTTGCGGCCTCCGCGATGGACGGTTATGCGGTGGCCGATGCGTCCGTTGGTCAAACGCTCCGCGTCATCGGCGAAAGCTCGGCAGGCCATGGCTTCGCGGGTACGGTCGCCACAGGCGAAGCGGTCCGCATCTTCACCGGAGCGCCGATGCCCGAGGGAGCGCAGCGGGTTGTCATTCAGGAGGATGTCACCGCCGACGGCAACCGCATCACCGTCGGCGATTTGTCCGGCACCACCCATGTCCGTCCTGCCGGTGCCGATTTTCTCGCGGGTTTCCGTGTCGCCGCTCCGCGCAAGATCAGACCCGCCGATGTCGCGCTCTTTGCGGCGATGAACGCGGGCTCCGTTCGCGTGTCCCGGCGTCCTCGGGTTGCGCTGATCGCCACCGGCGACGAACTGGTATCGCCAGGCGAGGTGCCCGGTCGGGACCAAATCGTCGCGTCGAACACCTACGGGCTCCACGCGATGCTGAGGGATGTCGGCGCCGAGCCGCGGATGCTGCCCATCGCAAGGGACACGCACCGGTCGCTCGATACCGTGCTCGGCCTCGTCGACGACGCCGACCTCGTGATCACCGTCGGCGGCGCATCGGTCGGCGACCACGATCTCGTGGTTGACGCCGCGGGCGCACGCGGCATGGAGCGGTCCTTCTACAAGATTGCCATGCGGCCGGGAAAGCCGCTGATGGCCGGATGCCTCGGGGTCGCAGTCATGATCGGACTGCCGGGCAATCCGGTCTCGGCGCTGGTCTGCGGCCATGTCTTCGTGCTGCCGGTGGTTCGTGCGATGCTCGGCCTGCCTGCCGAACCGGCGCGCCGCGCCTCTGCGGTCCTGACGCACGACCTGCCGGAGAACGGCATGCGGGAGCATTACATGCGGGCTTTCCGCGATGCGCAGGGCATCACGGTGTTCGAGCGTCAGGACAGCGCACTCCTGAGCGTGCTGAACGAGGCTGATGCCTTGGCGATACGCCCCGCAAACGATCCCCCCCGCAGCAAGGGCGAGAGCATCGAGTACATCCCGCTCTGACGATCGTCACACCGTTGTCGCGGCCCGTTCCCGATGTTCCTTCGCCAGCGCGAGGTTCTGCCGCACGGTTTCGGCCAGTGCGTTGAGCGAAAACGGCTTCTGGAGAAATTGCGCCCCGTCGATATCGGCCGCCGACGCTTCGAGCGCATCGGCCGCGTAGCCCGACATGAACACGACCGGCATGTCCGGTCGGTCCTTCCGCGCCTCCCGCACCCAGCTGGGGCCGTCGAGCCCCGGCATGATCATGTCACTCACCGCAAGGTCGATGCGCGTGCCGGGGTCGGACAGAATCTCGAGCGCGCGCTCACCGCAATCCGCCTCGATGACCGTCAGTCCCTTGAGCCGCAGACCGCGAACGGCAAACGCCCGCACCGGCGCCTCGTCCTCGACCAGCAGAACGACGCCGCCGAGCGCGGCATCCGAGGGCTTCCTGAGCACCGGCTTGTCAGGGTCCTTCGCACGCGCCGGCACAGGGCCTGTATGGGCGGGGAACATGAGCCGGAATGTCGTGCCCTTGCCGACCTCGCTGTCGAGGAACACGAACCCGCCCGTCTGTTTGACGATGCCATAAACGGTCGAGAGGCCGAGCCCGGTCCCCTCGCCGCTGCGCTTCGTCGTGTAGAAAGGTTCGAAGACCTTGCGGACGTTTTCGGGCGGGATGCCGATCCCGGTATCCGAGACCTTCACGACGATGTAATCGCCCGGCTCCACCCGTGCCCGATCCCGGAGCATGGGTTCGCGCAGGCGCAGGAATTCCGTCTCGACCAGGATGCGTCCCCCCTCGGGCATGGCGTCGCGCGCGTTGACGACGAGGTTCATCATCACCTGTTCGAGTTGCCGGCGGTCGGCCCGGATCGGCGGCAGCGCAGGTTCGTAGCGCAACTCGAGCGTGACCCGCTCGCCCACGAGTCGGTTGAGAAGATGCGTGAGATCCGCGAGCGTTTCGCGCAGGTCGATGATCTCGGCCTTCATCGACTGCTTGCGCGAGAAGGCGAGAAGCTGACCGACCAGTGCCGCGGCCCGATTGGCATTCTGGTTGATCTGCACGACGTCATCGTAATCCTGATCACCGCGGCTGTGTCGGAGCAGCAAAAGGTCGCAATGTCCGGAAATCGCGGTCAGCAGGTTGTTGAAATCGTGGGCTATCCCGCCCGCAAGCTGACCGATCGCCTGCATCTTCTGGCTCTGCACGAACTGGGCTTCGAGCGTCTTGAGCTCGGTGGCGTCCGTGAGCACGGCAATGACCTCGTCCGGGGCACCCCGGGTCAGGGCGACCTGCACGATCGTCTCCTCGGGCGACCGGCTGAGCCGCAGGAATTCGGGTCGCCCGAGGCCGCGTCCCGATGCTGCATCTGCCAGCCATTCGGAAATCGGACGGCCCAGCCCTTCCAGAAGCTGACCGAGACGCGCGTCCTCCCCGTCCTCGAGTTTCAGAAGCTGACGAGCCTCGCGGTTCGCAGTGCTGACGACACCCTCGGGCGTGACGCGAAGGAGGGCGATGGGCAGGCCCTCAAGAATCGGATCACCGCCGCTGGCGGAGGCCGGAAGCAGCGCGACCTCGGTCCGGCCCTGACCGGCCTCGAAACACCGAAGTTCCAAGCGTTGCGACCCAAGAGGAGTATCGAGAAAGAAAGCTGTCCCGGTGCGGGCCTCGTCGCCGAGCCCCAGCTCGCCGAGATCGCGCAGCCTCCGGCCGAACAGCCGATGCGCCGCCTCGTTCATCGCCAGAACGGCGCCGCGCCTCCCGGTGGTGAGCACGGGGACCCCGACTTCGCTGCCGCAGGCTTCGGAGACGGGCAATATCCGCCAGAGGGTGAACGTCGCGTCGATCTTCCGACCGATGATCCGCAAGGCGCCGTTGCCCACGAGGAAGTCTTCGGTCGCGTGCCCCCCGACCTCGATCTGAGTCGCAAGGCGGTGCAGGATCGCCGTGGGATGCGCGATCCGAGGGCGCAGCAGGGTCGCGAGTGACGCGCCGATCTTGGCGTGAACTTCGCCCTGCGCGCGCGGATTGGCGTGCCGGATCCGGAAGGCGGCATCGCAGATCATGCACGACGCGGTATCGTCCTCGACGGCCTGGGCCGCCGAGCGTACCGCGTCGGGCATCCGGGATCCGGGCGACGCGCGGGCGATGAGCGCCATGGTCGCTCCAATCACTGCGCAACTGGCCCCTGCCGCGACAAATGCAACCGAAAGCGATGGAGACCCCGACATTCGCGCCGCGGCGAACGCGAGGACGCCGAGCATGAGGACCAGAACCCACGCGCAGGCAGTGCGCGTTGCATTGGGCATCGTCTGCGCCAAAGTCGTGCGGATCTCTGCCAAATGTCCGACCTGCGAATTGCCCCGCCGGGGACAATGGCGGGGGGTGGCTAACAACGGGTTAAGTCGCCCTCGCACGGATGATGCGCGCGCACCTTGCGCTGCGTCAACGCTCCCGTCTCAGTTGAGCGGTGTAAAAACCGTCACCCTGAGCGTCGGGGAGGAACTGGCGCTCCAGGACGACGGACCAGCCCGGAGCCCGGTGCAAAAAGGCCGAAACGCGTTCGGCGTTCTCCTCCGGGAGGATCGAGCAGGTCGCATATGCGAGCGTTCCACCGGGTGCGACCAGCGAGGCGGCATGATTTAGAATGCCATCCTGCGTCGTCAGGAGATCGTCGAGACCGCTCTCGGTCAGGCGCCACTTTCCCTCGGGCGCACGACGCCATGCACCGCTCCCCGAACAGGGAACGTCCGCGAGCACGATGTCGTACTCGCCTTCCGGCTCGGTACGGATGCGGATCTCGGCGCCCGCGCGCCCGGCCCGCATCGGCAGGTTGGACATGCGGCCCGCATCGGCGTCGTGGGCATCGACCGGTCCTCCGCCGAGGCGCGCCGCAAGGCCCAGCGTCTTTCCTCCGCCCCCTGCGCAGAGATCGAGCGCCGCCATGCCGGGCTCCAGCGGCAAAAGCTCGACGACCGTCTGGCTCGCCGCGTCCTGAAGCTCGACGAGACCTTCGAGATAGGCCCGGGATGCCGCGACCCGGCGCGCGTTGCCGGTCACCGTAAGGGCCATGGGGGCAAGGGGGTTCGGCGCGGTCTCGATTCCCTCGGCGGCAAGCGCCGCCTGGGCCGCGACCACACCGGTTTTCAGCGCATTGACCCGGAGCGTGACAGGGGCGCGATGCCGCAGGGCATGGGTGATCGCTTCGGCCTCTGCACCATATGCCGAGGCGACACGGTCGCAGAGCCAGCCGGGCATTTCCCATGTTTCCCGGCCTTCGGGGGACCTTCCGGCGGCGCGCTCGACCTCGCTCAGCGGTGCAGGAGCGTGCCCCTCGCCGGTGAAGATGCCCTCGGGATCCAGACCTTCTAGGCGAAGGAGACCGAGCACGCGTGCGCGCCCGGTCTCTCCGCCGCCGGCGACAGCGACGGATCGCCAGCGGCGCAGGATGTCGAACACGTGGTCGCGGACAGCCGCGCGATCTTTCGATCCGGCATAGCGTGCCTGCCTCGCCCACCGCGTCAGGGCACGCTCCGCCGGCTCGCCCGACGCAATGAGGTCGCAGAGTTCGGCGGCGGTGGCATAGCGTGCGGCGGGGGTCATCGGGCGGCTCCGGTTTGCGGTTGCGCGCCCTTCTCCCAGAGCCCGCGCGCCTCGGCAATCCGTCGATGCCTGTTGATCTGCCGCAAGGTTCCGCGTTGTGGCCCGCGCTACCGTCTCCGAATGCACCGACGCCTCGAAACGTACAGGAGACGTAATATGGACACGATCGACAAAGGCCGGCAGGAGGAGCAGCTGCTTGCCCGCCGCCAGGAACTCCTGGCGGCGCTCGGGCGCATCGAGAGCGAGCTCGACCAGCCGGCGACCGCGGATCTCGAGGATTGGGCGACCGAGCGCGAGGGCGACGAGGTACTCGAAGCTCTCGGCCACGCCGAGAGCGCGGAGCTGCGCGCGCTCGACGCGGCGCTCGACCGGTTAGCGCGAGGCACCTACGGCACCTGCCTCACCTGCGGCGAGCCGATCTCGGCGGCGCGGCTCGCGGCGGTGCCGACCGCCGCGCTCTGCCGGACCTGCGCCGCCGGGGCGTGAGGATCAGCCGATCCGGTAGTTCGGGCTTTCGCGGGTGATGGCGACGTCGTGCACGTGGCTCTCGCGAAGGCCCGCATTGGTGATGCGGACGAACTCGCAACCGTTCCGCATGTCTTTCACCGTGGCGCAGCCACAATAGCCCATGGCGGCGCGCAGACCGCCGACGAGTTGGTGGATCACCGCGCCCGCGGCGCCCTTGTAGGCCACCTGCCCCTCGATGCCTTCGGGCACGAGCTTGTCCGAGGCCGCATCCTTCTGGAAGTAGCGGTCGGCAGAGCCGCGCGCCATCGCGCCGAGCGAGCCCATGCCGCGATAGGCCTTGAACGACCGGCCCTGGTAGAGAATGACCTCGCCGGGGCTTTCGTCCGTGCCCGCGAGCATGGAGCCGACCATGGCGCAAGACGCTCCGGCCGCGATGGCCTTGGCGAAATCGCCCGAGAACTTGATGCCGCCGTCCGCGATCACCGGAACGTCCCCGGCCGCCTCGGCGCATTGCATGACCGCGGTGAGCTGCGGCATGCCGACGCCCGCGACCATGCGCGTGGTGCAGATGGAGCCCGGCCCGATGCCGACCTTGATCCCGTCCGCACCGGCATCGATCAGCGCGCGGGTCGCCGCGGCCGTCGCGACGTTGCCTGCGACCACCTGCACCTCGTTCGAGAGCCGCTTGGCGCGGCGCACGGCCTCGGCCACGCCTTCGGAATGTCCATGCGCGGTGTCGATCACCACGAGGTCCACACCGGCATCGACCAGCGCGGCCGTCCGCTCGAAGCCCGCATCGCCCACGGTCGAGGCCGCGGCGACGCGAAGCCGGCCGAGCTCGTCCTTGCAGGCAGTCGGGTTCAGCACGGCCTGTTCTGTGTCCTTCAGGGTCAGAAGGCCCGTGAGCCTGCCGTCCTTGTCGGTCACCAGCAGCTTCTCGATCCGGCGCGCCTTCATCAGGTTCTTCGCCTCGTCGCGGTCCGCAGGCTCGGTCAGGATGGCGAGGTTGTCCTTCGTCATCATGGCGTGAACGGGCGTCTCGTCTGAGGTCGCGAAGCGCATGTCCCGGTTGGTGACGATGCCCACGACCCGGCGCTGCTCGTCGACCACCGGAAAGCCGGTGAAGCCGTAGCGCTCGGTCAGCGCCCGCGCATCGCCGAGCGTCTGGTTCGGTGTCAGGGTCACCGGGTTGTAGACGATGCCGCTCTCGAAGCGCTTCACCCGGCGGACCTGGCGGGCCTGCTCTTCGGTGTCGAGGTTGCGGTGAATGACGCCCATCCCGCCAGCCTGGGCCATCGTGATCGCCATCGCGGCCTCGGTCACGGTGTCCATGGCCGAGGACAGCAGCGGGATGTTCAGGGCGATGGATTTTGTGACACGTGTCCGGGTATCGGCAGTCGACGGCAGCACGCTGCTCTTTGCGGGAACCAGCAGGACGTCGTCGAAGGTCAGCGCCTCGCGAATCTCCATGGGGACGGGCCTTTCGGATGGGTTCGGTTGGCACGGCCCTATTGCACGGGCCGGAGCGAAAGGAAAGGCCGCATGAACGGCTTGGCCGGGTCCGTGTCATCATGGCGGGTATGTCCCGCCGACTACGCCTCGGAGCGACGGGCGCCGCAGGTGGCGGAAATGCTCGAAGCGGGGACAACCGACAGGCAACACCTTCGAGACAAACGACACTTCACGCTTGCGCCATGCTCGGCGCAGGCGTTCACCTTGGGCCGAACGATCCCACCCCGGAGACTGCCCGATGACCCTGCCCCTCGCCGGCCTTGTCGTGCTCGACCTCACCCACGTTCTCGCGGGCCCCTTCGCCTCCATGACGCTCGCCGATCTCGGAGCCCGGGTGATCAAGGTCGAACGGCCGGGCATCGGCGACGACACCAGGGCCTTCCCGCCCTTCAAGGACGGGCGCAGCGCCTATTTTGCGGCGATCAATCACGGCAAGGCGTCGATCGCGCTCGACCTCAAGTCCGAGGATGGCCGCGAGACCTTCGAACGGCTGATGGCGCGCGCGGACGTCCTTCTGGAAAACAATCGCCCGGGCGCGATGGACCGGCTCGGTTACGGCTGGGAGGCGGTGCACGAGGCCTATCCCGCGCTTGTCTACGGTTCGGTGTCCGGCTTCGGACATACCGGGCCCGATGCCAAACGCCCTTCCTACGACATGGTCGCGCAGGCGCGTGGCGGGGTCATGTCGATCACCGGCGAGGAAGGGCGCGATCCTGTGCGGGTCGGGGCATCCATCGGCGACATCGCGGCCGGCATGTACCTTACGCAGGGCGTTCTGGCGGCGCTCCTCGATCGCGAGCGCACGGGTCTAGGGCGGCGGGTCGACGTCTCGATGCTCGACAGCCAGCTCGCCCTCCTCGAGCACGCCATCGCCATCGCCTCGGTGACGGGCAAGGCGCCCGGTCCCACGGGTGCGCGGCACCCCTCCATCGCGCCCTTCGAGACGTTTCATGCCAGCGACGGGCTCTTCGTGATCGCGGCGGGCAACGACACGCTCTTCGAGAAGCTCTGCGTCACACTCGGCCTGCCGATCTCGGACGATCCGCGCTTCGCCACCAACCCTGCAAGATGCGACAATGTGCGCCTGCTCAAACGGCTGATCGAGGCGGTGACACTCGAGCATCCCCGCGCGCATTGGATCGCGAAGCTGACCGCCGCGGGCATCCCCACAGGCGCGATCCAGAGCGTCGACGAGGTCATGAAGGATCCGCAGATCATCGCCCGCAACATGGTCGTGGACGTGCTCGACCGGAACGGGCGGCAGGCCTACAAGGCCGCCGGAAATCCGATCAAGATGTCCGGTGCCGAGGACAAGACCAGCCGCGCGCCCGCGCCCGACCTCGACGGCAACCGGGGGGAGATCCTGCGCTGGCTCGACGGGAGCTGACGCGGGCACTTGTCGCGGACGGGCCGCCCCGCTAATCGCGTGGACATGGATATGGCCTTTCTCGTCTCAGCCTTCATCACCCTCTTCGTGGTCATGGACCCGGTGGGCACGACGCCGGTATTCATATCGCTCACCCGCGGCATGTCAGCGGTCCAGCGGCGCACCATCGCGATCCGGTCCTGCGTCGTCGCGGGCGGCGTGCTATGCCTCTTCGCGTTCTTCGGCGAGGCAGTTCTCGGCTTCGTCGGGATCACCATGCCGGCCTTCCGGATCTCGGGCGGTCTGCTGCTGTTTCTCACCGCGCTCGACATGCTCTTCGAACGCCGCAACAAGCGCCGCGCCGACAAGGCCGAGGAAGCCGAAGCCGAGGAGGACGCCGAGGGGCCTGACCCATCCGTCTTCCCGATGGCGATCCCGCTGCTCGCCGGTCCCGGCGCGATCACGTCGGTCATCCTGCTGGTCGGACGCGCGGAGGATGCCGCCACGACCGCGGCGATCCTCGGGGTGATGTTCGCGGTGCTGCTGATCGCGCTCCTGATGCTGCTCACCTCGGGTCTGATCGAGAAGGCCCTCGGGCGGATCGGGATCACCGTCGTGACCCGCCTCCTCGGCCTGCTGCTCGCCGCTTTGTCGGTGCAGTTCGTGGCGGATGGTCTTCTCGCCTTCGGCTTCGGCTCGCCCCAGGGCGGCTGAGCCTTACCTTGGTCGCGGGGACCAACGCGGGAGCAGCTCATGAGCGGAGACGACATCGGCACCTTGGTCTATCTCGGGCTTCTGGGCGCCGTGCTGATCTTCTGGCTCGTGGTTCAGGGCCGGAACTCCATGAACAAGATGCTGCAGCAGATGGCGGTCTGGGTGCTGATCTTCCTCGGGGTGATCGCGGCGGTGGGTCTCTGGGGCGATATCCGCCAGACCGTGGCGCCTCAGCAGACCGTCATGGCGCGCGAGGGACGCATCGTCCTGCCCCGCGCTCCGGACGGGCACTACTACGTCACGCTCGACGTCAACGGCGAGCCGCTCCGGTTCATGGTCGACACCGGAGCGAGCGGTACGGTGCTGACCAAGGCCGATGCCGAGAGGGCAGGCCTGCGGGAGGACGAATTCGCCTTCTATTCCGAAGCGATGACGGCGAACGGACCGGTCCGGACTGCCCCGGTCACGCTCGACCGCGTCTCGCTCGGGCCGTTCACGGACGAGGATGTCTCTGCCTATGTCAACGAAGGCGAGATGTCGCAATCGCTTCTCGGAATGAGCTACCTGCGCCGATACGCCCGCATCGAGATCGCCGGCGGAGAATTGGTGCTGGAGCGCTGATCTAGGTCCCGGCGCTCTCGGCCTTCTTCTCCCATCGGCCCGATTCCTCGGACCAGTAGGTCGCCGTGCAGCCGCCGCCCGTCAGCGTGCGCCACTGGCCGCGCGCCACTTGGACCGCGTCCGGGTCGTTGCCGTCGAAAAAGACGCAGACCCGCTCCAGCGCCTTCACTTCGTCCGGCGTTACCTCCGCTCCGTCCACGGTCATGAGACACGCAGGCTCGTTCGGCATCGCGTCGCCCTCGGTCAGCAGCACCGGCTGCAGGGCGTCGTGCGGCCCGCCCGACAGCCCGTGGGGCAGGAACCCGTCCTCCTGCCCCAGCCAGAGCCGCTGGTCGAGCCAGTCGAGCCGCGCGCGGTCGGTGCCGCGCACCACAACCCACCAGCCATTCGCGAGGGAGCGGTCGAGAAGCACCGGCAGCGCCTCTTCGAGGGGCCGCCGGGTCAGGTGGTAGAAGTAGGCGGCGCCCATCCCGCTCAGGTCTCGTAGCGGTCCCGCACGAAGCGATTGAGTGCCATGACCCCCCAGCCGGTCGCCCCCTTTGGCGACAACGTCTGCTCGGACGGGACATGCGCGACGCCGGCGATGTCGATGTGGATCCACGGGATCCCGTCCTTGACGAACCGGTGCAGGAATTCTGCCGCGGTGATCGATCCGGCGGCGCGTCCGCCCGCATTCTTCACATCGGCGATGTCGGACTTCATGAGATCTGCGTAGGACTTGCCCAGAGGCATTTGCCAGGCCCCCTCGCCTTCTGCTTTCGCCGCCTTGCCGAAGGCCTGCCCGAAGGCCTCATCGGTCGCGTAATAGGCCGCGTTGTCGTTGCCGAGCGCGATGATGCAGGCGCCGGTGAGGGTCGCGAGATCGACGATGCCCGCCGGCTTGTAGGTCTCCTGCGCGTACCAGAGCACATCGGCGAGAACGAGGCGTCCCTCGGCGTCGGTGTTGATCACCTCGATGGTGTCGCCTTTCATCGAGGTCAAGACGTCGCCGGGCCGGTAGGCGCGGCCGTCCGGCATGTTCTCGACGAGCCCCACGAGCCCGATCACGTTCGCCTTCGCGCCGCGGCCCGCCAGCGCCATCATGGTGCCGGCGACCGTACCCGCGCCGCCCATGTCCATGGTCATCGATTCCATCCCGGCGCCGGGCTTGATGGAGATGCCGCCAGTATCGAACACGACGCCCTTGCCGACGAGCGCGAGCGGCGGCTCGTCGCCCCCCTTCATCCACTTCATGACAACGAGCTTCGCTGGCGTCTCCGACCCGCGGGCGACGGCGAGGAGCGCCCCCATGCCGAGCCGTTCCATCTCGTCCTCGTCGATCACCTCGACTTCGAGACCGACCCTCTCGAGGGCCACGAGCCGGTCTGCGAACTCGGTCGTCGACAGGACGTTGGCCGGCTCGTTCACCAGATCGCGAGTGAACACCACGGCCTCGGCCACCGCGCGGCACGAGGCGAATGCGGCCTCGGCCTCGTCGGGCTTCGAGACGTGAACCACTGCGGGAGCCAGCGCGCCGTTCTTTTCGGATTTGTACGTCGTGAAGCTGTAGCTGCGCAGCGCCAGACCGAGCGCGATCTCATGTGCATTCTTCGTGCTTTCCGCGAGCAGGATGACACCCTTGGTGCCGGCGGCCTTGGCGATGGCGGCGCCGGCCTTACGCGCCTCCTCGACGCTTGGCCGGCGGGAGAGGCGGACGAGGTCCACGCCGTCGGCCGCAAGTCCCGCGGGAAAGCCGAGCGACAGCATCTCCCCGGTCTTCTTCTTGCTCCACGCCTCCGAGTCCAGGGCGCGGGCGACAGCGCCCTTCGTCAGGCGGTTGAGACGCCTCGCCCCCGGGCTGAGCGTGCCGTCCTCCGGGATGAGAACCGCGATGCGGCCCTCGGCCTCGGGCAGCGCGTCCATGTCGGTCGCCTGAAAGCTGATCTCGCGGAGGTCGGTCATGAACGCATGTCCTTCGTTGCAACGTCTCGACGATGGCCTACCGGCTCGTTTCCGCAAAGGCCAGAGCGGGCTGACGGGATGCCAGGACGCGCGGCTTTGTGCCCGCCCCTGCGCGCGGCGCACCTTTTCGCCCCTCGCAAGCTGGTCTAGGGTCGCCGCGACACCATCAGGCGGCAAGCGGGAGGCAACGTGGCGAGATTCGACAGATACATGCTGTCGCGGTTCCTCGTGCTCTTCGGCTTCTTTGCGCTGGTGCTGGTCTCGGTCTACTGGGTGAACCGCGCGGTGATGCTGTTCGACCGTCTTATCGGAGACGGGCATTCGGCGGGCATCTTCCTCGAGTTCACGGCGCTGTCCCTTCCGAACGTTATCCGGCTCGTCCTGCCGATGGCAGCCTTCGCGGCGACGACCTACGTCACCAACCGCCTGACCTCGGATTCGGAGATGGCGGTGGTGCAGGCGACGGGCTATTCGCCCTGGCGGCTGGCACGCCCGGCCTTCGTCTTCGGGCTGATGGTGATGGCGATGATGCTGGTCCTTTCACACGTTCTCGTGCCGGCGTCGCTCGGCCAGCTGCGCGAGCGCGAGGGCGAGATCGCGGAATCGGTCTCCGCACAGCTCTTGCGGGAGGGCCAGTTCCTCCACCCGTCGGCCGACGTCACCTTCTACATCCGCGACATCACCGCGGATGGCGAATTGACCGACGTCTTCCTCTCGGACCGGCGCCAGGAGGGGCGGAACGTGACCTACACCGCCGACAGCGCGTATGTCCTCCGAGAGGACGGCGCCACCAACCTCGTCATGCTGAACGGGCTCGCCCAGACGCTCGACCTCGACACGGAGCGCTTGTCGACGACAACGTTCTCGGATCTCACCTACGATATCTCGGGGCTGGTCGCGTCTGGAGGCAGCCAGCGGCCGCGGACCTACGCGATGTCCACCTGGAACATGCTGACCCGGACCGAGGAGATGGCGGAGCTGGCGGACGACCCCGTAGGCGAAGTGCTCGAAGAGGCGCATGGCCGTTTCCAGCAGCCTCTTCTCGCGCTCGTCGCAGCTCTGATCGGGTATGCGGCGCTGATGGTCGGCGGGTATTCGCGGTTCGGCCTCGGCCGGCAGATCGTCTTCGCGATATTCCTTCTGGTCGTGGTGAAGCTCACCGAGAGCCTCGTGACCACCCCGGTGCGCGCCAACGCGATGCTCTGGCCGCTGATCTATCTTCCGACGCTCGTGGGCCTCGGCATCACCGCCGCGCTCCTACACGTGGCCAGCAGACCCTTCCGGCCCGCCCGCGCGTCCTCCGAGGCCGCGGCATGACCCTGCATACCTATTTCGCGCGCCGTTTCCTGTCGATGTTCGCCGGAATCCTGGCGGCGTTCGTGCTGTTCCTCGGGCTTCTCGACCTCGTGGAACAGCTCCGCCGCTTCGATGGAGAGGTGAGCTTCGGCCGCGTGGTCGTGCTGGTGCTGCTCAACGCGCCCGCATCGCTCTACGAGATGCTGCCGCTCATCATGATCCTTGCCTCCGTCGCGGTCTTCCTGAGCCTCGCGCGCTCATCGGAACTCGTGGTGGCACGGGCTGCCGGTCGCTCGGGCCTCGTGACCCTCGTCGGGCCCGCGACCATCGCCGCCGTCATCGGCCTCGTCGCGGTTGCCTTGATGAACCCGATCGCCGCGGCCACGTCGAAGCGGTTCGACACCCTCTCCGAGCAATATTCGAGCGGCGACAACGACGTGCTCTCGATCGGCTCGGAAGGGCTTTGGTTGCGGCAGGGCGATATCGCTGGACAGACGGTGATCCGCGCGGCGCGCGCCAATGCCGACGCCACGACGCTCTACGACGTGAGCTTCGTCACGTACGACCGTGACGTCGGTCCGGTGCGGCGGATCGAAGCCGAGGAGGCGAAGCTCGGTGACGGCCACTGGATGCTGACCGACGCGAAGTCCTGGCCGCTGGCGCCGGGGCAGAACCCTGAGGCGCTGTCCGAGCGCTTCCCGTCGCTCGAGATCGCCTCGACCCTGACGCGCGACAATATCCGCGACCGGTTCGGACGCCCCTCGTCGGTGTCGATCTGGGCGCTGCCGGCCTACATCTCGGATCTCGAACAGGCTGGCTTCTCCGCGCGCCGCCACCTCGTCTGGTTCTGGATGGAAATGGCGCGGCCGCTCTTCCTCGTCGCGCTCGTACTCGTCGGTGCCGGGTTCACCATGCGCCATTCGCGCCTCGGGCGGTCCGGTCTTTCGACGCTGACCGCGGTGCTGCTCGGCTTCGGTCTCTACTACATCCGGAATTTCGCGCAGGTTTTGGGGGAAACCGGGCAGTTGCCCGCGCTCGCGGCCGCATGGGTGCCTCCCGTGGCCTCGTTCCTGCTCGCCATCGGCTTGATCCTGCAACAGGAGGACGGATGAAGCGTCTTGTTCTCGCGCTCGCGCTCCTCTGGACCGGTCCGCTCTCGGCACAGACCGAGCAGGCGCAAGCGCCTGCTTTGCTCGTGGCAGACAGCGTCACGGTCGAAAACCGCTCGAGACTCATAGCAACGGGCAACGTCGAGGCCCTGCACGACGGCACGCGTCTTCGGGCGGAGCGGATCGTCTACGATCAAGCGACAGGAGCCTTGCGGATCGACGGCCCCATCCGCATCACCGATCCCGACGGCACGATCCTCGTCGCCGACACGGCCGAGCTCGACGAGGATTTCGAGAACGGCCTCCTCCGCGGCGCGCGCCTCGTGCTCGATGAACAGCTGCAGCTCGCCTCGGTGGAGGCCCGCCGCGTCGACGGTCGTTACACCTCCCTCAACCGCGTGGCGGTGACATCGTGTCAGGTGTGCGGACCTGGCCAGGTGCCCCTTTGGCAGATCCGGGCAAGCCGGGTCGTTCACGACGAGGTCGAGCAGCAGATCTACTTCGACAACGCGCAGTTCCGCGTGCTGGACGTGCCGCTGGTCTACTTTCCGCGTCTGCGCGTTCCGGACCCTACGCTCGAACGCGCCCGCGGCTTCCTGACGCCGTCGGTCCGCAGCTCCACCCTGCTCGGCTTCGGCATAAAGACTCCCTATTTCGTCCCCCTCGGGCGCCACCAGGACCTGACCTTCACACCCTATCTGTCGCCCGTGACCCGCACCCTCGAGACGCGGTATCGCCGCGCCTTCGCCTACGGCGACATCGAGGTGAACACCGCGGTCAGTCAGGATACCCTGGTGTCCAAGGAAACCCGAGCCTATCTCTTTGCGCAGGGCAGTTTCGAGCTGCCGCGCCGGTTCACGCTCGACTTCGACATCGAGACGACGACCGACGAGGCCTATCTCAACGATTACGATTATTCCGGGAAGGACCGGCTCGACAGCGCGATCACGCTGTCTAGGGCCACGCCATTGTCCTTCTTCTCGGCCGAGCTGGTCCACTACCAGACCCTGCGCGACAGCGAGCGCGACAGCACGCAGCCGACCATCGTGCTCCATTCGGAATACGAACGCCGGTTTCCCGATCTCTGGGGGGGCGAGTTGCGGCTCGGCACGGTCAGCCAGGGACATTACCGGTATTCCGATCTCGACACCGACAGCACCGACCCGGACGATATCGTCGACGGCCGGGACGTCGCGCGCATCACCGCCGAAGCGTCGTGGCGCCGGCGCTGGACCCTGACCGGCGGCGTGCGCGCCGGCGTGACGACGCAGGCCTGGGCAGATCAGTTCTGGATCGCGCAGGATGCAACCTCCGACGAGAAAGCCAGCCAGCTTACCCCGGCCGTCGCGGTCGAACTTCGCTGGCCCTGGACAAGGTCGGGTGGCGACGGGTCGCATTCGCTGATCGAACCCATTCTGCAGACGGCCTGGATCGGCGGCGATCGTCCCGACATCGCCAACGACGAAAGCACGCGGGTAGAGTTCGACGAGGGCAACCTCCTGGCCCTCTCGCGCTTCCCGGCCGCCGACCGGCGCGAGCGCGGCAGGGTCTCGGCCGCTGGCCTGCGCTACACGCACGAAGACCCGTCCGGCTGGTCCGGCGGTCTGACCTTCGGCCGCCTCTGGCGCGAGAATGCCGATCCCTCCTTCACGCCCAGTTCGGGCCTCGATGAAGAGAACTCCGACATCCTCGTTGCGGGATACCTCGCGAACCGGGAAGGCCTGGCGCTGACCGCGCGTGGATTGCTCGACGAGACCGAGGGCAGCTTCACCAAGGCCGAGGCCCGGCTAGACTGGCAAACCATGACCTTTGGCCTCGGCGCCTCGTATCTGCTTGTGCGTGCGGACGCGGCCGAGGATCGCGGCGGGCAGACATCGGAATGGAGCCTCGACGGCGCCTACGACATCGACGACACTTGGTCGACGGCGGCATTCGGCCGCTACGATCTCTCCGGCAACCGCTTTGCGCGCGCGGGGCTCGGGGTCGTCTACGAAAATGAATGCGTCAGCGCCAATTTCACGGTCGAGCGCCGATTTGCCTCGTCCACCACGTTAGAACCCTCGACTGATTTCGGCTTGACCGTCGCGCTGAAGGGCTTCAGCACCGGCGGCAGCGCGAAGGAGTACCGCCGCACATGTTCGTAGTTCCCTCCCGTCTTCTGACCTCTCTGGTTCTCGCTGCCGGCGTGGCGGTGTCGCCCGTGACGACGGCGGCCCAAAACCTCTTCGCTCCGGCGATCACCGTCGACGAACAGGTGATCACCGCATACGAGCTTCAGCAGCGAGCCCGCATGCTCGAGGTGCTCAACGCGCCCGGGGATCCCAACGAAGCCGCCCGCGAGAACCTGATTGAGGAACGCCTGCAACTGGCCGCGGCGCGGCGTGCAGGGATCGCCCCGACCGAGGAGGAGATCCTGGACGGGATGGCCGAATTCGCCGGCCGGGCGGATCTCAGCCGCGAGGAATTCGTCCAACGCCTGTCGCAGGCCGGTATCGCGGAGCAGACCTTCCGGGACTTCGTGCGCGCCGGTGTCTCCTGGCGGCAATTCGTCCGGCAACGCTTCGCGGCCGACGCCAATGTCGCCGAAGCCAAGGTGGACCGCGCCCTCGAGGGAGGCGCAGTCTCGTCGAATATCCGCGTCCTCGTGTCCGAAATCATCATTCCCGCGCCGCCCCCGCAAGCCGCGGAGGCCCGCGCCATCGCGGAGCAGATCTCGACCTACACGAGCGAAGCGCAGTTCTCGGCCGCGGCCCGCGAATATTCCGCGACCGCGACGCGCGAACAGGGCGGCCGGCTGCCGTGGCAGGACATCACCGACCTTCCGCCGCAGCTGCGTCCGATCCTGCTGAACCTCGAACCGGGAGAGGTCAGCGCTCCGCTTCCGATCCAGAACGGCGTCGCTCTGTTCCAGCTCCGCGGGATCGAGGAATCCGGCACCTCCGCGCCCGAGATCGCGGAGCTCGAATATGCCGCCTACTACATTGCGGGCGGCCGCTCGCGTGAGGCGCTCGCGCGCGCCCGCGTCGTCGCGAGCCAAGCCGATCGCTGCGACGATCTCTACGGAATCGCGAAGGGCCAGCCGGCCAACGTCCTCGAGGTCCGCTCCGGACCGCCCTCGTCCCTGCCGACCGACATCGCGCTCGAACTCTCCAAGCTGGATCCGGGCGAGACCTCTTCGGCGCTGACGCGCAACAACGGTCAGACGCTCGTGCTGCTCATGCTGTGCAGCCGCTCGGAAGAGGTCGCGGAGGACGAGGACGCCCGGCGCAACGAGGTCCGGCTCGGTCTCCGGAACCGCCGGGTCCAGCAACTTGCCGAGAACTACCTGGCGGAACTCCGCGCCAACGCCCGCATCGTCGAAAGATGAGCCCTGCCCCCATCGCGCTGAGCTGCGGCGAGCCTGCCGGCATCGGTCCGGAGCTTGCCGTAGCCGCGCGGGAGGCCCTCGGATCGTCCGTGGCCTTCGCCTGGATCGGCGACCCCGATCACCTCCCCGAGGGCACGAACTGTTCCGTGATCGATGACATCGGCGATGCCGCGGATGTGGCGCCCGACGCGCTCCCGGTCCTGCCGCTCGCCTTCCCCGGTCCGCGCGTGCCCGGCACCCTTCAACCGATGCAGGCGGCCAAGGTGGTAGAGGCGATCTCGATCGGCGCCTCCCTCGCCAGCGAGGCACGCGCGTCCGCCCTGTGCACCCTGCCGATCCACAAGAAGGCGCTTGCCGAGGGTGCGGGCTTCGCATTCCCCGGTCACACCGAATACCTCGCATCCCTCGCGGGGGTGGATCACGTGGTCATGATGCTCGCCTCGGAGATGCTCCGCGTGGTGCCCGCGACGATCCACATCCCGATCGCGGACGTGCCGCGCTCCCTCGACACCACGCTTCTGGACCGCACCATCCGGATCACACACGAGGGTCTTCGGCGGCATTTCGGTATCGACGCTCCGAGAATGGCCGTTGCAGGCCTCAATCCGCATGCCGGCGAAGGAGGCAAGATCGGGCGCGAGGATACCGAGATCATCGCGCCTCTGCTCGAGAGGCTACGCAACGAAGGCTTCAAGCTGTCAGGACCGCATTCGGCTGACACGCTCTTCCATGCCGCAGCTCGGGCGCGCTACGACGCGGCGATCTGCATGTACCACGATCAGGCCCTGATCCCGATCAAGACGCTGGATTTCGATCGCGGGGTGAACGTGACGCTCGGCCTGCCGTTCATCCGGACCTCGCCGGACCACGGAACCGCGCTCGACATCGCGGGACAGGGCGTCGCCAATCCGAGTTCCACCGTCGAGGCGCTCAAGCTGGCGTGGCGGATGGCTGGCGGAACGGTGTGACCAGGACAGAGCGGGCGCGCTCCCGCGCAAGGAATACGACATGGCCATAGACGAGCTCCCGCCCCTCCGCGAGGTGATCGCGGCGCACGGACTTTCGGCGCGCAAGGCGCTGGGGCAGAACTTTCTTCTCGATCTCAACCTGACGGCAAAGATCGCCCGGAACGCGGGCGATCTCAGCGGTTTCGACGTGCTGGAGGTTGGCCCCGGCCCAGGCGGGCTGACCCGCGGACTGCTCGCCGAAGGGGCTCGCCGCGTGCTCGCGATCGAGAAGGATCCCCGATGCCTGCCGGCGCTGGAGGAGATCGCGGAGCATTACCCCGGCCGGCTCCGGGTCATCGAGGGCGACGCGCTCGACATCGATCCGCTCGAGCATCTGACGCCGCCCATCGCGATCGCGGCAAACCTGCCGTACAACGTCGGAACGGAACTTCTCGTGCGGTGGCTGACGCCGGAAACCTGGCCCCCGTTCTGGACGTCGCTGACGCTGATGTTCCAGCGCGAGGTGGCGGAGCGGATCGTGGCGGAACCCGGATCGAAGGCCTACGGGAGGCTGGCCGTCCTCGCGCAGTGGCGGACCGACGCGCGAATCGTGATGTCGCTGCCTCCGGGCGCCTTCACGCCCCCGCCCAAGGTCTCGTCCGCCGTGGTGCGTCTGACCGCCCTGCCCGAGCCGAAATTTCCCGCCAATCCCAAGGTTCTGGAGCGTGTGGTGGCGATGGCGTTCAATCAGCGCCGCAAGATGCTGCGCTCGGCGCTGAAGGGTCTTCACCCGGACGTGGAGGATCTTCTGAAGAGCGCCGGGATCTCCCCCACCGACCGGGCGGAGCAGGTGGCCCTGGAGCAGTTCTGCGCGCTGGCCCGCGCCGTCGAGGCGGAAAGCTAGGGCGCGGGGCGGATCACTCCGCCGCGCGCGTCTCGCTCTTCTCCTTGGCGTCACCGTCGTTCGAGTCGGACTTGCCCTCGTCGGCACCCTGCTCGGTCTCGGATTTCTCCGCCGCTGCCTTCTTCGGCTTCGAGGACCTGCGACGCGGCTTGGGCTTGGGCTTCTCCTGCGCCGCGTTCTCCGGCGTCTCTACGAGACCGGAATCGCCCTCGTCAGCCTCGGAGAAGTCGACGACGTCGGTTTCGGCCGCAGGCTGCTGCCGCTTCTCCTTGCCGCCCTGGCCGTCGCCAGTCTGATCGGGCTTGCCCTGATCGCCGTTGCCGTCGCCGGACTGGTCGGATCTGGCCGTGTCGTCGGACTTGCCGCCGCCCTGGTTGTTCTGCCCGTCGCCGTCCTGCTTGTCGCCCCGCTCCTTGTCGCGCTGCGCCTGACGTTCGCGGTTCTCCCGCTCCTGCTGCTCGCGGCGCTGGTCCTGTTCGCGCTGAGCTTCGCCCAGAAGGCGCAGGTAGTGCTCGGCATGCTGCTGGAAGTTCTCGGTCGCCACGCGGTCGTTGGCAAGCTGGGCATCGCGCGCAAGCTGATTGTACTTGTCGATGATCTGCTGCGGCGTGCCGCGAACCTTGCCGTCCGGGCCGGAGCTGTCGAAAACGCGGTTGACCACGTTCCCCATGTTGTTCCGGTTGCGGTTCGACTTGGACCGCGAGCGTGATTTGGAGGATCGCATTTTCTAGATATCAGCCCTGTTTGTGACTGGTTCGTCCGGTGATCGCTGGCTGTGTGCTGGGGACGCGCGGAGCGCCCTCGGAGCCGGATCACGTCAGTGTATGGCTTACAGTCGAGCGGGACGGCGCCGCCATCCGCCGGCTCGACTGTTACTGAGTAAACATGTCTGTTGGCACATTACAACCCGCAACAATTGAAAAAACGTCAATCTCCCTGCGATCCCGGCCATATTGCGGTGACGACACGGGATCGGCCGTCCATGTCGGTTTGCGTTGCGACGTCCCGGAAGCCGGCGATGCGCAGGATTGACGTTACGTCGTCGCGCTGGCTCGCGCCGATCTCGAGCAGCAGACGGGCGGAAGGCACCATGTGCTCGGGCGCCGCGTCGGCGATGGCGCGATAGGCCGTCAGGCCATCGTCGCCATCGGTCAGTGCAAGAGCCGGTTCGTGATCCCGCACCTCCGGAGCCAGGCCGCCCATCTCCGCCGCAGCGATGTAAGGCGGGTTCGAGACCACAAGATCGAACCGTTCCTCGGGTGCGAGCGGACCGGTCCAGCTCCCCTCGCGCAGCGTTGCACGGTCTTCGAGACCGTGGCGCCAGGCGTTCAAACGGGCTACCGCCAGCGCTTTCGGGGAGAGGTCGGTGCCGACACCGGTGGCGCCGCCGCGTTCCGCGAGAAGACTGAGCAAGATGCAGCCCGATCCGGTCCCGAGGTCGAGCACCCTGCCGAAGGGCGCCGCCAGCGCGGCGGCGATCAGCGTCTCGGTCTCGGGCCGGGGATCGAGCACGTCGCGCGTGACCTCGAATTCGCGCCCCCAGAAACTCCGCAGGCCGGTCAGATGACTGACCGGCTCCCGCGCGGCGCGGCGCGCGACGAGATGGTCGAACTGCGTTGCGATTTCCTCGGGAACCTCGTCGCACAGCACAAGGGTCAGCCGATCCGGCGCGATCCCGAGCGCATGAGCCAGGAGACGCCGCGCGTCGCGCGCGGGCTCCGGAACGCCCGCGAAGGTGAGGCGCGGGACGGCCAGCGCAATTGCCTCGGACCCGGTCACTCCGACATCTCGGCGAGAAGCGTCGCCTGCGCATCGGCAGTCAGCGCGTCGATGATCTCGTCGAGATCGCCGGCCATCACCGCATCGAGCTTGTAGAGCGTGAGGTTGATGCGGTGATCGGTCAGGCGTCCTTGCGGGAAATTATAGGTCCGGATGCGCTCGGACCGGTCCCCCGTCCCCACCTGCCCCTTGCGCATGTCCGAGCGTTCGGCCGCCGCGCGTCGGCGTTCGTCGTCATAGAGCCGCGCCCGCAGGACGTTCATGGCGATCTCGCGGTTTCGATGCTGCGATTTCTCCGAGGACGTCACCATGATGCCGGTCGGCAGGTGGGTGATCCGGACCGCCGAGTCGGTCGTGTTGACGTGCTGCCCGCCCGCCCCCGAGGATCGCATCGTGTCGATGCGCAGATCGTTCGGATCGATCGCGATGTCGACCTCCTCGGCCTCGGGCAGGACCGCGACGGTAGCTGCCGAGGTATGGATGCGCCCGCCGCTTTCGGTTGCCGGCACGCGCTGCACTCGGTGCACGCCGGATTCGAATTTGAGCCGCGCGAAGACGCCGTCGCCCGAGATGCGGGCGACCAGTTCCTTCACCCCACCGAGCTCTGTCGCCTGCTCCTCGACGACCTCGAAGGACCAGCCCTGCGCCTCGGCGTGGCGCATGTACATGCGCTGCAAATCGCCCGCGAAGAGCGCCGCCTCCTCCCCGCCCGTGCCGGGCCGGATCTCGAGCACGGCGGAGCGCGCGTCGGCGGCATCCTTCGGCAGGAGGGCGAGATTGAGCGCGTGCTCGGCTTCGGGGAGCCGCGCGCGCAGCTCCCGCGATTCCGCCTCGGCGAGTTCCCCCATCTCAGGGTCGTCCATCATCGCGTCAGCATCCGCGATCCCCGCGGTGAGCGCGCGCCATTCGGCGATCCGCTCCACGACAGGTCGCAATTCGGCATATTCGCGGCCGAGCGCGGCGATGTCGCCGCGACCCTCGGCCATGCAGGCCTCGAGGTACTCGAAACGCTCGACAATCTGGCGCAGGCGGTCTTCGGGGATCATGGGAAGGCTCTGTCGGATATCGGCGCGCTCTGGTCAAGCGGACAGATGCCAGCCCGCTCGCGACCGGCGGATCCGCAGTCGTTGCCCGAGGCCGCCGGGTCCGGTGCCGCGCAGCGAAGCTCGCAGTCCCGAAGGCGGGACGTGCCTTCTCAGGTCTCTTCCCGGAGCTGCCGCAGCCAACCTTCCACGCGGGCCTTGTTCACCCCCATGTCCGCTTGGCCGAACCGCAGCCGGGCATAGATCTCTATGGTGCCGTCGGACAATTGCACGGTCGTGTAGTCGGGAAAGCCGAACCACTTCGAGCGCGTGACGTAGGTGACGCGTCCGCTGTCGACGCTCCCGGCGAGGCGCTCCGTGCGGACGGTCGAAGTGATGATTCCGTCGAGCCTCTGGAGCGTGTCCGTATCACCCGCAATACGCCGGCGGACACCGCCCGCCAGGTCCTGATCGGCACTCGCCTGCGGATCGACATGCCAGACATTGGGATCGGAGGGCGCGAAGCGGATCCATGCGAGGCCGCCAAGTACCAACAGCAGGATCAGCCAGAAGATGATCTTCACGTCGTCGTCCCTTTCTTGCCGTCAGCCGCGCCTGGTCCAACCCCAGAGACACATGATCTCGGTCGCCACATGGGCACCCGCCACAGCCGTCGCGCCCGTCGTATCGTATTGCGGGGAAACCTCAACCACGTCGCCCCCCACGATGTCGAGACCGGCAAGTCCCCGCAGGATGATCGCCGCCTGCCCCGTGGAGAGCCCACCCCAGACAGGGGTTCCGGTACCCGGCGCGAACGCCGGATCGAGCGCGTCGATGTCGAAGGTCAGATAGGCCGGAACCTCGCCGACGATGTCCCGGACCCTGCGTGCTATCCCGTCGGGCCCGGCGCGATGGACTTCGGGCGCGTCGATGATCGTGATGCCGAGCGTGTCCGGGTTGTCCGTGCGGATGCCGATGGCGACCGATTTCTCGACGTCGATGAGCCCTTCCTTCACCGCCTTGTAGACGAAGGTCCCGTGATCGATGCGTTCGGGGTCGTCGTCCACCCAGCTGTCGGAATGAGCGTCGAACTGGACGAGTGCGACGGGCCCGAATTTGGCCGCGTGGGCTCGAAGCAGCGGCAACGTGATCGAATGATCCCCGCCAAGCGTGATCGCGGCGGCCCCGGCGTCGAGGATGCGCCGTGCCGCGGCCTCGATCGCATGTGGGACCTCCCACGTCTTGGCGTAGTCGAAGGCGATGTCGCCCGTGTCGACGACAGTGAATTCCTCGAGCGGCGAAAAGCCCCAGCCGTAGGGTGCGTCACAAGGCTGGAGCGACGAGATCTCGCGGATCGCGCGCGGACCGAAGCGGGTGCCGGGCCGGTGCGTGACCGCCTGGTCGAAAGGCACGCCAAGGATCGCGACATCGACCCCGGCCAGGTCCTTGGTATAGCGGCGGCGCAGGAAGGACGGCGCGCCGGCGAAAGGGTTCTCGAAGGAGAGCCCGCGCGGATCCTCCCGTGTGAAGGCGTGGTCGATCTCGGTCTTGGCGTCTTCGAGGGCCATGCGTCGTCTCCTTACGTCCGTGGGCCGTGGCGGCGCTCGATCAGGCGCGCGAAGAAGGAGGCGCCGACCGGCGCGACCTCGTCGTTGAAGTCGTAGAGCGGGTGGTGGACGGACGGCCCGGCGCCCTGCCCCAGCTTGACGTAGGCCCCCGGACGCGCCTCCAGCATATAGGAGAAATCCTCGGCGCCCATCACTGCCGGGGCGTCGTCGTCGACGGCATCGCCCGCGATGTCCCGTGCCACGTCGACGGCAAAGGCGGTCTGGGCGGCGTGGTTGACGGTGGCGGGATAGCTGCGGTCGTAGTCGATCTCGGCCGCGACGCCGTAACTTGCCGCCTGCCCCTCGACGATCTCGCGGAAGCGCCGCTCGGCAAGGTCCCGCAGGCGGGCATCGAAGGTTCGGATCGTACCCGCGAGCCGCGCCGTCTCGGGGATGACATTCGTAGCCGATCCCGCCTGCACGCAAGTGAGGGACACGACGATCCGCTCCATCGGGTCGGCGTTGCGCGACACGATCGTCTGCAGCGCCTGCCCCAGCCCGAGCGCCGCGGGCACCGGATCGATGGAGGTCTGCGGCCGGGCGGCATGGCCGCCGCGCCCGCGCAGGATCACCTCGAAATCGTCGACCGCGGCCATGATCGGACCGGTCCGGGTCGCGAAACTGCCGGCCGGCCGGCCCGGATCGTTGTGGAGGGCATAGACCTCCTCGATCCCGAAGCGGTCCATGACGCCCTCCTCGACCATGATGCGGCCGCCGCCGATGGTCTCTTCCGCCGGCTGGAAGATCAGCACGACGGTGCCGGAGAAGTTCCGCGTCTCGGCGAGATAGCGCGCGGTGCCGAGCAGCATGGCCGTGTGTCCGTCGTGACCGCAAGCATGCATCTTGCCGGGGCGGGTCGAGGCCCATTCGGCCCCGGTCTCCTCGGTCATCGGCAGCGCGTCCATGTCGGCGCGCAGACCGGTCACCGGGCCCGCGCCCGAGCCACGGATGATGGCCACGACCCCTGTCTGGGCGATGCCTTCGTGCACCTCGTCGACGCCGAACTCGCGGAGCCGCGCGGCCACGAACGCACCCGTCTCGTGACAGTCGAGGCCAAGCTCGGGGTGCGCGTGAATGTGCCGGCGCCAGGCGGCCATGTCGGGCGCGAAGGAGGCGATGGAATTGAGGACGGGCATGGGCTTGAGGCTCCGGTGCATGGACTTGCGCGCCGCGATGCGGCAAGCCCGGACCAAACCGCAAGTGAGGGACGGGCGCAATGACCGACGATCTGATCCACGACCCGAAGGGCGGCATGCCGCGCCTTCTCGAGATCATGCGGCGCCTGCGAGATCCCGAGACGGGCTGCCCATGGGACATCGAGCAGACCTTCGCCTCGATCGCGCCATACACGATCGAGGAAGCGCACGAGGTCGCGGACGCCATCGAGCGCGAGGCCTGGGACGAGCTCAAGGGTGAACTCGGCGACCTGCTCCTGCAATCGGTCTACCACACGCAGATGGCGTCGGAGGCCGGCCTCTTCACCTTCGACGACGTCGCGAACGCGATCTCGGACAAGATGGTCGCCCGGCATCCGCATGTCTTCGGGGACGAGAGCAACGCCAAATCCGCCGAGCAGCAGGTCCGGGACTGGGAGGCGATCAAGGCGGCCGAACGTGCCGGCCGCGCCGAGACGGGCGTGCTCGACGGCGTCGCCAAGGGCCTGCCGGCCCTGACCCGCGCCGTAAAGCTGCAGAAGCGCGCCGCCCGCGTCGGCTTTGACTGGCCGTCGACCGACCAGGTCATCGACAAGATCGTGGAGGAGGCCCAGGAGCTGCGCGAGGCTGAAGGGGCCGCCCATCGCGAGGAGGAATTCGGCGATCTCCTCTTCGTCATGGCGAACCTCGCCCGACACATGGACATCGATCCCGAAGCCGCTCTCCGCGCCGCCAACGCAAAATTCACCCGACGCTTCGAGGCGATCGAGGCGGCGCTTGGCGAGGTCGGGCGAACACCTTATGACAGCGATCTGTCGGAAATGGACGCGCTCTGGGATCGGGCGAAGGCAGCGGAAAAGGCAGGGCGCTGACGGGTCAGGCTTTCGCCACGGCAGGCTGAGAGAGTTTCCCGACAAAACCGATCAGGCATTGACCCGAGAAAATTCGTCGGGAATAACGTCGTCACCATCTCAACGGAGGACGACATGATCCGCACCACCGCGACCGCCCTCGTCGCCCTGGCCGCAGCCACCCCGGCTCTGGCCGAGGTGAATATCTACTCCCAGCGTCAGCCTGAGCTGATCGCGCCGATCACCGACGCCTTCACCGAGAAGACCGGGATCGAGACGAACGTCGTCTTCCTCGAAGACGGCCTGCCCGAGCGCCTCTCCGCCGAAGGCGACCGGTCGCCCGCGGACATCATCATGACCGTCGACATCGCGCGCCTGAGCCAGGTGGTCGAGGCGGGCGTAACCCAGCCGGTCGAGAGCGAAACGCTCGAGAGCAACATCCCCTCGCAATTCCGCGACCCCGACAACCAGTGGTTCGGCGTCACGACGCGCGCGCGCATCGTCTACGCATCGAAGGACCGCGTAGACCCCGCCGAGGTCACCACGTACGAGGATCTCGCCTCGGACAAGTGGGAAGGCCGGATCTGCACGCGCTCGGGCACGCACCCCTACAACCTCGCGCTGCTGTCGGCGATGATCCACCATCACGGCTACGAGGAAGCCAAACAGTGGGCGTCCGACCTCAAGGACAACCTGGCCCGCAAGCCGCAAGGCAACGACCGCGCGCAGGTTCGCTCGATCTGGGCCGGGGAATGCGACATCTCGCTCGGCAACACCTATTACATGGGCAAGATGCTCGAGGATCCCGAGCAGACCGAATGGGCCGAAAGCGTCAACGTCCTCTTCCCCGAATTCGAGGACGGCGGCACGCACATGAACGTCTCCGGCGTCGCGATGACGGCCGCGGCACCGCATTCCGAAGACGCGCTCGCCTTCATGGAATTCCTCGCCTCGCCCGAAGCGCAGCAAATCTACGCCGAGGCGAACTACGAGTACCCGGTGGACAGCGAGATCGAGGCGTCCGACCTCGTCCAGTCGTGGGGCGAGTTCACGCCGGACGAAGTGAACCTCATGGAGCTGGCCGAGCTGCGCTCGGATGCCCTGAAGATCATGGAAGAAGTGAACTTCGACGGTTAAGCCGCCACGTACCTTGTAAAAAAACAACAGCCCGGCCCTTGTGGCCGGGCTGAATTCGCTTCGGGGCTGCTCGCGCCCTACCATATCCGCCACGCCGGCTCCGCAGCGCGACCGGACCGATATGGAGCAAGACAGTGAGCGACGCGACCGACAGCGCAACAACCGACAAGACAAAGACCCGGGGCGCAGGGCACGGCTCACTCAAGGCCATCGACGTGACGCGCCCGCGGCACATCCCCCCCGGTCGCTGGTGGCGCATCCTCTTGCGCGTGGGCCAGCACGCCACAGAGCACAATACCTCGGTCATCGCCGCGGGCGTGGCGTTCTACACGCTTTTGTCGATCTTCCCGGCCTTCACCGCGTTCATCTCGCTCGCCGGCTACGTGCTCGACCCCTCGGATCTGACCGATCAGCTCGAGCAGCTCGTCGGGCTCCTGCCGCAGGAGGCGGCGATGATCATCCGCGATCAGGTGCTCGAAGTGACCGGCGGCGATTCCACCGCGACGGGCATCGCCGCGATCCTCGCCCTGACGCTGGCGCTCTACGGCTCGGTGCGCGGGGTCAAGACGCTGATGGCCGGGATGAACATCGCCTATGGCGAACGCGAGAAACGCAACATCATCATGCTGAACCTCGTCGCGATCGTGCTGATGATCGTCCTGATCGTGGGGGTCGCCATCGCACTCAACGCGGTCATCGTCATCCCCGTTGTAATGGACTTCGTCGGCCTCTCCTCCGGGCTCGACATCTTCCTGCGCCTGCTGAAGTGGATCATCCTTTTCGGCATGGTGGTGTTCGGTCTGTCGCTGCTCTATCGGTTCGCGCCCTCGCGGCGGAAGGCGAAGTGGCGCTGGGTGTCGCCGGGAGCCCTGGTGGCGGCGATCCTCTGGATGATCGGCACCATAGGGTTCTCGGTCTATGTCCAGAACTTCGGGAGCTACAACGAGACCTACGGCACCCTCGGCGGCGTGATCATCCTGCTGACATGGCTGTGGCTCTCGGCCTTCATCGTGCTGCTCGGCGCCGAATTCAACGCCGAGATCGAGCATCACACGACTGCCGACACGACCGCCGGGCGCGACCGGCCGATGGGGCAACGCGGGGCGGTGAAGGCCGACACGGTACCCGACGGCAGCGTGGACACTTCGAGGTCAGGGCCCGCTGACTAAGGACCGAACAAGAAAGCGGCGCGCCCCGCTTGGGGACGCGCCGCTCCATGGAATACCGATGAGGTCAGGAGGCGGTCAGGTCGCTTCCTTGATGAACTTCACGGCGTCGCCGAAGGTCTGGATGGTCTCGGCCGCATCGTCGGGGATCTCGATACCGAATTCCTCTTCGAAGGCCATGACCAGCTCGACGGTGTCGAGGCTGTCGGCGCCGAGATCGTCGATGAAGGAGGCGTTCTCGGTCACCTTCGCTTCTTCCACGCCGAGGTGCTCGACCACGATCTTGCGCACGCGATCTTCGATGTCGCTCATGTTATCTTCCTCACAATGCTTTCGGACGCCTCTCGTCCGATGTTCCCTCGCCCGTCGGGCTGGTTTCTTTCGTGCCCCGATGTCGGGGCGGCGCCTCTTTCCCGCCCGAAGGCGGACGGGATACAGGTCCCGGAGCACCCTCCGGGCCTGAAGCTGCGAGCGCCTATAGCATATGGCTCGGCGATGGCAAACGCTTTCCCCGGTAGCATTTAGCGCCCTGTCACAGCATCGCCATGCCGCCGTTCACGTGGAGCGTGCTGCCGGTCACGTAGCCCGCCTCCGCGCTGGCGAGATACAGGGCGGCGGCGGCGATTTCCTCGGCCTTGCCCATCCGTCCGACCGGGATCTGCGACAGCAGCGCGCCGCGCTGGTCGTCGTTCAGCTTGTCGGTCATCGCCGTCTCGATGAAGCCCGGCGCGATCGCGTTGACGGTGATGTTGCGCGAGGCGACCTCGGCCGCGAGCGACTTCGACATTCCGACGAGACCCGCCTTGGCGGCGGCGTAATTGCCCTGCCCGGGATTGCCGGTGGCACCGACGATCGAGGTCACGTTGATGATGCGGCCCCATTTCGACTTCATCATGCCCCTCAGGACGCCCCGGGTCAGGCGGAAGGCCGCCGTCAGGTTCACATCGATCACCTGGCTCCATTCGTCGTCGGACATGCGCATGAAGACGTTATCGCGAGTGATGCCGGCATTGTTCACGAGGATGTCGACCGAACCCATCGCCTCCGCGGCCTGTTTCGGCAGCGCCGCGACCGCCTCGGGGTCGCCGAGGTTGCAGGGCAGGACATGGCTGCGCTCACCCAGTTTGCCGGCCAGTTCCTGAAGCGGCGCCTCGCGCGTGCCCGACAGGCCGACTGTGGCCCCTGCGTCGTGCAGCGCTGCGGCAATCGCTCCGCCTATTCCTCCTGAGGCGCCGGTCACCAGCGCGCACTTCCCGGTTAGATCGAACATCACGTCTCTCCCTCTCCCGTCGTGGCGCGCGCCGCATCTCTGTGCGGACACTGGCACGCCGCGACCATTCCATGACCCGTTACCCACACATTCACCGTACCGAATCTCTTGTGGATGGCGCTCACTTAGCGAGCGGAACCGGCAGGTTCACAAGGCGGAAACCGCACCCACATCGCCTGGCGACCCGACCGTTCTTGTGGCGATGGACCGGTCGATGCGCTTGACCATGCCCGACAGCGCCTTGCCCGCACCGATCTCCCAGATCTCCGTCACGCCCTGCCCCGCCATCCAGACGATGCTTTCGCGCCAGCGCACGGCGCCGGTGATCTGATCCACCAGAAGCTCGCGGATGGTCGCGGGATCGGTCACGGCCTCGGCCTTCACGTTGGAGACAACTGGCGCGCGCGGCGAAGCGATCTCGACGGCATCGAGCGCGTCGCGCATCCGTTCGGCCGCAGGGGCCATCAGCGCGCAATGGAACGGCGCCGAGACCGGAAGGAGCATCGCCCGTTTCGCCCCCTTGTCCTTAGCGATTGCGACGGCCCGTTCGACCGCCTGTTTGTGTCCCGAGACCACCACCTGCGCGGGGTCGTTGTCGTTCGCCGCCTGGCAGACCTCGCCTTCGGCCGCCTCGTGCGCAACCGCGCGCACCGTGTCGAGGTTGAGCCCGAGAATGGCCGCCATCGCACCGGTCCCGACCGGGGTCGCTTCCTGCATCGCGCGACCGCGGATCCGCAGAAGCCGGGCGCAATCGGTCAGTGTGAGGGCCTCCGCCGCCGCCAGAGCCGAATATTCGCCGAGCGAGTGCCCTGCCACGTAAGAGGCCTGATCGACGCCAAAGCCTTCGGCCTCGAGCGCGCGGAGAGCGGCGATCGAGGTGGCCATCAGGGCCGGCTGCGCGTTCTGTGTGAGTGTGAGCTCGTCGGCATCACCCTCCCAGATGAGGGTCGAAAGCTTCTCGCCCAGGGCCTCGTCCACTTCCTCGAACACCGCCTTCGCGGCGGGATAGGCGTCAGCCAGATCGCGGCCCATACCGATGGTCTGGGCTCCCTGTCCGGGAAAAACGAAGGCGCGGCTCATGGGCAGGTCTCCTTTCGGGGGCCGAAGTTTCGGCGTCCATTACATATGCAGCGGCGGTTGCGCAACGGATCGGAGCGCCGACGCACGACCGCTGTGCAGGGGGTCGAATTGCATCTGATCCCCTGACCCTATTTTCAGCTGGCAACACATTCCCCCAGTGAAGAGGTCCTTCATGAGCGCGAGAAATGCCACTGACCGCTACGGCACGGTCGCCAAGGCGTTCCACTGGACGACAGCCCTCGGCATTTTCCTCAACCTCGCCGTCGGCGTTCTCGCCGCCTGGCTGCCGACCGGATCGGAAGCAGAGGTGGCGCGGAAGGCGTCGGTCTTCTCGGTCCACAAGACGCTCGGCGTCGCGATCTTCGCAGTGGCGCTGCTTCGGATCGTCTGGGCCGTGACGCAGCCGAAGCCTGCCCCGCTCCACCCCGAGCGCCGGGCGGAAACCCTCCTGGCCGATACGGTGCACTGGCTTCTCTACGGCAGTCTCGTACTCGTCCCGCTCTCGGGATGGATCGGCCATGCGGCGAGCGAGGGCTTCGCACGTATCCTCTGGCCCTTGGGGCAGTCGCTTCCGCTGGTCCCGAAATCGCCTCGGCTGGCCGAGACAGCCTGGGCGCTGCACTACGTCCTGATATGGGTGCTCGTCATCGCGATCGCAGCGCATGTAGCGGGTGCACTGAAACATCACTATGTCGTCCGCGACGAAACCCTTCGGCGCATGCTGCCCGGCGAGACCCGCGCCGGCCGGCCCGGCGCGAAGCACGGGACGGTCAAGCCGGCGGCTCTTGCCGTGCTCTTCTGGGCGGTGGCCATCGGCCTCGGCGCGGGGGCGGGTCTCTACCGTCAGGGGGCCTCCGCCGCCGAGGGCCCTGCGCTCGAGGCCGTCGCCTCGGAGTGGCAAGTCGAGAGCGGGACGCTTGCCATCGACGTCATCCAGATGAACTCCGAGGTGTCGGGTGCCTTCGCGGACTGGACCGCCGACATCGCTTTCGAAGAGCCGGACGGTATGGGACGCGCGGGCGAGGTCACCGTGCGGATCAACACCGGCTCACTGTCGCTCGGGTCGGTCAGCGAGCAGGCGACAAATTCCGACTACCTTGCTTCCGAGGAATATCCCACGGCAACCTTTTCGGCCGAGATCGTGAAGAGCGGCGATGGCTATCTGGCCGAGGGGACGCTTGCGCTGAAGGGCGAGGAGGTGCCTGTCACCTTGCCCTTCACGCTGAAGCTCGACGGCAACACCGCCACGATGCAGGGGCGGACCGTGCTCGACCGCCGCAGCTTCGGCATCGGGCAGGACATGGACAGCGAGAGCCAGGTCGGTTTCGAGGTCGCGGTGAGGGTGGAACTGACCGCCACACGGTCGAGCGACTGATCGCGGTCTTTCGGGAAAAGCAAAACGGCCCGCCAATTGGCGGGCCGTTTCTTTATCATATCGTTCACGCTTCAGCTTTCGCTTTCCGCGTCCGCCTGCATGGCCTCGAACGAGATCTCGACCTGCACCTCATCGCTGACCATCGGAGCGAACATGCCGAGGTTGTAGTCCGAGCGCAGAAGCGTCGTCGTTGCGGAGAAGCCGGCCCACGGCTTGCCCTCCATCGGATGCTCGCCCGCTTGGTTCAGCGTGGCGTCGAGCACGACTTCCTGCGTCACCCCGTTCAACGACAGATCGCCGGTGATGTTGGCGGTGTTGTCGCCGGTCACCTCGATATCCGTCGAGGTAAAGGTCACCATGTCCTCTTCGGTCGCCCCGAAGAAATCGTCCGACATGAAGTGCTCGAAACGGGCCTCCCAGCCGGTCAGCATCGAGCGGACGGGGAAAGAGACCTCGACCGAGGAATTCGCGGGATCTTCCTGATCGAACATGACGTCGCCGTCGAAGCCCGAGAACATGCCGTAGCCGGTCGAGAAGCCGAGATGGTCGTAGTGGAAGACGATCTGGCTGTGCGAGCTGTCGAGTTCGTAGGCGACGGGCTCGGCCATAAGCGCGGTCGCCGGGAGAAGCGCAAGTGCGGTGGCGGCTGCAAGGCGGGTCATTGAGAATCCTCTCTGTTTGGGTTGCTCCGCGCAGAGAGGTGCAGCATGCATCGCGGCGATCAATCGCTGCGGCATCACATGTCCTGTGGAGAAGTGAACAGCCGAAGGCGAGACGGAGACCCAGCCCCGGCAAAAAACGGTGGCTCATTGCGAGACCCGTGCGCCTTCGCTTCCACGAGCGCGTGCGGTGCAGCTCTCCCCTTGCGTCACGTCACAGGGCGTGTATACGCGGGCTTCCTTCCGCAACCCGATCGGAACCGCGCAGTCTCTCGTGGGCAGGCGCGGAAGGACCAGATGCCTGTCCTTTGAAATGCGCCAGACATGAACGGAGACCACATGCCGAAGTACGAGCATGTTTTCATCTCGCGTCAGGACCTCTCGAACACCCAAGCCGAGGGCCTGATCGAACACTTCTCCTCCATTCTCAGCGATAACGGCGGCACGCTCGTCGAAAGCGAGTACTGGGGCGTGAAGACCATGGCCTATAAGATCAACAAGAACCGCAAGGGCCATTACGCCTTCCTCCGCACCGACGCGCCCGCCTCGGCCGTGCAGGAGATGGAGCGTCTGATGCGCCTTCATGACGACGTGATGCGCGTGCTCACCATCAAGGTGGACGAGCACGAAGAAGGCCCGTCGATCCAGATGCAGAAGAAAGACGAACGCGACGATCGCCGTCGCGAGCGCCGCAACTGATCGTCAGAGGATAGGAGCTATACCCATGGCAGCAAAACCGTTTTTCCGCCGCCGCAAGGTCTGCCCGTTCTCCGGCGAGAACGCGCCCAAGATCGACTACAAGGACACCAAGCTGCTGCAGCGCTACGTGTCCGAGCGCGGCAAGATCGTCCCGAGCCGCATCACCGCGGTGTCGTCCAAGAAGCAGCGTGAACTGAGCCGCGCGATCAAGCGCGCCCGCTTCCTCGCGCTTCTCCCCTACGCCGTGAAGTAAGGAGAGAAAGATGCAAGTCATTCTGCTGGAACGCGTGGCCAAGCTTGGCCAGATGGGCGACGTCGTCGACGTCAAGCCCGGCTATGCGCGCAACTTCCTTCTCCTTCAGGGCAAGGCTCTGACCGCGTCCAAGGAGAACATCGCCCGCTTCGAATCCGAGAAGGCGAATCTCGAGGCGAAGAACCTCGAGACCCGCAAGGAAGCCGAAGCGGTCGCCGAGAAACTCGACGGCGAGCAGTTCGTGGTGATTCGCCAGGCCTCCGACGGCGGCAACCTCTACGGCTCCGTGACCACGCGCGACGCGGCCGAAGTCTGCAAGGACGCCGGCTTCGACGTCGACCGCAAGCAGGTCATCATCCGCGAGCCGATCAAGGAGCTGGGCCTCCACGCCGTGGAGCTGCACCTGCACCCCGAGGTGATCGTCGAAGTGACGCTGAACGTCGCCCGTTCGCCGGAAGAGGCCGAGATCCAGAAGGCCGGCAAGTCCATCCAGGACATCGCCGCCGAGGAAGAGGCTCAGGCCGAATTCGAGATCTCCGAACTCTTCGACGACATGGGCGCTGCCCAGCTCGACGAACTCGAGACGGAGACCGAACAGGCGGCCGACGAGCCTGCCGTCCAGGACAAGGACGAACTCGACGACCGGCTCGGCCGCGGCGATTCGAACTGAACTCCCGCTACATACGGGATGTAACAAGGGTCGCCGCGGACAACGCGGCGGCCCTTTTTCGTCGATGACAACGTAGCGGCATCGAATCCGCGTGCACTTGGCAAGCAACTGACGTCATTCAGTATCGCACTTGATTTAGCGGCCATTTTGTGGCCGTTTAAAGGTACATTGAAGAAGAGTGCATCGTGAATATTGTAGACAAGCATATTGGTTCCCGCGTGCGTGCCCAAAGGCAGTCGCGCGGTCTCACGCAACGTCAACTTGGCGACAAACTGGGCGTCCGGTTCCAGCAGGTCCAGAAATACGAGAGCGGTCAGAACCGGATATCAGCGGCGCAGATGTGGCGGATCGCAAGCGTACTGAGCGTGCCGATCAGCCATTTTTTCGAGAATCTGGATCTGACGGATGCCGAGACGAGCGGCGCCGATCCCGGAACGGCCCATCTGACCCCATCCCAGGCACGGGAATTGGCGCACATCTTCACGACGCTGGACACCTCCCGGCGAGAAGCGGTGATGGCGTTTCTTCGGTCGCTTGCGCAAACCGGTCAGGATGTGCGATCCTAACGATGTGTTCGGCTCAGTTTTGCCGCGATGTCGTGGGATGTTATGGACCTCACTGATATTCTTCCCGAAAGAACGGATGAGGTACTCGTGATCGACGTCCTGCAAAGGATCTGCGATCAGTTCGGCTTGGAAAATGCCGCCTATGCGGGCTCCAACCCCGTGTCAGGTCGCGTCCATGGTCTGATGACCTATTCGCCGGACTGGCAAGCGCATTACGCCAAGAACGGATATCACCGGATCGATCCGACATTGATCGAGGCGCGTCGCAGCATCGCGCCCGTCGATTGGCACCGTCTTGCGCCGGACGACAACTTTCATACGGTGTTCCGCGACGCTGCGGATTTCGGCATCAGCAATCGGGGACTGACCATTCCCGTCCGCGGCCCTCTCGGCGATGTCGGCTCCCTCAGCGTCACGACAAATCTCTCCGAGCCGGAATGGGAAAAGCTGCGCTCGGGAATCATCGCGAATTTGCAATCCTTCGCGGTCCACATCCACGACAGGGTCATGCGCGAAGACAAGCTCATGGCGGTCCTATCGGACCATCAGCTGTCGTCTCGCGAGATCGAGATCCTACAGTGGATTGCGGCCGGCAAGACACAGACGGATATCGGCGGAATATTGTCGATCTCGCACCGGACCGTCGAGGTGCATTTGCGTTCCGCACGGACCAAACTGAACGCACTCACCACCGCTCAGGCGATCGGTCGGGCCATTTCCCGCGGGCTCATCTATCCCGAGTAATCCCCAAATTGGCCACAATTTATTGGTGTGACGCAAGGGGATACGGGATTCCCCCAATAGTTATCACGTCCTGCTTCTCTATTCTCCATTAACCGAAGGCCGGTCCAATCACTCGGATCCGCCTCGAGTCAGGGGAAGAAGGAAACGGTCATGATCCTGGTTGTGGATGCCCTCAACAAGCACAAGTTCAAGGATATCCTTGAAGAGATGTTCCGTCTTCGCGCACGTGTTTTCGCCGATCGCCTTGGTTGGGACGTGAATGTCGAGAACGGAATGGAGGTCGACCAGTTCGACGATCTCGATCCCGCATACGCCATAGGTCTGGACGATGACGGTCACGTCGTGTCCTGCGCGCGCGCCTTGCAGACCACCGGTCCGCACATGCTCGCGGACGTGTTCTCGGATATTCTCGACGGCGAGCCGCCGCTGCGCAGCCCGCATGTCTGGGAATCAACCCGGTTCTGCGTTGACACGAAGCGTCTGACCACAGGCACGGGCCGGAACTCGATCGCACATGCCACGTCGGAGCTTCAGATCGCCTGCATCGAAAGCGCCATCCGTGCCGGTGTCTCGGATGTCGTGACGGTGGTGGACCCGGTGATGAACCGCGTGCTCAAGCGTTCTGGGAACGCGCCTTACGACTACCTCGGCAAGACGGTTCCGATGGGCAAGGTCTCCGCGATGGCGGCCCTTCTCGACGCAACGCCCGAGCGCGTTGCCTCCATCCGCAGGACCTCGGGGATCACGCACGACGTCTTCGCCACCGAGGTCGAAGCCCGCGCGCTCTTCAACAAGGCGCATCCGGCAAATACCGATCAGGCCCCGGTGGAGATCGAACCGGAGCGCACTGCCGCCGGGATGGAAGCCCTTGTCAGCTATTGCAGGGACCAGATCCAGGCCGCCCAGTCCCCGGCGGAGCGCAAGGCCGCTCTGGAACTGGTTGACGCGCTCGCCGCCACGCTGCCGGCAAAGCAGCGTGCGGAGGTCCATGGCGCCGTGCGCCGGGCCGCGGCCTGAAGCAATCGAAATTAACACTCACGGAAGCTAAAAAGGGCGGCCCCTCGGGGTCGCCCTTTCGTCAATTCACTTGTTTCCGGGCCCTGCGGTGGCAGGGTCCCGAGCCGGATCAGACCTCGTCGAGATCGTCCAGCAGCTTTTGCAGGTCTTCCTTGCCGACCTCGGTCTCGGACACTTCGGCCTTCTCGAGGATCACGTCGACGACCTTGTCTTCGAAGATCGGCGCGCGCATCTGCTGCTGCATCTGCTGGTTCTGACGCACGAAGTCGAAGAACTGGCGCTCTTGGCCCGGATACTGCCGCGCCTGGTTCATGATCGCCTGGGTCATCTCGGAATCGGTGACCTGGACCTCGTGCTTGTTGCCGATCTCGGCGAGCAGAAGGCCAAGGCGCACGCGCCGCTCGGCGAGCTTGTTGTGCTCTTCCGTCGGTTCGATCTCACCGTGGTCGTGGCCGTGATCGTCCGGATGGTCCTCGTGGTAGAGCTGATGCGCGATCTGCTTGGCCTCGGCCTCGACGAGGCTCGGCGGCAGGTCGAACTGGACCTTCTCGTCCAGCGCGTCGAGCAGGCGGCGCTTGACCACCTGGCGCGCGGCGCCCTGGTACTCGGCTTCGAGCCGCTCGCGGATCTGGCCCTTCAGCGCCTCGAGATCCTCGGCACCGAACTTGGTCGCGAGCTCGTCGTTGATCTCGGCGGCAACGGGCTTCTTCACGTTCTTGACGGTGACGTCGAAGGTCGCGTCCTTGCCCGCCAGGTTCTCGGCGCCGTACTCCTCGGGGAACTTGACCTCGACGGTCTTCTCGTCGCCCGCCTTCACGCCGACGAGCTGCTCCTCGAAGCCGGGAATGAAGGAGTTGGAGCCCAGCGTCAGCGGATAATCCTCGGCCGCGCCACCCTCGAAGGGCTCGCCGTCGACCTTGCCGACGAAGTCGATCACGACCTGATCGTCGTTCTCGGCGGCGGCACCGTCCTCACGGTCCTCGAAATCGGTCGCGGTCTCGGCGAGCGACTTCAGGGCATCGTCGACATCTGCTTCGGAGGCTTTCGCGACCGGCTTCTCGACGCTCAGCTCAGTTAAATCGACCTCGGGCACGTCGGGGAGCTTCTCGTAGCTCATCTCGACATGCACGTCGTCGCCTTCGGACCAGTCCTCGTTGGTCATCTTGACCTCGGGCTGCATCGCCGGACGGTCGCCGGTGTCCTCGAAGTGCTGGTTCATGGCGCCGTCGATGGCTTCCTGCATCGACTCGCCCAAAATTCGCTGGCCGAACTGCTTGCGCAGCAACGCCAGAGGGACTTTACCTTTGCGGAAGCCCTTCATTTCCACGTCGGGCTGGGCTTCGGTCAACTTTTCGGTGACCTTCGCGTCGAGCTCGTCCGCTGTCAGCGTGATCGCGTAGCCGCGCTTCAGGCCGTCGTTCAGGGTCTCGGTGACCTGCATCTTCCGTCTGATCCTTTCGTCATCCTCTGGTGCGGGTGAAGGGACTCGAACCCCCACGCCTCGCGGCGCCAGAACCTAAATCTGGTGCGTCTACCAATTCCGCCACACCCGCAAACGCCAGTCGCGGGCGCTCGCGCGGAGGCCCGGCACCCGGTTGCCGCGGTCTCTAGCAAAGGCGAAACCCGAGCGCGAGAGGAAAATCGGCGGGCTCGCCCCGGTTCAGACGCCAAGCGCCCGGAAGACGCGCGGCAGTTCCTCGGGCAGGTCCTCGGCAACGAGGCCCGGTCCGAAGCCGCGCGCCGCCTCCGCATGAAGGAAAGCCCCGCTCGCGGCCGCATCCAGAGTAGCGAAGCCCCGGGCGAGTAGACCGGTTATGATCCCCGCGAGCACATCCCCGGTTCCGGCCGTTGCTAGCCACGGGGCCGCGCGCTCGTAGACCGAGGCTGCAATTGTCGCGGCGCCGCCGGGGGATGCGATGACCGTGTCCGGGCCTTTGAGGAGCACGGTCGCGCCCGACCGCGCGGCGGCGGCACGGGCGGCGTCGAGGCGTGACGTCGCTGGACCACTTTCCGGCGCGGCCTTGAGCGGAGCCGCGAGGTCGGGAAAGAGCTTGGAGAATTCGCCCATATGCGGCGTGAGGATGCATCCCTCGTGGAGATCGGCGAACAGCGCCGCGGGATCGTCTTCGAAAGCGGTGAGGGCATCCGCATCGAGCACCGTGCCGCGCCCTGCCTTCACTGCGACGGGTACGAGCGCACGGACCCGGTCCCGACCGAGGCCGGGTCCGAGGCAGAGCGCGTTCAGCCGCGTATCCTCCAGTACCGAAGCCAGCTCCTCTCCGTCGTCGACGCGGGTGAGCATGATTGCGGTCAGTTGCGCGGCCACTTCGAGCTGAGCGGATGCCGGTACGCCGACCGTCACCAGCCCCGCGCCGGCGCGCAAGGCGCCCCGCGCCGCAAGCCTTGCGGCCCCGGTCCGGCCCGAGCCACCCGTGAGCACCAGCGCGTGGCCGTTGTCGTACTTGTGCGAGGCGTTGTTCTTGGCGAGCGCGGCGGCGCGTGCTGCGGCGAGCGGCACGCCCTTGCCCGCCGTGGCCTCCGGCCGAAGGCCGATATCGGCAGCGACCAGCCTGCTGCAGAAGGACGGGCCTTCGGACAGGTAGTGCCCGAGCTTCGGGCGATGAAAGGTGACGGTCAGGTCCGCGGCGATCGCCGCTTCGGCGGGCTCCGTCCCTTCGGCGCGGATCACCCGCCCGCTATCGCTGCAAAGGCCGCTCGGCAGGTCGACGGCCACGACACGCGGGCAGCCGAGCGCCCGGCACTCGGCGATGTCGCGGAAAAGCCCTCCCAACCCGTCGACGGGCCGTGTCAGTCCCGTGCCGAAGAGCGCATCGACCACAAGATCGGGGCGATCCTGCCCGATCCGGAGATCGCCGCTCAGCGGGACGACAGACCCAATCCCTTCCCAGGCCTGCCGGTTTGCGCGCGCATCGGGTGGCAGCTCTTCGGTGGCGCCCATGCCGTGAACCGACACGGACCAGCCTAGCCCGTGCAGTAGCCGCGCCACGACGTAACCGTCCCCGCCATTGTTGCCCGGCCCGCAAAGCACGATCGCGCGGCGCGCCGTGCGCCCGCCGTCGGGCCACTCCGCCTGCAATGCCTCGACCACCCTGCGCCCTGCCCGCTCCATGAGCTCGGCGCCCGTAGCGATGCCGTCCTCCATGGCGCTCCGCTCGATCTCGCGCATGTCCTGCGCCGTCAGAAGGTGGGTCACGATGCCTCCGATTCAGTTCTGCCTAGTTATTGGGCCAGTCGCACAAAAAACGGTCTCCGCCTCGATTTGCTCTGGCACCCCCGCGCCGGGCCCGATCCTATCCGATTGTGACGCGGGAACGGACATGGTCTGACCCCGAGACAGCACCACGAGGAGGCGAGGCTCATGAAGAAAATCGAGGCGATTATCAAGCCTTTCAAGCTCGACGAGGTGAAGGAAGCGCTTCAGGAAGCGGGTATCCAGGGCCTGTCGGTCGTGGAGGTGAAAGGCTTCGGCCGCCAGAAAGGCCATACCGAACTCTATCGCGGCGCCGAATACGTCGTGGACTTCCTGCCCAAGGTTAAGATCGAGGTCGTCCTCGACGACGATCTCATTGACCGGGCCATCGAAGCCATCGTGGCGGCGGCAAAGACCGACAAGATCGGCGACGGAAAGATCTTCGTCAGCACGGTCGAGCAGGCGATCCGCATCCGCACCGGCGAGACCGGCTCCGAAGCTCTCTGAGCACGGCGGCACTCCCGGACAATTTGCGCCCGGCTCTCCGGGCGCGCGACCCCAAAGACAGCTATACGACAGAGAAGGACCAAGGGATGAGCAAGAGTGACGTTCTCAAATTGATGAAGGACGAAGACGTCGCATACGTCGACATCCGCTTCACCGATCCGCGCGGCAAACTGCAGCACGTGACGCTGATGCACGATCAGGTGGACGAGGACTTCCTCGAAGAAGGCTTCATGTTCGACGGCTCGTCGATCCAGGGCTGGAAGTCGATCGAAGCCTCCGACATGAAGCTGATCCCCGACCCGGACAGCGCCTATATCGACCCGTTCTATGCCGAAAAGACGCTCTGCCTGCACTGCACCGTGGTCGAGCCGGACACCGGCGAGCCCTACGAGCGCGATCCCCGCGGCACCGCGATCAAGGCCGAGGCGTATCTAAAGTCCTCCGGCATCGGCGATGCAGCCTATTTCGGCCCCGAGGCGGAGTTCTTCATCTTCGACAACGTCCGCTACTCGAACACCATGAACAAGGTGTCCTACGAGGTCGACGCGATCGACGCAGCGTGGAACACCGACACCGAGTACGAGATGGGCAACACCGGCCACCGTCCGGGCATCAAGGGCGGCTACTTCCCGGTCAACCCGATCGACCACGGCCAGGACCTGCGCTCCGAGATGCTGTCTACGATGAAGCGCATCGGCATGAAGGTCGACAAGCACCATCACGAGGTGGCGTCCTGCCAGCACGAGCTTGGTCTCATCTTCTCGTCGCTGACCGATCAGGGCGACCAGCTTCAGAAGTACAAGTACATCATCCACAACGTGGCCGAAGCCTACGGCAAGTCCGCGACCTTCATGCCGAAGCCGATCTACGGCGACAACGGCACCGGCATGCACGTGAACATGTCGATCTGGAAGGACGGCAAGCCGCTCTTCGCCGGTGACAAGTATGCCGACCTCAGCCAGGAAGCGCTCTGGTTCATCGGTGGTATCCTGAAGCACGCCAAGACGCTGAACGCCTTCACCAACCCCTCCACCAACTCCTACAAGCGCCTGATCCCGGGCTTCGAAGCGCCGGTCCTGCGCGCCTACTCGGCCCGCAACCGCTCGGGCTGCGTGCGGATCCCGTGGACGGAGAGCCCCAAGGCAAAGCGCGTCGAGGCCCGTTTCCCCGACCCGTCCGCGAACCCCTATCTCTGCTTCGCGGCGCTCCTGATGGCCGGTCTCGACGGGATCACCAACAAGATCGATCCGGGCGAGGCGATGGACAAGAACCTCTACGATCTGCCGGCCGAAGAGCTCGAAGGCATCCCGACCGTCTGCGGATCGCTGCGCGAGGCGCTCGACGCGCTCAAGGCGGATCACAACTTCCTGCTGGCCGGCGACGTCTTCACCAAGGACCAGATCGACGGCTACATCGACCTTAAGATGGAAGAGCTCGAACTCTACGAGCACACGCCGCACCCGGTCGAGTTCGGCATGTACTACAGCTGCTGAACCGGCCTTCGGTCGAGTATCGCGGGGATGGGCGCCTTCGGGCGCCCATTCTTGTTCCAAACGCGGCAGCTTCCCTCGTGACACACGCTATGGGGCTTACGGGGTGACATCGTGCTCCCCTTACGTATGGTTACCTCAGGAACGATCATACGCTGACATCGTTTGTCGTACGTCTTTCAAGAGGAGCCCTTGATGCGCCGTACCCTTGTTGCCGTCTGCATGACCGTGCTGACGGCGCCCGCAGCATTCGCAGCCCCCTGTATCACCAGTCAAGGAGCCTTCCCGAGCTACAAACAGGCTCTGTCACAACAGGCATCTGCCGCGGGCGTTGGTCAACGAGGTCTTCAGGCGCTGCAATCGGCGCAACTCTCGGGCATCACCTGGCGCTTCGAATCCAGCCCGTCGAGCCAGAGCGGTGTGTCCTACAGCGACCCGTCGAACTTCCTCGCCAAGCGTTCCGGAAGCTCCGCTCAGGCGTTCATCAATCAGGTGTCGAGCCGCATATCGAGCAACGCAAATCTGTTTTCGTCGCTCGAGCAGAGCTACGGAGTCCCGGGTAGCGTACTGGCCACGATCTGGGGGCTTGAGACGAGCTTCGGCGGGTATCTCGGCGGAACCTCCATCGTCGACGGCGCAGTCACCCTCGCCTCCTATTGCCGGCGCCACCCCCGCTTCGAGGACGCCGCGATCGCGGCGCTCCAGCTCGTCGACCGCGGCGTCATCACTCCCGGAACGCAGGGCGGTCCGTCCGGTGAGCTGGGACATATGCAGTTTCTCGCCTCAAACTGGGCCCAGTTCGGCGTAGACGCCAACGGAGACGGCCGCGCGGATCCCTACAACGCGACCGACGCTCTGGCCTCGGCGGCGAACATGCTCCGCCGCAACGGATGGCAGCCGGGTCAGCCCTTCACCGAAGGCACGCGCAACTTCCAGGTCCTGTCAGCCTGGAACGACAGCGGGAACTATCAGCGCGCGATCGCATACGCGGCGAGCCGCGCCGGCGGGTAAGGCGCACGTCTCTCGAACTGAAGTTTATCTGCACCGGGCGTCTCTCACGATCGCCCGGTGTTTTGCTGTCGGCTGTTTTTTAAGTGATGGCGAAACCGGCCGATCATTCTTCCGAGCGGTCGGGCGCCATGCCTTTGACGCAGGGAGCATCCGCCGCTGCCAGCATCCAGGTGTGAATCGTGAAGACGATCGCTCGCGTTTGCGGCAGTCGGACAAGACATTGCCGCTCCGACCGAAGATAGAGCGGGTCCTCGTTCCATTTCGGTCGGCTCGTCGGCGGATCCGGCCGATGGAGGGTCGGGTTGGACGTCCAGAGCTCGTTGCAGCGCCAGAGCGGCCGCCCCACTCCTATGCCGTCAAAGAGACGCTGGACCCTCGGAGCGATCCTGTCATCGTAGTCCGGTACAGGCTCGTGGATCGAGATCAGCGGACGGCCGAGCTTTTCGGCGAGCCGCCAGCGAGCCGGAAAGCACAAGACCGCAGCCGCCAGCACATGCTCCTCGCCGTCTTCTGGCTTTGTGAGGATACAGACGTCCTCCTGCACGAGACGCCCGACCGTGACGAGGGGATTGTCCGCATCGAGCGTCACCGAAACACCGTCGGGGCGCGTGACTACCCCTGCACTCCGGATGTAACCCTGAGGCAGGGCGTCGAGGATGACCCCCAGCGCCTCTGCGACCGCCGGCTTCGCGCCCTCAATTTCTCCGAGAACTGCTTCGGGCACGTTGTGCAGGAGGCGCTCGCGCTCCGCCATCTGCGCGGCGAATGCGTCGTCCGTCATGATCCACGCGTCGGGATCGAGGGGTGCGATCCCGGGCAACCGCGGCCGAGCGGACGGATCGTACGGAATGGATCTCTGCAGGATCATCGATGCCCCCTCGACGAAAAAGGCGCGCCGATCACACGGACCGACGCGCCGACAAACCTTCTGGCCGAGACCCGGCTCAGCCGCGCGCGCGGCCGACGAGCTTCCAGGCGGCGGGCAGGATCGCCGCCGCCAATGCGAGCTTCAAAAGGTCACCTACGAGGAACGGCGTCAGACCCCATGCGAGGATCGGCTGGTCCCAGCCGTAGAGCATGCCGAGCCAGGCGAGGCCGGGAATGTAGATGATGGCATTGCCGAGCACCATCGCTCCGGCCATCCGGGGCGCAGACCGGTCCCAGCCCTTGCGCGCCAGGGCACCTAGAAGCACCGTGGCCGCGACGTAGCCCACGAGATAACCGCCGGTTCCGCCCATCATGTAGGTCAGGCCCGCTGCCTCGGCTCCGCTGCCGGCAAAGACATCGAGGCCGAGCGCGCCCAGCATCATGTAGCCCATGATCGTCGCCAGACCGAGCCCCGGCCCGTAAGCGGCGCCGAGCGCGAGCACGGCGAAGGTGCCCATCGTGATCGGCACGGGATACATCGGAACCTTGATCTTCGCGGCGATCGCCAGCACGGCGATGCCGAGAACGACAAAAGCGGCTTGTTTGAGGCGCAGACCGGCACCCTCTGTGGCGCCGAAGGTCTCGACCAGCACGTTGCGATGGGTTGTGGTGGTCATGCGCGACCCTCCTTGCGTGTGATTGCGTCGGCTTCGTTGTGCATCACGGGAGGTGAACCCGCAAGGCTCTAGCCACGCAGCTTTTCGCGCACGAAAAGCGTCTCCATCCGGTAATCCTTGCGGGGCCCCGTCACGGTCCACGTCACGCCCCAGACTGGCCAGTCGGCGAAATCGTATTCCACCTCGTAGCGGTCTGGATCGCAGAGATGCAGCGCCCGGGGCTCGAACTCGCCCATTTCGATCAGGTGGAAGGGGCGGCCGTCGTCGAAGTGGACAGAAATTCCCGACGCCTCTTCCCGCCAGATGTAGGACCTCGTTCCCGGGATCGGCTTCTGCCCGGGGAGGTGCAGCAGAACGTCTTCGAAATATCGAAGGCCCGATCCGTGGGAAATGAGCTCCATCCGCCCTTCGGCATGACCGTCCTGGCCGACCCGGGCGTCGTGGATGCGGCGGCTGAGCCGCCAGCATCCTTCGAAATCGGAAAGCCCCGCCGGCAAAGAGGCCTCGCGCGCAATGTCTCTCGGCATCGTTTTCACCGCAGCTCCGCCCCGCCTTGTTCCACCGATCCGCTGAGTCTATGACCCGCCTTGTTCCGTCAACAATCCGTGAGAGGCCCGGTTCCCATGATCCCACGCTATTCCCGCCCCGACATGGTCGCGATCTGGGCACCGGAGACCAAGTTCCGCATCTGGTTCGAGATCGAGGCCCATGCCTGCGATGCCCAGGCCGAGCTCGGCGTGATCCCGAAGGAGAACGCCGAAGCGGTCTGGAAGGCCGATGGGGTGGAGTTCGACGTCGCCCGCATCGACGAAATCGAGGCGGTGACCAAGCATGACGTGATCGCGTTCCTGACGCATCTCGCAGAGATCGTGGGCAGCGACGAGGCGCGCTTCGTCCATCAGGGCATGACCTCGTCGGACGTGCTCGACACCACGTTCAACATCCAGCTCGTCCGGGCCGCCGACATCCTGATCGCCGATCTCGAAGGCCTGCTCGCCGCGCTCAAGCGCCGCGCCTTCGAGCACAAGGAGACGGTCCGCATCGGCCGCAGCCACGGCATCCACGCCGAACCGACCACGATGGGCCTGACCTTCGCACGCTTCTATGCCGAGATGAACCGCAACCTCGAGCGCATGAAGACAGCCCGCCAAGAGGTTGCAACGGGCGCACTTTCCGGTGCTGTGGGCACCTTCGCGAATATCGATCCCCGGGTCGAGGAGCATGTCTGCGCGAAGCTCGGTCTCGCGCCCGAGCCCATCTCGACGCAGGTGATCCCGCGGGACCGGCACGCTGCCTTCTTTGCCACGCTCGGCGTCGTCGCCTCGTCGATCGAGAATCTCGCGACCGAGGTCCGGCACATGCAGCGCACCGAGGTGCTGGAAGCGGAGGAATTCTTCTCCGCGGGCCAGAAGGGCTCCTCGGCGATGCCGCACAAGCGCAACCCGGTCCTGACCGAGAACCTCACCGGTCTCGCGCGTCTCGTTCGGATGGCGGTGATCCCTGCGATGGAGAACGTGGCGCTCTGGCACGAGCGCGACATCTCGCATTCTAGCGTCGAGCGGAACATCGGCCCCGATGCGACCGTCACGCTCGACTTTGCGCTCGCCCGGCTGACCAGCGTGGTCGACAAGCTGGTGATCTACCCCGAGCACATGCTGCGCAACATGAACCAGTACAAAGGCCTCGTGATGTCGCAGCGGGTGCTTCTGGCGCTGACCCAGAAGGGCGCGAGCCGGGAAGACGCCTATACGCTCGTGCAGCGCAACGCCATGAAGGTCTGGGAAGAGGGCCGCGATTTCCAGACGGAGCTGGAGGGCGATGCGGATGTCACCGCGATCCTGACGAAGGAGGAGATCGCCGAGAAGTTCGACCTCGGATATCACACCAAGCATGTGGACACGATCTTCCGCCGGGTCTTCGGCGAGAGCTGAACATGTGGCGGCCTCACGCCGACGTGAGGCCGCTGCCGACTTCTCGTTTTTGCGTCATCGCACGGCTGTGCTATCTTCCCCTAGGTCACCTCGGAGGAATGATGATGACGCTGAAGACGCTTCTTACCGCCTGCACGCTTACCGTGGTCTCGGCCATCGGCGCCTCCGCCGAATGCGGCTGGCAGAAACAGGCCATGAGCTGCGCCGACGGAATGACCTACGACCGCGAAAGCGGCACCTGCGTGGTTGTCTCTGGCTGAAGGCGGTTGACGGCCCGGGTCGGCGAGCCAGGCGATTTCCTCGCGTCGCGGTCCTGCTCGACGACAAGCCTTCGTTAAGGCCTCTCGGGTAGCTCTGGCGCATCAGCCAGAACAGCGATGCGCCTCAGATCATGACCGCTCTTACCCCGCTCGGTTTGCCGAACCGGCCCGTGGCAGGACGTCCTGCTCACCTCACCCGCCGCGCCAAGGCGGCCATCGTCGTGCAGTTCATCCTCAACGAAGGTGCCGACGTGCCGCTGTCGGACCTGCCCGACGAGGCGCAAGAGGCATTGACGATGGAGCTGGGCGCGATGCGCTATGTCGACCGCACCACCCTCGACGCCGTCATCGACGAATTCACCGAAGAGCTCGAGGCAGTCGGTCTGTCCTTCCCCGGCGACATGGCCGGGGCGCTCGACCGCCTCGAAGGCAGGATCAGCGCACATACCGCGAGGCGACTTCGCAAGGAGGCCGGAGTGCGCCAGCGTGGCGACCCCTGGGACCGGATCGGCGAGCAGTCCGTCGAGCGGCTTATCGAGTTCGTCACCTCCGAAAGCATCGAGATCGCGGCGGTGCTCATGTCGAAGATCAACGTCACCAAGGCCGCTCAGGTGCTCGGCCGACTTCCGGGGCCGCTAGCGCGCCGGATTACCTATGCTGTGTCCAAGACGCAGCGCATCACGCCGGAGGCGGTGGACAGGATCGGTCTCGCGCTCGCCTCGCAGATCGACGCAGCCCCGGCCCGCGCCTTCACGGGCGCGCCGGAAGAGCGGATAGGGGCGATCCTCAACTACTCGGCGGATCGCACGAGAGAGGACGTGCTCGAGGGGCTGGAACAGACCGATGCGCCCTTCGCCGAAGCGGTCCGCAAGGCGATCTTCACGTTTGCCAACATCCCGGAGCGGATCTCGGCAGCGGACCTTCCGAGGATCTGCCGCGATGTCGACAACGAAACGCTGATCATCGCGCTGGCCGGATCGCGCACCGAAGAGCTGAAAATCGCTGCCGACTATATTCTGGACAGTCTCTCGGCCCGCATGGCCGGCGCCCTCCGGGAGGAAATCGCAGACCGCGCCGCCCCAAAGGCGAAGGACGTCGAAGCTGCGCATCGCGAAGTCGTCGATACGATCCGCGGCCTCGTCAATTCCGGCGAGATCAAGCTCGTCGAGCCCGAGAGCGAGGACGCGTGAGCCCTGCACCTTGAGCTCTTTGGCCGACCGCCCTATCCCTCGGGCTCCCCCCGCGAAGGAGCGCAGCCTTGGCCGACCGCCCGCAAACCGATGTTTCAGACCCCGAGATGCCGACCGGAACTTGGGGCGAGTGGGCAAGCGATCATGCTCTGAGGTCGGCGATCAGTCTGTGCCTCGCCCTTCCGCTGAAGATGCGGCTTTGGCTGATGGGGGGACTTGTGTCGCGCATTGTCGCTCCGCTCGCGGGCTACGAGGCGCGCGCCATGCAGAACCTCGCCCATGTCTGGCCCGAGATGTCGCACACCGAACGCCGACGCCTTGCCCGCCGCGTCGCCGACAATGCCGGCCGGACAATGATCGAGAACTACGACGTGCTGGGCCTGCGGGACCGGATGAGAGACGCTCCCGTCACGGGGCCCGGGCTCCCGGCGATGGAGGAAGCGCGCGAGGCGGGCCGCCCCATCCTCTTCGTCACCGGCCATTACGGGAATTTCGAGGCGCCGCGCGCCGCGCTCGTCGCCCGCGGCTGGAAGATCGGCGGTCTCTACCGGCCGATGTCGAACGCCTATTTCAACGCGCATTACGCCGAAAACATGCACCGCCTTTCGGGCCCCGTCTTCGAGCAGGGCCGGCGCGGGACGATGGGCCTCATGCGGCACATCCGCGGCGGCGGCATGGGCGTGCTGCTCTTCGATCTCTACTCGGGCAAAGGTGTGCCGATCGAGTTCATGGGGCGCCCCGCCCCGACCCTCACCTCGGCGGCCGAGATCGCGCTCAAGACCGACGCGCTCATGGTGCCGTTCTTCGGGATACGGCAGCCCGACGGCGTGAGCTTCGAGGCGCATTTCGACGCTCCGATCCCCCCCGGAGATCCGGTCGAGATGATGCGCGCCGCGACGCGCGCGCTGGAAGCCCGCATCGAGGCTGATCCCGCGCAATGGTTCTGGATCCACAGGCGCTGGAAACCCGAGCGGCAGGCGCGGCGTCAGCGCAAGCGCGCGGCGGCCAATACCGCTCCGTAGCCGTCTTCCTGGACCATGACGACGGCGGGCGCCTCACCCTCGATCGGCACGTCTTCCGCGAAGGCGCCGGTGCCGGCCCAACGCCCCACGACGTCCCAATCGGTCACGATGTGACTGTAGTCGATCTTGTGGCCTGCATTCTCGCCGCGGTGAATCTTCACCGCGTGGCCGGGCTCGTAGCGTACGAGATAGATGACCGCCGGCCCGACCGGGGTCTCGGTCTCGGCCGTGATCATGAGCATGCCGTCCTTGCGCGAGACGTCCATCGTCACCGGGCTGTCCTTGCCGCGATGCGCGTCTATGATCGAACGGACGTCCTTCGGCCGGGTGCCGACGACGTCATGGGTGCCCCCCACGACCATTTGCGGCGTGTAGACCGAGTTGCGCCCGGCGGCCTCGGCGTAACCCTTTTGCCGCGCGGTGAACTTCGGCTGGGCGAAGCTGTCTTTCCAGCCGATATAGTCCCAGTAATCGACATGCAGAGCCAGCGGAATGACGTCCGCCTCCTGGCCCAGTTCCTGAAGCAACGCATCGGCCGGCGGACAGGACGAACAGCCCTGAGAGGTGAAGAGCTCGACCACCACGGGCTGATCGCCCGCAAACGCCGGCCCGGCACACATCGCAAGGGAGGTCGTTACCCAAAGGGCCAGTCGGCGCATCGTCGAAGCTCCAGATCGGTTACTGACCAGAACGGCTTAGACAGGGGGAACTGAAATGACCAGTCACCGTTCTGCGAGAGAATCCCGTGGTACGGTTCCGCGTCGGAAGGCCGACACTCCGGAGTTGCCGCGCCCTCTTGCCACCATTTGCATACGACAGTATACAATTCCGCGTCGTTCCCCTTGATCGAGACTGCGCCATCGGGCAAGACCCCCGCGACCATCGTTTCGATCTCCAAGCATTCTCAGGGAGGCATGCATGCCCATCACTGTTGGCCAGGACAGCACCAAGACCCGCAAGACGCTAGAGGCGGGCGGCTCGACCTTCGCCTATTATTCGATCCCGGCGGCCCAGGAAGCGGGGCTCGGCGATTTTTCCAATCTTCCCAAGTCGCTGCTGGTCGTTCTCGAGAACATGCTGCGCTACGAGGACGGCAAGACGGTCGAGACCGACGACATCAAGGCCTTCGGCGAATGGGCGGCGAACGGCGGCAACGCCAACCGCGAGCTGGCCTACCGCCCGGCCCGCGTGCTGATGCAGGACTTCACCGGCGTTCCGGCCGTGGTGGACCTTGCCGCGATGCGCGACGGCATCTCGGAGCTTGGCGGCGATCCGCAGAAGATCAACCCGCTGAACCCCGTGGATCTCGTCATCGACCACTCGGTCATGATCGACGAGTTCGGCAATCCGCGCGCCTTCCAGATGAACGTCGACCGCGAATACGAGCGCAACATCGAACGCTACACCTTCCTCAAATGGGGCCAGAAAGCGTTCAACAACTTCCGCGTCGTGCCGCCCGGCACCGGCATCTGCCACCAGGTGAACCTGGAATACCTGTCCCAGACCGTCTGGACCGACGCCGATCAGAACGGCGAGAAGGTCGCCTATCCTGACACGCTGGTCGGCACCGACAGCCACACGACGATGGTCAACGGCGCGTCCGTGCTCGGTTGGGGCGTCGGCGGGATCGAGGCCGAGGCGGCGATGCTCGGCCAGCCGATCTCGATGCTGATCCCCGAAGTCATCGGCTTCAAGCTCACCGGCGCGATGGTCGAGGGCACGACAGCGACCGACCTTGTGCTGCGCGTCTGCCAGATGCTCCGCGAGAAGGGCGTCGTCGGCAAGTTCGTCGAATTCTATGGCGACGGGCTCGACAACGTGACGCTCGCCGACCGCGCCACGATCGGCAACATGAGCCCCGAATTCGGCGCGACCTGCGCCTTCTTCCCGGTTGACGACGAGACGCTGCGCTACCTGCGCCAAACGGGGCGCGAGGAGGACCGCATTGCGCTGGTCGAGGCCTATGCCAAGGCGCAGGGCATGTGGCGCGAAGCCGGCTCCGAGCCGATCTTCAGCGATACGCTCGAGCTCGACATGTCGACGGTGAAGCCGGCGATCTCGGGACCGAAGCGTCCGCAGGACCACGTCAATCTCGACGAGGCGGCCAAGACCTTCCACAAGTACATCGAAGGCCAGCGGAGCGGCAAGGATGCGAGCCCGTCCGAGGAAGTGCGCTGGGAAGGCGAAGGCGGCATGCCCGAGCCGGTCACGATCCCCGGCGACACCGGCAGCCACAAGCGCGGCTACGTCAAGATGAAGGACATCGACGGCGAAGAGGTCGAGTTTCAGCTGCATGACGGCTCGGTTGTGATCGCCTCGATCACCTCGTGCACGAACACGTCGAACCCCTACGTGATGATCGGCGCGGGCCTCGTCGCCAAGAAGGCACGCGCGCTCGGCCTCGACCGGAAACCGTGGGTGAAGACGTCGCTTGCGCCCGGGTCACAGGTCGTGTCCGCCTATCTCGAGGCGAGCGGTCTGCAGGAGGAGCTGGACGGGATCGGCTTCAACCTCGTCGGCTACGGCTGCACCACCTGCATCGGCAACTCCGGCCCGCTCGCGCCCGAGATCAGCCAATGCATCGCGGACAACGACCTGATCGCGACGTCGGTCCTGTCGGGCAACCGCAACTTCGAGGGCCGGATCAGCCCCGACGTGCGCGCCAACTACCTCGCCTCCCCGCCGCTGGTCGTGGCCTACGCAATCGCCGGCGACATGAACGTCGACGTGGCGAACGATCCGATCGGTCAGGACAAGGACGGCAACGATGTCTATCTTAAGGACATCTGGCCGACCCAAGCCGAGATCAAGGAAATCGTCGACAGGACGGTGACCCGCGAGAGCTTCCAGGAGAAGTACGCCGACGTCTTCAAGGGCGACGAGAAGTGGCAGGAGGTCGAGACCACAGACGCCGAGACCTACGACTGGCCGGCCTCCTCGACCTATGTGCAGAACCCGCCCTACTTCCAGGGCATGTCCAAGGAGCCGGGCGAGATCCACAACGTGGAAGGCGCACGCGTCCTCGGCATCTTCGGCGACATGATCACCACCGACCACATCTCGCCCGCGGGCTCGTTCAAGGAAACGACACCGGCCGGCAAGTACCTCGTGGAACGGCAGGTGTCGCCGCGGGAGTTCAACAGCTACGGCTCGCGCCGCGGCAACCACGAGGTCATGATGCGCGGCACATTCGCCAACATCCGCATCAAGAACGAGATGCTGGACGGCGTCGAGGGCGGCTACACGCTCGATCCCGAGGGCAACCAAGCGGCGATCTTCGATGCGGCGATGGAGTATCAGGAGCAGGACACCCCGCTTGTGATCTTCGGCGGCGAGCAGTACGGCGCCGGCTCCTCGCGCGACTGGGCGGCGAAGGGCACTGCGCTCCTCGGCGTGAAGGCCGTGATCGCTGAGAGCTTCGAGCGCATCCACCGCTCGAACCTCGTGGGCTTCGGGGTCATCCCGTTCGAGTTCACCGGCGACACCCGTAAATCGCTGGAACTGACCGGCAAGGAGACGGTGTCGATCCACGGCCTCGAGGACGTGACGCCCGGCGCGCAGGTTCCCTGCACGATCACCTACGAGGACGGCTCCGAGAAGGAGATCACCCTCAAGTGCCGGATCGATACCGCAATCGAGGTCGAGTACGTGAAGCACGGCGGCGTGCTGCATTACGTGCTGCGTCACCTCGCCAAGGAGGAGGCGGCGTAAGCCACTCTTCGGCAAGCAGCTGGAAAGCGCTCCCGGGTATATCCGGGGGCGCTTTTTTATGACCGCGCCACGCTTGTTGGGTGCAGTTCCGAAGATGCCGCAGTGGCTGCATGCCGACCGAGCGCGTCACATTCATGCATTTACGCAACCCCGGCCTTCCGTCGAGTGCCCCTTGGCAAGCTGATAGCTGTTCCGCTGACGTCCCGCGGACGCAACAACAACAGGGAGGAGGCCCCTCATGCTCAACGTCATCTCGCGGCCCATGGTCAGGATCATGGACCGCTACCTGCCCGACCCGTTCGTATTCGTGGTCGTGCTCACCATCGTCGCTGCCTTCGCGGCCCTGATCTTCGAGGGCACCGCGCCTCTCGAGGTGGTGGGCATGTGGGGCGACGGGTTCTGGTCGCTCCTGTCCTTCTCGATGCAGATGCTGCTGGTCCTCGTGACCGGCTACATGATGGCCTCGACACCGCTCGTGCGCCGCGGCCTCGCCGCTCTGGCCGGCGTCGCCAAGAGCCCCGCGGGCGCCATCGTTCTCGTGAGCGTGGTGTCGGTCATGGCGTCGTGGATCAACTGGGGCTTCGGTCTCGTGGTGGGCGCACTCTTCGCCAAGGAGATCGCGCGCATCGTCCGCGTCGATTACCGCCTTCTCGTCGCGTCTGCCTATTCCGGTTTCATCGTCTGGCATGGCGGGCTGGCAGGCTCGATCCCGCTCTCCATCGCCACCGAGGGGCACCCCTTCGTCGACCAGATCGGAGTCATCTCGACGTCCGAGACGATCTTCTCGTTCTACAACCTCGCAATCGTCGCCGCGCTCTTCATCGCAGTGCCGCTCATCAACCGGGCGATGTTGCCGAAGGAGGAGGAGAGCGTCTTCATCGATCCCGCGCTCCTCGAGGAGAGCGAAGACGGCAAGACCACGACCGAGAGCCCGGCGGACAAGATCGAGACCTCGCCGGTCCTGTCGATCTTCATCGGCGCGATGGGGGCGGCGTGGCTCCTGCAATATTTCCTCACCGGCGGCGGGCTGAGCCTCGACGTCATCAACTTCCTCTTCCTGACCCTCGCGATCCTGCTTCACGGCACGCCACGCAACCTGCTGAAATCGCTTTCCGAGGCGGTGAAGGGCGGCGCCGGGATCGTGATCCAGTTCCCCTTCTACGCCGGCATCATGGCGATCATGGTGCAGAGCGGCCTCGCCGCCTCGATCTCCGAAGGGCTGACCGGCTTCGCCACTGCCGCGTCGCTCCCTTTCTGGACGTTCCTCTCTGCCGGTATCGTCAACTTCTTCGTGCCGTCCGGGGGGCGGTCAGTGGGCCGTTCAGGCGCCCGTCATCATGCCCGCGGCCGAGGCGCTCGGGTTGAGCCAGGCCAAGGCCGCGATGGCGGTGGCCTGGGGCGACGCGTGGACCAACATGGTCCAACCCTTCTGGGCGCTTCCGATCCTCGGCATTGCAGGCCTGCGCGCCAAGGACATCATGGGGTTCTGCACGGTCCACCTGATCCTGTCCGGCGCGATCATTGCGATCGGCCTGACGTTCCTCTGATCATCGCAAAGAAATCCGGCAGCGCCGCCAGGTGCTGCCGCGCGACGTGCACATTCGGCAACAATTCGCTCTCGAAGTGCAGTGTCACGGTCTCGTGAAACGCGAGCGCCACCCGGCGTTGCTACCCTCTCCTCATGGTCCAGCAGAGGAAAAAGAGGCCATGAGAACGAGCAGAAGACACGGAATGAAGACCATCACGCTGGTACAGGCCGGCGCTCTGGTCGCCCTGACGATCCTGGGGGCCTACGCGGCAAGCGGCGGAACGCCGCAAGTCGAGCCTCAGCCCCAATGCAGCGCGGAGACGTGTGTCCGCCCCGTCGGGGAGGTCTGAGGGGCGTCAGCCATCCCCCGCCATCGCCTCTTCCAGGGCCGGCACGAAACGCTGCTCGAAATCCGAGCCGACCAGCGGGCCCTGAAAGCGGAAGATCACAGTGCCCTCGCCGTCGATGATGAAAGTCTCCGGCGGCGCGGTCACACCCCAGTCGATGGCCGTGCGACCGCGCGGATCGAAGGCGACTGCGGCGAACGGGTTCTGCTCGTCCCGGAGATAGGTCAGAGCTGCATTCGACTGATCCTTGAAGTTCACCCCCACGATGTCGAGGCCCTCGGCTGCGTAGTCGAGAAGCTGCGGATGCTCGGCCCGGCAGGGCGGGCACCAGCTCGCCCAGAAGTTCACAAGCGTGACGTCGCCATCCGCCAGCATCTGCTGACCGACGGCAGGATACCCTTCCAGACCCTCGGGCGTGATCGCGGGCGCCGGCTTGTTCACCCGCGTCGATGGCAGGCTGTCGGGATCGGCGCGGTACATGCCGAAATAGGCCAAGGCGGCGAAGGCCGCGAAGACGAGCGGCGGCACGAGCATGAGCGGCTTCAGTGTCACGAGCGCTTTCCACGGAGTTCGACTTTCTCGAGATCGGACCTGACGCGTCGGGCGCGCCAGATCGAAAGCGCGACGAGCGCTGCGATCAGCACCAGCGACACGGCATAGGCCGAGAGGACGGTGTCTGCGTACTTTCCCAGGTCGGGCATCATGCCAGGCGCTCCCGTGCGATGAGCGCCCGCATCCGGCGGGCGCGGATCTCGGTCTGCGTCCGCAGGAAGACGAGCGCGACGAAGAGCAGCACGAAGCCGGCGATGCAGACCAGCAGCGGCAGGTAGAAGACGTCTGCGACGTTCTCCTCCTTGTCGAGCGAGAGCGACGCGCCCTGGTGGAGCCCCTGGTTCCAGAAATTCACCGCGTAGCGCGAGAGAAGCGCGAAGACCGAGCCGACGAGGCAGAGGATCGAGGTGAGATCGGCCGCGGTGTCGTCGTTCTCGATGGCTTCCCAGAGCGCCATGTAGCCGAGATAGAAGAGGAAGAGGATCAGGAACGAGGTCAGCCGCGGATCCCAGGCCCACCACGTGCCCCACATCGGCTGCCCCCAGATCGCCCCGGTCGCGAGCGCGATCACCGTCATCGTCGCCCCCACGGGAGCTGCCGCGCGGGCGGCGAGTGCCGAGACGTGGTGCCGCCGGACGATCCAGATGAGGGACGCGACAAGCATCATGAGCCATGCGTTGATCGCCATGAGGGCTGCGGGCACGTGGAGGTAGATGATCTTCACCGTCGAGCCCTGCCGGTAATCGTCGGGCGTGAAGAAGAAGCCCCAGATCAGGCCAATCACGAGGCAGACCAGCGCACCGACCGCGACCGGCGGCAAGAGCCGGTCCGTCAGGCGGATGAACCGCACCGGGTTTGCGTATTCCCAAAGCGACATGGGTGGTCCTTACTCTCTCTTCCCCGGCCCGTTCAAATCACATGAACTTTGCCCCGAGTCCAGTTTTCGCGAGCGGCGCCGTCAGCGCAGATTGACGCGGAGAACCGCCGCCGAGGCGAAGGGCAGAAGCGCAAGGGCCCCCGCGCTTATCCCGGCGAGCATGAGGAGCGGCGTCTCTACGGCGAGCCCCTCGGCGCCGCGGCGGGCAACCTCGGCGCCGAAGATCAGCGTCGGCACGTAGAGCGGCAGGACGAGCAGCGAGAGCAGCAGCCCGCCGCGCTTGAGGCCCACCGTCAGCGCCGCACCGAAGCTTCCGATGACCGAAAGCGCCGGCGTGCCGATCAGGAGCGACAGGAAGAGCCAGATGAAACCGGGTCCCGGAAGGTTCAGGAACACGCCGAGCGCAGGCGCCGCGATCACGAGCGGCAGGGCCGATGTCAGCCAATGAGCCAATGCCTTGACCGTCACGATGCCCTCGAGCGGCAATGGCGCGGTCGCGAGCAGGTCGAGCGAGCCGTCCTCGAAGTCGAGCGCGAAGATCCGGTCGAGGGACAGAAGGCAGGCCAGCAGCGCTCCGAGCCACAGGATGCCCGGGGCAATGACCGAGAGCCGCGCGGTTTCGGGGCCGACCGAGAACGGCACCATGACCGTGACGATCAGGAAGAACGACAGACCGAGCCCGAAGCCGCCGCCCGCACGCACCGCAAGCGCAAGATCCCGCCAGAGCAGCGCCTTCACAGGAATGCCTCGTCCGCAGCCGAGATGCGGGAGGCGGCGCTGTACGCGGTAACGTCGAGCACAGGCACCTCGCCGAGCCCGAGGTCCACATGCGTCGCGACGAGAAGAGCGCCGCCCTGCCCCAGATGGGAGCGCACGGCGTCCGCGAAGAGACCGACGGCGGCGACGTCGAGCGACACGGTCGGCTCGTCCAGCACCCAGACGGGGCGGCCCGTCACGAGCAGGCGCGCGAGGCCCAGCCGGCGTTTCTGCCCTGCGCTGAGATTGCCGGCACGGCGATCGTCCAACGCCTCGAGCTCGAACGCGGAAAGCGCAGCCGCCACTTGCGCCCGTCCGGTTCCGAAGACGGAGGCCCAGAAGGTCAAGTTCTCCGAAACCGTCAAGGCCGATTTCAGCCCGTCGGCATGTCCCGCATAGGCCACTTGATCTCGACCCATCATCTCTCCGGAGAGAGGCGGTTGAAGCCCCGCTACCGTACGCAGCAATGTGGTCTTGCCGGAGCCGTTCGGCCCGCGCAGCACGAGGGCGTCGCCGGCCCCGAGATGGAAGCCGACCCCGGAGAGCACCGGCACCCCGCCGCGCGATACGGCCAAATCCGAAACCTTCAGCATCGCCCGAGCCTTACCGCCCGACACCCCGCGCAACAAGTCGCATGCACGCGGCCCGCCGCCCGGCATGTGTCCTGCAGGCGTTTCAATATTGTCCAACCGAGAGGTACAAAGCCGGTGTCGTGGTCTTTGCTGCGCCCACCGACGGGACTGTCAGACCGGCAGGACCGCCAGCGCGACGCGACGCCCTTCCGAGAGTAGGACGTTGTAGGTGCGGCACGCGGCTGGCGAGTTCATGACCTCGACGCCGATCCCCTCTTCCTCGAGCTCCGCCCGAAGCCCCGGGGGAAGATGGGCGATCTCGGCACCGGTCCCGACGAAGAGGACGTCGATCTCCGCGGCCACGGCCCGCAAGGTCTCGGTGTCGGCGAGCCCTCCCCAGGATTGCGTCCCTTTCGGCGAGAGGCAGAGTGGACCGTCTACGGCCTTGCCACCGACCCGGAAGAATCCGGGCCCGTACCCCTCGACCGGTTCGGCATCGCTGAAGGTAATCTCGTTCAAACGCATTGTCGGCCCTCCTCGTGGCGGCGCGAGATGCTGTTGCTCCAGGCGGTTTAAGCACGAATGCCGCAGCGCAGTAAATAGCGCTTGCAGGCGCAAACCCTAGCCTAGGATCACCCGGCTTACGGCCGTTCCCGCTATCCGGGAACGACCTAAGAGTTATGCATCCACGTTCGCGAACTGGTTCCCCGACGGAGTGTCGGGCTTCGACCAATCCCGCTTCACACCCAGCCTGTAGAGAACGATGGAGGCGACGAAGATCGACGAATAGGTCCCGATGATCACGCCCCAGGTCATCGCGAAGACGAAGCCCCGGATCACGTCGCCGCCGAGAACCAGAAGCGCGATCAGCGCGATGAGGGTCGTGAGCGAGGTCACCAGAGTGCGCGACAGGGTTTCGTTGATCGACTGGTTCAGAACCTGCTTTAGGTCGCGGTTCTTGTACTTGATGAGGTTTTCCCGGACCCGGTCGAACACCACCACCGTATCGTTCAGCGAATAGCCGACAATCGTCAGCAGCGCCGCGATGATGGCGAGGTCGAAGCGGATCTGAAGCTCGGAGAAGATGCCGATCGTCAGTGCGACGTCATGCACCAGCGCCACGACCGCGCCGACGGCGAACTGCCATTCGAATCGCAGCCAGATGTAGACAAGCACGGCCCCGATCGCGAGTAGGACCGCGATCATCGCGGTCTGGATGAGCTCGCCGGACACTTTCGGACCGACGGAGGAGACCGAGGTGAACTGGATATCCGGCGCGACCTCCTGCAGTGCCGCCTCGACGGCGGTGATCGTCTCTTGAGTGACCGCCTCAGCTTCGTCCTGCGGGGCGATGCGCACCATCGCGACGTTCTGGTCGGGGCCGAAGGATGGGTCGAACACCTCCGAGATGACGATGTCGCCGAGACCCAGATCCTGAAGAGCGCCGCGGTATTCACCGACGTTCACCGGTTCGGCGCTCTCGGTCCGGATCGTCGTGCCGCCACGGAAGTCGATGCCGTAGTTCAGTCCCTGCAGGAAGAACGACGCGAGGGCGACCACGATGAGCACGGCCGAGATCCCCAGCCACAGCTTGCTGCGGCTGAAGAAATCGATGCTCGTCGAGTCGGGAACCAGTTTGAGGCGCATGCTGACGGTTCCTTTTTCAGACTGTGATCGTCTTGGGGCGGCGGCGCTCGAACCACGTCACGATCAGAAGGCGGGTGACGAAGACGGCGGTGAAGACCGACGTGACGATGCCGAAACCGAGCGTGATGGCAAAGCCTCGCACCGGGCCGGAGCCCATCGCGAAGAGGATGATGGCGGTGATGATCGTCGTGATGTTGGCATCCACGATCGCCGACAGCGCCTTCTCGTATCCGAGTTCGATGGCGCGGGCGGGGCCGCGCGCGGTCTTCAGTTCCTCGCGGATGCGTTCGAAGACCAGAACGTTGGCATCGACCGCCATGCCGACGGTCAGCACGATCCCCGCGATGCCCGGCAATGTCAGCGTCGCCCCGATCAGGCTCAGGAGCCCGAAGAGAAGCGCGATGTTCAGGATCAGCGCGATGTTGGCGAAGATGCCGAAGAGACCGTAGCTCACCACCATGAAGATGAGGACGGCCGCAAAGGCCACCGCGGTCGCGATCTGCCCGGCCGCGATCGAGTCGGCTCCGAGCTCGGGGCCGATCGTCCGCTCTTCGAGGAACGTAAGGCCCGCCGGGAGCGCGCCGGCACGAAGAAGCACTGCAAGATCAGTGGATTCCTCGATCGTGAAGTTGCCGGTGATGATGCCGGACCCGCCGGGGATGTGGCTCTGGATCACCGGGGCCGAGATCACCTCGTCGTCGAGGACGATGGCGAAGGGCGATCCGATATTGGCGGCGGTGTAGTCGCCGAAGGCCCGCGCCCCTTGGCTGTTGAAGCGGAAGTTCACCGCGGGCTGGCCGTTCTGGTCAAAGGACGGCTGCGCGTCGACAAGCTGTTCGCCGGTGACCACGGGGGTGCGATCGAGCGTGTAGTAGAGGCCCTCCTCGTCGAGCGAGGGCAGGATCTCCTCGCCGACGCCGGGTTCGGCATCGGGCCCGCTGGCGCGCGAGACGACGGGCTGGAAGGTCAGCTGCGCGGTCGTGCCGATGATGTCCTTGAGCTCCTGCGCGGAGCCGATGCCCGGCACCTGGATCAGGATGCGGTCGGGCCCCTGACGCTGGATCGTCGGCTCGCGGGTGCCCACCTCGTCGATCCGGCGGCGAATGATTTCAAGCGCTTGGCGAAGCGTTCGCTCGTCCGTCGCGGCCCGCTCGGCCTCCGACAGGGTGACCGTGATGACACCGTTCGCGGCGTCGACCTCGATGTCGTTCGCGCCGCCCTGCGCCAGGGCGGCGGTGGAGCTGACCGGCTGAGCGAGGTCGCGGATCGCCTGGAGCGCCGCCGCCTGCCCTGCCTCGTTGGAGATCTGGATCGTCAGCTCGCCCGGTGCGCTTTCCTGCAGGCGGAAGGTGCCGATCTGATCGCGCAAGGGACGAAGCGCGTCGCGGATCTGAGGCCACATCGCCTCGATGCGCGAAGCATAGACATCCTCGACCTGGACCTCGGCGAGAAGATGAGCTCCGCCGCGCAAGTCCAGGCCAAGATTGACCAATCCCGACGGAAGGAACCCCGGCCATTGCGCTGCCTGCGCCTCGAGCTCGTCGGTGGAGCCCTCACGCTCGATGGCGGTGACGGCGTCGTTGTGACCCTCCACCCGGTCGTAGAAGATGTTCGGCGCGGCGAAGATCAGGCCCGCGGCGACCACCGCCCAGATCAGGATGCGCTTCCAGAGATCGATTTGCAGCATGGCTCGGGGCGGCTTTCAGGCTCGGATCAGGACGTCAGGCTCACTTGTCGGTATTCGCCGGCTCGGTCTTGGACAGGACCTGCGCGATGGTGTTCTGCACCACACGAACCTTCACGCCCTCGGCGATCTCGAGGTCCAACTCGTTGCTGTCCTTGACTTTCACGACCTTGCCGATGAGCCCGCCCTGGGTGACGACCTGATCGCCCCGGCGCAGGTTCTGCACCATCTTCTGGTGCTCCTTCATCTTCTTCTGCTGGGGGCGGATCAGCAGGAAATACATGATCGCGAAGATCAGGATGAGCGGGACGAACTGTGCGATCGCGCTGCCTTCCATCGGCGGGCTCCTTGAGGTCGTGAGGGTCTGGCGGGGCACCCCCCGCGAATTTGCGCGGACCCTATGGCGCACGAAGGGCCGATGCAAGCAGGTGCGGCAGGACCCGAGTTTCGTACGAAAGGTACAAAATTCGGCGCGTTTCGTACGGAATTCCGGCGCGTTTGCGTCGCAGCTATGCGCCGGTGGCGACGGCTGCGGCGTTTTGACAGCCTGCTTAGGTCAGTTCGACGACAGCTCGGGCCGCGAGCGTCGCCATCTGCAACGCCCGGTGCGGTCACGATATAGAAAGGGTCGTGCGTCATCCCGGCCACCCATGGCCTCCCGTGCAGCCCTTTCCGGCCTCCCGCTTCCGCCTAGCTGCCGATCATGATCGCACGCGTCCTCCTGCTTCTCGCCCTGTCTTTCGGCCTTACGTCTCGCGTGGGCGCCGACGAGGCGATCGGGCGGGTGAACATCGCCGGATACAACAGCCGGGGGATGTGTACCGGCACGCTCGTCGGTCCCCGGGCCGTGCTGACGGCGGCGCATTGTGTGGTGGACGAGGCGGGCGCGATGCGGCGGGTGGCGGACATGGTCTTCGTCGCCGGGTGGGACGGGAGCGGCCATGCCGGGGCGAGCCGGGTCGCGAGCGTCGATCTGCATCCCGCCGCCATCGGGGAGAACGGCGCCCGAGTGACGCACGATCTCGCCCTGCTGCGGCTGAAGGAGGCGCTCGACATCCCGCCGCTCGCGCTCGGCACGGCGCCCGTCCAAGGGCCGTTCACGCTCGCCGGCTACACCGCCAGAGTGCCCCACCGGGTGACCCGGGACGCGGGATGCGCGGGCGCGCCGCGCGGTCCGGTCTGGCGGATCTCCTGCGCGATCGAATACGGTCAGTCGGGCGGTCCGGTGCTTTACGGCGACGGCGCGGCGCGGCGGGTGGTCGCAGTGCTCTCGGCGCGCGACGCGGGCGCCGCCATCGCGGTGCCGGTGGACGGCTGGGTGCGCCGGGCCCTCGCACGGGCGCGCTGATCCCCTACACCTCGGCACACGATTGCGGCATAAGCGTCGCGGAATCACCAAGATGAGGAGCGAGCGATGCACGACATCCGCGCCATTCGCGAGAACCCCGACGCCTTCGACGCCGCGCTGAAGCGGCTCGGGGTCGAGGCCGCGTCGCCCTCGCTCCTGAAGATCGACGAGGCCCGCCGGGCGGCAATCCACGAGGCCGAGACCGCGCAGGCCGAGCAGAACGCCGCCTCGAAGGAGATCGGCAAGGCCAAGGCCTCCGGCGACGAGGCGGAGTTCGAACGGCTGCGTGCGCTCGTCTCCGAGAAGAAGGCCGCCGTCGCCGAGATGCAGGCGCGCGCCCGCGATCTCGACGCCGAGCTGACGGATGCGCTGATGTCGCTGCCGAACCTGCCCTTCGAGGACGTGCCGGAGGGTGCGGACGAGGAGGACAATGTCGAGATCCGCCGCTGGGGCGAGCCGCGGCAGTTCTCCTTCACGCCGAAGGAGCATTACGATCTGCCCTGCGTGCAGGACGGCATGGATTTCGAGACCGCGGCCAAGCTCGCGGGCAGCCGCTTCGTGGTGATGTCGGGCGCGGTCGCGCGGCTGCACCGGGCGCTCGCGCAGTTCATGCTCGACACCCACGTGACCGAGAACGGGCTGACCGAGACCTGGACGCCGGTGCTGGTGCGCGACGAGATGATGTACGGCACCGGGCAGTTGCCGAAATTCGGCGAGGACAGCTACCGAACCCGCGAGGGCTGGTGGCTGGTGCCGACCGCCGAGGTGACGCTGACCAACATCGTGAACGGGCTGACGGTGGACGAGAGCTACCTGCCCCGCCGCTACGTGGCGCACACGCAATGTTTCCGCTCCGAGGCGGGCTCGGCGGGGCGCGACACCGCCGGCATGCTGCGCCAGCACCAGTTCGAAAAGGTCGAGATGGTGTCGGTGACGCATCCGGACGCGTCCCTCGACGAGCACGCGCGCATGACCGGCTGCGCCGAGGGCATCCTGCAGCGGCTCGGCCTGCCCTACAGGACGGTGGTGCTCTGCACCGGGGACATGGGCTTCGGCGCGCGCCGCACGCACGACATCGAGGTGTGGCTGCCGGGGCAGCAGAGCTACCGCGAGATCAGCTCGATCTCGGTCTGCGGCGATTTTCAGGCGCGGCGCATGAACGCGCGGATGAAGCCCGCGGATGGCGGCAAGCCGGTCTTCCTGCACACGCTGAACGGATCGGGCCTTGCGGTCGGGCGCTGCCTCATCGCGGTGCTCGAGAACGGCCAGGAGGAGGACGGATCGGTGACGCTGCCCGAGGCCCTGCACCCCTGGCTCGGCGGCAAGACGCGGATCACCGCGCAAGGAGAGCTGAGCTGACCTCCGAGACGCAAACGAAACTCTGGGCGCTGGCGGCCTTCGTCGCCGCGCTCGCCTTCGCGGCCTCTCCGTTCCTCGCGCCCGGCTTCAAGGGCTTCGAGCCGACGCAGTTCCCGGTGCCGCAGGTCGACCCCGCCGTCCAGCCGGCGGGCTACGCCTTCTCGATCTGGGGGCTGATCTATGTCTGGCTGCTGCTCGGCACCGGCTACGGCCTCTGGAAACGGGCGGACGATCCCGACTGGGCGCCCATGCGCCCTGCCCTCGTGGCAAGCCTCGCCGTCGGCGCTCTCTGGTTGCCGGTGGCCGAAGCCTCGGTGCCGCTCGCGACGCTGCTGATCTGGATCATGCTCGGCACCGCGCTGGTGGCGGTGATGCGGGCGGGCGACACCGACCGCTGGTGGCAGCTGGCGCCCGTCGCGATCTATGCGGGCTGGCTCACCGCAGCCTCCTCTGTCTCGATCGGGCTGGTGCTGGCGGGCTACGGAATCCTGCCCGAGACTCCGGCCGCGCTCCTCGCGCTGGTGCTGGCGCTCCGGATCGCGGTCACGGTGCAGTACCGCCTGCACCGCGCGCCGGAATACGGGATCACGGTGATCTGGGCGCTGGCGGCGGTCATCGTGGCGAATGCCGCGCCGTTCAACGCGGCCGTCGTCGGCCTCGCGGTTCTCGGCATCGGCGCGATCCTCGCGATCCGCGGAACCGACACCGAGTAGCGCGCCCTTCTTCTTGGCATAAATATTCCGGGGGTCCCGGGGGCAGCGCCCCCGGCCGGGGGTTTGGGGGCCTGCCCCCAAATATCGAGCGCGCGCGTCAGCGCGCTCCGCCGGATCAGGCGTTCTCGGCGGCGAGGGTGCGGATGCGCTCGATCATTGCGCGGAGGCCGTTCGAGCGCTGGGAGGAGAGGTTCTCCTCGAGACCCAGGCGGCCGAGCTCGGCCTTGGCGTCGACCTTCAGCACCTCCGGCAGGGCGAGGCCGTCGTAGAGCCGGCGCAGGAGCGCGATCAGGCCGCGGACGATGACCGCGTCGCTGTCGCCCTGGAAATGGAAGTGGTCGCCGTCGATCTGCGGATGCAGCCAGACCTGGCTGGCGCAGCCGTCGACCTTGGTTGCGGGCACCTTGAGGGCGTCGGGCAGCGGCTCCATCGCCTTGCCCATCTCGATCACCATCCGGTAGCGGTCTTCCCAGTCGTCGAGGAACTCGAAATCCTCGACCACCTCCTCGAATTGCGGCTGCGCCATGGGGTGTTTCTCCTTCGGGCTTTGAGGTGCAGGTATGCGGCTCGGGCCCCGGCGTCCAGACCCCGGGGGGAAGCGGATGCGCCCGGCTTTTCAAATCCCGCCCGATCGGCTAACCGGAACGTGAGGCAAGGAACGGGGCATACGGGCCATGAAACTCTCTCTCGGCGTTCTGCTGATTTCGGCGGGCCTGGCTGCGGGCTGCGGCGCGGTGCGCGACTCGCGGGTCAATCCGTTCAACTGGTTCGGTGGCGCGACCTCGCGGCCGGTGGCGGCCGGGACCACGGGCGCGGCGAACCCGCTGCTGCCCGAACGCTCGCGGGCCGGGCTCTTCCGCCGGGAGACCGAGGAGGTCTATGCCGCGCCGCCCATCGCGGTGATCGACGAGCTGCTGATCGAGCGCCGTCCCGGCGGCGCGGTGATCCGCACCACCGGTATCGCCGAGCGTGCGGGTCCGTTCGACGTGCGCCTCGTCGCCGAGGAGCAGGCCGAACCGACGGCGCTGGTGATGACGCTGCGGGCGCTGCAGCGTCCCGGCCCCCGCAACACCGGGCCCGACGCGCGCAAGGTGACCGCGGCGCGCTGGCTCACCGACAGCGAGCTGGCCGGAATCGGCCGGATCGAGGTGCGCGGGGCGCAGAACGTCCTGACGACCCGGCGCTAGGGCGGAGGCCGGGCCGCGCGCCCGGCTCTCAGATCTCGATGACGGCCACGTTGCGACCCTTGGCCGAGAGGGCGATCCGCCCCTCGCAGAGCTTGAGCGCGTCCTCTCCGAAGACCTCGCGGCGCCAGCCCTTGAGCGCCGGCAGGTCGCGCTCGCCCGAGGCGAGGGCGTCGAGCTCGGCGGAGGCGGCGATCAGCTTGGGCGCGACACCCGCATTCTCGGTCTTGGCCTTGAGGAGCACCCGCAGCAGGTCCGCAAGCGCCGGGTTCACCTGCTGGCGGTCCTTCGAGGTGTCGGCCTCGGGCAGGGCCTCCTTTGGCTTCTCGAGGCCGCGCTTGACCGCCTCGAGGATGCCCTCGGCGATGTCGCCGCGCCGCGCCTCGCGCAGGAGCAGCCGCGAGCGGCCGAGATCCTGCATCGATTGCGGCTTGGTCGAGGCGAGCTCGAGCAGCGCGTCGTCCTTCATCACCCGGTTCCTGGGGATGTTGCGCTCCTGCGCATAGGTTTCGCGGAAGGCCGCGAGCTCCTGCACCAGCGCCATCACGCGCGGCGAGGAGGTGCGCGTCTTGACCCGCTTCCACGCATCCTCGGGATTGGCGGTGTAGGTGGCGGGATCGGTGAGCGCGGCGATCTCCTCGACCACCCAGCGATGGCGGCCGGTGTCGCGCAGGCGCCGGTCGAGATATTCGTAGATGTCGCGCAGGTGCGTGACGTCAGCGAGCGCGTAGGTCTTCTGCGCGTCCGAGAGCGGGCGGCGCGACCAGTCGGTGAAGCGCGAGGACTTGTCGAGCTGAGCCTTGGCGATGCGCTTGACCAGCGTCTCGTAGCCGACCTGTTCGCCGAAGCCGCAGACCATCGCCGCGACCTGCGTGTCGAAGAGCGGATCGGGGATCACGCCGTATTCGACATGGAAGATCTCGAGATCCTGCCGGGCGGCGTGGAAGACCTTCACCACCGAGGTGTCGCGGAAGAGCTCGACCAGCGGGGCGAGCGACATCTCCTCGCCCTCGATCGGATCGACCAGGACGGCCTCGCCGCCATGGGTCTCGGGGATCGCCAGCTGGATCAGGCACAGCTTGGAATAATATGTCCGCTCCCGCAGGAACTCCGTGTCCACCGTCACGTATGGCGCGCCGCGCGCCGTTTCGCAGAAGGCTGCGAGGTCTTCGGTCGTGACGATGGTCTGCATGGAAATCCTGTATGTGGGTGGGGGCGGAATTTCGGCGACACTAGCGGATCGCCGGGCGGGGTGCAAAGCGGGCTTTTGCATGTTTGGGAGCGGTGAGCCGCTGCTGCACACCATCGCGTTTCGTGATGTTTGTGGCGCCAAACATTCATTTCCCGAATGCCCCGCCCGGTCTTATCTCGGTGTCATCCGCCATTCGGGAGATCCGATCATGACCATGTCCCCCCTGACCCGCCCTGCCCGTCGTCATGTCGATGCGGGTGCCGCCCTCGCCGTGATCTCGGCGCTTTTCCTTCTGGTGGGCGTCCTTGCGCTCGCCATCGGCGCGCCGCCGGCGCCGCAGGGCACGCTCGACTGGCACGGCAACTCGGCGGTCGAGATCCGCTAGAGGTCGAGCCGGCTCCGGTCGCCTTCGGCCACGCGGCGGAGGACGGCCGGGTAGAGTATGTGCTCCCGCTCGAGCACGCGTGCGGCCAGCGCCTCGGGCGTGTCGCCGGGCAGGACCGGCACCCGCGCCTGCCCGAGGATCGGGCCGTCGTCGAGTTCGGGCGTGACCTCGTGCACGGAGCAGCCGTGCATCGCATCCCCCGCCTCGATCGCCCGGGCATGGGTGTGAAGGCCGCGGTATTTCGGCAGAAGCGAGGGGTGGATGTTGAGCATCCGCCCCTGCCAGCGCGCAACGAACCCCTCGGTCAGGACGCGCATGAACCCCGCCAGGCAGATGAGATCGGGCTGCGCGGTCTCGAGCACCCGCGTCAGCTCCGCCTCGAAGGCGGCGCGATCGGTGCCGAAGGGGCGGTGATCGACGATTGCGGTCGGAATGCCGCGGTCCGCGGCCCTGGCGAGCCCGCCCGCCTGCGGCTTGTTCGAGAGGACGAGGCAGGGCCGCGCCGGATGGTCGCCGGTCATGCTGTCGGCCAGCGTGACCATGTTCGACCCGCCCCCCCGAGATCAGGATGGCGACGCGCATCAGGCGAGGCTGCCCTCGTAGGAGACCCCCTGCCCGGCCGCGACACGGCCAACGCGCGTGACGGTCTCGCCGGCCTCGGCGAGCAGTTTCTCGATCGCCTCCGCGCGTAAGGGATCGACGGCGAGCACCATGCCGATGCCGCAGTTGAAGGTCTTGAGCATCTCGGCCTCTTCCATGCCGCCCTCGTCGCGGAGCCAGCCGAAGACGCGCGGAAGCTGCCATGCCGAGAGGTCGATCTCGGCGCCGAGCCCGTCGGGCAGGACGCGCGGCAGGTTCTCGGTCAGCCCGCCGCCGGTGATGTGCGCAGCGGCATGAACGCCGCCCGCGCGGATCGCGTCCAGCACCGGGCGGACATAGAGCCGCGTCGGCGCCAGCAGCGTGGCGCCGAGCGTGCCCTCGCCCCAGGGGCAGTCCGCGTCCCAGCCGAGGCCCGACATCTCGACGATGCGGCGGACGAGGGAATAGCCGTTGGAATGCACGCCGTCCGAGCCGAGGCCGAGAAGGACGTCGCCTTGCGCGACGCCATCGGGGAGCGCGGTGCCCCGCTCCATCGCGCCGACAGCGAAGCCGGCGAGGTCGAAGTCTCCCGCGGGATACATGCCGGGCATCTCGGCGGTCTCGCCGCCGATGAGCGCGCATCGAGCCTGCACGCAGCCTTCCGCGATGCCCTCGACCACGCGCGCGGCGGTGTCCGTATCGAGCTTGCCGGTGGCGAAGTAGTCAAGGAAGAAGAGCGGCTCCGCCCCCTGGCAGACCAGATCGTTCACGCACATCGCGACGAGGTCGATACCGACGCCGCCGACATGGCCGGTGTCGATGGCGATGCGCAGCTTGGTGCCGACGCCGTCCGTGGCGGCGACGAGCACCGGATCCTCGAAGCCTGCGGCCTTCGGATCGAAGAGCGCGCCGAAGCCGCCGAGCCCGGCCATGGTGCCCGGACGGTCGGTGCGCCTGGCGGCGGGCTTGATCCGCTCGACGAGCGCGTTGCCGGCATCGATGTCGACGCCCGCCTCGGCATAGGTGATCCCGGTCTTGTCGCTCATGGCGCTGCCCCTTCTCGATCTGCGCCGTCCGGTAGCGCAAGGGACGCGGGCGGGCAATGGGGCAAGCCTGCTTGACGCCGCCCGCGCGGGCTGCAACATCGGCCCCCACGGCGGGCCTGTAGCTCAATTGGTTAGAGCAGAGCGCTCATAACGCTTTGGTTGGGGGTTCGAGTCCCTCCGGGCCTACCAAGACGCTGTAAGTCCCCATAGTTTCAAGGCTTTCGAGCGGAAGAGTGGACCATCGGCCACCCGGCGTGGTTGGCATTACCGGCCGAGCGTTGCGCGGATCGAGCGGTTACGGCGCTACTCTCCAAAGTTTCACGGCAAGCCGCGGGTGACGACGGGCGTGTTCTGGGGGGGCATTATCGTCGTCAATCGCAAAGGGTTGCGGTGGAGTCTCCCGCGCAGCCCCGATCGAATACGACAAGCGCCGGCGCCGACATCGTATCGAGATCATGTTCGTGCATTGAGGACTGGCGCCGTGTCGCCACACGCTACGACAGGTGTCCGAAGGTCTTTCTGTCGGCCAACGCACTCGCCGCGACGGTCATCTATCGGCTATGAGTCCTGACACTCGGGAGATGCAGCCCGACGTAGAAGAGGGAGGAGATACACATGAAGCGTATTATGCT